>OY782761.1:1200000-2400000 GCA_963678265.1 uncultured Microbacter sp.
TTTCTATATAATTGTACTGACAAAAAGCTCTAAATTCGCACTCGCATTTATCTATCAATGAAGTCAGTTATGACACGTTTATGGCAAAGAGATTATCCGTCGGATAAATAGATGTTTGTAATTTAAAATCTTTCGCTTCTCCTGTTCGGAAGGTTCAATTTGACCATAAAAGTCATCTTGACTTTTTATTTTTTTGACCGGCCAACCCTACAGACTATGAAATGTCTGTACTTTCAATCCAAAAGAGGACTGAAACATTGCAAAATGAATAAAATCTCCTCTTTTTACAATCATAGGTGAGGTCAGCAAACCAAAAATGAGGTGAAAATATTTCGTGCCCGAAAAGTCGAGATGACTTCATAGACAAAACATTTACAAATGAAATTCAAATTGTTTATTATTTGTGCGATACTGCCGCTTATGGCAGCATTCGCGTCAAACACAAAATTTTACAGTATCAATATACGATATGGAATATCGATACGTGAGACCTACTCCATCTGTGAAGACAACAACGGGTTTATTTGGACTGCATCGAAAACGGGGATCTTACGCCTGACTGAAAATGATTACAAGCTATACAGCCTTCCCTTCAAAGCTTCCGGCTTTATCAATGTACGTCTACTATACAACAACACACATCTTTACGTCTACACCTTCAACGGGCAAGTATATTATTACAGCCCTATCAAGGATAAGTTTGTCTTCTTGCTGAATATGCAAGAGTTGATGCACAATAATTTCGCATATCTTCATGATATGAAAGAGGATAAACGGGGAGGACTTTGGCTGGCAACATCGGTAGGTCTGTATCACTATGCCAACGGAATAGTTAAAAAAGTTGGAAACTCGAAAGAAGTCATCAGAATAGTGTGGTATGATAATGATCATTTAATCGTATCCAACGCTAAAAGCGTAAGTCTCGTTGATATTAATACGCATGTATTTCATTATCTCGTCAATGATGTAGCGGAAAAACGTTTTCGTGTATCCAAACTTTACTACGATAAATTGCAACAAAAACTCTGGATAGGTACCGATGCGAATGGATTGTTTCAGTACGTATTCAAAACCGGAGTATTTTCTAAAGCCCCAATCACCTCATTGCCCAACAAACCCATATTAGCCATTACGCCAAGTTCGGACTCTACTCTGTTGATCGGTATAGACGGACAGGGTCTCTGGAAAGTAGAGCGAAAGGCTCCAAACAAAGTGATCAGCATCTATAAGAATGATGTCGACGATCCGTTTTCATTGCCCGGCAACGGGATATATGATATTATTTGCGACAAAAATAATCGGGTATGGGTAGCAACTTTTAGTAGTGGAGTCTCCTTTTATGAGCAAACGCCACCACACATCCAGCAAATATTTCACACTATCAACAAACCCAATTCATTGTGTGATAACTACATTAATAAAATCATAGAAGATTCGCAAGGAAATATCTGGTTTGCAACCAATAATGGAATTAGCCAGTGGAACGTAAAAACCGACCAATGGAGATCGTATTACCATAACAAAGATGGACAAGCTGTTGTATTTCTATCCCTCTGTGAAGACAATTTAGGACGAATATGGGCCGGCACGTATGCTTCGGGAGTTTATTTACTGGATGAGAGATCAGGCAAAGAAATAGCTCATTACATGGAAGGCAATAACCCAAGTATAAATAGCAATTTTATTACCTCTATTAAAAAAGATGCGCAGGGTGATATATGGATAGGCGGGACGCGTAGCCAGATTACATATTTTAATGTCAAAACTAAGGAGGCTCACACATATCCCGAAAAATCGTTGAATCCGTTGATGGAGTTGAGCCCGGGAAAAATGTTTTTCGATTGTCCTGACGGATTATTACTTCTGGATAAACAGACAGGAAAAGAGAAATTGTTGCTGAGCCATTGTTTAGTGAACGATATTGCTGTATACGATGGGAAAGTGTGGGCCGGCACGAAAGGCGACGGGTTGGTTTCATACGACCTGAAAAATGGACATACGCGTTATTTTACAATGAAATCGGGGCTACCATCCAATTACATCAACGGGATAATGGCCGTAGATGGATATTTGTGGCTCGGAACGGAAGCGGGTCTTTGTAAGTTTAACCTGAAAACAGAGAAAGTGTTTACCTATGAATCGATTCTTCCTTTTTCAAATATATCTTTCAATGTGAACGCACATTGTCGCCTAAAAAATGGAGATCTATTATGGGGAACTGTTAATGGAGCCCTTCTTTTTAATTCCCGCATCATCCGGGACATTAAAACAAAAGGAGTGATTTATTTCGAGGACTTGTCTGTGTCGGGTCGCTCCATCAAAGACAATCCGAACTTTCACCTTACCACACCCTTGAATTATTTACAAAAGCTGGCATTGAACTATAACCAGAATACAATCGCTCTTGAGATGTTATCGCTCGGAGTCAACGCTTCCGATTCGAAATTTTCGTGGTTATTAGAAGGTTTTGATTCGGAATGGCACACGCCGGTCAGACAACGGATAATAACCTACACCCACCTTCCAAGTGGAAAATACAATTTGAAGATACGCATGTATGATAGTTCGGCCTCACATATCATCGCCGAGCGCACTTTGTCTATATCTATCACTCCTCCTCTTTGGCAGAAATGGTGGTTCGTTTCGCTGATGGGTGGCATAATCATCAGTATTTTGTACTTGCTGTTCCATTATTATATTAACTATTTGAATCAACAACATGCCGAAGAAAAGATTAAGTTTTTTGCCAACACAGCGCACGAAATCCGCACTTCGCTTACATTGGTTACCGCTCCGATCGAAGAACTGCACAAAGGGACAGCCAATGCTTCGACCCGTAAATATTACCTGCATCTTGCTCTCGAACAGGCAAGGCGGTTATCAAATGTGGTGACCCGGTTAATGGATTTTCAAAAACTGGATGTTGGGAAGGAACAATTATCGCTCCAACGGGTCGATATTGTTAAAATGGTCAATCTTCAGAAAATGATGTATGAATCGTTGGCGGCAAACAAAAATGTTAAGATCGTCCTGCAAGCGGATCAGCCCTCCTGTTACTGCAATATTGACGAAATGATGATAGAAAAAGTAATCAGCAATCTGATATCGAATGCTATTAAATATGCATATCCCGACACACAAATTGACCTACAGATCAACTGTTTGCCAGACAAATGGGTATTTACAATTAAAGACCAGGGTATTGGTATCAGCAAAGAGGGGCAGCAACGGCTTTTTAATGAATTTTATCGGGATACGAATGCGATAAATTCCAAAGCAATCGGTTCAGGAATAGGCCTCTTAATGGCTAAACAATATGTATTGCTACATGGTGGAGATATCACTTGTCAAAGCGAAGAAAATGTAGGATCCACTTTTCAGGTGACGATCCCTTATGGAGAGGTTAATCACACACAGCCATTCTCTAAAATTTTGAATCAATTTGAAAAGGAAGATCCGGGAATGGAAGAAGAAGGAGATAATCCCAAATCCAAGAAGATGAGAATTCTGGTAGTGGATGATAATTATGATTTACGCAATTTCATCAAACTGGCATTGGGAAAAACTTTTGAGGTCGATCTGGCAGAAGACGGCCGGCAAGCATGGCAAATGATTCAGAAAACGATGCCTGATTTGGTAGTTTCTGATGTTATGATGCCGAATATGGACGGGTGGGAACTATGCCGGCTACTCAAATCCTCCTATCAGACATCGCATATACCCATCATTCTGCTTACCGCCCTATCGGAACAAACGGAAGAGCTACATGGCATAGGATTGGGAGCGGATGATTACCTGAAAAAACCTTTTGATGTTTCGTTACTCCTACAGCGGATCAAAACCATTATTCGTAACCGTGAAATCATCAAAGAAAAAGCTTTAAAACTGATGGCCGGGCATAATGAGGATCCTATTGTGGAGAATGAGAACAACGATAAATTTATTAAAAAAGCATTATCAATCGTTCACGAAAACATGACAGAATCTGAATTCGGGAAAGATGAATTCGCGTCTGCTATGAATGTCAGCGCATCGGTGTTGTATCGGAAACTCAAATCGCTAACCAATTTGTCTCCGGTTGATTTCATTAAAACAATAAAGATGAATCATGCGGTGGAACTGCTTCAGTCCGGTAAATATTCCATCACGGAAGTAAGTGAATTGTGCGGCTTCACAAGCCTGGCCTATTTTAGCAAAGTCTTCCGTAAACATTTCGGGAAATCGCCAACAGACATCCTGATGAATTAACTCCCGAAAACCCATTTTATTTAAAATATTGCATTGAAAATGAGTAATATAATTAATTTATATCACTCATTTTTTCATGTATAAGAGGCACTAAAAACGATTTAAAATTGCTAATCAAAAACTCAAAATGACAAATCCAAGTCAACATAATCATTGATCTTTGCGTACAATAAACTGTTCACAAGAACATCCCATTATACTGTTCATTTTTACTTACATGAAAAACATATTATTCCTGGCTTTTTCTGTTTTGCAGAAACGGTTGTAGCCGCCTCCCCCAACCAAAACACACCTCCTCTTACTTTATTTTTTTAACATTTAAAACTTACACAAAGCATATACTATCTTCAATTATCAACTAAAGCAATTTTATGAAAAACAAATGTCGATTTCTTAAGGCAACAATGATAATGTTGCCTATGTTATTGTTTTCATTATGCAGTTTTGCGCAATCGGTTGTGCAAGGAACTGTAATAGATGAAACCGGGACTCCTGTAATTGGAGCAAATATAAAAGTACATGGGGCCAATACCGGAACCATTACGGATGTAAACGGAAAATTCAAGCTGGACGTAAAACCTCAATCAACACTTGATATTTCGTATATCGGGTATAAAACCCAAAGCGTTGTGTCTACAGGTCAAAAAGAGATGAAAATACAGCTTCAACCCTCTTCGACTCAAATAGACGAAGTCGTTGTAATTGGTTATGGTACGGCAAAAAAAAGTGACCTTACCGGATCAATCGCAAGTGCCAATATTAAAGATTTTGAAAAATCGCCTAACACGAACATTGTTCAGTCTCTGCAAGGTTCGGTGCCCGGTTTGAATATTGGACAGACGACAAGTGCAGGTAGTACTCCGGATATTCAAATTCGTGGTAAAAACACCATCAGCGGAAATACCGGTATCTTGGTTGTAGTCGATGGTATTGTTTCCGGAAACTTATCATCGATTAACCCTGCCGATATAGAATCGGTCAATATTCTGAAGGATGCCAGTTCGACCGCCGTTTATGGAGCTGCCGCTACGAATGGGGTTATGCTTATTACCACCAAAAAGGGAAAAGCCGGTAAAGCCAGAGTTAGTCTCTCTTCATCCTATACCACTCAAAGTGCAACGCACGATTACTCACTGATGAACAGAGAGCAATCTCTCGGCTTCATCAAGAATATCATGTGGGATCAGGCCTATACGCAAGCATCAGGATATACGCAAGAGAATTCTGCCTTTGTGCTGGCAAACTATTTGCCGGTAACAACGATGAAAAATCCTGACGGAACGATTACCTCTACAGACTTTAACTGGTGGAAAGCCGGAACCCAAACTCCATCTATTTTCGAAAACAAAATAAGCATTTCGGGTGGAAGCGATGCCATGTCCTATTTGATTTCTTATGGAAATACAAATCAACAGAACTTATTGATTAATGATAATTTCAAACGTAACAGTATTCGCGTCAATTTGGATGCGAAAGTTGAGCCCTGGTGGCAATTAGGCGTTCAAACTTCCGGTTCGTTTGTCAATCAGGATGGAGCGGAACCTACCTTGTGGACATTGTACACAATGAGTCCTTTAGTATCACCATATAATGCAGATGGAACTTTAGCTTCTGCTCCAATGCAAAATGCAAATGGAAATCCGCTGATGGGAAATAACATTTCCGACCGTGAACGTCACTCCTATTTTGTAGGCAATGTTTATTCTGAATTCCAGTTACCGGTTAAAGGCTTGACTTATCGTATTAATTATGGTAACAACTATACGATTAATACCCATTATCAATCCAATCCTTACGGAAACTCACTCTCGGGTGAAGCTTATAAAGAATTTTCGACAATCTACAATTATACAGTGGATAACATCGTAAATTACACAAAAACTATCGGGCTGCACAATATCGGAGCTACTTTAGTATATGGTATCGGAGCAAGTCAATACTCTTATACAAAAGCGGATGCCACTCAGTTTACCAACATGGCATTAGGCTACAATAGTCTGGAATTAGGTACAAATAAGTTTGTCAATTCTGATGCAAACGACAGCCATTCTTTATATCAGATAGCGCGTGTGAATTATAAATACAACAACAAATATCTGTTTACAGCTACTTTAAGAAGGGATGGTAATTCGTCATTCGCAGCCAACCATAAAACCGCTGTATTTCCATCAGCAGCTTTAGGATGGATTGCATCGGAAGAGGGTTTCTTCAAAAACTTATTGCCTGTTATTAATTATTTGAAGGTACGTGCCGGATACGGTATGACCGGCAACAGCGTTGCCAGTTATAGCTCTTTAGCAAAAGTATCTACCAGCTCCGGATATATATTCGGTGACGGAAGTACTGCTGTAATTCGTCAGGAATTGAGTTCGATGGAAAACAAAGATTTGAAATGGGAAAGAACAGGCGGAGTAAATATCGGCCTCGATTTTCACCTGCTCAACGACCGTATACAGGGGTCGATAGATGCATATAGAAACAAAACTACCGACTTGTTATTTGCCGTATCTATCCCAACCATCACCGGTTTTTCTTCTATCACATCCAATGTGGGAAGCCTGCAGAATCAGGGTTTTGAACTCTCTCTGACCACTCGTAACATTGTAAAGAAAGATTTCCAATGGAGTACGACCTTTAATATTTCGTCCAATGCTAATAAAATATTAACATTGACCGGAAATGGGGATTTGGTAACCAGCGGTCTTTTCATCGGGAAATCACTTGGTGCAATATATGGATATAAAGTAGATGGTATCTATCAGATCAATGATACAAAACCTGCCGGTTATTATACAGGTGACTATAAAATTCACGATGTTGATGGAGACGGCAAAATCACAACCGCAGACCGTACCATCTTAGGAAAAACCGATCCTGCTTACCGATTCAGTATTATGAATAAATTGTCCTACAAAGATTTTTCACTTTCATTCTTTATTAACTCGATTCAGGGAGGTAAAGATGGATATTTAGGTGAGAATACCTATTCGTTGATTCAGGACAATGTTGCCCGAGGCAATAATCACCTTACCGAATTCGTGAAACATGTATGGTCTCCTTCCAATCCTAATGGTATATATTCGGCATCAACCAGTTCGGGAGCTATCACCCCTTACCGCTATGAAGATCGTAGCTTTATCCGCTTACAGGATGTAACGTTGAGCTACAATGTACCAAAGAAAATAATTTCGGTCGTAGGGTTAGACAATGTAAATCTATATGTTACAGGCAAAAATCTGCTCACCATCACAAAATGGCACGGTTGGGATCCGGAAGCCAATAATGGGACTATTACACCCATGTACAATCTGTCGGCTTCCGCTATCAACAAGTCTGGAGATGACTACGAGGGTCGCCCTGTATTGAAGAGCTTTACGTTCGGTATTGATGTTTCATTTTAATTCGAATCTACAATGAAAAAAATATATTTAGCATTGGCCTTAGTAGCCATATCCTTAGGAGCATGTAATGAAGACTCGTTCCTGAAAGAAACACCCATGGACTTTATGAGTGCGTCGAACTCATATATCACATCCTCTGACTTTAACCAGGCTGTTAATGAGCTGTATTATCTCACCCGATACGAGTTTTACGGTAATCAGGAACGTAGTGCCCAGGATTTTTTTATGGGAACTGATTTGCTGCTTAACGGTAGTAGCGGTAACTCGAATCCGAATTTAGCAGCTAATTATGGAACATCCTCTTCCATTGCTTCTGCTCACTGGGATAAATTATATCTCCTTATCTCTCAGGCAAACGTAATTATTAATCGTTTACCATCATCATCCGTACCGTCAGCTGATCAGGCTGTATTTGTGGCTAAAGCCAAATTCTTCAGAGGTCTTGCTTATCGTACTTTAGCATACTTCTACGGAGATCAAAAGCTTAACCTCGGTGTGCCTATCACTTTGGTAGAGGTGACAAAGCCAAAAATAGATTATACAAGAGCCACCTATACACAAACAATAGAACAGGCCATTTCGGACGTAGAGTATGCAGCTGCAAACTTACCGGCTGTTACGGCAGTAAAAGATGGTGAGATCAGTGCTCCTGCAGCATACCATTTGTTATCGGAACTTTATTTGACTCATGGCGACTATCAGAAAGCAGTCGATGCAGCTACTGCAGTAATAAACAATAACTCGCTTAGTTTAATGACTAATCGCTTCGGTTCAAGAAAAACCGAAACTCCGGGTGATGTTTACTGGGATTTATACCGTGGAAACAATCAGAACAGAGCCAGTGGCAATACAGAAGGAATCTGGGTTATTCAGGAAGAAAACCTTGGAACTACAGCCGGTGGTATGGACATTACCTCTATATGGAGTTCACCGGGAAGCTTTTTGCTGGAAAGAATGTGCGCTCCGCAAACCGGACTGTTCAGAATGTCAAAAGGAGGCAAACAATACACACCTTTTGCGTGGCCTACAGGAGACTATACAGGTGGCCGTGGAATCGGCTCTTGTATTCCGACTTATCATTTCGATAAAGAAGTGTGGAATGGATATGGTTCACAAGAGTTTAAGCAAGATATACGAAATGCAAACCACAATTTTGTACGGAAGTTTAAATTCAATACGGGCTCTACCTCTCAATTAGCTGCATGGAGAGCTGACTTTGGAAGCGATACTATTGATATTGATAAGCTTGCGGATTATACAACCGCAGGATGGACATTCCTTACGGGAGACAACAATGTAACCACATCTTTCCCTGGCCGTTATCTTTCGTGTTATCAAACAAAATGTACAGGTCTCTATGTTTATCCGTCGGCATTGATTAATGCTTCTACATATGCCCTTACCAGCAGTGCAGGAGGAACATATACCGATCAATACATGTTCCGTTTGGCAGAAACTTACCTGCTGAGAGCAGAAGCTTATGCCCGTTTGCAAAAATTCGATCTGGCACTTGCAGATATCAATGTAGTAAGAAACCGCGCACATGCAGTACCTGCTACCCTGGCAGAAGTAAGTGCAACCGGAGTATCGGGAGTCGCAGGTTTGGACTATATTCTTGACGAACGTATGCGTGAATTGGGCATAGAAGAAAAAAGAAGATTGACCCTTGCCCGACTGGGAGAAGATATATTCTACAATAGAGTTCAGGCATATAATCCTTATTATGGCGGAATTTATGGAAACCGGACCGATGTAGTTACGTTCCTAAAGGCTTATACAAGATATGCAATCCCTCAATCGGCAATTGATGCGAATAAAGATGGCGTATTGACGCAAAATACAGGATATTGATCGATATTTTATTGCTAATTTTCATTAGGTATTAGTTTGAGATTCAAATTAGAGAGAAGTGACAAAGATCTTTACTTACGTAAAGATCTTTGTTTTTTTCACAGAACAATTGTGCATGTCATAGCTTAACTTTGACGATAGCATTCAACTATTAAACAAAAGCGACCAACTAACCGTAGCAGGCCACATACTGATAAAGTAAATCTAAAAAATACCAGAAAGAATATGAGACGTATAATAGTAGGATTGTTGCTTGTACCCAATCTGCTGTTCTCGCAGGTTGTAGCTTACAAACAAACACCCAGAGATAATTCAGGGTTCCCGATTGCCACAGACAAAACAATTGTATCGGTTTATTACGATACTGCCGATTTTGTTTCCGTAAAAAAAACAGCGACCCTTTTTGCCGAGGATATTAAACGGGTTACCGGTAAAATGCCTCCTGTGGTATCTTCCAAATCGAAACTCAAAGAGTATGCAGTAATTATTGGTACGATAGAAAAGAACCGATTGATTCAGGAGCTTGTTAAATCAAAAAAGTTACAGGTGGATTCTATCCGTAACCAGTGGGAATGTTATACTATTAAAACCATCGATCATCCATTCGATGGAGTGAAAAAAGCGCTGGTTATTGTTGGAAGTGACCGTAGAGGAACTGCTTACGGAACATTTACCGTATCGGAAGCAATAGGAGTCTCCCCCTGGTACTGGTGGGCAGATGTCCCGGTACGAAAGAGTTCAACGTTAAGTATCCATCCCATTAACTATACTTCTAAAAGTCCGTCGGTTAAATACCGGGGTATCTTTATTAACGACGAAGATTGGGGCCTGAAACCGTGGTCTTCAAAAAATTACGAAAAAAATTTGGGCGACATCGGTCCAAAAACGTATGCTCAGGTTTGTGAATTATTGCTCCGGCTCAAAGCGAACATGTTTGCTCCCGCCATGCACAGTTGTACCGGTGCTTTTTATTCCCACCCCGAAAGTAAAGTCGTTGCCGATGAGTATGGCATCATCATCTCTACATCGCATTGCGAACCACTATTATTTAATAATGCCGCTCAATCAGAATGGGATAGTAAACGCGACGGGGAGTGGAACTATGCCAAAAACAAAGAAGTTATTCTAAAAAAAATGGATGACCGTGTATGCGAAGCTTCTCCTTACGAGAATATTTATACCATGGCCATGCGTGGTGTACACGATGAAGGATTGAGAGGTAATCTCACCAACGAAGAGAGAGTTAACATCCTTACTCAGGTAATGGCAGACCAAAGAGAGATTCTGAAAAAATATATCAAAAAAAACATATCCGACATTCCTCAAATATTTGTTCCCTACAAAGAAACAATGGAGGTGTATGAACTTGGGTTGCAGATTCCCAACGATATTTCTCTGATTTGGGTAGATGATAACTTCGGATATATGAAGCGGTTGAGTAACGAAGAAGAACAAAAACGTAGTGGTGGTGCCGGTGTGTATTATCATGCTTCGTACTTAGGCCCTCCACACGATTATCTGTGGTTATGCACGACCCCACCTACTCTCATGTATGAAGAGCTTATAAAGGCCTATAAAACAGGGGCAGATCGATACTGGTTACTGAATGTGGGTGATATTAAACCGGCCGAATTATGCATACAAACATTCTTAGATCTGGCATGGAATGTAGACAAATTCGATTATACCAATATCAACCATCAGCAAAGCCGATTTCTCGCCAATACTTTTGGCGCTGAATACGAAAAATCTTTTCAGGATATATTAGACAACTACTACAGGCTGGCATGGAGTCGTAAACCTGAATTCATGGGATGGGAACGCGAGTGGGATGCCCCAAAACAGACCGAACTTGCCAATACCGGTTTTTCTTTTCAGCACTACAACGACGCGCAACAACGTTTGGCCGATTACAAACGGATTGCCGACCTGTCGGATAAAATTTTGAAGGAAATTCCTGAAAATTTCCGCCCGGCATTTTACGAATTACTGGCTTATCCGGTAAAAGGAGCCTATCAAATGAACCGTAAATTTCTGATGGCGCAACTCAACCATGAACAACTCGCTGAAGAGAAACCATCAACAGCAAATTGGGCTGCATATCAGGCTAAAGCCGATTTCGATAGCATCAATAGCCTTAACCATACATACAACTCCATGCTCAATGGCAAATGGAATGGCATGATGGATATTGCTCCGGGGTTTGTCGCAAAATATCAGAATATGCCCAACGTAGACTTTACCAAAGGCGTCGAAAGCTCTCCGATCGATCTTGAGCCCCAAACAAGCAAAAATCGGTTGGAAGGTTGTACTGTCATTGACCTCAGGCAATTCAAAAACAAAGTTGCTCTAAATGGCCATACGCTGAGAATTATCGATGGAATCGGATACGACTGGAACTCCATACAACTGGGCGAAGCTACCGAATTGGCTGAGGATCCCGCAAACCTTAACGGAACACGTTTTGAGTACGAATTTTCCGGCGTTCAATCCGACTCTGTTACGGTACATGTTTACAGTTTGCCCTTTTTTGCTCTCCACAAAGGGAAAAGTACACGCTATGGAATCTCCGTCGACAGACAACCTGCATTTGTTGCGGAAAACAATCACAAAGAATTTTCTGTTCCATGGAAAGATCGTGTATTGCAAAACGGAGTAGTTTCGACCGCTAAATTTCATGTTGACAAATCATTACCCAAACATTCGCTCACTTTAACCTGCGGAGATCCGGGTATGATTATCGAACGCATAGTGATTGACTGGGGCGGCCTACAAAAAACATATGTAGGGCCAGGTACCGCTTTGTTAAGTTATAAATAGAATAATAACACAATCACTCTCCGAAAAAGAGAATATACTGCTATATATCAACAATATATAGCAGTATCTATTTTAGATAATCTAAAATAGATAATCTAAAATAAATAACATTCTTATTTTTGTACTATCTTTGTTGCGGGAATAACAACAAATCAACAGGATATGGAGAAACAACAAGGAGAAAACCCTTTTCTTATTAAAGGATACCAGGATGCTTCCCATTTTTGCGATCGGGAGGAAGGGATGCAACGTTTGCTGGCAAACGCCAACGACGGTGCCGATACAACGGTGATTTCTCCACGGCGCATGGGCAAAACGGGGCTTATCCACCGTTTCTTTGACCAGATAAATCAAGATCATCTGTTCGAAACAATCTACACCGACATTTATCCGGCGCGGTCATTGCAAGATTTCACCCAATTGATGGCAGAGGCCATTCTGAAAAAATTTCCCGAAAAGAGTACGATAGGGGAAAAGTTCCTGACATTCCTGAAAGGGTTCCGCCCGCTGATCAGTTTCGACACTATTACGGGAGAGCCTCAGGTGCAGTTATCATACCAAACGGCAAGCGAAAAGGAATACACGTTGCAGGCCCTTTTTCAGTTTTTGAACGAACAGAAGACCAAAATCGTGTTCGCCATCGACGAGTTTCAGCAGATTGCGGAATTTCCGGAAAAGAACATGGAGACGCTATTGCGTACCTACACCCAACACCTCAATAATATCCGATTCATTTATTGTGGCAGCAAAAAAGCCATGATGACCGATATTTTTTCGAATGCAAAGCGCCCGTTTTATGGTACCACCCGCTTTCTCTATTTAGACAAGATCGATGCCGACAAGTACACCGTTTTTATTCGGGAAAAATTCAATTCCAACAGCAAACAAATCGATGAAGGGTCCCTGGATTTTATGCTGACCTGGAGCAAACGGCACACATTCTACACACAAAGTCTCTGTAATGTAGTTTTTCGCCTTTCCGACACCGAGATTACCCCGGACATTGTGAAACTGGCCTGTACAGATTTGCTTACGAGCTACGAACCCGTTTTTTTTCAATACAGAAGTCTGCTGACTCCTGCGCAATGGAATTTTTTGATTGCGGTGGCCAAAGAGGATGAAGTAAGGCAACCTACCGCTCAACGGTTTATCATGGATTACAGAATAGGCACCCCGGCAAATGCCCGTCGGCTATTAAACGCGTTGATAGAAAAAGAGTTGATATTGGAAACTATAACCAAAAGCGACAAAATATATCAGGTATACGATCTTTTTTTCTCCCGGTGGCTACAGTCCGAATATTAAAAATAATCGGAATAAGGAGCCTCGCACTCCGCAAAATATTGACCGGGAGTAATGCCGGACAACTGCCTGAAATCGTTTATCATGTGCGATTGGTCGAAATAACCGCAACGATACGCCAGTTCGGTAAGCGAATCATCGGGAAACTGCTGACGGACATAAAGAGCAGCCTGAAACCGAATAACCTTCAGGTACTGCTTGGGAGATAATCCAACCATTTTTTTGAATTCCCGTTCGTGCTGCTTTCGGCTCAGGCAGGCCGCATCTGCCAATTCCGAAACAGGAATAACCCCTTTCGAGTTGTTAATCAGTTGGATGGAATGGCAAATACGGTTCCATTGGTAGGCCGTGTTACGGGTAAGGAGCTGCAACAAGAAGCTCTCGATGTGCGCAATCCTCTCTTCAAGCGACAACAAATCGTGAAGCTGTTCTTCCAGTTCACGGGCAACAGCCCCCACAGCATCAGCCAGATGGAGAGAATAATCGGTCAGTTCGCTCACCGGGAACGGGAAGAAGAGTCCGGTACTATGCGGATAAAACTGTACCGAGAGCATCTCGGTTCGTCCGGTAGGGAGCACATCAAAAAAACCGGTTTTTTGTCCGCTAATAATGACTCCCGGCTGCATTTCGCAGGTTTCCGCAATTTTCATCAACCGATCGGAGAAATGGAACGTCATCTCCACAAAACCATTGGGAACGACGCGCTCCAGCCGTTGCATCCCTTTGGAGGCATCCATCTCCAGATACCAGTATTGCCGAATGTAGGGAGCCAACAAAGGCGAGGGTTTTATCAGGCGGAACTGCATTGTAGCTAAATTGATTGTGTAAAGATAAAGAAAAAATGCCAGCCTGCTGACTGGCATTTAATAAGGGGAGTATTAATCTCCGTACAACCCCAACCGGTTACCTTCGGTGTCGATAAAAAGGGCACAGTAGCCAAACCCCTCCGCCTGAATCTTCGTTTTGGGGAAGACAATTTTGCCGCCATTATTCTCCACATACTTGATGCGATCGTCCATTTTCTTGCCCACATTCAAACTGATGATCGTTCCCTGTTCGGAAGGCTGGTACCCCGGAGTAGCGAAAATACATCCCACATTGCCCGGTAAACAGGCCATTTTTTCTGTTTCACACACTGTTTTTTCGAGTTGCACCTGCAACAATCCGCTGTAAAAATTCACAGCACGATCAAAGTCGATCGAAGGAATCTCGACCCACGCAATTAGTCTGTCCATAAGAATTTTGTTTTTAATGATTTACGCGGCAAAGGTAGCGTCATCAAAAATGACGGGATTGGAAAAAAAAGACATTCTGCACAAATGCCAATTTTCGCCCCTTGATTTTTCAAAAACACTTCATACCTTTATTTCATTATTCAAAGAGAGAGTAAACTTCTCATTATTCACCTGAAAAATAGTTTTATGAGCCTTCTGACTATCAACGGCACCGTGTGCAAAGGATGCGGCATTTGCATACAGGCTTGTCCTGTTTCCATCATTTCAATGGATGACACCAAAATACCTTTTGTGCCTGCCGAAAAAGAGCAACGATGTGTGCTTTGTGGCCATTGTGAATCGATCTGTCCCGACTCGGCCCTGAAGCACAATCGCCTACCGGAAATGAAGCCTATCCACCACGATAAAATCAAGGAGGTGACACCCGAAAATATCTCCGAATATTTCCGCAGCCGCCGATCAATACGTACCTTTTTGCCGAAAAAAGTAGAAAAAGAGACCCTGGAAGAGGTGATCGACATTGTGCGTTATGCCCCTACCGGAGTCAACCGTCAGATGAACAAATGGATAGTGGTGAGCGATCTGCAAACAATCCGGCGTTTGGGCGAAGGGGTTATTGGGTGGATGAAAGCAATGCTTCCGGTGAATCCTGAACTGGCAAAACGCCTCAATTTCGAAGGGTTGATCACCGCTTTCGAGCGCGGAAACGATGTGATTTGCCGCAACGCGCCCCATCTGATAATAGGCTACACCGAAGCATCTTATCCTGCCGGACCAAAAGACAATACCATCGCAGCCTCTCATCTCGAACTGATGCTTCCCGCTTTCGGACTGGGCGGATGCTGGGCAGGCTACCTGATGATTGCCCTCCAGTTTTCTCCCGACTTAAAAAAAGTGATCGGTTTGAACGATTCGTACACCGTGCACTCGGCGTTGATGGTGGGATATCCGAAATATCGCTATTTCAAAACGCCTCAACGCAAAGAAGCCCAGGTAAACTGGATGTAGATTCAGAATGCAACCGAAACAGATTCCGAATATATTGTCTCTTTGCCGTATAGCGTTCTCAGGGATGCTCCTGCTTATTTTCGGGAACCCGGTTCTATTTCTGACATGCTATTTGCTGGCCGGAGTCACCGACGTAGCCGATGGATACATCGCCCGCAAATATGGATGGACCAGTCGCACCGGCGCCCTACTCGACTCACTGGCCGACACTGTTTTCTATCTGATAGTTTTATCGCTTATCGCATTGCATTCTCCTACCGCCATTACCTCCAACTGGCAATGGATAGCACTCATTCTTGCAATAAAATCAGCTTCCGTTATCACCTCTCTCATTCGTTTCCACAAAGTTGTTTTCATCCATACGGTTGCAAATAAAATTCTGGGACTGATTATTTTCCTTGCCGCACCGTTTGTGGTGCTTGCCTTGCCGGCAATCATCATCAAAGCCCTGTTTATTGGGGCATTGCTACCGGCTGCAGAAGAATTTCTGATTCTGATTACGGCTACAAATCCTGATCCGAACTGGAAAAGTATCTTCAGATAACCTGTCTCCCCCAACAATTTTTAGCAATCAATTTTGAACATATGTTCAAATTAAACCGTATATTTGCCGCACAAAAACAGATCAACATGAACCATTTCAATCAGGTTGCGGCTCTCTGGGACGAAAACAAAATCCATTGGGAACGCTCGCAAGCAATCGCCACCGATATTCAAACCCGCTTACCGCTTTCCAAAGAGTGGCGCGTACTGGAATATGGTGCCGGGACCGGTATCCTCAGTTTTATGCTAAAAGATGCCGTGAAGGAGATCTGCATGATGGACAGTTCGGAAGAGATGGTAAAGGTGATGCAACAAAAAGTTGCCGACAGCGGCAGCGATAAACTTTTCCCGACTCTCTTCGATCTGGAAAATCAACCCTATTCGGGTGCCAAGTTCGATTTGCTGATGACTCAGATGGTGTTGCACCACATCATGGATATTCCGACGATAATCGACCGTTTCTACACCATGCTGAACGACAACGGCTACATTGCCATTGCCGACCTCTACACGGAAGACGGTTCGTTCCATGGAAAAGGATTTACCGGTCATAACGGCTTCGATCCGCAGTCGATGGCCGATCTGCTCACCGCCGCAGGGTTCAAAGATCCGCAGTACAAGCAGTGTTTCGTTCTAAACAAACAAATAGAAAACGCTGATACAAAGCCTTTCCCCGTTTTTCTCTTTATTGCCCACAAATAATGCCACGCCCCAAATGTCAACGCCGGATGGGAATGCCTCCCTCCATGGAGGGTTTCAGACCCTTTGGAATTTCATGCGAAAAAACGGGCAAAATCACCCTTTTGTTCGAAGAGTTTGAGGCTATCCGCCTTACCGATTATGCAGGGATGACTCAGGAACAGGCTGCCGAACAGATGCAGGTATCGCGTCCGACATTTACCCGGATCTACGAACAGGCACGCCGAGCCATTGCCAAAGCTTTTGTAGAAGGTCGAGCCATTGTCATCAACGGAGGAGATGTAAGGTTTGAGAAGCAATGGTATCGCTGCCGCAAATGCCACAAATTGGTGGAGGGCATCGAAAACCATACCCGTTGCACCGGGTGTAAACGCTATAACGACGACGAATTAGTCAGGATAAATCAATAGTAAAAATAACAGAACAATGAAAATTGCAGTTCCAACCAAGGAAAACAATCAAATCGACGATCATTTCGGCCATTGTGCGTTTTATACCATCTTCAGTATTTCGGAAGAGAATGAGGTGATGGCCGAAACAATTCTCGAATCGCCGCAAGGATGCGGATGTAAATCGGAAATTGCATCCGATCTGGCAAAAATGGATGTCAGCGTGATGCTGGCCGGAGGCATCGGCGACGGAGCGATCAACAAGCTGGCGCAGCAAAACATCCGGGTAATCCGCAATTGCAAAGGCGAAGTGCACTCGTTAGTAGAAGCGTATCTTGTCGGAAAACTGCAAGACGGAGGAGCAAGTTGCGACTCTCACGCACATCACGAAGACGGACATGTTTGTAACCATTCAAACGGATAAAGCAGATGATTGAATACGATTATCAGTTTCGGGTAGCCTACCCGGACACCGACCGCATGGGGACCATGCACCATGCCAATTATGCGAAATATTACGAAAAAGCGCGCTGGGAACTGTTTCGCAGCATCGGGGTTTCGTACAAATCGATTGAAGATGCCGGAGTGATGTGCCCGGTTATCAGCATGAAGTTCAAATTCGTCAAAATAACCTGCTACGACGAATTACTGACGGTAAAAACCACCCTGAAAGCCATGAAGGGTGTTCGCATCTGGTTTACCTATAAACTGTATAATGAGCAAAACGAACTGATTAATGAAGCGGAGACGGAGTTGGCCTTTGTGGGGCTCAACAATTGGAAGCCGAGTGCCCCACCCGATTTCCTGCTCAAAGCTATCGAAGCCCGGCAAAAATAGTTTTTCAGCCCCGTTTGCTGATTTCTACCAAAAGGTCTCTGTTCAAAATGGAGACCTTTTTCTCTTCCAGCCGGATGATTTCCTCCTTCTCGAATATTTTGAGCAATTTCACGGCACTCTCGGTCGAAATACCGGCAAACTCGGCAATCTCTTTCCGGCTGAGCAGCGAAATCACATCTTCCCCCTCGAAACGGCCGGAGCTGAGGTAAAGCAGCGTGTCGGCCAAATGGCCGTTCATTTGCTTGAACATCATTCCCCGGAGGGTGACAAACATCGAGGAAGTTTGCTTGCAATAGTGCTCAACGATATGATACGCAAACATTCCGTTGTTCTGAATTATTTTGATAATGGCCGCTTTCTCTACCAGAAAAACCCGGGTATCGGTGAGAGCGGTTGCCGAGTAGCTGTAAATACTTTCGCCGAAAATAGCCAGCAATCCAACAAATTCGCCTTTGCGAACTACCTGTAAATTGAAGTTCCGCGAACCGCCATCTTCCACATACACTTTTACCAAACCCTCTATCACAAAAAGAACGTACGAAGCGAATGTCCCCTGCTTCGTAAGATTCTCTCCTTTACGAAAAAAAACCTGAGTACGGCTACCGCGCATCAACGCAACTTCCTCTTCTGTCAGAAGCTGGAAACAGGGAGCGTCTATCTCACACACAAAATCGCGATCGGTATCGACAATAGTTTTCATACGATAATAATTTGTTTTTAAAAGGCGTATGGAATTGAAAAATCAGAGATGCTAACTCCATGTTGCTGAAAATTATTCCCCGATAGCTATCGGAACCTCTTGGGCGTTGTGAGCCAACATGTTCGTTTCATAATGGTGAAAGCAAATGATTTACAAGCCGTAAAGGTAACGATAAATTGCAAAATCACAATTTTGGATGATATGGATCAATAAAAAAATTGATTTATTTCAATCGGGAATCCGTTTCATCCGGCAGGGAAAAGCTTGACAGAGCCATCCCGCAAAAGGTATCTTTACATCATAAAAATGACACGAATTATGACACATACCGTACATACCTCATGGAAGGGCAAAATGCAGTTCAATTCACAAGTCAGTGGCCACAGTGTGGCAATGGATGCCTCTCCCGAATTCGGAGGTGAAGATGCCGGGTCACGACCCAAGGAGCTTTTACTGGCAGCTATTGCCGGATGCAGCGGAATGGACGTAGTGGAACTGTTGCGAAAAATGAGGGTAGAGATACAAAATTTCGATATGGATGTGAGCGCCGAAGTTTCCGAGACACATCCCAAAGTATACACCCGATTGCACATCATTTACACGTTGAAAGGAAAGAACATCGATCCGGCAAAAGTAGAGAAAGCCGTTGATATGTCACAGGAAAAATATTGCGGAGTATCAGCCATGCTTCGTAAAGCGATGGAAATTACATACGAAATAAAGATTGTTGATAATTGAGAAAAATAAAGAGTTTGCTAATAGGTATCATACAAAGGGCATCACAAACAAAAATTGAAAGAGAAAAATAATGTTGTACACGAATTTAAATCATATTGAAACCGCCGCCGACTACCGACAAATCATCCGCGGGCAAAAGAATGTGATGATTTGTTACGGTCGGATGGGATTAAAGAGCATCTCCGTTTACGACATTATGGAAAAGGTTCAAAAAAGATACAAACATGTGAAGTTTTACGACATGGAGTTTGACAATCCTGAATCGAAAGTGATGCCGGAAACGCAGGATTGCAAAGAACCGGACGAATTACCCTATGTTATTTACTACAAAAACGGAGAAGCAGTACACATCACGTCGGGAATGCAAACGCGACAACAGATAGTGACAATACTTGATCTTCTCTTTGGTAAAAAATAAATCAGGCAATTCATCTTATCTGCAAGAGGAGAACATCTGTTGACCGGATGTTCTCCTCTTATATTTTTCCCATCTCTATTGATGCCGGTCTCAATTTCAAAAGAAATGAGTACTTTTATCCGGGTTGTTCAATAAACAAGGATAGAATCTATGGATACACTGAATGAAATAGTTGAATTTAAGACTTCGCTGGCTATTCGCAAAAAGCTCGTGTCGTATAGCATTGTGAAGATTTTTCAGGCTGGAGAGGTGATTCAACGGGAGAATGCCTATATCAAAGCCATTCCCATCGTCTCCTACGGCCGCATCAAGGTGGTACGAACCGACGACGAGGGTCGTGAGATTTTTCTCTACTACATCAAAGCCGGAGAAAGCTGCATCATGTCGTTCCTCGGCGGCATGTACAACGAAACAGCCAAGGTGAAAGCCATTGCCGAAGAGGAGACTGAAATCTATTTCATTCCGGTCAACCATATCGTTCCGCTTATCAAAGAGTTTCCCGAGTGGCTCGAATATATTTTCCGTCTCTATCACAAACGGTTTGAAGAGCTTTTGGAGGTGGTGAATGCGCTGGCTTTCAAAAAAGTGGACGACCGTCTGCTCTCATTGCTGAAGATCAAATGCGAAACGGAGGGCAAATCGACCATCTCGGTTACACATGCCCAACTGGCTTCCGAACTCAGTACTGCCCGGGTGGTGGTATCCCGCTTGTTGAAACAGATGGAAGATGCCGGACTGGTAACGCTGGGTCGGAACAAAATCACGCTTCTCGAAGGGAAATAAGCGTAAACTTCCCTAATTATTTTTCTTGTGTAACAAAAGTAGCTGACCAGCAATTTTAACGGATTTAATTTTGCACAATCAAATTAAATCGGTTAAAATATGGTTCCTACACGCGCAAACTCTTTTCTTCTTCTTGCTTTCGGGTTGTTGCTTCTCCTGACGGTTTCGCCGCTGGTAACGGCGCAATCCTCCTCAACACGAAAAATCCAACTCAACGATGCGGTCATTGCGGCATTAGCCAAAAACACAACGCTCAAAATCTCCGGAGCGGAGTCGCAGGTAGCAGCCTCCAATTTCCGCCAGACGAATGCAGTTTTCTTACCATCGGTAGAACTGGGCTATACAGCCATGACTACCAATAATCCGCTGAATGTTTTCGGATTCAAGTTGCAACAACAACGGGTCGCCGCCAGCGACTTTATGCCCGATCTGCTCAATCATCCGGGGCATACGCAGGATTATAGCGCCAAAGTAGAGGTACAGCAGCCACTGCTCAACCTCGACATGCTCTATCAGCGCAGCGCGGCAGCCAAACAAAAGGAACTTTACGAGTATAAATACCAGCGCACACGCGAATTTGTGGAGTTTGATACCCGCAAGGCTTATCTGAATTTGCAATTGGCCTATCGTTCGGTGGCGGTGCTGGAAGAGTCGCTACGCAACATGCGCCAAATTGCGGCCTCTACCCAACGTTTTTTCGATCAGGGCTTGCTCAAAAAATCGGATGTGCTGAACGCGCAGGTGCAGGTGGCTACGGTAGAGAGCCAGTTGGCAAAAGCCAATAGCATGGTGCTGAATGCATCGGAAGCGCTTGCCGTTACGATGGGTGCCAATATCGCTACGGTATATCAACCCGATTCTCTTTTGCTCGAAGAGGCTACCGACATAACCACCTCCCGGCAGGTTTCGCCTACACGCGCCGACCTGATGGCTATACAAAAGGCGGTGGATGCCACCTCCATGATGGTGCGCTCGGAACAAATGAGTCTGCTGCCCCGCATCAACGCTTTCGGCAGCTTTCAGTACAACGATTCGCAGTTGGGACAATTCGACGCCAACTCCTACTTAGTGGGAGTGAAACTCTCCTGGACTCTTTTTAACGGAACTAAAAATTACAATTCCATCCGCGCCCGTAAGGCCGAGCGTACCAAAATGGAGCTGGAGTTGAAGCAACAACAAGACCAGAGTCAGCTGGAACTCGACAAAACACAACGCGACCGTCTCGACCTGCTGTCCGAAATCAACCGTCAGAACGTATCGGTAGCGCAGGCCGAAGAGTCGTTGCGCATCCTGCAGGATCGTTACCGCGAAGGGCTGGTTTCCACAACCGATCTGTTGACAGCGCAAACCCAACTGTTGCAACAAAAAATGGCACTTGCTCAGGCGGTTTACGGCAACAACCTTACGCTGGCTTATCTGCAATTTCTCACCGCAAAATAAAAACAAACACTATGATAACTTCTACTTTCAAATCGTTGAAAATCTACGCAATTATTTCGGTTACCGCTCTGTTGGCGGCCTGTTCGTCGCACGAAAAACAATCCGAAAGCAATGACAAACCGGTTGGTGTGGTGGTCTCCACTCCTGCAAAGAGTGCGGGTGGTGAAATCCTTCTGAGCGGGAAATTAGAGTCGGAAAATACCGCTAACCTCAGCACTCGTGTGATGGGTTACATCACCTCCATCAACGTAAAACCGGGCGATCGGGTTGCCAAAGGGGCGCTACTGGCAACCATCAGCAGTCAGGATATGCTGGCAAAAAAGGCACAGGCTTCGGCCATGATTGCCGAGGCAGAAGCGGCTGCCCGTAACGCGGGAAAAGATTATGCCCGCTACCAAACCCTTTACAAACAACAGAGTGTCTCGGCCAAGGAACTGGAAAACGTTTCATTGCAAAACACGTCGGCACAATCGCGCCTCGAAGCTGCCCGACAGATGCGTAACGAAGTGAATGCCATGCTGGCGTATACCCAGATCAGGGCTCCTTTTGCGGGAGTCATTACCCAAAAGCTGGCCGATGCAGGAAGTATGGCTTCGCCCGGAATGCCTTTGCTGATTCTGGAACAGGGAGGTAACCTGCGCGTGACGGCTACCGTTCCCGAAAGTGAAGTGTCGCAAATCAAAGTGGGCGATGCGGCTACCGTTGACGTAAAATCGACCGGCAAACAGTTGCACGGCAAAGTGGTCGAACTGAGTCCGTCATCGACTGCTTCAGGCGGCCAGTATCTGGTAAAAATATCGGTTCCTGCCTCGGAACAAAAAGGGTTGTTGTCCGGGATGTATGTAAATGTAACGCTTTCAGGAAAACAAGTGAATGATCAACCAACCACGGGAAATCTCCGCATCCCGGTATCGGCATTAGTTACCCGCGATCAATTGACCGGCGTCTATGTGTTGAACGGGAACAATACGGTGTCGTTGCGCTGGCTGCGGATCGGTAAAACAGTAGGCGATGAGGTGGAAGTCCTCTCGGGACTTAATGCCACCGAACGTTATGTGCTGCGGACCGAGGGCAAATTGTATAATGGCGCAATGGTGATGGAAAAAAGATGATAAGCAAATTAGGTATATGCTAAAATCACAATCAACTAAACCATAATACAGGTTCATTCTCAAATTTTCAAATTGTCACATCTTCAAATTATATATAGATGAAAGAAGGATTATCGGGCAGAATTGCCAATCTGTTTTTGAAGTCGAAACTCACCATCCTGCTGATGATCGCCTTCCTGTTGCTGGGCGCATACAGCACCTTTCTGATTCCCCGCGAGGAGGAACCTCAAATCGACGTGCCGATGGCCGATATTTTGATCGGTTATCCCGGAGCATCGCCGAAAGAGGTGGAGTCGACCGTGTCGGCACCACTCGAAAAAGTGGTCTCGAACATAAAGGGTGTCGAGTACGTCTATTCCACCTCCATGAAGGGACAAGCGATGGTGTCGGTGCAGTTTTATGTGGGACAAGATGTGGAACGCTCGTTGGTGAAGCTCTACAACGAGATTATGAAAAACATGGATAAACTGCCCCAGGGAGTTACCATGCCTTTGGTAAAAACCCGCGCCATCGACGATGTGCCCGCGTTGAGCCTCACCCTGTGGAGCGACAAAAGCAGCGATTATGCCCTGACGCAGTTGGCCGAAGTGGTGACCACCGAAATTAAGAAAATTCCCAATGTAGCCAATGTAACGGTGTTGGGAGGCCGGAGCCGTGAAGTGAAAGTGGTGCTCGATAAAGATAAAATGGCTGAGAGTCATGTCGATTTTCTGTCGGTTGCCAAACAGATTCAGGGGAATAACGCCCAGATGAATTCGGGCAATCTGCTGCAGGCCGACACTGCCTTCACAGTAGAAACAGGTAATTTTTTGAGTAGCGCCGACGACGTAGCCAACCTGATTGTGGGGTCTAACGGCAATCAACCAGTCTACCTCCGCCAGATTGCCAAGGTAGAAGATGGCGCCGAAACTCCCCGTCAGTATGTGTCCTTCGGTTATGGGGCGGCGGCGAAAGCGGATCAGAGCACCCATAAGGGAAATTTCCCTGCCGTCACCTTAGCCATTGCCAAAAAGAAGGGTGCCGATGCCATGCATCTTTCCGAACAGATCCTCAGCAAAGTGGATCATCTCAAAAAAGATCTGATCCCGGCCGATGTTCAGGTGACGACCACCCGCAACTACGGAGAATCGGCCTCGCACAAAGTGTCGGAACTGCTGCTGCACCTTTTCATCGCTATTATCGTGGTAACCTTGTTCGTAATGTTAGCCATGGGCTGGCGCGGTGGATTAGTGGTGTTTCTGTCGGTGCCGGTGACCTTTGCCATGACG
Organism: uncultured Microbacter sp.; assembly: GCA_963678265.1. Taxonomy (GTDB): domain Bacteria; phylum Bacteroidota; class Bacteroidia; order Bacteroidales; family Paludibacteraceae; genus Microbacter. The sequence continues at coordinate 1,224,793 of OY782761.1, forward strand.
CTGTTTGCCTATTACTTCCTCGATTATACGCTGAACCGCATCACGCTCTTTGCATTGGTGTTTGTTACGGGAATCGTGGTGGACGACTCCATCATCATTGCCGAAAACATGCACCGCCATTTCAAGATGAAACGATTGCCCTTCCATCAGGCAGCTATCTTTGCCATCAACGAAGTGGGGAATCCTACCATTCTGGCAACTTTTACGGTAATCGCCGCCGTTTTGCCTATGGCTTTCGTGTCGGGATTGATGGGTCCGTACATGAGTCCGATGCCGATCGGGGCATCCATTGCCATGCTTATTTCGTTGATTATCGCCCTGACGCTAACGCCTTATCTCGGCTATCTCTTTTTGCGCGGCAAAAACGACGGAGGAAAAGAGCACAAAGAACACCGGATGGAAGAGAGTAAAATCTACCGGATGTATCGTGCCACAATTGTTCCTTTACTGGAGAATCGCAAGAGAAGATGGGCGTTTATGCTGACAACCGTTGTTGTTTTGCTTCTCTCGATGCTGTTGTTCTACACCAAGGCGGTGCCTGTCAAGATGTTGCCATTCGACAACAAGAACGAGTTTCAGGTGGTGATCGACATGCCCGAGGGTACGACACTGGAACGAACGGCTGCCGTTACGCAGGAGATTTCGCAATACATTGCAAAGCAACCATTAGTTACCAACTATCAGGGTTACGTGGGGACTTCTGCCCCCATCAGTTTCAACGGCTTGGTACGCCATTATGACATGCGACGCGGCGAGAATGTGGCCGATATTCAGGTAAACCTGGTGGATAAAGGCGAACGCAGCGAACAAAGTCACGCGATAGCCAAAGAAATGCGTCCTACAATTCAGGCAATTGCCAAAAAATACAATGCGAACGTAAAAGTGGTAGAGGTTCCACCCGGACCGCCGGTAATGTCGACCATGGTGGCCGAAATTTACGGCCCCGACTACGATCAGCAGATGGCCATTGCACGTCAGGTGAAGCAACTGATGAAGTCGACACCCGATGTGGTGGATGTAGACTGGATGGTAGAAGACGATCAGCCGCAACTCAATTTTGAAGTGGACAAAGAGAAGGCTATGAAGATGGGTGTTGCTCCCGCTCAGGTGGTAGCCACAGTCAGGGCAGCTCTGTCGGGAATGCCAGCCGGCGTGTTGCATCGACCCAACAGTTACCAACCGGTCAACATTATGCTTCAGTTGAACGATGCTGATAAGTCCAGCGTCTCCGATCTGAGCAATTTGAAAGTGGTGAATCAGCAAGGAATGGCTGTTCCTGTCAGTGATCTGATTCAGGTGAAAAAAGAGATTGCTCCGAAGAGTATTTTCCGCAAGAACCAGAAACGGGTAGTCTACGTCACCGGCGATATGGCAGGAAAGCTGGAGAGTCCGTTCTATGCTATGAATAAAATATCGGATCGGCAGAAGGAGGTCAAACTGCCAGCCGGTTATTCGCTCAACGAAGAGTACAGTAAACAACCCGAACTGGAAGACAACTACTCCCTGAAATGGGACGGTGAATGGCAGATTACGTACGAAGTGTTCCGCGATCTGGGGATCGCCTTTATGGTGGTGCTGGTCATTATTTATATCCTGATTGTAGGGTGGTTTCAGAATTTTACCGTCCCCTTAGTGATGCTGGCCGCCATTCCGCTCTCGCTAATTGGAATCGTTATCGGCCACTGGATAATGGGAACATTTTTCAGCGCAACCTCCATGATCGGCTTCATTGCACTGGCCGGAGTGATGGTGAGGAATTCGGTGCTGCTGATCGACTTTATCAATATCCGGCTGAAGGATGGCATCCCGCTCAAGCAATCGATTATCGAAGCCGGTGCCGTGCGTACCACTCCCATTTTGCTGACTGCCGGTGCCGTGGCGTTGGGTGCCGTGGTCATCCTGTTCGACCCTATTTTTCAGGGTCTGGCCATCTCACTGATGGGCGGAACCATCACCTCGACCTTGCTGACGCTTATCGTTGTTCCGTTGCTCTATTTCAAAATGATGAGAAAAAAATACCCCGAATCGCAAGCTTAACCCATAAATACTTAGTCTTATGAAGTTACTTATCGCCACCTGCCTCGAGGCAGACCGCCATACCGTTTCCAAACTATTGCAGAGTGTGGGAGTCAATATTTTCAGTGTAAGCGAGACAACGGGCTACAAACGCAATAACGGGCAGCCCAACCTGCTCGATAACTGGTTTGGCAACCATAACACCGAGTTTGAATCCGCTTTCTTCTTCAGTTTCACCGATGATAAAAAAGCGCTGGATGCCGTAGCCGTTATCGATCGCAGAAACAGCGACTCTCCGGATCGGTTGCCCATCCATGCCTTTGTGATGAATGTAGAATCGCACACGACAGCGAGTATATAACCGACTTAGTACGACCAGTATGATACCGCAAGAAGAGTTAATCCGAATCAGGAGCCTGTTTTCGACCAATCTGTGTAGTAGTCTGAAAATACCGTTCAACAAAACGGCATTCCGGACAAAAATGCAGATTTCATCGGAACAATATCAGATCCTGAGTTTTCTGAAAAAAGGAGGCGCAATTTCACAAACCAGATTATCGGAAATTACCGGAAAAGATAAGCCTTCAGTGACCCGTCTGCTCGATAAGCTGGAAGCAAAAGCGTTGGTGAAAAGAGAAGCCGATGCTACCGACAAACGGATTAAAAACATTTCGATTACCGAATTGGGAATCCGTGAGTACGAGAAGGTAAGTCGCATTACGGACGATCTGATACAAAGTGCGATGAACAATATTGACCGCAACCAGTTGCTGATATTCAATTCGGTGCTGAACAATATTTTGAATAATCTGGCCATCAAGGCCAACTAACAACGGAAAAATTATGATTGAAAGAATTATTCGAGCCGTAGCCGGTACACTTGTTTTGGTAAGCATCGTTTTGTCGCTTACCATTTCGCTGAAATGGTTATGGCTCGGCGGTTTCGTCGGTTTCAACCTGCTGCAATCCTCCATTACGAAATTTTGCCCGCTGGAATACCTGTTGAAAAAGAAAGCGACCGCAAAGAGGAATTAAGCCGGATTCTGTGATTATTGAACGGCAAATGAAGCTCCGTTTTTGCAATGAATTGATTTGTTGTATTCTACATTTTGAAGGCTAGAGCCTATCTCAAAAACGGTATCTTTATTTAAGAAAAGGGCAATTTGTCTGTACCTATTTTAACATATTCAGAAAATAAACACTAATAAATCCTTCTCATCGGGAAATTTTCCGCCTCTTCTTGTGGTAAATCCGAATAAATTTGCTTAATTTGTAGATGAAACTCGTTTGGCTATTCTCTTTTGCCCGAAAAAAAGAGGTAATCGGGCAGCAATCGATCGCAATATCGCGCGCTGCCACTCACCACGAAGACAATGAAACTAACCATACGACTGCTGCTTCTTTTTACGCTGTTCAGTACCGGATTTACCTTTGCCAAGGAACATGGAAATGCAACTTATTACAACCACAACATGCATGGTCGTAAAACTTCCGACGGAGGGAAATACCACAAAGATAGCCTGACCTGTGCACACCGCATCTATCCATTGGGAACGCTTTTGAAAGTACGTAACCCGAAAAATAACAAAGAAGTAATAGTTAAAGTAACCGACAGGGGGCCTCACCGCAGAAATCTCATAATCGACCTCTCTTATGCTGCCGCGAAAGAGATTGACATTGTACGATTTGGGATTGCCCCGGTAGAAATTTCCAGGGTGGAAGAACCTTCTCAGGAACAGAAGGATTCCTTAGCACTGAAATAAGTTTTAATCGGCTATCATTTTTTTCAGAATCGGTTTTGATTCGGGTCCCATATTGAACAACAAATCGACGATACTCATGTTGGGCACAAAACCGAATTTCGAATCGAATACCTGATAGTACGAAACAGCTTTATAAGCCGGATCTTCGGATTCCGGCTTTTTTTTCGGATGGATACTTTCGCGTAAATCGAGTTCCCCGCCGGAGAAGACCGTTTTAAAATCTGCCGTTAGTTCAACATCCACCTCCACATCAATCAACTCCAGAATTTTTGCCTGAATTTCGCGGTTAAAATCGAATAAAAAGTGCCACGTCCGTTCGTAAAACGGAAGAAGATCGTCGGCATAATATTCAAAAAACGGGGATGAATTGTAGGCTGCAACCAGCGATCGCCAATGAAGCGTTTGCCAGTTGGTATGGTCGGAAAGGCGAATATCGCGCGAAAGACATTTCAGATTCTCGCCTTTATCCACGGGAATGGAAAGAGGAATGACCCCGTTTCCCGTTACGATTTCGCAACGGTTACGGTAGGTCTGCTTCAAATAGTTGTCGTGTTGCTCGATATACACCTTTTGCGCCGACATCATGCGGGCATAATAATGCAACGGAGCCAGATAAGCTACCGACATCCAGACATTCATTCCTCCTTCCATCAATGACTCTTCAACGTTTATTTTACAGGGATTGATTTCAACGCGGCAGTCAGATAATCCCAGAATTTGGCAACAGTGGCAATATTCACCTTCTCATCCGGCGAATGGGGATGGCGAATGGTGGGTCCGAAAGAGATCATATCCAGTCCGGGAATGGCCGAACCGATAATCCCGCACTCCAAACCGGCATGAATTACCTTTATTTCGGGCGCTTTTCCGAACTTTTCGTTGTAAGCTGCCGACATCACTTTCAAAATGGGTGAATCGAAATTAGGCTGCCATCCGGGATAGCCATCTGTGAATTCAACTTTTGCTCCGGCAAGAGAGAATACACTCTCAATCATCGAACAAAGCTCTTCTTTCATCGATTCCACAGAACTTCTGATCAGGAACGCAACCATAATGGACGAACCATCCGATTTGACAATAGCCAGGTTGGAAGATGTTTCAACCACATCGCCCATCCCGGGAGTAAACCGCAGCACACCATTGTGACAAGCCGTGATGCTGTTAATCAGGTCATCCTGCACAAATTCCGGCATCAATCCTTCGGGAAGATCAACCGGTTCGGCGGTGATTTTCAAACCGGGTTCAATCGTTCCGTATTCCGATTTGAATGTGGCCTCCATTTCCGATAAAGCAGTCAGAAAATCGTCCTGACCCTCTTCGGGTACCGTTACAACAGCAAAAGCTTCGCGGGGAATTGCATTGCGCAGGTTACCTCCTTCTACCGAAGCCAGTCGCGCCTCGAAGGACGAAACCACATATTTCAGCAAACGGAAAAGCAACTTGTTGGCATTTGCACGACCCAAATTGATATCCATGCCCGAGTGTCCGCCTTTGAGCCCCGTAAGGCTGATTTTGTAGGCAACATCGCCATGATAAACGGGTTCTTCCTTGTATGCAAACGAAACCTTGGCATTGATACCCCCTGCGCAACCGACATAGAGTTCACCTTCGTCTTCCGAATCCATGTTAAGTAAAATATCGCCTTTCATGGTTCCGTTCTTCAAGCCGACAGCGCCAAACATTCCGGTCTCTTCATCAGCAGTAATCAAAACTTCCAACGGACCATGGGGCAAATCTTTCGATTCCAATACTGCCAAAGCAGCAGCCACACCGATACCGTTATCAGCACCCAATGTGGTTTGGTTAGCAGCTACCCACTCCCCGTCAATGTAGGCATCGATAGGATCCTTTTCAAAATCGTGGTTAACCGAAGCATTTTTCTGGGGAACCATGTCCATGTGACCCTGAAGAATCACTCCCTTCAAATTTTCCAGACCGGGAGTGGCTGGTTTACGAATAATCACGTTACCGGCTTCATCTTCAAAAGATTCAAGTCCGCGGGATTTACCAAAATCGAGTAAATACTTTGCTATCAAATCGCGTTTGCCCGAAGGACGCGGGATTTGCGTCAATGCTTTGAAATTTTGCCATACAGCTGTTGGTTGAAGCTGTTCGATGGCCCGGTTCTTTTCCATATTGTTTGAATAAAATGTTATTGTAAACTTCTAATTTGCTTTATGTTGATTCAAATACCTGATTGCCGTTTCGATAATGGTATCGATTCCTTTGTCCATGTCGGTGGGATTCATGTCAACCTTAATAGTAGGCGAAATCCCAAATTCAATATTTTGCATGTTGGCATCATACATCGGACAGGCCGAATAACGAACCATCCATCCGTTGGGCAGTTCGCTGTTCATCGGCAGGCCACCCCCACCACCGGTTTGATCTCCAATCACCACCACGTTGGGCAGTTGCTTCATGATACAGACAAAATCATTCGTTGCGCTGTAGCAGGAACGATTCGTTAGCACCACCACCGGTTTCTTTACCCAATTAGTAGCAACCGATCCGGTCGCAAAGCAATTCAACGTCTGGGCAATCGGTTCCGAAAAGTCATCGTGTCCGGTTCCCTTTTTATGACGAATGTATCCATATGTCAGCGATTTTGTTGTAAAACGGGCAGCAATATCTTCTGCATAGGTCAACACGCCTCCCCCATTATTGCGCACATCGATAATCAAGCCCTGACAATTTCCCAACATTCCAATGGCATACGAAAGATTGGCTCCCGAAAAACCGATCGAAAAGTCGCCGTAATAGATATAACCGATGGCCGATTTAGGCAATACGTTATATTTAAAGCCGCCTGCAATGTAATAATTTTTACCCAAATATCGATCGCTGTACAAAATGGTGGAACTGAAATTATCCGGATAATCGGTATACCATTTCCAATAACGAGCCACATCGAATGAAGAGGCAAGATTCACATGCCCATCCTTGAGCTCCGAAAGCATATTGCCACATATCCTGAAAAACTGAACATAATTCAACGTATCGGATCGTTGCAATTTCGCCCTGTACACATTCCCAATCGAGTCCCAATTGACTTTCTTGTAGGTAAAATAACAGTAATGTTCGTCCATTATTTTCCAGAGAGCCTCAAAATTCGTCTTGTAATCGTTGATATGAGACGGCTCTTCGACCGACATCTGACAAGAAGCAAAAGAAATAGCTATAATAAATAACAGAATTTTTCGCATACCAATGGGCTTACTTGTTAATGTCGTTATACGCAGCCGGTGCTCTTCGCTTGCCCCTATCGAATATGGAGAAATTGATAACCGACCCGATAGAAACCACATTTTGCATCGACTCGAAATGGAGCGAATTGGCATGATGCTTTTCATAATCATGCACATATGACAACCTGATAATCAATTTTTTAAACATCAAATCCGCCGTAAAGCTGTTATTCCAGGCAAACGAATTATGGAACGATGAAAAATGGATCGCATTCCCCAGTTTTCCAAGGGTAAACATCTCATAATAAGAGGCTCCATATTCGGGAACAAACATCACTCCCGCCAAGGGCACCCGCAACGAATACCGAAGCATGACCGGAAATTTCCTGATATGCAACAAATATTGAGCAATGGCCGAAGCATTGATTTGGGTTGAAAGATCGGCCGAATAAGGATTATTCCCGTTATTAAAGCTGTATTTACTGGCAAACGCAAGATCCCACACCCCTCCAACCAGAATTTTCAGATCGGGAGCAGGACGAAAATGATAGTGCATCCCTATCCCGGGGCGTAAAGCCAGATAAAAAATCGAATTCGTTTTGGCCGTATTATCGGTAATTCCACCCGACACCATCAAAGTTTGTTGCAGCGAAAGTTTGTTATTCGAATCGGAAATAAAATGCATCGACTCATAATCGGCACGAAAAACCGTTCCGGTATAAACCAGGGGTGAGAGATATTCGTCATACACGCTAACTCCGCCTAAACCAAACGACCAGCCTCTACTGGTGATCGTATTTTTAGATTCCTGAGAAAAAACTGACGCAAACGAAAACAGCGCAAAAAACAATACCGCTTTTATTCTGAGAGTGCGCATATAATTGGAATTCAAATTAGAAAAACAAAAGTACATGATTTTTTCTTATTTCTGTTTTATCTCCACAAGTTTTAAGGTCGTAAGTGGCACAAATTGGTATTTATTTGCAAATACGCGTTTTCCCTCGCCGTCACTCAGGTTTACACACATAGCAACTCCCTAAAAATTAGTCACGGTGGCACGCCGGATTTTTTGTAATTTTGCAAGTTATAACTGAATCTAAATCAAATGACTTTACAATACGACGTAATAGTGGTTGGCGCCGGACATGCCGGCTGCGAAGCTGCGTGCGCTGCAGCAAATCTTGGATCAAAAACATTGCTTATCACAATGGATATGAACAAGATAGCCCAAATGAGCTGTAATCCTGCCGTTGGCGGAATTGCCAAAGGACAAATTGTGAGAGAGATCGACGCGTTGGGAGGTTTTACCGGCATTGTGGCCGACAAAACAGCGATTCAATTCCGATTATTGAACCGATCGAAAGGCCCTGCCATGTGGAGTCCCCGTACGCAAAACGACCGGCAGCAGTTTATCATTGAATGGCGACACATAATTGAAAACACCAACAACCTCGATATTTGGCAAGATCAGGTTTTGGAGGTGATGGTAAAACAAAACCAAATTTGCGGAGTCAGGACAAGTCTGGGGGTTGATATTTATGCGAAAAGTGTCGTTCTTACCAACGGAACATTTTTGAACGGACTACTCCATTTCGGATCGAAACAAATCTCCGGTGGACGAATAGCAGAACCTGCCGCCAAAGGACTGACCGAACAGTTGGTCGAATTGGGTTTTACGGCCGGAAGAATGAAAACGGGGACACCCGTCAGAATCGACGGTCGATCGGTCGATTTTTCAAAAATGACAGAACAGGGAGGAGACGACGATTTTCATACATTTTCCTACCTTTCATCGTCAAAAAGGGTACTTCCGCAACGAAGCTGCTGGATCACCTATACCAACGGACAGACCCACGACATTCTACGCAGTGGTTTGGAATTTTCGCCTCTTTTCAACGGACAAATAAAAAGCATCGGTCCGCGCTATTGTCCGAGCATCGAGACAAAAATCGTCACCTTTGCCGATAAAGAACGTCATCAACTCTTTTTGGAACCCGAAGGAGCCAACACGCAGGAGTATTATCTGAACGGATTCTCTTCGTCGCTTCCCATCGACGTTCAGGTAAATGCGCTTCATACCATCCAGGGATTCGAAAATGTACGTATTTATCGGCCGGGTTATGCCATCGAGTACGACTTCTTCCCCCCTACCCAACTAACCCATTCGTTAGAGACGAAACGGATAAAAAGCCTCTTTTTCGCCGGTCAAATCAATGGAACTACCGGATACGAAGAGGCCGCCGGCCAGGGGTTGATTGCCGGAATCAACGCGCACATTTCCTGTCATGGAGGAGACCCCTTTGTATTGGGAAGAGAAGAGGCCTATATTGGCGTTCTTATCGATGACTTGGTAACAAAAGGTGTGGATGAGCCCTACCGTATGTTTACCTCACGCGCCGAATACCGCATTCTGCTCCGTCAGGATGATGCCGATATGCGCCTGACTGAAAAATCATATCAATTGGGACTTGCCTCCCGCGAACGCTACAACGAATTCACCGGGAAAAAAGAGAACAGGGACCGCCTCATCACTTTTATCCGTGAAACTTCGGTTAAGCCTGATGAAATCAACAATTTTCTCGAAACAATAGGCACTTCTCCCATCAAACAATCGGCAAAACTACTTGACCTTGTTCTAAGGCCTCAACTGACCATTTCACAACTATCCGATCAGGTTTCATCGCTAAAAACCGCAATTTCGGAAATAAAAACTCAGCAAGACGAAACAGTAGAAGCTGCCGAAATAACGCTGAAATATCAGGGTTATATTGAACGCGAAAAAATTATCGCCGAAAAATTGCAACGACTCGAAAGCATAAAAATAAAAGACAAGTTCGATTATTCCTCTATTCTATCCCTCTCGACGGAAGCACGGCAAAAATTGAACAAAATAAACCCGGAAACAATTGGACAGGCAAGTCGCATTTCCGGGATTTCGCCAAGCGACATCAATATCCTGTTGGTTCTGTTGGGCAGATAGCGATTTGTTCCACGTGGAACACCGCGCGGAAAAACAAAAATAAAAATCAGCAAAACAAAAAATGTTCCACGTGGAACGCAATATAATTTCTATGAGCATTGAAAAAATAAAAGCAAATATCAGAGATGTTCCGGACTTTCCACATCCCGGGATTATGTTTAAGGACCTCACAACAGTCTTCAAAAATGGCGCCGAGCTGCAAGAAATAGCCGCCATGTTGTATGATAAATATAAAGATACGGGACTGACAAAAGTTGTAGGGATAGAATCCAGAGGATTTATCACAGGCCCCATTCTTGCCGAAAAATTGGGAATCGGATTTATTCCTGTACGCAAAAAGGGGAAATTACCTGCCGATACGATTGAAGAGAGTTATGCAAAAGAATATGGAGTTGATATCATTCAAATTCATAAAGACGCGCTAAAACCCGACGACGTAGTTCTGCTCCACGACGATTTGCTGGCAACAGGCGGAACAATGAAAGCTGCCTATAATCTGGTGAAAAAATTCGGAGTAAAAAAGATATACGTCAATTGTCTGGTCGAACTCGATTTTCTGAAAGGAAGAGACACTTTGCAAGAGGCAGATGAAGTATACTCGTTGATTCATTTTTAAAATTCGATCCCTACCCCACCAATGGACAAGCAACTGAACACAAAAGAAAATATTCAGCTCATCCTTAGTACACTTCCCGAGAAACCGGGAGTATACCAATATTTCGACAAGGATGGGAAAATTATCTATGTGGGGAAAGCAAAGAATTTAAAAAAAAGAGTCTCGTCCTACTTTACAAAAAAACACGATAGCTCGAAAGTTACAGTTCTTGTAAAACAGATTGTCAATCTGAAATACATTGTCGTCGACACCGAAGAGGATGCACTGCTTCTGGAAAACAATCTTATCAAAGAGCACCAGCCCCGGTATAATATTTTGCTTAAGGATGACAAAACCTATCCCTGGCTTTGCATCACGAAGGAACCCTTTCCCCGGGTTTTCAAAACCCGCAAAGTATATAAAAACGGCGCGAAATATTTTGGCCCCTTCAGCTCAATCACCACACTTCATGTGCTCCTATCCCTTATCGGCGAAATTTATCCGCTAAGAACCTGCAAACTTAATTTGTCCCCCGAAAATATCAATGCCGGGAAATTTAAGGTATGCCTCCAGTACCACATCCACAAATGCAAAGGACCGTGTGAGAATTTGCAAACGGAAGCGGACTACCTTCAAATGATAACCGAAGTAGAGGAGATTGCCAACGGAAATATCAATTCCATTTTGCACTATCTGGAGCAACAAATGCAATCGCTGGCAGCAGAACTCAAATTTGAAGAGGCGCAAAGTGTAAAAGAAAAATATGAAGCTCTGGAACGGTATAAATCGAAATCAATCGTAACCACTGCTACACAAGACGATTACGATGTGTTTGCATACGACGACGATGATAAATCAGCCTATATCAATATTTTACGAATATCAAAAGGTTCCATTGTTCAAGGCTACACCATCGAGTATACGAAACGGTTAGATGAACCCAAAGAAGAGATTCTGGCAATGGCCATCGTAGAATTGCGCACAAAATTGAGAAGCCAAACCAAACAGTTGCTGGTGCCATTTCTGCCCGATCTCGAATTGAATAGTGTAAATTTCTCTATCCCATCGCGAGGAGATAAACGAAAATTATTGGACCTGTCGATGCAAAATGTACGCGAATACAAGCTGGATAAGCTGAAGCAGGCAGAAAAGCTCAATCCGGATCATCGTATGGTGCGAATTCTCAGCACATTGCAAAAAGATCTTAAAATGGGAAGCCTTCCGATGCATATCGAATGCTTCGATAACTCCAATATCCAGGGAACCCATCCGGTAGCAGCCTGCGTGGTTTTCAAAAAGGCGAAACCATCCAAAAGAGATTATCGCCACTTCAATATCAAAACGGTTGAAGGGCCAAACGACTTTGCCTCCATGGAAGAGGTGGTATACCGCCGCTACCGCCGGATGCTCGACGAAGAGACTCCCCTACCCCAGCTGATTGTGGTGGATGGAGGGAAGGGACAACTCGGGATGGCAATGGGCGCTCTCCAACAATTGGGAATCTCCGCTAAAGTTACTGTGATTGGTATCGCCAAACGACTCGAAGAAATCTATTTCCCGGAAGATCCTATTCCGCTTTATCTCGACAAAAACTCCGAAAGCCTGAAACTGATTCAGCAACTACGCGACGAAGCCCACCGCTTCGGAATTACACATCACCGAAACCAAAGAAGCAAAGCACAGGTGACATCGGAACTCGATTCGATAACCGGAATCGGAGAAAAAAGCAAAAAAGAGCTCCTGACCCATTTTAAAAGCGTCAAACGACTCAGATTAGCGTCGAATGATGAAATTGCAGAAATAGTAGGAAATAAAAGAGCCTCAATAATTTATGCCCATTTTCACCCGGATTTAAGCTCACGAGAATCGAGTATTTGATTCGAATCGGGTATTTGCCAGGCAAATTTTCCATTCTGACGCTATTGAAAATAGAGAATCAATAGATTCTGCACACAGAAAAGACCCGAATTTGACAAATTATATTTTGAGTTAAATATTACAAATAAACACAAACGGAATGTCATTTGTGATTCGACATCCATTTCGTAACTTTGCCCTGTTTATCAAACTAAATTTTACCTTGTGCAAATAATAACAGATATACAAAATGCTCCGAAAGAGCAGCTGGCCATAACGATTGGATTTTTTGACGGAGTGCATCGGGGTCACCGTTTTCTGATCGAGAACCTGAAACAGATTGCATCGGAAAAAGGGCTCAAAACGGCGGTGCTTACCTTTCGTGAACATCCGCGCAAAATTCTTCACAGCGAGTTTGTGCCCGAACTGCTGACAACCTGTGAAGAAAAAATGGCATTGCTGTCACAAACGGGCCTTGACTACTGCATACTCCTTGATTTTACTCCCGAAATCCAGAATCTGACTGCGGAAGAATTTATTAAAGACCTTTTATACAATAAATTACATTCAAAAGTCCTGCTCACCGGCTATGACAACAGAATCGGCAAAGGAAGAGTGGATGGTTTTGAACAATATGTAATGTATGGACATGAGGTTGGCTTGCTCGTTCAGAAAGCCGAAGAGTTCCTCTACAAAGGGAAGCAGGTTAGTTCGTCCGAAATAAGGCGCTTAATGGATGAAGGCGACATCTCTATTGCAAATCAACTGCTTGGATCAACCTATAAAATTGATGGTAAGGTAGTTGCAGGAGAACAAATAGGCAGAACCATCGGATTTCCCACGGCGAACATTTACGTCTCAAGCACCGAAAAAAAATTACCTCAGTTGGGTGTCTATGCCTGCTGGGTACTGATTGATGATGACCGCTATAAAGGGATGCTCAATATCGGATTACGTCCCACATTAGTTCCCGAAAACCAAAAAGCGACGATTGAAGTTAACATTATCGATTTCGATCAGGATATCTACGGCGAACATATCACACTTGAAATTGTAAAGAAGGTGAGAGACGAAAGAAAATTTCCAGACATACAAGCCCTGAAAGAACAAATTAAAACAGATAAATTGCATATAATAAATATTTTAGACAAGAACGCATCATTTACCTGATCCATATTTCAGTAATAATCAAAAAAAATGAAGACAATATTTCTAACACTAATTTCTCTTATTATGCTTACCACCGGCGTATCAAAAGGAGAAAACAATCCTTTTTTCACCCCCTATCGAACCCCCTATGGTGTTCCTCCATTCGATAAAATAAAAACCGAACACTATCTTCCGGCCTTTACAGAAGGTATTCAACAACATCAAAAAGAGATAGATGCCATTGCCAATAATCCGGCTCCGGCAACCTTTGCCAACACCATGACAGCCATGGAATATTCCGGTAAACTTTTGACCCGGGTATCAATGGTATTCTTCAATCTGGAGGAATCGATGCACAGCGCTGAAATGCAATCAATTGCAGAGAAAGTAACGCCGATGCTGACAGAACATTCGGACAATATTTTGCTGAATGAAAAATTATTCAAGCGCATCGCAACGCTGTACAATAACCGAGCTAAAATCAAACTTACCGCAGAGCAACGCAGGGTAATCGAAGAACAGTACATAAAATTTGTTCACAAAGGAGCCTCGCTGAATGCAGCACAAAAACAACAGCTGAGAGAGATCAACAAGAACCTGGCGATGCTGGAGCTAAAATTCGGGAATAACCTGCTTAGCGAAACCAACAATTTCAAACTGATTATTGATAAAGCCGAAGATCTTGCCGGCCTGCCCGAGAGTGTAAAAACGGCAGCGGCAGATGAAGCCAAAGCGGCCAACATGCCCGGGAAATGGATTTTCACACCTTCAAAAACAAGCTGGATTCCTTTTCTGACCTACAGCACAAGACGCGATTTGCGCGAAAAATTATATAAAGGATATTGGATGAGAGGCGATTACGGGAATGCCACAGATAATAAACAGGTTATCCTCGATATCATGAAAAACCGTATTGCCTTAGCCAATTTGCTTGGATTTAAAACTCCGGCCAACTACATACTTGATAACACTATGGCTAAAACTCCGGCAAGAGTCGATACATTACTCCAATCGATATGGAGACCGGCAGTCGCTAAAGCCAAAGAAGAGGTGAAAGAGATGCAGGCAATAATCGATACCGAAAACGGAGGTTTCAAACTGGCCATGTGGGACTGGTGGTACTACGCCGAAAAAGTACGTAAAGCTAAATACGATTTGAATGAAGACGAATTAAAGCCCTACTTCAAACTTGAAAACGTACGCAAAGGCGTATTTGAGGTTGCAAATAAATTGTACGGACTCAACTTTGAGAAACTCAACAACTTACCAATATATCATCCTGATGTTGAATCTTTTAAAGTTTCTGATGCCGATGGCAAACTGATTGGAATTCTCTACACCGACTATTTCCCGCGGGCAAGCAAAACGGTTGGAGCCTGGATGAATAATATCCGCGATCAATACATCGAAAAAGGGGTGATGGTTCGCCCGGTCATCGTCAATGTGGGTAATTTGGCCAAGCCTACCGCCACCACTCCCTCGCTTCTGAGTATGGACGATGTGGGCACGCTTTTCCACGAATTCGGACACGCACTTCACGGGTTGCTGTCGCAATGCACCTATCCAAGTGTCAGCGGCACCAATGTTCCCCGCGATTTTGTAGAATGTCCCTCTCAGTTTATGGAAAACTTTGCTTTTCAGCCTGAGGTAATGAAATTATACGCATTCCATTATAAAACAGGCGAATTAATGCCTCAATCATTGATGAAAAAGATTCAGAATTCCACCTATTTCAACCAGGGATTTGAAATGACAGAGCTGGTGGCCGCATCGATCTTAGATATGAAATGGCACGAATTAACCAGCGTCGATGGTATCGATGTTGACAAATTCGAGAAAGAGCAGATGGACAAAATAGGCCTGATCCCGGAAATCCTGCCTCGCTATCGTTCCACATACTTCAAACACATCTTCAACGACGGATATTCGGCCGGCTACTACAGCTACCAATGGGCATCCGTATTTGAAAAAGATGCATTCGAATTGTTCAAAGAAAAAGGTATCTTTGATCCCGCAACATCCACCTCTTTCCGCAAAAACATTCTCGAAAGAGGGAACAGCGACGATCCTATGAAATTTTATGTGAAATTCCGCGGACACGAACCAACTTCCGATGCCCTCCTAAAAAGCAAAGGATTGAAATAAAAACTGTTCAGGGCAAAGTGTTTCTTTGCCCTGAATATTAATGTATTGAATATGAACGTTCGCATTAAAGAGCTGATACACCCTAATGTTGTAAATTTTTCCCTGTCGCTTGTCGTGGCGGGATTGTTATGGATGAAGGAGTTTATTCTCCCGGCAGAAAGCACTCCCCTACTCTACCTTTTCAATACCACAATCATTCCTGCATATTCGGCATGGCTTGGCCTTTTACTGAATCTCGGCATTGCCTATTTTTCATTCAAATTTCTGGAAAAATATACGTTCCTCCAGCAGCGAACATTCCTACCGTTTCTGTTTTTTATCTTATTGTCAGGATCTTATCCTCACTTTCATTATCTTACTAATGGTCTCATCGCAGCATCATTGCTGATGATATGCCTGTGGCAGGTATTCTCCACCTATCATAAAAATCTACCCCTGCAAGCATCGTATAATGCAGGTCTGTTTTTGTCGCTTGGATATTTTTTCTGTTTCGACTTTATCTTTCTTATCCCGTTCTTATTTATCATTTTAAATATCGTCAACAACCTGAATATCCGCCTGTTTTTGGCCACCCTTCTGGGCATCTTCACCCCGGCTATCTTAGTTTTCGGAATTAGTTTTTGGCTCGGTCAACTCGACAACCAGCTCAACTACTTTATGAGCAATATTGTTTTCAATTTTAGCGGTTGGACATCCAATATTGCGCTGATTGTCATTGAAGGAATATTTACAATCATATCTTTCATTGCCATCATCGGTTGTTCTCAAAATCGGTTCAATTCAAGCATAGTCGAACGAAGGAATTTCCAGGTATTGGTATGGATATATGCAGGTATGCTTATTATCCTTTGGGTAAAAATGGGAAGAATTAGTGAATTATTACCTTCATTTTTAATGATTTGCGGCCTTATTTTCTCCATTTTCTTTTCAACCCGCAGCTCCAGAAAAAACACGATTCTCTTTCTCGTCTTACTGATTTTTCAGATTGTAACCCTAATACTCGGACTAAGTGGAACACTTCGCTGAATTTGGCTACATCGGCCTTTTTCTGGCTGCATTTCTGGCAGCAACCATACTTCCACTCGGATCGGAAGTGGTTTTTGCCGCGCTAATCTATGCCGGATTAGATATGTGGACATGCGTAGCCGTAGCCACCGTGGGCAATACACTCGGAGGTATAACATCGTACTGGATAGGACGAATGGGTAAAATCGAATGGATAGAAAAGTACTTCAAAATCAAGAAAGAGAAGATAGAAAAATTTGAAAAACGAATGCAAAACCGGGGTGATTGGTTGGGGTTTTTCTCTTTCGTTCCCGGAATCGGCGACGTAATTGTGGTAGCATGCGGATATTTCCGGTGCAACTTTCTGGGCACGGCAATTGCCATGACCATCGGTAAATTTTCGCGCTACGTGTTGTGGATGTATGCTCAGGGAATGCTGATGAAATAATCATTCAGCATCGCCGAAATAAGTAGTTTGTACGTTGTCTAATATTGCAAAAAGATCTGTCAGATTATCGGCACGTAACATCGCAATACGAGTGTCTCTGAAGTGCGGAATCCCCTTGAATAGAGGTGTATTGGCCAGATGACGACGGGTATGAACAATCCCTCTCCGTTCGTCTAACCACTCAATACTGCTTAATATCTGCTTTTTCACAATTTCAAACTGATCAGCAACTGACATCGGCGAAAGAAGTTCACCGGTCTGCAAATAGTGCTTCACCTCTTTGAAGATCCAGGGTTTTCCAATAGAGCCACGCCCTATCATCACCGCATCCACCCCATACCTGTCAAAGCACTCCTTCGTCCTTTCCGGAGTTGTGACATCGCCGTTACCGATAATGGGAATCTTCATCCGGGGATTATTTTTTACTTCGCCAATCAACGTCCAGTCGGCATCGCCGGTATACATCTGAGCCCGCGTACGCCCGTGAATGGCCAACGCCTGAATGCCACAATCCTGCAATTGTTCAGCCAAATCGACAATTATTTTTGAATTATCGTCCCAACCCAAACGGGTTTTTGCCGTCACAGGCACATTCACCGACTTTACAACTTCCTTTGTAATAGCAAGTAACTTCGGAATGTCGCGCAAAAGACCGGATCCGGCACCTTTACCGGCGACCTTCTTCACCGGGCAACCGAAGTTCAGATCGATGATCTCCGGATTGGCAGTTTCGGCAATTTTGGCCGCCTCGGCCATGGCTTCTGGTTCACGCCCATAGAGCTGAATGGCAACCGGACGTTCACCTTCAAAAATGGTCAACTTCTGTTCCGTCCGCTTCACATTCCGGATCAACGCGTCGGCCGAAATAAATTCGGTATAAACCAAATCGGCACCAAACTGCTTACAAAGCAAGCGGAAAGCCGGATCGGTTACGTCCTCCATCGGAGCTAAAAACAAGGGATATTCGGGAAATATAATGTTGCCTATCTGCATATTACAATCGATTTCAGTTGAAAAATAAAAGAGATGCAAAGATACGGCTAATTTCTCTTTCGCTAAAAAACAGAAAACAGAGAATCCATAATTTAGATTTAACAAGAAATCGCACTTGCAATCACTTGTCAAATTGTCGTACTTTTGCACTCAATAAATCCTCAAAATAAATAACTCCTAAATAATTGCTGATTATGAGTAATCTGTCCATACACGATTTCATCCGTCAAATCCCGAAAGCCGAGCTTCACCTTCACATCGAGGGAACATTCGAACCGGAACTGATGTTTGAAATAGCCCAACGAAATAAAGTTGCTATTCCCTATTCATCCGTAGAAGAGGTGCGCAAAGCCTATCAGTTCGGCAATTTGCAGGATTTTCTGAATATCTATTATGCCGGAGCTGCCGTTTTGCAAAAAGAACAGGATTTTTATGACCTGACAATGGCGTATCTTCTGAAAGCAAAAGAAGAAAATATAGTTCATACCGAAATCTTTTTCGACCCGCAAACACACACAGAGCGTGGAATTGCTTTCAATACGGTAATCACAGGTATCCACAAAGCTCTTTTAGAGGGCGAAAAAAGGCTTGGAATTACTTCGAGGCTAATCTTATGCTTTCTGCGTCATTTAAGCGAAGAATCGGCCTTAAAAACGCTCGGGGAGGCTCTTCCCTACAAAGAGTGGATCGCGGCAGTGGGTCTGGATTCGTCAGAAGTGGGAAATCCGCCTTCAAAATTTCAAAAAGTGTTCGAAAAAGCCGCTGAAAAGGGTTTTCTTACCGTTGCTCATGCCGGCGAAGAGGGCAATGCCGAATATGTGAAGGAGGCTATAGATGTTTTGAAAATTGACCGTATCGACCACGGAAACCGATCGCTTGACGACCTGAATCTGATCAAAGAGATTATTGACAGAGGATTGGCTCTGACGGTTTGTCCGCTTTCCAATCTCAAATTACAGGTGGTAAAATCGGCTGATTTACATCCGCTTAAAAAGATGCTGGAACTCGGCATGATGGCCACGGTCAACTCGGACGATCCGGCCTACTTCGGCGGCTATCTCAACGCAAATTTCATCGTAATGACCGACGCCCTGGGTCTTTCCAAAGAAGAGATTACCCTGTTAGCCAAAAATTCGTTTGCAGCCAGCTTTCTGTCCGGAGCCGAAAAACAGGAAAAAATAGCTGAAGTAGAAAATTTTTACACTACAAATAATTGAATATCAGATATATGAAAAAAATATTAATTATCAGAAACGAAAGCAGCGAAGGTGGTGGGTTGCTTTACGAGGTACTCCGCGAAATGAACATTTCTGCCGATGAAATCGATCTTGCCGCCGGGATGCCCTTCCCTTCCCCACTCGATTACGGTGCTCTGATCGTGCTTGGTGGTCCGGACAGTGCCAATGACACGACGGAAAAGATGACTGCCGAAATCACCCGCATTCAGGAGTCGCTGAAAGCAGGAATTCCATACCTGGGAATTTGTCTCGGACTACAGACTTTGGTAAAATCGGCCGGTGGGAAGGTGGTAAAAAGCCCCGTAAAAGAGACTGGCTTTCGCGGACCCGACGGCGAACTGTTCCGCATAGAACTGACCGAAGCGGGCAAAAACGATCCGCTTTTTGAAAATCTTGGAGACAATTTTCCGGTATTTCAACTACATGGAGAAACCGTAGAACCTACTGATTCAATGACCCTTTTGGGAACCGGAAAGATTTGCCGCAATCAAATTGTGAAAGTTGCCGGTAAAAGCTACGGCATCCAGTGCCATTTTGAACTGACCCGCGAAATGTTTGTACAGTGGATGGATGAAGTGGAAGATCTGAAAGCGATAGATCAGGAGAAATGTGTGGAAGATTTTTGCTCCTTCTTTGAAGAATATATGTTTACGGGCAAACAACTATTCCGCAACTTTTTGAAAATAGCCGGATATTAAATCATAAAGAACAAAGATAAAAGAGCAAAGAACAAAGACATGGCAAACACATCTTTATTCTTTGCTCTTTATTCTATTATCTAATTACCAGCTACCGCTGGCACCGCCGCCGCCAAAATCACCGCCGCCGAAACCACCGAAGTCTCCAAAATCGGACCCTCCGCTGTTTCCGAAACCGCCGCCGCCCCCTCCAAGTCCGGGGAAAAAGATAAATGGCGCTCCGCTTCCGGAACTGCTGGTTCCATAACTGTTGTAGCGGTTACGACGAATAAAACCGATGATAAACAAAATAAAGAGTGGAATCAGAAAGAATATCCAAGAGGTGTTTTTCTCTTTTTTCTTAATCTGATCGGCTTTGAATGTACCGGAACAAATTCCGATAACAACATCAACTCCCTTATTTATACCACCGTAAATATTATTATTTCTGAATTCCGGAATCATCACATCGTTGATGATTTTACTCGAAACAGCGTCGGTAATGTGCTCTTCCAAACCATAACCCACAGAAATCCGCACATGCCCGCGTTCACCATTCGCCTGTTTAGGAACAATCAGAATCATCAAACCGTTGTTAATCCCTTTTTGCCCTACCTTCCAGTCCATAGCCAACCGATCGGTAAAATCTGTTATATCATATCCTTTTATATCACTGATAGTTACAACAGCAATTTGTGTGGAAGTAGAATCATTATACGCAACCAGTTTTCGTTCAAGGGCATCGGCTTGTTCGGGCGAAAAAAGATTAGCCAAATCGTTTACCAAACGGGGAGGATCGGGACGTTTCGGAAAATCCTGGGAAAAAATGTTACCGGAAACAACCAATAACAATAAAATCAAAGTATATTTTATGTTTTTCATTATCAATGTTTTCCAAATGAAATTTCGTCCGGTAACTCGTTCACATCATCACTTTGGTATGGAAAATGTTCTTTTAGCTTCTGACCGGCAGAAAGAATTCCAGACACTAATCCTTCTTTGAAGTGATCTTCTGCAAACATATCCAACATACCCGATCTCAGTTCATCCCAAAATTGCTGCTTCACATGTTCATGAATAGCGCTATCGCCCACAATTGCCAGTTTTTTACTTTTTACAGCCAGATAAAACAACACACCATTATGCTGTGCCGTTTTAGCCATTCCAAGTTTTTTGAAAACTTTAGTAGCACGTTTCAACGTATTCCCAAAGCAATAATTTTCGAGATGAACACGTATTTCACCGGATGTATTTTTCTCCGCTTCGGCAATTGCATCCATTATCTCTCCCTTTTGTTGAAGAGAAAAAAAATCGGTTACATCCATAAATAATTAATTTATAAGTAAAAACATGGACACACAAATACCAAAACAGGAATTTATGTGTCCGGAAACGTATTTAGAATTTAACCTGAGGGGCTTTCTCTGCACCTTCAGAAGCTTTGAAGTATCCTTTTTGTTCAAAACTACCCATTCCGGCAATTATGTTAGCGGGAAACTTACGAATAGAAGCATTAAATGCCTGAGCAGTTTCGTTATATTTACGGCGCTCTACCGCAATACGGTTTTCTGTTCCTTCCAGTTGCGACTGCAAAGCCAGGAAGTTTTCGTTCGCTTTCAGGTTAGGATATTGTTCCACACTTACCATCAAGCGCGATAAAGCACCTGAAAGACCGTCCTGAGCCTTCTGAAAAGCAGCAATATTGCTTGCATTCAGCTTTGTGGGATCAATAGTTACCGAAGTTGCTTTCGCACGCGCTTCTATCACTTCGGTCAGGGTTTTTTCTTCGTGTGTGGCATAACCCTTCACAGTTGCTACCAGGTTCGGAATCAGGTCGGCACGACGCTGATACACGTTCTCCACATTCGAC
Organism: uncultured Microbacter sp.; assembly: GCA_963678265.1. Lineage (GTDB taxonomy): Bacteria > Bacteroidota > Bacteroidia > Bacteroidales > Paludibacteraceae > Microbacter. Next base: position 1,246,717 of record OY782761.1, read on the forward strand.
CACTGAGCTTTAACACCTTCTTCCTGAGATACAAAACCATTGTATTTTCCTATACCCCAAAAAATGAATATGGCAATTACGCCTACAACTGCCACCAAAATAATCAAACTTTTTTTCATACGATAAAAATTTATTTTTGTCCGAATTAATTTTGACTTCCTATTTGCTACAAAGATACATCAAAACAAATCTAATACAACAAATTGTATACCAGTAAAAAATAGCTGACATACCGCATTTTTTGAGTATTTTTGCAACGTGTTTTCTTTGAAGCAATAAAGAAAACAAACAATTAATATTCAATACATTATAATATTTTTAGAATTAAAGAATGAACATTGCCGCGTTAGTTTCAGGAGGAGTGGATAGTTCCGTGATGGTACATCTGCTCAAAGAATCGGGCTATGATCCCACCATTTTTTACATCCGCATCGGAATGGAAGAAGAAGATGGATTCATCGATTGCCCATCGGAAGAAGATATTGAAATTACTACATACATTGCCAAAAAATATGGCTGCAAATTCGAAGAAGTTTCGCTTCACGAAGAGTATTGGGAAAACGTGGTGAGTTATACCATCGAAGCCGTAAAACGCGGTTTGACTCCCAACCCCGACATGATGTGCAACAAGCTGATTAAATTCGGTTGCTTTGAGCAAAAATGGGGAAAAGAGTTCGACAAAACGGCCACCGGACATTATGCCCGTACGGCCGAAATCGATGGGAAAACCTATCTTGCGACCGCTGCCGATCATGTGAAAGATCAAACCTATTTTCTGGGACAAATTGATTACCTGCAGGTTAGTAAACTGATGTTTCCTATCGGACATCTGCAAAAAAGCGAAGTACGCCAAATTGCCGCAAATGCCAAACTCCCGAGTGCCGATCGTAAAGATAGTCAGGGGATCTGTTTTCTGGGAAAAATCAATTACAACGATTTTATTCGTCGTTACCTTGGTGAAAAAGAGGGAAAAATCGTTGAACTGGAAACCGGAAAAATTCTGGGCACGCACAAAGGTTACTGGTTTCACACCATCGGCCAACGCCGTGGTTTGCGATTGGGTGGGGGACCCTGGTTTGTGGTAAAAAAGAACGTGGAAGAAAATGTAGTTTACGTTTCAAACGGATATGATCCTGACACACAATATGGTAAAGTAATCAATTTGCAGGGTTTCCAGTTTATTACCGAAGACTGGTGGGGTGATTTCGAAGGCGAAAAAGAGATCAATTTCAAAATTCGTCACACGCCCGAATTTACGAAAGGTAAACTGGTTAAAATAAACGATATCTACCGCATTTACTCTGAAAACAAAATTCAGGGCATAGCTTCGGGACAATTCGGCGTTATTTACGACAACGATGCGCAACTCTGTCTGGGAAGCGGTATGATTATCTGATTTCTAAATTAAAAATAGTATTACTTAGTGATTGACAATAAATTAAATATATCCGATTTTGAAGTAATGGCACCCGCCGGTTCGTGGGAATCGCTCACGGCAGCCATTCAGGGAGGAGCCGATGCCGTCTATTTTGGCATCGAAAAGCTGAACATGCGTTCGCGTTCATCCAACAATTTTACGACCGAAGATCTCAAAGAGATTGTAGCTACCTGCCAAAAGAACAACGTAAAAAGTTACCTGACTCTCAATACAATTCTGTACGATGAAGATCTTCAACTGATGCGCGAAATAGTGGACACTGCCAAAGAAGCAGGTGTTTCGGCCATTATTGCATCCGATGTGGCAGCCATGACTTATGCCAATCGGGTAGGGGTGGAGGTGCATCTTTCCACACAGTTGAATATCTCCAACTCGGAAGCTTTGCGTTTTTACGCTCAGTTTGCCGATGTGGTGGTACTGGCCCGCGAACTGAATATGGATCAGGTGAAAGCCATTCACGAAAAAATAGTGAATGAAAATATTTGTGGCACAAAAGGAGAACTCGTACGCATCGAAATGTTCTGTCACGGAGCACTTTGCATGGCTGTTTCGGGCAAATGTTACCTCAGTCTGCACGAAATGAACGCGTCGGCCAACCGGGGTGCGTGCATGCAGGTTTGTCGTCGTGGATATACGGTAAAAGACAAAGAATCGGACATTGAACTGGATATTGAAAACCAGTACATTATGTCTCCAAAAGATTTGAAAACCATCCATTTCCTGAATAAAATGATCGATTCGGGTGTACGCGTTTTCAAAATAGAAGGACGTGCCCGCAGCGCCGAATATGTGAGAACGGTGGTGGAATGTTACAAACAGGCTATTCAGGCTTATCTGGACAATAGTTTCACCGATGAAAAGATTGCGGCGTGGGACGAACGGTTGAAAAAGGTATTTAACCGTGGTTTCTGGGATGGATACTATCTGGGGCAACGTCTGGGCGAATGGAGCAAAAATTATGGCTCAGAAGCAACCAAAAAGAAAATTTACGTAGGCAAGGTGACTAACTATTTTGCCAACATTGGTGTTGCCGAATGCCTGATAGAGACACAATCGGTAAAAATAGGAGATGAAATTTTCATAACCGGCCCCACAACGGGTTGCTACGAAGATACATTGTCCGAAATACGGGTCGATTTAAAACCGGTAGAGGAAGCCAAAAAGGGAGAATTTTTCTCTATTGCCGTTAACGACAAGGTACGACGTAACGACAAACTTTTCAAATGGGAAGACAACAAGAAAGAATAATTATCCGATAAATGAAGCGCTACAAGTATTTTTTTCTGGTAGCTGCCATAGTACTGACAGCATGTGCAAGTTCTAAAATTTCAGTCGAAAAACCGGCTGAAAGTTACATCGCTCCTTCCATTGAAAAAAAAATATCTACCATTGATATTGCATTGGATATCAATATGGAAGATATTGAAAAGAGCATCAACAATCGCTTCAAAGACATTATTTATAACGACACCTCTTTGGTAGATGACAATCTGAAACTGAAAGTGTGGAAACAACAGGATTTGCGCTTTTCACTCAACGGAAGCCATATCAATTGCATAATGCCACTCAAAATATGGGTCGAAACCGGTTTCAGAAAAAAAATATTAGGCGCTACCTTCCAGCAAAATTATGAAGCCAACGGAGCCATTACGTTGGATGTAAGCATCGATTATCACATTCAAAACGACTGGAGCGTCATTACCTCTACCAAAATTAATGACTATACCTGGACTCAAAAACCTACTGTCAAAGTTGCAGGTACCGAAATGCCCATCACTTTTATATCAAATATCATTCTTAAATCGTTACAGAAAAAAATAGATAAATCGATAGACGAAGCCATTGAAAAAAGCATGAACATTCGGCAGGCCATGACCAAAACATGGTCGATTGCTCAAAAGCCGATTCAAATAAACAAAGAATACAATGTTTGGCTGAAAGTAACCCCGAAAAGTATTCTTTCCACCCCCATGGTTTCTGCCGGGAACCATATTAATTTCAATCTGGGCATTAATGCTTTGATAGAAACTTCGGTAGGCAATCAGATAAATAGCAATAATCAAATTATTTTACCTGATTATCAATATGTTTCAGAAATAAAGCCCGATTTCAATATCCTGTTTAGTGTCAACCTGGACTATAAAAAACTAACAGAAATTTCATCGAAACAGATTATCGGAAAAACTTTTCGACAAGGAAATAAGCACATCACCATCGATAAAGTCAAATTTTACGGACACAACGGCTTGTTGGTTATAGAAACATATCTGTCGGGAAGTATAAACGGAACTATTTATTGCGTTGGAAAGCCTGTTTTCAACAATGCAAACCAGACCCTGAGCATCACCAACTTCGATTTCGACATGAAAACAAAGAATGTTTTGGTAAAAAGTGCCAACTGGCTGATGCACAATAAATTTTTGAAAATGATAGAGCCCTATCTGACCATCTCCATGAAAGATCAGATTGGTGATATAGTCAAATCAAGCAATGCCATGCTTGCCAACTATGAACTGATAAAGGGAATATCGCTGAACGGACAGCTGGAAAAAAACAGCTTCGATGCAATAACAATCACACCTGCGGCCATTGTCATCAGCGGACAGCTATCCGGAAATCTTAATTTGAAAGTAAATCAGGTTCAGTTTTAATGGAGCCACTCCATAGAACGCTTTGTAACGCGTTTTATCGGTTGATGCAACCACTGATTCATCTTGTACGTCAACCAGGCGCTACCGGCTCCCAAAACAGCTCCTGCCGCTACATCCGAAGGATAATGAACCCCCAGATTCATTCGTGAATAGGCCACAGAAGTAGCCCACAACATGGAAGGAGCAATCACATACCATTTTGGATAACTGATACTCAAAGAGGTAGCTAATGAAAAAGCTACCGATGTATGAAAAGAGGGAAAAGAAGAATTAGATTCCATTGTTTCCGGTACAATATATCCGGGATAAGTCACATATGGTCGGTCTCTTTTGATGCAACTTTTCATAACAAGAGCAGTTATTCCAGACAAAGCCACAGAAGATGCTATATACCACCCTTTTTCGGCTCCTGATTCATTCTTGTCAATATAAGCTTCTGCCAATAAAGCAAAAGGTACTCCTACCACCACAAAGGCAGTACTATTCGACAGAAATTTACTCGATCCTCTTATCGACGATTGACTATTGATGGAATGTAACCATTTTGTTTCGAGAGTTTGAGCTGAAACCCTTACACCATACGATGCAAGAAAAATAAAAAGTATATAATAGTATTTCATTTATAAATAACTATTAATCAGCTTAATTCTAACATTCTTCTGATTGGTTTTTCAGCTTTCACTCGTATTGACTCTTCGATGGTAATTTCCGGAAATTCAAATTTCAGGCAATTATATACTTTTTGCATGGTATTGAGCTTCATAAAATTACAATCGTTACAACCACAGGTACTATCAATGGGAGGAGCCGGAATAAATGTTTTATCCGGATTGCATTTTTTCATTTCATGAATAATACCACTCTCTGTAGCCACAATAAATTTTTTGGCATCCGATGTTTTGGTAAAGTTCAGCAAAGCTAAAGTAGATCCTATTTCATCGGCCACTTTTAATACAACACTTTGACATTCAGGATGTGCTAAAATCAAAGCATCCGGATGTTCTTTCTTTATAACCAATATTTTTTCCAACGAAAATTGTTCGTGTACATGGCAAGCACCATCCCACAAAAGCATCGAACGACCGGTTACACTGTTTATATAATTACCCAAATTTCTATCGGGTCCGAATATTAATTTGGCATCTTTTGGAAAACTGTCTACTATTTTTCGGGCATTACTCGACGTTACCACTACATCCGTCAACGTTTTTACAGCTGCAGTAGTATTTACATACGAAATAACCGTATGATCGGGGTGAGCCTTTACAAATACTTCAAATTTATCCGCCGGACAGCTTTCGGCCAACGAACAACCGGCATTCAAATCAGGGATCAAAACCTTTTTATCGGGGCTTAAAATTTTTACCGTTTCACCCATAAAATGGACACCACACATCACAATCACGTCAGCTTCTACTTTGGTAGCCCATTGAGCTAAAGCCAAACTATCGCCTACTACATCAGCAATATCCTGTATATCACCTGTTTGGTAGTAGTGAGCCATTATCACGGCATTTTTTTCTTTTTTCAGCCGTTTAATTTCGGCTACAAGATCTATATTGTCCGGAACCTTCTCATTGGCAAATCCACTTTTCAACCAAGATTCTTTTATATTCATATTTTTTTTTCAATTTAAAAACTTAGAAAGATGATGATTATTGAATGTTGATAATACGGATAACTTTTTGATTAGTATCTTTGATTTCTCATTTTTAAATAAACCGGGAGAGAAATGAACAATTTATTATTATTCTAAATTGCTTATTTTAACCGAAGATAGATGAGTTATCAACATATTGTTCATAAAGTGCAAAGTTAGCAAGTTTTTGATGCGTCTTATCTTTTTAGTGTGTAAAAAGTAGTTGATGCCGGTTGTATAAAAAAGCAGAAAGGGATTTGATATTTTGGAGGGTTTGAATAACAGAATCTTTTTATGTGAAAAGCAAGAGATAAATACGATTTGTTGTAAAAAACAAATCACAAGTTATCCACAATTTTACTAACAACCTGATGTAAAACAATTGTCGATAACTTCATTTTGAAACTTATATGACCACATAATTTGCTAAGTTTCAATATTAACATTATATTTGCACTCAAATTAAATATAGCAATATGGCACATACATTGGATAAGCTGGATCGTAAAATATTACAGTACATTTCTCAAAACGCAAGGACACCTTTCTTGGAAATTGCAAGAGAGTGCAATGTGTCCGGTGCTGCCATTCATCAACGTGTACAAAAACTTGTTAATCAGGGAGTAATACGGAATTCGGAATTTGTTATAGATCAATACAAAGTAGGGTATCAGACTTGTGCCTACATTGGAATTGTGTTGAAAAACAATGTAGAATTTCAATCGGTTGTCGATCATATCAAGCAGATACCGGAAGTGGTGGAATGCCATTACACTACCGGCAAATATGCCATGTTTATTAAAATATATGCCAAAGATAACCGCCATCTTTTGAAATTGCTTTTGGATAAACTGGCAACCATTCCGGGTGTGGCCAATACCGAAACTTTTCAGCTTTCACTCGAAGAAATTTTTCGCCGTCAATTGTCAACCTTCGGAGAAGATAGCGAGTAATCGTATATTTTAAGTAGGAGAAGGGGTGATTAGTTTAGAAGAATTTTGTAATTTGAATTCCTTTTTTCGGTCGAAATTGGGAAAGCATGTTGGTCGCGCAGCATATCGTATACTGGGTTTGGACAAGATTCACGAATCGTATGTAGTCGCGAAAGCCAATTCTTCGGATAGCCTGGAATTTATAGATGAAATTTATAAATTTTTCGGAGTCGAAACGGTTGTTGATAATCCGGAAGCTATACGTTATTTTTCTGAAAATAAAACATTTGTAACAGTATCCAATCACCCTTACGGAACCTTCGATGGCATGTCTTTGGTGCGAACCATAGCAACTGTTCGTCCGGATATTCGGGGTATTACCAACTTTCTTCTGAGCAAAATAGAACCCATCGCTCATCATTTTATTCCTGTAAATCCTTTTGAAAAGTCGACCAGTAAGCGTTCCAGTCTTCCGGGATTGCGTATCGCCAAAAATCACTTGAAAGAGGGGCATCCTCTCTTCTTTTTCCCTTCCGGTCAGGTTTCCAAAATTGTAAAATGGTTCAGAATCGCGGACAGAGAGTGGCAGTTACCGACTGTAAAGCTGATTCAAAAATCGCAAGTACCTATTATTCCGGTCTATTTTGAAGGGCACAACAGCTGGAAATTTTTATTGGTTGGACTGATACATCCCATTCTTCGCACAGCGCTGATTCCTGCGGAAGTGAAAAACAAACGGGGAAAAAAGATTCGTTTACGCATTGGAGAACCCATCAGCGTGGAGGAGCAAAAGTTATACCCCAAACCGGAAGATTTTGGCAGGTTTTTGTACCGTAAAACGTATGAATTGAAACAGAGCTGATTTATTCCACTTCAATTTCGCGGCTTCCGTCGGCCAGTTCTTCTATCGTTACTTTCACACAATTTTCGGGCAAAAGCGCCTCTATTTTTTCAGGCCATTCGATGAAACAGATGCTTCCGCTGTAGAAATAGTCTTCGTACCCGAAGTCGAAAGCCTCCTCAGGCTTGTTTATGCGGTAAAAATCGAAGTGAAAGATAGGTGCCTTACCATCCACCTCATATTCGTTTATAATGGCAAATGTGGGGCTGTTTACCACATCTTTCACGCCCAGCTCTTCACATACTGCTTTTACGAATGTAGTTTTGCCGGCTCCCATGGCTCCGTAGAAGGCAAAAACCGTCCGTTCGCCCATGTTGTTGATAAATTCGCGGGCGGTGTCACGAATTGTATCGAGTGATTTTATTTTGAAAGTCATAGAGCAGTTTTTAAGCCTTTTTTCGGGTAATAGCATCTTCAATAATTTCCGAAATCACTTCACCTATGACCAGTCCTGCATGAGGAATTTGTTGCGGAATAAAGCTGGTAGGAGTCATTCCCGGAGTGGTATTTACTTCCAGCAAATTAATTTTATCGCCCTTGGTGATAATGTAATCGATGCGCACAATTCCATTGCATCCCAGTGTGTTATAGATAAATGCCGTTGTTTTCTGGACTTTGGAGGTAAGTTTTGCGGAAAGACGAGCCGGTGTAATTTCCTGTGATTCGCCTTTGTATTTGGCCGCAAAATCGAAAAATTCGTTGGCAGGAACTACCTCTGTGATAGGAAGAACTACCTGATGTTTAGCCGTTTTGAAAATGCCATTGGTGATTTCCGTCCCCTGCATAAAACTTTCGATGATAACCTCCTGAGCTTCGGCAAAAGCTTTTGCAATGGCTGGTTCTACCTCTTCGACGGCTTTTACCTTGGTAACCCCGAAGCTGGATCCGCCGAGATTGGGCTTCACAAAGCAGGGTAAACCCACCTTTTCAACCACTTCAGCGGCGGTAATCGCGTCGTTTTTTCGTAAGCGGATGGATGGTGCCACATTTACTCCGAAACTCTTCAGATAGGTGTTGCAAACGTATTTGTTGTAGGTGATGGCAGAGGCCAGAACGTTGCAAGAGGTGTAGGGCATACCGATCATTTCAAAATAGCCCTGCAGACGGCCATCCTCGCCGGGAATGCCATGAATGGTGATGTAGGCGCAGTCGAACGTGGTTTTTTGTCCGTTCAACGTAAAACTAAAGTCGTTTTTATCAATTGGTAAGGTGGTATCATCTTCGAGCAGCACATGCCAATTGTCTTTTTCAATTACGGCAATGTAGCGGTTATAACCCGAATCCTGTAAAAAAGAGAAAATACCTTTGGCACTTTTGATGGAAACAACAACTTCCGATTGTTCTCCACCCGCAACGATTGCAATAGTTTTATTTGCTGACATTATATTGAATGATAATAAATTACGGAAAAACAGTTGCCTGTTATTTGACACCACAAAGGTACGTTTTTTTACGAATGTTGGTACAAAAAGAGGAAATAATCGAATTGTGATGTATTTTTGCAGCCTAATTCAGCAAACGATGAAACATTACATTTATAAAATAACTCCCCGTGTATCGCGACACAATTTACTATTGGCGGCAGCCTGCATGTGGCTGGTGGCCGGAGGCATGTTGTTGTGGCGAAGTTGGGCCTATTTCAGTCCTGTGTCAGGATGGCCGTGGTTATTAATTATCTCTTTTATAGGAGGTTTATTATTTTTTCGGGGAATGTTTCTCCGTATTTCAACCAAACACATCAACCGCATTCGGGAAATGAAAATCGAGCGTCCCTGCCTGTTCTCATTTTTCAATTTACGGTCGTACGGTATAATGGTGGTGATGATAAGCGGTGGAGTGGGGTTAAGGACAAGTCATTTGATAACATTGCCTTATTTGTCTCTTTTCTATCTGTTTATGAGTATTCCGTTACTGTTGTCGGCTGTACGGTTTGTGAGAGCATGGTTGATTTATTGAGCTGTATATCAACAGTAAATATAAAACAAAAAGAAATTGCTTCGTATGAAACAATCTCTTTTCAGTTATAATGTAGCGCTAAATTATTTAGCGAAAAATGCTTTTACTTCGTCGTTGTGAACGATTTCTTCTTTGAAGATATAGGCACCTGTTTTCGGCGATTTAACCATTTTAATCACCTTAGCATAAGCACGACCTTCACCTGTTTGCAATGATGCAACCGCTTTCTTTGCCATAGTATAGAGTAATTATTTAATTTCTTTATGAACTGTAACCCTTTTAAGGATGGGGTTATATTTCTTCAATTCCAAACGACCGGTTGTTGTTTTACGGTTTTTGGTTGTGATATAGCGAGATGTACCGGGCATACCGCTTTCTTTGTGTTCGGTACATTCCAAAATCACCTGGATTCTGTTTTCTTTTGATTTCTTTGCCATTTGTCTGCCTCCTCTTGGTTATACGTATAAATACCCTTTTACGGCTGCTTTTTTAATAGCAGCATTTAAGCCGACCTTATTGATCGTGCGCAGTCCGGCAGCCGATACTTTCAGGCTAATCCAGCAATCTTGTTCTACCCAATAGAACTTACGTGTAAACAGGTTTACATCAAAAACGCGTTTGGTGCGACGTTTCGAGTGAGAAACGTTGTTTCCTGTCATTGCTTTTTTTCCGGTAATTTGACAAGTCTTTGCCATATCTTATTCTATTTTTTATTGTTTATTCTTTCACAGAATGGGAGCGCAAAGGTACAGAAATTTTATCAACAACCAAAAAATTATTCGCAATTTATTTCTATAATTGGAATTCTTTTCGCGTTTTTTAATCACAATGCTGAATTTCAGCAGAATATTATTTTGCTATCTGAACTTTTTGTGCTTCTTCATCACCTTTCGCAATGATGTCGGCTGCTTTTTGTCGCGCCTTTTTCATGGTTTCGTCGGCAAGTTTTTTAGCCGCAATTTTTGCAAAAGGATTTTTAGCCTGATTTACGAGATTGTCGGCCTGGGTTTGTGCAGTCTCCAAGAGTGCATCGGCTTTTGCTTTTGCATCGGCTCTGATCTGATCCATTTTCTTTTGCGCATCGGCTTTTGCTGCATCCAGTTTGGGAGCAACGGCACTTTTAGCCGCATTCAAAGCTGTATTGGCAATCGATTTGCCCAGTTCGGCCGTACCTAATTTAATTTTCGGATTGCTGAATGTTCCCAGAATCTGGAAAGGAATTGTGTTGATATTCAACCCGAAAGGTGATGGCGTTCCCGGAGGAAGAGTTAGCTTTCCGTCGTAGAGAATGCTTTTGTCAAGGCCTGTTTTTCCTCCCAAATTGAGAGTATAATTGGCCACTTTCACATCGAAGGGCTTCACAGTGACCCATTTTTCGGCGATGGTAAACGGTATCTTCAGGTCTTTGGTAGAAAAGCTTTTGAATTTATCGTTTTTCAGTGCCGAAGCCAATGAGTTGAGTACGGGAATACCACCTATCTGTACGTTGTTCGATTGAAGTAATCCATTAGCAAAAAGTGAATTATAATCGATATTCATTTTGTCGTCGAGCAACGATTTGAGTGACATCTTCACCGAATAGGTTCCTTTTACGTTTTCAAAAATGGGAACCAGCTTTTGCACCATGTCAAGCGATGTAAATGTTTTGGCAAACGAAGCGGTCTGAATATTCAGATCAAAATCGACGGCAGGCTTTTTAGGGTCGACAGTGCTGTAACTTCCGTTGGTATTGATAGTTCCATCGAACATACCCAATTGAACATTTTTCATCGAGGCAATCCCGTCTTTCACAATGATTTGACCGGACAAATTGTTGATATCGAATTTGTTGTAGACCACTTTTTTTGCTTTGGCATTGAGTACGAAATCGATATTCTTCGGTACGATAAATGCGGTTGTCTGAATCGATTTGTTGCTTGTGGTGGTAGACGACGATGTCATCAGTTCATTCAGATTCAGATTATTGGAAGAGACATTCAGACGGCCTTTAATAGTCTGATTTTTAATCACATAATGAATGACATTTTCCAGTTTTCCGTTGGCCGAAATATCGCTTTTGCCGATCATAACCTGCATATTGGTCAGTTCGGCATATTTGGGTGAGAACTGCAATTTTGCCTGAGGAATATGAATCGTCGGCATATCTTTGCCTTTGTAATTCATGTTGTTGATCTGCAACAACCCGTTGGCATTGATATTTTCGTATTGTCCGCTTTGTACCTGTCCCATAGTGCCTGAGGCGGCGAGATTGGCCGTGATAAGACCCGTAAGGCCTGTTCCGGCTTCGAGTGGATAGAAATCCTTAATTTCACCCAAATCGAGCCGTCCGGCAGCTTTCATGGCAAATGCCGTATTGCCGAGCAGATTGCTGAAATTGCCACTCAGATCGAAGGGATTTCCGCCCATTTCGAAATGGAATTTCGGTACGTGCAGTTGCACCTGATCCAGTCGGTTGCCTGGATTCTCGGCAATGAGTTGCAGATTGATATGGGTAACCGATTTCGGAAGGTTCGGGTATTTGAACCAGGCGTTGACCACATTCAATGCAAAACGGAACGAAGGCATCACCGAATCGCTGTACTGACCTTTTGCATAGCCTTCCAGCGAAACTTTACCATCGGCCTGAACGGATTGAAAATCGTTGGCATAGATGGCCGGAACCAGTGAAAGAATATTTTTGAAAACCAGCGATGGGGTGGAGAGTTTGAGATCCATGCCATAGCCTTTCGGGAGCATCGTAACCCATCCGTCGAGACTGGCTTCGAGGTCGTTGACCTTTATTTTATTTTTCTTGAGGGTGTATTTGCTGTGCTTGAGGTCGGCATTCAGGTTGGCTTCCAGTTCGATGTTGGCATCGTGCAGATAGGGGATATTTCCCATGGTGAAGCTCACTTTTTCGGCTTTCATCTGCGTTTCGATGTCGGTAACGTCGGCCGTCATATCGCCCGAGAGTGTGCCGGAAAATTTATTGAGCGTAAGCAATTGCCCGGCTTTGCGGTCGTTGTAGGTAATACGGCCTTCGTCGATGGCCAGTTTCTTAAGTTTGAGATGAAATTTTGATGGGGTGGTATCGGCTTTGGCGGCTGTGGAGTCGGGTTTCATGATGTCCCAGTTCACTTTGCCGTCTTTGGCCACAATGGCGTTTACCACCGGGCGATCGAGCACCACCTTGGAAACCTCGTAACCGCTGTTTCCGAAAAGACTCAGGAGGTTGACCACCACCTGAAACGATTTGGTAGAGACAAGAGTATCTTTGGCAAATTCACCGGCTCCCACGATGGAAAGATCCTCGAGTTCGATGGTTGCCTTCGGAAAATTACGCAATAAGCTGATGCTTAACTTGCTGTAATTAAATGTAGCATTGAGCTTTTTATTGGCTTCTGACTTGACAATAGTGTCTACTTTGCCATTGAAAGCCATAGGCAAAAAAAGGAGGATCAAGAACAATCCTCCGAAAACAGAGCCGAAAATGATGAGTTTTTTCTTCATAATCAATTGAATATAAACAATTATAAACAGACGAAGCGACTCAGAGAACTCTGTCAGCAAGCGGCAAATGAATGCCGAAACTTATTTCAACTTATTGGTTGCCGTGTCAGGAAAAATGATGGTCGGTTTCCAGGTTTTTGCCTCCTCAAAATCCATCGTTGCAAATGAGACAACCAACACAATATCACCCGGTTGAACCAGACGTGCAGCGGCACCATTCAGGCATACGGTTCCCGAACCGCGTTCTCCCTTAATAATATAAGTTTCGAAGCGTGCGCCGTTATTGTTGTTCAGAATGCTGACTTTTTCGTGCTCTATGAGATTGGCGGCATCCATTAAATCTTCGTCAAGAGTGATGCTGCCGATATAGTTCAAATTCGCGTCGGTAACAGTGACACGGTGGATCTTGGATTTTAAAACTTCAATTTGCATGAAAATGATTGGTTAGTTGGGTGTTGATTATTGTCGACCGACAACTTTCAACAACAGATTAATTTGCCTTAATTCAATAAAATAAAACTACTTATAGCGAATATTGTCGATGAGGCGCACTTCGCCGCAGAATACGGTGATACATCCTACGATATAATCGGTTTGATTCCAATCCGAAACTGCCTGAAGGGTATTGCCATCAACGATCTCAAAATATTCGACGCGTAACTCACTCTCTTTGTTTACGTTGTCAATCACCCAGTCGGTGAGTTCGGCAATCGGTTTTGAGGGTGCAAAATTACGACTTTCAAATAGAACTTTCGATATAGTTACCGCTTTTTTTCGCTGACTATCAGTTAAACGGGCATTTCTGCTGCTCAATGCCAGACCGTCGGCTTCGCGTACAATGGGGCAGGCAATGATTTCGAGCGACAAACCGAGCTGTTTTACCATCTCGCGGATAATGGCCAGTTGCTGAAAGTCTTTTTCTCCAAAATAGGCCCTGTCGGGTGTCACAATGTCAAATAACTTGCTCACAATCTGAGCTACTCCGTTGAAATGTCCCGGGCGATACTTGCCTTCCATCACCTTGTCGAGCGGCGTGAAATCGAATACGCGGGTATCGGGTTCGGGGTAAATTTCATCTTCGCTTGGTGCAAAGATAAGGTTACATCCGACGCTTTGTAATAATTCGGCATCTTTTTCGAGCGTACGGGGATAATTTTTCAGGTCGTTTTTGTCGTTGAACTGAGTAGGGTTTACAAAAACACTAACTACGGCTATGTCGTTTTCTGCGGCACATTTTTTCACGAGTGAAGCGTGTCCTGCGTGGAGGGCTCCCATGGTGGGAACCAGTCCGATGGTTTTGCCGGCTGCTTTTTGAGCTGCAACTTCAGCTTTCAGGTCGGCAATGGTTGAAAAGACTTTCATTGATTCAATTTGAAAATTAGCTAATTTGAAAGTTTGAAAATGAAATCTGAAATGCGCAGATTAAGAGTAATTTGCACATTTTCAAATTTGCACATTTTCAAATTTAACAAGTGTTCCGATTTTTTCGCCGCTCATCACCTTTTTGAGGTTGCCAACGGTGTCCATATCAAAGACGTAGATCGGCATTTTGTTCTCTTTGCACATGGTGGTTGCGGTCAGATCCATCACTTTGAGGCCACGGATGTAGATTTCGTCGTAGGTAATTTCGTCGAATTTGGTGGCGGTAGGATCTTTTTCGGGGTCGGCGGTATAAATGCCGTCCACGCGGGTGCCTTTAAGCATCACGTCGGCTTCGATCTCGATGGCACGAAGTGAAGAACCTGTGTCGGTAGTGAAGAACGGATTGCCGGTGCCGGCCGAGAAGATGGCTACTTCGCCGCGTTCCAGACTTTCAATAGCTTTCGCTTTGCTGTAAAATTCGCCGATTGGCTCCATGCGGATAGCCGTCAGTACGCGCGTTTTTACGCCCAGTGATTCGAGTGCAGAGCTGAGAGCTAAGCTGTTGATAACGGTAGCCAACATGCCCATTTGGTCGCCTTTTACACGGTCGAAACCTTTGGATGCGCCACTCAAACCGCGGAAGATGTTGCCACCTCCGATAACGATTCCGATCTGAACGCCCATATCGGCAATTTCTTTAATCTGGGCTGCGTACTCGCCGAGGCGGGTTTCGTCGATGCCGTACTGTTTTTCTCCCATCAGCGATTCACCGCTGATTTTTAGCAATATGCGTTTGTAGATTGCCATAAAAATGTAGGGTTAAAATAGCGTTATATTTTGCGGCGCAAAGTTCGGGAAATTTATTGGTATGACAATAAAAAAGCGCGTTAAGAAAGAGAATAACGCTATTTAAATGGTGTTGATTTCCAATTCAATTTAACTCAGAAGAGGTTAGGGCGTGGAAAATAATTAGGAAAAAAGTTACGGATTTGATTCAATCGTTGCTTTTGCTTCTTTGCCAATGGGCAGTGTGAGCCATAAAACGGCAGAAGAGGTAGCGGGATTGCGTTCGTATACCTTTATTTGATCCGAAAATTCGAATACAGAATAACCGCTTTTGCCGGCCAATGATGGTTGCAGTGTGCGGGTAAGGATGCCCGGAACACCGTTATAATTGAACACGGCATTGCGGTGATAGTGACCCCCAAGAATGGCTTTGGTGTTGTATTTCAACAGATGATTCACAATTTGCGCCGAATCGTCGACCTGAATCGTTACGATAGGGAAATGGGTAATGGCAACTACGGGTTGCTGCGACGGGATTTTGGATAACTGTTTGTCGATCCAGTTGAGCTCTTGCGAATTTACGCACCCTCTGTTATTGCTGTTGCCTTGTCCGGTGTTGAACCCGATAAAAAAATATCCTTTGTGAGTGAACGAAAAGTGATGTTTAACAAACACAGAGTCGAAGGTGGTAGTTGTCGTTTTGCAGTAGCGGGTATCGTGATTGCCGGGAATGGCATAATAGGGCATCTTCAGGCTGTCGAGCAACTGCTTGGCCTTCAGCAGCGACGGTCGGTCGCCTTTATCGGCTACGTCACCCGCCACGATCACAAAATCCAGATTGTTTTGGTTATTGAGATCCTTTACCGTTTGGCGCAAAGTTGCTTCGTTTCGCGGATCGGTTTGCTTGAGATGCGTATCGGTGACCAGAGCAAACCGAAATGTTTGACTTGTATTTTGCGCAAAGGCGGAAACCGAACAAACGATTTCCGCCCAGAGCAGGATAATTATTTCTAAACGTTTCACGTGTGTTATCTTTTTTAGATCGAACTCGCTTTGTGTTTGTATTTGAAGAACAGGGCAAACAAAACCGCAATGACCATTGCATAACCCGCAAATATAAACCAGATGGTTGGCCAATCGCGGCTAATCAGCACACCGCCTTCGCCGTATTTGGAGTACAAATCGACGATTGCGCCGCTGGCATATCCTCCCATAATGGCACCCAAACCGTTGGTCATCATCATGAACAACCCCTGTGCGCTGGCTCTGATTTCGGGTTTTGCTTCGGTTTCAACAAACAGCGAACCGGAGATATTGAAAAAATCGAAAGCCATGCCGTAAACAATCATGGAGAGGATAAGCAGTGTCAGTCCCGATCCGGGGTTGCCGATACCGAAAAATCCAAAACGGAGTACCCAGGCAATCATGCTCATCAGCATCACCTGTTTGATTCCGAAACGTTTCAGGAAGAAAGGGATAGTTAGAATGAACAATGTCTCAGACATTTGCGAAAGCGAAAGCAGGATCACCGAATGTTTGACACCGAACGATTCAGCATATTCGGGAATGGATTTGAAACTGCCAATAAAGAGGTCGCCATACGAATTGGTGATTTGCAACGCAGCCCCCAACAGCATGGCAAAGAAGAAGAAAACAGCCATTTTTTTGGTCTTGAACAAAACCAACGCATCCAGGCCAAGAGCCGAAAGCAACGATTTATGTTCGGTTTTGGCGGGCGGACAAGCCGGCAGGGTAAACGAGTACAGAGCCATGAACAACGAGGCTATGGAACCTACGTAGAGCTGTGCGTTGGAGTTTTTGAAGCCCGACAGGTCGACCACCCACATGGCAACGATAAAACCGATGGTTCCGAACGTTCGAATCGGCGGGAAAGCCTTGACAATGTCGTATTTATATTGCTCCAGAGCGTTGTAAGCTACCGTGTTATTCAACGCAATGGTAGGCATGTAAAAGAACAGGTTTATCAGCATCGCCCAGTACATGTGATCGTAATCGGTAAGGGTGGAGGCGTAAAAAAGCGCTCCGGCACCGAATAGGTGGCAAATGCCCAGCAAACGTTCGGCATTGACCCATTTGTCGGCGATGATACCAATGATTCCGGGCATCACCAACGAAGCTATGCCTAAGGTTGCGAAAATCGATCCGATTTGGCCTCCTTCAAAGTTGAGGTTACGGCCCAGGTATCCACCGAGAGAAATCAACCACGACCCCCAGATAAAAAACTGGAGGAAACTCATCAGCGTCAGGCGGAATTTTATGTTCATAAGGTAATTATAGTTTAAGTTGATACAAATGTACAAATTTGTCGGATGTTGGCAAAGTCAGAGTGCATTTTAAAAAAGTCTGATTTTGGTGATCGTAATCACCAAATATTATGATATTTTTCTATTTAAATCACCAAAATAATATCTTTTGCTGCTTTGCGGTCAATTTTTCCGTTGGGGGTCATCGGAATTTTATCTACCGGAATAATTTGTTTCGGAGTTTCATAAACACCTAAAAGGCCCGAAATTTTGGTCAGTAAATCCTGTTCCGGAATATCTTTCGATTCGATTAGTAAAATCACTTTTTCGCCTAACTTCGGATCGGGAGCAGAGGTGATGCAAAACGGAACATCAAGAATCTGAGCGAGTTTTTGTTCGATCTGCTCGGTTTGCAGCTTGATGCCACCGCTGTTGATTACGTTGTCTTTGCGGCCCAGAATTTTGAAACTACCGTCGGGCAAAATGCGGGCAATATCGTTGGTAACGATCGTTGCGGGGCAGATCAGGGGGGCTTCGATTGTCAGTGTTTCATCTTCGGAAAGAGAGATGTTGACATTGTTGACCGGACAGTAGTTTTCGGATCGTGCCGGGCCGTTGAGGCGGCGCAGTGCGATGTGCGACAGTGTTTCGGTCATGCCGTAAGTGGAGTACCAGCTATTGGGCAGCCCGGCAACCTCCTTTTCCAGATCCGGATCGATGGCGGCACCCCCGATAATGCCGCTTTTAATGGTTTTCAGAGCCTTTTTATCGTTCGACAAGGAGTTGAATACCTGTAGCGGAACTATGGCGGCAAAATCAAAGGTCAAACCGCTGGGAATGTTTGCCAGCGGTCGGCCATCCGGGGCAACGGTGTAAAGATCGAGTCCGGCAACGAGTGAGCGTACCACCATCATTTTGCCCGCGATGTAGCGAACCGGCAGGCAGAGCAGAGCTTTGTTGCCTTGTTCCAGGTCTAAAGCCGAGCAAGTGGTGATTGCGCTTTGCATCATCCGCTCTTTTTCCACCACAATATTTTTGGGTGTTCCTGTCGATCCGGAGGTGTGAACCGTAAGGGTGGGAGAGTCGTCCCACCACGCTTGTAAAAAGGCGAACAGTTCGCGCTCCCACTCGGGCGTTTCCGGGTCGGTGAGCTTTATATTTGCCAAAATCAGTGCCAGTTCTCTGGAATAGGGGATGCCGTTGAGGGTGATTGATTGACGGGCTCTATCGAGACAAAATGGCGTGTTTTCTTCATTTTCGGGCGGCTTGTTCCAGAGTTGATCTCCAATTACCGCCAGTGGCATGTCGATGTTGTCGGTAAAAAGAGCTCCGGTGCCCAGTCCCTGCGGCAGAGAGGGGTTGAGCGTGGCACACCATTGCGTAATGGCATTCAGACCGATATTCGACTCCAGTGCCGAGGTGATCCACCATCCGATGGAACGTTTTTCGGCTTCGGTAATCCATTCGGTGCAACCCAGAATGCCGCCGTGAAGCGATGGTTTCAGAATAATATATTGCGGATGAATGGTGTCCAGCAAACGTTGCTTTTCTGCTGGATCGTTGATACCGATCAACTCTTCGTCCAGCGCGATGGGCAGAGGGGTATCGCGAACCAGTTTTGCCATCGTTTCCCATTGTCCCTGCCGGATCGGTTGTTCGATGGAGTGAAGCTGCAATTCGGCTAACCGGTGCAGTTTTTCCAGCGCATTGTCGGGCGAAAAGGCCCCGTTGGCATCCCCCCGTATTTCAATCTGTTCGGGCGAAAAGTGGCTGCGGATATGCCGGATCAGTGCCAGCTCCTCTTCAAAATCAATGGCGCCGATTTTCAGTTTGATACAACGGAATCCTTTTGCCATTTTCTGTTCTATCTGGCTGAACATTTTATCTTTATCGCCCATCCAGATAAGGCCGTTGATGGTGATTCCGCTCTCTCCCCGCGAAAACGGGGTGTCCCAGAGCCGGAAAGAGCCGGTTTGGAGGTGGCGGAGTGCCGTCTCCAGTCCGAACAGCATTGAGGGATAGGAGCGTAAAGCGATGTAATCCAACTGTCCATTGATGATAAGTTCCTGGCAAAACCGATCCAGAGTTTCTGCGTAACCGGGCAATGCATCGCAACTCAGATCGGGTAGGGGGGCGCACTCGCCGATGCCGATGCGCAGTGGTTGTTCGGTGTGCCACAACTGCACGTACCACGACTGCCGGGTGCGGTAAACACCGCGCGACGTGCCCGCCGGTTGTTTGAAATGGAGGGTGTAAGGAAGTATGTGGTAAGCAAGAGCCATACTATTCGGTTTTGGAAGCAATGGTGCAAAGTTACTGATTTTGCGCCTATCCGGTGTCGGTCGGGGTTATTTCAAAACAAAAGGCGAAACGGTTGATGTTCGTTTCGCCTTCGGTGTTGTTATTCCGTTATTATCAGGGAAATTTCGGGAATTTTTTGAAATCGGGTTTGCGCTTTTCGAGAAATGCGTTTTTGCCTTCCTGCGCTTCGTCTGTCAGGTAATAGAGCAGGGTAGCGTTACCTGCAAGTTCCTGAATACCGGTCTGTCCGTCGAGTTCGGCATTAAGACCCATCTTAATCATGCGCATGGCCATCGGACTGTGCTGCATCATTTCGTGCGCCCATTTCACCGTTTCGTCTTCCAGTTGGTCGAAGGGAACGACGGTGTTCACGAGACCCATTTCGAGCGCCTGTTGCGCATTGTACTGGCGACAAAGGAACCAGATTTCACGCGCTTTCTTTTGGCCAACGATGCGGGCCAGATAGGACGAGCCGAAGCCGGCATCGAAGCTTCCCACGCGTGGGCCGGTCTGTCCGAAGATAGCGTTGTCGGAAGCGATAGAAAGGTCGCAAACCACCTGCAGCACGTGTCCGCCGCCGATAGCGTAGCCGTTTACCATGGCAATAACCGGTTTCGGGAGCGAGCGAATCTGCTTTTGCACCTCCAGCACCTGCAAGCGTGGAACGCCGTCCTTGCCGATGTAACCGCCTTTTCCTTTCACGTTCTGGTCGCCTCCCGAGCAAAAAGCTTTATCGCCTGCGCCGGTCAGTACCACCACGTAGATATCCTGATTTTCGTGACAAATATGCAATGCATCGCTCATCTCCAGCGTAGTGAGTGGTGTAAAAGCGTTGCGGTAACGCGGACGGTTGATGGTAATTTTGGCAATTCCTTCAAAATATTCGAACAAAATTTCTTCGTATTCTTTAATGGTTTCCCATTGACGTGTTGTTGACATAATTATCTTATTTACAATTTTATAATTTACGATTTGAATCGGGATTCGGCGCTGATTCTCATTTATCTTTCAGGGCTTCAAACAAACGGCTGAAAACGTAGGCATTGGTTTCGGTATGGGTAAAAACCTCCAGCACCATCGGGTAATCTTCGTCCGGGTTGCAGAAATAGGGAAGGCAACGGTCGAGTTCGTCGAAATTGGTGGCCGACAGGTAGTGCAATCCGAAAGCCAGTACCCGATCTTTGGCTGATTCTTGGTGGTGGCAAGCAATGTAACCCTCCATCGCCTCCGATTGCTGCGGTCCGTTAATCAGGTGAAACATGTTACCGCCTCCGTTGTTTACCAATAATATCCGCAGATTTTTACTGATCTGTTTGTTCCACAAAGCATTGATATCGTAGAAAAAACTCAGGTCGCCGATCAGCAGGAAAGTCAATCCTTCGTTGGTTGCTGCATATCCCACGGCTGTCGACATGGATCCGTCGATGCCGTTAGTGCCCCGGTTGGAGAGAACCGAAACCGTCGGATTCAGATTGCTGATCTGGGCATAACGGATGGGAGCGCTACTGCTCAAGTGGAGCGTGCATTGCTGTGGTAACCGCTGTATAAACGCATTGACAACGGTCAGATCGGAGAAGGGTGCCTCTTTCATAAAACGGGCAACTTTCTGTTCTGCTACGGTCGATTTATCTATCCACAAGTTGTTGAATTCTTTTGCTTTGTCTTCTTTCGGGATGATGTTTTCCGCGAGTTGTTGTAAAAAATAGGCGGCGTCAGCCGGAATCAGGTCGGTGATCGTCTGGAACGTGTCTTTCACTTTGCCGTCAGGGCGAATATCCCAGTGATGTTGGGGTTTGTGCTTGCGCAAAAGCTGTTTCAACCGTTTGGAGGTGAGATGCCCGCCGAGAGTAATCAGCAAGTCAGGAGCAAAGCTATTTAACTCTTCCTCCGGTAACGAAGCCAATACTAAATCGAAATTGGCGATCTGTTGCGCAGTGTGTACATTGCCGATCTGTTCTGCCAGTACGACCGCGTCGCCCTTTTCCAACAGAGAGCCGAGGATGACATCCAAACCGTTTTCCGGCGGCAGTTGACCCACTACAATCATGCGTTTGGATGAGGCGTTCCAAATCGATTGGAATGGCTCTGTCTCCACTTGTTCTTTTGCAGTGTGGAGAGTGATTTTTCTCGTTTCCGGCAAAGTGGGTGTTGTAAACTGGTAGAGCGGTTCGGATAGCGGTACGTTGATATGCACCGGACCGTTTCCGTTGGCTGTCAGTTGGATCAACGCCTCATTGATCAGACGGTTGCAGTACCACTCGTCGGTATCGTTGGCCGGTTCCGGCAGTTGAACGCTCTTTTTGGTGATGGCGGTAAATGCTCTGTTTTGCGGGATGGTTTGCCCGTCGCTCTGACCGATCCACGCTTCGGGGCGGTCGGCAGAAATCACCAGCAACGGAATCTCCTGATAAAACGCTTCAGCAATGGCCGGCCCATAGTTGAGCAGAGCCGTTCCCGAAGTGCAGCAGGTTGCCACCGGTTGGTGCAATTTCTGGCTCAAACCCAATGCGAAAAAGGCGGCAGAGCGCTCATCGACTACTGTGTAGCAGGTAAAACCGGGATGTTGCGTAAAGGTATGAATCAACGGCGCATTCCGCGATCCGGGTGAAAGCACCACGTGACGGATGCCGTATTGCAGCATCAGCGAGGCAAGTTGTAATATGTTGGTTTTGTTGGAAAACACCTTGTTAATTTGAAAATTAGGAAATTTGTCCCGATAGCTATCGGGATTTAAGATGGAATCTACTATTTGATTTCGGTCTCAGTTAATCATTTATTCTTCCGTGATCTCGTCCTGTTTTCGGTTTATAATACCCTTTTTGGCATTGAGAGGAGAAACTACCGGTTTTATTTTCCAATTCAAGGTGGGCGTTGCGGGCAACTTCACCTCCTTTTCGGGCGACATCAGCATGTTCGTCCATCGTGTCGGGATCGGTAGCCTCCGAAATTTGTTTAGTCGATAGTTCTGCCAACATATTCAATACCAGTTCGGCATTGGTCATGTTGTCGCGCAGGTTTTCTTTCTTCAGATCCTTGAAACTTTTGTATTCTTTAGCTGTTTTATCCGCCCATGTTTTATAGATGATGTCGGTCAGTGTTGCAAAATGAATTCCTTCCTGCAGACCTCTCGATTTCCATTCGTCCGTGAGGTCTTTTCGTATTTCGATACTTTTCAGACGTTGATTAATCCAACTGTCGGAATAGCCTAACCGCTTGTAATCGGCCATTGCCTGTTCGATAGACAGTTCGGGATCCTGAATCTGATCCAATCGCTCTTTTGCCACCTGCGCAATCCACAGCTTAAACGGCTCGGCTTTAGGTGAGGGGATAGACTGAATCAACCGGAAAAGCTGCTGGGTTGATGCGACATCGGTTAAGTACTTCTTCCCATCAGCAGCAACCATTTTCAGTTGTCCGATTTTTTCGGACAACTCACTCCCTTCAATTTTCAGCTTCTTTTTCAGGTCGTTCCAATATTTTCGGGGACGGTCGGTTCCCGTCAACACCTCAATAACGTCCACTACCGAAAAGTACCACTCTTCGGATGCTTCATCCCAGGCGGTACGAACTTTTTTCTCTTCAAACAACTGGATTTTGTTTTGCATACCAACTATGGTTTAAGGTATATCTGAAATAAGACAACAAATCCTTTTATAAGATTCCCCGCATCGTTTTCAGCTTCTCTTCCGTCTCTTTCCACTCGGTTTCGCGATTGGAGGAGGGGAGCAGACCGCCGCCGGCAAAGAGTTTCAGTTCTCCGGTTTCGATCTTCATGCAGCGCAAATTTACGTATAAATCCGTTTGATTGTCAGCCGACAGGTAGCCGGTAAATCCCGAATAATATTCACGGTCGTAGCCCTCTTCGGCCAGAATAAAGCGGTAGGCCTCCTCTTTCGGCAAGCCGCAAACGGCCGGTGTGGGGTGCAATTGCTGCAACAGATCGCCCAGCTTTCCGGTGGTGGGGTAGGAAAACGAGAATCCGGTCTTGAGGTGAACCACATTGCCCGCGGTCAGTGTTTCGGTCTTTTCCTCGCTCCAGCTTTCGGCATTGCGCGAGAGAACCTCCCGCAGGTAGAGAGCCACCAGCGACTGTTCGTTTTTGTTTTTGTGATCCCAGCGAGTGGCGGTGGTGCAGTCGGTCTTGGCCTTGCGGGTTCCGGCCAGCGCAACCGTTTGATAAGCGGCGTGACCTCCTTTCAGCAACACCTCCGGAGTACTTCCCATCCAGGTACCTGAAACGGGCGTGTGGCAGAGATAGACAAAGGCGCCGGGGTATTTCGCGCAGGCAAGGAGAAATGCTTCGGCAGGCGAAAATTCCGATTGGCGGGCAATGGTTGCGCAGCGCGAAAGCACTAATTTATTGAACCTGCCCGATTGCAACGCTTCGATAAATTTTCCAAAAGCGGCAAGGTAGGCCGACTTTGTATTTTTGTGTGTCGAATCGGCTGGTGTTTGACCGGAAACGTTCTCTTTATCATTGATAGTCAACGCTGCAAGGAATGCTCCGATGGCTTCCCATCCGGCAAGACGCTTTTCAGGGTTGATGAGCAGCAGCGGATGCTGGTCTGTGATTTGAAACGGGGCGAAGACAAACCCTTCGCGGTTGTTCAGTTCGGAAATAGACCGGATAAGCGTGGGTTGCCCCGATGGCTGATAAACCAACCGAACGCTCTCTTCGCCCGGACGCCGGTAGAGTGCGAAGCAGGAATCCGTCTGCGTGAGCTTGTTTATCAGGTCGATATGTAACAATTGATCTGTCAAGAAACTTTCTTTTTGATAATCATATTGGTGACGGTAATTACCGAAACCAGCTTGTTGTCGGCTGCGAATACCTCTACCTGCCAGATGTGGCTTTTTTTGCCCTGATGCAAAATAAGAGCTACCGCTTTCACTTCGCCTTTGCGGGGAGAATAGATATGGTTGACGCTCAACTGCATTCCCACGGCATGTTCTTCGGGTGAGCAGAGATAATAGGACCCGATGCCCGCAACCGACTCGGCCAAAGCGATGGTGGCGCCGCCGTGCAGGATTCCAACCGGTTGAACGGTACGCTGGTCGATGGGCATGGTAGCCTCCACGCGACCCTCTTCCACCACGGTAATTTTCATCCCCAGGTGTTCCATCAGCGTGCCTTTGCATAACTCATTGCACTGATCTATAGTGAGATTCTTGTTCATAATTTTCGACAAAACATCAGCTTTAAGCGGACACAAAGATAACAAAAAAGTAGGGGAAAGAAGATGCCATTCATTGGGTCATTGCATCACAAAAGAATGGGTAGAACATCATCTATTCGCGATAGCCGGTTGGAGGAACTGATAGAAAATTTATCTTGCTTCGGGGATGCTTATTTGTATTGATATAGTTAGGTTAGCCGAAATAAAAAGAGGCTACCTCAAACTTTATGTTGAAATAGCCTCTTTCGGTATGTGATGTTTCGTTTAGAAACCGCGGATAGCTTCGATACCCGGAAGTACTTTACCTTCGATCATTTCGAGGAGAGCACCGCCACCGGTCGATACATAGCTTACTTTGTCGGCCAAACCGAATTTGTTGATACAAGCTACAGAGTCGCCACCACCGATGAGTGAGAATGCTCCGTTTGCTGTAGCATCGGCAATTGCATTTGCAATAGCTTTGGAACCCACTGTGAATGCCTCAAATTCGAATACACCGGCAGGACCGTTCCACAGAATGGTTTTGGATGCTTTGATAACATCAGTTACAACAACGGTTGAGGCAGGACCAAGGTCAAGACCCATCCAACCGTCAGGGATGGCAGAGTTTGGAGATACCTGAGTAGCTGCATCGGGAGCGAACTTGTCGGCAGCAACACAGTCGGTAGGAAGAACGAGGTTAACACCCAACTTTTTTGCTTTGGCAATAATAGTATTGGCCAATTCCAGCATATCGTCTTCGCAGAGTGAAGTACCGATTTTTCCACCTTGTGCTTTTGCAAAGGTAAATGCCATACCACCCACGATAATCAGATTGTCAACTTTCGACAACAGGTTTTCGATGATGGTGATTTTGGTAGAAACTTTAGAACCACCGATGATTGCGGTTACCGGTTTAACGGCTTCTTTCAATACTTTTTCAACGGCTGTTACTTCGTTTTGCATCAGGTAACCGAAAGTTTTGTGGTCGGCATCGAAAGAGGATGCGATCAGGGCTGTAGAAGCGTGTGCACGGTGAGCGGTACCGAATGCATCGTTTACATAGATGTCAGCCAAAGCGGCCAGTTTCTTGGTAAACTCTTTCTGAGAAGCTTTAACGGCTTTTTTAGCAGCAGCTTTTTCTTCGTCGGTAGCATCTTCTGCCAAACCGCGTGCTTTACCCTCTTCTTCGGCATAGAAACGGAGGTTTTCGAGCAGGAGAACTTCACCCGGTTTCAGGGCGGCAGCTTTAGCAGCAGCATCAGCGCCTACGCAGTCGTCGGCAAACTGTACTTCAACACCTAATAATTTTGAAACGTGAGGCAGGATGTATTTCAACGAATACTTAGGTTCCGGATTCTTTTTGGGACGGCCCAGGTGAGAACCGATAATTACGCTACCGCCATCGGCTAAGATTTTTTTCAACGTAGGCAGAGCAGCACGGATACGTGTGTCGTCTGTGATTTCAAAATTTTCGTTCAAAGGTACGTTGAAGTCAACGCGAACGAATGCCTTTTTGCCGGCAAAATTAATGCTGTCAAGTGTTTGCATAGTTATTTTTGTTTGAAGATGATTGTTCTGAATCAGTTACAAAAATACGATTTTTTGCTGATTTCCGAAAACCGGTCACAACACAATCGTTAGTCTGTAACAGTATCTTATTACTTTTTAATCAGGCTGATAAACTCTTCGCG
The DNA here is from genome assembly GCA_963678265.1 of uncultured Microbacter sp. Taxonomy (GTDB): domain Bacteria; phylum Bacteroidota; class Bacteroidia; order Bacteroidales; family Paludibacteraceae; genus Microbacter. The sequence goes on from OY782761.1 coordinate 1,273,286, forward strand.
GGTTTTGGCCACTTCAAAAACTCCTGTGAAGTCGGAAGTGGTTGTAATGGCGCCATATTTTTGTACACCCCGCATCTGCATACAGGTGTGTTGTGCTTCTATTACCACCATCACGCCCAACGGGTTAAGTGTCTCTTGAATGCACTCTTTAATTTGAGTGGTCATACGTTCCTGTACCTGAAGCCGGTGGGCAAAAATATCGACCACACGGGCCAGCTTGCTTAATCCGGTAATATATTTGTTGGGGATATAGGCAACATGTGCTTTCCCGAAGAAAGGAAGCAGGTGGTGCTCGCAGGTAGAGTAGAATTCGATGTCTTTTACAATGACCATTTGGCGATAATTTTCACGGAATTTTGCCGAAAGCAACACTTCACGCGCATCCATCTCATAGCCTTGAGTCATAAATTGAATGGCCTTAGCCACACGTTCGGGCGTTCTTATAAGCCCGTCTCGTTCAGTATTTTCCCCGAGAAGCCTGAGAATTTCACCATAGTGATATTTCAATTGTTCGAGTTTTTCGGGATCTTGTTTTTCTATTTCCATCGCGGAATATTTTTGAGGCTGCAAAAATACAAAAACAGACTCACATTACGGGCAGATTTTTGTGTATCAGCTCAAAATAATGGTTACTGCTTAATAAATTTCAATGCGGCAGTAGGCAAATTGCTTTGTACTATATCCAGTGTGGTGGTAGAGGTGAAGTTTCCGTCCAGCTTATCTCCGTTCGATTCTTTAATCGTAATAGTCGGATTGGAATAAGTATAGGTGAACGAAACATTGCTGCTATTGACCGTATAGGTACCGGCTGTTGCCGAGGTAAATTTCAATACCTGAGTAGTACCCGAGGCCGAATATTTCCAATTTGTGTTGGTGAGTGAAGTCGGAGCCGAATCGTTTTTCGAACAAGAAGTCAGCAAAAACAGCGATAGACAGGTAGATAGGAATAATAACTTTCTCATAACCGGATTTAATTATCAATAAATATCTTAGACGAGTTTTGTGCAAAGTTAGTGCCAATGATTCATTGGTAACAGCGACAATGAGCTATTTTAGTGAAGTTTCACGTTGTAGGGTTGCTTTCTGTGTTTTTTCACAACTGGAAATAGACTTCTTTTGTTGCGGAAACAGACCGGATTGTCATATCCGATATTTTATCGAACTACTTTTGAGTATGACACAATTACATTTTGATAAATTGGTAAAATAAAGATAGGGTATTTGCGGGTTCGGGGGTCATAATTAAAAGCTTGTTTGCTGCAGATTATATACTAATTATAAATTCCGAATCCATGAAAAAAAGATTGATTTTATCTCCCTTTTGGTTTAGTGTAGTATTGCTTTTGTCGGTTCCGGCAATGCTTCAGGCCGTTACACCAATAAGCAGAGACACGTTGCTTAAAGCAGCCCGTGAAATAATAACCGAAACCGACCATTGTGCGCTGATTACCGCCGACTCCGCAGGATTGCCTCATGTACGCACCATGAGCCATTTCCCCTTTAGTCCCGATTTTGTAATTTGGTTTGCTACCGCGCGAAACAGCGTGAAAGTGGCAGAAATAAAACATAACCCGAAAGTGTGCATCTATTTCGCAGATCATGTGAAGTCGGACGGATACGTGGCCGTTGTGGGCAAAGCCGAAATCATTGACGACAAAGCATTGCTTTTGAGCAAAAAGCGTGACTATTGGAATGGGATACCCGGATGGCAGGATGTATTCGTATTAGTCAGGATAGTGCCCGAAAAGCTGGAGGTAATCAATTATCCCCGGGGAGTAAATAGTGATCCCGAAACGTCGAAGGCTCCGTGTGTGATTTTCTGAGAAACAAAAAACCGGTTCACAAGCAGTGCTGATGAACCGGTTTTTTGTGGCAATTGATAGTTAGTTTTGCAAAAACTCTTTCCAGTCTCTGTTATCGCCGTTGAAGAGATTGATATCTACCGGACCGGTAGCTCCTGAGCACTTCCCGCGTTGAGATTTTTGCCAGAGAGTCCATTTTTGGTTGATTTGCGGCGCTTTGCCGATGGAACAAATCCAGATCGGATTGTTTCTGAATCTACCTTCGATATATTTTTTGAATGAATTTTTGTCGGCATAAATCACCACTTTCCGGTTGGTTTTGTTCTCAATATTGTTGATAAAAGATTGTACTTCGGCCGATACGTAGCTCGCGTTTTTAGAGAAATTGTACTGACCCCACTCTTCTACGTCGACCACAGGGGGCAAATCCAGATACCTGACATCTACCTGCGACAAAAAGTTATCGGCCTGCTCTTTACCCGTGCGGTGAAAACGAAAGAAGTGATATGCTCCTACCGGCAGTCCTGCACTTTTGGCCTCTCTGAGGTTGTACAAATAGCGCGGATCGAGATAATCGGCACCTTCGGTAGATTTTATATAGGCAAAATCGATGCCCTGCCGTTTGATAATGTCCCAATTGATGATGCCTGTGTGCATCGATACATCAATTCCGACAATCTGATCGGGGGTAAGATATTTTGATACTTCAACACGGGTAACCTGATGAGGAGCTCTTATGTGTCTTGCTTTTTTCGAATGCTTTCCATTGACACCGAATGCTCCTGCAAACAACAATACTATTGCGATAATTCCGATTCTATACATGCTTCTTCTGCCTTTTTCAAAATAAAGTACAAAATTACGGCTTAAAATGCATACACAGAAATTGTTTTGCTAATAAAATCAGGATTTTTTCATCAGGAGGCTGGAAAAATGCGACTAAATAGCAGCAGGAAAGTATCACCCCCAAAATAAATTTTGATTACCGCGGTCAGCAATATCAGGCTGCGGCTGAAGCAGATGGTTTTTCAGTTCAGCCTTTTCTGGTGATGATGCTATGCAGTTTATGCGCTATCGGTAAATGGTAATTTTTCAGTATGATGTCATGGCCAATTCAGATGCATTACCCCTCTTTTGACAAGCAACCAAATATGGCTAATTCGTCTTTTTTGCCGAACTTTGAGGCGAATAATCTATTTGTCATGACTTATATCAATCCCGATGCCGAACAGATGACTCCTTTTATTGTGATGGAGGTGTTGGAACGGGCATCCGAACTTGAAAAAAAGGGAATTTCTATTATCCACATGGAGGTGGGAGAACCCGATTTCGATGTGCCTCAGTGTGTTGCCGAAGCTGCCGGAAAGGCGCAACAGAACGGCAAAACCCACTATACCCATTCGCTCGGCGACCTTGATTTACGCGAGGTGATCTGTCGTTTTTATAAAAAAGAGTATGGCGTAACGGTAACACCCGATCGTGTATTGGTCACTTCCGGCAGTTCGCCTGCCATTCTGATGGTTTTGATGGCGATGTGTAATGCCGGCGATGAGGTGATTATGACCAATCCGGGCTATCCCTGCTACCGCAATTTTGCGCTGGCCTGCCGGGCCGTTCCTGTCGATGTGGAGGTGCGCGCCGAAACGGGATTTCAGTACGAGGCCGAATCGTTGCAAAAGGCCATCACACCCCGCACCCGAACGCTCTTTTTCAATTCGCCCATGAACCCTTCGGGAACGCTCGCCGACGAATCGGTCTTCCGGATGCTGGCACAATTGCCGTTCCCGGTTATTTCCGACGAAATTTATCACGGTCTGGTTTACAATGGGCGGGCACGCTCCATTCTTGAGTTTACCGATAATGCCTTCGTGGTGAACGGTTTTTCCAAGCGTTTTGCCATGACCGGACTACGGTTGGGTTACGTGATTGCCCCACACGAATATATGCGTACGTTGCAGATTCTTCAGCAAAACCTTTTTATCTGCGCTCCCTCTACGGCTCAGGCTGCCGGTATTGCCGCGCTTGAAAAGGGCGATACGGATGTGGTGAAAATGAGAGCGGTGTATGACGAACGCCGCCGCTTTATGATTCGCCGTTTGCGTGAGATTGGCTTTGAGATTAAGGTTGAGCCTCAGGGAGCTTTCTACGTGCTGGCCGATGCAAGAAAATTCACCTCCGATTCGTACAAATTTGCTTTCGATGTCCTCGAAAATGCGTATGTCGGTATTACACCCGGAGTCGATTTCGGAACAAAGGGAGAGGGTTTCGTTCGCTTTTCGTATGCCAACTCACTCGAAAATATTGGGGAAGGCTTAAATCGGTTGGAACGATATTTGCAGGAGAAGAGAATGTGAGAATTTGGAGATTTGAGGATGTGGAGATGAGAATCTACTTAGTGTGGAAATTATCCACTATGTCTCCTTTGCGCTGATCTTAGCGTTCTCTGCGGTTTTGGAACAGATTCCAATCGTAAATTGTAAATGAAAAAAATTGTAAATCAACTTTATGCTTTCATTCAGACCGGTAACATTATCGGACAAAACATTAATAAACAGCTATTTAAATCAGCAACATACACGACTTTTCACCTATTCGTTCGAGGTGCTTTTTCTGTGGAGGAATGTCTACGAGTTCGAAATAGCCGAATTCGACAATCATCTGTTAATCAAAACGTACGTTGATGGATGTCACTATTTTCTGTTTCCCGTTGGAAACGACGACTTGATTCCGACCCTTGAAGCGATGCTCGACCACTCTTTTTGCCTCGATTGCGCTCCGGTGATCGGACAAATTACTCCCGAGAACAGGGAACTGATGGAGCGGCTGATGCCGGGGAAATTCAAATTCATCTCTTCGCGCAATGAATACGAATACATCTACGAGTCGGAAAAGCTGGCATCGCTAAGCGGAAAAGCTTTACAGCCCAAGCGAAATCACATCAACTTTGTTGAAAAAAACTACTCGTGGCAGTTCGAACCCATTACTCCGGAGAATATCGGCGAGTGCATTGCATTTAACGATGCCTGGGATTACAACTACAACGACAATCCCGAGTCGAAACGGTTTATCGAGAACAAAGCCATCAATGACTATTTTCTTTACTACGACAAAATGCCGTTGGATGGTGGCTGCATCCGTCTTGATGGCCAAGTAGCCGGTATTTCTGTCGGCACTCCGCTCAACGATGAGGTCTACCTTTGCCTGTTTGAAAAGGCATCGCACATTCATCGAGGCGCTTATACATTGATAAACAGAGAAATGGTACGTTATTATGCTACCGGATACAAATATGTGAACCGGGCGGAGGATGGTGGGGTAGAGGGTTTACGTCATGCTAAACTGTCGTACAATCCGGCCATTTTACAGGAGGTTTTTCTTGCCGAACTGACCGTGTAATAAGTTGCTAAAGTAGCCGAAACGGAGGCTATTTAAATATCACTTTCTCGTAAAAAATCAATACCTTTGCACTCTGAAAAATTCATATCGTTATGATTGATAAGATAAACCAGCTGAAGGCCGAAGTGGAAAGCCTGACAGCCGCCACACATGAAAAAGCGGAAGAATTACGCATAAAATACCTCAGCAAAAAGGGAGAGATCACCTCTTTGTTCAATGCATTTCGTGAAGTCCCCAACGACCAGAAACGTCAGGTGGGCCAGTTGCTTAACGAGTTGAAAGAGGCCGCCACAGTCAAGATCAATGAACTGAAAGAGTCGCTCGAAAACAGCACTTCTGCCGGTAGCGAAACCGACCTGACCCGTTCGGCCGATCCGATTCTGTTGGGAACACGCCATCCGCTCTCGATCGTTAAAAACGAAATCGTCGATATTTTTGCCCGCATCGGCTTCACCATTGCCGAAGGTCCCGAAGTGGAAGACGACTGGCACGTTTTCGGTGCGCTCAACTTCCCGCCCGAACATCCGGCCCGCGATATGCAGGATACCTTCTTTATCGAAAAAAATCCCGATGTATTGCTCCGTACCCACACTTCGTCGGTTCAGTCGCGTGTAATGCTCAACCAGCAACCGCCGATCCGCGTTATCTGCCCGGGTCGTGTCTATCGTAACGAAGCGATCTCTTATCGTGCGCACTGCTTCTTCCATCAGGTAGAAGGTCTTTATATCGACAAAAACATATCGTTTGCCGACCTGAAACAGGCTTTGCTCTACTTTGCCAAAGAGATGTTCGGCGAAGAGACCAAAATCCGTCTGCGTCCCTCCTACTTCCCGTTCACCGAACCTTCGGCCGAAATGGATATCTCCTGTAATCTTTGCCATGGCGAGGGCTGTCCTTTCTGTAAGCATACCGGTTGGGTAGAAATCCTCGGATGCGGTATGGTCGATCCGAACGTTTTGGAAGCTTGCGGTATCGACAGCAAGGTCTACTCCGGTTACGCCTTCGGAATGGGTATCGAACGGATCACCAACCTGAAGTACCAGGTGAAAGATCTCCGGATGTTCTCCGAAAACGATGTCCGCTTCCTGCGACAATTCGAGTCGGCAAACTAAGCAAAATTTTTCATCTCTTTTTTGCGGAAAAAGAGCATTAATAAAGACACAGGCTGTTCCATTGCGGAGCAGCTTGTGTCTTTTATATTTTAATTCATCCGATAAATATGCGGAAGAAATGGGGTTAACACATGAGATAGAGATAAAAGAAAAGCACCTAAATCATTCGATTTAAGTGCTTTCTGTGTGACCCCGGAGGGGCTCGAACCCTCGACCCATTGATTAAGAGTCAATTGCTCTACCAACTGAGCTACGGAGTCATTTCGGGCTGCAAAGGTATAATAAATTATTTATTTTCGTCAATTTTATCCGCTTTTTTTCGGTCACCGGTCAATTTTTCTATTGTTCTGCCCGGTTGGTCAGACTCTCCTTGCAAATGGCCACGGTAATGTGATAACAACTCTGATGATGTTCTTTTTTTATCAGAAACCGGCATTGCTTGCGCATATCGATCAGTGTTTCTGCAAATATGTGTGGCACTTTTGACGGATATGCTACCGTGTCGCCATCCATAAATTTGTTATATGTAATATCGAAAGTCGTGCCATAGCGGTGAGCCGAATTGTTGCTGGCATTTCCGTTGTGTCGTCCCAGTTTGTGCTGGCTTTCGTCCGTACGCAACACCGAAGTGATGACAAACCGGTAATCTTTCAATCCTTTCTCCTTTAATTTTTTCTGAAATTCGACGCCTATGTCTTTCAACAGATTGACGGCTTCCGGGACTAAATAGGGGTGAGAATGCCTCAAATCGTCAACGTGAAAGAATTTACAGTCGACCAAATGAACCAGAATATCTTTCTTTACAAGCATATCGACCGACTTCAAAAAATCGCTGTCGGTATCGAACGTCTGTTTCAGTCCTCCAATTTGAGCATGTTCCAGCTGCACATCATTGAGATCGTCGAGAAGTTCGGAAGAACTTATCGGAGCCGCGGCATCTTTGCAAAAATCGCAGGTGCAGGTATGAACACGAAACATACGCGGTTGCAACAGATAAGGGCGTAGGTAAAGCGCGGAAATAACTAATGCAATGAGCAGTATGCTCAATAATATAAAGAGGTGGAGGTGATATTTCTTCTTTCTTCTCATTATTTTTCTGTCAGATGCAAAAATAGCATTTATTTTCTATCCCGAAAGAGAAAATCTGCCAAAATTGCCGTTTTTTTTTGTGGCACACGCTTTGATTACTGTAAGCATATGGTTGAAAAAACAATGTAAAAGTTCTCTTTTTCAACGTAAAAAAGTCCAATTTTGCTTATAAAATGACTACGAAATTGGCAAAAGGCAAAAGGAATAATTATATTTGTGCTATAAAAGAAAGGGTATTATAATGGAAAACCGTTTTTCGGATAAATTAAGAGATGTGCTCAGTTATAGCCGGGAAGAGGCTGAAAGATTGGGTAACAACTATATAGGACCGGAGCATCTGATGTTGGGGCTTATACGCGATGGCGAAGGAAAAGCCATTGAAGCACTCACATTGTTGCATGCCGATCTGTCTCAACTTAAAAGCAAGATTGAAGAACAGATAAAAACAGATAATGTGGTTTCTGCCAACGATTTGACAGTGCCAAGAAACACAGAACGAATTCTGAAAATTCTCTATTTGGAAGCTCGTTCTCTCAATAAGAACATTGCAGACACGGAACATCTTTTACTCGCTATTCTGAAAGAGAAAGAGAATCTTCCGGCTCAACTGTTAAGTGGTGACGATGTGAATTATGATACTGTGCGTGAAGTAATTGAAGAAAAAAAAGATATTCATATGGGAGGAGGATTTCCCAACGACGAAGATGATGACGAAGAACTCGGTAGTTCTAAAACATCACAACAACAACCGGAAAAACCGGAAACCAAAACAGTTGGAGATACACCTGTTCTCAATAATTTTGGAAGCGACTTGACTAAAGCCGCCCGTGAAAATTTGCTCGATCCTGTGGTGGGACGTCAGAGTGAAATTGAGCGCGTGGCGCAAATTTTAAGTCGTCGAAAGAAAAACAATCCGGTGCTGATTGGCGACCCGGGAGTAGGTAAATCGGCTATTGTAGAGGGACTTGCAATGCGGATTGTTCAGCGGAAAGTGCCACGTACCCTTTACGAGAAACGAATCATTGCCCTCGATATGGCTTCGATCGTAGCAGGGACAAAGTACCGCGGTCAGTTTGAAGAAAGGCTGATTGCGATTCTGAATGAGTTGAAGAAAAATCCTCAGATCATTCTGTTCATAGACGAAATACATACCATTGTCGGGGCCGGTGGAGCTGCCGGATCGCTCGATGCGGCCAATATTTTGAAACCGGTACTGGCTCGCGGCGAGATTCAGTGCATCGGAGCTACTACGTTGGATGAATACCGTCAAAGCATTGAAAAAGACGGTGCTCTCGAACGTCGTTTCCAGAAAATTGTGGTGGAACCTACCACTCCCGAAGAGACACTGGAAATTCTGAACAATATCAAACAGCGGTACGAAGATCATCACCGTGTGACTTATACCCCCGAAGCCATTGCCGCTTGTGTCAAATTGACAGACCGGTACATCACCGAACGTTGTTTCCCGGATAAGGCTATCGACGCGCTTGATGAATCGGGTGCACGCGTGCATATTTCAAATATCGTGGTGCCGAAAGAGATTGAAACACTCGAAAAAGAGCTGGAAGAGGCCAAACAGGCCAAGCAAAAGGCTGTAGAACAACAGCAATTTGAACTGGCTGCCGAGTACAGGGATAACGAGAAAAAGTGCCACGAACGTCTGACGGAAGCGACTTTGCGTTGGGAAGAATCGACCAAAGAGCAACGTCAGGTAGTGGATGCCGATAAAGTTGCCGAAACCGTTGCCATGATGTCGGGTGTACCGATGCAACGCATTGCGCAGGCCGAAAACGACCGGTTGATAGAGATGCAAACGGGGATCAATAACAAGGTTATCGGACAGACAGAAGCGGTGGAAAAAGTGGTGAAAGCCATTCAACGCAACCGTGTGGGGTTGAAGAATCCGAATAAACCGATAGGAACCTTTATCTTCCTTGGGCCTACCGGCGTAGGGAAAACCCACCTTGCAAAACAGTTGGCTCAGTTTATGTTCGGATCGGACGACGCGTTGATTCGTGTCGATATGAGCGAATACATGGACAAATATACCGTGTCGCGCCTTATCGGAGCGCCTCCGGGATACGTAGGCTACGAAGAGGGGGGGCAACTGACCGAGAAGGTGAGACGGAAGCCCTATTCGATTATTCTGCTCGATGAGATTGAGAAGGCCCATCCCGACATCTTCAATATTCTATTGCAGGTGTTCGACGAAGGTCACCTCACCGATGGTCTCGGTCGCCGTATCGACTTCAAAAACACGATTATTATCATGACCTCGAACGTGGGTACGCGCCAGTTGAAAGAGTTTGGGGCGGGTGTCGGTTTTCGTTTGGAACAAAACGATTCGACATCGGCATCGGAACGGTCGCGCAATGTGATTCAGAAAGCGTTGAACCGTACATTTGCTCCCGAATTTCTGAACCGTGTAGACGATGTGATCATGTTCGACCAGCTGAGCAAAGATTCCATTCTGAAGATCGTCGATCTGGAATTAGTGGGACTTTACAACAGAATCAAAAGCTTAGGATATCATCTTGAAATGACCGATGAAGCGAAAAGTTTTGTAGCCGGCAAAGGATACGATGTACAGTTCGGTGCCCGTCCGTTGAAAAGGGCTATTCAGAAGTATGTGGAAGACGAAATGGTCGAAATAATTATGAAAGCTACCATTTTACCGGGCGATACGGTAACGATGACGGTAAACGCCGAAGAGCAAAAACTATCGGCAAACATTGTTCATCCGGTAGCATAAATTTTCAAACATTCTTGGGAAAACCGCTCTGTTTCAGGGCGGTTTTTTATTTGAGGAATGTTCACGCCAATTCGCTCAGTTCGAGCCAGCGCAGGGTTTTGTCGTCAAGCAGGGAGATAACCTCCGACATCCGGTTGGAAAGCGTGACAATTTGATCCGTATCAATAGTTCCACCCGAAAGTTGTTCTTCAATTTGCTTTTTCTCTGCTTCAAGCCCTCCGATTTCTGCTTCAAGGGTCTCGAACTCCTTCTTTTCTTTGTAGGACAGTTTTTGCTGTTTTTCGGCTTTAGGGCGTTGTTGCTTCTCCTTTTCAGGCTTGGGAGCTTTTTCTTTTTCTTCTGCCTCCTGAGCCAGTTGGAGCTCTTTCCACTCGCGGTAGTCGGTATAGTTGCCGGGGTAGTCTTTGATCTTTCCATCGCCTTCAAATGCCAGCAGGTGATCCACCACCTTGTCCATAAAGTAACGGTCGTGCGATACCACGATGACGCACCCTTTGAAACCGGACAAATACTCTTCCAGTACATTCAACGTCGCAATATCCAGGTCGTTGGTCGGCTCGTCGAGTACCAGAAAATTCGGATTTGTAATAAGCACCGTGCACAAATAGAGACGACGACGCTCCCCTCCGCTCAGTTTGGCCACAAAATTATATTGCACTTCGGGAGGGAAAAGGAAGAGTTGCAAAAATTGTGATGCCGACAACTTACGGCCGTTGCCCAGCGAAATCTCTTCGGCAAACCCACGCACCACGTCGATGACCTTCATTTGGTCGTCAAACTTCAAACCATCCTGACTGTAGTACCCGAATGAGACGGTTTCGCCCACATCGAACGAACCGCTATCCGGTTTTACCTCACCCAAAAGCATTTTCAGGAATGTCGATTTGCCGGTTCCGTTTTTCCCGACGATTCCCATCTTTTCGTAGCGCGAAAAATTATAGTAGAAGTTATCTATCAGTACTTTACTGCCGTATGCTTTCGAGATGTATTTTGCTTCAAAAATTTTAGAACCGAGGTAGGACGCTTTCACTTCGAGTGAAACGCTGTTCTCTTCGCGGCGCTGCTTTGCCCTGCGTTCGATTTCGGCAAATGCTTCCACGCGCGAGCGGGCTTTAGTTGCCCGTGCCTGCGGCTGACGGCGCATCCAGTCGAGCTCTTTTCTGTAAAGATTTTTGGTTCGCTCCGTTTCGGCATTGAAATTTTCGATCCGGTCCTGCCGTTTTTCGAGATAATAACTGTAGTTTCCCTTGTACTGAAACATGCTTGCCTGATCGATTTCGAGGATATCGGAGCAGACCCGATCGAGAAAATAACGATCGTGCGTCACCATCAGAAGAGCCATTTTTGTGCCCTTGAGGAAGTTCTCGAGCCACTCCACCATCTCCAGATCGAGGTGGTTGGTCGGTTCATCCAGAATAAGCAAGTCTGGTTCGGAAATCAATACATTGGCCAGTGCCACCCGTTTCAATTGCCCGCCCGACAGGTGACCGATCTGTTGGTCGAAATCGGTAATTTTCAGGTTACCAAGAATCTGCTTAATGCGTGTTTCATAATCCCACGCCTTCAGATCGTCCATGCGGGCTAACGCGTGCTGGTACACCTCTTCATCGACCGATGAAGGGTTTGCCTCGAGATGGCGGGTTAATTGTTCGTACTCCTTTATGGCATCCGTTATCTCATTTTGAGTACTGAAACAGGCTTCGAGCACTGTCAATCCGGCAGCAAACGACGGATCCTGACGCAGGTACCCGACCCGCAAATCGCGGCGAAAAGAGATGGTTCCGTTTTCGTAATCCTCATCTCCGGCCAAAATAGAGAGAAGTGTCGTTTTGCCCGCTCCGTTTTTAGCAATCAGCGCAACACGCTGGCTGTCGGCAATGCCGAATGAAATATTTTCGAAAAGGAGATTATCGCCAAACGATTTAGTAAGGTTCTCTACTTGTAAGCAACTGGCCATAAGATATGTAATATTTACAAAAGTTCTGTTATTCTAACCGTGAAGGAGGCAATATACATTCCACGTACGTGCCATCTCTCCAAAATTCCACTGAATTTAAATGGTCACTTCATTGACGAGTGTTTTTTCATCGATAAAGTCCTTAATGTTTTGCAGGGTGGTTTCGGCGATATTGAATAATGCTTCTTTGGTAAAGAAAGCCTGATGCGAAGTGACTATTACATTATTGAACGAAAGCAAACGAGCTAGTATATCATCGTCCATCACTTTATTGGAACGATCCTCGTAAAAGTAATGGCTCTCTTCTTCATAGACATCTAATCCGGCGGCGCCAATCTTTTTGTTTTTCAGGCCTTGTATCAAATCGTGTGTGTTAATCAGCTTACCACGCCCCGTATTAATAATCATCACTCCATTTTTCATTTTGCTGATGGAATGTTTGTTGATTATATATTCTGTCTCTTTATTGAGAGGGCAATGCAACGAAATAATATCAGCATTGCTATAGAGTTCATCCAGTGAAACGTATTCAACTCCATTTTTCTCAGCAAACGCTTTATCGGGATAAAGATCGTAGGCAAGAATGCGAAGTCCCATACTCCGAAGAATTTCTATTAAAATCTTAGCAATTTTACCCGTACCGATGATTCCCGCCGTTTTGCCAAACATATCGAACCCCATCAAACCATTCAGCGCAAAGTTACCTTCCCGGGTCCGGTTATACGCTTTGTGTATTTTTCGGTTCAGCGTAAGCATAAGCGCCAAGGTATGTTCAGCTACAGCATGAGGAGAATAAGCAGGCACACGCACAACCTTGATACGGTCTTTAGCAGCATTCAGATCAACATTATTGAAGCCCGCACACCGGAGGGCAATAAGCTTCACCCCATTATTCACTAATTCATCAATCACAGCTGCATCCACCACAGCATTTACAAAAATACAGACAACATCTGCTCCTTTCGTAAGCGCAACATTGTCGATACTCAGATGCTCTTTATGGTATTTAATAGTATAGCCAAACTGACCGTTTACTTCATTAAAAGAAGTTTCGTCATAAGGCTTGGCATCGAAAAATGCAATTTTTACAGTCATAATTATTTGGAAATTGATGGTTACCCCTAACGTTACAAAGTTACATGATAATACCCAATGAACAAAAACCATTGACAAAGCAATTCAGCCGATAATCGTACAAAACCATCTTCCCTCCTTGTGGTTTGTATTCTATCGTTGCATGAAGAAAAACGGAAGGAAACTAATTTGTCATTTTGTCAGAGTATTTGTGCTGGCACTTTTTTTGATAATTAGTTGCCGACTGCCTGACCGAAGCGTCACCTTATTGCAATAAATAATCCAACCATATAAAAAATTAGTGCTTTATGAAAGGAAACATCGGAGTAACATCGGATAATATTTTTCCGGTAATCAAGAAGTTTTTGTACAGCGATCATGAAATTTTTCTGCGCGAATTGGTGTCGAATGCTGTTGATGCCACCCAAAAATTGAAGACCCTCGCTTCTGTTGGCGAATTCAAAGGCGAACTGGGCGATTTGAAAGTAACTGTCAGTGTCGATAAACAGAAGAAAACCATCACGGTGAGCGACCGTGGTATCGGGATGACCTCCGAAGAGATTGAAAAGTATATCAACCAGATTGCTTTCTCGGGTGCAGAAGAGTTTCTCGACAAATACAAAGATGACGCTAACGCTATTATCGGGCACTTCGGTCTCGGATTTTATTCGGCTTTTATGGTTTCCAAAGAGGTGGAAATCTATACCTTATCGCACAAAGAGGGCGCTAAAGCAGCACATTGGTCGTGCAAAGGGGATCCCGAATACGTGCTGGAAGAGATTGAAATGAAAGGCCGCGGTACCGACATCGTGCTTCATATCGATGACGATAACGAGGATTTTCTGGAAGAGGCAAAAATCAAAGGATTGCTGACCAAATATTGCAAATTCTTGCCTATTCCCATCGCGTTTGGCAAAAAGAAAGAGTGGAAAGATGGCAAGGAGGTTGAGACCGAAGAAGATGACATCATCAACGACGTGGCTCCTGCATGGACAAAAAAACCGTCAGACTTGAAAGAGGAAGACTACACCAAATTCTACCAGACGCTTTATCCGATGTCGGAAGATCCGCTTTTCCACATCCACCTCAACGTCGATTATCCGTTCAACCTGACCGGTATCCTCTATTTCCCGAAGGTAAAAAACAACATCGAGCTACAACGAAACAAAATACAACTTTATTGCAATCAGGTATTTGTAACCGATTCGGTAGAAGGTATCGTACCCGAATTCCTTACCTTATTGCATGGCGTGATCGACTCTCCCGATATTCCGTTGAATGTGTCGCGTAGCTACCTGCAAAGCGATGGCAACGTGAAGAAAATTTCGAGTCACATCACCAAAAAGGTGGCCGACCGCCTGCAGGAAATCTTCAAAAACGACCGCGCTCAGTTTGAAGAAAAATGGGACAGCCTGCGATTGTTTATCATTTACGGAATGCTTTCCGACGAAAAGTTCTACGAACGCGCCGAAAAATTCGTTCTCTTCAAAAACACAGAGAACAAATTCTTTACTTTCGAGGAGTACAAAACCCTCATCAAAGAGAATCAAACCGACAAAGAGGACAACCTCATCTACCTGTATGCCAACGATGCTGTTGAACAGCACAGCTACATTCAGGCTGCACGCGACAAGGGCTATGATGTGCTGCTGATGGATGGACAGCTCGATATCCACTGGGTAGGTCAGTTGGAACAAAAGTTCGAAAAGAGCCGTTTTGTGCGTGTCGACAGCGATGTGGTGGAGAAACTGATTCGCAAAAACGACGAACCGAAAGTTGAACTGAACGATCAGCAGCGTGAAGCGCTTACTACGGTGTTCAGCTCTCAGCTACCAAAACTCGATAAAACCGAATTTATCGTCACCTTCGAAAACATCGGTGCCGAATCGCAACCGCTGGTGGTAACACAGAACGAGTTTATGCGTCGTATGAAAGAGATGTCGGCCATGCAGGGCGGCGGCATGATGAGTTTTTATGGCGAGATGCCCGATAGCTACAACCTGGTAGTAAACACGGCTCATCCGTTGGTAGACAAGGTTTTGAAAGAAGAGGAGAGCAAATGTACTTCAGAAACTGCTCCTTTTGAAACCAAATTGCAGGAGCTAAAAACCCGTCGCGATACCTTGAAAGAGTCGCACAAAGATAAGAAGGACGAAGAGATTCCTCAGGCCGAAAAAGAGGAGCTCGAGGCTATCGACAAACAAAGCAGCGAAGCTACCGAAAGCAAAAAGGCAATTGTAGCTAACTATGCTGCGGCCAATCCTGAAGTCCGCCAGCTGATCGATCTGGCTCTGCTTGCCAACAACCTGTTGAAAGGGGAGGCGTTGAGCAATTTCGTAAAACGCAGTATCGATCTGATGAAATAAAACCCAATCTTTGCTTATACATCAAAGCCGTTGCAACAATTCTGTTGCAGCGGCTTTTTATATTCGATAAATTGTTAGTTACAGCCTCTTTACCGGGATGCAAATGTCCAATACGAATTTATGCTCGGGATGATTTTCCGGATCGCAATAATAATATTCAAGCGGGGTTCCCTCTCCCGGTTCATATCCGCTCTCGGTAAACCAGACGCACATCGTATTCCAGGCTTCTTCAAACTGTTGTACATCAATTTCGAAACGCCCTACGGCATACTTTCCCCCTTTGATCGTCATCTTTCCGATTTCACCCTCCACTTTCACCTCCTGATGAACCAGCAGGCAGGCACTTTGACGTACCTTTTCGGTCGCGGTGACCGAAGGATCGTCGTGATAAACGGTTATCGTGTGCGAATCGGGACCAACCAATCCCCGGGGAGCGGCAAACTGCATCAGTTTGGTATACGCTTTGTGAATCTGGTCGAAGGCTCCGGTATGGCGGCAATAGATCACCTGCATGTCAGGCAACTCTTTTACAATAATCTTTGTGTCCATAATTATAAGTTGTTTTAAGTTTACGACACAAAGTTCCTGGTTTGCAGCCACAAAAACTTTACTTTTCTTGCTCAGCAATTGTCCGTTCTTGCTATAATAAATTCCGTTCTTTACCACCAACGGCTTTTCGGTTTTCCTGAAATCGCTCGCGCTGATCCCGTAGTGTTTCCGAAAGGTTCTCGAAAACAGCGATATGCTGCTGAATCCGCAGTCGAAAGCAATGTCCGAAATGCTTTTTCGGGGTGCGTCTTTCAATTGCAAAGCTGCTTTCTCGGTACGGATACGGACGAAGAAATCGGCGGGGGTTTCGCCCGTCAGGACGGTAAAAATGCGGTGGAAATGAAACGGCGAGAAATGGGCAATATCAGCCATTTGTTCAAGACGGATGGGCTCGTCGTAATGGGCGTCGATATATTCCATCACACGGTTGATACGCGCTATATATTCGGCGCGGCTTTGCTCCTGTATCATGGTTGAATAGGGTAATAATATCCCGCAAATCTACCGTTTATTTTGCAAACGGAATTGACTATTCTTGCGTGATGCAATGCAAATTTATCCGGCGGTGGAGCGGCCTTACGCCTAAAAATTCGGGCTTATACCATATAACGCAGCTTGTCCATCATCAGCGGAATTTCTTCCTTAACGATTCCCGATTCGCAAAGTTGGGCGATGTCCTGATTGAAGGCTGCATAAAAATCGTCATCGTCCTGCCGGAAAAGCTGAACGCTTTTGGCATAGAGTTGCAGCGCATCGTTTCGCTTTTGCTGAGCCCAGGCAACATGTCCCGCATTCAGGTAATCGAGCTTCGTTGGCTTCTGGTCAATAATTTTTGCATAGTAATTTTCTGCCTGACGGAATTTTCCGCTCAGAAAAGAGCACCATGCAATGGCGCGCCACACCTTGGGTGTAGAGGTTGCCAATTCAACCTTGAAATAGTAGTTCAGCGCTTCGGAGTAACGTTTTTCCTGCACAAACAGATGCCCGATCTGTAGCTGGATATTCCGGTTCCCGGGGTCGAGCGCTTCGGCGCGTTTGTAGTAATTAAGCGCCTCGTCGTAGTTACGAAGCATCTTTTGGCAAAAAGCGATTTTGCGAGTCAGCCACAACTGTTCGGGCAACAACGCTTCGGCCCGCAGGTAGTATTCGAGTGCCTGCCCGAAATCACCGGATTGCTGTTTACAATAACCCATTTTCTGAAACAAATCGGCGGCGACATCGGTAGCCGATAGTTTTTCAAACAACGAAAATGCTTCGTCGTAATATCCTTTGGCAAAATAGAACTCGGCGATCTGTAGCTGCTGTTCTTCCGACAAATGAAGCATGTCGAAGAACCAGCAGGAATGAAAACGTAACGACCAGTTGAACACCGGCATAAAATCGTTCCGGTAGGCAAAGAGCTTGAAGAAACGGTACAAATCCTGAATATATTGGTTTGAGATCTGGCGCTCACGAACCTCCGACCCGACATTCAGATCCGCTTTTTTCATCTCTTCAATTTGCTCCGACTCCATTTTAAAAGCCTGCATCATCGAGTTGCGTTGGGTTTGTGCAATCTGTTTCATGCTGATTGCCAGCGAATATTTATCCGAATTGCAGAGATAAGCGTTATTCAGAAGCAGTTCCATTAGCTGGCTGCTCTCCTCAAAAAGGTCGCCGATAGCCGAATTCGCCGAGTCGAAGGGTAAGAACCAGTTCGGCAGTTCGTTAAAAAACGGATAGTGCTTCAACTGCGCAAACGTGTTCATGTAGACATCGGCGCCTTCCAGTTGAAGTTCGCTCATCTCCCGAAGCTTGTCGCCCATGCCGCTTTTTTCAATCAGATTCTGCCATTCCGGATTTTTATCCTCCCACTCTTCGGCAGAAGTCATGCTTTCCAAATCAATTTTATCTTTTACCTGCGGAGCTAATTTCATCATCTCAGGAATAATTTCCTGCTGCATCTTCTGCGAAATCTTATCGGTTTCCGAGGTTCTTGCAAACTGGATGATGATAGTAACCAGTGTTTTCGCAAAGTACGGATCGTCATTCAACAGGGCAAGGCGCTGACGAATGCCGTCGTAAAACGGAAGACGTGCATTGTAAATGGCCAACGCCGACGCCAGGCCGACCATGGCACGAAGCCGGACTTCGGGTTGCTGGTGCATACACGCATCGGCAAGCATTACTATCCGTTCGGGATTAAACTGCCGCAACAGATTGAGTGTCAGAGCTGATATGGCAAAAGATTTATCGATCGGATCGATCACATCGCTGGCGAGCAACAGATTGAAACTATCGGCATCTACCTCCTGTATCAACCACAACGACCGGAACATCTCGAGGCGTGTCTGTTCGTGCGATACAATTTGTTCCTGTTTGTTTACCTGCTGATTCAACCCCTCTTCTATCAGGAAAGCAACCTCTTTATTGGTCGATTGCTCTTCCAGAGCCGATACAATTGCCCTCAGGCTTCGCAGTTGCGGACGATGATACCGAATTTGCGAATAGTCGTAACCGTTGGAAAATTTGGTAAAAAGCTCCTCCTTGATCGTATCGGTCAGCAAAAACGCTTTTTTCACAAGGTTGTGATAGACCGACTCACGCTGCGGATCATCTACGCCATCCACAGCATACTGAAGCATCAGGCGGTAGTTATTCTCCAACTCGTCAACCTGATCGACATATTCAACAAGATGAACGGTTTGAAGCCAGTTTCGTAGCGAATCGATAGCTTGTTTAAGCCGCCTGTTTTTGAGGTGTATCAAAATTTCGGCGGCAGTATGCTGCATCTCGTTTATCATCATATGGGGTAATGGATTAATCAGTTTGCTAAGGTAATATAAAACGACACTTTTTCTCTTTTAGGTCGACAAAAAGCATTGCTTAACCAGTCGCAAAAACCGTGCCACGGTTCTGTTTCAATGTACGGAACCCGTTTTCCCGGAAGCTTTGTCCTGTGCCAGAATCACATGACCGGTTGTGGCATGAATGAAGTAAATTTTATCTTTTTCGGCTTTCTGAGAAGAGAGCGGCACTGTGTACTGAAACCGGCACTCCACGCGGCGAACCAATACTTTGTCGGGTGACATGCTGCGATAACTCTCTATCTGGGCTTTCATGCCATTCAGCCATTTCTGGCTCGACTCCAGCTGCCCGATCTCCGTCGATAGGTTTTCGCGCAGAGTCTCCATATCGTATTTCACATACAACGTCTGCATCTGCAACAATTCCTGCAGTGTCCGGCTATTTTGCTTCAGAAGAGAGGTCACCGGTTGCGCCAGAGATTTCTCTATAAAAGCGAGGCTGTCTTTGACGGTAATTTGTCCAAGCGTTTTTGTTTCGAGGGGATAAAACTGAAAATCGGGATCGGATACCTGATTTTGTTCGTAGCTCCAGATTGCTTTTATATCGCTGTCGGAGTTATTACAACCAGACAATAAAACAGAGAAAAACAAAAGGGATAAAAAAATCAAACTGTTGTTTTTGCGTAAATTGGAGGCAGCATACGGGACAACTGACTTCGCTTCCGAATTACCCGATTTTGCTGATTTTGCGTAATCTTTCTTCATCAATAATCTTGATTTTCCGACCATCGACAGCAATAATTTTTTCTATTGCAAAATTGGATAGGGTACGAATGGCATTTGAGGTGGTCATGTTGGACAGGCTGGCCAAATCGTCACGTGAGAGGTAAATATTGAGCGTTGCGCCATCTTCTTCAAGTCCGTAACTGTCAATCAGAAAAAGTATCGACTCTGCCAAACGGCCACGAATATGTTTTTGTGTGAGATTGACTGTACGCGTATCGGCAATGCCCAGATCGATTGCCATGGCTTTAATAAAGAAGAAGGCAAGATCGTTGTTTTCTTTCAAAAGCTTGATTATCACTTCTGAAGGCACCATGAAGATGATAGAGGCATCTACAGCGCAAGCTGCCGTAAGGTAGGGTTCTTCGGCGAAAAAGGCCCGGTAACCAAAATAGTCGATCGGTTTGATCATCCTGACAATCTGACTGCGCCCACCCACTCCGTCTTTGTATATCTTCACCTTTCCTTTGACTAAGCAAAGCAGATGAGTTGGAGTTTCTCCTTCACAGTAGATCATTTCATTGCGCTTGAACTGCTGTATCTCCGAATTGTTTCGTAAATAATCCAGTTGTTCTCCGGTCAACACATCCCAAATTCCGGGAAGAGACAGGATGGACAAATCCGTTGTCTGTTTCGGTGCCATAAAAACATGTTTTTCAACACAAATGTAAGCAATTTCGACAAAAAATCAATCCAATATGTAAATTGCTGAAAATATACCAGTTAATTGTTTTTTTGCAAAAATTCGACCAGTTTTTTCACAGCATTTGCTCTGTGACTAATCGTATTTTTGACCGACAGATCAAGCTCGGCAAAACTTTTGTCATAGTTTTCAGGCATAAACACCGGATCGTATCCGAATCCGTTAACTCCCTTTGGTTCATGCAGGATAATACCGCGCACTTCTCCTTCAAACAAATATTCCTTTCCCCCTTTTATCAGGGCAATGACCGTCCGGAAACGGGCTTTCCTGTTCGGCTCGTCCGATAGTTCTGCCAATAGCTTTCGCATATTGGCTCCTGCATCTTTATCGGCACCGGCATATCGGGCCGAGTAAACCCCGGGGGCATTATTCAGCGCTTCCACTTCCAGCCCGGTATCGTCGGCAAAGCAATCTTTCCCGAAGCGTTCGTGTACATAACGGGCCTTCAGCAGTGCATTTCCTTCCAGCGTATCTGCCGTTTCGGGAATGTCGTCAAAACAGCCGATCTCTTTCAGGCTCACTATTTTGTATGTATGCTTGAGATATTCAGATACTTCGTGCAGTTTATGATCGTTGTTGGTTGCAAATATAATTTCCATGCGGGTAACTCTTTTTAGTTGTCTGCTTCAAAATGTTCGAGGTAAAAATTACCCTCTTCAAAAACGCCGTAGGTAAATTGTGTATACCAGTCGCCGATGATGCAGACCCGGCTATCGTTTTTCAGCATCAGATCGAGTAAGATATGGCGGTGCCCAAACACGAAAAGATCGATCTTTTCGCTTTCAGGAAATGCTTTGGCATAACGAACCAAACACTCTTTATCCTCGCCGAGATATTCGGCATAGTCATCCCGCTTGGGCTTTTTGCGGTTGGACTTTGACCATCCCAACCCGAATCCGAGCCCCAGTCGGGGAGGTATATACGAAAAAAGGTTCTGGCAAATTTTATTGTGAAAGACAGACTGAATGATCTTCACACTCAGGGTATGATCGCCCAGACGATCGCCGTGAGCCAGGTAAAGCCGCTTGCCGTCCCATTCAACGATTTCAGGCTCACGGTGCACTGTCAGTCCGATCTCATGCTCCAGATAACCGAACGTCCACATGTCGTGATTGCCGGTGAAATAGTGAATTTTTATGCCCCTGTCCGACAATTCTCCAAGCTTGCCTAAAAATCGGGTAAATCCTTTCGGAACAACTGTTTTATATTCATACCAGAAGTCGAACATGTCGCCCAACAGGTACAATTCGGAAGCATCCTCTTTGATAGAATCGAGCCAACGGACAAGTTTCAGTTCGTGCTCGCGGGGATTCTCTACAAGTCGTGACCCTAAATGGGCGTCTGATGCAAAATAGATACGTTTCACTCGTTATTGTGCTGCTTTCATATATGCAGGATACCCTGCCATGTTATTTATTTCGATGCCTCTTCCGCTTTTTTAGGAGCCTCTCTGCTGACTGCTGGTGCAGGGGCGCTTTGTGGCTGCGCACGGCTTCCTTGCTGACGCGGTTGGACTGCATCCCTGCTTTGCGGTCGTCTCTGATCGTTGTTGGCCGGCTGTGCCTGCGGTTGTCTTTGTATCGTTTCGGTTGATGGCTGACGCGAAGGAGCCGGTCGATCCGATCCGGATTGTTGCCTCCATCCCCCCTGACGGCTGCCTTCCGACGAATTGGTATTGTCTGATGACGGACGGGCAGTTTGCCGGTTCTGGTAGGTGTTGTTGTTTGGTTGTGTCCTGTTGGGCCAACCGGAACCACTATTGTCTTGTCGATAGTTTGTTGCCGGTTGTTGCGAAGGATTCTGTCGATCCGATCCGGATTGTTGTCTCGAACCTCCCTGACGACGGCCATCTACCGAATTCGTATTGTCTGACGACGGCCGGGTTGACGGGCGGGCCGGGATGACACTATTCCTGTCATATTGCGGTGTTCTGTCAGGCTGGTTACTATCGCCGGTGGGCCGGTTAGCCGGTTGCACTCCATTATTGCGCGATCCGTTTTGCCAGTTATCCGACGAACGGCTTCCGTTGTTTTGTGGTACCGTATTGCCCCGTGTCCCGCGATTATCGTAACCCGAACTCCTGCGGGGAGAGTAAATATCGTCGTTTTGGCCGCTTCTGCGGTATCCGGAAGGGGCTCTGTCCGGACGATAACTCCTCAAACTCTGCATCGGCCTGTCTCCATAATGGTACATGGAGCGGTTGTAATCTCCACGGCGATACTCGCTGATATGCTGAGAATAGTATCGCGTAGGATTACGGTCAGACACCGATACGATAAAATAAGTGGCGTTGTAACTTACGTGATACGAATAGGGAAGCCGGGGACCCGAGAGCCACATTCCTTCCTGATGCCACCAGTATATATTCAAATCGGGATTGTAGTAGAAGTTCATATCCGGACAAAAATAGTATGGATAGTAATTGACGTATGCTTCTCCGTAATCATCCGATAATGCACCTGTAACATAACATGACGAAAGAGTTACTCCCAACATGCATCCCACAAACAGTTTCAATAGAGTTTTCATAACTGTGTTATTAAGTTTCCGAGTAGTGATTCTTCACAATTTTGACTTAGAAACAAATAATTTGTTTAATCTTTTGCTCTTAAAGTAAACCCAGTTCAAGTTTTGCTTCATCGCTCATCATATCCCGATCCCAGGGGGGATCGAACACGAGATTGATGTTCAAACTCTTAACGCCTTCCACAGATTCTACTTTCATTCTTACATCTTCCAGAATAAAATCGGTGGCCGGACATCCGGGAGCCGTCAGGGTCATGTCAAGACTGACATTGCCACCCTCTCCGATATCCACTTTATAAATCAAGCCAAGATCGTACACGTTGACCGGTATTTCGGGATCGAAAACCGTACGCAACATCTTGACGATATCTTCTTCCAATGCTAAAAATTCATTCATCGCTCAATTGTTTTCGGTTTAATTTTTGCGGCAACGTACCGGGCATCTGGCAACCGTAATTTAAAACCTTGTTAACGGGTAAACTTGTCAACCAGTTAACTCGTCAACTGTTTAAAAGATGCAAATGGTTCCGGTTTCGTCTCACAAATTCATTTTGTTTATCAAACGCTCGGCTATAGCATATTCAAAGCCTCGCTGCAAAGCAAAATTCAGTAATTTTCCTCGTCTTTCGTAACTGCCTGATGCTTTGATTTCACGAACTTTTTTATGCAACAGTTCATCGAGTATTTTCTCGTACAAAGATACATCCATTTCGCCGAAAACCCCCTGCTGGATAGTATCGGGAATTTGCTTCATTCGCAGTGCCTGCCCTATTTTGATCTTTCCCCATTTGTTGAACCGTAATTTGTCGTTGACAAACGCCCGGCAAAAGCGCTCATTATCAATATATTTTTGTTCAACAAGATACGAAACGATTTTCTCTTTCTGACCGGCATCCGCGCCCCAGGTCAGAAGCTTGGTCTCGACATCGGCAGTGCACGTTTCCTGTTTCGAACAATAAGCAGCCGCTTTCTTCAATAAAAAATCATACGCAATTTCCATATCTCGGCATCGGTCATTATCAATTTTTCACTGCCTTTATCATTCGTGCATTGCCAAACAGATCGGTACGCAGTTCTACAAACCCGAACCCCATCTGTCGGAACAGCACGACGGTTTCTTTCCCTTTTTCCCGGTTTATTTCGACATAAAGAGCCCCTTCGTGTTTCAGCGAGACAAGTGCCTTTTTACCAATCGCTTCGTAAAACAACAACGGGTCGGTATCGGGCACAAAAAGGGCAATCGAAGGCTCATAATCCAGTACATTTGGTTGCATAGACAACTTTTCGCTTTCAAGTACATAGGGAGGATTACTCACGATCACATCAAGCGTATCAAGAGGGTCGATCCATTTGTCAGACAAGGCATCGGCACAAAAAAAGCGGACATTCGTTTCGTTCAGGCGGCTGTTCTCACGAGCCAGGGTCAGGGCATCTTCCGATATGTCGTAGGCCGATAGCGTGGCATCCGGCAGATTCTTTGCCAAGGCGATGGCAATGCAACCGCTTCCGGTACAAACATCTGCGATACGGCAGGGAATATCTTTCCAGTCATTAATAATCCACTCAACCAGCTCTTCCGTTTCGGGGCGCGGAATCAACACGCGGCGGTCAACTTTCATGTTGAGGCCAAAGAATTCGGTCTCGCCCAGCACGTATTGCAACGGTTCGTGGTTTTTGAGGCGTGCTACTTGCTGCGAAATAATTTGCTCTTGTTCTGTAGTAAAAACCAGAGAGTTGTCCGAAAGCAACTGAGCCCGAGACAAACCGGTAACGTGTTCGCACAGAGTTATGGCAACAGCACGCGCTTCATTTGCCGGCAAAACGGAACTCAAATCTCCGATTATATTTTTAATACGGTTCATTTTAAATAAATCAGTAGGTAACGCAAATTTAAGAAAAAAACCGGTTCGTGTTGCCAATCCATTTTTTTAAGATGCCGTCAACCCAATTTTTGTTACCTTTGCACTCCAAATTTAAAACACAGATGATGGATAGATTACGGTTTATCAGTTTTGCAAGTGGAAGCAACGGAAACTGCTTCTTTGTAGGCAATGCTTCGCAAGGAATACTGATAGATGCCGGAATCGGCATCCGCACCATGAAGAAGCGGTTGAAAGAGATCGGAATGGATTTTTCGGATATTCTGGGCGTTTTTATCACCCACGACCATTTCGATCATATCAAATCTGTTAAACCGTTGGTGGAAAAAATGCTGGTACCAATATACGGCACCAAAGAGACGCTCTCTTCGATTGCCCAGTTGCAACAAATGGGGGAGCAGTTTCAGGCCGGGCAACGTGAGATCCGAAAAGAGGAACCGATGGTTATCGGCGATTGGCGGGTAACGGCGTTTGAGGTTTCTCACGATGGAACCGATAATGTCGGCTATTGTGTCGAATATAAAGATAAAGTATTTACACTGGCTACCGACCTGGGATATGTCTGTGAGAATTCGGCACGCTACATTGCCGAAGCCAACTACCTGGTTCTCGAGGCCAACTACGATGAAGAGATGCTGGCAAACGGACCCTATCCGTATATGCTGCAAGAGCGCATTCGTAGCAACACCGGTCACCTGAGCAACAGCGATGCCGGTCGTTTTCTGGCCGATAATTATTCGGACAAACTGGAATACATCTACCTCTGCCACCTGAGCCATTCGAACAATCTGCCGGAACTGGCCTATTGCACGGTAAGCGAACTGTTGTCCGACAAGGGGATCATTATCGGGAAAGATGTTGAACTGGTCACCCTCGAACGGACATCTCCGTCCAAATTATACGTTTTCGACTGACGAAACTACTTCAATAGCTCCTCAAGTTTGGCCACCATCGCCTTAAACTCGGTTTCGTTGTAGAGCCGTGTCATAAAGACAATTCTTCCCTCTTTATCGATGATGACGTTGCGGGTAACCCCGGCTTCCTTATCGGCATAAAGCTGAAAATGAGCTGCTCCCGGATCGAGCGCCATCGGGTAGGTAATTCCCGTTGTCAGGACGAAATTTTTCGCCACATCGAGCGGTTCGTCACGGTCGATGGCATAGAGTGCAAACGAAGGATTCGATTTCCAGCGTTGCCAGATATCGCGTTCGATAAAAGGCATCTCCTTACGGCAAACGCTGCACCAACTTGCCGTAAACTGAAGCATCACCACTTTTCCCCGTAGCGACCAGAGATTTACCGTACGCCCGTCGGTAAGCGTCATGGTGAACCCGGGCGCTGTTTGACCCAGTTTGACGATATAGCCTCTGTCGGAAGATTCCTGATTAGAACCCGCTGGTGCCGTTTGAGCAAGCAAACAGTCCGTGATCACTCCTAAAAAAAGTACAAATAAAATTTTCTTCATACTCGCTTTTATGTTCTTGTTTGTGTATAAATATTCGGTATATTTTTTCGCATCCTATTCATTTTCAACCCTAAATTCCAACAATACATAAAATATGCTCTACGATAACATATTATTTGTCTGGTTCTTATATCCACATGACAAAGCAACAGTACTTTATACAAAGAATTCGGGCGAAAAAGAGTAACTTTGCAAAGTTATTAAAACGTTTTTGATTGACCAGTAGATGATTGAAATTATTCCTGCCATCGACATCATTGATGGCAAATGTGTACGGCTTTCTCAGGGCGATTACCAGCAAAAAAAAGTATATAACGAGCAACCTCTCGAGGTGGCAAAAGAATTTGCCGATGCCGGTATCTGCCGTTTGCATGTGGTCGATCTCGATGGTGCAAAAGCGCAGCACATTGTCAATCATAAAGTGCTGGAAACCATTGCTACGCATACCGATTTGGTGATCGATTTCGGAGGTGGCCTCAAAAGCGACGACGACCTGCGCATTGCCTTTGAATGCGGAGCGGCTATGGTAACCGGCGGCAGTATCGCCGTGAAACAGCCGGAGGTTTTTTCGCACTGGATCGAACGTTACGGTGCGGAGCGAATTATTCTGGGCGCCGACGTGCACAACGAAAAAATTGCCGTAAGCGGCTGGCTCGAGACAACCGATAACGACCTGATGCCGTTTATCGAAGGCTATTGCAAACAAGGAATCCAGAAGGTGCTGTGTACCGACATTGCCAAAGACGGCATGTTGACGGGTACTTCGGTCGATCTTTATAAAAAAATAATGGCTCATTTTCCGGCTTTGCAACTGATTGCAAGTGGCGGAGTGAGCGACATCGCCGACATCGAAGCACTCGATGAAGCGGGAATTCCGTCGGTGGTATTCGGCAAGGCCATTTACGAAGGACGAATTAAACTATCAGAATTACAACGATTTATATAAAAGAAAGATTCATTTCTCTTTCAAACGACGATTATGAAACGAATCCCGTTTTACGGGAGAGTTCCATACTTCCTTAGACGAAAAAATTATTATAGTATGAAATTAGATTTCGCGAAAGGCAACGGCTTGATTCCTGCCATCATTCAGGATGCCGTAACCAATAAGGTGCTCATGTTGGGATACATGAACGAAGAGGCTTACGAAAAAACCGTGACAACCAAACAGGTTACATTTTTCAGCCGTACCAAAAACCGTCTGTGGACAAAAGGAGAAGAGAGCGGCAATTTCTTGAATGTCGTTTCGATGGCTCCCGATTGCGATAACGACACCTTGCTCATCAAAGTGCATCCGGTAGGTCCGGTTTGTCACACCGGCGACGACACCTGCTGGGGAGAAACCAACAGTAACGATATACAGTTCCTTGCTTATTTGCAGGACTTCATCGACAAGCGCAAAAAAGAGATGCCCGAAGGGTCGTACACCACTTCGTTGTTCAACAAAGGCATCAACCGCATGGCTCAAAAGGTGGGCGAAGAGGCCGTTGAGACTGTTATCGAAGCCACCAACGGCACAGATGACCGCCTGATTTACGAAGCTTCCGACCTGATTTATCACCTCATCGTGCTGCTGACATCGAAGGGATACCGCATCGAAGATTTAGCAAACGAACTGAAAAAGAGACACAAAGAGTAATCAATTCGATAATTTGAAAATGTGTCAATTTGCAAATCATCGAGTTGGGTCATTTTCAAATTTTCAAATTTTCAAATTGATAGATGAACTATTACAGCACCAACCACCAGTCGCCGATAGCTTCGTTGCAAGAGGCCGTTGTGAAAGGACTAGCTCCCGATAAAGGGCTTTACATGCCTGAAAAAATCAAGGCTTTGCCTGCCGGATTTTTTGAAACGATCGACCAGCTCTCTTTTCAGGAAATTGCCTACCGCGTTGCCGATGCATTTTTCGGAGAAGATATCGAGGCCGATACGCTGAAGCAAATCGTGTACGATACGCTCAGTTTTGAAACGCCGGTTGTCAAGGTGGAAGAGAACATCTACAGCCTTGAACTTTTCCACGGTCCGACACTCGCCTTCAAAGACGTGGGAGGCCGCTTTATGGCTCGTTTGCTGGGATATTTCATCAAAAAACAAGGACAAACCGACGTCAACGTGTTGGTGGCTACTTCGGGCGATACCGGAAGTGCTGTTGCCAACGGATTCCTCGGCGTAGAGGGAATTCATGTTTATGTGCTCTATCCCAAAGGGTTGGTAAGCGAAATTCAGGAGAAACAGTTCACCACGCTGGGTAAAAATATCACCGCTCTGGAAATTGACGGTACGTTCGACGATTGCCAGCGCCTCGTAAAATCGGCCTTCATGGATGAAGAGCTGAATGCCAGACTGAACCTGACCTCGGCCAACTCCATCAACGTGGCCCGTTTTCTTCCGCAGGCATTTTACTATTTCAATGCTTATGCCCAGCTCAAAAAACAGGGCAAAGCCGACAATCTGGTGATTTGCGTGCCGAGCGGTAATTTCGGCAACATCACCGCCGGACTTTTTGGCAAACGGATGGGATTGCCAGTCAAACGCTTTATTGCCGCCAATAACCAGAACGACATTTTCTTACAATATCTCGAAACGGGAAAATACGCTCCCCGTCCTTCGGTAGCAACCATTGCTAACGCTATGGATGTGGGTGACCCCAGCAATTTTGCCCGCGTGCTCGACCTCTACGGCAATTCGCATGAAAAAATTTCGGCTGACATTTCGGGCTGTCGTTACCTCGACAAACAGATCAGTGCAACCGTGAAGAGCTGTTACCAATCGACCGGTTATCTGCTCGATCCGCACGGCGCGTGCGGTTATCAGGCTCTGAAAGAGTACCTGAAAGAGGGTGAAACCGGCCTGTTCCTCGAAACGGCTCATCCCGCAAAATTTGTCGGAACCGTCGAAGCAATCATTGGCGAAAAGGTTGCAATCCCTGAAAAGTTACAGAAGTTTATGAAAGGAGAAAAACTCAGCATCGAACTTTCAAAAGAGTTTACCGACTTTAAAAATTTCTTATTGAAATAATTTTAGTCGTAACCATTCGTTTTACGTAGGGATGAACTTATTCAGCCGAATATTGAAAGATGATGGGAAAACGATACACATTGGCTGTGGCCATATTTGGGCTGACGCTTTATTCTGCTTACGGATTGAACGTCGACTCGCTGCTGAATCGATTCGCACGCCTAAATTTCTATGTTATTCCTACGCTTTCATATCAAACGGAGACAGGAAATCAATTTGGCCTTAATGGGGGATACTATTTCCGCTTTATCGATTCTACAAAAATCAGCAATTTTACTTTCAGCCAGACATTCACGCAAAAACAACAATATTCTGTCAGTTTATCTCCCCACCTCTATTTAGGCGGAGGAGGTAAATGGACTGTTTTCGGCAATATCTCCGTGCAAAATTTTCCGACCAGTTTTCTTGGAATCGGGAATAATCGAAGAAAATTATTGCCGACTCCCATTGCATACACTTCTCGTAATTACTCGTTTTATTTTCAATTCCAGCGCTTTATCGACAAGCATCTCAGTATGGGTCTCCATATTGCGCTCCGAAGTGAGAAGCCGCTACTGGACGACAGTTTGAAGTTCAGGGCAATGGGTGTTCATGTTGCCGGCTGGAAACCCTATTTTTTGCTGGGCGTGGGAGGTGTAATCACGTACGATTCGCGCAACGATCTCTTTTATCCGACGAAAGGAATTCTGGGCAGCGCCAGTCTTGTCCATTACGATCCGATCTGGAGAAGCACATACAATATTGTGCAAATCAACCTGGATTTCCGGCAATATATTGCTTTGTACAAGCAGCATGTTTTTGCATGGCAATTCGTCACCGACTGGCGACTTGGGAATGCAATTCCATTCCAAATGCTAACCACCATTGGCGGCAATCAACTTTTACGAGGTATCCCCAGTGATCTTTTTCGCGATAATGTAATGGCTGCGTTGCAGGGAGAATACCGGTTCCCTATTTATAAGATGCTGCGGGGAGCCGTTTTTGCCTCTTCGGGAGATGTGCTGAATAGCAACGACCTAATGATTAACCGGCTGAAAACATCTTACGGGGCCGGCATCCGGTTCAAAATAATACGGGGGAAAATCAACGTTAGCGGACGCTGGGATATCACACACACCAACGTCGATAAAGGCGTTCAGTTCTTCCTGACTGCAATGGAGGCATTTTAATTCTTATCGAATCATTCCGTTAAATTTCACCCAATCAAACAGCCAGGGGTCGGTCTTGCGATCGGGCGCTATATCCCTGTGGCCTACGATATAGTTGATCTGATAACGGGATTTGATATCTTTTACCAGATCGGCTAATGATTGATATTGCAAGTCGGTAGGCGGGTCGGTGGGGGAGTTGAGGAGTTCGATGCCAATAGAATAGTTATTGAGCATTTTACGCCCGTTTTGCGGAAGAATGCTTTTTCCGGCGTGATAAGCAATATTTTTCTCTGCTACAAGACGATAGATTACTCCCTCCCGGTCAATCATATAGTGAGATGCCACTTTGTACTGCCGGAAAACAGCAATTGCATGTTCAACATTATACGGATCGCCTTCGGTACAATACGTTGAATGAATAACAATTACATCAACAATTCTCGACAATTCCGTCTGATGACCGAATTTTATTTGGGATGTATAGTCAACTATCTGAGGAGATGAGGCGGAAACGGCGGCGGCAAAAAGATAAGCGAAAAGGGAGCAAAATATTCTCATAATCATTCAAATAGAATGCAAAGGTAATCGTTTTACGAATGACAAAAAAATCGTAACTTTGCAGTCCTGTTTTTAACACCGAATGTATTGGCTTTTGCCTGTTTACTTTCAAATCAGAAGCAATATTGTTATTCTGACAGTATAGATTTTCGAGTTAGCAAATCAACGATTCAACATTTTACAATAATGGCACAACAAGAAGATGTTTTTAAAAAATTAGTAGCGCACTGTAAAGAGTACGGTTTTGTATTCCCTTCGAGCGAAATTTACGACGGACTTGCAGCCGTATACGATTACGGACAGAACGGCGTTGAACTGAAAAACAATATCAAAAAATATTGGTGGGACAGCATGGTGTTGCTCCACGAAAACGTAGTTGGCCTCGATGCTGCCATCTTTATGCACCCTACCACCTGGAAAGCTTCGGGTCACGTGGATGCTTTCAACGATCCGCTCATCGACAACAAAGACTCTAAAAAACGCTACCGTGCCGATGTGCTGATTGAAGATCTGCTGGCAAAATACGACGATAAAATTGAA
The DNA here is from genome assembly GCA_963678265.1 of uncultured Microbacter sp. Taxonomy (GTDB): domain Bacteria; phylum Bacteroidota; class Bacteroidia; order Bacteroidales; family Paludibacteraceae; genus Microbacter. The sequence goes on from OY782761.1 coordinate 1,304,796, forward strand.
AAAGAGGTAGAAAAAGCGGCCAAACGTTTCGGCGAATCATTCGACGCGACTCTTTATCGTCAAACTAATCCGCGTGTTCTGGAACACCAGACAAAACGTGACGAAATTCACAGCCGTTTTGTAAAAGCATTGAATGATAGCGATCTGGCAGAGTTGAAACAAATTATTGTCGACTATGATGTGGTTTGTCCTATCAGCGGAACCAAAAACTGGACCGACGTTCGCCAGTTCAACCTGATGTTCTCTACCGAAATGGGTTCTACTGCCGACGGTTCGATGAAAATCTATCTCCGGCCCGAAACGGCTCAGGGTATTTTTGTGAACTACCTCAACGTACAGAAAACTGGTCGAATGAAGATTCCTTTCGGTATTGCTCAGATCGGTAAAGCGTTTCGTAACGAAATCGTTGCCCGTCAGTTCATCTTCCGTATGCGCGAATTCGAGCAGATGGAGATGCAGTTCTTCGTACGTCCTGGCACCGAAATGGAATGGTTCAAAAAGTGGAAGGAAACCCGTTTGAAATGGCATAAAGCGCTTGGTCTGGGCGACCAAAAATACCGTTTTCACGATCACGACAAACTGGCACACTATGCCAATGCCGCTACCGATATCGAATTCGAGATGCCGTTCGGCTTTAAGGAGGTGGAAGGAATTCACTCCCGTACTAATTTCGACCTGAGCAGCCACGAAAAATATTCGGGCAAAAGTATCAAATATTTCGATCCCGAGCTCAACGAATCGTACACTCCGTATGTGATCGAAACCTCCATCGGCGTCGACCGTACGTTCCTTTCCATCATGGCCGCTTCGTATACCGAAGAGCAGCTTGAAAACGGAGAGAGCCGCGTAGTATTGAAGCTTCCGGCAGTGTTGGCTCCGGTCAAACTGGCTGTTTTGCCCCTGGTAAAAAAAGACGGTCTGCCCGAGAAAGCACGCGAAATCATGAACAGCCTGAAGTTCGATTTCAAATGCCAGTACGACGAAAAAGACTCTATCGGAAAACGCTACCGTCGTCAGGATGCCATCGGTACCCCTTTCTGCGTGACAGTGGATCATGATTCACTAACCGATAACACCGTAACCATTCGTTACCGCGACACCATGCAGCAGGAACGCGTTCCGGTGGAAAAACTGCATGAGTTAATCGGACAGAAAGTTGCGATGAAGGAACTATTCAAAAAGATTATAGAATAAAATCGCGCTAAATCAAACACAATAAAAGGAGACTCTCTATGAAAATAAGAGAGTCTCCTTTCTGTTTTAAACCGGCTCTGTTTGTTGTGGTAAACACGGCTTAACGGCGGTTACCTGACAAATTAGAGATTATATCAGATTGATATTCAAAGCGCGGCACTGTGTATACATTGTTTCGGGCCAGATACTTGCCTGAATTTCGCCGATATGTGCTTTTCGCAGGAAGAACATGCAGAGACGCGACTGGCCGATACCACCTCCAATTGACAATGGTAACGAATCTTCCATGAGTCGTTTGTGGAAATACATGGCAAGACGCTCTGTTTTTCCCTCCATCTCGAGCTGTTTAAGTAACGCGGCTTTATCCACCCGTATACCCATTGAAGAGATCTCGAAGGGAATTTCGAGCACGGAATTCCAGAGAATGATATCTCCGTTGAGTCCCGGCAGCCCTTTCTCGCCGGGAGTAGTCCAGTCGTCATAATCCGGAGCGCGGCCGTCATGTTTCTTCCCATCGCCGAGCAGACCTCCAATGCCTATTATAAATACCGCACCGTATTGTTTGGCTATGTTATATTCACGTTCTTTGGGCGAAAGATCAGGATAGAGCTTGCGCAGCTCTTCGGCATGAATAAAGGTAATGTCAGCAGGCAATACAGGCTTGATTTCAGGAAAACTTTCCGATACCAGATATTCGGTACGAAGCAGTGTGCTGTAAATTCTGCGGACAACCGACTTCAAAAAACCGATATTACGTTCTTCTGCCGACATGACTCTCTCCCAATCCCACTGGTCGACATAAAGCGAGTGGAGATTGCCCAGTTCTTCGTCGGCCCGAATGGCATTCATGTCGGTGTAGATACCGTAACCCTGCTCTATATGGTAATCGGCCAATGTGACGCGTTTCCATTTGGCGAGCGAGTGTACCACTTCGGCACGAACATCGCCCATATCTTTTATGGGAAAGTTCACAGCCCGTTCTACTCCGTTCAGATCATCGTTGATACCGGTACCCTGCAACACAAAAAGGGGCGCCGTCACACGACGCAGGCGTAGCTCTGCCGACAAATTGGCCTGAAAAAAATCTTTGATTTTTGAAATTCCCAATTCCGTTTGCTGCAGATTGAGAATGGGGGTGTAATTTTTCGGTTTGATAAGGTAGCTCATAAATTATGTGATTTTTATAGATTAGAAATGAAGAAGAGCAAAGATAATTAATTGTCACCTGGAAACCGATAAAACCTCATCTGCTATCGGCATTAACCGGCAAACAACTACTCCTGTTGCTGTATTCTCTCCATTCGTTGCAACAATGTAGGATGGGAATAATGCACGAAAACGTAGGCCGGATGAGGATTGAGGTTGCTTAATGCCTGTACCGATATTTTCTTCAATCCGCTGATAAGCGCCTCTCCCAGTCCGTATTGAGCAGCAAATGCATCGGCCTCATACTCATGCTTTCGCGAGAAGACATTCATGATCAGTCCCAGCACAATGGAGATAGGCTGATAAAGCAAACCAAATACCACGACTCCGATATGAAACGATGGTTCTGATGCGTTCAGCACTTCGGAAGAGATTGGCAAACGAAGGAATAGCGACAAAATATAAAGCAGAACAAACGATTGAGCAAACGATAAGATAAGTGATGAGATAACGTGTTTTTTCTTGTAGTGGCCCACCTCATGCGCCAACACGGCAACTACCTCTTCCGTGGTCAGCTGCTCGATAAGCGTATCGTAAAGCACCACCCGTTTCTTCTTTCCGAAACCGGTAAAATAGGCATTGGCTTTGGTGCTCCTTTTCGATCCGTCGATCACGAAGATGTTTTTCAAACCGAATCCGGCCTTACCGGCAAATGCTTCAATCGCGGTACGAAGTTCGCCCTCTTCGAGCGGTTTCTGTTTATTGAAAAGAGGGACGATCCATTCGGAATAGAAAAGCAACATAATGAGCGAGAACAACGAAATTGCCCCCCAGGTGGCCAGCCAGAAGTGGTCGCCTAATTGTTGATAAAGCCATAAAATAAGTGCCAGAATGCCACCGCCTACGACAATGCCAAGTAACAACGATTTGATCGAATCTAAAATAAATGTTTTTGCTGTTGTCTTATTAAACCCGAATCGTTCTTCGATTATAAAAGTTGAGTAGATAGCAAAAGGCAGAGTCAGTATTTCATTTCCAATAAAAAGAATGCCGAAAAAGAGCAATGAAATAACAATGTCATTATCGCTTATACTACGGACAATATCGTCGACCCAGGCAAAGCCATCGAGAAACAACATTCCCAGCTCGAGAGCCAGGGTAAAAAGCCGGGCAAAATCCTCAAAATGGCTGTTTGCCAGTGAATAATTTTGTTGCTTCGCATATTTTTCCTGATCGTAAATACCAACCAGTTTGGCAGGAATAACAGGTGATAGACGGCCTCTGTTGAGTGCAGACAACGTCTGCTCCAAGAGGTAGTCGGCTGCCACAAAAACAATAATCAGGACGAAGAGAAATAGTGCCATAAATGAAAAATGAGACACAAAGGTAGCCAATAATCAATGGCGAAAAAACATAAAAAATGATTCTTGATTTTTGATTCCGGAATCAAAACCGAAGAAAGACACATCCCCCCCTTTTTAAAGTTTTTCAACGTTCAAAAGGACAAGAAAATTGTTTTACACGGCAACTATCCGGTTTTTACTTCAAATGCCTCAAAACCATGCACAAATACCACACAATTGTGCAATTTGATTAGGTGATTTTTAAGAAATAATAAACATCAAAAATACATGCTAAAGCTGGTTTTTTGGTTAACTTTGTGGCAAAACAAACATCACTTACTTATATGTCACGCGAAATAAAATTCAGTTTAGTGTACCGCGACATGTGGCAAGCTTCTGGGAAGTATGTGCCACGTGTTGATCAACTTACAAAAATCGCACCTGTTATCATCGATATGGGTTGTTTTGCCCGTGTTGAGACTAACGGAGGTGCTTTTGAGCAGGTAAATCTGCTCTTCGGTGAAAACCCCAACAAAGCCGTTCGTGAATGGACAAAGCCCTTCAACGATGTCGGAATACAGACACACATGCTGGAACGTGGTCTTAACGGCCTCCGTATGTTCCCTGTGCCTGCCGATGTACGTCAGCTGTTTTTCAAAGTAAAACATGCTCAGGGTACAAACATTTCCCGTTCTTTTTGTGGTTTGAACGATACCCGTAACCTCGAATTGTCGGTAAAATATGCAAAAGAAGCCGGCATGATTTCGCAGGTTGCCTGCTGTATCACTAACTCACCGATCCATACTGTAGATTACTATCTGGCAATGGTGGACAAAGTGGTTGAGTTCGGTTGCGACGAAATCTGTCTGAAAGATATGGCCGGCATCGGTCGTCCCGCTTTTCTGGGCGAACTGACTGCTGCTATCAAAAAACGTCATCCGCATATCAAAATTCAGTATCACGGTCACACAGGACCCGGTTTCTCGGTAGCTTCGATGCTCGAAGTAGCCCGTGCCGGTGCCGATTACCTCGACGTGGCAATGGAACCGCTCTCCTGGGGTATGGTTCATCCTGACGTGATTACTATTCAGGCTATGTTGAAAAATGCAGGTTTCTCAGTACCCGACATCAACATGAAAGCTTACATGGAAGCCCGTTCGATGACTCAATCGTTCATCGACGATTTCCTCGGTTACTTCATTGATCCGGGCAACAAACACATGACCTCTTTGCTGGTTGGTTGCGGTCTGCCCGGTGGCATGATGGGATCTATGATGTCCGACCTGAAAGCAATGCACGGAGCTATCAACATGGCTCTTCGCTCTCAGAAAAAACGCGAAGTAACGCTTAACGAACTGGTAGTTCTTTTGTTCCAGGAAGTTGAATATATTTGGCCTCGTTTGGGTTATCCTCCTTTGGTAACTCCGTTCAGCCAGTATGTGAAGAACATCGCATTGATGAACGTAATGCACATCCTGAAAGGCGAAGCACGCTGGACAACTATCGATAAAAATGCATGGGATATGATTCTGGGCAAATGCGGTAATCTTCCCGGCGAACTGGCTCCCGAAATCAAAGAACTTGTTAAGAAAAACGGCTTTGAATTCTATCATGGCAACCCGCAGGATGCATTCCCCAATGAACTGGATAAATACCGTGCCGAAATGAAAGAAAACGGCTGGGATGTTGGTCAGGACGAAGAAGAACTGTTTGAATTCGCCATGCACGAACGCCAGTACCGCGATTACAAAAACGGTAGTGCCAAGAAACGTTTCGAAGCTGAACTGGAAGCTGAAAAAGCGAAAGCCGGTGCACCTATCATCATCACACGACCGGTGGTTGAAGTTCCGAAAATCGATATTACAACCGTTCAGGAACAGAATCCGGATGCAAAAGCCATTCAGGCCCCTGCCAAAGGACAGATGTTGTGGGAATATGATGTGGTTGACACATCGAAGGCTCCTAACATCGGCGATGCAGTGAGAGAAGGAGATACCATCGGGTATATCCAGACTATTTATGGCATCGAACCGGTTAAGTCTGCTTTTGCCGGCAAAATTGTCGCTACCTATCCTAAACAGGGTGAAGTTATCGAAAAAGGCGAGATTCTTGCTTTTGTTGGCTAATTTAAGATTACAACAATAAATTGCAAAACTCCATAGGCATATCGCTTATGGAGTTTTTTATACCCGAAACAACGAAGAGGCAATTCCTTGCAAGGAAGTAGGTCTCTTCGTCTTACACATCAACGCATAACACACAATCGTTACTTACCCGGCATTTGATTCGTTGATTCTTCATCAGCAAAAGCTTCTACTTTGGCCGAAATTTTTTCTATTGCTGCATTCAGCGATTCTTGTGGAAGTATGGTATTGAAATCACCCCAGAAAGCATTGTCGTATAGGAACGGAGTATCGGCAAAGATCTTGCTCAACGGAACCCTCTCCTGTCTTGGAAACGGTTTTACATCGATCGTATCGATTTTACATGTTGCCGATTCGAAGAAGATGTGCATCGGACTAAAGAAAAGCTGGCGTTTTTGCTTCACTTTAAAAAAGAGATCGCCTCTGAGGTGGCTGACATAATACTTGCCGTTCCATTGCTTGTAAGCTACGCTGTAGTAGATTTGCTGAGGCTTGATCTGTATGCCACGGCTACGTTTGACGATAAAAAAGGAGGTCGCGTCATCAATATGTCGCGGATCGATCTCAAAGTCGGCTTGTAACAGTGCAGAGTTATTGGCATCAATATAAAGACGACCGCGATAGGAGGGATCCATAACTTCTGGTTTCGGCTCAAAAGCCACCACATGAGCCAGATGCGAATCATACTCCACCATATCTATTTTTGTGTAATTAAAGAGATTGCCGTCGCTGATATCCATAAAATCGGGAATATTCTTCACCAGATCAATAAGCAGCGAAGCTTCCGGTCCGGCTTTCATTTTCAATACCACCGTATCTTTGTTGGTTTCGTTGGTGATCTTTCGCATTTTCAGCAATTTGATCTGTCCTTCCGAAGCAGACTCGTACGAGGGTTTGAATATTTTGAAAACAGCTTCGGAAAGATAGAGCAGATCTTTTCTCTTTTCAATTCCTTCGCGATAAAACGAGGTTAAGTACGAAGGATCCAGCGGATAGTTTTTCGAACGATACTCTACTATCTCCTGCACGATTTTACGCGGATTTACCATACGCACAATTACCTCCTGAAGGGGTACAATCCGCTGATTCATATAAATGGTACGCGCATTTTCAGCAAAAAAGGCTACCGGAATCTGCCGGGCTTCGTATCCGATATGCGATACATGCAGCGTTGCATCTTTATATTTCACCGGCATTTTCAGGGTAAAACATCCGTCGGCATTAGCAATTGTCCCGATACTGGTTCCGTCGATACCCAGCGTGCAGTCCATAATTGGCCGGTTGTTTATCTTGTCGACTACCTTTCCACTAATATTGATGATGGTCGAGTCCTGTCGGGGCGGCATGGGAATAGAAATTCCCGGAGATAATACCGGATTTGCTCTTTTTCTGTCAATCAGAATATAATGGTTGACCACAGTCAGGGTATAATGGGTGTCACCAAGCACTCTATAAATGGCATCTTGAAGGGTATAGTTTCCTGCCGGGAGCTTTACTTTGCGCTCGTTGTTGGTAACTTTACTATCGTAAATAAAATTGTACCCCGAAAGTTCGCCGATACTATTAAGCAGCTCGTATACCGTACTTTTTTGCTTCGGCAAAGACAACAAACGGTGTAGCGGCTCGTGGTTTTGAGCAGCCAATAATGTTATGGTAAGAAGGAAAATATGAAGAAACAGGAGTCGTTTTTTCATATCAATCAGATTTAAGATCCTGTTTAATTATGGTTGAGAGATAAAGATCGAATCGCGTGTTATCTCTCTTTTAAGGTGCAACGCCAAACTAATGATATTGGTCATTCCGTCTACGTCATTATTGTAGAATCTAACGTTAAGTTTATGGTTTTTAATGGCTTCCCCTTTTAATGAGACTTTGCGCTGCGAATACAAATTGATAACCTGCACGATTTTATCAAGAGATTCGTCTTTGAATTTCATGTTGCGGGTAAACCCGATGAGCAGGTTATTATCGACGTAACGTTTTTTCTGCCAATGATTATCGACTACGGTAGCCTGTTCGCCCGCTACGACATAAGCATACTCACCGTTATCCTTTTGAGTCACTTTCACTTTACCCCGGAGTACCGATAGTTCAAAACTTCCTTTCGTGTCGCTTTTCACATTGAAAGCCGTTCCCAAAACCTCTACAATAATTTTTTTTGTCTCGATGCGAAACGGTTTTTGGGGATTTTTAGCAATATCGAACAGGGCATTTCCCTGCATCGTAATTTCGCGGGAATCTTTTGCAAACCGGACAGGATAGAATATCGAACTGCTGCCGGCAAGATAAACGGTAGAGCCATCTTCCAGCGTCTTCACCAGGGTGTTGTTCATATCGGCATTTCGCATCGACAGCAACGACATTTTGTGTTGTTCGGGGATGAAAAATTTGATTGCCACGGTGGTAAGGCAGAGAGCCAGTACGGCAGCCGCGGCCCATTTGAACAGCTGAGATTTCAGCAGTCTGTGCTCTTTGGCCGGATCCGCTATCAAATCCTCTTTTTGCAACCGGGCATAGAGGTTATCCCAAGCCTGATCGGTGTTGATTTGCTGTGTATCGTTGTGATAATTATTGCTCATTGTTCGGAATTTATGCGGACGTTTGGGTATTTGTAAAATGTTTCAGTTCTTTGCGTAACAGAGCCAGCGCCTTGGTCATTTCGGCTTCAACTGTTTTTACCGAAACCGACAGTTCCTGCGCTATTTCGCTGTATTTTTTACCATCGAATCGGTTCATACAAAATATTTTACGCCGCCTTTCGGGCATGTGTGTCAGCGAAAGGGAGAGTTGATTCTGAAGCTCCTTGTATTCCAGTTCATCAACCGGGGTAGGAGAGTCATACTCTACGAAACCTTCCACTGTTTTTTCTCTATAGTTTTCCTCTATCTGAGCATGTTTCAGGTAGTGAAAGGCCCGGTTGCGGGCAGCCTGATAGAGGTACGACTTTAACGATAAACGGATTTGAATCTGTTCCCTCTCTTTCCATAGGAAGAAAAACAGATCCTGAACAATTTCTTCGGCAACTGACAGATCGTTCAGAAAGGAGTTGGCATATCTGCATAAAGGAGCATAATAATTGCGGAAGAGCTTCTCAAAAGCTTTCAGATCGTTATTACGTATCTTCGAAAGAAGCAGTAGTTCATCCAGCATAGTATCAGGTCAGTTTAGAAAGAGGGGGTATCTGATTGAACAAAGAAACGTTCAAAGATACACGATAATTGTACGATTACCATACAGAAAACAGGAAAAATGAATAGTATTCAGTCACAGTACGCAGTTCTTTTCCTGCGTACTGTATACTGAATACCGGAGATTTGGTTATTTCTGCTTTCTTAATTTGTTTACAGCGGCATCCAACGATTCGGTCGGAGCGATAATATTATAGCCTTCCCAGTATGAGTTGTCATAGAAAGCGGCCACTTTATCGGTGAATAGCTGATCGGTTTTGAACGACTCTTTGAACGAAATAGTTTCTGTAGGTTGTGTAACCCTATCGGTTGCTACCATTTCTGAAACCAAATCGTATTTGCTCGAAAACAGACGACGTTTCCAGTCGCATTTGAATTTAGCCTCGCTACGAACATAGTTCAGGTAATAAACCCCATGCTGGTTTTTGTAGGTAATCACAAAAGAGAATTCCGAAGGTTTGAACCGGAGTCCTACCGGCTTTTTCATCAGCATCATCGTGGTGGCTTTATCTATATCTTGCATGTCGAGACTGAACTCAACGCGGGTGAAAGCAAGCGTTTCCTGATCGATAAAATATTTTCCATTGTAAAGTGCAATCGGGAGGATAACACTCGGAGTGAAGCTAATGACATATTGCATCCGGTTATCGATACTGACAGGTTCTTCCATTGCGTAATTGTAGTACTGCAATATCTCTTTATCCAGCAATACGTCCGGATTTTTCACAACATCCAACAATACGGCTAACGTTGGACCACCCATCAGTTTTACGGCCAACGTATCGGAGGCCTTTTGGCTCAGCAATTCTCTTCCTTTGAAAATACGAATCCGGTCTTTACTCAACGAACGGTCATAAGCACTTTTATACAAATTAACAACCGCTTCGGAAACCTGAACGTAACGTTTCCCTTTTTGCGCCGTTTCACGATAGAATCCGGTGAAAAGGTCGGAGTTCCTGCTGTAATTCGACGGAATTTTTTGGATAGCCTGATCGATAAGTTGCCGTGGCAGTTCAGGACGGACAGTGATCTCTTTCAGCATTCGTGGATTCGGTATCATAGAAACAACCGTTTCAATGTTGGCTCCATCGACAGCAATTCGGGTATTCTTATAGGCCAAATGAGAAAACTCAACCTCTTTTGCCTGAACCGACGATTTGATTTTCAGAATAAACTCTCCATCGATGTTAGTGATAGTACCGATATTGGTACCGGGTACAGATACATTTACATAACCCAGGGTCTTTTTGGTTTGCGCATCTTTTACGACGCCGCTTACGGTGTAGAAACCTTCTCCCGCTTGGGCCGACAGGGAAGAAGTAGTTGCCAACAGAATGACTGCAAGCATACAACCGAACCATTTTGTGATAGTTGTTTTCATACGGTAATAATTTTTAAATAGATGGCGTATGGAACTCCATCGGTTATGAATTTAGTTTGAAGATCGGGGAAAATGTATCCCATTACAGAATAAATTTTACGACGAATGAGATTAAAGTATTTGGACGATAGTTTTCTTTGCTTTACATAGCTAAGACCCTTCAAAAAAAAAATACCCTAATGTTTCAGCAAAAAAAAGAGAGATTCCTGTTCCGTGCTACGATTAAACGAAAACAGTTACCTTTGCAGACAGATAATAGTGATCGTACCATATCGATATAATTTTGCTTTAACTATTTTGAAATGAGACTCAGATATGCAGTAATTGGGAGCGGTGCGTTGGGCGGCTTTTATGGCGGAAAGCTGGCACACGCAGGCAAAGATGTTCGCTTTTTATTTCACAGCGATTACCGGTTTGTTGTCGACAACGGGTTAAAAGTCGATTCGGTAACGGGAAACTTCCACCTTACCGATGTTCAGGCCTACCAGTCGACCGCTGATATGCCGAAAGCCGATGTTGTATTGGTTTGCCTGAAAACCACCAACAATTACCTGCTCAAAACACTATTGCCGCCGATACTTCATCCCGATTCGGTCATTGTGCTGATACAAAACGGACTGGGTGTTGAAGAGGATGTTGCCTCCGATTTTCCGCAACAACCCATTGCCGGAGGGTTGGCATTTATCTGTTCCAACAAAATAGGCGAGGGACACATTGCCCATCTCGATTACGGCAAACTGAATATCGGGGTTTTTCAGGGAGAGGTTCATGCTACATTGGAACAAGTGAAGTCGGACTTTACCGAAGCAGGAGTACCAACGACAATTTCGTCCGACCTGATGACTGCCCGCTGGCAGAAATTAGTGTGGAACATTCCCTACAACGGAATGACCGTGGTGCTCAATACCACGACCGACCGTTTGATGCAGGAGGCTTCGACGCGACAGCTTTCGTACGACCTGATGCTGGAAGTGATCGCGGGAGCCCGCGCCTGTGGCGTAGAAGTTAAAGAGAGTTTTGCCGACAAGATGATGGAACTGACTGACAGTATGACGCCGTATGCCCCGAGTATGAAACTCGATTTCGACTATAAACGACCGATGGAGATCGAATATATCTATTCCCGTCCCGTAAAAACGGCTATTTCTGCCGGTTACGATATGAAAAAGGTCGCGATGCTCGAAGCTCAGCTCCGCTTTATTCAGTCCGGTTTATCCCGGCAATGACCGCTTGTAATATCGTTTCAAATTGCGCATAAATGGTAAATTATTCAAATATCGGAGTTCATTTGAACCGCTGCCTTACAATACTTTATCCCACCGCTAAAAAATAGTATCTTTGCAAGATAATTTTTGCCGTCAAAATCGCCGCATGTTTCGAAATAACATATTAACTATAAGCGTATTAGTTGGATTTTTTTTCTTGCTGTTTGTTACAGTATCAGCAAGAATCACCCCTCCGCAAGACGGTAAGAAGCTTTCGGGTGATACGCTCCGCCGCGTAGTTGCCGTCGATTCGGTATCGTTGAAACCAAAGAAAAAGAAGCAGCAAATAGAGGATATCATCAATTATCAGGCTCAGGACTCGATTGTTTTTTATGGGAACGGAACCGGATACATGTATGGTAAAGGAAATGTGAAGTACCAGAAAATGTCGCTGGCGGAAGCCAGTTACATCCGGATGAGTATGGACAGTAGCCTGGTGTATGCCACGGCATCGAAAGACTCTACCGGGGCTTTGGTGGGGAAACCGGTATTCAAAGACGAGACGAACGAATTTACCACCAACGAATTGAAATACAACTTCAATTCCAAGCGGGGATTGATTCACCATACCGTGACACAGCAGGGTGAGGGCTTTGTGGTGAGCGAAACTTCTAAAATCACTCCCGACAAAATGATCAACATGCTTGGTGGAAAATATACCACCTGCGACGATCATGAGCATCCGCATTTCTATCTGCAAATGACCAAAGCCAAAGTAAAACCCAAAAGTTTTATTGTGGCCGGCCCAGCCTATCTTGTTATAGAAGACGTTCCTCTGCCAATTGCTTTACCGTTTGGTTATTTTCCATTCAGCGATAAATATTCGTCCGGGGTGATTATGCCCTCCTATGGCGACGATTTCACCCGTGGATTCAACCTGCACAACGGCGGCTATTATTTCGCGTTGAGCGATTATGCCGATCTGGCTCTTACCGGAGACATCTATACCAAGGGAACGTGGGCCGTTAATGGTATGAGCTCTTATGTGAAGAGATACAAATATCGCGGGAACTTAAATTTTAGTTACCGGAACGATGTCATTGGAGAAAAGGGGATGCCCGATTACAGTTCATCCAGTAGCATGAGTTTGCAATGGTCTCATAGTCAGGATAGCAAGGCTTCTCCCTATTCGAGACTCTCGGGTAGCGTCAATTTTTCGACCACCAGTTACAACCGCAACAATATCGACAACGTGTACAACGTCACGACGATGTCGCAAAATACCAAAACATCGACCATTAACTTCACCAAGACCTTTCCCGAAAGCACCTGGTCGATTACCGGCAACGCCAATATAACCCAGGTAACTTCCGATACAACGATTAACATGACTTTACCGAATCTGAGTGTTACTTCAGGTACTTTGTATCCGTTCAAGCGTAAAGTAGAAGTTGGCTCTCAAAAATGGTATGAAAAGCTGGTACTGAACTATTCGGGAGAGTTCTCAAACAGCATCCTCACCAAAGAGTCCAAGTTATTACACTCTTCCCTGTCGCACGACTGGAAGAATGGAGCACTACACAACATCAGCGCCAACGTTTCGCTCAACCTGTTCAACTACATTACCATTACGCCCTCTATCAACTATACGGATCGTTGGTATTTGCAAAAAATAAACCAACATTGGGATAAAACCGCTAACAGAGCGGTAAACGACACGGTTACCGGTTTTTTCCGTTCCTATAATTTCAGTGCCAGCCTCTCGGCACAAACAACCCTTTACGGATTTTATGTGCCCAGCCGGAAGATCTTTGGCGACAAGATTGATCGCATCCGCCACGTATTCGTTCCATCTTTCAGCTTTAGCTTCAACCCTGATTTTAGCGATCCTATCTGGGGATCGTACAAAACATATGACAAATATGTTGCCGCTACAGCAGCTCATGAAGCATACGTGGAAACGGTTAAATATTCACCATTTCAAAATTCACTTTACGGTGCTGCAGGAGCGGGGAAATCGGGAGCCATCGGCTATTCGTTTGCCAATAATATTGAAATGAAGGTGAAACAAAAGTCGGATACTACCGATTTGCCTGTATATAAGGTAATCAGCCTGATTGATAATTTTTCCGTAAGCGGATCATACAATCTGGTTGCCGATTCGATGAACTGGTCGATGATTAACGCCAATCTTCGAATCAAAATGCCGTTTACTGATAAATTTACCCCTAATATTAGCGGAACTTTTGATCCGTATATGTATGGGCTTGATGCAAATAATCAACCAGTGCATGTAAATAAACTACGCTGGAATCACGGTCGTTTCCCCAAGTTTATGGGTACCAGTATGAACCTCCCATTAACGCTAAGTAACGATAGTTTTAAGAAAAAAACGGCGAAGCAGAAAGAAAAGGACAAAGAGCGGGAAAAACGATTGGCTCCGCTCACCGGTGCCGATCTGTTGAATCCTGAGCTGGTGGCTAAACACAAACAGGACTCTATTGCCGAACAAAAGAAAAGCGAAAAGAATGACCTTGACGCCGATGGATATGTAAAACCGACGTTCAAGTGGAGCATATCGGCCAATTATAGTGTCCTGTACGGGCAGTCGAAAAATTTCGACTATCAAAAAATGGACTATAAAATGGAGTTGACTCACAGTTTAAGCTTCAATGGCACGATTTCACCCACCCCGAAATGGAATTGTAACTGGTCGGCTACATACAATTTCGCCGATAAGAAGCTTACACAGGTAAATCTGAATATTACCCGCGACATGCACTGTTGGTCGATGAGTGCCCAGATAGTGCCGGTGGGTTATTACACCTCATACTCGTTCAAAATTGCCGTCAAGTCCTCTCTGCTTCAAGATTTGAAATACGATAAGAGAAGCAGTTCGGGCGAGAATGTCAAATGGGAATAAACCGTTATGAAGAGACAAAACGCACAAACCCTGGGTGATGCTATTCGTGTTTTTCTGGCAGAAAAGAAAAGTTTTAACCATAAATTGATGGAAAACCGTGTAGTCAATTCATGGAAAAACATTATGGGCTCGACAATAGCTTCGTACACCTCACACATAGAAATACGTCGTCAGAAGCTCTATGTGACCCTCACTTCATCGGTGTTACGGCATAGCCTTTCGCTATCCAAAGATGAGGTGATACATAAAGTAAATCAGGCTGTGGGCGACGAAGTGATAACGGATATCGTGTTTCGGTAAGACTCCTTCCCTGAGAAGGAAGATTGAGCCTGAAATCTTGAAACCTGGAATCTTTAATTTACAATGCAGGAATTTCTTCAACATAAAATATTTCATCTTATCTCGGAAGCAGCCGACGAAATGCAGTGCGAGTGCTACGTTATCGGGGGCTATGTGCGCGATCTGTTCCTTAAACGGCACTCAAAAGACATCGACGTGGTGGTGGTTGGAAGCGGAATAGCATTGGCCGAGGCTGTTGCAAAAAAGTGGGGCAAAGGTACTCACCTGAGTGTATTCAAAACATTCGGTACGGCACAACTGAAAAAAGGGAGCGTGGAGGTGGAGTTTGTAGGAGCCCGCCGCGAGTCGTACAGCCACGATTCACGCAAACCGATGGTAGAGTCCGGATCATTGGAGGATGATCAGCGTCGGCGCGATTTTACGGTCAATGCGCTGGCGATTTCACTCAACAAAGCCACGCTGGGCAAGTTACTCGATCCGTTCGGTGGTATAGCCGACATGGAGAAAAAAATTCTGCGCACTCCCCTCGATCCCGATATTACCTTCAGCGACGATCCGTTGCGCATGATGCGTGCCATACGCTTTGCCACGCAGCTGCAATTCACCATATACCCCGATACGTTTGATGCCATTATCCGCAACCGTGAACGCATAAAGATCATTTCGGCCGAGCGTATTGCCGATGAGCTGAACAAGATGATGGCGGCCAAACATCCTTCCGAGGGATTCTTCCTGCTCGATAAATCGGGTTTGTTGGAATTGATATTTCCCGAACTGTCGGCTCTGAAAGGGGTGGATGTACGTGGAGGACGCGGCCATAAGGATAACTTTGTTCATACCTTGGCCGTGCTCGACAAATTGGCGTCTCATTCGGATAATCTGTGGTTGCGCTGGGCAGCGTTACTGCACGATATTGCCAAACCGGTGACTAAACGATGGGACGATCAGGTGGGATGGACATTTCACAACCACAATTTTATCGGCGAAAAGATGATTCCGGCTATTTTCAAACGGATGAAACTGCCGATGAACGAGAAGATGCGCTTTGTGCAGAAGATGGTGTCGCTTCACATGCGCCCCATCGTGCTGAGCGAGGAGGGTGTGAGCGATTCGGCCATCCGGCGCCTGTTGTTCGATGCCGGCGACGACATCGACCTGCTGATGCAGCTGTGCGAAGCCGATATCACCTCCAAAAATCAGGTGAAGGTGCGGACACATCTCGAGAACTTTGCTCTCGTACGTCAAAAGCTGATCGATATAGAGAACAAAGACCGCATCCGCAACTGGCAACCGCCTATCGACGGAGTGGAGATCATGAAGATTTTCAACCTGCCGCAATGCCGCGAAGTGGGCCTTCTGAAAAACGCCATTAAAGAAGCCATTCTCGACGGCGAAATACCCAACGAATACGATGCTGCTTACCGTTTTCTGATGGCAAAAGCCGTTGAAGTGGGCATTAAGAAACAGAACTGACCTGCCTTTGAATCATTTCATCTGCCTCATCGTCTGTCAGGAACCCGACAGGCGAATATTCCCACACAATTTTTTTCGGATGTAACACAGTTCTCAATATCTGCTGCAGACCGGGCATAAAAAAAATAGTTGCCGGGAAACCCCGACAACTATTTATAATTTAGTTCTGATAAAGAATCAAACGGATATTAGAAACCGAAACGGCTCTTCAAACCTTTCAACTCTTCAGCCAACTCAGCAGGCAGGTGCTTGCCGAATTTAGCGTAGTGTTCGTCGATCAATGCGATTTCATCTTTCCATTCTTCGGCTTTTACTTCCAAAGCTTTAGTCATCTGAGCTGCATCGATACCCAAACCTTCTACGTTGATTGCTGTAGGAGCAGGAACTTTACCGATAGGAGATTCAACAGCATCACCCTGACCGTTGCAACGATCGAAGATATAAGCCAATACACGGCTGTTGTCACCGTAACCCGGCCACAACCATTTGCCATTGTCTTTACGGAACCAGTTCACGAAGAAGATCTTCGGTAATTTAGCACCTGCTTTTTTGCCGATTTCGATCCAGTGTCCGAAGTAGTCACCCATGTTGTAACCGCAGAAAGGCAACATTGCGAACGGATCGCGACGTACACCTGCTTTCAAACCGATAGCAGCAGCAGTTACTTCAGAACCTACGATAGAACCCATGAATACACCGTGGTTCCAGCTGTTGGCTTCGTGTACGAGAGGCACAGTAGAAGGACGACGGCCACCGAACAGGATAGCTGAGATGGGCACACCAGCAGGATCTTCCCAGGCTGCGTCGATAGCAGGACATTGGTAAGCAGGAGCGGTGAAACGAGCGTTAGCGTGAGCGCAAGGTTCGCCCGATGCAGGATCGTATACACGGTTTTTCCAGTCGATAGTACCGGCAGGACAATCGTGACCGATGCCTTCCCACCAAATATCACCGTCAGGTGTCAAACCTACGTTGGTAAAGATAGTGTTGGCACGAGCCGACAACATAGCGTTTTTGTTTGTTTCCAAAGAGGTGAAAGGAGCTACACCGAAGAAACCTGCTTCAGGGTTGATAGCGTAAAGACGACCATCAGCACCGAATTTCATCCATGCGATATCGTCACCTACAGTTTCTACCTTCCAGCCCGGAATAGTAGGAATCAACATGGCCAGGTTGGTTTTACCGCAAGCCGATGGGAATGCAGCAGCAATGTATTTCTTTTCGCCTTTGGGGTTGGTGATGCCCAGGATAAGCATGTGTTCTGCCAACCAGCCCTGATCTTTTGCCATTTTAGAGGCAATACGCAAAGCGAAGCATTTTTTACCCAACAAAGCGTTTCCGCCGTAACCAGAACCGAACGACCAGATTTCGTAGGTATCGGGGAAGTGAGTAATATATTTGTTATCGATAGGAGCACACGGCCATTTTACATCTTTCTGACCCGGTTCCAGCGGAGCACCTACAGAGTGAACACAAGGAATGAATGTTCCGTTTTCGCCCAAAACATCCAATACTTTTGCACCCATACGAGTCATGATACGCATGTTCACAACAACATAAGCAGAATCGGTAATTTCAACACCGATATGAGCAATGTTTGAGCCAAGAGGACCCATAGAGAAAGGAATAACGTACATGGTACGGCCTTTCATACAGCCCTTGTACATTGTTTTCATTTTAGCACGCATCTCTGCAGGATCGGCCCAGTTGTTGGTAGGACCAGCTTCTTCCTGAGTTTTTGTGCAGATAAATGTACGGTTTTCCACACGAGCCACATCGCTGGGGTCGGATTGAAAATAGTAGCTGCCCGGACGTTTTTCTTCGTTCAGCTTCACTGCCATGCCACTGGCAACCATACCGTCCAACAGGCGTTGGTTTTCCTCTTCGGAACCATCACACCAAACTACATTTGTAGGCGTGCACCATGCAGCCCACTCATTTACCCAATCAATCAGTTTTTGATTTTTTGTTAACATCTTACTTTGTTTTAGGGATTTATACATCGGGTTTACTAACACATTCTATGGGATAATCAAGAACACAAAAATACTCTTTTTTTCGCGAAGAAACCAGGCATTAAAGAAATTTTTCTTTAATGCCTCGGGAAATTCAGAATGTGTTAATATGAATAGTTGAGGGTAAACAAATTAACTATTCCTCTTCATTAATATTTAACAAACCGGGGGGCAAATTGACCCGCATAATCCGGAGCGTATCGTCTATTTCAACGATCCACTCATCCACCGCCGGAATTAATACCTGTTGTCTGCGGTAAAGTACTTCAAAAAGAAGATTTTCTGTGGTGTCGTCCACAGTCTGAATCTCACCGATTTCACCCAGTGTTTTATCGATCATCTTATATCCGGTATAGAACTGAATATCAATTTCGTTTTCATCCGGATGTGGCATGAAATCTTTCGGTATATAAATCGTTTTCCCCACAAATTCTTTTCCTGCCAGATCGTCATTCACACGTTCAAACTTCACAAGCGCCGTCTCGGCCGTTCTGAAACGCCACTCCTGAATAAAGAATGGCACCAGAATACCGTCCATTTCAAATACAAAGTAGTTGAAATCGAGCGTGTCGAATTCGGATGTAAGAATAATGGAAAGTTCGCCTTTGATGCCGTGTGTTTTTTGTACACGGCCAATAGGATAAAGTTCGGATTGCAAAATCATAAATGAGATGATGTTATATAAAAAACGCCCTGAACAGAACATTCAAGGCGTCTCTTACTGTAATCGATGACTACATTATTTTTTCTTGTAACGGGCATTCAGCTGCTGCAGCACGTCTTTCGTAACGTCATACCCCTGAGCTGCATACAACACGTTGTCGTTCATTGCGTTGGTCGACAGTACCATTTGATAGTGATGAGCCGGAGCATAAATCTTCAAAAATTTACTTACCGTGTCGCGCAGTTGCTCGTTAAATTTCTGCTGCTTGGTCAACAAAGCATTTGACAGCTGTTGATTGAGCTCTTCCAGCTCTTTCCGCTGAGCCAATATTCTGTTTTGCTCTTGTTCGGCACGTTCGCGGCTCAAAAAGGCATTGTTTCTCATTTTGCTTTCAAAAAGAGAGGCATCCTCTTGCAATTGTTTGGCACGTGAATTGACCTTCAAACGGGAATCTTCCTGCCCTTTGACCAGCTCTTCGTTAGCATCTTTTGCAAATTGATAATTGGCCAGCAAAGTATCCACATTGACATAAGCGATAGGCAAACTTCCCTTGGCAGGTGTCTCGAGCGCAGCACCATCCTGAGTGTTACCTTTCTTATTAGAACATTGAGTCAACATTAAAGCTACAGCAACTAACGCCACGGTAGCTGTGGCAAAAGATAAAGTTCTGGTCATTGTGTGTTTTTTGAATTAAAATGCTTACTTATTTCTCTATTTTTCTCAACTAAAAGATCTGTGCATGCTCTTATTAGTGCATAGCAGGTGTTTTTAGTATAAAACCCATTGAGGATGGCAAAGATATTATTTTTGTGACTCTTTCCGTAACGGTTTTTTATTTTTTATGAAACAGAGCTAAGTTCTACACCCCAAAAATATATTGTTTGTCAATTACTTAACATATAAACAGAAGCAACTATTGTTAAATTAATTCACAGACAATATATCCGCTTCTCTGATTATCATGGTTTTTTGTACCGCTTTTCTCATCGCTGAAGTGCCTGCACCGCCCGCTTTACAGTAACATCATTCTGATTCAATGAAGAATAAAACCCTTCATCGCCCAAAATATTACGAATAATATAGGCTTTAACCTGCTGCCCGATCAGTTGATGAGAGATGGCGAAGTAATAATAATGTTTGGGAACGTTTTTCGATTCGGCATAAGTTGCCAACAGGCTTGCCAATGGTTGATGGTTGAGATAGTCATCCATAGCCTTCCAGTTCCTGAAAGTTTTAAGTTTTTCTCTGTGTTGATCGGCATAATGCACTGCAAACTGGAACATAGCCCCACTATCAAACAATCGTCTGTAATAAGGTGTAATGCCAAGCGTATCGAGCGGAACAAAAATATCGGGAACAATACCACCGCCACCGTAAACGATACGGCCGCCACGTGTCCGGAATTTCTCCTTGTTTTGTATCTTAATACTGTCCTTCGAGAAAAATTCGCCGTGCAGGTAACGATTCACAAAGTCACGCTCGTAATTCTGATCCTTTCCCCGTTGATACGGTTTCTGGATGCAGCGTCCGGAAGGTGAATAGTAACGTGCAATGGTCAGGCGTATTGCCGAATGATCGGAAAATTCGAAAGGTTGCTGTACCAGCCCTTTTCCAAACGACCGTAATCCGATAATCAGTCCGCGGTCATTGTCCTGAATAGCTCCCGCAAAGATTTCGGACGCCGAAGCCGACCATTCGTCCATCAATACGGCAATTTTCATATTGGGGAACGATCCGCGACCATCGGAATAAAAATCGGTTCGGGGATAAGCCCGTCCGGCAGCATAGACAATCAACTGGTCTTTCGGTAAAAATTCATTTACCATCTTCACCGCAGCCTCCATAAAACCACCGGTATTGCCCCGTAAATCGATAATCAGCCTGTTGGCTCCCTGATTCCTGATCTTGGCCAAGGCTGTCAGAAATTCCGAATAGGTGGTATCTCCAAACTTGCTGACCTTGATATACCCGGTTCGGGGAGCTATGATATATGATGCATCTACACTGGTAACAGGAACATCGCCACGCGTGACGACATAGTCAAGCAATTTGCGGCGTTTTGCCCTTTTTACTCCCAGTTTTACCACCGTTCCTTTCGATCCTCGGAGTTTTTGCATCACCTTGTCGTTATTAATCGACTTCCCAACAAAAACAGAATCGTTGACCTTCACAATACGGTCACCCGCTAAAA
The DNA here is from genome assembly GCA_963678265.1 of uncultured Microbacter sp. GTDB lineage: Bacteria > Bacteroidota > Bacteroidia > Bacteroidales > Paludibacteraceae > Microbacter. Next base: position 1,325,963 of record OY782761.1, read on the forward strand.
TACCTGCTTTTTCGGCCGGGCCACCCGAAATAACGGAAACAACCATAATGGTATCTTGCTGAAGATTAAACTCAATACCCACACCACTAAAACTTCCTTCGAGTTGTGCGTTGGTCGATTGCAAATCCTTGGCCGGGATATAAACGGAATGGGGATCGAGATTTGCCAGCAAATTGCTCATTGCATTATCGGTCAGCTCGTTTACATCGACAGAATCGACATAACGGGTAGCTATCAGGTTGATCGCCTGCGAAACTTTGTTTTTGTCAAGACCAAGAGACCGGAAGAGGCCCAATGTTGCTCCGACATTGCTTCGCATGGCAAAAAAATTGCCGATGATGATACCCACGGCCATTGCAAGGGCCAGTGAGAAGGGGAATATTACTCTTTTCCAGGTTTTCATGCGGAAATACTATTTTTTAATGTCGCATGAAACTCGTCGCGTATAAACGTAATTCGTTTCATTGTTCAGATGTATGAGCGTCAATAAAATCGACTTTGATTCCGGCTTTTTGCAAAAGATTGATTCCGTCGGGAAGACGATACTCTTCGCCGTAGACGACCCTTTTGATTCCGGATTGAATGATGAGTTTTGCACACTCTATGCAAGGGGAGGCAGTGACATAGAGCGTAGCGCCGTCGCTACTGTTGTTGGATCGGGCAACTTTGGTGATGGCATTTGCCTCGGCATGAAGCACATATGGAAACGATTTATTGTTCTCGTCTTCACACTGATTGGGGAATCCGGACGGAGTCCCGTTATAGCCATCTGAAATAATCATGTTATCGCGCACAATCAAAGCGCCCACTTTGCGGCGTTCGCAATATGAATTCTGCGCCCAGATTTGTGCCATTTGCATGTATCGCCTGTCAAATTGCATTTGTTTATCGTTGGCCATACTTACACACTATTTAAAGCAGAACAACTTCGTTCTGCCGGTATTAAGCCCCTAAAAGCTCTTTTTCGAAAGCGGTGATATCCAGTCCGGAAAAGGTACCGGACGACATCATCAGCAATGCTTTTCCGCTGTAATCGATCTTTTTAAGTTTTGATGCCAGCTCGGCGGCATCGGTCAATACTTCCAGATTTTCTTTCCCGAAAGCGGCTTTCACCTGCTCAACGCTAATCGGTTGCAAACGTTTATGGGCAATCACCTCCGGATTGAAATAGACATATGCCACATCGGCTTTATCCATACAACCCTTGTATTGAGGCAGGAAATTCTCCTGAAGGCTACTGAAAGTATGCAGTTCCATGCAGGCCACCAACTTTCTGTCGGCATACTGCTCCTTCACCGCATTGACGGTTGCACGCAATTTAGAAGGTGAATGGGCAAAGTCCTTAAATGCCACAGAAGCAGAAGTTTCGGCTACTTTCTGCAACCGATTGGAAGCGCCACTGAAATCTTCTATCGCCTTCAAAAACTCAGTTTCTTTGATACCCAATTGTTTACATATCATACGGGCACCCTGAATATTTTGCAGATTATGCTCCCCAAAAACGCGCAAAGGATACTTTTCTCCTTTATAAACGATATTCGTAATGCCATTCTCGATCACATATTCCGGCGTGTTATAAGGCATTGTCACAATATCCGGGCGTACGTTTTCTGCTATGATTCGAAGTTGTTCGTCACCTTCAAAATAGATAAGACGACCATCGCGTTCGATCTGATCGGCAAATATCTTGAACTGTTCCACGTAGTTTTCAAACGTTGGAAACACGTTGATATGATCCCACGCGATGCCGGTAAGCAAGGCGATATGCGGACGATAAAGATGGAATTTCGGCCGGGGATCTATCGGAGATGTAAGGTATTCGTCGCCTTCAAAAACGGCTATCTGCGAATCGTACGAAAACTTCACCATCGTATCGAAACCCTCAAGCTGAGCACCCACCATGTAATCGGCTGCACGGTTGAGCTTTTTCAACACATGAAGAACAATACCTGTAGTCGTGGTCTTACCATGACTACCACCTATCACCACACGTATTTTCTTGCGTGTCTGATGATAAAGATACTCGGGAAAAGAGTATACATCAATCCCCAACTCCTTGGCGCGAATCAGTTCGGGATTGTCGGCGCGGGCATGCATACCTACAATCACGGCGTCCAACTCTGTTGTAATTTTTTCCGGAAACCAGCCGATAGCAGAAGGCAACAGCCCTGCAGCCTCAAGCCTGCTTCGGGAAGGTTCAAAGATTTCATCGTCGGAGCCGGTAACCACATGATCCGGTTTCTTGCTAACCGCAATTGCCAAATTGTGCATTGCAGCCCCGCCTATTGCAATAAAGTGAAGACGCTTCATATATTTTACCTGTATCTTTCCCGGATAATTGCCGTTAAGCAACCCGAAAAGATGAAAATTGATTACCTGTGCAATTTAGTTTGGAATGAAAAACGTCAGATTTTCAGCATTTTTCTCTTTCCTATGTTAAACCACCTGAATATTTACCACTGATTATCAGCTATATTTTGCGGTTCTAACTATTCTTTCTAATTTCGCCGCAAAATTACAACGATTTTATGAAGATTGCTAAAATAGAAGCAGGTTTTTTTCACTGCGACGGCGGAGCAATTTTCGGAGTGGTTCCGAAGCGCGTCTGGCAGAAGCGTTACCCCTGCGACGACGAGAATTTTTGCAAGCTTGCTATGCGTTTGTTGTTGGTCGATACGGGAGAAAAACGCATTTTGATCGATAGCGGAACCGGCGACAAACAACTACAATATCTGAAATATTACGGATTTCAGGGAGTCATCGACTTTGACACGGAATTGAAAAAGTTAGGATATAGCTGCAATGACATTACCGATGTGGTGATGACACACCTCCATTTCGATCACTGTGGCGGCAACACGCGGTTCAACCCGGACAAAACCGGTTACGAACTCACCTTCCCCAATGCCAGTGTCTGGGTGGGAGCTACGCAATGGGAGAACTTTCTGAATCCCAACGTGCGCGAAGGCGATTCGTATTTCAAAGAGAATATGATGCCTGTAGCCGATGCCGGAAAATTGAAACTCGTCGAAACGGATACCCCTGTTTGCGGCGAGGTGCTGTTGAAAGTGATGAACGGACATACCACCGGGCAGTTGGTACCCTATGTTTTCACCCCGAATGAAACATTCGTCTACGTAGGCGATGTGATTCCGATGGCTGCCAGCCTGCCCCTTGCCTGGGTTTCGGCTTACGATACATTCCCCATAACCTCCATGCAAGACAAAGAGCAGTTATTGTCGGAGGCTGCAGCCAAAAACCAAATTCTTTTTTTCGAACACGACGCCTACACCGAATGTTGCCGTGTCGATTTAGTAAAAGACAAATACCGTATAAAAGAGAGCTTCACGCTCTCATCCATTATTCTCTAAGAGCTACTGTACAACATGAAGGTACCCTCCATAAATACCATCACATCGAAAGTCCGGAAGATTTTTGCCAATCTGCCGCAGTCCTGGGACGAAGTCAAGCAGGGGTTGCTGGAACTGTGGCACATCAAAAAAATAGACAGGTATATCATCCGTAAGTTCATCGGCACCTATTTCTTCTCCATTGTCCTGATTATAAGCATTGTGATAGTGATCGATACCAGCGAGAAGCTGGACAATTTCTATGATCACCACGCGCCATTGAAAGCTGTTATTTTCAGCTATTATATCAACTTCATACCTTACTTCATCAATCTTTTCAGCCCGCTATTCACGTTTATCGCGGTGATCTTCTTCACTTCGAAGCTGGCCGAAAATACGGAGATCATTGCCATACTTTCGAGCGGTGTCAGTTTCAAACGATTGATGTATCCCTATTTTCTGTCGGCAACCATTATTGCGCTACTCACGTTTATTCTGAGCGGTTATATTATTCCGCCAGCCAATCAGGTGCGTTTAAAATTTGAGAGCACGTATGTGAAGCCGGTGAACAGGGATAATGCGCATAATGTACAAATGCAGGTAGATAAGGGGGTGATAGCCTACATCGAGCGATACGAACAAACCAACAACGTCGGAACCCGTTTCTCGTTGGATAAATTTGAGGGTAAAACGCTTGTTTCACGTATGACTGCCGATAGTATCCGCTGGAAATCGGGATACAAATGGATCGCGAAAAATTATTTAATCCGCGACTTCAAAGGACTTCGTGAAGATATCAGACGCGGAGAAAAAATAGACACTACCATCATGATGCAGCCGGGCGATTTTTTCATCACTTCGCGCGAAGCTCCTCAAATGACGAATGGTGCTCTTTCGGGATATATCAACCGGCAGAAGAGCCGTGGAGTAGGAAATACGGGAGCATTTTTGGTCGAATACTATCGTCGTTTCGCCAATCCGCTGGCGGCTTTTATCCTTACATTGATCGGGGTTTCGCTTTCGTCGCGGAAAGTACGGGGAGGCATCGGACTGCAAATCGGTATCGGAATCGCGCTTAGTGCGCTCTACATTCTTTTCAACACCGTTTCGGCAACCTTTGCCATCAACGGAAGTATGCCGGCTTTACTCGCCGTGTGGTTGCCCAACATTATTTTCATGATTGTCGGCATCTCGCTTTACGTGAAAGCACAGGAATAATATTAGCACATAAGAAAATAAACCAAACAACCGGACAAATAACCGACCAGAGCCAGCCAGGATATATGTTTGAAATACCAGAGGAAGTCTATTTTTTCCATGCCCATGGCGGCAATACCGGCAGCAGATCCTATAATAAGAATACTACCTCCGGTTCCTGACGTATAAGCAAGAAATTCCCAGAACGTTCCATCTTGTACAAAATTGGCAAGATAACCCACTGCAGAAGCGTCGGTCATAGGATACATCCCCATTGCACCCGCTACAAGAGGTACATTGTCAACAACAGAAGATAAAACTCCGATGGCCATGTCGATCAGGTAAGCATTATGCAACTTATCATCCAGATAATGCGCCAACAAATTAAGCTGACCGGCCGACTGCAATGCTGTTACAGCAGACAATATTCCCAAAAAGAACAATACAGTAGGTACATCAACTCGTTGAAGAACTGCAGAAACTTTTAGTTTATACTTGATCTCATCGGGCTTATTTCTGAAAACGATATCGGAAATAATCCAAATTAATCCCAAAGAAAGCAACATTCCCAAATAAGGTGGCAAATGAGTAACTGCCTTGAAAACAGGAACAGATAACAATCCAAAACCACCTAAAACCAATATGCCAATACGTTCGGTTGGTGTAGAAAATTCTTTGTCGGATGCCGCATTTTTCGGACGGACTACTTGTCCTTTTACAAAAAAAGAAAGTATCACCAATGGGACAATCGCACATGCTAACGACGGGAGAAAGACTCCTTTAATAATTTTCAAAGAAGTTATCTGTCCCCCAATCCACAACATGATGGTCGTAACATCCCCTATGGGAGACCAAGCGCCACCTGCATTAGCCGTCAATACAACCATGCTCGCAAAAATCCAGCGAGTTTGCTTGTGGTTGATTAATTTTCGCAATAAAGCTACCATCACAATTGTAGTAGTCAAATTATCAAGCAATGCAGAGAGAAAAAAGGTAAGCAATCCGACGAGCCACAACAGTTTGACTTTATTCGTCGTTTCAATTTTATCGGTAATCACCTTAAACCCCTGATGCTGATCTATTACCTCCACAATGGTCATTGCTCCCAGCAGAAAAAACAAAATTTCCGATATATCGCCAAGATGCCTCGTTATCTCGTAATCGGCAATAAACGTGTGAACTGCCTCCGAACCATGCAAATTGGGGTAAAGGGACAAAAATTGTCTCCAGGAAGAACTATAACCTAACGATAAAATTTGCTCTGCACCCAACATATAGACCACCCAGCACAATACGCCGATAATCAACGCTGACGCTGTTTTATCAATTTTCAACGGATGTTCCAGTGCAATAAAAACATAGCCCAGAACAAATATTAAACCCATCATTAAAAACATAGACGCATTATTTATTCACCGTAAACCGGCCTGTTTTGGCATCGAAAAAGAACTGGTTGCTTTTGAACACATTTTCAAAACTACCGTCTGCAATCAGCTGGTCGGGAGTCCCAATGCGCACTCCTCGGTCGTTCATCAACCAGAGCTTATCGGCTACTTGCATGGCCAGCTCCAGTTCGTGAGTCGACAAAAGAATTGCCTTGTCGGTATTTTGGGCAAGTTTTTTCAACAGCAGCATGATCGAGACGCGGTTTGGCAGATCGAGATGGGCCGTCGGCTCGTCGAAAAAGAGCAGCGAAGTAGACTGAGCCAGCACCTTTGCAATCATGGCCCGCTGTTTCTCCCCATCGGACAACTCACTGATATAGCGCGAAGCTTTTTCTTCGAGATGTACCTGAGTCAACGCTTCGGCTACAATTTCTCTGTCAGCAGCAGTCAGTTTGCCAAAACGGTTGGTATAGGGATATCGCCCCATCGCAACAATTTCATACACAGACATCTTATCTACCTCTACTCTATCGGTGAGGGTCAGAGCGAGTAACTCGGCCCGATCGCGCACCGAGAGGGTCTCTAAGTTTTTCCCTTCAATCAACACCGAACCGGTAATCGGGCGTTGTAACCCGGCCAGCGTTCGCAGTAAGGTCGACTTTCCACACCCGTTTGGCCCTATCATGCAGACCATTTCACCGGGGAAAAGCTCCAGATCGAGATGCTGCTGCACCACCGTCAGCCGGTTGCCTCCGGTATATCCAATGGCAAGGTTACTGGTTCGTAGAGGAGAATATGTTGTTTTTGCAGGTTCCATCAGCGTTGTTTTAATACAATCCAGATAATCATCGGTGCGCCGAACAGAGCACTCACGGCATTCAGTGGCAACGGATAGGTGGTTTGCTGCGAGATAACATCGCACAGCAACAGAAGCGCGGCTCCGCACAATATTGTTCCCGGAATGGCAATGCGGTGATCGGATGTTCCGAAAAGACCCCGCGCAAGGTGAGGTACGGCCACTCCGATAAAAGCAATGGGCCCGGTAAATGCCGTGATCGTACCGGCCAACACACCCGTAATTACAATGATGGCTATCCGCACGGCAGTAACGGAAATACCCAGTCCGCGGGCATAATGTTCGCCAAGTAACATGGCGTTCAGGCTCTTCTGCATCAGGAAAGTTAGTGCCAGCCCTACCAGAATGATCGGCACCAAAAGTTCCATTTGCGCCCACGTAACCGCGCTGAGACTACCGAATGTCCATACCACAAAAAGTTTTACGGCATCGGGATTACTGAAATTTTGCAGAATGCTGACTACCGCGCCCGCGACACTGGCAAACATGAGGCCGACAATAAGCAGAGTTACCGATTGCCGAATGCGGGTAGCTACCGACAGGGTAAGCATCAACACCAACAAAGCGCCCAGTACTGCCGCCCCCACCATGCCCCAGCTGCTTTGTAACAGCGAAACCGACCACCACGAGGTTGCCATCACGTAGAGTGCCACTCCCATGCTTGCCCCCGAACTGATACCCAATACGTCCGGCCCGGCCAATGGATTGCGGAAAAGAGTCTGCATCAGCAACCCTGCGACCGACAAAGCGGCTCCGCACAGTATGGCTGTCAATGCTTTGGGCAGGCGAAAATCGATCAGAATGTCTCTGTAGAGCGAATCGGAGGAGGGATGAACTAATGTCTGCCACACATTGTGCCACGATATAGCAATACTTCCGAATGCGATATCGGCCAGTGTCAGGAGAAGACACAGAAATATCAGGACAGAAAACAGGATCAGGTTACGGGACATAAAATCAATTTGAGGATTTGAAGATTTGGAAATGTGCTAACAGGGTTCATTCTCATATCTTCACATTCCCAAATTCTCAAATTTGTTCTATTTTTTCATCAGGATGGTCATGCCGTCGCGAATGGGCAAAATCACCTTCTCCACGCGGGTATCGGCAGCAATATAATCGTTGAAACGGCGAATTCCGGCAGTCTGCTTATCTCCCGAAGCCGGCTCGTGAAGCACCTTTCCGCTCCAGAGAGTGTTGTCGGCAAAAATAAAGCCTCCCCTGGGCACCAATGGTAACACCGCTTCGTAGTCATCCACATACTGCCGCTTATCGGCATCCATAAAGACCAGATCAAACAATCCGGTAAGCGTGGGGATGACCTGCTGCGCATCGCCAATGTGCAGTGTTATTTTTTTTCCGTAAGGAGAACGGCTGAAATATTTCGTTATAAATGGCTCCATTTCATCATCCACCTCCACGGTATGGAGCTCTCCGTCGTCGGGCAACGCCTCGGCCATGCATAACGCCGAATAGCCGGTAAAAGTACCCAGCTCCAGAATCCGTTTCGGCTTCAGCATCCGGCAGAGCATGGTCAGCATCCGCCCCTGAATATGCCCGGATGCCATCCGCGGATTGATCTGCGTGAGGTGCGTCTCGCGAAAAAGCGCCGACAACAACTCATCTTCGGGATCCATATGCTGCAGGATATACTCTTCGATAGCGTCCATAGCTCAATGATTCATAATTAATAATTCATCATTCATAACTGATCTACGCATTTATCGAGGCGCATTCCGTGCGATCCTTTTACAAGCACCGTGTAGCCCGAAAGCTGCTCTTTTTCCAGGTAAGCGATCAGAGAGGAGGTATCTGCAATTTTTATAAAGTCCGATGGAATGGCTCCAAAACGTTCGCCTACCAGAATCACCTTATCAAAAGCCGATTTTTCAAGCAGGTCGACAATCTTTTGATGCTCCTGCTGCGACTGATCGCCTAGTTCGAACATATCGCCCAAAATCACCGCTTTCTTTGCCGCGTTCATATGGCTGAAATTGATGATGGAGGCATTCATGCTGGTAGGGTTGGCATTGTACGCGTCGATAATCAGGTGGTTTTTCTCCGTCTCCTTAAATTGCGACCGGTTGTTGGTAGGTTGGTAATCTTCAAGCGCCCGGTTGATCTGCCTCGGAGTTACTCCGAAATGCAACCCGATACAGATCGCTGCCAATACATTTTCGGCATTGTATTCGCCAATAAGATTGGTGCTTACCATGTTGCCGGACTCTTCATTGCTCTTCTTCCAGTCCAGTTTGAGGAACGGTCCGTCGGAGATAATGCGCCCTTTCACAACTGCCTCTTCGGAAGCAAGCGCATAGCCTACACGTGTAATATTCGCCGAAAGATCGTTTAAAATCGGATTGTCGAGGTTGACAAAAAGAGAACCTTCGTTGGTACGAATGTAGTCGTAGAGCTCCCCTTTGGTGCGGATCACCCCCTCAAACGAGCCGAAACCTTCGAGATGCGCTTTCCCCACATTGGTTATAATGCCAAAATCGGGACAGGAAATATTCGCCAGGGTTTTAATCTCGCCGGGATGGTTGGCTCCCATCTCGATAACCGCCATCTCGTGTTCCGGTTTCAGCTGAAGCAGCGTGAGCGGTACCCCGATATGGTTGTTGAAGTTACCCTGCGTAAAAAGTGTATTGAATTTTTGAGAAAGCACCGCAGCGATCAGTTCTTTGGTGGTGGTCTTCCCGTTGGTACCCGTAATGCCTATAACCGGCGTTTTTAACCGGCTCCGGTGCATCTTTGCCAACTGCTGAAGCGCTTCCAGACAGTTATCAACCAACAAAAAGCGACCGTCGATAGCATATTGCACATCATCCACCACCGCATAACGGCAACCCCTCTCAAGCGACGACAAGGCAAATTTATTTCCGTCGAAATTTTCTCCTTTGAGAGCAAAAAACAATGATCCTTCCGGACAATTACGGCTATCGGTAGTGACCGAAGTACACGTTATAAAGTATTGATATAACTGTTCAACATTCATGGTTCCACTATTTTTAAGGATGCAAAGGTACGGATTTTTCATGGGAGGTAAAATCGTTGCATATACTGGCATGTAGGACTACATTGTCCATAAATAAAGCGATCTCGAATATAATTTATTGTCCGATTCTAACCAAAAAGACGGTTTATGTTTATCATATTCCAAATATTTTTAGCCATATTATAACAAAAATAGAAATTCATGCTTATATTTACGTTTAATTTAGTCTATTTATTAAATAATTTAACCAACAGTTCTTGCCATGAAACATTACACTTTATGCTTGGGATTGGTAGCAACTCTCTTTTGGTCATGTAAAACCGGGAACGAGTTTCCGGGTGATGTAGTCGCCGTCAAGTTATGCCCCTCGCTCACACAGATAACCGAAGGATCGAACATTCCGATGAATGTCAGAAGTAACACAAACAGAACATCCGGAAGTGCTACAAAAGTGATCTATGCCGTTCAAATCTTTGAAAATAATGTCAAATATTATTACGGGCTTTTCGACAATCCCGATAGCATGAAAATTGCACTTTCCACCAATAAGTCGTATAATTTTCGAATTGCAGCCTTTAAAATCGGAACCGGGAGCGGACTGAGGCAGGAAGAGACTGCCGATGGTCAATACTTTTATCTACCCAACAAAGTTCTTTTGGGAAACAAATTTATAAAAGGGAGCTCGTTGAAGGATATAAACCTTATATCTTCTATTAAGTTACGGAAATTGCTGGCTAAAGATTATCCGGAAATCGATGTATTTTACTGCGATAAAACAATCAATGCAGAGAAGGGTATAACCAATATTGATTTCAACATGCTCCGGATGGGTTTTGGAATAACATTCAACGTTGACGGACTCACCTACGGCAAGCTCAATATCTACATGGGCGACGATACCATCAGCATCGCGGCACCCACCACCACCTACAATACCATCCGGCTGTTCAAACCGCTGAAAGGCGATCTGGCCACCATCTTCAATAAGGCTGACTCCTATTCCGAACCGATAGATATCGAAGTGGAGTGGATAGGCAATGGAACTGTCTCTGCCTTAGAAAGCACGATCACATTCAACCGGAATTACTGCAAAACAATTAATATTCAAATCAATACTGCCAAATCCTCCCTGCAGTTTGAAGAGTGGTTGACCGCCTGGTACAAACCGACGAAGCACTTCCTTACAACGCCTTTTAGGGATAAACCATTTCTAGCCGACAATGTTACCTGCCGAAGTATCCTCGGTAAACAGATTACCAAGGCACAAGTAACTCGTAACCACCTCATTTAAAGTAGCAACAAAATACATCCATAACAATCCATTCATATATTTGCTCGTCAAATGAGGTTTTATTGAATAATACAGACATATTTTATGTTTTATAACATATACACAAACTATAATAAACTTTGTAATTCACATTAACACATCCCCATAACAACCAAATAAAAAAGCACATATATCTCTATTTTTTAACATATTACTAATATATTAAGCAATACATAAGCATTGATTTACGATCATAAAAACACAGTATCAATAAAAATAAGGAATGATAAACAAAAACATTAATTTACATAACCCCTTGTTTTGTTCGTATTTATTATTTTACTTTGCATATATTTTTTGAAAATAATGATATTGTATCCTGCTATTATTCGACACCAACCATCGGAAAGGATAATCATTTACTGGAATTCGGGCATAAGCTGTTTCACTCGCATCGGACACGCTAAGCTTATCAATAACCGATCCGAAACTACCAAAATCGAATCTGCTCTCTCCTGAGCAAGAGAAAAACAATCTTATTTATTACAAAGACATACACATGCCTTGAGGAAAACGCGTGTATCTATCGTGCTACATATACCCTCTCGGTTATGCCTATATTTCGGCCTGCATTCGAATGACCAAAAGGGGATATTGTTTTATACATAACCCGTTTATTCGATGAGGCGTCATAATGTGATTGCTAAAACAAATCGATATGATGAAACACTTTCTGACGTTATCTATTGTTGTCGTTATCGGCTTCAACCTGTCGGCTCAAAGTCAAAGCCACACTGTTGCCGTTCTGACTAAACACCGCAACCTGCCTCATGCCGGTGACTCCATTATCAAGCAACAGGTAGAATTTGTAGATCCCGAAGCATCAGGTCGTAACATCACCTGGGATTTTAGAACCGTTCATCCCGTAGACGACGTGTACAATCTTCGATACAAAGCCCTTACTGCCGACACATCCCAGCTGGCAGGCATCGAGCACCGCACCATCTACCGCTACCGGATTCAGGGTGACACGCTATGGCATACGGGATATGAAAATGTCACCACGCTGATGGAGTACTCCAAACCGGAAATAAAGATGCGCTTCCCGTTCCATTACGGCGATACCATCAGTTGCCGTTTTGAAGGGAAGGGTGAATATTGTCACCGCATTCCGCTCCATGTAGCGGGAACTACCACTACGGTTGCCGATGGAACAGGGATGCTGTATGCTCCGCAAGGAGTCGAATATAAAAACGTGTTGCGTGTAAAAAGTATCCGCGAATATACCGAAACCGGTGTCGACAGTGTAACCATGCGGTTAGAGACCTACGCGTGGTATGTGAAGGGGAACCGGTATCCGGTGTTCGAAACGGTGAAAACCACGACTCATAAGACCGGGAGGGATGAAACGGAACACAAGGTGGCTTCGTTCTTTTACCCACCTATGCATCAGCAACAACAGACCGATACTACCGGCTTGGCCGAAAAAGAGACCGACCCGGGATACAAATCGGACGTGGACCGAATATTTACCAACTGTAGACTACTACCCAACCCTGTGGAATCGCAGTTGAGGATAGAATATGATCTGGCACAAGATGCAGCGGTCAGTTTTTCGTTGCACGATGCCGTGGGCATTCCTAAAGTTATCACTTCGCCCGAGCAGCAGCAAGCAGGGCACTACACCGAGACTATCTCCATGGGAGGCTTCCCCAAAGGAATCTATCCGCTCTACGTAACGGTGAACGGTATGCTGAAGACGTTGCATGTGGTGAAAAAATAAATCAATGAAAAGAAATAACATATTTACGATAAAACAAGCATTATGAAAAGAACTATATTCGCAATTGTCGTTATGTTCATGTGTATTCCTAAAGGAAATTCTCAAACTCAAACTGAGATTATTCCAAAGGTTGGAGTTCCTCCAGAAGTTGCGACATTGGGAAAATTTCAAAACGTACAAGTCGGGCTTTACACCGGGGTTCCCGATATTAGTATTCCATTACATATTATCAAATGTAATGGATTAGACATTCCGATTACACTACAATATCACTCTTCGGGCATTAAAGTAGGCGAAGAAGCTTCCTGGGTGGGCTTAGGATGGAATTTATCTCCCTCAGGAGCAATAACCATGTTACCGCAAGGCACACAGGATAGTGCCGATTCTTTTTTCACTGATGGAACTTACCAAAATCTTGTAAATGGATATCGCCCCGGATTTAACGCTTTCAATGGAAAAACGACGAGAGGATACAAAGGTATCCCTGCGTTTACCAATGACATGGATAGATCTATAGTTAATTACCTTCTTTATCACCAGTTTTGCAAGCCGGACATATATTTTTATAATATTCCGGGGCAGTCCGGACAATTTTATTTTAATCCCGACACAGGACTTCCTACAATAAATGGCTGTAAAAAATCACAAATATTTATAGACGGAACTAAAGGTAAGTCGCACAATTTTACGTTACACGATATGACCGGCAACTCATATCAATTCAACATCTCAGACATTACTGAATCGTTGGTTTTTCCCACCAGAGATTTTGATATGGGGGGAGCTGGCGTCGGGTCAAGCACATGGTGGTTAAACAACATTCAATTAACCTCTGGTAGATCTGTTAATTTTAGTTACTGCGATGGAAAAAGTACCACATCTACAATAACAGAAACATATTGTAGAAATTATCTACTTAATAATAATAAACCGGCCGGAGAAGATTCACAAACGCTAGATTATTCAACTAATAACACAAAATACCTAACTGGAATTGAAACTGATAATGAAAAAATTGAATTTGTATTATCCACAACGTCCGCTGAAAGGCAAGATTTACAGGGAGAAATGATGACTAGTGGTAGTTATAGTGCAAAGCGATTAAATCAAATCAATGTAATAGATAAACTTCAAAACCGGATTATAAAAAGTTATCGTTTTAATTATTCATATTTTACCTCGGGCAGTACAACACCTGCTTCTGACGGCTTGAGGCTTAAACTGGATTCTATATCCGAAATTGCCACATCCGGCGAAAGCAAAACCATATATAAATTTGACTATAATAATGCTTATCCATTACCTTCAAAAAGATCTTATGCCGTTGATTTTTGGGGATATTATAATGGTCGCATAGCAAATTCAGGGTTGATCCCCAAGCTTACATCTTCCATTTTGTCAGGTATGGTAAACATTTCAAATATGACTGATGATGCCATTCTTGACTTCTATAACAAAGGGAATGCTAACAGAGGGACAGATCCCACATATGCATCATCCGGCATGTTAAATAAAATCACCTACCCCACGGGGGGATATACAACACTAAATTTCGAATCAAATACTTTTTCAAACTGGGGCTCATTATCTGCAGCAGAAATTGACATGGGGAATACTAATTATTATAAGAATATCAATGTTTATGATTTTAAAACATGTAGCAATACGGCACCTAAAAGAAGTCAGTTGTTTTGTCCTGATCATAATGGACTCTTGACATTGATGAATGTTACGAATCATATTGAAATCATTCGCGTCACAGGCGGTGATCCAAGCAGAGAATATAATTATTACTCCAAGGCATACATAAGGTTAATGAAAAAAGATATCAACAACAATGTTTCGGAACTTCAACGCTGGAGCATACAAAATCCGGCTTCGTTTACGCCAACAACTCCTTATAATATGCAATATAGCAAATTAGAATACCAAATGAATGCCACTGATAGTTGCTATATGGAGTGTTCGCTTGGCGATGACGTTCCTTGTAGCAATGGAATGCCCGGTAATGGATCGGTCAGCAGCAGTTTTTCTATAATAAACGACAAAGCTACAACAACAAACAACACATACTATGGAGGCGGATTAAGGATTGCCTCGCAAGAATCTTACGACAAAAATAACATAATGACTTCTAAACGTAACTACACGTATAGTGATAATAATGATCACACCACTGGCATATTAATGTCTCCCGTCAGATTTCATTCTTTCAAAAGGGTCATAAACATGGATTTAGCTACAAGTTATCTATTGACAGGTGCTTATCTATTCAGCATATCCTCCAATAGCTATACTCCACTATCTTATGCTGCCAACGGAACTGTCGTAGGCTATAATCGTGTAGCTGTCAGTGATATTAATCTTTCAAATCAAAATAATGGGAAAACAGTTTATTATTACAGAAATAAACCTTCCATTGAAGGATCTGCAGATAAGGGCGGAGTGCCTGATTTACCCTATGAAGACAATGGTCTCGAAGATTCAATTTGTTATTATAATCGAGACAGCCAAATGGTTCGAAAAATAATTAATTCATATGGCATTATTAGCGAACAGCTAAGTTGTGGTGTATGTGCTATGGATACTTATGTTGGAGAAGAATATAATCAACTCAATACAAATGTAATAAACTTTGTACAACAAAGATTTGTTTTAACCTTTTATCCTATTCAAACACGTTGGTATGCGCTGCAACAAGCTATAGATTTTTCATATTTCCCTGCAGGGTCATCAAATGCAACCATCATATGTAAGAATCAAACCTATAATACATTTGGTCAATGTATCTCACAAACCATCGCAAATAGTGATGGCAATTCACGAAAAACCCAATACATTTATCCCGCAAATGACATTACAAGCTATCCACTAACAAGTAGTATGACAGCCAAATATCTATACGATAATATTTTACAGGAAAATGTATTCAAAAATGAAAGCAGTCTAATATCACAAAAAACGTGGGGATATATAGTAACCCCGACTGGAAATATCAAGACGCAGTCTCTGACGCAATCTTACTTTGGATATAGCCCGTATGACATAATTTCGGAGGTTAAATATGACATACGTGACAATGTGATTCAAAGTAAACAACAGGAACAATACACTGTTTTCCTCTGGAGCTATAATTATCAGTATCCGGTTGCTAAAATTGAAGGGATAAGCTACACAGATTTAACGAACAATTATTATTCGCAGAGCTTGATTGACCAGCTTGCACAAACCGCACTGCCTACTCAATCGCAAATCAATACTATTCGCACAGCCCTGACCAATGCCAATGTAATGGTCACCACCTACGCGTACTCTCCATTAATTGGTACGATAACAGCCACAAATTCCAAAGGAGTAACCACCAACTATACTTACGACACTTTCAACCGGCTCTATCTTGCCCGTAATGACGACAATAATATTTTGGCAAAGTATAGATATGGATATCAAAACAATCCTGACAATGGTATGGGTGGATACACAACGCTTACTGGAACGATTAGCGTAGGTGCGTCATCCTATACTTTGGGGAGCAGCGGGAGTGCTTCTATATCGACAAACGGTGGCTCCGGCAGCTACTCTTATACCTGGTCTTTACTTAGTGGTACCCTACCATTGGCTACTACCGGTGGCAATAACAATAGTTTTAGTTTTACGTGTAATCAGACCGGAACTCTGACCGTGCAATGTGTCGTAACCGACAATAATACAGGACAAACAACAATGGTTACTCAAAATATAACCTGTACGGGAGAAGTAAACACTTATGGTAATTTTACCCTCCAATCGGGTTATGTTAATTACTACAATTCACTTTCGAGCAACGGTACTACCGTTTCGTTTATCTTGTCGTTTGGTGTGAACAATACGGCAATGGATTCCGGGAATAACTATTTTGTAGCATGGTTACCTGATGGATTCAAACCATCAGTAAACAGAT
The DNA here is from genome assembly GCA_963678265.1 of uncultured Microbacter sp. Lineage (GTDB taxonomy): Bacteria > Bacteroidota > Bacteroidia > Bacteroidales > Paludibacteraceae > Microbacter. The sequence continues at coordinate 1,342,739 of OY782761.1, forward strand.
CGGTAATAGTCGACTGTTATGGAGCAACATGGGAGGTCATTTTTACCCCCTATGGAACAGTATATTGCAAAATTGTTTCCGGTTTATCCATACCTGTGGGAGGAGGAACAAGCCTGAACGGTAGTTATAATTTATAATCATTTCAATCCAGTACAAACATGACTAAAACACTCTTTTTTATATCAGCATGGATACTGTTTAGCAGTTTGTCCCTTGCGCAAACCCGTGCCAAAGCATTCGAAGCTGGCAGCGCCGATACCACCTATATTGCCGTGAACAAGAGCGCGGGGTGGCAGTTTATCTGCCCTTATCTTACACCTGTAGGAAAAGATAGCGTGAGGATAGAGATGATCTTGCAGCATAACCGTACCATCGACTGGAAACAGAAACAGTTGGTGGGACGCATCACCCGGCGTAACCGGCTCCCCGTAAGCGGACAGGTTGTGGAGTTCAGTTTGGTGATCAGCCGGTTCCGAATCTACATTGAACCCGATGGGCATTGTTATCTTCAACAGGTTTGGGGCAAACTGCCCGAAGACGATCCACTGGCTATTCCCGTGAGGGCAATGTATGTACTGAAATAACAACTGCTTTTTTAACCATTAAGAAATTAAGAGAGAAACTTAACTATTTCATTTTTAATTGTTTAAAATAAGAAACTAAATTGTAAAACATCAAAATTCAATCGATATGAGGTATTTATTATTACTGGCAGGTATGGTTACCGTAATGCTACAGGCGCAGACCTCCTCGCAAAACTATATCGTCACTACCGTTCCCTATCGGGCAATAAGCGACCCAACATCGCTCTCCGATGATAACTCCAACACCGCCATCCAATACTTCGATGGTCTGGGGCGCCCGGTACAAACCGTGCAACGCGCCATTACCCCTACCGGGGCCGACTTGGTAAGTGGCATCATGTACGACAGTTTCGGACGCGATTCGCTCCAGTGGCTGTCCGGTGCCGTGACAGGAAACGACGGCGCTTATGTGGCCAATTTCGGAGCGGCTTCCGTACAAACCAACGGCGACAGCCAACCTTATGCCCGTACCGACTACGAAGCCTCACCCCTGAACCGGGTGACGGGACAATACGGCCCGGGTGCCGACTGGTACTCCAATAGTAAAAAGAAGAGTATCGCCTATACCACCAACGCCGCTAATTCGGTAAAACTCTTCGGGGTAAATGGTACGGGGTTAACGGGAAACGGATACTATGAACCGAATACCCTCTACGGGCAGAAAACCACCGATGAGGACGGCAAGTGGATGGAGGAGTTTACCGACAAGCTGGGAAGAAAAGTCTTGAGCCGTACGTACGATTCTACTTATGGCAACCACGACACCTACTACGTGTACGACGACCTCGATAATCTGCGTTACGTGCTGCCTCCGCTGGCTGCCGACGCGCTGGGAAGCGGCAACTACGACAACAATGCCGACGCGCTGCTGAAATATGCCTACCTCTACACCTACGATGGTCGGAAAAGGTGTATCAGTAAACGGTTGCCGGGTTGTGACTGGATTTATATGGTGTACGACCTGGCTGACCGTCTTACAGCCTCGCAGGACGGAAACCAGCGTACCAAAGGACAATGGACGGTGAACCGGTATGATAAGTTTAGCCGCTTGGTATATAGTTTTATCGCCACCAACAGCCAATCGGAAATTACATCTTCGTTTGGGGGGACTCCGGCCAGTGAAACACTGAACGGCAACGCCACAACGGGAGGTTATTCGCTTACCGGCAGTGCCAATCTGACGGCCATGCTCACGGTAAATTATTACGACAATTACAGTTTTATATCCAACGCAACACTCAACTATGATAATAGTCAGGAACAGAACGGCTATACGCCCTATTACAGCAACGCAAAAAACCTGTTAACCGGCACACGTGTCTATCATTTAGACGATCCCTCAACGTATGAAACCACCACTATTTATTACGACAAATACGGGCGGGTGGTGCAAACCCGGGCAAACAACCATTTGAGTGGATATGATATTACTTACAATGCACTCGATTTTACAGGCAAGCCACTAAAAACACTGAAAACGCATGGTATAAACGGGAATGCCGCTACCTACACGGAACTATATACTTATACCTACGACCATGCACAACGGTTGCTTACCACTACGCATAGCCTGAACGGAGCTACTCCAGTTACACTGGCCTCGAACAGCTACGACCCGTTAGGTCGCCTGCAGACAAAGACCCTCGGCGGGGTAGATGCCACCTCCTACGCTTACAACGTGCGTAGCTGGGTGACGGGCATTTCAGGCAACCGCTTTACCGAAAATCTTTACTATAACCAAAATACGACAAATCTTGCTAACTTTACGGCCAGTTACAACGGTAACATAGCCGGTATGCTTTGGAGTGTACCCGCCGAAGGACTTGGTTACAACCGGGCTTACACATTTTCCTATGATGGATTGAACCGGTTGACTTCCGGCAATTATACCGGAGGTACGGCAGGGGCCTACAACGAAACGTTCGCTTACGACAAGATGGGGAATATCACAACTCTTAATCGCAATGAGAACGAATCGGGACTGAATCAACTTACATTAAACTACACCGGCAATCAGCTTTTGACGGCATACGATGCGCTTAGCGTAACGAAGCTCTACGGGTCGGAAGCCTTCGACAACAAGGCGAACCTCTCCACGGAGTATCTCTATGATACTAATGGCAGTATGACGTATGATGCCAACAGTGGCATATCCACTATTCAGTATAATGTATTAAATTTGCCAAATATCGTACAATTCACGGCCGGACACAAGAATATCTATACATATGGAGCAGATGGTAAGAAACTGGAGATCAATAACTATACGCTGCGTAGCGCTATAAACGTACCACAGGGAAGTATCAGTACCCTACCGTCAAATCCCGGTGATTACACGAAAGTAACCACCGACTATATAGGCAATATGATATACGAAAACGGCACTTTGAAAGAAATACTGTTGCCGGAAGGTTACTGGCAGGGCAGCATTTACTATTACTACCTGAAAGACCATTTAGGCGATAACCGGGTTACGATAAACAGCTCTGGTGCTGTAATAGAAAAGAGCCATTATTACCCGAGCGGGATGCGGTTTTTCCCCGAAAGTAGCAGCAACAGCGCGGCATTGCCTTACCGTTACAACGGCAAAGAGCTGGAAACAATGAACGGGCTAAACCAGTACGATTACGGAGCAAGAAGAAGAGGAGCCGGATTGCCCATGTGGACAGCTGTAGACCCGCTATGCGAAAAATATCCTGCATGGAGCCCATACGTCTACTGCAAGAACAATCCTATTTTACGTATAGACCCTAATGGTTTAACCGATTTTACATTTGATAAAAAGACAGGAGAAGTAAAGCAAGTAGGTGAAAAGAATGATGACCCTGATAGGATTCTTAAAACCAACAGGAAAGGAGAAATTAAGTATAATAGGAAGGGGGAAGCCAAAGTAGCTGTTGGTGGTATAGAGCAGGGAATTCTTAATGATGGGCAGAACTTTAAAAATAAAGACCAAGTAATCAGTGTAGGAGGAAAAGGTCAACCGTCCGTTGAAGGAGTTAAATCTTTTACATTACAGCTTTCAGAGTATGTTGGAAAAGAAATGAAAGGCTTCTCGTATTCATCTAATGCTTCTGGAAATGTTACGGATATGGTATTAGGAAAATATTTAAATAATACATTAACGGAATCTCGTGGTTCAGTTACTGAGCTTATTAAAAAATATGGAAATACATTTTCTTCTAATAATGTTTTACAAGAATTTCACACTCATCCTAATGGCGAATTAGGAGCAACTCAATCTGCACCCGATCAATCAAATGACGTTAAAGGTCTTCAAAGTGATAAGCCACAAATCCCCAACGCAAGTTTTATCATACTGTATAGAATTACAGGTCAGGAACAACCAGCAGAATACGATTATACTCATGAATATATACCATAAAAAATATAACGAGATGAAGAAAATATTAATTATTTTTATTGTTCTCAGTGTTTCAATATGTAGTCTTTATTCTCAGACTAAAACAATTAAGGGAAGGGTAATTGATGATAATTTGGAAACTTTGCCATACGTGTCAATTGTGATTAATGACACAGTTAAAGTTGATAGAACAGATTTAAATGGGTTTTTCCAAATAGATATCCCTATTTCCGTGAAAAAACTATTATTTAGTACTGTTGGAATAGAGTTAGCATCTATAGAGCTTGCAGATAAATGTGATGAAGTAGAGGTTGTAATGATGTTAAGCAGTACTTATGATTTTATAACTCTCAAGAAGGTAGATAGACTTCGAATGAAAAGATTTAAGCAACTACCAGAATTACATAAAGAAGCATTTAAGAGAGGTATATTTAAAACAGATAATGCTTGTTATACACAAGAGTTTATACCTTATTGCAAGAAAAAACAAAAGTGATATTAAAACAAGGCCTCTGCTCGCGCGGGTCACATGCCCCGTGTGCAGGGAAAGAATGAAATAGCAGGTGGGTAACTAAACAGCAAAGAGCAGGCTTACGGGTCTGCTCTTTTTGCCTACGATGGGTTGAACCGGTTGACTGCCGGCAAATATTCCGGAGGTACGACAGGAGCTTACAACGAAACGTTCGGGTACGACAAGATGGGAAATATTACCAACCTGTATCGTGGAGGGTTACAATCGAACAGTCCCGGGAAAGCGTTCAGCACAATTGACAACTTGATTAATTTTAATTACAATGGCAATCAACTGACATCTGTTTATGATAACGGTAGTAGCGGTTATTTTTATGGCAATGAAGAGTTTGTCAACAACAACAGCAATCAACGGGCGTATGATGCCAATGGCAACATGACGTATGACGCTTCCAATTGCGGTATTTGGGCAATCGGTTACAATGTATTAAATTTACCCAATGCGATACAGTTTCAGTTGGGACATCAGACGCTTTACACCTATTCGGCGACAGGAGCAAAATTGAAGGTGGTAGATAAAACAGCTCCCGCAGGAGTGAACTTACCGGTATCGGGTCTGAATACGATTCTTGCCAACCCATCGGTAGCATCAACCACGACTACCGATTATGTAGGCAATATGCTTTATCAGAATGGCACTTTACAAATGATCCTATTACCCGAGGGGTATTATCAGGGAGGTTATTATTATTACTATCTGAAAGACCACTTGGGAAGTAACCGGGTAGTATTACGAAACGACGGTTATATAGCAGAAACCAGCAACTACTACCCCAGCGGGATGCGCTTTGGCGAAAGCGTGGTAAGTGGAGGCAGTGTGCAGCCTTACCGCCATATCGGTAAAGAGATGCAAAGCATGCATGGACTAAACTGGTACGATAACGGGGCTCGTATGCGACAGGTTGATATTCCGGTATGGACAACTCTTGATCCCCTCGCTGAAAAGTACTACTCGATTTCTCCGTATGTGTACTGCATGAACAATCCTATCCGTTATGTTGACCCTACCGGAATGATTTGGGAAGATCCAAAAGATATTGAAAGACTTAACAAATCAGTAAACAACCGAATTGAAAATATAAACAAAGACAATTCGAAAATTCAATCCCAAATAGATAAAGGAGGACTAAGCGAAAAGAAACTTGCCAAACTTCAGGATAAATTAGCTGATAATAGTTCAAAAATTGGATTATTAAATCAATCACTTTCAGACATAAAGGCTATAGGTGAAGCAAAAGAAACTTATCGTTTAGTGGGACCCAGTCAAAATGATGGAACACATGGAGTAGTTAAGGGCTCTGATGATGTTATAAACATTGAAGGAAGTAACTCAGGATTACATATCCACGAAATTAGACACGTAGGACAATCAATAGAAACAGGGGGAGTAAGGTTTAACAAAAATGGTCAATTATTAAATGCTTCCAAAACAATTGAGGGGGGCAGAAATAATGAAGTTAATGCTTATCAAGTTCAATATTCTTACGATGGCACATATCCAACAGGAGCCAGTTCGTTAAAGGATATCAATGGGAACACTTTGATGAACATAAAACGAGAAGACGGTACCTCAGTTTATGAACAATTAAAAGACAAACAATGAGAAAACTTTTATTAGTAACTATAGCTGTATCTTGTTTGATTAGCTGCGTTACGACAGAAAAAATAAAAACTCAAAATAGAGTTATACAAGGAACATATAAGCGTAGTGAAAGTTCAGAAAAATTGGAGATTAAACCTGATGGAACTTATATGTTGTTTAAACCTGAGATAACATTCACACCAGTGATTGAGCAATGCAAAATAGCATCAAAAGGTAAATGGTCAATTGTATCTAACGATGTTATTGAATTGACAAGTGAAGATAAATACTTAAAACAAGAAGGCTTGGTGTATGAGGTTAAAAAGGAAAACAAATTTTCGCAGGACAGTTTATATATCCAAGTTGATTTTCCTGCTGATTTTGAACCTCCAGTAAATTTAAGATTTTGCTTTAACTATCAAAAGGAAAAAGTATTGGAGCGAAACAAAGCATGCTTCGCATTGCCAAAATCTAAATATTTATTTCCGAAAGCCTCTAACTCCGTTAATAGAAATCATATTTCATTTTCTGTAAATGCTAATATACAAGGAATAACCTTGTATAAAAGCAAAATATTATTTGAAATATTTGAAGAAGATATAGATACCGAAAAAAGTAACTTTTTAACTATAACGTTACCAAACTTTGATAGGTGTTTTTTTGAGTTTGAGCCTCTGAATAAAGAGTTAATTTATATTAAAAATGAAAATAGTCTATTTTGGCAAGGTGATATTTGGCAAGTCAAGGAATAGCTAAAAAGTGGTAATGTATCAGAATTGGCGATGACATCATAAGGTATTGTTATTCTCTCGATCCCTTCGCTGAAAAGTACTATAGTATGAGTCCCTATGCATATTGTGGTGACAACCCTATAAATAGAATAGATAATGATGGCATGGATTGGGTAATAACAACTGAACAAAAAGACGGAAAAACTATTTATCACATCACTGTAAATGCTGCTTTATATAATAATTCATCTACTAATTATTCACAAAAACAAATGAATCAATTGGCAGATAAAATAAAAAGTCAGTGTATGGCTGTATTTAACACATCAGGAAAGGGTTATACTGTAGATTTTAAAATGAATCTAAGCGTGGCAAAATCTGTTGATGATATAAAATCAACGGATCATGTTTATCAAATTGTAGATCAAAAGGTGGAAGGTGGAAATTTAGCCCAAGCAGATCCTAATAACTCATTGAATATTCAAATGGGTACTCGATTTGTTAATGGAGTGTTAGGTATTACAAATGATCCTGCGGTAAATATTAGAACAGTAGCTCATGAATTAGGGCATACAGGTGGATTAGATGAAGCCAACAAAGACAATACTGGCGTTTCAGATATACGCCATAATATAATGGCACAATCTTTTTATGTCACAAACAAAGGTATCCCTTTAAACGAAGCAACACAACTATCACAAGGGCAGATAAACATGATAACAAACAATTACAATCAAGGCAAACTAAACATTGTATCGCCAATCGAATGGCAATTAAAATTGAGAGTAATACCTCCTTTAGTTATGCCATATATTCGGAAATCTTTATATACAAACACTTATTTTCAAAATAGATGAAACAAATATTCTTATACTTGATATTGACGACCGTTCTATTGATAGGATGTAGGTCTAAACAAAGAGAAGAAAAGATGGATAATAAAGTATCTGTATTTGTGGATTTGCCTCCGAACGAAGCGGGTAATGTAAAATTATGGGTGAATGATTCCCTGATTTATGAAGGACCTTTTATTTATCAAAAGGATTGTGCAATTTATAACGATATGTTAGTCGGAAAAATAAAGAAAAGTAATACTACATATAAATTCAAGGTAAATTTATTAAATTCAGACACCACGTTCTATTATAAAATGCAGAATGTTGATTCTATCAGAGTATCATTAGATGATAACCGTTTTTATATATGTGATAATAGAGAGGAAGGCAAATGGCTTTTAGATTGATTTTGATACAGTGTAGATTCCCTGGTAATGTATCAGAATTGGCGATGACATCATAAGGCATTGTTATTCAATATCACTATGATGATTTAAGAATAAAATGGCGGGTAATATGCTCGCCATTTTCTATTTTTACAATCAGCGTTCGCAAATCCCCCTGTGGAGGAATCAAAGATCAGCGTAAGCTAATTAGGGAGCTTCAGGTCGTACCATCTGGACGACTCTACCAGATTTGAGGTTACCGCCCTCTATTACGACAAATACAATAGGGTAGTTCAAACCCGCGCAACCAACCATTTGGGAGGATACGATATTACTTACAATGCGCTGGATTTTACCGGCAAGCCACAGAAAACACAGAAAACACACGGTATAAATGGTAATGCCGCCACCTACACGGAGTTGTATCAATACACCTACGACCATGCACAGCGGTTGCTTACCACTACGCATAGCCTGAACGGAGCTACTCCCGTTACGCTGGCCTCGAACAGCTACGATCTGTTAGGTCGCCTGCAAACCAAAACGCTGGGCGGAGTAGATGCCACCTCCTATAGCTACAATGTGCGTAGTTGGGTAACGGGAATCTCGGGCAACCGCTTTACAGAAAATATTTACTATAACCAAAATGCGGCAAATCTTACTAACTTTACGGCCAGTTACAACGGTAACATAGCTGGTATGCAATCGAATATTCCAAGCGAAAACCTTGGTTACATCAGGGGATACACCTTCGGGTACGATGGGCTGAATCGGTTAATGACAGCCACATCACAGGATGGAAGATATTCCGAGAATTACCTATTCGACAAGATGGGGAATATCACCAACCTGTATCGTGGAGGGTTACAATCGAACAGTCCCGGGAAAGCGTTCAGCACAATTGACAACTTGATTAATTTTAATTACAATGGCAATCAACTGACATCTGTTTATGATAACGGTAGTAGCGGTTATTTTTATGGCAATGAAGAGTTTGTCAACAACAACAGCAATCAACGGGCGTATGATGCCAATGGCAACATGACGTATGACGCTTCCAATTGCGGTATTTGGGCAATCGGTTACAATGTATTAAATTTACCCAATGCGATACAGTTTCAGTTGGGACATCAGACGCTTTACACCTATTCGGCGACAGGAGCAAAATTGAAGGTGGTAGATAAAACAGCTCCCGCAGGAGTGAACTTACCGGTATCGGGTCTGAATACGATTCTTGCCAACCCATCGGTAGCATCAACCACGACTACCGATTATGTAGGCAATATGCTTTATCAGAATGGCACTTTACAAATGATCCTATTACCCGAGGGGTATTATCAGGGAGGTTATTATTATTACTATCTGAAAGACCACTTGGGAAGTAACCGGGTAGTATTACGAAACGACGGTTATATAGCAGAAACCAGCAACTACTACCCCAGCGGGATGCGCTTTGGCGAAAGCGTGGTAAGTGGAGGCAGTGTGCAGCCTTACCGCCATATCGGTAAAGAGATGCAAAGCATGCATGGACTAAACTGGTACGATAACGGGGCTCGTATGCGACAGGTTGATATTCCGGTATGGACAACTCTCGATCCCCTCGCTGAAAAGTATTATTCAATTAGCCCGTATGCGTACTGTGCGGATAACCCTGTGAAGTTTATAGACCCGACAGGTATGGAATTTACTGAGAATGCATGGGAACAGGTTAACCGATTGATTGACGACATAAATAAAAGACAGGCAAAAAATGCAGCTAACATAGGCGAAAAACAGGCGCAAATTAGTGCTGGTGGTTTGTCTGAGAAACAGGTTGCCAAACTTCAAAAACAAATAGATAGACTCAATAACAATACTTTAGAATTGGAAGGAACGAGAGGCGAAATTACTACACTAGCTTCTTCCAATCAAATGTATGATATAAAGAGTGATAACTCTATGAACATAAATGGTGCGATTCCAGGAACAGGAGAGATTAGAAGTGGTGCTGCATTTAATTTTAATAATGGAAATTTTGAACTAGCATTAGGAGATGGTAGTTTAGGTATGCTTTCGCATGAACTTAAACACGCTTATCAGTTTGAAACAGGTGCATTTAGTTCAGGGTATAGAAGTGATGGAGTTCCTTTTTATGACAAGACAGATGAATTTGAGGCTTATTCCAGAGGTTCACTATTTGGTGGAGAACGTATTAGGACATTGCCTTCACTCTATGATAATTTGCAAAATGGGCCAATGGATGCGACCAAATTGGCTCCAATAATATTAAGTAATCCAGTTGAACTTCAAAAAATAGCCGATAGAACGAGATCGGCATTTAGGGTAAATGGTGTTACTTACATAATGCAGGGAGGAAAATAACATGAAAAAATTAGCTATAGTGTTTTATTGCGTTTTGCTTTTTTCTTGTAAATCACAACAAATAACACTTTCGCCTTTTGTTGCTATTTATAAAAATGATTGGGTTGGCAATGTTTATCCCGAATATATATCATTAAAAACACAACCAAAAGTTTTTGAAAAATACTCGCCTGGCGTATATGCAAGCATTGTTGGACAATGGAATATCAATAATGACACATTGTTTTTATTTCCTAAATATGAATATTTTAGCAGGAATTCCAAATTGAAATTTTCGGAAATAACTCCAAAAGATTCAAGTGTGGCGACTATTCCCCAGCAATATCTAATTAAAAATGATTGTTTGATTGATATAACAGATTATCGTGTCGTTCTGCAGGAATTGTTTAGCAATCAAAACAACAGAACAGTATATAAGCGAATAACTAATCAATGAAGGGTAATGTATCAGAATTGGAGATAACATCATAATATATTGTTATTCAACGCTCCATGATGGATCTGATGTATCAAATTCGCTCGCGCGGGTCTCATGACCCGTGAGCAGGAAAAGGGTGAAGTAGCAGATTGATAAATGATAGAACAAAGAGCAGGCTTATGGGTCTGCTCTTTTTGCATTGAATGGGAAGTGTAAAAAAACGAGCGTTTAAATACCTCCTTTAGGCTGCCTGCAGACAAAGACCCTCGGTGGGGTAGACTCGACGACCTACGCCTACAATGTGCGTAGCTGGGTGACGGGAATCTCGGGCAACCGCTTTACAGAAAATCTTTACTATAACCAAAATGCGGCAAATATTACTAACTTTACGGCCAGTTACAACGGTAACATAGCTGGTATGCAGTGGAGTATACCCGCCGAAGGGCTTGGTTACAACCGGGCTTACAGTTTTGCCTACGATGGATTGAACCGGTTGACTGCCGGCAATTATGCCGGAGGCACTGCCGGAGCATACAACGAAACGTTCGGATACGACAAGATGGGAAATATTACTAACTTTGTCCGGTACGGCTTACAGTCGACAACTCCTGGTGTGGTTTATAGTACCATCGATGATTTAAAACTGGATCATACAGGAAATCAACTGACAACGGTAACTGAAAAAAGCTACGGCAAGTATCTCAGCGACAACATTTATTGTGGAGATGAAGAGTTTGTGCCAAACCTTACAAACACGGGTAATAGTTGTGCCTACGATGCTAATGGCAACCGCCTTTATGACAGCGATGCCAATGTATGGGCCATCAAGTACAACGTGCTGAACCTGCCCGATGCCATGCAGTTCTATCAGGGGCACCAGACATATTATACATACACGGCAGCTGGCACAAAACTGAAAGTGATCGATAAAATGGCTCCCGAGGGTACGTTTATCCCTGCTTCCGGCTTGAATGCCATGGCATCCAATATCACATTCAATGCGACAATTACTACCGATTATGACGGCAGTTACATATACCAAAACGATACGCTAAAAATGGTTTTATTACCCGAAGGATATTGGCAAAAAGGCTCGTATTATTACTACCTGAAGGATCATCTGGGAAGTAACCGGGTGGTGATCAACGGCAGTGGTACAGTGGTTGAGACCAGCAGTTACTATCCCAGCGGTATGCGCTTTGGCGAAAGCGTGGTAAGTGGAGGCAGTGTGCAGCCTTACCGCCATATCGGTAAAGAGATGCAAAGCATGCACGGACTAAACTGGTACGATAACGGGGCTCGTATGCGACAGGTTGATATTCCGGTATGGACAACTCTCGATCCTCTCGCAGAAAAGTACTATTCGATTAGCCCGTATGCGTATTGTGCAGATAACCCTGTGAAGTTTATTGACTCAAACGGAAAAGATATTGATATTTGGTATCCTACTGATAATGGAGGTGTAGCTTCTTTTAGATTCAACGGTTCAAATGCCAACCAAGCTCCCAAAAATTCTTATGTACAAGATGTTGTTACTGCGTACAATTATGATGTTAATAATGGAGGTGGAGATAACTTAAAAGAGGCAGCCACAAACGATAAATTACTAATCAACGTTTCTCCAACTTGGGTCGGTTCTGATAGAATTGATTATTATTCGTCAAGTGAGAATACAATACATTGGGATTCTCGCAAAGCCTTACAATCTGTTGGAGGTCTACGATTCTCACCAGCAACAATATTAGAACATGAGATGGATCACGCAGTAGCAAGAAATAAAGATGCACAGGGTTTTATTAATAGAGCAAGAAAAATAAATGATAATGGCAACGCAGAAGAAGATCGTGTTATGAGTGGGTCTGAAAGGAAAACAGCAATCTCCAATGGAGAAATTAAGAGAAATCAGAAACGAGTTGATCACAATCATGGTTTGCTTTATCCTGTTAATAATCCTATATCAACAAAGCCAGACTATATTCAGACAAATGTTATTGAAAGGATAAATTATTGGCTATCTGTTAATCCAAACATTCAAATTACAGTAAAATGAAAACTAAGATATTCTTGATAGTTCCTTTATTTATACTGACCTGCCTTGGTTGTCATAGAGAAAGTTCAGTTCAATTAATTGAAGTAAAATATTATAATCATACAATAGAGTCTGTGCTAGGCCCCACATGGGAAGCTGTTCTCAATGGTGAATATCCTGAATATTTGGAAAAAATCACTGTTTCTGATAAAAAGATTTGTGATTCCATTATCAATCAAGTAAAAACCCTTTTGCCAATGAAAAAAGAAGCAATACCGGATGATTGTAAAACAGATATGCAGTGTATAGTGCATTACTCTAATTCCTTAAAAGCAGATACATTACTTATCGGAGATTGGTGCATTTCTATGAATGGAATTGTCATGAAGGATAATATTTTATTAGTTCAAATGATCAGGAGACATTCTGGATATTACAATCCAACTGCAAAAAGTCTTTGATCCCTCTTGTTCTGCGAGTCTCATGACCCGTGTGCAGGAAAAGGATAAAATAGCAGATGGGGAACTAACCACAAAGAGCAGGCTTACGGGTCTGCTCTTTTTGCCTACGATGGGCTGAACCGGTTGACTGCCGGCAATTATACAGGAGGAACGGCAGGAACCTACGATGAATCGTTCAGATACGACAAGATGGGAAATATTACAACTCTTAATCGCAATGAGAACGGATCGGGACTGAACCAGCTATCCCTTGCCTACACGGGCAATCAGCTTTTGACAGCATACGATGCGCTTGCCGTAACGAAGCTCTACGGGTCGGAAGCTTTCGACAACAAGGCGAACCTTTCCACAGAGTATCTCTACGATACCAACGGCAGTACTACCTACGATGCTAACTCGGGCATATCCACTATTCAGTATAATGTATTAAATTTGCCGAATATCGTACAGTTCACTGCCGGACACAAGAATATATATACCTACGGAGCCGATGGCAAGAAACTGGAAGCAAACAACTATACCCTGCACAGCGCAATCAATGTGCCACAGGGAAGTATCAGCACCCTGCCCTCCAATGCGGGTGATTACACAAAGGTAACCACCGATTATGTGGGCAATATGATATATGAAAACGGCTCTTTGAAAGAGATATTACTACCGGAAGGCTACTGGCAAAGCGGCGTTTACTATTACTATCTGAAAGACCATCTGGGGGATAACCGGGTAACGATAAACAGCAGTGGCTCCATAATAGAAAAAAGTCATTACTACCCGAGTGGCATGCGCTTTGGCGAAAGCGTGGCAAGCGGCGGCAATGTACAACCGTACCGCCATATCGGTAAAGAGATGCAAAGCATGCATGGACTAAACTGGTACGATAACGGAGCTCGTATGCGACAGGTTGATATTCCGGTATGGACAACTCTTGATCCTCTCGCCGAAAAATACTACTCAATTAGCCCCTATGCGTATTGTGCAGGGAATCCTGTGAATTCTATTGATATGAATGGTGACAGTATTTGGACTACGAACTATGCTATAGTAAACAATGCTGATGGAACCACAAGTATACAAACAAATAAATATTATTATGGCCAAGACGGAAATGGCAATTATGGTTTCATCGGAAGTGACGGGAAAATTTATTCAGGAAATGATAATTATATTAATAGCTTAGGCATATCATTAGGTCAACTAATGAATGGAGGAGTTGTTGGCTCTGGATTAGTTACTGATCTAATGACATCATCTAAAAATGTTGACATAGGACTGGGCAAAAATGGAGCTGATCCTAATGGTACTTATATTCATTGGGATCCAAAAGATATAACGGGTGGTTTTAATAAATTAGGAAATCAAGAAAGGCCCGCCTTTATTGGTTTAGGCCATGAAATGGCTCACATAAAAGACATTTGGGATGGAACTGTGGACACAAAAGATTGGATTCCTTCTTCGGTAACGGGAAATAATCCAATTCTAAATGCCGAAAAATATGCCACTAACATTGAAAATCAATTGAGAGCTGAAAATGGGATTACTTTACGTGCATATTATGGCATTGATAATTCAAACGGAACGTCAATGCCGCTTACATGTACGCAATTGATTGATAAGAATGGTAAAAGTATCTATTATGGCACTTCATATTACCAAATTGTTAGGGTTGGAAATACTAAAGTCAGAGTATTATTTAATCATTAATAATCATGATCTATGAAAAAAATCACATGTATTTTATTGTTTGCAGTTTTATTTATTTATGCTAAACCCATAAATTCAAAACTACTTTCAAGTAAAATCGCAAATAAAGAGTCATCTTTTATAAAAAATAAAAAATCCTATTTAGTCGGAAATTGGAAATATTTAATAAAGTCATATAGTAAATTCAGAGTTGAGATTGACCTTGTTAAATTAATACGTCCGAGTTTAAATAACGATACATTATTTATTTTGCAGGACTATGATTTATCTGGTTTGTCAAGAAATCTTTCAATTGCAGTTTGGAATAAAAATAAAGAATTTTTTTATGTAAAAACAGATACAATACCTCCAAATAATCCGCTTTACAATAAGTTGAATTATAGACGGATGCAATTGTTTCAAGCAGATAAAAAATACAATTTATTCCCTGATCATATGATTAATCTTGTAAGCAAATGGGATATTGATAATATAAAAAAAGAAGAGCAAAATAATGGAATTATTGGAGGTAGTTCTAAAGTTGCGATAAGAATAATATTTAAGAACAAAAGATATAAGATTGATTGCTTTGTTTTTAGAGATTTTTTTAATTTCAAAAGAGACCAAGCTCCATTTACCTCCCGTCCTGAGCTGTTAACTCCAGTCCCCTGATGCCTCGCATGTATCAAATCACTGATGGACAGGCTGGCGCGGATATATCAAACTCGCTCGCGCGGGTCTCATGACCCGTGAGCAGGAAAAGGGTGAAGTAGCAGATTGATAAATGATAGAACAAAGAGCAGGCTTATGGGTCTGCTCTTTTTGCATTGAATGGGAAGTGTATTTAAACGAGCGTTTAAATACCTCCTTTAGGCCGCCTACAGACAAAGACCCTTGGTGGGGTAGTCTCTACGACCTACGCCTACAACGTGCGTAGCTGGGTGAAAGACATTACCGGCAACCGCTTTACAGAAAATATTTACTATAACCAAAATGCGGCAAATCTTACTAACTTTACGGCCAGTTACAACGGTAACATAGCTGGTATGCAATCGAATATTCCAAGCGAAAACCTTGGTTACATCAGGGGATACACCTTCGGGTACGATGGGCTGAATCGGTTAATGACAGCCACATCACAGGATGGAAGATATTCCGAGAATTACCTATTCGACAAGATGGGGAATATCACCAACCTGTATCGTGGAGGGTTACAATCGAACAGTCCCGGGAAAGCGTTCAGCACAATTGACAACTTGATTAATTTTAATTACAATGGCAATCAACTGACATCTGTTTATGATAACGGTAGTAGTGGCTATTTTTATGGCAATGAAGAGTTTGTCAATAACAACAGCAATCAACGGGCATATGATGGCAATGGCAATATGATGTATGACGCTTCCAATTGCGGTATTTGGGCAATCGGTTACAATGTATTAAATTTACCCAATGCGATACAGTTTCAGTTGGGACATCAGACGCTTTACACCTATTCGGCGACAGGAGCAAAATTGAAGGTGGTAGATAAGACTGCGCCTGCTGGGGTAAACCTGCCCGTATCAAGTTTGGATATGATTCTTGCCAACCTGTCTGTAGCATCAACTACCACTACCGACTACGTAGGCAATATGATTTACCAGAATGGTGCTTTGCAAATGATACTATTGCCCGAAGGCTATATTCAGGGAGGTATTTATTATTACTACCTGAAGGATCATCTGGGAAGTAACCGTGTGGTGGTGAAAAGCGACGGTTCGGTTGTGGAAAGCAGCAATTTCTATCCCAGTGGTATGCGTTTTGGCGAAAGCGTGGCAAGTGGAGGCAATGTGCAACCTTACCGTCATATCGGTAAAGAGATGCAAAGCATGCATGGACTAAACTGGTACGATAACGGGGCTCGTATGCGACAAGTTGATATTCCGGTATGGACAACTGTTGACCCGCTGGCGGAAATAGACTACGCAATAAGTCCATATGCGTATGTTCACGATAGTTTTATCAATCGTACAGATCCGACAGGTAAATATGACTTACCAGAAGTAACTGTAATTGGCCATACTCCGGACAATTCCAAGAATAATTCCAATAATGATTGGGAGATAAAGAACTTTTTTCAACAATTTTCAAACGAAGCGATGTATTTGCCAAAGTATACGCCGACTATGGCTCCACCGAGAACAATATCGTATTCATCTACAAAACCCATACTCAACTTGCCAAATATTAACCCACCAAAAACAGATGCTTCAATAGAGACTATTAGTAAAGCAGTTGGAGCAGCCGGACTTGCAGCCGATAACATCAAGCTATTCACTGTTAATAATGCAGGTAAAGAGATTGTATACGTAACAGTTAAAGGCGCAAATGCAGCTCTTGATGCACAGAAAATACTTGGAATAGTGAAAGGAATATCAAAAGCAACAGTAGTCGTTGGAATTTTAATAGACGGAGTACAAGTCGTAAATGATCCCAAATATTTGGGTAAAGCCACAGTAAACTCAACCGTTGCGGTGGTTGCAGGTATTATCGGTGGAGTACCCGGCTTGGTTCTAGGAGGAACTTATCTTGTCATAGATCAGATGGGCGCTTTTAACAAAGAGTATCATCCTGGGATAGGTATCAAAGAGGTATGCCCTACGGATGCAATAAAGGTTAATCGTTAAATGGAATTATCGCAACTATATTGATTATGTTAAAAGAAATTTATTTTTGGATGATATACTATTTGAGCAGAGTCAAGACTAATGATGCTCCCAAATTTAATGCATATCTTCTTGTTTGTTTACTATGTGGATTCAACTTCTTTTCCATTTGTGTTATCGGTTTGTATTTTCTGAAAATTAATCCTCAAGAGATTGATTCACATGCTACAAAAATGGTAGGAGGGCTAAGTGCTATTTGTATTATAATTTATCTCTATTTGCATTTGTATAAGAAAAGAGATGATATTTACTCTACACATAAACGGTTATCTTTGAAACGGAAACAGCAGGGAAAACTATTATTTTGGATTTATTCTCTTATTTCCATTCCTTTGTTCTTTTATTTAGCTGTAAATCTTCGATGGGGATAATTTCAATGTATCGAAATTATGTAAGATCACTATCGCTAATACTTCTGTCCGAAGGATATTGGCAGAAAGGCTCGTATTATTACTTTCTGAAAGACCACCTTGGTAGTAACCGGGTAGTATTGCAAAACGACGGTTATATAGCAGAAACCAGCAACTACTATCCCAGTGGTATGCGTTTTGGCGAAAGCGTGGCAAGTGGAGGCAATGTGCAGCCGTACCGCCATATCGGTAAAGAGATGCAAAGTATGCACGGACTAAACTGGTACGATAACGGGGCTCGTATGCGACAAGTTGATATTCCGGTATGGACAACTGTGGATCCTCTCGCTGAAAAGTACTACTCTATTAGCCCGTATGCATATTGTCGTAATAATTTTACAAACTCTATTGATCCTGATGGTTTGACTGACTATAATGTGAGTTCAGATGGAACTATTTATATAAAGCCGGATGCAGAACGAAAGCTTGGCGATATTACTGTTAGGTATTATTCCGAATTACCCAAATCAAAACCAGGAGAAGCTGATACTTTTTTTGCTGTTGATAATAAAGGTAATGCCACCGGATCGTTATATACAGTTAAAGATGGTGTAAGTATGAGTTCGTTTGGAGGAAGCGGAGTCTATAATGGAATATCAGAGCAATTTCGAATAGATAATGTTAAACTGTCCAACGATCAGGATGGCAAAGGCTTATTCGAATTCTTTGCAGATAATACAAGAACAGGAGGAAAACATCATCAGGGGATAGAATGGTCTCGGTTCCGTTTAGGAGATGGTTCAAATCTGATCACAACCTCTCATCAAGAAGGACATGATTGGGGCGCCTCGTATGCACTTAATTCTTTATTCAAAGCCGGCATTGATATCCGAGAATTTATTCATAATCACCCCAATCAAAATCCAGCAATCCCATCTGGCTATGTTCCGAACCCCGTATTTAGTGGTGATAAAAGATTTGTATATGAGCTCAACCAAAGATATCCGTCTGCCGCAGCAAGTGTATACTCTTCCATGGGCAAGAATTATACATATTATTCATATGAACAAATTTTGCTTAGGGTAAAAAGCATTAATAGACACTAGTTTATGAAACAGAAATTATTTTTATTTATTTTTATTAGCGTAATCTTGATCGGCTCTCTATCAGGATGCACAAAACATCGTAATGCGAATCCAGCTTTAGCAAACAATAAGATGTTTTACTTGCCATCTTTAGAATTAACAAATAAAGACATAACTCCGATATTAGATATTGTTATTAAGGATATACAAAAGCATAATAATAAATCAGAAGGATTATTTCTCATGATTGATGGGCCAACCATAATTAAGAAAGATTCCATTATTGCAATATATTTTGAACCACTATATAATTACGCTACCAATACCGTAGACAGTTTGTTTATCAAAGAATATTATGGCTGTTTGTCTTATAAAAAGAATTTGTTTTTTGTGAGAAAAAAACAAATAAAACAAGATTGGTATAAAACAAATGGTTTTGCCAGAAAATATGTATACAGAAAAAAAGAGCCCAATGACATCATACCGTTTGTTGAAGCTTCTGTTTGGGTATTTCACTATAACCACGGAAAAATAGAATTTAAATACAAAGAATGGTAGTCTGTTGATCCGCTGGCAGAGAAATATTATTCAATTAGCCCATATGCGTATTGTTTGAATAATCCGATGAGACTCGTTGATCTTGATGGAAAGTTACCTGGAGATATATTTAAATCTCCAAGATATGCAGCCGCAGACTTTGCAAAGTGTTATAATGACAATTCTATTAAAGACAACAAAGAATATGGCACAAGAATCTATGCAATAAAAGACAATACGAACAAAGTTGTAGGCTATTCTTATGCATCTACAAATCAAGGCAATGGAGATACTATGTGGCTTACGGATGATAAGCGCCCATATAAAAACACAGCAAATATTGCAATAGCACATACTCATGCCGCTTATGATTCAGAGCTTAAAGGTGGAAATGATCAATTTTCTCAAAGAGATATAGATATTTATACAGAACGAAAACAGCTTGGGTATGTAGCTACTCCAAGCGGAGAACTCTGGGAATATAACCCAAGTACAGAAAAAGATATAAATTTAACAGCAAGCAGTGATCCTGCTTTTAAGAATATTCCTAGTGATCAACAAGATCCTGCACATACAAATAAAGTAGATGATAGAAATCCAAATTTACCAAAAAATGAGCCTTCTAAATCAACTTTTATGACTATGATGACAGTAATATTTGATGCAATATTTAAAAAATAACACCATGAAAAATTTCAAGATTTTTGTAATTCTATTTCTGTTCTTGATTTTAATTTTAAGCTGTAATAAAAAACATTGGGTTCCTATAAATAGTAGTACTTTAAATCGACATTATACATGGCTTTTAAATGATTCTATTAGTTCAACACCACAAAATTTCGCCTTACTTTCTGACACTTCAACGGCTATTAAAATAGCCGAAACTTATCTATTTAAAATTTTTGGTGAGAATAAAATAATTAAAGAACGTCCATATGAAATTGGGAAAATCAATGGATGTTGGTATATAACAGGATCATTGCCTAAATACAGTATGAGTGGGGGTACGTTTGAAATTTTATTAGAAGCATCAACTGGAAAAGTTATTAAAATAGGTCATGGAAAATAACCCTATGCTCGCGCGGGTCTCATGACCCGTGTGCAGGGAAAGGATGAAATAACAGATGGGTAACTAACAGAAAATAGCAGGCTTACGGGCCTGCTATTTTTGCATTGAATGCGTAGTGTACTTCAACGATAGATTTTTACCCTTTTTGCAGGCAAAATAAAAGCCCTGGTTCATCGTGGCGTACAAAGCAGATTGGGGTCGGCGTCGTTTAGAATGCGAAATATATAATCTATGTTATGGCAGTAAAAGACGGAATATTGTCATTGCTGACAGATGATTTGTACTGTAACTTTGCACGTGTAAAGAACGACACAATTAACCAATATAAAAGCAAGTTATGATACGAATTGCAATTAATGGATTTGGACGGATCGGGCGGTTAGCCTTCCGCGAAATAGCTGAAAATGATAGTATGGAGATTGTTGCTATCAACGATTTAAGTGCTCCTTCAATGTTGGCATACCTGCTGAAATACGATTCGGTGCATGGAAAATTCGACAAAGCCGTCACCCATACCGATAGTGCGTTGGTAGTAGATGGCAAAGAGATTACCGTGATTGCCGAGCGCGACCCTCACAAATTGCCGTGGAGTCAACTCAACGTAGATATTGTACTGGAGTGTACTGGTATTTTCGAGTCGCGGGAGAAGGCTTCTGCACATTTCGAAGCAGGAGCTAAAAAGGTAATCATCTCAGCACCGTCCGACAAAGATGTGAAAACCATTGTGTTCAACGTAAACCACCACTTGCTTGACACTGCCGACCGACTGATCAGTTGCGCATCGTGTACTACCAATTGCCTTGCTCCAATGGCAAAAACATTGAATGACCGGTTTGGTATTCTTGCCGGACAAATGACGACCATCCATGCTTATACCAATTCACAACCGTTAATGGATACTCCTGATCCGAAAGTAAACTATCGCAAATCAAGGGCTGCTGCCGACAGTATAATTCCGTATACCACAGGTGCTGCCAAGGCTATCGGATTGGTTATTCCGGAACTGAAAGGCAAGCTCGACGGATCGTCGCAACGCGTTCCCGTACATTCCGGCTCGGTTGTGGAATTATTTACCCTACTCGAAAAGCAGGTAAGCGTAGAAGAGGTAAATGCGGCCATGAAAGCTGCATCTAACGAGTCGTATGGTTATACCGAAGATCCGATTGTGTCCAGCGATGTGATTGGAATGAACTTTGGCTCGTTGTTCGATGCCACACAAACCAAAATTGTTTCGGTTGGCGATAAACAGCTTGTAAAAACCGTTTCGTGGTACGACAATGAAATGTCTTTCGTATCGCAAATGGTAAGAACCACAGAATATTTCGGAGCGTTATAACTCTTTCTATTAAAACAAAGACCCCAAGACTTTTAGAAAGCCCTGGGGTCTTATATTCAATAGCGAACATTAAGTCAATGCGGTTGCAAAATTTTTGCGATAATCGCTGGGGGTTGTCTTCATGTGGCGGATAAACAGGCGACGCAAACTATCGGCATTACCTACTCCACATTCGTCCGATATTTCGTCCAGGGTCAGGTGAGTTTCCTCCAATCGCCGACGGGCTGTTTCCAAACGAAGCTTTTCGATATACTTTGCCGGAGTAATTCCGGTTTCGCGTAAAAAAACACGGGCAAAATTCCGGGGACTCATCATGGAATGCTCTGCAAGCAGTTCCACCGTTAAATTCTCATGCAAATGATCGATAATCCAATCCTGAATTTCTTTAATAGGCTCATAATCTACTGTCTGATAATTCAGCATATTGCTGAACTGTGACTGGTTTCCCGGCCGTTTGAGAAACAAAACCAAACGACGAGCCGTACCTACCGCAATATCGCGACCAAAGTCTTCTTCCACCATAGCCAGCGATAAATCCATACCGGTAGAAATACCCGCCGAAGTATACACATTGCCATCTTTCACAAAAATAGGGTCACTTTCGACATTTATTTCGGGATAAAGTTTGGCCAATTTATCACACACCATCCAATGAGTAGTGGCTCTGCGACCATTCAAAATCCCGGCTTTGGCTAAAACAAACGCTCCGGCACAAATGGATCCCATCCGGTGTACCTTGCAGACATATTCATTCAGCCAATCCAACAGAATCTGGGGCACATTCCCTAACGCAATATTGCCGGCAACCAAAACCGTGTCGATCGCATAATTGATTGTTTCAATGCCGCCTTCACATATAATCGGCAGACCGGAAGATGTCGTTATCTGAATAGCGGAATCGAAAGACAAAACGTGCGTAACGTACGATTCCTTTATCGTGGGATAGTTCTCACGAATATAATCTCTGGCTTTTGTAAAAACATCCAGCGGTCCGGCAACATCAAGGATGGAAACATTAGCCGGAACTAAAATTACTATGTGCTTTGAATCTGACATGATCTTGACAATTAAAGCCGTTACAACGAAGTCATCTTGACTTTTCTTTGGTACAATATTTTACTTAATGACCCCACTCACGACGACTTCGTGTCGGAGTCAGATATTTATCGTCTGACCTAACCTCCCCAAGGGGAGGAATTTGGTCTTAAAATGAGGGAGCTTTATTCATATTACAATGTTACAGCCCTCCTTTGGAGGGTTGGGAGGTCAAAAATAAAAAGTCAAGACGACTTTAACAGTAAAATAAGAAAATCAATCTTCTTCACTTCTTTATTTCTTTTTCCCGTCAACCTGTTTCAGCAATATTTCCACCGCCTTTTCAATCTGTTCGTCTTCGCCCTGCTGAATCAGTTCGGGGCGTTGAGCCACTTTGTAGTCGGCTTCCAGCTGCATGTTTTCTAAGTAGTTGCCGTCGTTGTCACGCATCCCCACGATAGGAATTCCGAAGATCAGGGTTTTGTCCTGCAACGTTTCCCACCACACGCTACTCATGGTTCCCGGCACGGGCATTCCTACCAAATCGCCGATACCCACGTGCTTGTACACATAAGGAGTTCCGTGCGCATTGGAGTAGTTTGCTTCGTTGATCAGCATGATGGAGGCTTTGTTCCAGCGGCGGCTCGGCATGTCGCATGCCTCTTTGCCACGCAACACCTGCGAGAAATATTTCTTGCCACTGAAAAGCACTTCGATGTCCTCGTGCAGACGGCCACCACCATTGTAACGGGTGTCGATTACGATACCGTCGCGATCGTTGTACTTACCCAGCAGGTCGTTATAGATTTCGCGGAAACTGTTGTCGTTCATTGCTTGCAAGTGCACGTAACCCAAACGTCCTTTCGAGAGCTTGTCAACCAGTTCGGCGTTGCGTTTCACCCAACGATCGTAGAGCAGATCGTTGTATTTGGATCGGGTAACCGGTTTTATCGTTTCATCCCATCGTTCTTTGGTCGACGGATTGTAGAACGATACCTTCACGTTTTTGTCGGCCAGCAGATTAAGCAGCGGGAAGTAATCTTCGCCTTTGCTGATCTGTTGCTCGTTGATTTTTTCAAGGATAACACCCTCTTTCACTTTGGATGTCGCCTTATTAAACGGCCCTTTTTCGAGCACTTCGGTCACCTGCAAACCGTCGCCTTTGTAGTTCCAGTCGAAAAACAGACCCAGTTCTGCCGTCTCGTCGCCTCCTTCGGCACGCGGGTAGTAGCGGGCACCGGTGTGTGATACGTTGAGTTCGCCCAACAGTTCGCTCAGCAACTCTTCAAAATCGAAATTGTTGTTGATATACGGCAGGTATTGCCCATATTCCTTGGCATAATAATTCCAGTCGACACCGAAAATATCTTCACGGAAAATCTTCTCGCGCACCTGTTTCACCACATGGTCGAACAGATACTGGCGTTCGGCGGGACGATCGAGCACCTTTTGCGCGTTGTAGGCAATCGGAGTCTTCTTTTCTCCGGCCAGCGTAATTTTTTGCGGAGCAACGGGCGAGAGCACAAAGAGGTTTTTCTCATCTTTATCGAAAGCGAGCGATGCCTCTTTGGCATTGAGTTTCATCATCAATTTGGTCTCCTGCTTGCGCAACTCGTTTGTCCAGAGGTCATATCCGTTTTCAAAAGCCGAGAGGTAATAGATTTTTTCGCCATCCTTCGAAATCACGGCATCGGCCATTTTCGACGAATTGATGGTAACCCGCACGATGCGATCCTCAATGTTATCGAGTTCCAGCTTGATCTCCTTCACCTTCTTCTCTTTGACATCGGCTTTTTTCTCCTCTTTCTTATCGGCCTCCTCCGTCTTTTTGTCCTCTTTTTTATCGGCGCTATCCTTCAACAGTTCGGCCTCCTCTTTGGAGAGTTTGAACTTGTCATGCGCCTCTTTGTTGAGGAAGACCAGAAACGCATCGTCGAGCGAACCCCACGAAGCGTGACTGCGCATTCCGTAACGATCGGAGAAGAAGAGAATGGCATCGCCACCCAGCACAAATTTCGGATTGCGGTTGGTATATCCGCTCGCCACCAGGTCGATAATGGGCTCGCCACCCTTTGTGCTTACAATGCCTATGTCGTTGTAAGGCCAGTGTTTATTGGGTGTGTAGTCTAAAGTGATCCATTTGCCGTCAGGCGACCAGTTGAAATTGAGATCGCCATCGGAACTTGAGAAGGTGGTTTTGCCGTCGGTAATCTGACGTACTTTTTTATCGGCCAGCGTAATAATTTTCAACTCGCAACGGTTTTCGTAGAAAGCGATCTCCTTGCCGTCGGGCGAAAATTTAGGGTACATTGCGTTGCGGGGCGTGCTGTAGAGACACTCCTCATTGATGATCGTGGCATTCGGGAAGTTCGGCTCTTTCACATCGGCGATGGATGCCACGTAGAGATTCCAGCTACCGTTGCGTTCTCCGGAATAGACCAGCTTTTTGCCATCGGGGCTGAAGGCCACCTGACGTTCCTGTTCGGGTGTGGCGGTGATTTGCTTGGTTGTACCATAGTCAACCGATGAGACAAAAACATCGCCACGGAATATAAAGGCCATCTGCTTGCCGTCGGAGGAAACCACCGATTCGGAGGCCTCTCTGCCCGATTTTAGCACTTCCGTCTCTTCGGCAGAGTCGTCGCGTTTTACGTTGACACTGATTTTTTGCGGTTTGCCGTTCAGTGTCTGCGTATAAATCTCTCCCTGAAAGGTGTAGCACAGCGTTCCGTTACGCGAAGCCGAAAGGAATCGCAGCGGATCTTTCTTGAACGATGTAACCGGAGCCACGTTTTTCGGATCGGCAACCGCGAATTTGAATACGTTGAAGCTGCCGCCCCGTTCGCCCAGAAAATAGACTGTTTTGCCGTCGGGCGAAAGCACCGGCGTGCGGCTCTCACCGTTGGTGGCGGTCAGTTTGGTGTATTTCTTATTTTGGGTGTCGAACATCCAGATATCCCGCACGACGGACGAGGTGTGGTGTTTTCTCCAGCGACTCTCAACCCCTTTGATGTCGTTGTAATAGATGAATTTTCCATCCTGATTCATCGTTACCTCATCGGCAGGCACTGCGAAGATCTGTTCGGGGCGACCGCCTTTTACTGAGACTTTGTACAATTCGCCGTAGCTGCGGAACGTAAGACTGGCAGCCGGATCCTGAATCAATCCGCTGTAGATAATTTCTTTGCCGTCGGGCGTAAAGCAAAAGGGAATTTCGTTGGAAGAGTGGGTGGTCAGACGAGTGGGATTACCTCCGTCGGCATCCATCAGGTAGACATCGAAGTTGCCTTTTCGGTTGGAGGCAAAAGCCAGCTTGCTGCCGTCGGGCGACCACACGGGATGGTAGTCGTGTGCCGGATTACTGGTTAACTGATGGGCGTTCCCTCCCTGGCTGTCAACCACGTAAATATCACCCTGATAGGCAAAGGCAATTTTGGTGCCGTCGGGTGAAATGGCCGGATAGCGCAACCACTTAGCCGGATTTTGCGCCCATAAAGCTCCGACCGTCATCAAACAAAATAGCAGAGTAAAGATTTTCTTTAGCATATATGAAATTTATAAATGATTCGCTGAAATAATGTAGTTGTCACTCTCTGAGAATGGTAGATTTGAAGGGGCTCAAAATTAAGGAAAAAAATCGAATCTTCATCCAACAAAAAAGGCAGTTTCGGAAAACCGAAACTGCCTTACAATTATTTCTTCAGGGGAACAATAATTATTTCCCTGTCATTTTTGCCATGGCCTGAGGATAGCGGGCTCCCGTATCGGGATATTTTGCCAGCAAATCTTCAATGTCTTTCAGATCGGATGGTGACAAATCGACATCCACAGCTCCGGCATTGTTTTCCAGATATTTTCTGCGTTTGGTGCCGGGAATAGGAATGATATTTTCGCCCTGCGCCAATACCCATGCCAGTGCCAATTGTGCCGGGAAACAGGCCTTGTCGGCGGCCATATCGGCAAAATCCTTTGCCAAACGACTGTTGTTATCCCAGTGTTCGCTGGAAAAACGGGGGAGCATTTTGCGGAAATCATTTTCGCCCAATGTCTTGTTGTCTAAGGTGTTGGTGACTAAGCCCCTTGCCAGCGGACTGAACGGAATAAACGAAATGGCCAGCTCTTTGCAAAGCGGCAAAATCTCCTTCTCTACATCGCGGGTCAACAGCGAGTATTCGCTCTGAAGCGCTGCGATGGGATGTACCGCATACGCTTTACGAATCGATTCGGGCGATGCCTCCGACAGGCCCAGATAGCGCACTTTCCCCTCTTTCACCAATTCGCTCATAGCGCCTACCATCTCTTCGACAGGCACATTCGGATCAACCCGGTGAGCATAATATAAGTCGATGGTCTCGATTTTCAGGCGGCGAAGGCTGGCCTCAACCGCTTTGCGCATGTAAGCCGGCGAGCCGTTGAATGCCATCGGGTTTTCAGGCGTAACATGAAACCCGAATTTTGTGGCAATAAACACCTTATCACGGTTTGGAACCAATACTTTCGAGATCAATTCTTCGTTAGTGCCGTTGCCATAGATATCGGCGGTATCCCAAAAATTTATCCCCAGCTCTAGGGCTTTTTCAAGTGTTGCGATCGATTCTTTATCGTCGCGTTCGCCATAAGCATGGCTCATTCCCATGCAGCCTAAGCCGATAGCCGAAAGCTCAACTTCAGTTTTTCCTAATTTTCTGTATTGCATTGATTATTAGTTTATATATGAACATTATGCTTTCCGGTCAGCACCCTGACGTTCGATCATCCATCCCGGATATTCGGGCGACAGTTTACTTACTTCGTCCAGCTTGCTCAACTCTTCTGCGGACAAGACGACCTCCGTCGATTTGAGGTTATCCTGCAATTGTTCGGGACGCTTTGCCCCTATGATTACGGAGGTTACAACGGTTTGGTGAAGCAGCCACGCCAGCGCGATCTGTGCAACGGTAACACCTTTCGAGGTGGCAATCTCCTGCATTACGTCGATAATATCGTACGCCTTCTCTTTGTTGACAGGTGGAAAGTCGAAATTGACGCGGCGCCCGCTTTCTGTCGATGTGTTCCGGGTATATTTTCCGCTTAAGAAACCTCCGGCCAATGGGCTCCACACCATCAATCCCAACTTTTGATCGCGCAGCAAAGGTGCCAGTTCACGCTCCAAATCACGACCGGCAATGGTGTAGTAGGCCTGCAACGAAACAAATTTTGTCAGATGGTTTTGAGCAGAAATACCCAGCGCTTTCATAATTTGCCAGGCGGCTAAGTTGGAACAGCCGATGTAGCGTACCTTACCGCTTTTCACCAATAGGTCAAGCGCTTCGAGGGTCTCTTCTAGCGGAGTAAGCGGATCGAATCCATGAATCTGATAGAGATCGATGTAGTCCATGTTGAGGCGTTTGAGACTTTCGTCGGCCTGTTGCAGGATATGTTTACGACTCAGGCCGCTTTGGTTGGGCCCTTCGCCCATCATGCCGCGCACTTTGGTGGCAATCACCAGATCGTCGCGGTTCAGCCCCAGGTCGCGGATAGATTTTCCGGTCATCTCCTCACTCAACCCGATGCTGTACACGTTGGCCGTATCGATAAAGTTGATGCCTGCATCCACCGATTGTTTGACAATAGCATTCACCTCGTCCTGAGGCAGGGTTCCTATGGCAGTCCACATGCCGCGTCCGCCGAAAGTCATTGTTCCCAAACAGAGTTCGGACACTTTCAGTCCCGTATTTCCCAATAATTTGTATTTCATGATTTTTCTGTTTTTAATGAATAGCACACTTATTTTTCTATGTGCAAAGGTCGTTGAACCGGCGACCGGATTTGTTACACGAACCAAATAAAAAGTTGCAAAAATCAAACATTTTCCAGTTCCCGATAATTTTTGGGAGTATGTTCGGTATTCTGCCGGAAGAAATTGATAAAATGGGGCAACTCCTCGAAACCGAGGCTCCAGGCAATCTCCGAAATATTCCAGTTGGTATGCCTCAGCAAAATGCAAGCCTCACGCAAAACCCGCTCCTGAATCAGTTTGGAGGTGGTTTTACCCGTAATGGTTTTCAGCGAACGGTTGAGATGGTTTACATGCACCGATAGTTGGTGGGCATACTCTGCCGGGGATTTCAGCCGGATTTGTTGATGCGGATTTTCTATCGGGAACTGGCGTTCGAGTAACTCCGTAAATGTAAATGCAACGCGCACGGCAGCATTCGATTTGTCGTGTGTTTGTCCTGCCGAAGGCTGTATTTTCAGCGCTTTATGAATAATCTGCAACACCATATTTCTCAGAGAATCGTATTTAAATGCAAAATCGGAGACCAGTTCTTCCTCCATTTCTGTCAGAATAGCTTCAATTTCAGCAGCCTGATCGTCGTTCAATACAAAGACGGGGGAGTTGCCCGGCTGGTACATCGGATAATCGCGAAGATTGGCAAACTGGGCAAAAAAGGTTTCGGTAAAAATGCAATACGTTCCGTTGTAATCTCCATCGATACGCTCGAAAGCGTAGGGAATCTGAGGATTGGAAAAAACAAGGGCATTCTTCTCAAATTCAATCGATTTATCGGCATACACAAAGCGGGCGTGCCCTCGTATCAGGCTGATTTTATAGAAATCTTTCCGGCTGTAAGGGATGGCGCGGTGAGTGGTGCCGGCAGGTTCGTTTATACGGAACAGATTAAAATGACCGATATCTTTACGCAGATTATCCGGCATCCAGGCGCATTTGGCCTTATAAAATTCTTCTATGTTCAACGTTTTGTTCATAATGCAAATATAGGTATCCGAAACAATAATAGTATCAAAAATCAAACATTTTTAAAGGTTGCGAAGTTGTAGAGGCTGTTCGGGAACAGCAAATGAATCCTTACCTTTGTCGTTTCATCAACATTTATCTTCGGCTATGGATCAACTAAAGTCGCAACAGAAAACTCTTTCCCGCTTTCAGGTAATGCTGATGGCGGTGGCTGCCGGCATTTCGGTTGCTAATATCTATTATAATCAACCCATTCTGAAGGATCTGGCTACCACATTCGGATGTACCGAAGCGCAGGCCGGACTCACCTCCATGCTGGCGCAAATCGGCTACGGCCTCGGACTCTTCTTTATCACCCCGCTGGGCGACAAACTGAACAAAAAGTCGCTAATCGTAACCCTGTTGGTACTGCTTTTCCTTTCGTTGCTGCTGATGATTATTTCGTCGAGTATTGTTCAGGTGTGGGTACTCAGTGTGCTTATCGGCATCCTGTCGGTGGCCGTGCAGGTGATTCTGCCCATGGCGGCCGGTCTCGACAGCGTCAACCGGGGCAAGACGGTGGGTACCATTTTCACAGGCATTCTCATCGGCATCCTTGCCGCGCGGGTGTTTAGCGGCGCCATTGCCGAATGGCTCTCGTGGCGCTGGGTCTACGGTTTTTCGGCCGGTCTGGTGTTGGCGGTTACCCTGCTGCTCAAAGCCTACCTGCCCGAAGTGGAAACTTCTTTCAAAGGCAGTTACCTGAAACTGCTGGGTTCGACGCTTAGCATGTTACGCCGCTATTCGTTGTTGCGCAAGGTGGCGTTGTTGGGCGCTTTTCAGTTCGGTCTTTTTTGCTCCTTCTGGACTACCCTTACCTTTCATCTGAGCGGGAAACCCTTTTATTTTCATACCGACACCATCGGACTATTCGGTTTAGTGGCCATTGCAGGAGCGCTTTTGGCGCCGGTTTTTGGCAAAGCGTCGGACAAAGGCAGTGCAAAAGGAGTTCAGTTCATTGCTACAGCGATTATGATTGCCTCCATCCTTTTGATGTTGTTTTGGGGGCAGTCGGTCATCATGCTGGTGGCTGCCGTGCTGCTGCTCGACATCGGAGCGCAGGCCATGCAGGTGACCAACGTGGCGCTGGTCTACACCCTCGACGAGTCGTCGCACAGCCGCGTCAACACCATCTACATGACCACCTTTTTCATCGGTGGCGCACTCGGCACCTTCGTGGGACTGCTCTGCTGGCAGGCCGGGGGCTGGCTCTGGGTAACGCTGCAAATGCTCACCTGGGCGGTAATGATCCTGCTGATTCTGATTGGTTTCCGATCACAAAAGCGTTGAAATAAAAGGTTTTGTCAAAACCGTTTTTGGAGAATAAATTGTATGTTTGCAAGGCAATAAATTACAAAGCGTTGCTGAGATAAAATATTCGTAAACTCACCCTTTTTAAATAGGGTTTTCGAAGGTTAGTTACGTAAATTATACGTTGGAAGTAATTAAAAAAAACACAGACCCCATGAAAATTGATGAGAGAAAATTTCCAATTTTAGGATGCATTGAGAAAAATAAAATCACAGATAAAATCAACGATTTTCTTGAAAATTCTGATTATAGTGAACAAGGGGCAATAAGCGTAAGAGAATTATTCCCTTTTTTTACCAACAAAACATTACAGATTAATTACATTTCATCCACAATACATGATAAGTTATACGACATTAAAAACTTTATTAAAGCAAAGTCATTACTTCTAGACTCATCTGAAATGACAGGACTTTTGCTTTTACCAGAAACAATATTGCCGAATTTTAATGTAACTAAATATGTCGATGATATTGACCCCAAAAATTATCCTGTAAATGCTGTACTTTATAGTTGGTTATCTGCAAATAATCACGACAAAATTCGTAAAAAAACACAACTTGAAGATTTGAAAAAACGAATAGAAGCAGGGGAAAAACAGCCATCAGGTGCTGATTGGGATTCGCTAATAGAAGACTTGCAGGACGAAGAGGATAGTTGGGAAGACGATTTAAGAACTCTGGTTATTATACCAATTCACAACTACAGATTTACACAAGCTACAGAATCGTATTATTCAATAGCCGAAAATGACTGCTATGGAGATGACTATAATAAATCACTTGGTGGCGGTGGTGACTGGTATGGTAATATTTTTGACTATGTTATGTCGTTTATATTATTTTATAACTATACAGAAGCTGAAACTCATATTGCTCACGGAATTGATACAGGAGAGTCAAGACGTATAAAACTTAATAATGAAAAATTTCTAAACGAAACACCTAATAATGTCGAAATTATAGATATTACATACTTCACTAAACTAATAAGAACAAGTGAATTTGGTGTAAGAGGACATTTTAGAGTTCAACATTACGGAACTGGACTTAGTGAGTCTAAAATAATTTTCATTGACGACTATAAAAAAGGAGGTTACACACGTGGAGCTAAAATTGACAAAAAATAAAAAACTACGGTTAATCGAGTAGACTGCGTCGCTAGCGCGAGTCTCCTGACTCGTGCTAATGCCAAGCGCTAATAGCATCAGGGGCGTTAGCCCTATCGTCTTGATAGCCGAAAAATTGCAAAAGAGGGGCGAATCCTGACATCTAAACGGCTCATCAGAGGAAATAGATCAGAGCTATGCTTCTCCGGCTGCAGGTTTTATGCTCTTCCTACAAAGAGATCGGGGCTAACGCCCCTAAATTTGCGCTCGTTGATATTTGATATTCTGATGATGTAATAATTCATTCAACAATACAAATCCATCCCTCTATGAACCTCATTTATAAAATCACCCTGCTTTTGCTGCTTGCCGGAGCTATCCGGCCGTGTCAGGCGCAGTTTGCCAAAGGTGCCGATGTGGGTTGGCTGCCCCAGATGGAGGCTACCGGCTTTAAGTTTTACGACAGCGACGGCAAAGCCAAAGATTGTCTGCTGTTGCTCAAAGAGCGTGGCATCAACACCATCCGCCTGCGCGTGTGGGTCAACCCTTCCAACGACAGCGGCAGCGGCCATTGCGGCAAAAAAGAGACGGTGGAGATGGCGCAACGGGCCCAGAAACTGGGCATGCGCCTGATGATCGATTTCCACTACAGCGACAGCTGGGCAGATCCTGCCAAACAGAAAAAACCGGCTGCGTGGGAAAAGCATTCGTTCCCCCAACTGTGCAACGACGTCTACAAACATACCTTTGAGGTACTGGACACGCTGAAACAGGTCGGCATTACGCCCGAATGGGTGCAGGTGGGCAACGAGATTCCCGGCGGCATGCTCTGGCCCGATGGCAGCACCTCCAACTGGCCACAACTGGCGCAACTCCTCAACAAAGGGTACGAGGCCACCAAAGCCGTCGATCCGAAGATCAAAGTGATTGTGCACCTCGACGAGGGCAACAACAACGCGAAATACCGCACCTTTTTCGATAACGCCACGCAACACGGGGTGCGCTACGATGTTATCGGCATGTCGTACTATCCCTACTGGATCAACAAAAGCTACAAGGCCACCCTCGGCGATCTGGTCGGCAACATGAACGACATGATTGCCCGCTACAACAAGGATGTGATGATTGTGGAGATCGGCGAAGAGGATCGCCTGGTGGACGAAACCTACAACATGCTCACAGCAGTGATCAAGGCCGTGAGAGCCATTCCCGGCAAACGGGGTTTGGGCGTCGTTTACTGGGAACCCGAAGGAGCCCGGAGCTGGAGCCACTATGCCCTCGGCTGCTGGCAGGACGATGGCAAACCTTCACCGGCGCTGGATGCTTTCAGAAAATAGAAAGCCCGCTAACCAGGCTCTCCCGATGCGGGCTTATACCAAGCGGATGTAGTTCAGCGTTACGCTCTTCCGGCTTCGTTTTTATGCTCTTCCTGCCAGGATATCGGGGCTAATGCCCCTGAATCTGAACCTACCCGTATTTTAAATTCCACAATTGTTTCTATTCGGGATAATCTCTGTTATATTTGCACCAGAGCTATTAGTTCTGCAGACGTATGGAGAGGCTGTTTGTGCAGAGCTGTTTCTCTCCCGTTACAAATTTATTAAGTGATAATTGATCCGCTATGCCCTATCGTATTCTATCCGTCAATCCGGGTTCTACCTCTACCAAAATTGCCCTCTACCATGATGAGAGCTGTGTTTTTACGCTGAATATCGACCATTCTACCGAAGAGTTGAAGCCGTTTAAACAAGTCAACGATCAGTTTGCGTTTCGCAAAGAGCTTATCGAACATGCCCTTGCCGAAGCCGGCATCGATCTGCTGTCGCTTCACGCTATCGTTGGACGTGGCGGCATGGTAAAACCGGTGGAGTCGGGGGTGTACGAAATGAATCGCCGCCTTCACGATGATCTTGTGGCAGGCATTCAGGGCGAACATGCCAGTAGTTTGGGCGGTTTGTTGGCGGAAGCGCTTGCGGCTCAGATTCCGGGAGCCCGTGCGTTTATTGCTGATCCGGTGGTGGTTGATGAGATGCACGAAGTGGCCCGTGTGGCCGGTCATGCGCTGTTTCGGAGAAAATCGTTGTTTCACGCGTTGAACCAGAAAGCCGTCAGCCGGAAGTATGCCGCGTCGGTGGGTCGGCGCTATGAGGAGCTCAATCTGATTGTTGCTCACATTGGCGGCGGGGTAAGCGTGGGGGCTCACCTGAAGGGACGGGTTATCGACGTGAATGGGGGAATCAACGGTGTGGGTGCCTTCTCGGCAAACCGTGCCGGACAATTGCCTGCCGGTGATGTTGCCGAACTTTGCTTTAGCGGCAAATATACCCTGGAAGATGTCAAATCGATGATTAATGGCAAGGGTGGTGTGATGTCGTTGATGGGCACGAGCGATATGCGGGAGGTGGAGAATCTGGCCTGCAACCAAAACGATGCCAAAGCCAGGTTGGTGATGGATGCGCTGGCCTATAATGTGGCTAAGGAGATTGGCGCCATGGCCACGGTTTTGGAGGGCAATGTGGATGCCATTCTGCTTACTGGCGGAATTGCCTATTGTAAGTCTATTGTCGAATATATTACCCGGATGGTGGCCTTTGTGGCTCCTGTCGCAGTGTTTCCGGGAGAAGACGAGATGGAAGCTCTGGCAATGAACGGCCTGGCCGTGTTGCGCGGAGCTCCCGTTAAAGTGTATACCTGAGAATGATTGGGTAGTTACTGCACCTTTACAATGCGCAATGCGATATAGGGCTTTGCCGGTAGTTCGATCAGGCTATGGCCCGAAAACCTTTTCTGCAACGGAGTTATCGTCATATTCCACGTATCGATAACTTCGACGGCATACGAAGCATCTTTGGGCAGATCGATTACAACGCTGCGGGGTTGGGCGTCGTTCAGATAGCCCAGATAGTATTCATGTTTTACGCCGATGCAAGAGAAGGGCATCCAGGTGAAGAGGGGAATCGGGGTCAGGTG
Organism: uncultured Microbacter sp.; assembly: GCA_963678265.1. Lineage (GTDB taxonomy): Bacteria > Bacteroidota > Bacteroidia > Bacteroidales > Paludibacteraceae > Microbacter. Next base: position 1,377,986 of record OY782761.1, read on the forward strand.
AGTTGGTGCCGATTCGATGATCGAACGGAGAAATTTGATTCGATCCGGGCTCTCTCCCCGCAAAACACCGCCTTTCGACCACCACAAAATATCTGACGATTCGTTCGGCAATTTAACCGGATTTTCCGTCACATACGTCTCGCCGTGGCCGACATAACCTCCGTTGGTAACGCCACGCCAGAATTTTTCAACCATCGTCTGCGCCGTCAGGTTACCCCACGACCAGGGAATATTCCCTTCGTAGCGGCATTCGTCAAAAACGACAGGCTTGCGGTATTTCATCCGGTACTCTTTGGCCCGGTAGGTATCTTCGCTCTGGATGCTGGCGTGGGTGATGTACGGATTGGTATGGTCGTAGAATCGGGTGCCGTTATGAATGCCGATGAGGTGATGAAATTTATCTCTTTTGGCAAACTGCTCGATATAGTAATCCCAATCGCTCAGCTTTTTGGCGTTCATAAAATCGTATTCGTTCGCCATGCTCCACCACACATTTTTGTAGGCGGCAAAACGGGCGATGATATATTGAATGTAGCGGTCTTCGGTCTTTCTGTCCAACGAACTGAATCCCCATCGGTCGTAGGGATGAAACACGATGAGATCGGCCTGAATGCCTAACGAATCGAGTTGTTGGATGCGTTTCTCGATGTTGCGGAAGAATGCCGGGTTTAATTTGTTGAAATTCCACTGTTTCAACGGTTTTCCTTCAAAAGGATAGTAGGGCGGTTCATTGTTGTTCCAGTCGTAGCTTTTCGGGAAAATGCACATGCGCATTTTGTTGAAATACCCTTTTGATAATGTTTTGATTGTCAGTTCGGCCAGACTATCTCCCTGATGTACCCAGCCGTAGCAGGTTGTACCGAACGGGTAATAAGCCGTACCGTTGGCATAGGCAAAATAGAAGGTGTCTTTCACGGCTACCGGGCCGAAATTGTTTTTTTGCGCCGGGGTACACAACAAACTTCCTTTTTTCCTGTCTAATTTTTTGGCATTGCTGCTGGTAATGTAGCTCCATTTACCCTCCTTCTGAGGCATAAAACGAATCCTGTAGGTTCCATCGCCATCATAAAATCCGGGAACAGTAATGGTATCTTTATCCTGAATAAATTTACCCGACAAACTGACATCGGTAAACGGATTGCCGTTGCCTGGCCCTTTCAGCGTTAACTCGAAAACTTTCCATTTCTCGGTCGTTGCCTGGCTGTAGAGCGAATAGCTGCAGACAAACAGCAGTGATAAAAGTAATTTGTATCTCATGGTTGCAGATAGTAAGGATGTTGCTAAATTCTACTCCGGATGGCGGTTGTGGTTGTCGTTGTACCGTCAACTCTTTGCAAAGGTATTCAAAGTTATGTATAGTTCTTAAATCGCATGATGCAAAAAATAGTGTTATGGATGAATTTATCGGTCAGGATACCAACACTGTCGGAAACAGGGACAAAAAAACAGATGTCGCTACGGTTCAATGCACAAGTGCCCGGGCGACATCTCTACAAACAGGTATAACCAACCTGTTCTCGATGGATAGCCGACTCAACCGCCGTGTTGAGGCCGACTCATTTGGTTGTAAAAAGCAGCTACTCTTTGTGCAGACTCCGAACTCTAATTGTGCTCAATGTATTTCGGGCCAGAAAGATGCTGAGTATTATCAGAAAGGCGGCCATCATAAACGGAGCACCGGGGAAATAGACCGAAGTACCTTTGGCCGTAAAATGGGAGAACAGCGTTGTCATCAGCACCGGGCCAATGATAGAGGTAATGCTTCTCAAACTGGTGAGCGCACCCTGCAACTCTCCCTGCTCGTTGGGCGGTACTTCGTTCGAAATAATGCTTTGAGCAGCCGGGTCGGCAATACCTCCCAGACAGAAAGGAATCATTACGGGGAACAACATCCAACCCTGTGGAACGAATGCGATAAGCAAAAAGCCGATCCCGTACAGGAGAAGTCCGGCATAAATGGAGCGTACCTGCCCTAATCGCGGATTGACAACACGAACTAAGCCTCCTTGTACGATTGCCATCATCAATCCGACCATGCCAAGCGAATAACCGACCAGCGATTCATTCCAGTGAAAAGCCTCCATGGTGAAGTAGGCCCAGGTGCTCTGGGTGGCAAATCCGGCTACCATCACGCAAATCAACGAACCGATCATTCCCGATACTATCGGGTATTTGCGCAACAGAATCAGCGACCCTACCGGATTGGCCCGTCGGATATCGAACTTACGCCGGTGCTCTTTCGGCAACGATTCGGGCAGCACAAAATAGCCGTAAATCCAGTTCGTAAATGTGAGCCCGGCTGCAACCAGAAACGGCAGTTGCAGGCTATAGTGGCCGAGCACACCACCCAGTACCGGTCCGATGATAAATCCCAGTCCGAAGGCAGCACCGATCAGTCCGAAGTTTTGTGTCCGTTTCTCGGGCGTGCTGATATCGGCAATATAGGCGGTCGCCGTCGTAAAACTGGCTCCGGTAATGCCGGCAAAAATGCGGCCGAGGAAAAGCCAACCTATTGTAGGAGCAAAAGCAAGAACCAGATAATTAAGTCCGAAGCCGAACAGCGAGGTGAGTAGAACCGGTCGTCGGCCGAACCGATCGCTCAGGCTGCCGATCACCGGAGAAAAGAGAAACTGCATCACCGAGAACGAGAACATCAGCCATCCGCTGTAGATCGACGCGTGGCTCAAATCGCTGCCGATAAGGTGGCTGATATATTTTGGAATGATGGGGATGATGATACCGAAACCGATAACATCGAGCAATACTGTTACGAAGATAAAACCCAAAGCAGGTTTTTTGCGGCTGTTTGACATGACTTTTTATTGTTTTGTTTCGGCTGCAAAGGAACTGCTTATTCCATAATCCTACCAGTAAAAATCGATAAAGCTACGGTTTTGGGGGGATGAACACAGGTTTTGAGACTGTGATTTGAAACAGTAACCGGACAGATTGCTACAGCGTGTTGCTAATTGCCTGCTTTTTAAAATGAAGTCATCTTGACTTTTTATTTTTTGACCTCCCATTAACTCCCTTCGGTCGTTGACCGTTGGTTCCTCCAAAGGAGGGCTATAACATTGTGATATGCATAAAATCTCCTCATTTTGCGACCAAATTCCTCCCCTTTGGGAGGTTAGGTCAGACGATAAATATCTGACTCCGACACGAAGTCGTCGTGAGTGGGGTCTGTAAGCAAAAAATGAAGATACAATGCTTGGCCAGAGAAAAGTCAAGACAGGATCAATGACAAGGGCTGTCTCCATTGCGGGACAGCCCTTGTCTGTTCTGAAAAAGTATGTTGTTATTTATATTCGATCACAAACTCTTCTTTGGGATTGCGTACTTTCTTCATGTTTACCAACCAGTCGTTAGTGGCATCACGGTAGCCTAACGGTAGCATAAGCACGCTTTTCAGTCCTTTCGGTTTCAGATCGAGCAATTCGTCTAATTCATCGGGGCTGAAGCCCTCCATCGGCGTACAATCGACCTTCAGTTCGGCGGCCTGAGCAATTGCCATGGCAAAGCCGATATATGCCTGACGGGCGGTGTGAACGAAGTTTTGGTCGGCGCTCTGAGTCAGATAAAGCGCTTTGAGCCGGTCGGTATACGATCCGAAACGACCCCGCGGTAATCCGCGCTGATCGGTGGTGAAGTCGTAAATGGAGTCGATACGCTCTTCGGTATAATGATCCCACGCGGCAAAAACTAGCAGGTGCGAGCAATCGGCTACTATTTGCTGATCCGAGGCAATGGGAACTATTTTGTTTTTCAACTCCTGATTGGTAATAACCAATACCCGGAACTGCTGCAAACCCGAAGAGGTGGGAGCCAAACGGGCAGCTTCCAGAATTTTATCAACGTCCTCCTGAGCTACTTTGTGGGTAGGATCGTACTGTTTGGTGGCATAACGCCACTGAAGATTTTCCAATAATGTCATAATAAAATTGTTTACTGTTTTGAAATAGCAACACACAGAACCTTCTTTTTCGTCAATCGGTCGTGGTTTCGGAAAGGCATCCGCGACCGCTCTTCTCAAGCAATTTTTGGGCAATGATCCGGAGCTCCGACAACTCTTCCATGGTCACATTCATGCTTTGCATCACTTTTGCGGGAATTTCAAGTGCCTTATTTTTCAGCTCTTTGCCACTTGGTGTAAGCGTGATTTCCACTACCCGTTCATCCGACGAGCGCCGGGTACGAACAATCAATTTCTTTTGTTCCAGCCGTTTCAGCAACGGAGTCAATGTGCCGGAATCGAGCCGCAGCCGCTCTCCCAGCTGATTTACCGTTTGAGGTTGGCACTCCCATAACACCATTAATGCCAGATATTGCGGATAGGTGAGATCGATCCCGTCGAGTAACGGCCGATAGTGATTAATGATCTCCCTCGACAGAGCATAAAGCGCAAAGCAAGCCTGATTGTCTAATTGTAACACGTCCTGTTGTTTTTAATTTTGAATGCAAAGGTAATATATTGTGCGCAATATAATGATGCAAAATATATTAAACTGTGTTAAGTGGAAGTGCCGGGGATATGGCTTATTTGCGTTTAAATACCTCATTGAAAATATATTGCGACAGAAAAATTACGTTTGTCTTCAGTACAATTAATGATTTTCACCTCTATTTTCCTTCATTGCTATAAAACGTATACCACATGTTTGGTATGAAAATACCACACAGAAGGGATTTTTATAGGCCTGTAAAAACCCGAATTTTGTGCTGTAAAACATATTTATGGCATCTCTAATTGCTAATCTCATTTTTAGGGCTGCTAATTTGCTAATAGGTAGGTTAATTATACAAACTTTAGACAAGAGTTTATGAATGCGAAAATGAACATGATGATCCGAATGTCCATGCGTGGCTGTTGCCACGACATGAAATAGCAAGACCAACAATCCCGGAGGGCGATGCCGGGGATGTTCCATCATAAAATCATTTTGTCAGCGTTTGTAGTTGCTCTTTTTCCCGACAACAAGCTTCATCTATCAGGAACTCCCCGAACAGAACTCCTCCCGGATCAAACAAGATTTAGATCCTGCCCTCTGTGGCCTATTAACCCGACTGAAATTACATTTCAGACAAAAGTAACAAGCTCTCAAAACTAACCATTATCCATTAATTAAAGCGCCCCTGCATTTCACAGTAACTGGCATAGAGGGCTCTTTCCCAAACAAGTTAGAGTATGACAAAATTATTCACAATTATCAGATCTTGCGTACAATCAGTCAGAATACACCTCCGGATTTATACCCTTTTGATGATACTTTCCGGTTCCGGTCTCCTGCTTCATGCGCAACAAAATATTTCTCTGCACGGTCAAATTATTGATTCAAAGAATGTTCCTGTTATCGGAGCTACTATTATAGTTTCAGGCACCACGAATGGTACCGTTTCGGAAACTGACGGTTCGTTTCGGTTCACACTCAAACAGGCTCTGCCGGTTACCCTGCAGGTAAGGGCCCTCGGTTACAAAACGGAAGAGGTCGATGTATATGAAAATGAGGCGGTAACCGTTACATTAAAAGAGCAGACCAACTCTCTTGACGAAGTGGTGGTAACTGCACTGGGTATCACCAAAGAGAAGAAATCGTTGGGATATGCCGTTCAGGCTCTTCAGAATAAAGATCTGGAAAATACCAAAGAGACCAATCTTCTCAATACCCTTACCGGGAAACTGGCCGGGGTTCGTATTACCAATTCGCAGGGCGATATGGGTTCGTCACGCATTGTTATTCGTGGTGAGACCTCCATTGCCGGTAATAACCAGCCGCTGTTTGTGGTAGATGGCGTGCCGGTGGATAATTCCCAGTTGAATTCGGGAGGAGCAACCCGCGACTTCCGCAATGCCATTGCCGACCTCAATCCCGAGGATATCGAATCGCTCAATGTGCTGAAAGGGCCGAACGCGGCTGCTCTGTACGGATCGCGTGCCGCCCATGGTGTGATTCTGATCACCACCAAATCGGGGAAAGGGCAGAAGGGGTTAGGAATTACCCTCACTTCCGGCGTTACCCTTTCGAATGTCGCTACTTTGCCCCAATATCAGAACGCTTTCGGACAGGGGTCGAATGGCAAGTTCAGCTATGTCGACGGAAAAGGGGGCGGCATAAACGACGGCGTTGACGAAAGCTGGGGTCCGAAACTGGATGGGCGCCTTATTCCTCAGTTCTTCTCCAATGGAGTGGCTGTGCCTTTTGTGGCGCATCCCGATAACGTGAAGGATTTCTTTGAAACCGGCGTGACGCTCGACAACGGAATCTCTATTGCCGGGTCGGATAAGAGGTACGATTTCCGCCTGGGAGTGAACAACCAGCGTCAGACAGGAACCGTTCCCAATTCAGAAATCAAGAAAACCAATTTCAGTATCAACTCCAATTATCAGTTGACCAAAGATATAAAGATAGGAGCAACAGCCGATTATATCGTTACCAATGCGCCTGCATTGCCGGGAGGCCCCTCGGGTGGTCGTGCAGCCGGTGTTATGCTTCAGTTTTTGTGGTTTGGCCGTCAGGTTGACATCAACGAACTGAAAAACAACCGGAATAATAACTGGAACAATAGCTACTACAACAATCCGTACTGGAATGCTTATTACAACACTACCAGTCAGGATAAAAACCGGCTCATCGGCGACATCCACCTCGAAGCGAAGATCGCGGACGGTCTGAATTTCAAATTTCGTACCGGTACCGACTATTACAACGATCGGCGTAAGTATATCATCAAATACGGCACCAGCGGAACTCCTTACGGATCGTATGCCGAAGATGCCTACACGGTTAGCGAAAACAACACCGAAGCGATATTGCAGTACACCAAAAATCTGAACAAGGATTTCAGTCTGGACGCGCTTGCCGGATTCAATCTGCGCAATCGTAGTTATGCCAACAATTACCAAAAGGCTCCCCGTTTGGCGGTACCTGATTTGTACACGCTGACCAACTCACGCGATGCGCTTACGTCGTCCAACTATTTCTCGCGTCAACGGGCATACAGCGGGTACGCATCGGCTCAACTTGCGTACAAGAATTTTGCTTATCTGAATGTCACGGGTCGTAACGACTGGTCGTCGACATTGCCGAGCAACAACCGCTCTTACTTCTATCCCTCTGTCAACGGAAGTGTGGTGCTGTCGGATGCGCTAAAAATAAAAAGTCAGACGCTCGATTTTCTGAAATTGCGCGGTGGCTGGTCGGAAGTAGGAAACGATGCCGATCCCTACCAGTTGGCTACGGTCTACAACTTCCAAACGGCTTTCAACGGGAATCCGATCCAGACTTCATCGCAGAAAAAGCTGAACGCTGATTTAAAACCCGAGACTACCCGTTCGGTGGAATTCGGCATGGAATCGAGCTTCTGGCAAAACCGCTTGCACCTGGATTTCGCCTACTACAACACCAACAGTTTTGACCAGATACTTGAAATAAAAACAACGGCGGCAAGCGGTTATACCTCGCAATTGATCAATGCCGGAAAAATCAATAACCACGGTATCGAACTACAGGTGGAAGGTACGCCGTTGCAAAGCCGTCATTTCAAATGGAACGTGGCAGTGAACTATTCGAGCAACAACAGCAAAGTGAAAATTCTCGACTACGCCGGTCAGATTCAGAATTATACCATCGGTTCGTCAAACGGAGTCGATGTGCTGGCTTCGGTTGGTCAGGCTTACGGAACGCTCTACGGCACGGCTTACCTGCGCGATGCCAACGGAAACATTCTTGTAGGAGCTAACGGGCTACCAAAAGCCGATCCGCAAAACCGGGTGCTGGGTCACTACACGCCCGACTGGTTGGGTGGAATCACCAACACGCTGATCTATAAAAATTTACAATTGTCGTTCCTCATCGATGCCAATGTAGGTGGGAAACTCTATTCGGGAACCAACAGAACGGGGATCTATACGGGAGTTTTGAAACAGACGCTTCCCGGTCGTGATGCCGCCCATGGAGGCCTGACCTACTATTATCCGGGCAATCTTTCGGCAAACGGCAAGAAATTGCTCACCGGAACTTCGGCACCCAACGGAGAAGCAATTTACGATGACGGCGTTATTTTCAAAGGTGTGTTAGCCGACGGAACTCCCAACACAACGGTAATTAGCGCTCAGGAGTATTACAAGGCTTCGTACAACATCAGTGAGGCATATATCTACAGTTCTACGTTTGTGAAACTCAGGGAGGTAAAACTAACCTACAATGTTGGCAAGCGGTTGATTAAAAAACTCGGATTGCAGGACGCAAGCCTTACGCTCACGGGACGAAATCTCTTTTTTATTTACAAATCAGTTCCGAATATCGACCCCGAAACGGCACTCAACACCGGGAACGGTCAAGGACTCGAAAGTCTGGCATTGCCAACAACCCGTAACTACAGCCTCAATCTCAACGTAAAATTCTAAAAAAACATCCTTATGATAAAGAAATTATTTCCTCTGCTAATCATCGCCTTGCTTGCCAGCGCTTGCAACAGCCAGCTTGACGAGATCAATAAAAACCCGAACGCGACAGAAACGCCTCAGGCGGCATATCTGCTGACAAGCGCCCTGAAACAGGGAGCCGACCTCTACTGGGGTTCGGAGAGCAACTTCAACTCATCGCTGCTGTTTGTACAGCACTGGGCAAAAATTCAGTATGCCGAGCCCGACCGGTATGACGTTTCCAACTCGAGTTTTACAGCGCTTTGGAATACAGGATATTCGACGCTCATTACCGACCTCAATACCATTCTCAATTCTCAGGATAATCAGGTAAGTTCAAACTACAAAGGCATTGCTCTGACGTTGCGTTCATGGGTATTTCTTTTACTGACGGATGCCTATGGATCCATTCCTTATCAGGAGGCCGGTTTGAAAATAACACCAGCATACAATACCCAGAAAGAGGTCTATACCGGTTTGCTGGCCGATCTGACACAGGCTCAGTCGTTGTTAGCCACAGCGAATGGAAGTGTTAGTGGTGATGTGGCTTACAATGGCAACATCGGCAAATGGAAAAAACTGGTCAATTCGTTGCGGCTTCGCATCGCCCTCCGTATTTCCGACAAAGAACCCGATCTGGCAAAACAGGCTGCCATTGCGGCTACCGGCGATGCTGCCGGGTTGCTTGCCGGCAATAGCGATACATTCCAGTTTGTCTATGCGAGTTCGCCACAGCAGAATCCGGCTTCGGCCTGGTTCGATACCCGCGACGACTACCGCATCTCGAAAATGATGGTCGACAAACTGTATGAGTTGTCGGATCCCCGTTTGCCGGTTTATGCGCAACTGCCGTCCGATCCCACCGTCGGGAAATATGTAGGCGGCGCCAACGGTCTGTCCAACAGCGATGCCAACAGCCAGGGCTTTGCCAAAACGTCCAAACCCGGCACCTATTTTCTGGCACCTCAATCGCCGGCCGTTATATTCAGCTATTCCGAAGTGCTGTTTGCCCGTGCCGAAGCTGTTGCCCGTGGCTATATTCCGGGCGATGCTGAGCAACTGTACAAGAGTGCCATCACCGCATCGCTCAACCAGTTTGGGATAACCGATGCGACGGTCATTGCCAACTATCTGAACCAGCCAGGCGTAAAATACGACGCCAGCAACTTTGCCAAATCGATCGGAATTCAGAAATGGATCGCCTTTTTCGGACAAGGATTAGATGCTTTTGCCGAATGGCGCCGCCTCGATTATCCGGTGTTGACGGCAGGTCCGGCCACCGTTCTCGACGGTCAGATTCCGTCGCGCTTTTTCTATCCCGGCACCGAACAGTCGTTGAACGGAATCAGCTATCAGGCGGCCATTAGCGCTCAGGGCAAGGACTTGCTGACTACAAAATTATGGTTTGACGCAAAATAATTCTTAATGATTATCAATACTTCGTTACAAAGGTGCTTATGTTGTATCCAAGTTGATAGATAAAAAACGATTTAGCGTTTTTTTCTGCGTCTTATTTTCTCACGTAAAGCCGCAGAGACGCAAATTACTCATAAATGATTGACCTACATATATCATGACTTAAGACGCAATAAAGAAAAACCGAAAGTTTTTCTTTATGACTTTGCGGCTTTGCGTGAGAAACATATTTTATAACGAATCACTAATTATGAAACAATTAAAATTATTTGTGCTGTTTGTGGCTGTTGTGGGCCTCAGTTCGTTCGAACCGGCTCCGTCGTTTACTATCAACGGCAAAATCAACGCTACGGGAGGGAAAATCTACCTGAAGAAGTTCCGGAACAAAATGTTCTTTACCATCGACTCCTCCCGAATTGTCAACGGACAGTTTCACTTCAAAGGGAGCGTGCCGCGTACCGATTTATACGGCCTGACCACCGACCGGAACGAGAGTTTCAGTCCCTATTATATTTTTATTGAGAACAAACCGATCGACGTAACCATTGATGTTGCTAATCGGAGAAAGGCCCGTGTTTCGGGATCTGAAGCTAATGATCTGTATGTCAAACTACAGTCAAAACACGATAACTTCAGCATCGATTCGTTGGTCAGAGCCGAACCCAAATCGGTGGTTGTCGCGTACATTCTCTACCGCGAATTTTCCAACGATCTGTCGGTAAAAGAGATTGAAGATAATCTGGCGCAGTTCGATCCATCGCTCAAAGATCTCTATTATATTAAGGAGTTGGAACGGATCGTTGCTATCAAGAAACGGGTGGAGATCGGCCAGCCAGCAGTAGATTTTGCCGGAACAACTCCCGATAATCAAACCATACGGTTGTCGCAATCTTTCGGTCACTACCTGCTTCTCGATTTTTGGGCTTCGTGGTGCGGACCGTGCCGCAGAGAGAATCCGAATCTGGTGAGAGTGTATAATAAATTCAAAGCGAATGGGTTCGATATCTTCTCCGTTTCGCTCGACAAAGACAAAACGGCGTGGACAGAGGCAATTGCCAAAGACGGCCTGACATGGAAGCATGTGTCCGATCTGAAGTTCTGGGACAGCGAGGCCGCCGGACTCTATGCCATCCGAAGCATTCCGTCGAACGTTTTGATCGATCCTTTGGGTAAAATTATTGCCCGAAATCTGCGAGGCGAAGTGCTGGAGCAAAAACTGGAAGAGATTTTCAATCGACAGACAAAATAGTTTTTGAAGTACTAATTAGTTGTGTGTGTTTGCCATTCCGGTATCCGATTGCGAGAGCAAACGGGTACCGGTTTTTTGTTATCGGAGCTCCTTCCAAATGGCAAGATAGCCTGCCGGTACGAGCTCTGAAAAATTATCATTTTCACCGAAATGTTGTACCTTTGCACTCAAATCACACACTTATATTCTATGTCAACATATCAATCCGAGGATACCCGGAAAGTTACCACCCGTCGCCTGTTTGAAATGAAACAGCGGGGTGAAAAAATATCGATGCTTACTGCGTATGACTACACAATGGCATCTATTGTAGATCAGGCTGGTCTGGATGCCATATTGGTAGGCGACTCGGCTTCAAATGTTATTGCCGGAAATGTCACCACGTTGCCGATGACACTCGACGAAATGATTTACCACGGACGTTCGGTAATGCGGGCAGTTAAACGTGCGTTGGTGGTGGTCGATATGCCTTTCGGAACCTATCAGGGAAACTCCAAACTGGCTCTTGCTTCGGCTATTCGTATTATGAAAGAGACGGGTGCCGACTGCCTTAAACTCGAAGGGGGAGAAGAGATTCTCGATTCGGTAAAACGCATTCTTTCTGCCGGTATTCCTATTATCGGTCACCTGGGACTGACACCACAGTCGATCAATAAATTCGGAACGTATACGGTTCGTGCCCGCGAAGAAGAGGAGGCTAAACGCCTTATCTCGGATGCTCATTTGCTGGAAGAGGCCGGTTGTTCTGCCATTGTTCTGGAAAAAATTCCGGCCACACTGGCGGCTCAGGTTGCTTCTGAATTAAAAATTCCTATTATCGGTATCGGAGCCGGCAATGGTGTCGACGGACAGGTGCTCGTCATCCACGACATGCTGGGCATGACCAACGGCTTTTCGCCCCGCTTCCTGCGACGTTATGCCGATCTGTACACCACCATGAGCGGAGCGGTGCAGCAGTATGTGAATGATGTGAAGTCGGGCGATTTCCCGAACGAAAAAGAACAGTATTAATTTATTAATATGACATTTATACAATACAAGGCCGCTACGAATTCACTTTCCTGCGGCCTTGTGTTTGTTTTATCCCAACCCTGCAAACTCTAAAACCAAATATATTTTATGCAATTAATCGACGGAAAACTTATCTCGGAGCAAATCAAACAGGAGATTGCTCTGGAAGTGGAAGCCTTAAAGGCAGCGGGGAAGAAAGTACCCCATTTGGTAGCAATTCTGGTAGGTCACGATGGCGGTAGCGAAAGCTATGTTGCCCACAAGATCAAGGACTGTCAGCAGGTCGGCTTTGAATCGACACTGGTTCGTTACGAAGACGATGTAACGGAAGAGGAGTTGTTGGCAAAGGTAGAAGAACTCAACAACGACGACTCGGTAACCGGGTTCATTGTGCAGTTACCATTGCCCAAACACATTGCGGAACAAAAAATTATTGAAGCGATCAACCCGGCAAAAGATTCTGACGGATTTCACCCCATCAACGTGGGACGAATGCTGATTGGGTTGTCTTCGCTGGTTTCGGCTACTCCGGCAGGTATCATCGAACTGTTGGAACGCTACAAAATCGAAACCAAAGGAAAACATTGCGTGGTAATCGGACGGAGCAACATTGTGGGCAAGCCTATTGCCGGTCTGATGATGCAAAAAGCCTATCCGGGCGATGCTACGGTTACCGTTTGTCACAGCCGTTCGCAAAACATTAAGGAGATATGCCTTCAGGCCGATATTCTGATTGCGGCCATCGGTTCTCCCGGCTTCGTGAAAGAAGATATGGTGAAAGAGGGTGCCGTTGTGATCGACGTGGGGACTACCCGTGTGCCTTCTACCCTGACCAAAAGTGGTTTCAAACTGACCGGTGACGTGCGATTCGACGAAGTATCGCCCAAATGTTCTTACATCACTCCGGTACCCGGCGGTGTCGGTCCGATGACCCGTGTAGAGCTTCTCAAAAATACCCTGAAAGCGTATAAAGCTCAGCAATAATATTTCTACCTGAACTATTCAGGCAACTGATCCTTCGGATTTAGCCGTAAATGGGGGCAAACGATTGTTATTTTGTTTCTGGCCCTTTCAATGTCCTTTTTCAAACGTACCACGTTTCTCAACATTTCGGCTAAATAGTAGGATTGGGTAATTGCCTGCTTCTCTCCCTGCGACAGCGCATAGCTGTAGCTGCGCTTACCCCCTTCGAGCGTCACCATAATTTTTGACGTGAGGTTATGCGCAATAAAATTATCCACTCCATTGATTTCAGGATCGGTATAGCTTACATTCTCCCATGACTGTCCCTGATGGGTGAATGCCGTACGGCTATCGCCACTACCTGCTACCGTTTCTGCAAACAGATCATTGACGGACACTTTTGTCTTTGAGAATCCCAGCGGTGATCCGGTGTAGGCGCTCACAATGGTCATCTCGCCCAGTTCGGTCACGTATGCTCTGAGCCCGATCCGGTTCATACCCGATTGCGTTTTGTAGATATACCGACCTACATCTTCGTATTTCGCGTTTTTCTCGTAACGGAACGATCGCATCAGCGAATCGGCCAGATGTTTTTGCTGCGGTAACATTTTGCCGGCAAAAACAAGGTTGCGTTTCGCCTCCGCCAATTCTACTTTGTACATCAGCGTGTCGGCTGCCTGTCGCATCGGAATCAGACGCGGGAACAACAGGTGAATGCTGTCTAAGTTCAATTTGGCCGAGTTATAATTGCCCTGAGTCAGCATTTGTTCCGCTTTTTTCAGGTATTCTTTTGCACGAACAGTATCGTCTTTCTTGCACGAGGCTAAGAAAGTGACCAATATGAGAGATATAAAAACAACCTTTTTCATACTATAATAATTTTTTCATCTAAGGAAATATGGAACTTCATGTTGCTGTAAATTATTCCCCGATAGCTATCAGAATCCCTTGGATGTTGTGCAGCAACATGTTCGTTTCATACTATCCTTTTTTGCAAAGCTATGACAAACCCGTGAAAAAACAAAACAAAAAGCGGGGTTCTTTCTGTTGTTATATGACCTCTTCCGATTGTTAAACAGGATGTTTACAGATGGCAAAGAGTCGATTCTTCAGCGTGTTTGCGGTCGTAAACCGGTAAGAAACGGAATATTTCTCGTAACTTTGTTTGTGCTTTTGCTGAAGAATCCTCACTCCTGTTTTTGACCGGACGGATAAGGATTTGATTCTATCCTGCATGATGCAATACAATTTAATTTGAAATTGTATTCTCCTTAATAAAGGTGAGGGTAGGATTTGTTGTATGGCAAAGCGAGTAGATTATAAGAAGAAAATTGTATTTATTTAAAATCAGTTATATATGAAAAATAAAGTTGTTACGTTCGGAGAGATCCTGTTACGGTTGACGGCACCCGGTTATCTTCGGTTTTCTCAGGCAAAAGAGTATGTGGCTACCTTTGGGGGCAGCGAAGCCAATGTTGCTGTATCGCTTGCCAATTTCGGTATCGATACCGAATTTATTACCCGGTTACCGCAAAACGAAATCGCCCAAAGTTGTTTGGGGCAGTTGCGCTCTTATAATGTTGGTACGCAGCATATCGTTTATGGTGGAAAGCGACTGGGCATCTACTTCCTCGAGAATGCCTCTATTTCGCGAGGCTCAAAGGTTGTTTATGATCGTGCCGATTCGTCGTTTGCAACCATCGTTCCCGGAATGGTCGATTGGAAGGCTGTATTTGCCGATGCTACCTGGTTTCATTGGTCGGGTGTGGCCGCGTCGTTGTCGACCGAGGCTGCCGATGTGTGCCGCGAAGCTATCCTGGCTGCCGATAAACTGGGGCTGACTATTTCGTGCGATCTCAATTTCCGGAAAAATCTCTGGAACTACGGCAAATCAGCATCCGAAGTGTTACCTGAGATGGTGGCTTACAGCGATGCCGTTTTCGGGAGTCACGACGAATACCGGAAGGTGCTGGGCATTGATATGGCCGATTTCAAAGCCGTAGATACAAGTTACCAAATGGATTTGGCCAGTTACGAAAAGGCTTCCAAAGAGATGGTGGCAAAATTTCCCCGTTGCAAGAAGGTATTTATCGAGTTTCGGAATACGATTAATGCTAATCACAATACCCTTGCCAGCGTCCTCTATTCGGAAGGAACGATGAAGCATACCCGTGTGTACGACATTACGCATGTAGTCGATTGTGTCGGCGTTGGCGATGCATTTGTAGGGGGCATGATTTACGGAATGATTGCTTACCCGCACGACGACCAGAAGGCCCTAGACTTTGCACAGGCCGCCTCTACGCTTAAAAATACCATTCAGGGAGACTTCAATCTGATCTCTGTTGCCGAGGTAGAAGGTCTGATGAAAGGTGATGGTTCCGGACGGGTATCAAGGTAAAGTGTACCTATATTATGAGTTTCATGTCGTATGTTTTCTTTCCTTAACTCTATAAATTAACACTATATGGTAATGTTTACAGCTACAAAACTATCTTTTTATAGGGCAAATAGCACTTACCCCTACACGACAATGTTAAATAATCAAAAAGTACACGTATATCCTTATTGTATTATTTAAGAATTATGAATTATGCATATTGTGCTGTTTGTTAGTATTATAACAAATATTAACATCAAAAAATCTTGATAACTATTCCTCTTGATTAATATTTAGATCTGATTACATTTGTTGTTTCATTCCACAGATGTATTATCTTTGCAGCGATAACCTTAATGAAATACATGCCTTGAAGACAGATAAGCCTTTCTTTTATCGTCTGAAAAAAGGAGATTCTGACGTTTATATCGCTACCTTTTTGCAATATCAAGGGATGTCAGGTAAAAATTATTTTCCTTGTTTAATCAGACGGATAATTCTGAATTTATTCGACAACATTCTTTTTTGTAAAAAAAGGATTTTATGTCGTATCAAATTTTTATCCTCTCTTATTTATACATTTTCTCCAACTAAGGAGTCGGTTACAATTGCATGTGCCTATCTGAATTAATAGGGATGTAACGATTGTATTCATTTTTATTATATGAATGCCATGATAGCTTAGATATTTTGTGAATCTAAATAATAGAATTTTAACCTTAAATTAATACGCCCATGAGACATATTTCTCCATAAATAACCCCATCAAACAAAGAGCGGAACAATGTTGCGACCATTGTCCCGCTCGTATCAAGCAATACCCTCTTTTTTTACAGAATACTGACATTTGCGACAGTATTAATGTGGCGTATTAGTTTGATAATGCAAAGATAATCTATTTTTTTACAGAATCTATACCTGTAAAAATGTCTCTCTCTCGTTTATCATTCTGTTGAATGATTTAATCTGAATCAGAACGGAATCTCATAAAAAATAATTTCCATGCTTTACTTTAATTATGGAGATTTGAAAAATGAAAAGTTATGAGGTTTGAGTTATTCTTTGTCGCAATTTGTTAATAATGCAAATGATGCGCATAAAACCAAGGAGAAGTAAATATTTATTGTTCTGACTAAAGAGACTGGATGTTGTCGGATAAATAAACGATGATATCCACGACATAATTATCATCAATAATTTACAAAACAAAGTTAATCTATGAAAAAAAACAAGTTAGTACGGGTAGTGTTTATGATGCTGCCTATGTTGCTCTTGTCGTTTTTGACTTATGCTCAGACCGGTCCGGTTAGGGGTATAGTAACTGACGAGAACGGATCTCCAATTCCTGGAGCGAATGTAGTTGTAAAAGGAACCACAAATGGTAACATGACGGATTTGAACGGACATTACCTGGTTAATGCGGATTCTAAATCAACGTTGGTATTTACCTTTATCGGGTATAAAGCCCAGGAAGTTCATGTCGCAAATCAAAAACAAATCAATGTTAAGCTTGTTCCGGATAATTTGCAGTTGAATGAAGTTGTAGTTGTCGGTTACGGTACCATGAAGAAGAGCGATGTTACTGGTTCTGTGGCAAAAGTTGGATCTTCAGACTTGAAAAACCTCGCCACATCAGATGCTGCTATTGCTCTTCAGGGAAAGGCAGCTGGTGTTCAAGTATTATTAAACTCTGGTGCTCCCGGTAAGGGTGCTGACATCCGCGTTCGTGGTATGTCTTCAAACTCTGGTAACAACGGACCATTGTTGATCGTTGACGGTTTGAAAGTGGATAACATCCAATACCTCGACCCTGAAATGATCGAATCGATGGAAATTTTGAAAGATGCTGCTTCTGCTGCTATCTATGGTGCTCAAGCTGGTAACGGTGTTGTGCTCATCACAACCAAAACCGGTTCTAAAGCCAAAAACGGAACAGTATTCTACAATGCGCAATTTCAGCTCAAATCTCTTGCTCGCAAGTTGAAAGTTATGAATGCTGACCAATATATTGCATATGGTAAAGAAGTGGGTTTCATTACAGATGCCATATTAAAAAGCGATGGCTATGTTCCTGGTACTGATATCGATTGGGCTAAAGAAGTATTTGAACCTACATGGAGCACTCATCACACGGTCGGGTTCCAGGGAGGTAACGATAGTGGCTCTTATTTTGTGGCTGTGAACAATGTTAATGATGACGGTATCTTCAAAGGTAGCAAGGATGTTTACAAGAGACTTTCTATTCAGACAAACGGTGAATACAAAGTTAAACCTTGGCTTACTATTGGTATCAACAACTCTATTGAAAAATGGAGTACAAAGTCTGTTTCTCAACAAAGTGATAACGGTTCGGCGCTCTTAGCAGCAGTTACTTCCGATCCACTTTTCGGTCCTTTGGTTACAGATCCAGCAACTCAATTGACAGTAGCACAGAAAACTGCTATCGCAAATGGTATTTCGGTTTTGAAAAATGAAGATGGGTTATATTACAGAGTTTCTCCTATAAGCGGTGAATCACAGTCTTCTAACCCATTCATTCAAAGAGATAGAACTGATGCTTCCAGCGGTGGTATTAATGTTCGCGGACTTGCTTATTTGAACTTTAAACCAATTACGGGATTCGTTTACACTTCACGTTTTGGTTATCGCATTGGCCAGAGCAACGCTCACAGTTATTCAGCCCCATTTGTGGCTAATGATTTTGTAAAAAGTTCTGTTTATAATATCCAAGCAAGTGCAAACAATTCTTACTTCTATCAGTTTGAAAACTTCATCAACTACAACAAGACAATTGCAGGCAAACACGATGTTGGTGTAATGGGTGGTATGTCCTTTGAAGCAAATCATTCAGATAATGTTTCTGTAACATCAGAAGGTGCTGATATTCTTAAGGGATACGATTCAAATTTCCGTTATATCAACTATTTGTTAGCTAGTGCCCAGAAAACTGTAGGCAATGCTCCTGACGATGCTAAAAACATGTCTTATTTTGGCCGTTTAACATATAGCTACGACAAACGCTATAACATTCAGGCAAACTTTCGTGCTGATGCATTCGACTCTTCAAAACTTCCAAAAGACGCTCGCTGGGGTTATTTTCCTTCATTATCAGCAGGATGGACGATTACTAATGAGTCTTTCGTAAAAGACATTATCAGCGAAAAAATTCTTTCATCCCTGAAACTTCGTGCAGGTTGGGGGCGCAACGGTAACATCAACGTTCTCAATGGTTATCCTTATGCAACAATTATAAATAAAAACGCCAACTGGTATCAATATGACACAACTGGTTCTCAAACTTATGGTTCTGTTACAAACGGACTTCCTAATCCAGATCTTGTTTGGGAAAAGTCTGACCAGATTGACGTTGGTCTTGAAGGCCGCATGCTTAATGGTAGACTTTCTTTTGAACTTGGTTATTACGACAAAAAAACTAAGGGTCTTCTCGTAAACGTTACTCCGGTTGTTGAAACAGGTGTTGGTCAAACAACGAAAAATGCAGGGGACGTAGATAACAAAGGTTTCGAAGTGGTATTAGGTTGGAAAGACAAAATTGGTGATTTAACTTACTCAGTTAATGCCAACATGTCAACGCTTAAGAACAGACTTACTTATCTTGACCCAAGTATTCAAACAATTCAGGGTACAACTCTTCAGGGATCTAGTATTATCACAGAATGTAAAGTAGGCGAACCTCTCTGGTATTTCAAAGGTTATAAGTTCGACAAATTTGATAAAGATGGCATGGCAACCTTCAAAGATGTAAACGGTGACGGCAAATGGGATTCAAACGATGTTACAAACATCGGCTCCGGACTTCCAACATTTAATTACGGTATTACGATCAATCTTGCATACAAAAATTTTGATTTATTGGTGTTTGGAACAGGTGCCGCTGGATTTGAAGTTATTCCTCAAGCATGGCGTGTAGACCGTAAGTATTGCAACAACTACTCATGGTACTATGAAAACTCCTGGACGCCCCAAAATACGAATGCTAAGTTCCCTGCTGTTAAGAATTGGACAAAAGATGCATACAGTTCTGACCTTGCCGTATTTAATGGTGATTATTTCAAAATCAAACAGATTCAGTTAGGATACACTATTCCTAGCAAAATCACAAAGAAGCTCTTTATCAGCAATCTACGAGTATTTGCTTCTTTTGACAACTTCTTTACATTCACCAAATACATCGGTCTTGATCCAGAAACTGCTTCTGCCAATACCAATAACGCTATTGGTATTGATATGGGTACATACCCGACTGCAAAACAAGCTACTTTTGGTGTTAATGTTTCATTCTAAAAATTGAATTCATGAAAAAATATTTATTATCATTATGTATTGGTTCCTTGGCATTTACAGCATGTAACCAAGATCTACTGAACATCGATCAAAAGGGTGTCATATCAAAGGATAATTTCTATAAGACTGATGCTGATGCTCAGTCTGCTATGACTATCGTATATTATGACACTGAAACAAATTTTTCAGGTATTCCCGAAATCAATGGTTATAATTATGGACCATATTTCGCTCTTACCAACTTTCAAGCAGACGATATTTACCTTGCTGGTTCTGGTGCCGAAGACTGTGTTCCTGAAAGAGAATTCCACGATTTCCGTTATGCTAACGACAATGTTGTTCCATTGGGAGGATACACCGCTTTCTACCGTTCTATTCAAAAATGTAATTTGGTTATCAATAACTTCACGAAAGAGAAAGTTGGTCAAGAACTTACTCCTACAATGCAACGTTGTGTAGCTGAGGCTCGTGTTATGAGAGCTTTTGACCACATGATGCTGGGTATATATTTTGGTACTCCTCCTATTGTAGAAGAAGTTCTCCCTGTTTCAGCCCAACCTGCAAACTCAGAATCTCAAAAAGCAGTTATGCAATGGGTATCGAAAGAGATTGATCTGGCTATTCCTAACCTTGATGAACGTAAAAACACTAGCGATTATCAAGGTGCTGTAAAAATCACTAAAGGTTTTGCTTATGCTGTAAAAGGTAAAGCTCTTCTTTGGGCGAAAGATTATGCAGGAGCAAAGGCTGCGCTCAAAGAAGTTATCAAATCTGGAAAATATGCATTAAATGCATCAATCGGATCTATTTGTCATGCTGACTCAAAGGGTTCTCCTGAATCAGTGTTTGAATTTAATGCCGTTTTTGTTCCTGGTGTTGTAGAAGATGTTTCAGCTCGTACCGGAAGAAATGATATCATGACTTTCAACTGGCGTTTTGAAAATTTTGCAAGTACTCCGAATGACAGCCAAATTAAAGCTGGAGGTTGGGGTTGGACGAATCCTACCGGAGATTTTGCCCGAGCACTTATTGCTAACGACGGTATGGATTCTCCCCGTCGTAAAGCTTATATCAAAACTTACGACGAAATTCTTTATAATCATCAATGGCCATCTGATGGTACTACCTTTACTCCTGGTAAAACTGCCACAAAGGAAACCGATAATACACGTGGTATTAAAGAAGGTAAATTTATGTATGGAAACGAAGGATACTGGAACTGGAAAACGGTTATTCACGCAGACCAGGGTGATTGGCTTAAAGTTGGTTGGGCTGGTCAATGGAACAAAAACTTTAGCATCATGCGTTATGCAGAAGTTCTTTTGATGTATGCAGAAGCTTGTGCTATGAGTACTGATGAAGATGCTGATGGTACAGGTAAAACGGGTCTATGGTGCCTCCAGGCAATTCAGAACCGTGCAGGATCAGCTCACGTTTCTTCTACGCTTACGCTTGCTGAAGTTCAGAACGAAAAACAATTTGAAATGTGGCAGGAAGGTTGCCGTTCAGCTGACTTGATCCGTTGGGGCAAGACTGCAACTCTCCAGAAACAAGATTCTTACGTACCATCATATAGGGATAAGCTGGCTGAAAAAACAGGTACAGTACATGAAGGTTACGTTGATGCGTCAAATGCTGACTATTTTACCAAAACATTTTCAGGTAATGTGGGATTCAAGGCAGGCAAACATGAATTGCTTCCTTTCCCTCTAAGAGTAGTTCAGCTCAATAAGGCTCTTAAACAGAATCCGGGATGGTAATGATGTGATAGAACGAATTTATTAGCTCATTCGTAAAATAATCGGAGCTAATAAAGAGTCTATAAAATATGAAGGCTGCCTTGAAAAAGGCAGCCTTTTTATGTGTATTAACGTAATTTAAATGAATTAATTTGTAATATACAATCGCGGAGATTATATTTGTATATTCTATCGTGTAGTAACATTAAAATATCTCACTGTTTACTACAAACCAAACTCCTAATTAGAAAAATGTCATTAATCTATATTGATTATTGGCACCACAGTTATTATCCGGTTCTTTTTCAGTATTTTACTTAAACAAGGGATGCAATATAAGTTTACGCCTCTCTCCGGATTGATAAATAATTCTATATCAAATAATGTGCTCCATATCGGATTTACGAAAGAACTAATATTCGTAATAGAAACCCTTTATACATCAGACATACTATTCTTATTAACTTTTAAAACTTACAACAATGAAAAATTTAGTATTAATTTTTGCTTTTCTATTGATCAGCGCATCTGGTTTTTCACAAGTTTTTAGGCTGTCAACTAGCACGCAGGGTCAAAATATGGAAACTTATACAGTTTCAGTCCCAAATGGTGGCTATGTTTACAATTATGGCGCTACTGCAACAAACTCAGATGTTGTGGTTATGTCTTATCACCATGGATATTTTGCAATGTTACCTAATTATTCGAATTATGAACAAGAACTTTCAGGGAGAGGAGAAGAGCTTCTAGGAGGTCAGACGCAGGATACTTTTATACTCATAGTTGATAATCATGGAGGTTCTGGGACAGCCTATATAAGTGTAATGCTTTATTAACAACATGAGCCGGCTACATTGAAGTAACTTCTTTGTACCCTTCAAATAAGTTAAATTACAAATTTTAAAAATGTCTGATTATAAAGGGCTTTATCTATTTATTTCAAAATGACACAACGACTTTCACTTATCCTTTTTGCCATCATGTTTTATGGTGCATGTGTAAATTCACAGGCACAGAATGCAGGTAATTATGCCGATACATTACTCCATGTAGGATCCGTTACGGTTAGTAGACCGTTTTTTAATAGAGATATCAGAAGTTACTTAGCCTCAACAAAGACCAATAAAGCTGACACTATTAAATTAAAAAACTGGTATAATAATTATATCAACGACCTTTTATTAACAAACTGTGCAATTGACAATGGGTACCTAAAAAGAGACGAAGTTGAAGAACGTGCAATTGGTTTTGAAAACTACGTACTTATTCAAAAGGAGAGCTCTTTCTACAAGGCAAACATACTCTTAAAAGTTTTAGTTTCTCCAAATGAAGTCAATGAAGCTTACAATAGGATGTCAACGGTCACTAATTTTACACTAATCCGGTTTGCCAATGAAGCAACTTACCACAATGCATTAAAGGGTCGTAGACCATCAAATATAATTTTCGAAGAGCTTAAAAATACAAATAATGATTCCATAATGTATGGCACAAACATATTGATATGGCCATCACTTGCGCTCTGGAACCTGCAATATCAAATAGCATCTTTAAAAGAGGGTGAGATTTCAGATCCGATTAGTGACAGGGATAATGAATTTTCAAATGCGATTTATTTAATACGGGTTGATTCTATCAGACATAATGAACGAAAACCATTCAATTTGGAAAAAGAGCGGTTGGAAACCATCTTAAATAAAATCAAAGCAGACAGCCTGTATGATTATTATGAAAAGGCCATTCTACAAAAAGCAAATGTTCACTTAAACAAAGTTAATTTTAGCGACAGTCTGGTACAATGCTTTGTCAACCATAGTACAGATCCGAAAAATCAATATTTTCAGTCCTACCTAAAGGTTGAATTAATGAAGTATTCCCTGAATGGCATTCCGGTTATCGTAACCGTTCATGACTTTTTAACCTATTACAGAAACCTACCTGTAAGATTGAACCTGAAAACCCGGAGCGACATCCAAACATTTTTACGTTATCTGGTATTGTCATCTTACATGGTAAAAGATGCTTCGATTGCAAATTTCGATAAGGAAGTGCGATATATGGCTTTAAAAAAGGATCTAAGAAACAAATTTGCTTTGATGAAATTTGAAGAAGATTTATTTAATCAGGTTTCTGTTTCGGATAAAGCATGCAAGAGCTACTATCAAGAGCATCTTCAAAGCTATAATAGTGCTACTATAGCAAAAATAACAGTGCTTGTCTTCGATTCCGAAAATGATGCAATTATGGCAAGAATGCGAATAGGTACTATAGATACAGCATCATTTAATGAAAAGATAAGAAATAGAGGTGCAATTGCCAGATTAAAATCACATAGTAGTGAGACCGTAAATTATTCAGATAGTTTAAGATATCCAGAATCACTTTTAGCCCAGGTGTTTGAAGCAAAGAACGGCACGCTTTGTGGCCCTTTTAAGATGCACAATCAGGTTGTTTTGGTATATAAAAAGATGGCTTATGGAAACAGACTTAGGTCATATAAAGAATCTAAAGAGCAAATATTTTCAAATTTAAAAACGCAGAAATATTTTGAACTGAAAGATGGCTTGCTTAAACAAGCAAAAGAGAAATATCTGCTTTATAGCGCACCTACCTTGAAACAGGTAGAAGATTTAGTGCAATAAACCTACAACTATCCTTAGCTAATAAGCTGGGTGTGCTATTCAATAAAGATTTGGAAGTAAAAGTAATCGTTTGCGTTCAACAGACATTATACCGATCTGCGATCATTCAAAGCAGGCTTCCGATTTTCGGTATAGATTTTATCAATAATTATATTTATTGCCACTTTAGCATCATCTCCTGATTTCAGCATTATATTTGTAATATCAATCAGTACAAAGAAGATATTTACCGATTGTTTTTCAAACGTTTTCTGAATTTAGAAAATCGAAAATACTAACAATTAACTATTTTGACAATGAAATATGAATTACAGGCACTGCCCTATGCAGCTGACGCTTTGGCACCCAAAATGAGTGAAACAACCGTTAATCTCCATTGGGGGAAACACGTACAAACCTATATCAACAACCTGAACGGATTGATTCCGGGAACACCATTCGAAGATGCATCTCTTGATGAAATTGTAAAAAAAGCCGAAGGCCCGATTTTCAATAACGGAGCTCAGGTATGGAACCACACTTTCTTTTTTTGGCAGTTCGCATCGAAACCAGCGGCATCGAAGCCTTCGGGAGCATTGGCTGCCGCCATCGATAAGAGTTTCGGTTCATTCGACGCTTTTAAAGAACAGTTTACCAAAGCCGCTGTAACACTCTTCGGTTCCGGATGGGCCTGGTTGGTGAAAAAAGAAGACGGTTCGCTCGAAATCGTTCAGGAGAGCAATGCCGGTAATCCGCTGAAAAAGGGGTTAACACCGGTGCTTACCTGCGACGTGTGGGAACACTCCTACTATGTTGACTATCAAAATCGTCGTGCCGACTTTGTGTCGACCTTCTGGGAATTAGTCGACTGGTCGGTGGTTGACAAACGGTATTAAAGCCACAAATATATAAAACCAACGAATTATGCTAAGCAAACTGTTAGAAAAAGAGATCAACGACCAGATCAATTACGAATTTTGGTCGGCTCAACTCTATCTCTCCATGTCGGCTCATTTTGCCGATAAGGGGTTATCGGGATTTGCCCACTGGATGTATATTCAGTATCAGGAAGAGACTACCCATGCTGTCAAGTTTTTCAATTACGTGATCGAACGTGGAGGAAAAGCGGTGGTACAACCTATCAAAGCGGTACCTACAACATGGGATTCAATATTGAGCGTCTTTGTGGAAACGATGGAGCACGAGCAAAAAGTGACTGTCCGCATCAACCATCTGGCAGATACCGCTGTAGCAGAAAAAGATCATGCTACTCAGAGCATGTTACGTTGGTTTATTGACGAGCAGGTAGAAGAGGAGGCAAATGTGAAGGCAATTGTCGATACGCTGAAACTGGTGCAAGACAACGGTTATGCCATTTATGCTCTCGATAAAGAACTTGCTGCCCGTGTATTTGTAGATAGTACACAAACCAGCACTAACGCGTGAGGCGCATGTATTTTGTCGTAGACAATGTTTTAATTTAAGGTGAACTCCTGCGGAAATATTTTCTGCAGGAGTTTTTTTATTTCTGGAAGGTAGCAATCCTATTATCAATTCCAGATCTTCCAGGCTTCCACGGCCTGACCTTCCAGCATTTCGAGTCCATTCTTGATGGCGGCTCCTTTTTCCTGTCCCTGGACTAAGAAGCGGGTGAGGGGAGGGTTGTACACCAGATCGTACAACAGATGGTCGGGAGTGATGAATTCATACGGAATGGCCGGGGCTTCGTCGTCGTGCGGAAAAGTGCCCACCGGCGAAGCGTTGATAATTACCGTGTACTCTTTCAGAACCGCTTCATTCAATTCATCATAGGTTAAACCATCTTTGCGGGGCGAACGCGACACCAGTGTTGAGGAGATGTTCATCTCCTTCAATCCGTAAATAACAGCTTTGGACGCGCCGCCGGTTCCCAGTACCAGCGCCTTTTTGTGATGCGGTTTGAGCATAGGGCGGATCGATTTGCGAAAACCCACCACGTCGGAATTGCTGCCGGTGAGCAGGATATGCTCTCCATCGCGTACGATGCGTATCACGTTGACAGCTCCGATCCCGGCAGCCTGTTCGTCGAGCGCATCGAGGTAGGGAATTACCTGCTCTTTGTAGGGAATGGTCACGTTGAGGCCGACCAGACGTTCGTCTTTCAATAACTCAGGCAGCAGTGCAATATCGTCGATATCGAATAGTTCGTAAGCAGCATCGATGCCTTCGCGTTCAAATTTTCCGGTGAAATATTTCTTTGAAAACGAATGACCCAGTGGGTGACCAATTAATCCGAAAAGCAGCATAATAATTTGAGAATTGAGGATTTGGAAATTTGAGGATGCAAAGACAAACTCAAACTCCGGTCTTTGTTCTTTATTCTTTGATCTTTGTTCTAATTACAATTCCACTTTCCCTTTTCCCTGACGGACAATTTCGGGTTCGTTGCCTGTACAGTCAATAATAGTAGAGGGCTTTATGTTTCCGAAGCCGCCGTCGATCACCAGATCCACTTCATTGCAATATTTTTCGCTCATCAGTTCGGGGTCGGTAAGGTATTCCAGCACATCATCGTCGTCATCGCGCAGCGAGGCCGAAAGAATGGGGTTTCCCAGTGCTTTTACCAGTTCAATGGTAATGTTGTTGTCCGGTACGCGGATGCCCACTTCGGAGCGTTCTTTGAACAGTTTAGGCAATTTGTTGCTTCGTTTCAGGATGAAGGTGAATGGCCCGGGAAGTAACCGTTTCATCAATTTGAAGGTGTTGTTGTCGACCTTGGCAAATTCGCTCAGGTGACTCATATCGGGACAAACAATAGAGAGATGAGCTTTACTCGGATCGAGGTTACGAAACCTGCAAATCTTTTCCACTGCGCGAACCTGAAAAATATCGCATCCGAAGGCATACACGGTATCGGTAGGGTAGATGATAACACCACCGTTTCGCAACACCTCTACCGCTTGTTCGACAGCTTTCGGGTTCGGATTTTCGGGATAAATTTTCAGTAACATAAGGACATTTACAATTTATTTATTTACGATTTACAATTGAATCTGTCTTTTGACCGTTTTGGCTCAATCAGGTTTCAGAGGCATATTCGAATCTCAGCTTGGCTGAACGTTGGTTGGAACATTATTGATTTACCTGTTTGTAAAGTCTTTCAAATTGCTCGGTCATGGCTTCCCATGTAAAGCGTTTGCGTTCTTCGGCAAGGGTTTCGGTAAAATGGGAAGCTCCTCCGCAGTCGTAGAATTTTTCGATGGCAGCGGCAATACTTTCGGGAGTGGAGTCGGAAACAAATCCCGAGCGGCCGTCGGGAACGATTTCGGCCAGTCCGCCGACATTTGTCACAATCATGGGCACCGAAAACTGATACGCGATCTGCGTCACACCACTTTGGGTAGCATCTTTGTAGGGTTGTACCACTACATCGGCGGCCGAGAAGTAATATTTTACATCCTCGTCGCGAATAAAAAAGTCGTGTACCAGAATATCGTCCTGCAACCCCAGTTGCTCAATTTGAACGGTATATTTTTCTTTGTTGTTGTAATATTCACCGGCCACAATTACCTTCTTTCCTTTCGTCAGCCCTTTATCTTTCAATAATTTCCATGAGTCGATCAGCAAGTCGAGCCCTTTGTAGTCGCGTATAATGCCGAAGAAGAGGAGGTATCGCGTCTCTTCCGAGAGGTTGAGATGAGCAATCGCCTCTTTCCGGTCTACCCGTTCTCCGAAATTGGCAAATACCGGATGCGGAGAGAAGCAGGTAGGCGCGTTTGTGGTGAACTGGTCGAGATCCTGTTTCACCTGTTGCGACATGTAGAGGAACCCGTCGACCGACCGGACAAAATAGCGGGTCAGCCAGGCATCGAAGAAATGGGTTTCGTGCGGCACAACATTGTCGAGTAACGAGAGGATGCGGGTGTGTTTATTGCGTTTGGCAAGGTAGCTGATGGTTCCGAGGCAAGGGGCAAGAAAAGGAGTCCAGTACCGTACCAGCACCATATCGGGACGTTCTTTCCGGATGCGCAATCCCACACGAATCCAGTTGAAAGGATTCACGGAGTTGACGCAGCGTACGATACTCATTCCCTCCGGAGCCGGAGAATCGGTGTATTGTGTTTTGCCGGGGAAAAGGAAGTTGGGGTATTGCACCGTAAAAGTTTTGATGTTGACCTGTTTCCCTTTTTTCTGGAAAGTGCGGGCCAACATTTCGTTGAACGAAGCCAACCCCCCGCGATAGGGATGAGCAGTTCCGAGTATGGTGATTTTATTCATAGTATCAGTATCGTATTATGAACAACAAAGTTACACAATTATTATAAATATTTCATGATGACTTCGATAACCGGAACCATTATAGCCGTAATTACACCCATCAATCCGATGGCCAGTCCGCTGATGGCTCCTTCTACCGCACCGAGCTCCATGGCACGTGCTGTTCCTACCGCATGGGCGGCAGAACCGAGGGCGAGCCCTTTGGCTAATTTACTTTCGATGCGCAATATTTTCAGAATAATAGGTCCGACCACGGCTCCGAAAATTCCGACCACAATGACCACGACGGCTGTCAGTGCCGGAATGCCCCCCGAGTGTTGGCATACGGTGACCGCAATGGCGGTGGTAATGGATTTCGGTTCGAGAGACGAAATGATTCTCGGATCGGCACCCAATGCCCTGGCTATCAGTATAACGCTCACAATCCCGACAACACTGCCAACGAGAACCGAAGTCAGCATAGCCGTGATATTTCCTTTCATATGAATCATCTGCTCGTAAAGCAGATAACCCAGTGCCACGACTGATACGCCGAGCAGAAAATCGATGATTTTCGTAGCTTCTGCATATTCGGGGTAGGGAATACCTGCCGATTTGATGCCGACAATAATGACCAGCAACGAGGTGAGCAACGGATGCAGCAGCATCAGTTTGGTTCGTTGATACAGCCACACGGCAACCACGTAGGCACCGATGGTGAAGGTGAGCAAAAAGAGCTGCGAATGAATCAGATTAATCATGATGTTTGCTCTCCATTTTTTGTGCAATGAGTCCGACTACAGCCACAACCAATACCGTACTGGCTGCCGAGGCAATGCTTATTGCGGTTATATACTTCCCTATCAGCGAATAAGAAGCTACCAGTCCCACACCGAGAGGAATAAAGAAAAGCATCATGTGATTGAGGAAAAAAGTGGCAGCTCCGCGAACCTGCTCCGGTTTGATGATGCGGCAAACAAGAGAAAGAAAGAGCAACAACATTCCCAAAATACTGCCCGGTATGAAATTCCCTGTCAGATAAGAGAGAAAAGTACCGAGAAAATAAAAAAACAGAAGGATAAAAATTCCTGCCATAAGTCTGAAATTTAAACGATAAATATGCGGAATTTATGGGGTAGAAATTAAGGAAGATAAAACAAATCGGGGGATTTATTTTGTGGGTGCAAAGATACATACAATCTGCTTAAATGTATTCATCGCGAAATGCATTTCTTTATTTCGGAATTGACGCAATATTTTGTTACTTTGCAAAATAAATCAAAATAGAGGGTTGCCGATAGTAAAGAGCCATCATCATGATAAAGTATAAACGTATTGCGGTAAAGGTTGGAAGTAACGTATTGACCCGTCCGGACGGGAGATTGGATGTGACGCGTGTCTCGGCTATTGTCGATCAGATAGCTGTTCTGCATAAAGCCGGAGCTGAAATTATTCTGATCTCTTCGGGAGCCGTTGCTTCGGGCCGAAGCGAGGTGAAACCTCACAAAAAGCTTGATGCGGTTTCCGCACGCCAACTTTTTTCGGCGGTAGGGCAGGCCAAACTCATAAATCGTTATTACGAGCTGTTTCGCGAACAGGGTATTGCCTGCGGGCAGATTCTTACCACAAAAGAGAACTTCGGAAGCCGTTCTCTTTACCTGAATCAGAAAAACTGTATCGGAGTGATGCTCGAGAATAAAGTGATTCCCATTGTGAATGAAAACGATACAACCTCCATCACAGAGTTGATGTTTACCGATAACGACGAGCTGTCGGGATTGATGGCAACAATGATGGATGTGGATGCGCTGATCATTCTCAGCAACGTGGATGGCATCTACAACGGAAATCCTTCCGACCCTTCGTCGCAGGTTATCCGTCAGATAGTTGCCGGAGAACAGGATATGGATGACTATATCTCCGATCAGAAATCGAGCCTCGGGCGGGGAGGAATGCATACCAAATGTGCCATTGCCCAGAAGGTAGCCGCCGAAGGCATTGCCGTGATGATTGCCAACGGTAAAAAAGAGAATATCCTGCTCGATCTGCTTCAAAAGCCCGACACAACGATATGTACCCTGTTTGTCCCGAGCGAAAAAGAGATTTCGAGTGTGAAGAAATGGATAGCACACAGCGAAGATTTTGCCAAAGGGGTGGTCTATGTCAATGCCGGAGCTGCCGAAGCTCTGCTGGATGAGTCAAAGGCCAGTAGTTTGCTGCCGGTGGGAGTTTCCCGCATTGAAGGCAAATTTGAAGAGGACGATATTGTAAAAATTATTGCCGAAGCAGATGACCGGATTATTGGGGTAGGGAAGGTACAGTACGATTCGGAGACTGCCCGAAAATATCTTGGACAAAAAGGGCACAAACCCTTTATCCATTACGACTATATGAGTTTGGATTAAAAACGAAAAAAGGTTCCTGTCAGGGAACCTTTTTCGTTATTTATTCTTTGATTGCCTTTTCCAGATCGTCGGCGTTATTGGGCAATGCCACTATTTTGTTTGTTTTGGCATCGACCAGTACCATAGTTGGTGTCGACAATACGAAATAGGCACTGGCTTCGGGACTTCGTACTCCCTGCTCGGCTCTTTTATGTTTAAATGCCGTATACTGCAATACTGCTTTTTCCCATAGAGGAATCTCGGTTGGTGTTTCGTCTAAACTGATAGCAAAAACATCGATCAGTTCCCGGTGTGCCGGCATATCGTACCAGGGATAGAGTTTTTCTAACATCTCTTTACAGTGTTGGCAGTCGGCCGACCAAAACAAAACCAGCTTATATTTTGCCTCTGTTTTAAAGTCATGGAATTGAATCGTCTTTCCGGAACTCAATTTCCACGCGAAATCAGGAGCGACAGCTCCTGCCACCAACGTCTCTATTCCCTTTAGTCTGGATTCGATAGCCTGCCGTTTGCTGGTCATACACAATGGATCATCCAAATAGGGTTCCAGCATTTTTAGTCCTCTTGTAATGTTGAAAGCCTCGTATCCCTGATAAAAGTAATCGACCATCCAACCGTAAACGATCGGGTCTCCCAGTTTGGCCTTCTCGATAGCCCGGTTCCCCGCCAGGGTAAATAACGAATCCCGCAAGGCAACGGTAGTAGACATCGACCCGTAAAGATTGACATACTTGCTCATCCAGTCTTTGATCTCCGCAGTGCGTATCATCAATGGGTCTTTGAAATTGGCCTCGTCGAAATAGTGGGTGATAAGGCTGTTGAGTCTTTTTTGTTCATTGCCCTGCCAGTCGACGCTTTGTATCTTTTGAAACTGGAACGTTTTGGAGACAAATAGGTCTTTGTGCAGTTTCATTTCTTTGTCGATCCATTGATTGTATTCGGTTCTACGCTTTTCAAACTCTTTGACACCCGTCGTAAAAAACGATGATTGGGGTTGGTCGTAGCTCAGAAGAAAATTCTGAAGTAAGCCAATTTGTTCGCGTCTTTTCATGTTATCTTTCATGAAAAAATCGTACTGGGCATTCTCTTTTTCTCCCTGTTGAAAATAAGTACTGTCCCGTTTCTGTAAGGCTCTGGGGTTAACCCATAGTTCCAGATTTTGATTATTGACAAATATAAGTTTCTCGGAAGGATATGGATTGCTGGTCTCTTTTTCCTGATAATCGAAGCGCAGAACAAATTGGCTAGGCACCATATCTTTGGTAAATTCCAACGTTGTACTCTCTCCATTTTTGATTGCAGGACTCTCTATGACTGGTTTCAGAGCCTTAGGTCCGGCCATTGCAATAACACTGACCTTACTGGAATAAACGCCTCCAAGATGGATTTTTAGTTGTATGTTTTGAGCGTCTATTTTAGAAATGGACAATATAGATACCAATAGAATGAAGCGAAAGAATTTACTGTTCATGTGAAATTTATTTTGGGCTGCAGATAAAAAACATGGATTTTCATGCTAATACTACAAAGAAAAACGTTGTGCAAAAATAAAACGTTTTTCTTTGTAGATATTCATAATAGTAATAATAATTGTTACGGACGGACACAACGTAACGGAGTTGCATAAGGTTTCGTTAAGTACGTAATAGAATATCCACCATAAAGACAATCACCATAACTTGAATCGTACTGGGTGCTAGCCCACATGTACTGGTCACTACCCCGACTTACAATAGCTCCGTTGGAATAGTTCAAATATCCTCCGTTGTGAAGTTTAATAATTGAGTTCCATGCTGACGTTGCATTGATCCAGTATTGGGGAGGAGCGACTGCAGTCGTCCATTCGGCTTTGGTTGGGATGCGCCATCCCGTTCCAAGCAATAAATTACACGGATCGTTCGATAAACTCCATCCAGATGATTCATATATACTGGATATCCATGCGTTGGACGGAGTGTAGGTTGAACCGTCTTGTTTGTATCCTTGCAAACGGTTAAACTGCCAGTACCATCCGGATGAAGTCTCAGAAGCATCACTCATAGAAGTTGCCTGCTGATCGGCTCCCAGATTTTGAGTTAACCAACAAGCAGCTTTGCCTGAGATGGAAGTATTAACCGTATGATACGTTACTGTTTTGGTTATCGGAGCTCCATTTAGGCCTGCGGTGTGAGTTACTACAAAAGAACTTGGACAAATCTTAAAACTAGTCACTTGCGAACTATACGCAACTCCTTGACCATTGATCACATATGCCCGTACATAATAAGTCGGACCTTCTGTCAATCCTGTCATAGTTGTTGAAAATGAGCCAACCCCACTTCCGATTGCAATTTTATTGTCAGTTGTTGTTGGAGCAATTCCTGTTGTATTCCAACAAATCCCTCTTTCGCTCACAGACGATCCACCGTCTATTGTTATGCTGGAAGAGCAATCTGCAGTTGAAGCTGTAAGTCCACTATTTGGGATTGCCACATTGCTTACTATTGCAGTTGATGGAATAACTGCTTGGCGAATACAGCGTACCGGATATGCATATGATTTAGCATCATTTGTCATTGAGCTGGATCCCGAATAGAGATACAACAAATATCCGGAAGAAGCATCATATTGTTTGCTACTCCAGTAGCCACCGTACGATCCTTGATAAGTTAAGATACCTCCACGCAACATTCCGGTCAGATGTAATTTTAATACAGAGCTGTATGCGTCAGCAGGAGTAGTCCAGTTTTGTGGAGGAGCGTCTGCGGCATTCCACTCATCATAGGTTGGAATACGCCATCCATTTCCAAGCAACAAATTACACGGGTCATTTGTACTAACCCAGTCGCTGCTTTCAGAGACCCCAGGCCATGATTCCCAAGCATTTTTAGGTATATATCCTGTCGTTCCGACTGGGATATATCCTTGAGAACGATTAAACTGGAAGAACCAACCTAAAGCTCCATCAGTAGCGTCGGTAGAAGATACAGCTTGTTGATCAGCACCCAGATTTTGAGTCAACCAACATGCGGGGCTTCCGGATATACTCGAACTTATTGAGTGATAAGTCATGGTTTTGCTTACAGGAGCTCCATTGGTCCCAGCGGTATGTATCACAGAGAAAGTCTGCGGACACATTTTGAAGCTGGTTACAGTCGGACTATAGGTTGTTCCCTTACTATTAGTCGCATAAGCTCTCACATAATAAGTTGGACCTTCTGATAAGCCAGAGATAGTTGTTGTAAACGGACCAATTCCAGTTCCAACTTTGATTTTATTGTCGGTGATAGATGGTGATCCTGTTGTGTTCCAACAGATACCTCGTTCGCTCACAGAAGCTCCTCCGTCAAGAGTCACAGTAGCAGATGCATCTGCAGAATTGGATGTCATGCCCGATGTTGGTACAGCGGCATTACTTACCGATGGAGCAACAATAGTAATTGCGTCACGGATACAACGTAACGGAGTTGCATAAGGCTTCGTTAAGTACGTAATAGAATATCCTCCATAAATACAATCACCATAACTTGAATCGTACTGAGTGCTCGCCCACATGTACTGGTCACTACCCCGGCTTACAATAGCTCCGTTGGAATAATTCAAATATCCTCCGTTGTGAAGTTTAATAATTGAGTTCCATGCTGACGTTGCATTGACCCAGTATTGGGGAGGAGCGATTGCTTTTGTCCATTCTGTTTTAGTTGGTATCCTCCACCCAAGACCCAATAGTAGGCTACATGGATCATTCGCGGAAGCCCAATCGCTACTTTCTGAGATACTTGAAGTCCATGTGGTCCATGCGTTAGACGGAGTATATGTAGATCCATCGTGCATATATCCTTGCGATCGATTAAATTGCCAGTACCATCCGGATGAATTTTCGGAAGCGTCATTCATAGAAGTCGCCTGATGATCGGCTCCCAGGTTTTGTGTTAACCAACAAGCCGCTTTGCCCGATATGGACGCATTAACCGAATGATAGGTTACAGTTTTAGAAACAGGCGCTCCATTTAGACCTGCAGTGTGGATCACATCAAAGGAACTTGGACAAATCTTAAAGCTAGTCACCTGAGAACTATAAGCAACACCTTGACCATTTATTGCATATGCCCGTACATAATAGGTAGGACCCTCTGTCAGACCTGTCATTGACGTTGAGAATGAGCCAACTCCATTGCCGACTGCAATTTTATTGTCAGAAGTTGTCGGAGCTATCCCCGTTGTGTTCCAACAAATCCCTCTTTCGCTAACAGACGACCCTCCGTCTATGGTTACGCTGGAAGAGCAATCTGCAGTTGTAGCAGTAAGCCCACTATTTGGAATTGCCACATTGCTCACGATTGCAGTTGATGGAATAACTGCTTGACGAATACAGCGTACCGAATATGCATATGATTTAGCATCATTTGTCATTGAGCTGGATCCCGAATAGAGGTACAGTAAGTACCCGGAAGAAGCATCATATTGTTTTGTACTCCAATAGCCGCCGTATGAACTTTTATAGGTTAAGATGCCTCCTCGTAACATACCTGTCAGATGCAACTTTAACACCGAATTGTATGCGTCTGCGGGAGAGTTCCAATTTTGTGGGGGATCATCAGCAGCCTTCCACTCGTCGTAGGTGGGAATACGCCATCCATTTCCGAGCAACAGGTTACATGGGTCATTTGTACTAATCCAGTCACTGCTTTCTGACACACCAGGCCAGGATTCCCAAGCATTTTTCGGTAAGTATCCGGTAGTACCGACCGGGATATAGCCCTGAGAACGGTTGAACTGGAAGAACCAACCTAAAGCTTCATCGGTGGCATCAGTAGAAGATGCAGCCTGTTGATCTGCACCCAGATTTTGAGTTAACCAACATGCAGGACTTCCGGATATATTCGAACTTATCGAGTGATAAGTCACGGTTTTGCTTACAGGAGCTCCATTAGTCCCGGCGGTATGTATAATTGAGAAAGTCTGAGGACACATTTTGAACTTGGCTACAGTAGGGCTATATGTTGTCCCCTTACTATTAGTCGCATAAGCTCGCACATAATAAGTTAGACTTTCAGACAAATTCTTCATTGTTAGAGAGAAGTCGCCAAGCGTTGTATTGGCATCTGTTATTACATTGTCCGATAAAGTTGGAGCTACTGTGGCTGAATTGTTCCAGCACAATCCTTTTGCACTAATTGCATCACCACCATTTGATGTGACGGTAGCAAAACCGTCTGCTGTATTCGATGTCATTCCTGATGTGGGGAACTTAATATCACTTACCGAAGGAGCTGAGATAGTAATTGCATCACGGATACAACGTAACGGAGTTGCATAAGGCTTCGTTAAGTACGTAATAGAATATCCACCATAAATACAATCACCATAACTTGAATCGTATTGGGTGCTCGCCCACAGATACTGATCACTACCCCGGCTTACAATAGCTCCGTTGGAATAGTTCAAATATCCGCCATTATGGAGTTTAATCACAGATTTCCAAGCTGTTGTTGCGTTGATCCAATATTGAGGAGGAGCAACTGCCTTTGTCCATTCTGTTTTGGTTGGTATTCTCCACCCAAGGCCCAACAGCAGGTTACACGGATCATTCGCCGACGCCCAATCACTACTTTCTGAGATACTTGAAGTCCATGTGGTCCATGCGTTGGACGGAGTATATGTAGATCCATCATGCATATATCCTTGCGAACGGTTAAACTGCCAGTACCATCCAGAAGAAGCTTCGGAGGCATCATTCATGCTGGTAGCCTGATGGTCAGCACCCAGATTTTGCGTCAGCCAACAAGCTGCTTTGCCCGATATAGAGGTATTGATTGAATGGTAAGTCACAGTTTTGCTTACCGGAGCCCCATTCAATCCCGCCGTATGGATCACGTCAAATGATCTTGGGCATATTTTGAAACTCGAAACAATCGGGCTATAGGCAATACCTTTGCTATTAATAGCATAAGCTCGCACATAATACGTTGGACCTTCCGTCAGTCCTGTCATAGTTGTTGAAAATGGGCCGACTCCATTACCGGCCATAATTTTGCTATCGGTTATTGTCGGAGCCGTTCCTGTTGTATTCCAACAAATTCCTCTATCACTAACTGTTGATCCTCCATCTGTAGGCACAGATGCTGCACAAATAGCTGTCGTTGTTGCAATTGTAGAATCTGGTATAGATACATTGCTCACCATTGGGACAGAAACTACTACATCCCGACGGATACAACGCAACGGATATGCGTACGATTTAGCATCATTTGTCATTGAACTGGAGCCCGAATAAAGATATAACAAATATCCCGTCGAAGCGTCATATTGTTTGCTACTCCAATAGCCTCCATATGAATTTTTATAAGTCAAAATACCTCCACGCAACATTCCGGTCAAATGTAATTTTAATACAGAGTTGTATGCATCAGCGGGAGTATTCCAGTTTTGAGGGGGATCATCAGCAGCCTTCCATTCGTCGTAGGTAGGGATACGCCATCCATTTCCAAGCAACAAATTACATGGATCATTTGCACTAAGCCAGTCGCTGCTTTCTGATACTCCGGGCCATGATTCCCAGGCATTCTTCGGTAAGTATCCAGTAGTTCCAACTGGAATATAGCCTTGAGAACGGTTGAACTGGAAAAACCAACCTAAAGCTTCATCGGTAGCATCGTCGAATGCCGTTGCCTGTTGGCCTGCACCCAGATTCTGTGTGAGCCAACACGCCGGACTTCCGGATATACTCGAACTTATCGAGTGATAGGTCACTGTTTTGTTTACCGGAGCCCCATTGGTTCCTACATTATGAATCACAGAAAATTCTTTTGGACATATTCTGAAACTTGCCACTGTTGGACTATAGGTTGTTCCCTGGCTATTGATTGCATAGGCTCGCACATAATATACCGGGCCTTCTGATAAGCCAGTCAAAACTCCAGTAAAGTTTCCAATGCCACTACTAACTTTTACAATATTATCTGATGTAGTAGGCGTAGTTCCTGTTGTGTTCCAGCATAAACCTCGCTCTGTAACAGAAGCTCCTCCGTCGGTTGCCACTGTTGCTGTTCCTGCCGCAGAATTTGCTGTCATACTCGCGGTTGGAAATGTTACATCACTTACAACAGGAGTCGAAATAGTAATAGCATCGCGGAGACAGCGCAACGGAGTTGCATAAGGCTTCGTTAAGTATGTAATAGAATATCCACCATAAATACAGTCGCCATAACTTGGATCATACTGGGTACTAGCCCAAATATACTGGTCACTCCCCCGACTTACCACGGCTCCGTTGGAATAATTGAGATAGCCTCCATTATGGAGCTTGATTACAGATTTCCATGCTGCGGTTGGATTGATCCAGTATTGAGGAGGAGCAACTGCTTTTGTCCATTCCGTTTTGGTGGGAATGCGCCATCCCAGTCCAAGTAAGAGATTGCAAGGATCATTTTTAGGTAACCAGTCACTACTTTCATAGATACTCGATGTCCATGCAGTCCATGCATTCGATGGGATATAGGTTGATCCGTCGTGTTTGTATCCTTGCGAGCGGTTGAATTGCCAGTACCATCCGGATGAATTCTCAGAAGCATCATTCAAAGAAGTTGGCTGTTGGTCGGCACCTAAATTCTGCGTTAACCAGCAGGCTGCCTTGCCCGAAATGGTGGTATTGATGGAATGATAAGTCACGGTTTTTGTTACTGGAGCTCCATTTAACCCTGCCGTATGAATTACATTAAATAACCTTGGACAAATTTTGAAACTAGTTACAGTTGAGCTATAAGCAGTACCCTGATTATTGGTTGCATAAGCCCGTACGTAATAAGTGGGGCTTTCAACTAAATTCTCCATATTTTCAGAGAATGTACCTAATCCAGATCCGGATTTAATAAGGTTATCAGAAATAGTTGGAGTTCCTGTTGTGTTCCAGCATAAACCTCGCTCTGTAACAGAAGCTCCTCCGTCAGTCGTAACTGTTGCTGTACAAACGGTTTTTGTTGCAGACATGGTTGAATCTGGAATAGATACAACGCTAACAGTCGGAATTGATAGTTTAATATCCTGACGGATACAACGCACCGGATATGCATATGATTTAGCATCGTTTGTCATTGAACTGGATCCCGAATAGAGATATAACAAATATCCTGTAGAAGCATCATATTGGGTTGTACTCCAGTAGCCACCGTATGAACCTTGATAAGCTAAAATGCCTCCTCGTAGCATGCCCGTTAAGTGTAATTTTAATACGGAATTGTATGCGTCAACAGGAGTGGTCCAGTTTTGAGGAGGATCGTCAGCTGCTTTCCACTCGTTATAGGTTGGGATACGCCATCCATTTCCGAGCAACAGATTACATGGATCATTTGCACTAATCCAGTCACTGCTTTCTGAGACTCCAGGCCATGATTCCCACGCATTCTTTGGTAGATATCCGGTAGTTCCAACAGGAATATATCCTTGCGAACGATTAAACTGAAAATACCACCCAATGGTGGAATCATTGGCATCCGTGTAAGATGAGGCTTGTCTAAAGGCCCCTAAATTCTGAGTTAACCAGCAAGCGGGTTTACCCGATATACTCGAGCTTATCGAATGATATTTGACAGTTTTGCTGCTTGGAGCACCATTAACACCACTCGTGTGGAGTATTGAAAATTCTTGCGGACATATTTTAAAGCTAGTTACGGTAGGACTATATGTTGTTCCTTTACTATTAGTTGCATAAGCTCGGACATAATAAGTTAAAGACTCTGACAATCCGTCCATCTTTAATGTAAAGGTTCCTAAGGATATATCAGCATCTGTAATAACATGATCGGATAATGTGGGCGTAGCTCCCGTTGTATTCCAACATAATCCTCTTGCGGTGATAGTCGCACCGCCATCAGACGTCACTGTAGTTGTGCCATTAGCGGAGTTCGCTGTCATACCCGAAGTAGGAACAGATACATCGCTCACAGATGGTGCCGAAATAGTTATAGAATCGCGGAGGCAACGTAACGGAGTTGCATAGGGCTTTGTTAAGTACGTAATAGAATATCCCCCATAAATACAATCACCATAGCTTGAATCGTACTGAGTACTAGCCCACATGTACTGGTCGCTACCTCGGCTGACCACAGCTCCGTTTGAATAATTTAAATATCCCCCATTATGGAGCTTGATGACAGATTTCCATGCTGCAGTTGGATTAATCCAATATTGAGGAGGGGCAATTGCAGCTGTCCATTCTGTTTTCGTTGGAATACGCCACCCTAATCCAAGTAAGAGATTGCAAGGATCATTTTTCGATAACCAAGCGCTGCTTTCTGAGATACTTGAAGTCCATGTTGTCCACGCGTTAGAGGGGGTATATGTAGATCCATCGTGCATATATCCTTGCAAACGGTTAAACTGCCAATACCATCCGGAAGAAGCTTCGGAGGCATCATTCAGGCTAGTAGCCTGATGGTCAGCTCCCAAATTTTGCGTCAACCAGCAGGCTGCTTTACCCGATATGGAGGTATTTATAGAGTGGTAAGTCACGGTTTTGGTTACCGGCGCACCATTCAACCCAGCCGTATGAATCACATCAAATGATCTTGGGCATATTTTGAAACTAGCCACAATTGGGCTATAGGCAACGCCTTTACTATTGACTGCATAAGCCCTAACATAGTATGTAGGGCCTTCGGATAAACCTCCAAGAGTTGCTGAAAATGCACCTAAACCATCACCGACAGATATTTTATTGTCCGTTATTAGTGGAGTTGTTCCTGTCGTATTCCAACAGAGACCACGTTCGGTAACTTTTGATCCTCCATCGGTAGTGACAGTAGCATAGCAAACAGCAGTAGTATTTGTTATGGTCGAATCTGGAATCGACACACTACTAACCATTGGAACAGAAACTATTACATCTCGACGAATACAACGCAACGGATAAGCGTACGATTTGGCATCATTTGTCATTGAACTAGATCCCGAATAGAGATACAACAAATATCCGGAAGAAGCATCATATTGTTTGCTACTCCAGTAACCACCGTACGATCCTTGATAAGCAAGAGCTCCTCCCCGTAACATCCCCGTTAGATGTAATTTTAATACTGAATTGTATGCGTCAGCAGGAGTAGTCCAGTTTTGTGGAGGAGCGTCAGCAGCGTTCCACTCATCATAGGTTGGGATACGCCATCCATTTCCGAGCAACAGGTTACATGGGTCATTGGCACTAAGCCAATCGCTACTTTCTGATACTCCCGGCCATGATTCCCACGCATTCTTTGGCAGATATCCCGTAGTGCTGACCGGAATATAGCCCTGAGAACGGTTGAATTGGAAGTACCACCCAATGGTGGAATCGTTGGCATCTGTAAAGGATGTGGCTTGTTTGAAAGCTCCCAGATTCTGAGTCAGCCAACAAGCCGGTTTGCCCGATATGCTCGTGCTTATTGAATGATAAGTTATTGTTTTTGTAGCAGGGGCACCATTAGCACCTGCTGTGTGTATAATATTAAATGAACTTGGGCATATTTTGAAACTAGTTACTGTGGGGCTATATGTAGTTCCCTTGCTATTGGTTGCATAAGCTCGTACATAGTAAGTTGAATCTTCTGATAGATCCTTCATTTTTAAGGTG
This sequence comes from uncultured Microbacter sp., assembly GCA_963678265.1. Classification (GTDB taxonomy): domain Bacteria; phylum Bacteroidota; class Bacteroidia; order Bacteroidales; family Paludibacteraceae; genus Microbacter. Next base: position 1,419,315 of record OY782761.1, read on the forward strand.
AACGATCCTAAGGACACATCAGCATCCGTAATAACATGATTGGATAATGTGGGCGTAGCTCCTGTTGTATTCCAGCATAAACCTCTTGCGGTGATAGTTGCACCGCCATCAGACGTCACTGTCATTGTACCATTAGCGGAGTTCGCTGTCATACCTGAAGTCGGAACAGAAACATCACTCACAGATGGTGCTGAAATAGTTATTGAATCGCGGAGGCAACGTAACGGAGTTGCATAAGGCTTCGTTAAGTACGTAATAGAATATCCTCCATAGATACAGTCACCATAGCTTGGATCGTACTGAGTGCTAGCCCACATATACTGGTCGCTACCCCGGCTTACCAAAGCACCGTTGGAATAGTTGAGATAACCTCCATTATGAAGCTTGATCACAGATTTCCATGCTGCAGTTGGATTGATCCAGTATTGAGGAGGTGCGATTGCTGCCGTCCATTCTGTTTTCGTTGGAATGCGCCACCCTAATCCAAGTAAGAGATTGCAAGGATCATTTTTTGGCAACCATGCACTGCTTTCATAAATACTTGAAGTCCATGTTGTCCATGCGTTAGAAGGAATATAGGTTGACCCGTCATGCTTGTACCCTTGCGAACGATTGAATTGCCAATACCATCCGGAAGAAGCTTCGGATGCATCATTCAGGCTAGTAGCCTGATGGTCAGCTCCCAAATTTTGCGTCAACCAGCAGGCTGCTTTACCCGATATAGAGGTATTTATAGAGTGATAAGTCACCGTTTTAGTTACCGGTGCACCATTCAATCCTGCCGTATGAATCACATCAAATGAGCTTGGACATATTTTGAAGCTGGTTACAATAGGACTATATGCTGTCCCTATACTGTTGGTCGCGTAAGCCCGTACATAATAGGTAGGGCCTTCCTCCAGATTAGCTAGCGAAAGAGTAAAAATACCAGTTCCATGCCCTCCTGATATTTTGTTATCAGATATGGTTGGATTACCTTTTGTATTCCAGCAAATGCCTCGATCTGTAACGGCAGATCCTCCATCTAAAGTAACAGTTGCCCAACAATCTGCAGTTGTCGAAGTAAGCGTAGAATCAGGAACCGTAACAATTGAAACAATTGGAGCAGTTGGAATTAATGATTGACGGATACAACGCAACGGATACGCATATGATTTAGCATCGTATGTCATTGAGCTGGATCCAGAATAGAGATACAGCAGATTTCCATACGAGGAGTCATACTGTTTACTACTCCAGTAACCTCCATACGATCCTTGATAAGCCAAGGCTCCTCCCCGCAACATACCAGTCAGATGTAGTTTTAATACAGAATTGTATGCATCAGCGGGAGATGTCCAGTTTTGTGGAGGAGCGTCGGCAGCATTCCATTCGTCGTAAGTTGGAATCCTCCATCCAGTTCCCAGCAATAAATTACAGGGATCATTGGAACCAACCCAGTCACTGCTTTCTGAGACTCCGGGCCATGATTCCCAGGCATTCTTCGGTAAATATCCGGTAGTGCTGACCGGAATATAGCCTTGAGAACGGTTGAACTGGAAGTACCACCCAATTGTTGAATCATTAGCATCTGTCATTGACGTCGGTTGTTTGAATGCCCCTAGGTTTTGTGTGAGCCAGCAGGCTGTTTTCCCAGATAAATTGGCCGCAATCGAATGATAGGTTACAGTTCGTGTCACCGGCGCACCATTAGTTCCGGCAGTATGTATGACATCAAAATTAGTAGGACAACTGATAATTGTTGTTACCGATGGACTGTAGGAGGTGCCATATCGGTTAGTTGCAAAAGCACGAATATAGTAGGTTGTTCCTTCCACCAAATTGGTAAGCGATCCTGATAAGTTTCCGGTTCCCGAGCCACCGTCAATCACATTGTCTGTGGTTGTTGGGGTTCCCGTAGTACTCCAGCATAATCCTCTTTTTGTGACGGAAGCGCCACCGTCCGATACTACAACTGCGATTCCTAAAGCCGAAGTAGTTGTGCGTGAGCTGTCGGGTAGCATTACGTTGCTTACCATTGGAATGCCACGAGCGATTGTATCACGAATACAACGCACCGGAGTTGCGTAAGGCTTCGTCAGGTATGTAACAGAATATCCTCCATAAATACAACTACCATAACTGTAATCGTATTGAGTCCCTGCCCAGAAATATTGATCGCTACCTCTACTCACTAAAGCACCATTGGAGTAGTTGAGATAACCGGAATTATGCAACTGAAGTACGGATTTCCAACCATCGGTTGCATTTGCCCAGTTTTGAGGAGCACCAGCGGCAGCACTCCATTCTGTTTTTGTTGGGAGTCTCCACCCCATACCCAGTAATAAATTACACGGGTCATTGGTTGCTACCCAATCACTATTTTCATAAATACTACTTACCCATGGAGTCCATGAATTCGATGGGGTGAGTGTCGATCCGTCGTGCTTATATCCTTGCGAACGGTTGAACTGCCAGTACCAACCAGCACTTCTTTCGGCAGATTCATTCACCGTTTTCGCTAATGTATCGGCACCTAAATTTTGTGTTAACCAGCAACGTAACGCCCCTGTAATCTTTGTACTTACCGAGTGATATGTCACTGTTTTGGATACAGGAGCACCATTGAACCCGGCTACGTGGATGGCTGAAAAGGTTGACGGACAACTTTTAAAACTGCTTCCGTCGGGACCGTAACCAACCCCGGCACTATTCACGGCAAAAGAACGGACATAGTAACTTGGGCCGGCCTTCAATCCGGCGATACTATCTTTATAGAATCCAGTTCCGATTCCACTGTCAATAATGACATTATCAGTCATTGTGGGATTGCCTGTTGTATTCCAGCAAATGCCTCGTTTTGTAACCGGTGCCCCTCCGTCATCCAAAATAACAGAGGTAGTTACAACAGAAGTATCGGTAATAGACGAGAACTTAATTTCACCCAAAATTGGTGGTATCGGAAGTGTTCGGATGGTATCCGTTTTTCCATAAGCAGTTCCTAAACTGTTGGTGGCATAGGCTCTGATAAAGTAGATACTATCGTGTTCCAGTCCCTGGATGGTACTAATAAACGATCCTAATCCGTTTCCATTCGTAGTTCTGGTAATTAATGCAACGGTTGGAACTTGGGTGCTGCTCCAGCATACACCCCGTACCGTAACGGGTAATCCTCCATCTGTCAATACCTTTCCTCCTGTCCGTACGCCGAAACTCCAGATCGAATCTGCTTTTGCCGTCATCACTGTGGGAATGGTCAATGTGGTGAGTGTATCGACATTCCCATAATTGATACCCATCGTGTTGATAGCGTAAGCCCTCACATAATAAGTAGTACCCTCTTTCAAACTGTCAAGATTCAACGAATATGCACCAGTGCTTGCCACCGGGTGTACGACATGCAGACTATCGATGGTTGGCAGTCCGAAGTGGCTGTAGCACACGCCCCGCGAGGTTATTGGAGCACCACCATCGCTGGTAATATTACCTCCACTTACAGCGGTAAATTGCCATACCGATTTGGCTTTCAGGGTAATAACGGTGGCCAATGTCGGAGTGGTAAATTTCACCGGAGCCTGACTGAACCGGATTCCTACGCTATTGGTCGCATAGGCCCAAATGTAATAGGTCGTATTTGGCGTCAGGCTGGTAACGGATCCACTAATGGCTGTACCCCCTGCGCCGTTGGAGACAATACTGTCTCCCGGGTGTAGTGCCATTGGTCGTATGCCGGTCGTATTCCAATATACCCCCTTATCCATGATCGGAGAACCTCCGTCGGTCACAACAGAAGCAATAGCATCGGCAGTGGTCATTTTAATGTTAGACATAATGGGTACGCTTACCGTAGGACGTACCGGATAGGTCACCACGCTATCAAGCAAACCGTAAGCAGTACCCAGACTGTTGGTTCCGAACGCACGGATGTAATATTTTTTTCCGGGCAAAAGACCTGTTATGGTATCGGTAAAGTTACCTAAGCCGCCTGCTCTGTCAAAAATTCTGGATTGCAGATCAGCCGTAGGATTTGGTGTCAGACTCCAACAGATTCCACGTTCATTAACCGGCATACCTCCATCGTTCAGAATAGCACCGCCACTGATTACCACTGTACTATCCACGTAGGTGTGGGGTGTGGTGGTTACAGTCGGTAATTGTACAGGATGAGTTTTGAACATTACCTGACTACCATACGCAGTTCCTACAGCATTGGTCGCGTAGGCTCTTACATAAAAAACAGTCTCAGGTTTTAGTCTGGTCATAAATGCCACAAAACTACCGATGCCGGTTGTGGTATTATCTACCGTCTTTGTATCAAGGGCAACCGTCGGATTGCTGGATGTGCTCCAGCATATACCGCGTGCCAGAATCGGAGAACGCCCGTCGTCAGTGATTTCACCACCACTGGTAGCTGTCGTGGCAATGATATCGGTTACGGGCTTGGTAGCCGTTAATGTTGGGAGCGCGTCTGTTAGTATTGTTTTTTCGATACCATATGCAGTACCAATTTTATTAACAGCGTATGCGCGCACATAGTACAACGTATTGGGCGTAAGTCCCGTGATGGAACTTACGTAACGTGTGGTGTCAGATCCGTCATAGGTACGGATATCATCTACGGTCGGGTTCGTGTGAGTGGCCCAGCATAAACCCTTCAGGGTTACCGGAGCACCACCATCGCTGGTGATGATACCACCACTCTTTGCCGAATAGCCACCCGCTTCGGTAATATCTTTTGTAATGAGGCGCGGAGCTGTCGGGAAAATAGTAACAACGACCTGATTACCATAGCTGGTTCCTGCGCTGTTTGTGGCGTAGGCACGGATATAATAGGTCAGGCTCATGCTCATTCCGGTGATTGTGCTGGTGAATGAACCGCTTCCCGTTCCATCTTTCGTTTTATTTACAGCTACAGTGTCAGGAATGAAATTGGCAACAGTGCTCCAAAGTACTCCCCTTGCAGTTACAGAGGCACCTCCGTTGTCGGTGATATTTCCACCCGTTACAACCGATGTTTTGGATATGATGGTTGTATAGGTAGTCGTAATAGTGGGAGGAATGGCTGGAGTGGTGAATGATCGTTCCGCTCCATAACCGACTCCCTGATTATTTGTGGCATAGGCTCGTACGTAATAGGTAGTTGCCGGTTTCAGTCCGGTAAGCGTGCTGAAGAATGAGTTGCCTGTGCCCGAATCGTATTTTGTCCTGGTAGCAAGGTTGACCGTCGGGGTATGTCCTGTACTCCAGCATACTCCCTGATTGGTAATTCCGGCGCCTCCATCAGTAATAATTGTACCACCACCACTGGCTGATATGCCATTGGCTGAGGCGATTATAGTATCTGTTTTGAGAGTCGGAACAGCAAGGGTTGTGAATGAAAGCTCATTGCCATAAGCAACCCCAACGCTGTTGATAGCGAATGCCCGGATGTAATAGGTCGTTCCCGGTTTCAGGTTGGTTAATTGTGTTGTAAAATAACCGTTGCCGGTTCCGGTTTGTGATACTTTATTGACGATTACCGTGTCGGGGCGGAATCCCGAAACAGGGCTCCACAACACGCCACGGGTCGTAACTGGTTCTCCTCCGTTGTCAAAAATATAGCCACCGCTGTAGGCTGTTGTTCCCCAAATTGACCAGGCATCCCGTGTCGATAAGGTTGCCAGCGTGGCCGGATCAGTAATGAAACTTAACAGATTACCATACGCAGTACCGGCCACATTGGTTGCATAGGCTTGAATGTAATACGTAGTACTACCCTTCAATCCGGTAATGTTACTGACAAACGAACCGATGCCACCACCGTTGTATGTTTTGTTTACAACTACAGTGTCAGGATTAAATGTTGGAATCCGACTCCAAACTACACCTCGTGCCGTAACCGGTGATCCTCCGTCGTTGGCAATGTCGCCACCACTCGAAGCTTTTGTGCTTCCGTTAGCTGTGGCATAAGCTGTGGTCAGACTGGGTAATGCCGGAGTTGTAAAGCTTGCTTCGTCTCCGTATGAAATGCCAGCACTATTAATTACATAGGCTTTGACATAGTATGTTGTATTCGGCATCAGATTCTCCATCCGGTGTGTGAAGCTTCCTACAAAGTACCCTGTTTCGGCGGTTTTATTAGAGACAATTGTATCTGTATTGAAATTGGGAGAGGTACACCAGAACAGGCCACGAGTGGTAACGATAGCTCCTCCGTTGGAAACGATCGTGCCTCCTCCTGTTGCCGAGGTTCCCGAGTTTAGTGTAACCGGATCGGTTACAATCGTAGCCAATACTGGAGGTTTGGTGGTGAAACTTATTTCGTTACCATATGCAATTCCAACGCTATTGACAGCATAAGCTCGTACGTAATAGGTTGTGTTGCCCAATAAATTGGTCATATTACTGGTGAAGGTAGCTTCTCCGGCATCGTTGGTAATATGATCGTTATCGATAGTTGGAGAAGAGGTCGTGTTCCAGCAAATACCGCTCGAAGTGATTGACAAACCACCGTTTGCCAGAATAGAACCACCTCCGACAGCCGAAACATTGGTGATTGTACTGGGGTTGGGAGCAATGGTCAACACCATAGGTACTTCGTAAGTAGATACGCTGACCTCATTCCCGTAAGCAGTACCAATGCCATTTGTTACATAGGCACGTACGTAATAGGTTGTCCCCTTTAACAATCCGGATATAACGGAGGTGAAACTACCGGATGCCGATAGGTTACTTCTGTTGTAGACCACAGTATCGGGTTTGAATCCGGACATAGTGCTCCAGCAGAGTCCTCCGCTGGTTATCACAGAACCTCCATTGCTTGAAACATTACCGCCGGAATTGATGCTCTTGCCGTCGGTGCCACTTGAACTGTTGGCTGTGGTCAACGTAGGCAATTCTGGCGCTCCGGTCATAAACATCACAGGATCGCCATAGGCTACACCGGCACTGTTAATAGCATAGGCACGCACATAATAAATGGTATTGCCCAGCAATCCGGTCATCGTATGTATAAAGTCTCCGATGCCGATCGTACCTGTGGTGTGCGGATCAGAAACCGTCGGAGCATTGGTCGTGCTCCAGCACAGACCGCTTGTGGAGACGGGTGCGCCACCATCGCTGGTAATAGTTCCTCCGCCTTTAGCTGTTGCACCGGTAATAGACGATACCGAAGCAGTTGTTACCGTGGGAAGAGTTACCGTTTTGAAGGAGACATCATTGCCGTATGCAATGCCAATGCTATTGATAGCATAGGCGCGTGCATAATATTGCGTTTGTTTAGACAGCCCTGTAATGGAAGCTGTAAATGTACCCATACCGCTACCACTGACAATGTGGTTGATCTCAACAGTCGGAGAAGGACTCGTTCCCCAACAGATACCCCGTTCTGTAATATCGGCACCGCCATTTGCCGTAACATTGCCACGAATATCGGCGGAAGTAGATCCGACGTTTATGGCATCGACCGTTACCACGGTCGGTACCAGCGACGAGGCGGTTACGAAGCTTACCTCGTTGCCGTAAGCCACTCCGGCAGTGTTCAGTGCATAGGCGCGCACATAATAACGGGTACTACCATACAATCCTGTAATATTGCTGGTGAAACTACCGATACCCGATCCATCGGTGGAATAGCTATCGGTCAATGTCGGATTAGGAGCAACACTCCAGCAGACACCCCGGGTTGTAACGGGATCGCCACCATCGTTAGAGATAGCACCACCACTTACGGCCGACGAATTGGTGACACCCGTTGGAGCATTTGTGGTAATGGTTGCTATACCATCGGTAGTGAAGGTGATATCATCGCCGTAAGTTGTACCTGCACTGTTGATTGCGTAAGCTCGTACGTGATAGGTTGTGCTTCCTAACAGGTTAATCGCTGTTACGGTAAAGGAGCCTAACCCTTGCCCACTCTTTATAGAGCTGTTTGAAGTAGTCGGATAAGCACTGGTGCTCCAGCAGATGCCCCGTTCAGTCACGGTAGAGCCTCCTTCACCAACCACCTCTCCGGTTAGGCTTGCAGACGAACCGGTGATTGAACTTGCATAGCCCGTAACCACGGAAGGCGACGAAGGCGATACGGTAATTAAACTATCGAGGTTACCGTAAGCTACTCCGGCCATGTTGACGGCGTAAGCCCGCACATAATATTTTACACTTGAAATTAATCCGGAAATAGAGCTGTTGAATGATCCTGTGCCATCCGTTCCAAGCGATTCCGATGTCTTGGTAGAGAGTGCAATGGTTGGGTTCTTACCCAAACTCCAGCAAATACCTCTGGCTGTAATATCTGTATTGCCTTTGTACGTTACAGTACCACCACTCTGAGCAGTTGTATAGCTCGCATTGTTTGGTTTGAGCGTGGTTACCGTAGCCAGTTTTAATGGTTCTGTGGTCAAACTATCGAGGTTACCATAAGCTGTACCTGCAATATTCACAGCATATGCACGAACATAATATTTCGTGTTCGGAGTCAGATTCAATAACGAGCCAGAGAAGCTGCCGAGGGTATTCACATTCGACGTTTCTACTGTTTTGGTTGCCAACGCTGTAGTTGGGTTAGGATTGGTGCTCCAGCAGATACCGCGAGCTGTGATGGTAGAATTGCCATCGCTGCTAATATTACCGCCACTCAGAGCCGATGCATAAGATACATTGTTCGGAGTTATGGTTGTAAGTGTTACATACGTTGCTGTTGTAAAGCTTATTTCGTTGGTATATCCGATTCCAGCCGTATTGGTGGCGTACCCTTTGGCATAATAGGTTACTCCCGGGGTCAATCCCGATATATTGGTTGTAAATTCTCCCAAGTCAGTCACATTGAGCGTAGACGACGGCACATAGATATAGTTTATCTTGTCTGTAGTCAGACAAATGCCCCGTGCAGTGACAGGTGCTCCTCCATTGTTTATGACGGTGCTGGTTCCAATACCGGTAGTTGCTGTCACATCGGTAACACGTACCAAAGGTGGATTCAATGCCGGTGGCACCGGATTCGGTGTTACGAATTGAATAATGTCGCCGTAAGATGTGCCATAGCTGTTTACGGCATAAGCCCGTACATAGTATGTCGTATCACCCAGTAAGCCCGTCAGCGTGCTTGTGAAAGTACCGTTACCCGTGCCGTCATTTGTCAATATAGCAGCTGGATCATCGATCGGATCACCCTTTGTGCTGACACGTATTCCTCTGGCGGTAATAGCTGAGGCGCCGTTGTCGGTTATATCTCCACCTCCGGTTGCAGTCATACTGGTTACATCTTGGATCGGTGACGTTACAACGGTTGGAGCTCCAGGAATAATGGTAAAGGTTTTGTCTTCTCCATAAGCATATCCAACACTGTTATACGCGTATGCACGCATGTGGTAAGTCACGTTCGGCGACAAACCGGTCATGATGGCCGAGTAGAGTCCGGTACCCGATCCTGATGCAACCGCCGAAGAGTAGACTGTCGGATTTGGGGTTGTTGCCCAGCATACACCCCTTGTGGTTACTGTTGCTCCTCCGTCGGAGAGTACGTTACCACCGCCGGTTGCCGTATTATTCACAAATGAGGACGCTGACAAGGTTGTTACCGTCGGGTAATTTAATGTTACCAGACTGTCAAGATTTCCATAAGCAGTACCTGCAATATTGACTGCATATGCCCGGAAGTAGTATTTTACACCAGGGGTTAAGCTGGTTAATGTACAACTATACTCGCCTACATCAGCTCCATTGGCCACGTGGGTACTGTCTGTTGTTGGTATTCCAAACTGGCTCCAACAAACACCACGCGACTGTATGGTTGTGTTCCCCGGGTCAGAAATAAATCCTCCGCTTACCGCTGTTGTACCTGCAATGCCTGATGCCGGCGTGGTGGTAATGGTTGCCAAAGATGCAGTTATGAAACTTGCTTCGCTTGTGTACGATGTTCCTGCACTATTGGTTGCGTATCCTTTTGCATAATAAGTTGTACCCGGAGTTAATCCTGTAATATTGGATATGAAAGTTCCAATATCCGATCCGGTTAGCGTAGTAGATGGAGTGTAGGTATAATGAATTTTGTCTGTACTCCAGCAAATGCCACGAGCCGTTACCGGTGCTCCTCCATTGTTGAGAATAGACATTGTCCCTTTTGCCGAATTCGATGTTACATCGGAAATGGAAATAGAGGCCGAATTCATTGCCGGTGGTACCGGTGGCGGAGTGGTAAATGATAACAGGTTTCCGTACGATTTTCCGTAACTATTTACCGCGTATGCTCGTACATAATAAGTGGTATTGCCGAGCAAATTGGTAAGAGTACTGGGGAATTGACCTACACCCGATCCGTCGTCGGTAATAATGCATGAAGGATCGGATAGAGGATCACCCTTCGTACTCCAGATAATACCGCGTTTGGTAATAGAAGCGCCTCCATTGCTGGTTATGTCGCCTCCGCTAATTGCCTCAATGCTGGTAATATCGGTTATAGGCAACGTTATAATTTGCGGAGCTTCCGGAATAATGATGAAGGTCATGTCCTGCCCATAGGCAACTCCCACACTATTTCTTGCATACGCTCTTATGTGATAAGTTACATTAGCAGTTAGCCCGGTTAATGTACTGTAGAACAGTCCGAGACCGGTGCCATTAGAACTGTGATAGGAGTTTACAGTCGGATTTGGTGCCGTATCCCAACAAACGCCTCGTTCGGTAACTTCGGCTCCTCCGTCGGAAAGAACTTCACCTCCACCGACACCCGTATCGTTGTTGAAGGCTGCTGCATTTATCGTGCGTACCGTTGGGTAATTTAATGTAGTAAGACTATCGAGATTACCGTAGGCTATACCCGCAGCGTTGATTGCATATGCCCGTACATAATATTTCACGCCAGGAATTAAACTGGTCATCGAAATACTGAAGTTGCCTGTACCATCTCCGCTAAAAGATTGGGCAATCTTTGTCGAATCGATAGTCGGAATACCGTTGCTGCTCCAGCATATACCTCTTGCGGTGATCACAGAGTAGCCGACATCGTCGATAGTACCACCGCTTAATGCAGTGAACCCGGTGATGTTGGAAGGCTTAGCTGTTGTAATGTGTACAAGAGCAGCCGTAACAAAGCTTGTCTCGCTACTGTATCCGATACCGGCACTGTTTTTCGCGTACCCCTTAATGTAGTAAGTAGTCCCTTGTGCTAAATTAGTCAGGGTGGTTATAAATGTACCGATGTCAGTAGGCGTTACTGTCGATGAGGGTACATAGGTGTAATTAATGTGATCTGTTGAATAGCATATACCTCGTTCGGAAACAAGAGCCCCTCCGTTGTTTTGAATTGTACTGGTACAGGTTGCCCCGGAACCTGTAATATTAGTGACAGTTACCAACGGATTTAATACAGGAACTACAGGAGCCGGTGTTGTAAATTGGACAAGGTTTCCGTAGGCGGTTCCCACGCTGTTTACTGCGTATGCACGCACATAATAATTGGTGTTACCCAGTAATCCGGTTAGCGTGCTGGGGTATTGGCCTACACCCGATCCGTCATCCGTACGAATGTTGGATGGATCACTTAGCGGGTCTCCTGTAACGCTCCAGATAATACCGCGGTGGGTTACTGATGCTCCTCCGTCTGCTGTTATGTCGCCACCACTTTCGGCCGATATGCTGGTGATATTTGTCGCATTAAGTGTAATGATGGAGGGAATTACCAGAGGGGTTGTGAAAACAACATCGTTTCCATAAGCGATCTCTTGCGAATTTACCGCGTATGCCCGTACGTGATAAGTAGTGTTTGGTAGTAATCCTGTGAGTGTACTGGCAAACGGACCTACACCTAGACCGGTTGCCGGTTGGCGTGTCTTGGATGTGAGTAGTGTATCCGGATCGGCATTTGGGCTCCAGCAAATACCTGTTAACCAAATATTAGAACTTCCGTTTGTGATAACATTTCCGCCTCCTGTAGCACTATAGCCGGAAATGTTGTTAGAGATGGCTGCTGTAACAACAATAGGATGGCATGATATATCGTTCCACTTGGATCCGTCGTGGTATTTTACGGTTTTTGAACTTGAGTTGATGTAAAATGCTCCCGCCGATAATCCTGTTGGTGCCGGATTTGTATTAATGACAGGAAGTTTATACGTTTTGACTGAAGAGCCGGACGTAAAGTTATTATTGTCTGCAATGCTTCCAAGCAACAATGCCCCCATTTTCACCCAGCTTGAACCATTGTAGATCATTACAGATTTGTCTACGGTAGAATAGTATACCGAACCGGACTGAGGGCTGAGTGGTGCTCCGGTGAGTGAGGGAAGATAAGGAATTCCGTTTTTCACCACAAAGAAATCTTGTGATGTAACAGCGGAGATGTTATTGGTGCAGAGTGTTTCCCAACCAGAGCCTGTAAAAATGAGAGGTTTGGCTTCGGCACTACTATAAATCAGCATACCGATTTCAGGGGTGGTGATAGCCGACGGTTCGATTACCGGAAGATGTGGTATTCCTCCGATAATTCGAAAATAATTTTGTCCAGATGCGGGAATCCCGATCATCAAAAGAACAAAAACCAAAATCGTATGTAATATTCTATTCAAAGCGAATAAAGATACTAGAATAATTCACACTCTGAGATTTAATCTGTTATACTACTGATATATCAATTCAATTGGTCCAAAATACTGTGAGCTATTTGGCACATTGCTATTGCTGTGCAACTCATTGATATGAGAGCATTGCATGCATGCTTTGTCCTGTTAAGGAGTTCGCGATAGCATTTAAATTAAGAATAAGAAATAAATTCTCTTAGATTGTTGAAGAAGGACACATATGTGGTTTTTGTGTCCGTTGTCGATTGAAGCTTGCTATCCTATTGGATTGTAAATGATGCAAATTTATTGCAAATTAGCGTTCTCATTAAGCCTGTCAAACAAATAAAAATGACAGCTATTATTTCTTTCTGTCGTATATAATTATAAGGATACTTTCCATGTGAAATTCGATAATGTTTATTTCGTATCGCGATGTCTATTAATGATAATAAAACATCGCTCTTTCTTTACACCTAAAACCTTGCAAAGATAATCTAAAAAAACAGAAATAACTCGTCGAGCATTTGATAATTTAAAACTAAGAAAGTTTGTTAATTTGGGGAATAATCATATTTATTTATCAATCATATATATACGCAAAACGCTGTGGCGAGATACAGAAAAATTCTTGAGATGCTAAAGTAATTTGCGGCAAAGAGTATTTCTTGAATCAAATGTGTATTTTAGCCTGATAAATAATTTTGTGCCATTATGAGATTAAACATCAGACGTTTCCAATGATTGACACAATGGAGGTTCTGACCATGCAATTATATCGTTTGTTCTGTTTTTGATCCTGCTTCTTTCGGTCTAACTGAGATAATTCTCTTTATTCTTTGTTATTTATGATGTGACTTTACCTCCACGATCATATGCTAACTCTTCAGGTTATAATTGTTATTAATTAGTTAATTTTATGACGAATATGTGACGTATACATTACAATGCTCTTTCTCAGAATATAACGACAATCCGTTTAGAGTATAGAACTATTTTCTGATTCATGTCAATGAAATCTTCCTGCGTCGGTTACAATAGAACTCTTTATGGTTTTTGTAATTTCCCTATCATTATTTTGTAGATTTACCAATATGTATAACCGTTAGGAAACGTTGCCGATTCTCCGTCAGGGTTAGTCACAATCACATTTGTATCTCCAGCAGTATGGGCGGGAGTGTTAACTACAATTGTTGTTGAGTTAACCACCGTTCCAAATACTGTAGTTCCACCAAACGAAACGCGAATAGATGTCCCTCCGAAAATTTGTTGGGTATATGCATCTGGTGTAGATAATCCTGAGATATTATTTCTATAAAGTAATGCAACACGGCCAGCCCCCCCAGCACCACCGGGATAACTTACAGCCCCCCCAGAGCCGCCATTGGCTAAAACAGTATTGGAACCTAAGCTGGAATTTGTCACATTAAGCAGGACTGATCCTCCGGATCCGCCACCACCGCTACCCGGCTCTCCATCACCGGGATCATATGCACCTGCACCATTGCTGCCATTTGCTTTTATTGATCCGGCATTTGTAAGAGAGCCAACAGAGAGCATAAGGATACCTCCGCCTCTTCCACCAGCGCCTCCATATCCGACTTGAGAATCAGTATCAGCACCACCACTGCCACCGCCGGAGCCAAGATATATGGTCGAAAGATTGCTTGTTCCATAAACAGTACCTGGATAACCGCCATAAGCGATGTCATAATACACACCTCTCCCGCCTGCAGTTCCATAGCTTCCGCCACCTCCACCACAACCATTATCACCTCCATCCGTGGTGACGGCATATCTTCCACCTCCACCAGCGCCATAGTAGTTCAGATAAGTTTGATCATTAGGATAACCAGGGGTGGATTCACCGCGTCTTCCACTGGTATTTCCAGTGACTCCAGTACCCCCTCTATATCCGTTCCCGCTCATGTCAATCGTACCGTTGTTGATTAATTTTCCGCTGGCTTTAAAATACAGGACACCACCTTTTGTACCATCCCAGGCGTCAGCAGTCAGGGTGATGCCGGAGTTGATGGTGACATCGGTATAGTTTGGCACTCTCTGAAGCATTACCCGCTGATTTGTTGTTGCAATGCCTATATTGGTATCGTCTGTTGTGTTGTTTCCGTAATACTTCGTTTTATTGGTCGTGAATGTAATTACATTTGAAGATATTGATTGAATGGTCAACGTTTCATAATTGCCAACGTTGGCATTGTTTGTGCTGGTACCCTGCAAATTAATGAGCAACATTTCATCGCCGACTGCAAGGCAGCCCGCTGCAGGTGTAGTCGACAGCGTTGCTGTATTTGCGGTGAGTCCCGTGACAGAAAAGCTAACTGCATCAGCACAAGTTCTGCCAGTTGAAATCGCATCAGTATTGATGTTTTTGTTAGCATCAATCGTTATTGAGCCATCCAAACCTGTTCCGGAATCACTACCGAAGAAATTTGCTCCTGTGATTGTCACATTTGTTCCTCCTGTAGCTGTCCCGTTGTTCGGAGAGATAGAAGAAATTGTCGGAGCCAAATATGTAAAACCATTCGTTAATGTTGCCGATTGTCCATCGTAATTAGTTATAACAACATCCGTAGCACTACTAGGATGAGCCGGGGTTGTAGCGGTTATTGAAGTCGCGCTGGCAAAGTTAATGTTTGTGGCTTGATTTCCGCCAATAGTGACATTGGACTGATCTGTCGCAATTGTCATCCAGTTGGTTATCCAAGGTTTATTATAAACATTGGGACGGTGATGACTCAGAGGTGCCTGGTAGATAGCGTTGGTTGCAGCGGTTGTATATCCTCCAAATAAGTATATAGCATCATCTATTATTGCAACCTGAGATCCATACAGAGCCGTTGGTAAGGTGCCACTGGCAACGGTCCAATGAATCGGATCCGCAACAGATGATTTATAAATTGCGCTTGTGCCAGCACTTCCGTTATATCCTCCCAATAGATAATTAAAATCGCCTATTGTTATTACTTGAGAGAGACCCAGAGCTCCAGGTAAAGTTTTGCCTGTGTTTGTCCAAGTAGTCGGATCCGCAACCGGAGCACTATAAATTATATTGTTGTACGATCCGGTATATCCTCCAAAAATATAGACATGGTCTCCAATAACAGAAACAGCTCCTGTATATAAACCCGATGGCAAAGTCTTTCCAGTATTTGTCCAATTCGTCGGATCCGTAACAGGTGCTCTATAAATGGAACTAAGCAAAGAAGTACTGTATCCAAATAGATAGATATAATCTCCTATTGTACAAATCTGGCTTGCATGGGTAGCAACAGGTAGTGTTTTGCCTGTATTTGTCCATACAGTCGGGGCGGAGACCGAAGCCGAATATATCGTGTTCATTGCAGCACCATTATAACCACCGAAGAGATAAAGCTTATCAGCAACTCTAATCAGATTTGACCAATATGAGCTTCCCGGTAACGTTTTCCCGGTGTTTGTCCAATTCATCGGATCCGTAACGGGAGCGGTGTAAATGACATTTGTGGCCGCACTGCCATTAAAACCACCAAACAGATAGATTGTATCTTCAATAACTGCCAGTTGCGAACCATAAAGCTTACCAGGCAGTGTCTTCCCGGTTACGGTGCCCCAACTGGTATCTGCTCCTGAATTCGGCGGAATGAAATTCGTTCCCGAGATTGTTACATTGGTCCCTCCCGAAGTTGGTCCATTGTCCGGAGAAATGGAGGAAACAGTCGGAGCCAGTTCTACAAATGTAAACGCATTTGCAAGTGTGTCTGCCTGCATATCGGGGTTAATCACTATCACGTCAAAAGTTCCCACAGCATGGGCGGGAACAACCACACTCAAAGTGTTATTGTTGACTCTGCTTACGGAAGTTGCATCTATCTTTCCGAACTTGACGATTGGAGTTTGTAAAAAATCAGATCCGGAAATTATCACAGTGGCTCCTCCCGTAGCCAACGCAGAGGCTGGTGTTATACTGCTGACAGTTGGAGGCTCATTGAAAGTATAGCTGCCGGTTAATGTTGCCGATTGTCCATCGTAATTAGTTATAACAACATCCGTTGCACCACTAGGGTGAGCTGGGGTTTTAGCGGTTATGGAAGTCGCGCTGGCAAAATTAATGTTTGTAGCCTGGAGTCCTCCAAGAGTGACATTAGATTGATCCGTTGCGATTGTTCTCCAGTTGGTTATCCAAGGTTTATTATAAACATTGGGACGGTTATGACTCAGAGGAGCCCGGTAGATTGCATTGGTATAAGAGGAATTATATCCTCCAAATAAATATATAGAATCATCTATTATTGCCGCCTGAGATCCATACAGGGCAGCAGGTAAGGTGCCACTGGCAACAGTCCAAGTAGTCGGATCCGCAACCGATGATTTATAAATTGCACTTATACCCGCACTTCCATTATATCCTCCCAGAAGATAATTAAAATCTCCTATTGTTATTAGTTGAGAAAGACCAAGTACTCCTGGTAAAGTTTTGCCTGTGTTTGTCCAAGTAGTCGGATCCGCAACCGGAGCGCTATAAATTATTTTGTTGTACGATCCAGTATATCCTCCAAAAATATATACATGGTCTCCAATAACAGAAACTGCACCAATATATGATCCCGATGGCAAAGTCTTTCCAGTATTTGTCCAATTCGTCGGATCCGTAACAGGTGCTCTATAAATGGAACTAAGCAAAGAAGTACTGTATCCCCCAAATAGATAGATATAATCTCCTATTGTACATATCTGGCTTGCATGGGTAGCAACAGGTAGTGTTTTGCCTGTATTTGTCCATACAGTCGGGGCGGAGACCGAAGCCGAATATATCGTGTTCATTGCAGCACCATTATAACCACCGAAGAGATAAAGCTTATCAGCAACTCTAATCAGATTTGACCAATATGAGCTTCCCGGTAACGTCTTCCCGGTGTTTGTCCAATTAGTTGGATCCGCAACTGGAGCGGAATAAATAACATTTGTGGCCGCACTGCCATTAAAACCACCAAACAGATAGATTGTATCTTCAATTACTGTCAGTTGTGAAGCATAAAGTTTGCCTGGAAGTGTTTTTCCGGTTACAATTGCCCAATTAGCATCACCTCCTGAATTCGGCGGAATGAAATTCGTTCCCGTGATTGTTACATTAGTTCCTCCCGCAGTCGGTCCATTGTCCGGAAAAATAGAAGAGACTGTTGGAGCCAATTCTGCAAATGTGAAAGCATTGGCAAGTGTGTCTGCCTGCATATCGGGGTTAATCACAATGATGTCATAAGGACCTACAGCATGGGCAGGTACAACCACACTCAAAGTGCTTGCGTCAACTCTGTTTACGGAA
Organism: uncultured Microbacter sp.; assembly: GCA_963678265.1. Taxonomy (GTDB): domain Bacteria; phylum Bacteroidota; class Bacteroidia; order Bacteroidales; family Paludibacteraceae; genus Microbacter. The sequence continues at coordinate 1,437,147 of OY782761.1, forward strand.
GTTGCATTCACTTTTCCGAACTTGACTATTGGGGGTTGTAGAAAATTAGATCCGGAAATTGTTACAGTGATTCCTCCTGCAGCCAACGAAGTGGCAGGCGTTATACTGCTGATCGTAGGGGGCTCGTTGAACGTATAGCCGTTGGTCAATGTTGCCGATTGTCCATCGTAGTTGGTTATAACAACATCCGTAGCACCACTAGAGTGAGCCGGGGTTGTAGCGGTTATGGAAGTCGCACTGGCAAAGTTAATGTTTGTGGCCTGGAGTCCGCCAATAGTGACATTGGATTGATCCGTTGCAATTGTCCTCCAGTTGGTCAGCCAAGGTTTGTTATAAACATTGGGGCGGTTATGGTTCAGAGGTGCCCGGTAGATAGCATTGGTTGTTGTGGTTGTATAGCCCCCCAAAAGGTATGCATAGTTATCGATAACAGCAACATTTGAAATATGTAGGGCTGCAGGCAGAGTCCTAGTCGCTGTGGTCCAAGTGGTTGGATCGGTTATGGAAGCCGTAAAAATTGAAGACACACTAGTGCTGCCGTTGTAGCCCCCGAGTAAATACAAAGAATCCCCAATGGCTATAAGTTGGCTATAAGCCCTGGCAGTTGGTAAAGTCTTACCCGTATTGGTCCAATTCGTCGGATCCGTAACCGGAGCGGAGTAAATGACATTTGTGTACGTACTGCCATTATACCCCCCAAACAAATACAATTTATTGCCAATCGTTGCTATCTGCGAACCATATAGATTACCAGGCAGTGTCTTACCTGTATTACTCCATGTCGTCGGATCCGCAACCGAAGCGGAGTAGATTATGTTTGTGTAAGCACTGCCATTATTACCGCCCAATAAATACAAATTATTACCAATCGTTGCCAACTGGGAACCATAAATATTGCCGGGTAAAGTTTTACCTGGAACTACAGTCCAAGTTGTAGGGTCAGAGATTGAGGCAGTGTAAATCACATTAGTAGCAGCACTGCCATCATATCCCCCCAAAAGATATAAATTCTTGCCAACGGTTACTAATTGTGACAGATGAAGATTGCTAGGCAAAATTTTGCCGGTATTAGTCCAATTCGTCGGATCCGTAACCGGAGCGGTGTAAATGACATTTGTGTACGTACTGCCATTATATCCTCCAAATATATATATTTTATCTTCAATAACGGCCAATTGCGAGCCATAAAGTGGACTTGGTAGCGTTTTTCCGGCTACGGTTTCCCAACTAGCATCTCCTCCTGTGTTTGGCAGAATGAAATTTGTCCCCGTGATTGTCACATTTGTTCCACCTGCAGTTGGTCCATTGTCTGGAGAAATAGACGAAACTGTCGGGGCCAGTTCTGCAAATGTAAAGGCATTTGCAAGGGTAGCTATTTGCATATCGGGGTTCGTTACCACCACGTCATAAGTTCCTACTGCATGAGCAGGGACAACTACACTCAAAGTGCTTGCGTCAATTTTGCTTACGCTAGTTGCATCTACTCCTCCGAATTTCACCGTAGGAGTACCAACAAAATCAGATCCTAAAATTGTCACGGTGATTCCTCCGGTTGCTAACGAAGTTGCTGGAGTGATACTGCTAACTGTTGGCGGAAGAACATATGTATAACCATTAGTAAAGGTTGCCGATTGCCCGTCACAGTTGGTCACAGTTACATCGACCGCTCCAGCAGTATGGGATGGAGTGGTAACTACAATTGTTGTTGAGTTGACCACCGTTCCATATACAACAGTACCCCCAAATGAAACACGAATAGTTGTGCCGCCTTCAACCTGTTGGGCATATGCAGCAGGCGTAGATGATCCAGAGATATTATTACTATAAAATAATGCAACACGGCCAAGCCCGCCACTTTCACCGTACCAACTCACTGTACCTCCAGCACCTCCATTGGCTAAAACAGTATTGGAACCTAAGCCGGCATTGGTAACATTAAGCAGGATTGATCCTCCGGATCCACCACCACCGCTACCAGGCTCGCCATCACCCGGATCATATGCCCCTGCACCATTGCTGCCATTCGCCTTTATTGATCCTCTATTTGTAAGAGTGCCTGCTGAGAGCATAATGATACCTCCGCCTCTTCCTCCAGCGCCACCATATCCAACCTGATTATCCGTATCAGCACCACCACCGCCACCGCCAGAGCCAAGATATATGGTCGAAAGATTGTTGGTTCCATAAATAGAACCGGCATAGCCACCTGCAGCACCTTCCCAACTTGATGCAGCCTTGCCTGTGGTTCCATAACTTCCACCGCCTCCGCCAACGCCACAGTCCCCATCAGATCCGCTGAAATACCTTCCGCCTCCACCAGCGCCATAGTAGTTCAGATAAGTTTGATCATTAGGATAACCAGGGTAGGATTCACCGCGTCTTCCGCTGGTATTTCCAGTGACTTGAGAGCCTCCCCTGTATCCGTTGCCGCTCATGTCAATTGTTCCGTTGTTGAGTACTTTTCCGCTGGCTCTAAAGAACAGAACACCACCTTTTGTTCCATCCCAGGCGTCAGCAGTCAAAGTGATACCGGAGTTGATAGTAACATCGGTGTAGTTTGGCACTCTCTGAAGCATTACCCGCTGACTTGTTGAAGTAATGCCTATATTGGTATCGTCTGTTGTGTTATTTCCGTAGTATTTCGTTTTATTGGTCGTGAATGTAACTACATTTGAAGATATTGACTGAATTCTTAACGTTTCATAATTTCCAACATTGGCATTATTAGTACTATTACCCTGCAAGTTAATAAGCAGAACCTCATCTCCAATGGCGAGACACCCAGCGTCAGGCGAAGCAGAAAGCGTTGCTGTATTTGCGGTGAGTCCGATAACAGAATAGTTAACAGCATCAGCACAAGTTCTGCCTGTTGAGATAGCATCAGTGTTGATGTTTTTGTTAGCATCGACCGTTATTGGACCATCCAGGCCTGTCCCAGCACTACCTGCAAAATTAGTTCCTGTGATTGTCACAGTTGTTCCACCCGTAGTTGTTCCGTTGTTTGGAGAGATTGAAGAAATTGTCGGAGCCAAATATGTAAAGCCATTCGTTAATGTTGCCGATTGTCCATCGTAATTTGTAACGACTACATCAGTTGAACCTACAGGGTGAGCCGGAGTGGTGGCTGTGATGGAGGTCGTGCTTACAAAATTGATATAGGAGGCTTGGTTTCCTCCGATAGTGACATTGGATTGATCCGTTGCAATTGTTTTCCAGTTGGTCAGCCAAAGTTTATTGTATACATTGGGGCGGCTATGTCTCAGAGGTACACGATAAATAGCGTTGGTTGCAGTGGTTGTATAACCCCCCAAAAGATATGCATAGTTATCTATAACAGCAACGTTTGACACATGCAGAGCTGCCGGCAAAATATCTGGTGAGGTCGTCCAAATTGTTGGATCATAGATGGAAGCCGTAAAGATTGCTGATGTACTTGCACTCCCGTTGTTTCCACCCAATAAATGCAAAGAATCTCCAATAGCTACTAGTTGGGCATAACCTGTGGAAGTTGGTAACGTTCTCCCGGTATTGGTCCAATTAGTTGGATCAGTAACGGGCGCGGAGTAGATTACGTTTGTGTAAGCACTACCATTATGACCACCCAATAAATACAAATTATTGCCTATCGTAATTATTTGAGAGGCACAGAGATTACCAGGTAGTGTTTTTCCGGTATTAGTCCATGTAGTCGGATCAGCAACCGAAGCGGAGTAGATTACGTTCGTTGCTGTACTGCCATTATGGCCTCCCAAAAGATATAGATTATTGCCAACAGTTGCCAATTGCGAATTATAAAGATTAGCAGGCAACGTTTTACCAGACACAACAGTCCAAGAGGTTGGATCAGCAACAGAAGCCGTATAGATAACGCTGGTTGCACTGCCATTACTTCCCCCTAAAAGATATAAGTTATTGCCTACCTTTACCAATTGTGATAGATAAAGGCTTCCAGGCAACGTCTTTCCTGTATTACTCCACGTTGTCGGGTCTGAAAGAAGTGCGCTAAAAATAGTATTTACATATGCACTGCCATTATACCCCCCAAAAAGGTAGATCTTATTTCCAATAACGGCTTGCTGTGCACCATAAAGATTACTTGGCAGTGTCTTTCCTGTCACGGTTCCCCAATTAGCATCACCTCCTGTATTTGGCGGCATGAAATTCGTCCCCGTGATTGTCACATTTGTTCCACCCGCAGTCGGCCCCGATGGCGGAACAATGCTGCTGATAGAAAGAGGTGGATTAGTCGTAAAACTATCAACGGGAGAACTGTATGCAGTTCCCACACTGTTAGTAGCATAAGCACGCACATAGTATGTGGTGTTAGCTTTTAATCCATTCAGAACTGTAGAAAATATGCCGGTTCCTGCTAAACTATCAATGGCTGTGCTATCAGCCACGGTCGGATTTCCTGTTGTATTCCAACAGAAACCTCGCTTTGTTACCGGAGCACCTCCATCGGGAGATACGATAGCAGAAATACTTGCAGATGTTGAATTAATATCAGATACAGTAACATTACGTACTGTTGGAATGCTAATCACAACAGTATCCCAGAGGCATCGCAGCGAAAATGCATATTTAGATTTAGAATTGGCATCAGCACCTGTTATCCAGCAACTTGATGAATTATAGCCTATATAGTAAGCGTCTGTGTTATTATATTGAGTTGAAGACCAGAAGACTCCTTGTGAATTTCTGTTGACAATAGATCCATTATTCAGATATCCTGCATTATGGAGTTTGAGTATCGAATTATAAGCATTGGTAGAATTTCCCCAATTTTGAGGAGCTCCCTTCGCCGTTGTCCATTCCGAATTGGTAGGAATACGCCAGCCTGTTCCTAGTAAAAGAGCACAAGGATCGTTAGCTGGAATCCAGTTGCTTCCCTGGTTGATAGTACTTATCCATGAAGATGGATAACGAGCCGCATGATATTGATAACCTTGCGCATTATTGAATTGCCAATACCAACCGGCAGAAGCTTCCGTGGCATCCGTAGCTGATGCTGCCTGCTGATCGGCACCCAGATTCTGTGTTAGCCAACAAGCAGGTTTCCCACTGATATTCGTACTGATAGAATGATAGGTAACCGTCTTAGAAACCGGAGCACCATCAATACCTTCGATATGTTGTATCGTGAATGTAGGAGGGCATATTTTGAAAGGTGTAACTACAGTGCTATATGCTGTTCCTGTGAAATTGGTAGCAAATGCACGTACATAATAGGTGACTCCTTGTTTCAAAGAATCTAGTGATTCGGAAAAATTACCTAACCCATTGCCAGAATGAATCACACTATCTGAAGTTGTTGGGTTGGGATTGGTGGTACTCCAGCAGAACCCTCTATCCGTTACAGGACTTCCTCCATCAGGAGATACCCCGGTTGTAAATTTGATTGAATTGTCGGTCATGTCAGACAAACTGACTATTCCTACACCCGGAACTGTCGAAATAAGGGTGTCTCGTAGGCAGCGAAGAGAGAAGCCGTACCATTTGTAACCATTATAGATGGTATTGACACCATTGACTCCAAATTGCAGATAAGAGCCGATTGTGGGAGAGTTTGAAGTACTGCTCCAGTAGATACCATAGCTTCCTTTGTTAGCCAGAGATCCATCGTTGTAATTCAGATAGCCAGCGTAATGAAACTTCAGGTCGGATGTAAAAGGAATGCCTCCATTTGCAATTACACTGCTATATTCTGAAGAAGTCGGAATTCTCCATCCTCCACCCAATAGCAAAGAACAAGGATCGCTTGATGACAACCAGCTGGACGTGGTATCGCTCACAGACGTCCACGTGGTAGAGGGTGTTCTCAATGTTCCATTGTGTATATATCCTTGCTTTTTACTGAATTGCCAGTACCATCCTGCGGCTTGATTGGTTGCGTCATTTACTGTCGAAGGAATTGAATCTGCTCCCAAATTCTGAGTTAACCAGCAAACAGCTTTTCCGCTGAGTTGGCTACTTACCGAGTGATATTGAACCGTTTTGGAAATCGGGGCACCGTTCAACCCTTCTATGTGTATAACCTGAAATACAGGAGGACATATTTTGAATGAGGTAGTCTCTGTACTGTAGGTAGTTCCATAGTTATTCGTTGCATAAGCTTTTACGTAATAAGTTGGTCCTTCTATAAGCCCGGATAACGTAGTGTTCATAGAACCAACTCCACTTCCCATAGAGATAATGTTGTCAGATAATGTTGGATTGCCCGTCGTATTCCAGACAAAACCTTTGGATGAGACTGGACTACCTCCATCGGGACTGACTCCAGCTCCAAGATCTACAGAACTATTGGTCATATTACTGAATTTTACCTTACCTACTGATGGAGTACTAAATTTTATAGTATCTCTCAGGCAGCGTAATGAAAATCCATAAGTTAATTTAGAATTAGCCTGCACCTGACATATTTTTGTGTCATAGCCGAGATTGTATGCTATCGTATTGGATTGTTGCGTATTGCTCCAGTATTTTCCGATACTACCCCGGTTGGATAAAGCCCCGTTTGATAAAAATCCGGCGTTGTTTAATTTTAATTCGGAGTTGTATGCGCTGTTATAATTTGTCCAGTTATTAGGGCTTCCGATAACATTAGTCCATTCTGTTTGGGTTGGGATTCTCCAACCCTGACCCAGAAGCATTGAACAAGGATCATTCATTCCTGTCCAGATTGTGTCTGGAGCGGCAACATTTACCCATGTTAATGGATTTCTGGATGTGTTATACTCGTAACCCTGAATATTTCCAAATTGCCAATACCATCCGGATGTTTTGATTGTGGCATCGGTTGCAGCAGAAGGGATGGTATCTGCTCCCAGGTTTTGTGTTAACCAGCAAACCGCTTTCCCGCTTAAGGAGCTGCTAATAGAGTGATACGTCACTGTTTTGGTTACCGGTGCACCATTCAGTCCTTCATAATGATTCACATTGAAAGAAAGAGGACAAATTCGGAAACTGGACTCAGTTGGGCTATATGCTACCCCGGCACTGTTAATTGCAAACGCTCTTACATAATAAGTAGGTCCTTCCTGAAGATTTTTCAATATAGCATTGAACGAACCAGAACCAATACCTGTTTGGATTGTATCATTTGCGATGGTCGGATTTCCGGTTGTGTTGATACAAAACCCACGATTGACAATAGAGTCACCTCCGTTATAGATGATAGATGCTTTTAGTTTGGCCGATGTCATGGTAACGCTATCCACAAACACAGATGTTAAATGAGCTTTTACAGATAGGGTTTTCAGGCTATCCATATTTCCGTATGCGATGCCTTTTGTATTCACTGCATATGCCCGGACATAATATTTTGTACCAGGTAACAGTCCTTTGAGAAGCGATTGATATGTTCCGGTTCCCACTCCCGGATCCGTTAGTTTTGTAGATAGCGTTGAGATTGGATATGGTTTTGTATCCCAGCAGATACCACGTTCTGTCACCGGCATTCCTCCATCGTTTGTAATAATTCCGCCAGAAGATGCATTGGTGCTGTCAACTGATAACGGAGGTATCGTGCTCAGGGAAGGTAACATAACAGGTAACGTTTTGAATGTCACCTGGGATCCGTATCCGGTTCCCACGGCATTTGTTGCATACGCTCGTACAAAGTAGTATGTGTTGGGTGTGAGTCCCTTCATATTGGAGATAAAACTTCCGATTGAGGTTATAACAGTATCGGTTGTTTTTGTGGAAAGATCTACTGTTGGATTGGTTAATGTGCTCCAGCATACTCCATGTACAATAATTGGAGTTCTTCCGTCATCGGTAATTTGTCCACCGCTGGTAGCCGTTGTTGCAATAATATTTGTCACAGGAGTTGTTGCGAGTAGGGTCGGCAATCCGTTGGTTAAAATAGTCTTTTCTACCCCATATCCCACACCGATTTTATTAATAGCATAAGCCCGTACATAATAAATGGTATTTGGTTGTAGATTAGTTATCATGCTTGTAAAAGCTCCCATTCCGGATCCATCGTATGTTCTGGAATCATCAATTGTAGGATTGGTGTGAGTGGCCCAGCAGAGACCTTTTGAGGTAACATCAGCCCCCCCATCACTGGTAATTGCTCCTCCGCTGGAAGCAATGTTGGATGGCAATGCGATTATTGGATCCGTATCCAAAACCGGAGCCGTAGGGAAGATGGTAAATGTTACCTGATTTCCATAAGCAGTTCCAACGCTGTTTGTCGCATAGGCTCGTACATAATAAGCAATGCTCATTTTCAGATTATTGATATCACTAATGAAATTGCCATCGCCGGATCCGTTTGTAATGCGGTTTACGATAACCGTATCCGGATTAAAATCTTTTTGCGTACTCCACACCATACCTCTGGTGAGTACAGGAATTCCTCCGCTACTTGTAATATTTCCACCTGTTGTTACAGATGATTTTGAAGTAATGGTTACAACATTGGTAGTAAGAACGGGCAGTGCAGGATGAGTTGTGAATGTAACTTCGTTTCCGTAAGCAATCCCTTGATTATTGATTGCATAAGCTCGCACATAATATCTGGTATTTGGTAACAACGGAGATAATGTGCTTACAAATGTAGTATCTGTGCCTGTATCATGTGATGTTTTTGTATATAGGCCAACAGTCGGGCTGGGTGTTAAGCTCCAACATACCCCTTGATTTGTGACATAAGATCCTCCGTTATTTGTAATCTGACCTCCGCCGGAGCCCCCATATCCATCAGCCGATGGCGTTACCGCCAGAGTAGATATAGAAGGGATTGTCAGAGTTTTAAATGATATCACATTACCATATGTAGTTCCAATACTGTTTGTTGCAAAAGCTCTGACATAATACGTAGTGCCCATCTGCAGACCGTTAATCGCCATACTGAAAGATCCGTTTCCTGCACCTGTGGCGAACAGTTTATTAGCAATTACAGTATCCGGGCGGAATGTTGCAGCAGTACTCCATACGAAACCTCTTGTTGTAACAGTTTCGCCTCCATTATCCGAAACATTGCCTCCAGCAAGAGTACTAATTCCTGTGATTGCACTTGTGCCGGTTGTTGTTACGGTTGCCAGTGTTGCCGGGTCTGTAATAAAGCTTAGCTGATTTCCATAAGTTGTTCCGGCCACATTCGAGGCGTAAGCCCTTACGAAGTAAGTTGTATTTCCCTTTAAATTAGACAATAGGCTTACAAATGATCCTGTACCGGTACCATCGGATGTTCTGTAGGTTAAAGGATCACTTGGGTCAAAATCTATTGTGCTACTCCAGACGATACCACGGGAGAGGATAGGAGAACCGCCATCATCAGTAATATCACCACCGCTTGTTCCTTTGGTTGGGCCATTTGCAGTTGCATAAGCCGTACTGATGATTGGTAGTTGTGGCGTTCTGAAAGATTTTAAATCTCCATAAGTCGTTCCAACACTGTTAGTAACGTAAGCTCTGACATAATACACCGTATTTTGAGCCAGATTGGTCATTTCAGCATCAAATTGACCTGAGTAGTAGCCTGTCGTAGCGGTTTTGTTGACAACCACGGTATCAGGGGTGAAGAATTCATCTGTCGACCAGACAATTCCTCTGGTTGTTACGTATGCCCCTCCATTGTTTGTGATATCACCACCACTTTTGCCGGAAGTGGCAGACGTTGCCATTGGTGTGAGGGTAGAAATTGTAGCCAGAACCGGAGCCTGAGTTGTGAATATCACTTGATTTCCATATGCAATTCCAACAGCATTTTTAGCGTATGCTCTTACATAATAGGTTGTATTGCCCATTAAATTTTGCAATGTAGTGGTGAATATTCCGGAACCGATTCCATTTGGTACATGTTGATCTGCAACCGTGGGGAGCGGACTATCGCTCCAGCATAGTCCACTCTCAGTAACAGAGCTACCTCCGGTACTAGTCACATTACCCCCTCCTACAGCAGCTACGCTGGTGATAGATGCTGCATTGATCTCACTTGTTGTAACGGTCGGGTAATCGGGCATTGTAACAGAAGATTCATTGGATGAATATCCGGCTCCGGCGGAATTAATGGCAATAGCCCTGAAATAGTAGGTGACACCTGGGTTCAGATTGCCGATTTGTGTGGTAAAGCTATTTGTGAATAAATCTAACTTCTTATTTATTGTTACTGTGTCTGGATTAAATCCGGATGCCATACTCCATACAATACCTCCCATAATCATGGGAGCACCTCCGTTATCCAGGAGAGTAACGTCTATGGAGGCGGCTGTTCCATCTTGAGATGCAGTGGTTGACACTATCTGTAAAGAAGGTACAACGGGATTTTCGGTTGTGAACGATTCTATTTGGCCGTAAGATATCCCTGCAGAGTTGATTGCATATGCTCTGATGTAATAAGTCGTAGAGCCAAGGAGGTTTGTAATGGGATGAATAAACGAACCAATTCCCACTCCAGAGGTTGTATGTTGATCGGATAGAGTCGGATTTCCGGTTGTGTTCCAGCAAATACCACTTGTAGTAACAGGAGAAGCTCCGTCAGAAGTAATATTTCCACCGCTTAATGCGCGAGTGCTGGTAATGGTATACGGTGCTGTGGTTGTGATGGTTGGTTTGGTAAATGTCGTGAATTCAAGCGGAGCCCCGTAAACAATGCCAACGCTATTGACAGCATATGCTCGCACATAATATTTTGTCTCAGGAATGAGATTCTTAATTAGTTGGGTGAAATTACCAGTTCCGGTTCCTTCTGCAAGATGGTTGTCTGAAATGGTGGGTAGTCCCGTTGTGTTCCAGCAGAATCCTCGTTCGTTGACTAATGCACCGCCATCGTCAACAACAGTACCTGTAATTACGGACGAAGAGTCTTTTACATTATCGACACTTATGGTAGTTACAGTTGGGTATTGAGGTGCTTGTGTCTTTAAAGAATCAATTGCGCCGTAGGCTATTCCAGCCACATTCATTGCATATGCACGAATGTAGTATCGAGTATTCCCGGCAAGTCCTGATATCGTCCCGTTAAAGCTTCCTGTTCCACTTCCACTGGCAATATGGGCTCCGGAGATATCGACATTTCTGGTAGAACCCCAGCATATACCCCTGCTTTGTATCGGAGCCCCTCCGTCATTTGTAACTTTACCAGCCCCTACGGCCTTATTGCTTGTTATGCCACTAGTTGGCAGAGTTAATACGGTCGGGAGAGTCGGGGTGGTAATGCTGTCAAGGTTTCCATATCCAACTCCATAGCTGTTTATAGCATATGCTCTGATATAATATTTTGTGTTTGGCTGCAGACCGGTTACAGTTGCAGAATAAGCCCCTAATTGATTTTTGTTGATGACATCTTCTATTTTTGGAATCATAGAAGCAACAGGAGGACGGGTTAAGCTCCAGCAAATACCCCGTGCTGTAAGGGTATCTCCTCCTGCCGATATGATGTTACCACCCACCGATATGGATGTTCCTGTCAATATTGCGGGTTTGACCGTGGTTACTCCGGGAACAGTGGTATACGGATTTTGTGGCGTTTTGTGTATTGCCGTCTTGAATGTTGTTTCATTGCTATAGGCAATTCCAGCGCTATTTATAGCATACGCTTTTACATAATAAAGCGTTGTAGCCGTTAGAGGTTTTAACTGACTTAAGAAGCCTCCTATATCCGTGATATTGGGATTTGAGGATTGTATGTAGGTGTATTGGACCCGATCAAGACTGAAGCATATGCCCCGGCTTGTTATGGTTGCACCACCATTATTGATTATCGAGAAGTGTCCGATAGCAGTTGTGTCGGTTAGCTCGGCCACTGGGAATACAGGTGTGGATACGCTGGCCAAAACAGGGGCAGCCGTCTTAAAGGAGATTATGTCTCCATACACTCTCCCATAAGATGTTTCTGCATAAGCCCTTATATAATAAATGGTGTTTCCTAAAAGATTTTTCAAAGAGCTACTAAATGTACCGCTTCCGGTTCCATCGGAGGTTACCACATGGGTCGAGTCGTCCAAAGGCTCTACGTTGGTACTGTAAACGATTCCCCGCTTGGTTACCGGATATCCCCCATCACTGGTTATCTTACCACCACTGGTGGCCGTCATGCTGGCAATGTTTGATACTGGGCTGGTTTCAATAACGGGAGCTTCGGGGTGAATAATAAATACTTTTTCTTCTCCATAGCTGGTTCCGATGGCATTGGTGGCATAAGCACGATAGTAGTAGGTCGTATTTACCTTTATACCAGTTAATTGGCTGGTGAAAATGCCAAGGCTGTCTCCATCATAGGTTAAAGAAGAAGCTATTGTTGGCTTGGGACTCGTACTCCAGCATACTCCTCGTTGAGTAACCGGATTGCCACCATCAGAGGTAACGTTTCCGCCTGATTTTGCAGATGTAAAGGTAAATGAAGAAGCAGTCAGAGTAGAGACTTTCGCAGAGTCTGGCATATGATACTCTATTTCATTTCCATATCCGGTTCCTGCCCGGTTGGTTGCATAAGCACGGATATAATAAGTCTTCCCAGCTTCTAAACCAAACAGAGACGCTGCAAAGGATTCGACACCATCTTCTGATACGTATTCAGTGGTTCTCGTATTCAAACTAATATCCGGATTGTGATTTGTACTCCAGCACACTCCGCGAACAGTAATTCGTGAATTCCCTATGTCTGTGATTTCACCTCCGGAGATTGCAGTTTGCCCAGACAAATTGTGTAAAGAGTCAGTGGACAGAGAGGGGAGAGAGGCTGTTATAAATGATGTTTTAGCACTATATCCGGTTCCAATACTGTTTGTTGCATATGCTTTGATATAGTAATTTGTACCTTGAGCGAGACCGGAAACAGAGGCTATATATGATCCAATATCCGAAGGCATGCTGTAATTAGATGGATAATATGTGTAGTGGAGATCGTCGGTGCTGATACAAACGCCTTTTTCCGTTATAATTGCTCCGCCATTATTTATAATAAGTGCACTGGTACTTACAGTGGAGTTTGTTACATCATTAAAAGTTATCGTAGAATTGAGTGCAGGAATAGATGGAGGAGGAGTGGTTACAATAACTAGATTGCCATACGCTGTTCCTGCGCTATTAACGGCATACGCTCTGATGTAATAGGTTGTGTTCCCTAGTATTTGCATTAAAGTACTTGGGAATATTCCAACGCCAGATCCATCGTTAGTGATCATGTTTGATTTATCGTTTAGAGGATCTTCGATGCTACTCCAGATTATTCCTCTTCGAGTAATGGGAGCTCCTCCATCTGCCGTAATTTGTCCACCGCTTACCGCTCTTATGTTTGACACAGAGTCAATAGGCAGAGTAATGATTGTAGCCAAAGCCACAGGCGTTGTGAATTTGACATTATCACCATAAGCAATTTCTTCGCTATTTACAGCATATGCTCTGGCGAAGTAGGTGGTATTCGGGAGAAGATCTTTGATAGTATCATTGAATACTCCATTGTATCCAGATGACGTGTAATGTCTGGTTTTGGAGGCAAGTGTTGTGTCTGGATTTATTGCAGTACTCCAAATCGTTCCATATTTTAGAATAGGAGAGGTGCCTGTGCTAAGGATGTTCCCCCCGCTTAAGGCCGTATATCCATCTGCAGAACTAGAGGTAAGTGTTGTGATGACAATGCCACAGTTTAAAGATTGCCAGTCTGTTCCGGTATAAAATTCTATCTCTTTATTAATAGCATTTATATATACAGCACCAGCTTGGTAAGATGTAGTAGGCGCGGTATTCAATACCGGAATTTGAAGAGCCTGAACGCTGGCTCCAGAAGATACTCCATTCTTTAATAAAATTCCGGAACTGGTGATAAGGTTGTGCAGAAGACTCCAGTTATTCCCTGTGTGCACAATGGTGGCATGGTCTGTTAGCGAATATGCCATTGTTCCGGCAGCAAAAGAGCCTGTAGGGATTGAATTTACAATGGGTAATAAAGGGATGCCATTTTGGACCACAAAATAAGGGTATCCAGACATATTCAATTTTGATGAACATAAGCTAATCCATTCATTACCTGAGTATAATAGTGGGGTTCTCTCATTTTGAGAATAAATGAGCATACCTACTTCCGGTGCAGAGATAGCAGATGGTTCAATTACCGGCAAATGAGGTATGCCCCCGATAACGCGGAAAAAACTTTGGCCCGTAACAATCGACGCTGTGACAAGGAAAAAGAGTGTAATAATATGTCGCAATTTACGATACAATAGTATTATAAATTTAGAGGCATAATTGTGCCTGACTTTTTAGATTGTTTCCAAAAAAGGTGCATGTTATATATCAATATATTATGAGGTGTGCCTGTATTTTTTTTATTTTTCGGATTTATGCAAAATTCACTCATACAAATCAATGTGCTCATATAACTTTTCTATATATTTGAAATATCGTTATGAAATCACAAACATCACAGCATTTCCGTCAGAAGTCACATGATCGGCAAGGGTAGAAGTTGTGTTCTTTGTGCCTCCGCAGGCATCTTCTTCTGTAATACCAGCTCCTCTATCATTCATAATTTGGCCTCCTGCAAAAACAATCCCGGAATTATCTCCGGGTATTGTAGGCAGGTTAGTAATTACTTTGGTGGTTACCGGTACGTATGATCCGTATGAAGTACCATATGCATTGGCGGTATATGCTCTGACTGGTGCATCGAGTCCGGTTAATGTACTGGAAAAATTACCGGTACTGGTACTATTGGGAGTTACATTAGCGGTAAGCGTCGGTGTTGAGATTGTAGTGCTCCAGCATACTCCGCGAGCGGGAATAGCGGCTACACTATCTCCATTCTCAGTATAAATAAGGGGTTTGTGTGCTGTATCACTGAAAATGATCATTCCATGCTCAGGAGCGGTAATAGAAGCAGGTTCAATGACCGGAAAATGGGGAATGTCGTTTCTAATTTTAAAATGATTTTGTCCATTTACCAAACTGATAAACAGGGCAAATAAAATAGTTTCAAAAATCCGTTTCAATAGCACTAATTCGTTATTTTTCCAGTTTCTTCAGAATAGTATTGATCTGTTCCTGTTGTTTGTTTAGGCTATTCTTTAATTGCTCAATTTCAATTTGTTGTTCTTTTACGGCTTCAATCAATACTGCTGTCAGCTGCGTATAATCTACCTTGAGGTAACCATCGGTTCCTTTTGTCACCATTTCCGGAAATACCTTTTGTAGTTCTTGTGCGATAACCCCTATTTTGGGTCCCTTGGCATACTTCTTCTGATCTTTGTATTCAAAACGAACGCCACGTAGCCTGTCGATAGCCTGAAGAGCTTTGCTCAATGTTTCAATTTTAGTCTTTAACCGTTGATCGGAAGGGGTATAAAAATTTCCCTTTACGGTCACATCCTGAGCAAAAGTTGCATTGCCCGAAGTCTCAAACGTAAGCCCTTTACCATCGGTACCATCATTGCTAACAGCAAATGCTGCCATTTGAATATTTTTTGTCGCCGTATGGTTTCCCAGATTATCACCTGCCGGTACCCAATGCGATCCGTCATATACATACAGCGTTTTATCATTCGTGTTATAATAGGTGGCTCCGGTGGTTGTGGTAGGCGGTGGTGTAGTTCCCGTAGTTGTATTGCCGGCCTTATCGTCAACATATTTTTTATTGGCCGCGTCCAGATCTCCGCTGGGTGCCGCCAGATTAATAATTTTGTAGTTGCTGGAACCATCTCCCAGCGACACATTCGCTTTTGCATCTCCGAAACCGCTGAGGGTGATGGCGCTTTTAGGAGTAGGAGCCGCTTTCCCATTTGCATCTCCTACATAGAGCTCGTCCTGTGGCAGCGCATTGTCTACAGGCACCCATTTCGATCCATCGTACACATAGAATGTTTTAGCCGAGGTGTCGTAGTATGTGTTGCCGGGTTGCGGAGTAGTTGGTTGAGTTGTTGTAATAGTCCCCGCTTTATCATCCACATATTTTTTTGTAGCGGCATCCTGAGCTGCAGCTGGTGTTAACAGATTGGTCAGTTTCTGGTTTCCCATATCTACATCGGCAGCAGCCGGCGCAAAACCACTCAATGGAATAGCCGTTTTAGCCGTAGCAGCCGCTTTTCCGGAAGCATCACCAACATAAAATTGTCCGGTAGGCAGCAGGTTATTTACCGGAATCCATTTAGTTCCGTCATATACATAGAGCGTTTTGTCGGAAGTGTTGTAATAAGTGGCACCGGTGGTGGTGGTAGGTGGAGGCGTGGCTCCCGTTGTAGTAGTACCTACTTTGTCGTCAACATACTTTTTATTGGCAGCTTCCAAATCTCCGGTTGGTGCTGCTAAGTTAATAATTTTGTAATTGCTGGAACCATCACCCATCGATACATTCGCTTTCGCATCCCCAAATCCACTGAGCGTAATCGAGCTTTTGGGTGTAGGAGCCGCTATCCCATTCGCATTACCGACGTAGAGCTCGTCCTGTGGTAGCGAATTGTCTACTGGCACCCATTTCGTTCCGTCATATACATAGAACGTTTTACCGGAGGTGTCGTAATATGTGTTTCCTGCTGTAGGTGTCGTCGGTTGGGTCGTTGTAACCGTACCCGCCTTGTCATCCACATATTTTTTGGTAGCTGCATCCTGAGCCGTCGCGGGTGCTGACAAATTGATCAGCTTCTGGCTTCCCATATCTACATCGACAGCAGCCGGTGCAAAGCCACTTAGCGGAATGGAACTTTTTGCCGTAGCCGCCGCTTTCCCGGAAGCATCTCCGACATACAACTGCCCGGTAGGCAACAGGTTATTTACCGGAATCCAGGAGGTTCCATCATATACATAGAACGTTTTGTCTGTTGTATTATAATAGGTGGTCCCGGCATTGGGAGTTGTGGGAGGCGTTGTTCCTGTTGTGGTACCAGACCCTTTATCGTCTACATATTTTTTGGTAGCGGCATCACGATCTCCGGTCGGCGTAGCCAAATTGATAATCTTATAATTGTTGGAGCCGTCACCCATCGATACATTGGCTTTTGCATCGCCAAAGCCACTGAGGCTGATTGTGCTTTTGGGAGTTGGTACAGCTTTATTCGAAGCATCGCCCACGTAAAATTGCCCGGTAGGCAATACGTTATTTACCGGCACCCAACTGGTGCCATCGTATACATAGAACGTTTTGTCGGTGGTGTTGTAATAGGTTGTTCCGGTTGAGGGTGATGAGGGCGGTGTGGTTCCGGTGGTGATACTTCCCGTTTTATCGTCTACGTATTTCTTGGTAGCTGCATCCTGATTACTGACCGGTTGTGCCAGGTTGGTAAGATTGGTGCCTCCCATCGAAAGACTGGAGGTTGCCGCTCCCCACTCACTTAATGAAATGGATGACTTGGGAGTACCTACGGGAATATTAGAGGCATCCCCTATAAAGATGTAATTAGTGGTTAATGAAAGATTTTTGGAGTCTACATAATTCTTGGTAGCCGCATCCTGAGGACTTGACGGATCGAGCAGGTTTTTAATACCCTTGCCTCCCATTAGGATATCGCTGGTTGGAGCTCCCCAATCACTGAGGGGAACTGCTGATTTAAGAACAGGGGATGCGACGCCTACTGCGGTTCCAACTAATATCTGATTTGTCGACAATGAGATATTTGCACCATTAAACATTTTAGTGTCTACATAGTTCTTTGTGGCGGCATCTTGTGCTGCCGTAGGATTGGCCAAATTGGAGATGTTATAATAGGGCCCACCCGATGTACCCATGTTTATAGCTGCCGTTGCCTTGCCAAAATCACTGACAGGGATAGCACTTTTTAATACCATAATGGCTCGATTGGATGAATTCCCTACAAACATATTGTTGTTATTCAACCCAAGTAGTGCTGGCGTGGTAAACATCATATCAACCAACCCCTTGGTTGCCGCATCATCCGGAAGGGTAGGAATTGCAACGTGCTGAATTTGATAATTGTTTGTTCCATCTCCCATCTGAATAGGACCCTGAGCAGGTCCAAAGCCACTGAGAGGAATATTTGCCTTATCCAATTTGGAATTTGTGATGGCTCCGTTTTTGATAGTTACCTGACCCAGATCATTGATGGTAGCATCTCCTGACATAGAAACAGCTGTTGGAACATTCGATGCGTTACCCACAAATATTTTTCCATCGGGGAGTGAGTTAATAAGACTTACCCATGCTGTGCCATTGTAATAATAAAGCTTTTTGTCGGATGTGTTATAGAATACATCTCCTTCTGTTACCGTAGTTGTTGATGGATTTGTCGCCCCGGTAGGTGTTGATCCGTTAATCGATACCACTACCCAGCGGTTAAGGGCATCATAGACATAGAGAATATTGTCTACATTGTCGAAAAAGAAATCACCTGCTTTGGGGGATGTGGGACGATCGGAAATAGGCCCTGACGGTATGGTGGTACTACTAATAGGCATCCAACTACCGGTTTCTCCCATCATATATAATTTATTGTCAGATGTCGTATAGAATACGTCTCCATAACTGTATGTTGTTGGAAGGGAGGTCAGATGTTGAGGTGCAGACCACGCAGTTCCATTACAAACATAATATTGACCATCATTCAGATTTTTAACAACCGTACCTTTAGCTGCTATGGGTTCATCTGTAGGAGGCCATGAATATGAGTCTGGTATGCTAGAAAGAGAAATCCATCCTGAGTTAGTTAATTTATATAAAGATGAATTAGTGTCGTCAAAGACCACATCATCAATTGAATATCCGGATGCTGTTGGTAGAGCTGAGCCAGAATAATAGTTTGGAGTCTTTGAATCAATAGAGAGTAACGCTGCATTTAATGCTGTAGCCAGTACGCCGGCTGGTGCACCTGCGCCGGATAGATATAGTCCTTTTGTCGTGGGACGAAATAGTAATCCAGTAATACCTGATAAAGCATCAACCCCGTCAAGACATTTTGCAGTACAATAAATTGTAGAAGTTGGATTTGGTGCAATATAATCTATCTGAAATGAGTGGCCATTACCATCTACCACAATATCACCAATCATAACATACTTCCCGTAGAAATAATCATGTTCGTTATTACATTGTAGAGTCAAATTAGTTTCAACACTTGAAATGATAGGAGATGCATCTATTTCTACAGAGCCACTAAACTGTGTCTTTGTTTGTGCGATGCCATTCAACGTGCAAAGCACTAAGAGGCTGATAAGAATTTGTTTTTTGGTGAATATTTTCTTCATTGTTTTAATTGGACTTAAAAACGAAGGGTAACAAAAAAGCCATTCCCTGCTGTATTTGAGTGATCGCTCATTGATCTATTTTCTATTGTGAAAGATCCACTACCTAATGCAGTACAATACCAAGTATAGGCAGGCACTGCAGTATTTGCATTCGATACAAGCCAGAGATGGGTGCCTGTATTTTTATTGTCAACGAATGTGATTTGAGGGAAAAGGGTGTCCGATAAATCTGCATTATTATTGTATTCTTTTCCTGCAAATGTGACTATTATATCCCAATTAATGGAGTTATTTATCTCTCCATAAGTGGAAGAGATCTTGATATAATCCAACCAAACTCCAGCTGGAACTGTTACCGTATGTGTGTAACCAGATAAACTAACAGTAACACCAGGACCTGAGGCCCGGCAAAAATATTTAGTATTCCCAGATGGATTATAGGTGATCAGGCTACCACCTCCCGAAGAAGGCGTTTTCCAGATAGCTACTTTAGTAGTTGCATCTACGGTTAATACTTTATTCTCATCACCTGGTATAGTTGGTGTTGGAAGGGTGCCACTTCCTCCTCCTGAAGGGGTTGCCCATGTGCCATCACCTCGCAAGAAGGTGGTGGAGCTTGCGGTTCCTGATGTTGTATTGATAGCTGCTACAGGTACCGTACTGTTCCCGAATCTTGCAGTAGGAATAGATCCAGTGGTCAGTTGCGTTGCATCCAAATTCGTAATGCTGCCAGAGGCATCTCTTTTGACAAGCGAATTGGGGGTTGACAAGGTCGTAGCGCCATTTGCTAAATCAACTCCGGTGCGTACAGCAGAAGCTGTAGCACCCCCTACATAGGCCACAGTCGGAGCCGCTGCGGTTCCACTCAAATCGTTTGCCAGCATCAAAATACCCTTTGTTGAAGTTGTTGCATCTGCTGCTGTTGGTGCAGCCCATGTCCCATCTCCACGCAGGAATGTGGTTGCATCTGCGGTACCACTTCCTAATCGTGCTGTTGGTACCGTACCTGAAACAAGATTCGAAGCATTAAGGTTGAGTATATTTCCGGAAGCGTCTCTTTTTACAAGGGTATTTGCCGTAGCCGAGGTGGTGGCATTATTTGCTGCTATGGTTGCTGTGTTGATAGCTGAGGCTGTTGAGCCTCCCACGCTGACGACTGATGGAGATGCTGCAGTGCCGCCTAAATCACCGGCCAGCATCAGAATACCTTTTGTACTGGTGGTAGCATCTGTTCCACTGCCTGCAGTAGCCCACGTTCCGTCACCTCTTAAATAAGTGGAAGAACTGGCAGTACCGGATCCCAAACGTGCTGTAGCCACAGTACCCGAAGTGATATTACTGGCGTCGATATTCCCGCTAAAGGAGGAGGCTGTCAGTTGTCCGGTAGAGGGGATAAATGATAGGCGCGATGAGGTTACTTTTTGAGGCAAATTACCAGTATTGGATGTTACCCATGTCGGATATACAGCTGTTGCTGTTGTTCCATCATCCGTAATGGCTGTTGTCGATGCCGATCCTGCCGATCCTGTTACACTACCATTGATTGGAGCGGAGACTGTCAATCCGTTTAGTGTGCCTACCGAGGTAATAGCGGTTTGTGTGGATCCGGTTACTGTAACCGCTGTAGTCGCAGTTGCTGCATTTCCTGTTGTGCTTTGATTTAAAGTAGGAATGTCGGATGCTACAATGGAACGGAAGACCGGGGTACCATTGCCACCTGAAGGTGCTGCAAAGAAAGTCGCCTGATTTTGGCTTTTTAATGTACCGCTTAAGGTTCCCATTCCTGTTACTGGCCCTGAAACATCATACATAGTAGAGGGGAGAGATAAGGCTACCGAAGTTACTGTTCCGCTTCCTGTACTCGGTGTTTTCCATGCAGGTGCTCCGGAAACGATTGTCAAGACCTGATCGTTCCCACCAGGAGCAGGCACTCGTGCATCTACGTATGTTTTTACAGCTTTAATTGATGGATATTTTGTATCGTCCACAGAAGCAAATGTTCCGTCAGTACTTTTATTCGCTTTATCTTCTTTCCCTACAACAGTGGCATTGGCAGCCACCAACGCATCGGAATAATATTTGTTGGTCGATCCTTCAGTCACCAAATCAGTCGTATAATCACCCGCTTTAGCTACAATAGCACCATCGGTTCTTCCGAATACGGAGCTTATCGTTCCTCCATTTGCCACTCTATCCCAGGTGGTTCCATTCGAAATCACCCAATCACCCACATTTAAAGTCATTGGTTTAGTTCCGGCTGTATTAACGACATAATAGAAACCCTGACTAGAACTAGCATCGGGCAATGGCGGCGTTTCACTCGAAGCATTGTAAGTGCCCTTATAGGTAACAGATCCATTCATGGGTAGATAAGACTGATTTATCTTTCCCGTTCCGTCTAATGGGGCAACTCCATCTGGTTTTCCTTTTGTACTTACGTCAATTTTGGTTGCAAAGTCAGAAATGTCCGCTCCGGAAAGAGCCCGAAAGGTCGGAGTTCCATCACTGCCACTTGGTGCTGCAAAAACCGTATTGGCTGTTTGAGATGCAAGTGTTGCCTTCAGGTTTCCTGACGACGTAATAGGTGAGTTGGTTACAGAAAACAGAGAGGGTAAATCCAGTCCAACAGAGATTACAGTTCCCGGATTACTTGACGGAATTGCCCAGGTACCATCTCCTTTCAGAAAGCCCGATGAATTTACCGTTCCGGCATTTAGTGCCGCCAACGGAATAGAATTAGTGGCATAACTGGCAGGCAGAATGGTTCCGGTCAGATTGGATGCTGCTAAGGTACCATTGAATGCTGTTGCAGTTAATGTTCCTGTTGAGGGGGCATACTTTAGTTTCGATACATTGATATTAACACTGGCATCTCCGGTTCCCGAAACAAAGGTCGGATAATAGCTGGTTCCGGAAGAGACATCGGATATGTTCACTTTACTGGAAGTCCCGGCCGTAGTAGCTGAAGTTGCTGTGGTTGCTGTAGCCGCATTCCCGGTAATATTTCCTTGTATGGGGTTGACTACCGAAAGGTTTGTCAATGTGCCAACTGAGGTAATATTGGGTTGAGCTGCAGTTGTAACAGTTCCAGCTGTGGTTGCCGATCCGGCCGTAGTGGCCGTAGCAGCATTTCCGGTAATGTTTCCGGTAATATCTCCGGTCGTACCATCTCTCAATACCAGCGTTCCTGGGGTTGCAGAGACATCTGGAACGGCACCTCGAATGCTCTTTACAACAGGAGCATCTGCATTTCCTTCCAAATCTCCGGAAAGCATGATGATACCTTTGCTACCCGTGGTTGCATCCGGTATAGTTGCTGATCCTGCAGGTTGCCATGTGGCAGCGTTTGATAATGAATTTACGGTTAGTACTTTATTCTGATCATTAGTCCCTATGGCAGGGAGTGTTCCGGAACCTCCGGATGGCACCGACCAGTTACCACTACCGTCCAGATAAGTGCCAGCGGCTCTGCCTGATGCTTTGATAGCTGTTACGGGAATAGTGTTTGCTGCAAACTGAGCTTCCGCAATGGTCCCGGTTAAATTAGTAGCACTCAGTTTGCCGGAAAAAGTGTTTGCCGTTACTGTTCCACTGGTATTTATGGATGTTGGTGTAATGGCTCCAAGCGACAGTGTAATGGTCGATGTTGATCCTGAAGTGGATGCGGAACCATTGATGCCACTACTTGCATTAACGGCAATGTTTGTCAAGCCGGTAAACGGATTTGCCCAAGCCGGGTTTCCGCTGACCATGGTCAATACCTGTCCGGGACTACCTGAATTCGGGACTTTGGCATCGACATAAGCTTTTACGGCCGACTCACTCGGATATTTTGTGTCGGAATTCGATGCTAAAGTGCCGTCGGTACTTTTATTTGCTGCATCTTCTTTGCCAATTAAGGTAGGATTGGCATCCGCCAGTGTGTTAGAGTAATATTTGTTAGTGGTTCCTTCAGTAATCATATCGGTGGTATAGTCCCCATCCTTTGGCATTACAGCTCCCTGTCTTCCGTTGAAACTGGACACGCTATTACTATTATTCACTTTTTCCCAACTACTGCCATTCGAAATTACCCAGTCGCCTGGTAACAGATTCATAGGGGTTGAACCGGCAACTGTTACCACATAATAATTGCCTTTATTTTCTGGCGCTGCCGTTGGAAGAGTCGGAGATTGTGTGTAAGCATCATAGGTGCCTTTATAGGTTACAGAACCTAAAACAGCATCGGGCAGAAATAAAGTGGGGATTTTTTTCGTAGCATCCAGCGGAGCCACTCCCGAAGCAGCTCCAATGGCTGTAGTATTAATTTTGTTGGCAAGGCCGGGCACATCAGAGTCTTGCAAAGGGCGGAAAGTGGGGGCACCCGCAGAGGATCCTGAAGGTGGTGCAGCAAAGACAGTGCCGGCAGTTTGATTTATCAAGGTTCCTGTTAAAGTTCCCGTTGAAGTAACCGGAGAGTTGGTCACTGTCATAAGAGATGATGGCAACGCTAATCCGACCGATGTGACTGTTCCTACTTTGACCCAGTTTGCCCCATCAGAAATCCAGTAAGTATGGTCTTGTGTATTATAAAAAGTATTTCCGGCAGTTCCTACAGGTGGTAGCGTGTTTGCACTGGGAGTTGACCCGGCATCGGCCCATTTGAACTGATTACTTCCAGCTGATACCAAGATTTGTCCTGCGTTTCCTGGAGTCAATGCGCTGCCACCGGTTCCCTGAAGTTTAACATCCGTAATGCTGCCATTTATTACCCCTCCTACGGTGACCCAGTTTGTTCCATCAAATATTTTTAATACATTTTGTGCTGGATCTGCATTCGTTACATAGTATACATCTCCAACTTTAGCATCAGCCGTTGAAGGTAAAGTTGCTCCACTAGGAGTAGTTGAAACAGGCACCCATTCTGTATCCTTATAATAATATAAACTTTTTGTGATAGTATTATAGAAAACATCACCAGGAGACGCTGTTGTAGGAAATTTACTGTCACTTGGCGTTGATTTTAAATCGTTCTGGTCAGCCATGCGAATCCATTTTCCTCCCGTAAAATTATAATCTTGGAATCCGGTCGGGTTACTAAAATAATAAAATCCAGGAGTGACTTTTGTAACATTGACACCTTGAGCCGATGATGTATTTCCTGTGCCCATATTGTATACGATCATACCATCATAATAAGTGGGGAAGTAGGTGCCGTATGCCGGACCATTTAGAAATTTGAAAGCAGTTAAATCAGTTCTAGGAAAGATAAGTCCTTTACCAGCATCGTTGTCTGATTGCGATACGTCAAAGAAAGACGACGCATCTATAAAAGCACTTTCATTCCCAATTGCAGCCTGTGTCTCAAAATTGGTGAGAACCTGTGAAGATGCAAAATCGCTATAAGAGAAAGCTATAATTGCAATTAGCAAACAGTTGTATTTTATCATTTTGTGCATACCAAATTCTTTTGATTAATTAGCTACATTCATCCAACATGTTCCATCTGAGACTAGAATTTGTCCTTTATTCGTTGCAAGTGTTGCTGCTGCAGCGACCCCTGCTCCAACATTCATATACTGAAGGGGTTTGTTCGTAGATCGTATTATCAGCATTCTTCCAGGAAAACTGGCCGCTGAAGGAAGAGGTAATTGAAAGCTGGAGGTCGCAGATGTCCCATTAATGACAATAATGAAGTCTTGATCATTGACGGAAAAGTCTGTATCTACACCAGTATAGAACCTGATATTTGAGCCATTTTTAACATAAACAGCCCCATTATTTTGAGTTGTCCCGTTAAAAATAGTTCGTCCGGTAGAACCGGAAAGTCCTGTGTTTGTGAATGTTAGAGTGTTGGCCCCTTGATCTATAGTCGTGTTTTTTGTTAATGTCCCACCTAAAGCTACATCACCGGAAGTTACAGTCAAACCGTTACTGGCTGTAGAAACGCCTGATCCGCCTCCACTTGCAGTTTGCCAGGTTGCCGATCCTGATGCATTTGCAGTAAGTACTTTACCTGCATCTGTACCGGCAGGTGTTGGGGCAATGCTATTTAAGGTCGTTCCTGTAAAACTCAGTCCGCTGCCGAGGGTAACTTCGGAAACCGCAGTACCGGATAGGCCGGAACCTAAGAGTTTGTTCGCTGTCATGGCTTGCATCTTGGCATAGGTAACGGCATTTG
This sequence comes from uncultured Microbacter sp., assembly GCA_963678265.1. Lineage (GTDB taxonomy): Bacteria > Bacteroidota > Bacteroidia > Bacteroidales > Paludibacteraceae > Microbacter. The sequence continues at coordinate 1,462,441 of OY782761.1, forward strand.
CAGCTATTTTGGTGGTAGTAACTGCACTGGCGGCTATAGTAGGTGCCGTCGCGGTTCCTCCCAAATCGCCGGCTAACTGAACGGTACCTAATGCCGACGTCGTGGCAGGAGTTCCTCCGGCGTTAGCAAGCACGAAAGCGGTAGTTGCTATTTGCGTCGTGTTTGTCCCTGCCGTAGCGGTAGGCGCGGTAGGTGTTCCGGTGAATGCGGGAGAGGCGAGTGGAGCTTTGGCGGTTAATCCGGGCACGGTAGGCGCCGTCGCGGTTCCTCCCAAATCGCCTGCTAACTGAACGGTACCCAATGCCGATGTCGTGGCAGGAGCCCCTCCGGCGTTAGCAAGCACGAAAGCGGTAGTTGCTATTTGCGTCGTGTTTGTCCCTGCCGCAGCGGTAGGCGCAGTAGGTGTTCCGGTGAATGCGGGAGAGGCGAGTGGAGCCTTGGCGGTTAATCCGGGCACGGTAGGTGCCGTCGCGGTTCCTCCCAAATCACCAGCTAACTGGATCGTCCCCAATGCGGATGTCGTAGCGGCAGAAGCGCTACCACCAGTGGCGTTAAGCGTATTTCCCGTAAAACTTAAATTGGTGCCTAATGTGATCTCCGTGGCCGACGTTCCGCTAAGCCCTGAGCCTAAGAGTTTGTTGGCTGTCATCGTCGGCAGTAAATAGTCTGTTCCTGGGGTTGCGGCCGTTACAGCTCCGGTTGCTCCATTTCCCTTTAACAAACCGGTTACGCTGGTTCCCAGAGTAATATTTGGAACGGCTCCCGAAGAGGCGCTTCCTTGAAATCCGTTGGCTGTTACAATGCTAACTCCGGTTATTCCTCCGGTGCTACTGCCTCCACCCGAAGCGGGTGTTGCCCAGATTACTCCAGTTCCGGTACTGTTTACCGTCAATACCTTATTCGCATCGGTAGATGTATTGTATGTGGGAACTTTCGAGTCGATATACGCTTGGGTGGCCGTGCTCATAATTTTGTCAATATCCTTTGTGTTATCAACATTGCCAAGTCCAATGTCAGCTTTCGTAATATTGATCATCGATTTTAACGCGGATGCCGTAATAGCAAAAGGAGCTTGTGTCAGGCTGGTATTGTTTCCCAGAATAGTATTTGGAGCAATATTATCCATCCCTATTGTTACGGTTCCGGATGTACCGGCACTGATAAGCGGGCTCAGAACATTAATGGCTGTAACGCCGTTGGCAGATAGGCTACCTCCCGAAAGAGAGAGGCCTGTTCCGATTTGTACATATTCGGGTTGCCCGTTGCCGGAGCTTGAGCGTCCTATAATATAATTACTGCTCATATTTGCCATTTTCGATAACGATATGGCTTGATTGGGAATCAGCAGTGGATCTGCTGATGTTCCCGAGCCGCTCAACGACGTATCGTGGGTAACGCTTGAGATGCCACCACCTCCGCTGATCACTTTGCTGTCTACGTAAGTTTTCACAGCTTTTTCCGATGGGTATTTTGTGTCGGAGTTGGATGATAATGTTCCGTCGGTGCTTTTATTTATTTTATCTTCTTTTAGGTCTAATGCACTTTGCGTTGCATCACTGACGGGTTTGAGTTTGTCGCTGGTATTATCTACATTTCCAAGTCCTAAGTCTGTTTTGGTCGTACCAATCATTGTTTTCAAAGCAGAGAGACTTATTGGAGTTGGGGTCGCTGTTGCGGTTGTGTTATTGCCCAAGATAGTATTGGCGGGAATCATGTCTAATCCCAAGGTGATATTGCCGGATGTGCCACCTCCTGTCAATCCGGAATTGGCAGTCACTCCGGTGATTGTTCCTGTGCCGGCACCGGATGCAGAGAGAACTCCTCCATTGAGTGTTAATCCTGAACCTATAGTTATGGCTTCCGGGCTTCCGGTTCCACTGGTAGAGCGTCCAAGCAATGTGTTGGCAGAAATATCTGTGAGCTTTAATAAACTGACCGATTTCTCTGCAAGTTTGGTATTAGTTATGGCGCCATCGGCCAATCCCAGAGGAGACCCAGGAATGCCCGATCCCGACATTGTTCCATCATGATAGACCGATGTTATTCCTCCTCCGGCAGCGACTACTATTTGTTGTTTGAGTTGATAAAGAGCATCTTGCACATTGGTGGCATATATGCCGGGTATCTGCGGATATACTTGCACATTCGTGGCAAAGGGGTAATCGGGAATCCATGCAACGCCATTGAAGCGGAGTGTCTGACCGGTTGCCGGAGCGGTAACGGCTACCGGAATGTTTTGTAGCTGAGTTACCTTTGTGGAGTTATAGGTTCCGGTTACATCACCTGTTAAAGAAAGGGTGGATGGAGTCCAGACCAGTCCGTTGTACTGTAACGTTTGACCAACTACCGGGGCTTCTGCAGCAACTGTATTTCCCTGCAATTTGACAACTTTTGTCGTAGAGCCATTGGATGTTACGTCACCAGTTAATTTGGAGGAACTCCCCGATATTTTGTCAATCATAGACTTTAATACGCTTCCTTGATTGGCCGATAAGGCAGAAGTTGCAGATGTGGACGTGAGGCTATCGATTATCGCCGTTGATCCGGTTGATGAGCCACTGGTTGCCGCGTAAAGAGCGTAAGGCACACTCAATAACTGGCTCGATCCGGAAATGGTATAGTTGCTGCCTCCGGTAGGATCTACTTCTGTTTTTATAAAATAGGGCCCTTTCGACCAATTAATGGAATTGAAGGTGGCCGATGGAGAAGAACCTCCTCCGACTTCAATAGTTACCAACCCGTTTGCATTCGTGGATACCGCATGAGTTTCCGAATAGACAGCGGTGCCCGTTGGTGTTCCCTGTAGTATACTAATTCGGATGCCCACGTTTTTATTTTGTATCAAAGTGGAAGTCGCATCTCGCATAATGGCTTGATAAGTCATTTTTTGAGGAGCCTGAGCATACAAGAATGTTGTAATAAACAGGGCAATAAGCAAATGTAGCAGATGTTTCATCGTAGCGTGTTGTCCTTAATAATTTTAAAAATGCGTATTATATTCTTCTTGGAGCTGCTAATTGTCAATAGGTACGCTCCGGTTGGCAGATCAACCATAGGTACTACGGTGCTGCTCGATTGTATTTTATCTTGTTTGATTAATCTTCTGTTTGAAGTGTATAGCAAATACTGAAATGAGGCCGGGTCTGCATTTTTTATAGTTATAGTCACGTTGTTCGATGTCGGATTCGGAAAGACAATGCAATTGATAGAAACACCATCTGTCTCATCTTCCGGGTCAATGGGAGACACGTGCAAGGCATACGTTTGTTGTACTCCTTCTGCAAATGATCTTCCGGCATTGGAAAGGGTTGTATATGCAATTTGGCCTAACGTGTAACTGATACAGCTCCCGTTAGAACTTTGGATATCACCGCCTGCACTACTTGAGGCATTTTGCGCTGCTATGCTTCCCGATAATATTAAAAACAAGTACAATATAATGCAATATTTCATAATATATATATAAATACATTAATATAAAGACAATCGTTTTTTTTGACTCCAAATAGGCGTTTATTGCAATAAATGGCACCGTTTGTTCGTTATATATTACAACAAATCAGCGCTTTTATGCAAGCATTTAATATGCAATCATTTATAATGGGTATGCCGGTTGTATTTTCGTATCGTTTTTCTGTAAAACAGAAAACGAAATCCGATACAATTCTGCATATCCAGATTGCATTCGATCAAAGTCTTCTCATTCGTATTTGAAGAAGAAGACCTAATTCATTTAAAAAGATCAGGAATTTTCCCTTTAGATTATTAGAAGAAAGCTCGTAAGCTTATTTGTATGTGAAAAAGCAAATTGGAAGCTAAATTTTTTTTAATAAATACACATTTCTGTTTGTTATAAACTCTACTCCAAACAGAAATTTTTCTATTTAGGTCGGCGTAATTTCAACCGAGGGAGATCTTATTAGTTGTGATGTATTGATTTTGTAATCAGGTTTTTAATTCAAAAGATCTTTCGGTCGTAAATAAAACGGAAAAACAATTTCCAATAATTGTTTTCTTTTGTATACGTATATTGCTTTTAAATCACACTACAAAACAAATGTACATATATTTAGTGTATTCTGCAAAGCAAACACATATTTTATCTTAGTTAAATAATGTTATATAAAAATGCAATGTGTTTTTTAATTTTCCAATTTCTTATATATCCTTTTTTTGTGTTTGTAATTGTCATAAAAACAATTATATATATCATATGATGTTTGTATCTTAGAATAGGCGGACGTCATTGGTTCGATATTATTCTGTCTGCTTTTCAACTTACTTTCCACTTTGTTTGGTATAATTACAGGGAAACAGCCAACGAAAATAAATTAAAGTAAAAATTAAGTAATTAACATGAGGGCTTGTTTATGTCCCGGAGGATGGGGGTTTATGGATATTCGACAGAATCAGGGAGTCGTTTTTTTAGTTGTCCGGATGTTTTCCCGAATGTTCAGGTGAAAAAAAGCAAGAACTTTTTAAATATTGGCGATAATTGTGTATTTTTGCGCTTCAAATCGATTTTTTCATTTCTAAATATTCCATGCTTTATGGCAACAAACAAAGGAGCTCAAGAACCTGATAATCTGAAGACCGTTGAAAATGTGCTGAGTCAATCAGAAGCTTTTATCGAAAAATATCAAAAACAAATTTTATACGGGGTAGGCATCGTTGTCCTGGTAGTGTTAGCCATTCTGGCTTTCCGCAACTGGTATCTTGTTCCGAGAGAGAGCAAAGCCGAAACAAAATTGGCTGTATGCCAGAATTATTTTGCTGTCGATTCGTTTCAGGTTGCCCTAAACGGTGACGGAACTGAAAACTGCATCGGGTTTAAGGGAGTGGTTGATGAATATGGTATGACCAACTCGGCTAATCTCGCTAATGCGTATGCAGGTGTATGTTGTTATAAACTGAAAGATTATAATAATGCGATCAAATATCTGAAGAAATTTAACGGAAAAGATTTGAATATCGCGCCGTCGATTACAGGTCTTATCGGAGACAGTTACGTTGAACTGGGACAGGTTGAAGAGGGAATTAAATACTTTTTGAAAGCTGCTGATGTTGACAATGAAATGATTAGTCCGATCTATTTGAAGAAAGCAGCGATTGCTTACGAAAGCCGTGGCGATTATAAAAAAGCAGTTGAAGCATATACTAAAATAAAAGACCAATACGTCAGAAGTCAGGAAGCTGCTGATATGGATCGTTACATTGCCCGTGCACAAGCTTTGGAAAAATAATAAATAGTGTATTGCACACTAAAATGAGACTGCTTCAAATCTGTTGAAGCAGTTTTTTTATCTCTTAATTCAATCAATTTATGTCAACTGCAAATCACAATTTGTCCGATTACGAAAGTGAAGAACTCCCATCTGCCAGCGATATGCGCTTTGGAGTGGTTGTGTCGGAATGGAATCCGGATGTTACCGAGGGGTTGTTGAATGGCGTTTTGCAAACTTTGCAAAAGCAGGGAGCTAATCCCGATCAGATTGTTGTTCAGTATGTGCCCGGCAGTTTTGAGCTGGTTTATGGATCGAAATGTTTGGCCGATCATGCGCATGTTGACGCTGTTATTGCTCTCGGATCTGTTGTGCGTGGTGATACGCCGCATTTCGACTATGTATGCCAGGGCGTGACACAAGGCATCTCATACCTGAATGCTACGCAACCTGTACCCATTATCTTCGGATTGTTGACGACTGATACGATGGAACAAGCTACCGATCGTGCTGGAGGCCGGTATGGCAACAAAGGCGATGAGGCCGCCGTAACAGCGATTAAGATGATTGCCTTAAAACGTAGTTTCTAACTATGTATTTTGGGAACAGACAGGGCAGGAGAATTCATATCTGCGGATTTGAATTCTCCTGCCTTATTCTTTAATAGCGCTTGCGAATAATCTTATGCATATAAAATTATAACCACGCCTGTTGGCAATCCCTGGGTGGTATTGAGGATTGTCACCGCTTAATGGGGGTAAATCAGAATAAACTCACTGTTTTATTCCTATTTTTGTATCTCCATGTAGAATGTTCCTTTATTCGTTATGTTATTTAAAAATTCTATCCCGGCAGACCTGGCTCAGCAGCTGTTTGATGACAGCGAGAAAGCGTTGCGCTTTATTGCCGATATTAAATGGGAGGATGGATTTGTGTGCCGGAAATGCGGAAATACAAACTATTGCGAAGGAAAATCTCCCTCTTCAAGGCGGTGTACCCGATGCAAAACAGAGGAATCGGCCACAGCACATACGCTTTTTCATAATTGTAAATTTCCTATCAACAAGGCATTTTATATTGCGTACACGGTGTGTGTGGAGGGAAAGTCGTTGTCGTCTTATTGTTATGCCGACCGGCTGGGTCTGAACCAGATGACCTGTTGGAAATTTAGGAAGCGAATAGAAACCTGTCTCGGAAAGCAGAAAGAGCAAAAAGAAGAATCTTCATTGCAGTCGATTTTAATGACGCATGATTGACCGGTGTCATTGTTTTATTGCAGAATATTCTTATCTTTGCACCCGCTTTATGCAAGGGGCAGTTACCAGAGTGGCCAAATGGGGCAGACTGTAAATCTGCTAGCTTACGCTTACGGTGGTTCGAATCCATCACTGCCCACAAATTCATTTATCGGTGAAAACCAATTCAAAACCGAAAATGAATAAATTGTAAATATTCTTACACGTGTTCTTGGTAACCACGTAAAAAACAAGACTATGAAACAAAGTATTTCTCCTGTATTTCTGCTTTTGACAGTGGTGTTCACCACTTGTTTATTAATTTCCAATTTAGTTGCGGCAAAGATTGTTGTTATCGCTTCGGTAGCAATACCTGTGGGAATTTTCCTTTTCCCGATCACCTACATCATCAACGATGTCATCGCCGAGGTTTGGGGGTTTCGGAAGGCCCGCCTTATGATATGGCTGGCGTTTGGAATGAATTTCTTTACCGTGCTGTTTTATCAGTTTGCCGTGGCATTACCTCCGGCGCCTTTTTGGTCTGGGCAGGAGGCTTTCAGCACCGTTTTATCGCAAACACCGCGTATTGCAGTAGCCAGTTTGTTGGCTTTTCTGGCGGGCTCTTTTCTGAATGCTTACGTGATGAGCAAAATGAAAGTTGCCATGAACGGAAATAAGTTCTCGGTACGTGCTATCGCGTCAACAGTGGTAGGCGAAGCCGCCGATTCGACGATATTTATCTCGATTGCATTCTGGGGAATATTGTCGGCTCACCAACTGGTTTTAATGATTGTCACTCAGGCATTGCTGAAAACGTTGTATGAAGTGATTATTCTTCCTGTCACACAACAGGTTGTGAATTATATTAAGAAAAAAGAACAAACCGATGTTTACGATACCGATGTTTCGTATAGCATTTGGAAAGTAAAAGAAGTATAGTTTTATGGAACTACACCATCTGGGAAAGAAAACCGACTATCCGACCGATTATGCGCCTGAATTGCTGGAGACGTTTGATAACAAACATCCGGGTAATGATTATTGGGTGCGTTTCAACTGTCCGGAATTTACAACCTTGTGTCCGATAACCGGCCAGCCCGATTTTGCGACACTGGTAATCGACTATATTCCGGCCCGGAAAATGGTTGAAAGTAAAAGTTTGAAGCTATATTTGTTTAGTTTTCGCAATCATGGCGATTTTCACGAAGATTGCGTAAACATTGTGATGAAGGATCTGATTCGGTTGCTTGAACCGAAATATATTGAGGTAACCGGACTGTTTACTCCCCGTGGTGGCATAAGTATTCATCCTTATTGCAACTACGGAATGGCAGGGACCGAGTTTGAAGAGATGGCAAAATACAGGTTGAAAAACAGAAACCTGTAGGACTCTCATTTCAGTATCACTAACCAAAATCTAAAGGTATCCGGGTGTTTGTGAAAAATATTCGGATACGTATTTGTTTATCCAGCGATACAGGTCGCCCATCTCTTTCTCGTCGATTCCGTTGCTTCTCCACTTATTCAGCTCCGTTTCTGCGCGGCGGATAATCTCTTTCTCTACCACAAGATTCTTTTGTAGTATACCCTTATTTTCTTTGTTCAATAATGCCGAAAGATTGAGGTAATCGTTTCCTTCTCCTTTCTCTACCGGGAAAAGTTGCTTTTTCAGATTCAGTGACCATTCGCACAACGGAGCATTTCCGCTTGCATCCGGCAACAAAATGTTCGGGCAATTGCCTTGCCTACCGATCCATACTGGTATTGCCACCGAGGTGAGCGGCGATCCGAGAATCGTCCACATGGTGGTTAGCGCGGTCGGTTCGTATGGCTTGGTGCCCTGAATCAGAATGGCAGCCGACGTAATATAGCGCGGAATAAAATCGCGAAACGGCACATAGACCGGCGAATCTCCGTTCTGAGGCATCGCATCATACAGGTTTACTTTTGTCAGTCCGTGCGTGAGGCAACGTGAGACCCGGTGCAGCAGGAAATCACAGGAAAGAGCTTTGTCTTGTGCGGCGCCGGTAAAGAGTTGCTCGGCTTCCAGATAGCGGCTGACGCCCTTGTCATGGCTGCGGTTGCCCGAAAAGGAGAAATTGGTTCGGATGATGTACCCGTCGGGTGCAACTGCCGGATCGTTGACATCGTATTTTTTGAAATGCGAATTTCCCGTTTCAAAATAGGCGCCTCCTCCCTGCGCATCGATAACGCCGAAGTTGGCCTCTACACCCAGAGGCTTAGGCAACGAATCGAGCAACTGCTCGAAGTCGCGAACAGTGCGGCACCGCTGCAACGCCAGCTTCATAATAATGCCTTCTTTGTCCTTGATGGCTGCTGGATCGTGTTCGTTGAGGTTATACGACGCGGAGTTGATAATGGCGAAGCCTGTGCTGTTGTACCCGCCCCAGACGGCGTGTGACGGGTCGTTACTGTTGACCAATCCTACGTAGTCGTACCTTCCGTCGTGAAAGAATTCTATTTTATTGTGCAATTCGTCGGTGTCGCGTTGTTTGAACAACAGCGGTCGACCGTCGGGGGTGAACTTACCTGAAACGAGGGCTGTGGTACATGCAAAAACGGCGGTTGCCTGAAGCAATAAAAAGGCGACAAATAGAATGCGGATAAATTTCATCATTTCAAACAGGTGAATGGCGGTTGATTTATTCGTGTAGCAGAGCAATAATTTTAGTCTGATTTTCCATCTGCTCCAGATCCAGCGTTTTGGTCTTTACCTCCCAGCTCTTCCAGGCAAAAAGTGTCTTTTTCAGGGAGCGTTTGTCGGTCTCTGTCAATGGCCGGTCAATGTTGACGGAGGCATAGAGCAAATTTCCAAGGTAACTGAGCAAAGAGGCACTTTTGTCTTTGGCAAAGAGCTGGAATTCCTCTTCGGACATTTGTTGCAATTGGAGTAGGGTAGTGTTGAAATAGTGCACCAGTTCGGTTGAGATAATCTCTTGTGCCTCCTCTTCCCTATCGACACGCATGCGGAATATCTTTTGAAGCACCGCGTGCATCTTTTCAATTTCCCTCTCCAAGTAATCGCGACGCTCCATGACAGGATTCCTTTATTTTTTGGTACGAGGAGATGAAATCATCTCCTTTGTTCAGGTTTTCGATGAGTTGCCGGATTCCCTCTATTCCACACGAAGAAAGAAACTGCTTTACTTCTATCCGGGCGATAATATAATTCTTTTTCATCAGCGGCCAGCCTCCTTTGTAAAATTGTTCGGGCGATGCGATACTCTTTAACGTGTCGTAGTTGGTCACATAGCTTTTCTCAAGCATGGAATCCTTCAAAAAAGGGCGGAAGTCGAGTTGCATGGACAAGCCCTCATCAAACCATGTCGGAATTTTGCGTTGATCGAAATAGCCCAGCTCAGACCAGAAGAACGAATGACAAAGCTCGTGGCTGATGATATCGAGATCGAATCCCTCCTTGCTCAAAACGGTAAATGTTCCCCAAAATGTATGGCGGCTCACAGTGTGGTTTTGTGCACTTCCCGAGTATTTATTCATTTCATTCTGATTGGCGCAAAAAATCAGTTTGTAGTTGCGTCCGTCCCCTCCCCAGAAAGCAATGTTACGTTGTTCCGCTTTTTTTACCAATAAGCCTAAACTATCCTGTAACGAAGCGGATAGTAACGGACTATAATATGTTTTCTTGTCCTTCGTAATAAAACCGGACTGATTAATGAAGACGTTACTCAGGATAAATGAAAACCGCCAGGTAACGACAATGACCATCAGAATGCATATAGCTGTAGCAATCAATGTTATTTTCTTACGACTCATAAGCATCTTTGTTTTCAATAGTATTAATTGGTGACGTAAAGGTAATTACCTGACGGGTAGATATGGTATTGTTTCAATTTCTCTTTCGACGGTCCGTCGATGCGCCATCCCGACCCATCCATAATCCGGTATCTCGATCCGCATTGAGGGCACTTGGCTGATAAATCCGGTTGCACTTCTACCCGAACGGTGCGTAGCACTTCGTAGGGGCAGGCCAAATCAAAAGCATAATAGCTGTCGTCAACCATTGCATGTACCACTAAAATGCCTCCGAAGCCAAGCGATTCCAATCCGGTCGATACCTTCGTGTATGTTTTGTATGCACCGAGTGATTGGAGTGATACGTCAGCTCCGATAAGATTTAGTTTCATACTTACAGGCATGGGGGGAATGGATGTTTTATTATCCCCGCAACTTAACAGTATAATTATCAGTGGAATAAATATATGATTGATCGACAATTTCATTGTACAAAAATGAGAGACACCGGCTTTTATAATATGATGTTACGAAGGTAGAGAATATTTTGCCGTTTGTAGCGGATCGTCTCTTAAAAAGCGATATAAAATAGCGCGCGTACTCCCCAATTATTGGCCTGAGGATCATTCCGGTGAGTTAACCGCCACACCGATTGTATGCCCAGACAGCTTAAAATGTTATATACCCCTGCACCCACTTCAACGTAGGGCGTGTTCAGTGTCTGCGATCCCGGGGGTAAGGCTATCAGGTTTACATGTTTGTTGCTAAGCCCGTTTTCTGCAACCCGGAGAGAAAACATCTCTTTGAGATTCAGCAGACGGATCAGCGGTAGCTTCTTGAGCAGCAGACCGCAGGAGTAATAATCGACGTAAAGGTTGGCATATTTGTCTCCCACGTATTCGAGATTGTTCATCAGGTTGAAATTGTAGTCCGAAAACTCCAACGTCTCATTACCGCGTTCGAACGACAATAGAGGGAAAGGCACTTTGCCGAGGATATAGCCTGTTTCTCCGGTGTAATAAATCGTTCCACCAATAAAGTCGACCGACTGTTTTACCGTCGCCTGTATTTTTCCATAATTGCGGATAACCTTATTGATAGAAGATTGGCCTCCTTCTATCTGAAAATGGAATACCGGAAAGTGGTTTGACAAAAACCGGCGCCCGAAGAAGCCATCCCAAACCAACTGATCTCGTGAAAACCGGAAGTCGAGCTTTGCTCCATAGTGCAAGATGCTCGGCACGGGATCTCCCTGATTCACAAATGGAACATATTGATTGGAATAGTAACGGTTGTCGAATAAGACAAGCGTAGTTTTGAACTCGCGTTGCCACTCTTTTTCGTACTGAAATTTCCAGGTTCCCACATCATTTACCGCGTAATTCGGTTTATAACGGAAGAGGGTAGAAAATAGGTTATCATCACTCAGAAAAACTTTTTTCTCATTCACAAGCATTACGTCTTCGCTAAATCCTGTACGATAGGCATTTTTACTATACGAAAAATTTACTTGCTGAAACTCTTTGGTCGGGAAACGGTAAAGAACCTGTCCACCTAATTTCCATGTACGGTTGTCGAAAGCATAACCGACGGTAGCTCCGATGCTGAAGTTTTTCCACATTTTTTCACCTGTCCGAAAACTGAAAGCTGCGGTAGGGCCGTCAAGTGCGTTTTTGTGATACAGTGAATTGATCGGTCCGATATCAATTTTGCCTACATGGGCATACTGATACATCATCAGGTCGGTAAACCATTTGATTCCGCGCATGAATCGGGTTTTATTCAGTTGAATGACACCCGTATAGATAGAGTCGCTTAACGGTTTGCTCTCTTTTTGACGCATCACGTCGATTCGGGCCAGGTCGCCGTCATCGTGTGTCGGCGGAGAGAAGAGCAGCTCTTTATCGATTACTCCGAGCACAGGGCGTTGGTGCATTCCGACAGGCAGAGGTAGTTTTAGCACGAGTATCGTGTTGATGCTATTGTAGTCCCAGCGCCCTTTGTTTGGAACAAATTTTTGCCGGATAGAGAGCGAATGGGCAAAGTTGATCGAAAGCGTTTTCGGAATATTGGCATCGATACTCACTAAACCCGAAGTCAACGAATCGATTACCATGCTTCCGGATAGAAGCAAAACATCCCGTTGCCTGGGTCGGAACCCGATGGTGTAACATTTGCGGTTGTTCACGAACGAACTGTCCTGAAGAAAGAACACGTAGTGTTTGTGCGTTTTCTTTGAAAGCGGACTTAAAAAATATTTGCCGAGAATTTCTACATGCTCTTTGTAGAAGTTTTGTTGTAAGGTCAGCAATAGCAGCAACTTTTCAACATACTCCTTGTCAAGAGGCAGAATAGTAATCTGGGTATTTTTGAAAAGCTCTTTTTTCTCTCTTACAGAAGGGAAGTATGGCTGACGGTAAATTTTGTCGGCGGTAAACAGTGGAACCGTAAACAGAGAGTCGGGCGACCAGCTTGCCGCTTTCCGGGCATTGGCATCGGTCATCCAGCTGGGTGGAACATTGTAGGCAAAAGCTTTCAATCGATCCGATACGGTGGTGGGGTTGTATCCCGACGGCGGACTGTTGATGCTTTTGTTTTGAATTACTTTTTCAATAACCGATCGGGAAACCGGGTCTTCGACCACCTTCTCCATCGGAATTTCGGATGGATCTTTTGGCGATAACCAAATGTCGATGCCAAGAGTTGATCGGCCTTTGATGCGGAGATTGAATGTTTTGTATCCGTTGGCAATGATTGTCAGCTTTGAAGCACGGGATACGCTTTTCAATAGAAAATACCCCTCATTTCCGGTTGTGGTGGAAATGGAGGTATTTATAAATCGAACCGTTGCTCCGGACACGGGTTGTTGGGTAAACCTGTCAAAGACCTGCCCGATCACCAGTGTCTCATTCTGGGCGGAAACCATGAACGACAAAATGGCGAAGTATAATAATAAAAGTGGCCGTTTGACGAATGAGGTTCCCATGTTTGATTCGGTTCTTTTGGTAAAAAAGGTTATCCTATCAAAGCCTGATATTTTTCGGCAGACAACAGATTTGCTGTTTGAGAGGCATCGGACACCGATATTTTGATGATCCAGCCTTTGCCGTAAGGATCGTCGCTAACCCATTCCGGATGGTCATTGAGTTCTTCGTTAAACTCCACTACATTGGCATCGACAGGTAAAAACAGATCGGAAACCGTTTTTACTGCTTCAATAGAACCGAATGTATCGCCCGCCTGAAGAGTGTCACCTACGGAGGTGATATCGACAAAGACAATTTCACCTAATTCGCTTTGAGCATAATCTGTGATTCCGACAAATGCGGTTTCACCTTCAATGCGAATCCATTCATGTTCTGCGGTGTAATAGAGGTTTTCAGGAATGTTCATAATAAATTGAATTTAGGAATGATGAATAGAGTACAATTATATATATCGCTGGTAAATATGAAATGTAATTAAGAATATGGATACGTTCGTTATGAATATATAAACGTGATAATAATTTGATGGTAAAATCGTTATATAACATACAATAAAAACCCAAATTGCACACAAAAGTAATACAAATATTTATTACTGTAGCAATAACAAGGGTGGAGGATTCATTTTTAAGTAAGGAGGTAAACCAATCGGCAGTGTTGCTTTGCCATCCATTCGCAGTAATACAAATATTTCTACGATATTGAAAAGAAATGGCGATATTTGCAACGGATTAAAAGCGATGGAGAAAGCGTGAATTGTTCGGACTCATATCGCCAATACCCGATAGCATCTGGCTGTCAAACAAGTTGATTTTATGTGCTGTAAATCAATTGAGATATTGGCAAAATGAGTAGAAAAATCTTTTGTCATCGAACGTTCGCGCGGCACGAGAGATGTGCATAACGTGAAAGTAGGACTATGGCGCTAATGTGGCTTGTCTGAAAGGATGTTTTGATAAGAGCTTTTCCAACCTTTCCGAGGAGAGAGGAATTCGCCAATGCTGATGAAGTAAAGTATCTAAAAATAAGATAGTATGGATAAAATGAAGACAAATGTCGTGAAACATATTTTATTCCCTTTTCAAAAAGGGGTTAAAGGAGGTTTTATGCTCCTTGTTATGTTACTTTTGGTAGCTGGTTGTACTCAGAAATCGACACAGTATCCGTCGATAGTTGAGATTGTCAACAAAGGTGATGCCCGTTTGCATTTGTCCGACATAGTGAAATTTTGCAGGGAGAATAAGATCGATACCACGTCTGTATACGAATGGAACAAGCACTGGGTGATCTATTCGTATTTCACCGACATCAATACGGTAAAATTGCAGCTTGAAAAGAAATTTCCTGCTGTAAAGGTGAAACTCTACGAACGTCCGTTTTATGTTTTCGACCGCAAGAAATATACCAAAGACGATATTATAAAAGAGCGGGACAACGTGATAATGACGGCCGATCTGGTGAAAGATACGGCAATGCAAAGGCTGTATATGGAATCTCATCGCACGCAGCCTGAAAAATGGCCCGAAGTATCGAAAGGTTTTTGCAATGCCAGTGTTCAGCAGTTACTGATTTTTCGTACCGAACGACAATTGATGATGGTAATCACTATTCCGAAAGGGAGTAAATGGGAAGATCTCAATTTTAAAACTACCGAGAATAATCCGCGGGCCGATCAGTGGAATACGCAGATGAGAAAATGTCTGGAAGGAATAGAAGATGCTCCTGTAGGAACGAGTTGGGTAATTTTTGAAAACAGAAAATAGAGAACAGAATTTCCGCTATCAATTTTGATACGGCTACGAACTGAAATTCGGAAATTTGTATTGGAGTATGCAGATTTAATCCTCAAATATTCAAATTCCCACATTAGCTTCGCTGAACGTTGTTTCTCAAATTCTTAAAATATGGATAGAATGGAATGGTCGCGTTTGCTGACCAATAAACGACTGGGGATGGAGCACTATCACTCCGAACGGGCCGATGATCGTACCGAATTTCAACGCGATTACGACCGGCTCATCTTCTCGGCTCCTTTTCGTCGTTTACAAAATAAAACCCAGGTATTTCCGCTTCCGGGCAGCATTTTTGTGCACAACCGGTTGACACATAGTCTGGAAGTGGCCTGTGTAGGTCGTTCGCTGGGCGACAACGTTAGCCGTAAGCTGAAGACGAAATATAAGGATTCTGTGCCTTTTATCGACGAAATTGGATCGATTGTTTCGGCGGCTTGTCTGGCACACGATTTGGGCAATCCTCCCTTCGGCCACTCAGGCGAAAATGCTATCTCAACCTATTTTTCGGAAGGAAAAGGGTTGGCGCTGAAAGAGAAGGTAGGCGACGAATGGTGGAGCGATCTTACCAAATTCGAGGGAAATGCTAACGCGTTTCGCTTGTTGACGCACCAGTTCAACGGTCGCCGCGAAGGTGGTTTTGCGCTTACCTATTCCACGCTGGCATCGATCGTAAAATATCCCTATCTCTCCAATTTTGCCGATCCGAAGAAGTCCAAATTCGGATTTTTTCATTCCGAAGAGGAGACGTACAGTAAAATTGCGGCCGATCTGGGGGTTATTCCCAATCCCGAAAATCCGTCCCGTTTTGCCCGCTATCCGTTGGTTTATCTGCTCGAAGCCGCCGACGATATTTGCTATCAGCTGATGGATATCGAAGATGCGCACAAACTGAAAATTATCACTTCGGAAGAGACGAAAGAGCTTTTGTTATGCTATTTGGCGGACGAAAAAAGGGTAAAAACGCAGGAAATTTTCTCGGTAGTGACCGACATTAACGAGCAGATTGCTTACCTGCGGTCGTCGGTGGTGGGGATTCTGGTGCGTGAGTGCGCGCAGATTTTTGTCGACAAAGAGGAGGAAATTCTGGCGGGACAGTTCACCGGCTCGTTGATTAAGCACCTTCCCGAACGTTCGGCCCGGGCCTATCAACACTGCTCCGATGTGGCTTTCAAAAAAATTTATTGTGCCACCGAAGTACTCGATATCGAGCTGGCCGGTTATAAAATTATTCTTACCCTGCTCGACGAACTGATTCAGGCCGTGTTGGCTCCGCAAAAATCGTATTCCAAACAACTGTTGCGCCGCATACCATTGCAGTACGAAACCAAAAGCGATACAACCTACGGCAGGGTGCAGTCGGTACTCGATTATATTTCGGGCATGACCGACGTGTATGCCCTCGATTTGTACCGGAAAATAACCGGAATGAGTCTGCCATCGCTGTAAAAACGGAACCCAAAGATTTTCACAGAAATAATTCAACGGCGTAGTATTTTCTGATAAATAATTCCTATCTTTGCACCGCTTTTCGTGTAAAAGCACTTAGGTTCTTATTTACAAATCATTTTACAACCAAACATGGCAACAAAAATCAGATTACAAAGACACGGCCGTAAAGGGTATGCCTATTACCACATTGTAATTGCCGACAGTCGTGCACCACGCAACGGTAAATTTACAGAACGTATCGGTTCTTACAACCCTAACACAAATCCTGCAACAGTAGAAGTTGACTTCGAACGTGCATTGTTTTGGGTAAATACCGGTGCTCAACCTACAGATACTGTCCGTAATATTCTTTCGGATGAAGGTGTTTTGATGATGAAACACTTGCAGGGCGGTGTTAAAAAGGGTGCTTTTGATGAAGCCGAAGCTCAAAAACGTTTCGAAGCTTGGAAAAATACTAAAGTAGCCTCTACCGAATCTGTAAAAGATAAATTGGCTGCTGCCGCTGCTGCAAAAGCAAAAGAAGCTCTCGAAGCCGAAATTGCTAAAAACCAGGCTAAAGCCGCTGAAATTGCAAAAAAACGCGCTGAAGAATCAGCTGCTCTTGCTGCTACTGCTGCAGAAGCAGCTCAAGAGGCCGCAGTTGCTGAAGCTCCTGCTGCTCCTGCCGCTGAAGAAACTCCTGCCGAATAATAGTAAGCAGCGAATAAAAATCATTTTCTTGTAAAAGCTGTTCCACGGGTTGGAATAGCTTTTTTTTTATAAATTCTCAATTTCCATACACGTCATTCCTTATAAATAAGTACCTTTGCGAACGATTGTTTGAAAAATAAATGTTACTCATCTTCTTATTTTTTACGATCTCTGCCGATAAAAATTCTGTAGCCGCTAAGTGCCATTATAACGGTTAATAATCTATGAAAAAATTAGTTTCTGTAGTGTTGCCTGCACACAATGAGTCGGGAAATGTTGCTGTAATTAAAAATAAAATTGAAGAGAGCTTTCCCTTTGATGCGTACGATTTGGAACTTATTTTTGTGAACGATGGAAGTACCGATGATACGATGGCAAAGCTTCAGAAATTGGCATCGCAGGATCAAAAGGTATTTTACATAGAACTCTCCCGTAATTTCGGACACCAATGCGCGTTGAAAGCCGGCCTCGATTATGCCCACGGCGATTGCGTCATCTCTATGGATTGTGATATGCAACATCCGCCCGAACTTGTTCGACTCCTGATCGAAAAATGGGAGGAAGGCTACGATGTCGTTTATACGTGTCGTGCCGAATCGAAAAATACCTCTCTGATGAAACGTAAAACCTCAAATGCGTTTTATTCCATATTCAACCGCTTTTCGGATGTACAAATCGAGAAAGGAACTGCTGATTTTCGGTTAATGGACAGAGCCGTGGTTGACGTTTTCAAACGATTCAGAGAAAACGATATGTTTATTCGTGGAATAGTCAAATGGATGGGATTTAAGCAAATACATATCGATTATGAACCAAATGACCGCTTTTCGGGGACCAGTAAATATACGATGCGGAGAATGTTGCAATTTGCTGTTCATGCAGTAACCTCGTTCAGCGTACGGCCTCTTTATCTGGCCATTTATGTGGGGTTCGGCCTGTCGTTGCTGGCATTGCTCTACCTGCCTTATGTACTTTTTTCCTTTTTTTATTCGGGCCATTATGCTTACGGTTGGGGTTCCGTACTTCTGACTATTGTCTTTTTTTCGGGACTTCAGTTGTGTGTGTTGGGGGTCATCGGGCTCTATCTGGGCAAAATGTTTATACAGTCGAAAAACAGACCACTTTACATTGTCCGCTCGAGTAATATAGACAATCCTCCCGTTTTATAAAATGTTTTTTTGAATGATTTTTCTGAGTTTTGATATAGAGGAGTTCGACAACCCCTTTCCCTGTTCGCAGCAATTGTCGTTTGAGCAGCAGATGGAAATTTCTGTCAAAGGAACGCACCGAATTCTGGATCTGTTAACACTCCATCAGATTCCCGCGACCTTTTTTTGTACGGTAAATTTTGCTTCTCATACACCAGAGCTTATTGCCCGCATGGCGTCCGAAGGGCACGAAGTGGCATCGCACGGATATTTTCACAACCGTTTTGAGACGGTTCATCTCAGACAATCGCGTGAGGCTCTCGAATCGTTGACCGGTTGTCCGGTTACCGGCTTCAGAATGCCCAATATGGGCACTGTAAGCGTTGATGATTTGGCCGACGCAGGCTATAGTTACAATTCTTCGCTTCATCCAACGTACCTTCCCGGCAAATACAACAATTTTACAAAGCCACGCAGAATATATAAAGAAGGTGTTGTTTATCAGATACCTGTGTCTGTGTCGCCCGCTATCCGCTTGCCTTTGTTTTGGTTGGCGCTACATAATTATCCGTTGGCTTTTTATAAACTGGTTGCTAAGGCGGCTTTGAAGAAAGATGGTTATCTCAACCTCTATTTCCATCCGTGGGAGTTCATTGACCTGAAGCAGTCGGGGCTTGATCTACCGTGGTATGTGAAGCGTAATTCGGGCGATGCCATGTTCGATCGGCTCGGCTCGCTTATTACCTGTTTGAAGAATCAAAATCAGGCTTTCGCACATTTGAACGAGTGTGCCGGAGAGGGGTCTATTCAATAAACTGTGTCAGGGAAAGGAGTAAAATTATAACTTTACTAACACTTAACACAGCAGGATGGATAATCAAGAAAAATTTGACTACAAGTCATTTGAGGCAGAAGCAATAGAGCGTTTGAAACAGGGAGAAAGCCTTTCCGGAGAAAATGGAGTATTAGCTCCTTTGTTGAAACGACTGTTGGAAGCAGGTTTGCAAGGAGAAATTGCCAGTCATTTATCAGAGGCCAATGGTGCCAACAGAAGAAATGGAATAAGCAGCAAACAGGTCAAGACAGACTATGGAACTATCCAGGTAAATACTCCGCGTGATCGTAATGGAAGTTTTGATCCTACGTTATTAGCCAAGCGTCAGACAACGCTTGGAGATGGGATTGATCATAAAATCATCAGTCTATATGCTCTGGGAATGAGCTATACAGATATCTGTGACCATTTGAGTGAGATGTATCAGATGAATATTTCTCCGGCAACCATAACGTCTATTACGGACAAAATAGTGCCAGAAATAGAACAATGGCAGACTCGTCCTCTGGAGAGTGTATACCCCATTGTTTGGATGGATGCCATTCATTACAAGGTTCGTGAAGATAATGCCATCAAAAGCAAGGCAGTTTATTGCTTAATAGGTATCAATCGCGAAGGAATCAAAGATTTATTGGGCATGTATATCGGTCAGTCCGAGAGTGCTGCTTTTTGGCTATCTGTTCTCAATGATATACATCGTCGAGGGGTTCAGGATATATTGATCGCTTGTATTGACAACCTAAAAGGGTTCTCTCAGGCAATTGAAGCTGTTTTTCCACAAGCAAGGGTTCAGCTTTGTATTGTCCATCAAATAAGAAACTCGCTCAAATATGTTCCTTACAAAGATCGCAAAGCTGTAGTTGCTTCGTTGAAAGAGATTTATCAAGCAAACGATAAAAAACAAGCAGAAAAGGCTTTGGCTAAGTTTGATGAACAATGGTCTGCTAAATATCCATATATCATTAAGTCTTGGCTTGAAAACTGGGATAAACTGTCTCAAATGTTTGAGTTTCCTGATATGATAAGAAAGATAATTTACACAACCAATATCATTGAAAGCTTTAATAGTCAGCTACGAAAGGTCACTAAATCAAAACGTGTTTTTACCAATGATCAAGCGCTTATGAAGTTGCTTTATTTGGTACAAACAAAATTATTTGAAAACGTAGGTCCTATAGCTGGATGGAAGCAAATTATGGCCCAATTTATTATTATTTTTGAACATAGATGGAATATAGACTAATCTCTTTCCCTGACACAGTTTACTGAATAGACCTCCGGAGAGTTCGGGAAACATTAAAATCATTTTGCATTGAAGAGGCTTTTACGTAACCGATACACGCGGGCTATCATCGAGAATGAAACGGCAAAACAAGCCGCCAAATATTTTATAGTTGGTGGTTCGTGTACGGTGTTTGATTTTGCAATGCTATTTGGTTTCACTCATTTCCTGCATATTAACTACCTCATCTCTTCCGTCCTCTCTTTTACCATTAGTGCTGTTGTCAATTACTATCTGTGTGTCAGTTGGGTATTCGATGTTCGTGTGGTGGAAAAGCGGCATCGTGAGTTTGTCTATTATCTGGTACTTTCGGCAATCGGTCTGGGATTAAGTACTTCACTGATATGGATATTTACCGAACTGGTCGGGTTGTATTACATGCTTTCGAAGCTGATAGCCACCTTCATTACCTACTGGGTGAATTTCGGTACCCGGAAATATTTTTTGCATACCCGAAAATAATCTGATTATAGAATTGTATAAGCAGCCAGCGTTACAGTTGCCATTTTTTACAATTGGAACTGATTTTACGCGTTTCTCGTCTGTAAGGTGAGTTATAATCTCCATTCAACGAGTAATCTACGCCTTATTTTACAATCATCAAATTATACAGATGTAATTTCGCAATAATATCATATTGTGAAAACTATGGGTATGGTTTAGGTGCGGATATTAGTCGATCCGGAATAAACGGTTAAATTTTTTCGGTTATTCTTATACGATAGCCGCCATTCTTCCCGTTATTATTACAAGCATAAATATATTTGTATGAAACGAACATGTTGCTGCGCAACGTCCAGGAGATACGTAATAACTTACAGCGACATGAAGTTCCATACGACCTTTTAAAAAAATTATCATCGTATGAAAAAATCGGGTTTATCTGTTTTGTTTTTAGGAGTGGGGATTGCTTTGTCGGCACAGACCTTTAATGTGGGACTGAAGGGGGGCTATGAGGCTGCATTCAGTTCCAAAAACATTCTTCAAACCGATCTGATTTCGTCGTCGGTAAGTCAGGTCAAATCCGGATTTGCCAGTGGATATCAGGTTGGAGGCTGGATGCGGGTAGGTGGCAAGAAGATATTTTTTCAACCGGAACTGCTGCTGAACGTGAAGAAAACAACCCAAACGTTCAATGTGGGAGGAACTACCCAGACCGGAACGTACAAGACTCAGGCTATTGAGGTGCCACTTTTGATAGGCTATAGAGTTTTGAGTGTAGGTCCTCTGGCGGTGAGACTGAATGCCGGGCCCAAGGCCGTTTTTGATGCCGGATCGAGCTCTACGCTGAGTCACTATGCAAACGTAGTGTCGCAGGATTTTAAGAGTGCCTCGTGGGCAGCCGAAGGTGGTCTCGGAGTCGATCTGATGTCGATTTCGCTCGATTTACGCTATTCGCAGTACTTCACCAATACGTACGGAGTTACATTTAACAACAATCAGGTTGTCAATACAAAGGGCAACAAGCAAAGCCTCTACCTGACGTTGGGGTGGCGATTGTTTTAATAACACCAAGTAAAAAACGGGAGATTGTCTGAAACAATCTCCCGTTTTTATGTGGTATAGTTTGGATTATTTGTTCACTTTTGCCCAACTGTCTTTTAACGAAACGGTTCGGTTGAAAATAAGTTTATCCGGTGCAGAATCGGGATCTACATTGAAGTAGCCGATGCGCTGAAACTGGAAATTGTCCAAAGCTTTTGCCTCTTTCAGCCAGGGTTCTACCTTGCAGTTGCTCAATACTTTCAACGAATCCGGATTCAGTAATTCACGGAAATCTTTCTCTTTTTCATCCGCTGGATTTTCAACGGCAAACAGACGGTCGTAAAGACGTACTTCAGCGGGCACAGAATCTGCAACGGTTACCCAATGAATAGTGCCCTTCACCTTGCGGCTACTGCCTTCCATTCCGCTGCGGGTTTCAGGATCGTATTCCGCATATACTTCGGTTACCTTGCCGTCCGCATCTTTCTTGCATCCGGTACATTTTACAATGTATGCTCCTTTCAAGCGTACCTCCTGCCCCGGAGTCATGCGGAAATATTTCTTCGGAGCCTCTTCCATAAAGTCGTCACGTTCCACATACAACTCTTTTGAGAATGGAGCTTCGTGTGTTCCGGCACTTTCATCCTCCGGATTATTTACCATTGTTACCGATTCGGTTTGTCCGTCGGGATAATTGGTCAGAATGAGTTTTATCGGGTCGAGCACGGCGCTCACGCGGGTAGCTTTCGTGTTGAGTACCTCGCGGGCAGCATGTTCCAGTAGCGACAAGTCGATAATTCCCTCGTATTTGGTGTAGCCGATTTTTTCAATAAAGTTGTGAATGGCTTCGGGTGTATAACCTCGGCGACGCAGACCGCAGATAGTCGGCATACGCGGGTCATCCCATCCGCTAACCAGGCCTTCCTGAACGAGTTGTAACATTTTCCGTTTGCTCATCACCGTGTAGGTAATGTTCAGACGATTGAACTCGATCTGCTGGGGACGGTAGTCGTCGGTTTTCAGTTGATCGACAAACCAGTCGTAGAGCGGACGGTGAACTACAAATTCGAGTGTGCAAATGGAGTGGGTAACTCCTTCGAAGTAGTCCGATTGACCGTGCGCAAAGTCATACATCGGATAGGCCTTCCATGTGTAACCGGTACGGTGGTGCGGGTGGTCGGTGATGATGCGGTACAAAATCGGATCGCGGAAATGCATGTTAGAGGAGGCCATGTCGATTTTGGCACGCAATACCATGGCACCTTCGGCGATTTCGCCGCTATTCATCTTTTTGAACAGTTCGAGGCTTTCGGCGACAGGGCGGTTACGGAAGGGGCTTTCGGTGCCCGGAACAGTTGGCGAGCCCTTCTGTTTGGCAATCTCTTCAGCCGACTGTTCGTCAATGTAAGCAAGTCCACGGTTGATGAGTTCGACAGCAAAATCCCACAACTGTTGAAAATAGTCGGAGGCATAATATACATTTCCCCATTGATAACCAAGCCATTTGATATTTTCCATGATGGAATCGACATACTCCACATCTTCTTTTACAGGATTGGTATCGTCGAAGCGGAGGTTGCAAACGCCGTTGTAGTTGCGTGCAATACCGAAGTCCATGCAGATGGCTTTGGCGTGTCCGATATGAAGGTATCCGTTCGGTTCGGGCGGGAAACGGGTCTGAATTCGTCCTCCGTTTTTGCCATCACGAATATCTTCTTCGACAAGGGTCTCAATAAAATTGAGGCTCTTTTTGGGTTGTTCTGTCATTTCACTCATAGTCTGATCGTTTTTGCTCTTTGGTTAGTATGGTTACCGTAGTTTCGCGCCCAGTTTTTCTTCAAACTGTTTGATAAGTTTTTGCATGATTCCGTCAATTTGCTTATCGTTCAGGGTTTTTGCATCATCCTGCAGGGTAAAGCTGACGGCGTACGATTTTTTACCGGCTTCTAAGTTCTTGCCTTCGTACACGTCGAACAGCTGGACTTTCCGCAACAGGTTTTTTTCGGTTGCGTAAGCCAACTTTTCAATTTCGGCAAAAGAGATGTTTTTATCAATCAATAATGCCAGGTCGCGTTTCACTTCGGGGAATTTTGAAATTTCCGTGAATGAAACTTTATTTCGTGTACTTTCTGTCAGCAGGTTGTTCCAGTTCAAATCAGAAAAGAAAACCGGCACGTCGATGTCGAGTGCTTTCAGCTGTTTTTTGGCAACGCTGCCCAAAATAGCCAGCTGTTTTCCCTGTTTTGTTTTGATAACCAAAGCTTCGGCAAAGAGGTCATTGGTAGTTTCTGTTTCTACAACCAGCTTCTGGAAATTGATTCCCATGCGGCGCAGGATGTTCAGTACATATCCTTTCAGTTCGAAAACAGAGGTTTTTTCGTCGGCGCGCACCCAGCTTTGAGCCGTTTTGTTGCCGGTAAGCCACAGGCCGAGGTGCATATCTTCCGAGTAGGCCGCCAACGGTTTGCCCTCTTCTTTCTTTTCTCCGTTGAAATAGTAGCAGTTGCCGAATTCGTAAAATTTCAGATCCTGACTTTTACGGTTCACGTTGTAGGCAACGCTTTCCAGGCCACCGAACAGCAGTGTTTGACGCATGGCGTTGAGGTCGGCGCTGAGCGGATTCATCATCATCACCAGATTGGCGGCGGGGAACGAACTTAATGTTTCGTAGTAACCGGCCTTGGTGAGCGAGTTGTTCAGTATTTCGTTGAAACCGCATCCGGTAAGTTGTTCCGAAATAAGGTTTTGCAGTTTATGGCTGTCGGGTTTCGAGGAGTAGCTGATCGACGATTTTACCGATTCGCCCGGCAAAACATTATTGTAACCATAGATGCGCAGAATATCTTCTATCACGTCCACATCGCGTTGAACATCGACCCGGTAGGTCGGAACGAGCAGTTTCATGCCTTCCTTCGTTTCACCGGCAATCTCTATTTCGAGGTGATGCAGAATTTTTTTGATGGTCTCTTTTTCGATCTCTTTTCCAATCAGTTTGTCGATTTTGTCGAACGTAATCTCTACTTCAAACGGTTTGACTGGGGTGGGGTATATGTCGACGATGTCGCTGGAGATGGTACCGCCGGCCAGCTCTTTAATCAACAAGGCAGCGCGTTTCAGCACGTATACGTTGTTGTTGGGATCGCAACCGCGTTCGAAACGGAACGATGAGTCGGTGTTCAACCCATGGCGGCGAGCCGTTTTACGCACCCAGACCGGATTGAAATAAGCGCTTTCGAGGAATACGTTGGTGGTATTGTCCGAAACACCCGAGTTGAGACCGCCGAATACGCCGGCAATGCACATGCCGCCGTTTGCGTCGCAAATCATCAGGTCTTTGTCGCTGAGGCTGCGTTCGGCTTCGTCGAGCGTAGTGAATTTGGTGCCTTCGGGCAATGTTTTTACAATCACCTGTTTGCCGGTAATTTTATCGGCATCGAACGAATGAAGTGGCTGTCCGGTTTCGTGGAGAATGAAATTGGTAATATCCACCACGTTGTTGATGGGACGCAGCCCGATCGACTTCAGGTCGTTCTGCAACCATTCCGGCGATTCTTTGATGGTAACCCCGGAAATGCTTGCGCCGGCATAGCGCGGGCAAGCTTCGCTGTTTTCAACCGTTACGCTTACGGGTAAATTATGATTTTCAACGGCAAACGCGTCAACTGAAGGTTTAACGAGAGTGCCTTTCAGTCCGTTTACGGCCAGATAGGCAGCCAGATCGCGGGCCACGCCGAAATGCGAGGTGGCATCGGCACGGTTTGGAGTGATGTCGACTTCCAGCACGTAGTCGTCTTTGACGTTGTAATATTCTTTGGCGGGAGTTCCCACAACCGCGTCGGCAGGCAGCACGATAATGCCGTCGTGGCTGGTTCCGATGCCGATTTCATCTTCGGCACAGATCATGCCGAATGACTCTTCGCCGCGTATTTTCGAGCGTTTGATGGTAAACGACTCTTCGCCCGAATAGAGAATCGTGCCGATGGTAGCAACCACAACTTTCTGACCGGCAGCTACATTTGGCGCTCCGCAAACAATTTTCAATGGTTCGGCAGCTCCCACATTGACGGTGGTCACATGCAGGTGGTCGGAATTCGGATGTTCGACGCAGGTGAGTACTTCGCCGATAACCAGCCCTTCGAGCCCGCCTTTGATGGTTTGCACTTTTTCAATGCCACCGGTTTCGAGACCGATGGATGTTAACGCTTTCGATAACTCTTCGGGAGTTAAATCGGTATCGATGTATTGTTTCAGCCAGTTGTAAGAAATATTCATTGTAAAAAACAGCTCTTAAAAAACAATTCTATTTCGTTGAAAAAAAGAAAAATAGCTCTTTTCTTTAGAGAAATAAAAGTTGATTTGTGATTTTTTTAAATGGAACTGCAAATGTACATTTTTTGCACCGAAAACAGGAAGATTTTGTGTGAAAAACGCTGACAAATACGATTTTGGTCTCTTTTCCGGAAATTATTTTATCGTTTTTTTGCAAATAAGAGAAGCTGCTCGAGTGCTATAAGTCAATGAATTGTCGCTTGTTCGCGAAAAAACATGTATCTTCGTGGTTTAAAACAGAACCTCTTTCCATCTATGAAAATTAAGATCGTAAATCACTCAAAACATCCTCTTCCTCAGTATGCTACCTCTCTTTCGGCAGGAGTCGACCTTCGGGCCAATTTAGCTGAACCGGTGACTATGTTGCCTCTCGAACGTAAATTGATTCCTACCGGATTGTTCATCGAACTGCCTGAAGGTTACGAGGCGCAGATCCGTCCGCGCAGTGGACTGGCAATCAAAAAAGGGATCACCGTTTTGAATTCACCGGGGACGATCGATGCCGATTATCGCGGAGAGATTTGTGTGATTCTGATCAATCTCTCGAACGAACCGTTTGTGATCGAGGATGGCGAGCGTATTTGCCAGATGGTAATTGCCGCTCACGAACAGGCCGAATGGATCGAAGCCGAGGAGCTTTCGGAAACCGATCGTGGTGCCGGAGGTTTCGGACATACAGGAAAAAAATAAAATATTCCAAAATTTCAGATTTCAAAAATTTCATAATTTGCTGCAAGTTTGGAATTGGGAATCTGGAATTTGAAACTTGAAATAAATGGATTTAAATTTCATCGGAATCATTCCGGCACGATACGCTTCCACGCGTTTCCCGGGGAAACCGCTTGCCGACATTGCCGGTAAAAGCATGATTCGGCGGGTATATGAACAGGCTTCGCAAGCACTCGATACGGTGGTGGTGGCTACCGACGATCAACGGATCTACGATGCCGTGCAGGCATTCGGCGGCAAGGCGGCGATGACTTCCGACCAACACAAAAGCGGTACCGACCGTTGCTACGAAGCACTGACCAAAACGGAAGGCAACTTTGACGTGGTAATCAATATTCAGGGTGACGAACCGTTTGTAAAACCCGAACAAATCGAAGAGTTGAAAGCTTGCTTCGATGATGCCTCGACACAAATTGCCACGTTGGTAAAACCCTTTTTGTCCGATGACGATTTTGAGCTGTTGCTCAATGCCAATTCACCGAAGGTGGTCTTCAATGCCAATCGCGAAGCGCTCTATTTCAGCCGTTCCGTCATTCCGTACTATCGCAATGCGGATCATACCGAATGGTTGAAGAAGCAGACTTATTACAAACATATTGGCATGTATGCTTACCGTGCGCAGGTGTTGGGCGAAATTACCAAGTTGCCGCAATCGCCGCTCGAACTGGCCGAATCGCTCGAACAGCTCCGCTGGCTCGAAAATGGTTACCGTATCAAGATCGGCATTACCGACACTGAAACTATCGCCATCGATACCCCCGAGGATCTGAAACGGGCTAACGAATGGTTCTTAAATAGAACAAAGAGTAAAGGCTTATAGCTCATATATCTGAGGTTCTAATTGCAAATGACTAAATTGTAAATATAAAATGATACTTTCTCCTCTTTTTGCCATCTCTCCTGTCGATGGCCGTTATCGTTCGAAGGCAGAACCGTATGCTGCTTATTTCTCCGAGTATGCCCTGATCCGTTACCGTGTTCGGGTAGAAATAGAATATTTCATCGCGCTTTGCAAACTGCCGCTGGAACAGCTCACGGATGTCGATGCCTCCGTTTTTCCGGCGTTGCAAAAAATATACACCGATTTTACCGAAGAGGATGCACAACGCATCAAAACCATCGAGCAGACGACTAACCACGACGTGAAAGCGGTGGAGTATTTTCTGAAAGAGAAATTCGATCTGCTGGGTTTGCACGACCATAAAGAGTTTATCCACTTCGGACTGACCTCGCAGGATATCAACAACACATCGGTGCCGCTTTCGGTAAAAGAGGCGCTCGAAAACGTCTTTTATCCCGAAGCCGAAAAAGTGGTCGCTACGCTGCAAAAGATGGCCGACGACTGGAAAGATATTTCGATGCTGGCCAAGACTCACGGGCAACCGGCATCACCTACACGTCTGGGCAAAGAGATTATGGTATTTGTGTATCGCCTCGAAGAGCAGTTGAGACAGTTGAAAGCCGTGCCTCTGTCGGCTAAGTTCGGCGGCGCAACCGGTAACCTCAACGCGCACCACGTGGCCTATCCGCATCACGACTGGAAAGCTTTCGGTAATAAATTCGTGAGCGAATCGCTCGGTTTGCAGCGCGAGCAGTGGACGACGCAGATCTCCAACTACGATAATCTGGCTGCCGTGTTCGACGGTGTGAAACGTTTCAATACCATTTTGCTCGACCTGTGTCGTGACGTCTGGACTTATGTTTCGATGGAATATTTCAAACAACGCATCAAGGCGGGAGAAGTAGGCTCGTCGGCAATGCCGCACAAGGTGAACCCCATCGATTTTGAAAATGCGGAGGGAAACCTCGGCATATCCAATGCCATTCTGGAACATTTGTCGGTGAAATTGCCGGTATCGCGTTTGCAGCGCGACCTGACCGACTCTACCGTGTTGCGCAACGTGGGTGTGCCTTTTGCTCATTCGATGATTGCGACTCAAAGTATTCTGAAAGGCCTGGGCAAACTGTTGCTCAACGAAAGCGCTCTGCACCGCGATCTGGAACACAACTGGGCAGTAGTGGCCGAAGGTATTCAGACTATTCTTCGCCGCGAGGCTTATCCTTCGCCATACGAAGCGTTGAAAGCCCTGACCCGCACCAATGAAGCCATTACCGAAAGCTCTATCAAGGCGTTTATCGAAACGCTTGACGTGAGCGAAGCGGTGAAACAGGAGTTACGAGCCATTACTCCGTTCAATTACACCGGAGTTTAGTTTCTAATCAAACGAAAATCATCTGTGAAAAAATTTCTTCAAATACTTATCCGGTTTATCCCGCCGTATAAAAAATATGTGGTAGGGAGTATCGGTGGAAACTTGCTTTCAGCATTGTTTACATTGTTTTCGTTCGGAGCCATTATCCCGATTTTGCAAATTCTTTTTGGCATCGAAAGTGCGACGTATGTTTACAAGGATTGGAGCTGGAGTGGGTCGATCAGTGAGATTGGAGCGGCTATCAAAAACAATGTCTTTTGGTTTATTTCGGATACCATCCAGCGTCAGGGTGCGATAACCACACTGGCGTTTCTGGGAATATTCCTTATTATCGCCACGTTCCTGAAGACCGGGTTCTCTTTTCTGGCAAGTTACTACACTGTTCCTATTCGGACGGGTGTTTTGCGCGATTTGCGCCGCGATATTTATAGTAAGATACTCAGTTTGCCCATCAGCTTTTTCTCCGAAGAGCGAAAGGGAGACATCATGTCGCGCATGACAGGCGATGTGGGTGAGATTGAAAATTCGGTGATCAGCTCGCTTGATATGATCTTCAAAAACCCGATTCTGATTCTCGTTTACGTCATTACGCTCTTCTGTATCAGTTGGGAATTGACACTGTTTGTGATGGTATTGTTGCCTGTAAGCGGTTACTTTATCGGCATGGTTGGGAAGAAACTGAAGGCACGTTCGCTGGTTGGACAACAGCAGCTGGGGCAATTGTTGTCGCAGATTGAAGAGACACTCGGTGGCCTGCGTATTATCAAAGCGTTCAATGCCGAAGATAAGGTGAAAGCACGTTTTTCCCAAATTAACGAAGCGTTGCGGCATACCAACCTTCGCATCAATACCCGCTATTTGCTGGCTCATCCGATGAGCGAATTTTTGGGAACAGTCGTGATTGCTATCCTCCTTTGGTTTGGTGGTATGCTTATTCTGACCCATCATAGCAGTATTACGGCGCCGACTTTTATCTATTATCTGGTTGTATTCTATAGTATTATCAATCCGGCAAAAGATCTTTCGAAAGCGGTGTACAGCATTCAAAAGGGGTTGGCATCGCTTGAGCGTGTCGACAAAATTCTGAAGGCGGAGAATACGATGAAAGAGGCGCAGACTCCGAAGCAACTGCCTCCTTTCGAAAACAAAATCGAATATAAAAATGTTTGGTTCAAATATAAAAATGACTGGGTTCTGCAGGATATCAATGTGACGGTTGAGAAGGGGAAATCGGTAGCGCTGGTGGGGCAATCCGGATCCGGAAAATCGACTTTTGTCGATCTGTTGCCCCGTTTCTACGACGTGGTGAAAGGTGATATTACCATCGACGGCATCGATATCCGCGATGTGCGCTTGCAGGATGTGCGGGCTTTGATGGGTAATGTGAATCAGGAAGCGATTCTGTTTAACGATACCTTTTTCAATAACATTGCTTTCGGGGTGGAGAATGCAACCGAGGAGCAGGTGATCGAAGCGGCCAAAATTGCCAACGCGCATGACTTCATTATGGCAACCGAAAAGGGCTATGACACCAATATCGGTGATCGTGGCGGACGGCTTTCGGGTGGCCAGCGGCAGCGGGTAAGCATTGCCCGGGCTGTTCTGAAAAACCCACCGATTCTTATTTTGGATGAGGCTACCTCTGCCCTCGATACCGAGTCGGAACGGCTGGTGCAGGATGCCATTGAAAACCTGATGAAGAACCGCACCTCCATCGTAATCGCTCACCGCTTGTCGACCATCAAGCGGGCCGACGAAATTTGCGTGATGCACGAAGGACGCATCGTGGAGCGCGGCAAACACGACGAATTGATTGCCCTTGACGGCTATTACAAAAAACTTTGCGACATGCAATCGTTCTGAAAAGCCGGTTGAAGATAAACCGAAGGCATTATTCCATAAAGAGAAGGAGTAATGCCTTCGGTTTTTTTATGGGTTGTTTTCTCTCAAAAAAAACAGTACATTTGTCTCGCTGTCTGATTACCATCGGCCAGTATACTTCCCCATTTACCAAATTCCAAAAACGATTTTACAAGGGACAGGTCATGACATGTCCATGCGATTGGTTGTTTAATTTTTAACTACTGTGACCATGAAGAAAATTGTTTTCTCTTATTTGTTGATTAGTTTGGGATTGCTTTCCTGCAGTAAAAACAGCGATGCCGATTTTCAGATTGCATCTTCTTTCAAAGCCATGAAAGACAATACTGTCTGGCTTTCTACATCCAGTTGGGCTAACTTTAGCAAGAAGGACAGCATATTTACACTTGTCGGTGATAAGCATGATCAGACATATTATCAGGATGAACAGGTGAGTCTTGCATTCAAATCGTCATCCATCCAACCGTCAGGTGAGGTGAAGCATTTCGTTTCCGGCTGGGAATATATCATTGGCGGTGATGCTGTTGCCGATTCTTATTCTATGGATCCATCATTTGCTAATAAGTTGAATATAAATAGTGTGGATGCTAAGAACAAAACCATTTCCGGAACGTTTGCTGTGAGATTGATCAGAGATGCTTCCCGATCCTCCAAAGGAGAAACTCTTTTATTTAAAAGCGGGCAGTTTAATCTTCCCTATAAAGAGGTGGATTAGTTCCGTTAATTCCGACGTCATTTAAAAAAGTAAAAGGATGTACTGTTTTCGGTACATCCTCTTACTTTTTTAAATGATAGCATAATCAATTTCCTTCGCTTCCACTGCTACTGCTGCTGCCTCCGCTTTTCACGTCATCGTTTTGGATGCTCCGGCGGGCCTTTTTGACATCCATCCCCGATTTTCCGAAATTGTAGGTCACACTGCATCGAAAGCTACGGCTTGGGTAAATTGTTTCGCTATGCTGTGTGTAGTAGGGGTCATTGCTGTTAGTGGAATATACAATTGATTTTTTAAAGGGATTCGATACCGACAGATTTACCGACATCTTTTTGTCGAAGAATGATTGCGACATGCTGATTCCGCTGTAGGAGTAGGTGGATGATTTTCCCTGCAACATAATACTCGGAGAATATACACCGCCGTTGAAACTGATGGAGTTGTTTTTCCATAGCATAAAGCGCGCTCCCACATAATTGCTGTAGCTATATCCCTTGTTGGTGATAGAGTAGCCATTATTGGCCTCCATCTTTACATAACGACCGCCGCCATTGTAGTAAATATTGAATTTTTCGCTGGGGCGGTACGATACATACACATTTAACCCCATATTCATATCGGTACCGATGTTTTTGTAGGTGGTCGATTTTATTCCGTCCGGACTAATGGTGGACAGACTTTCGATGGAGTTGTTGGTAAAGGCCCCTCTGCCGGTGAGGCTGAAGTTGAACTTGGGGGTAAATACGCTATAACCCAACTCGAACGAGTGTGCGATTTCCGATTTCAGATGAGGATTACCGAAAGAGATATTTTGAGGATCGGTAGTGTCTACATACGGATTCAGGTACCAGATTCCGGGACGATAGAGTCGCTGGGTGTAGGATGCTTTGATATTTTTTCCCGGTTTTAGTTGATAATTAAGTGTGATGTAGGGAACGACGTTCTGCAGATGATTGTCGAACTTAACCACCGTGGCCGAAGTGGAGGTGGCATCGTTCCAGGTAAACTCGGTTCTGAGTCCACCTTTAGCCGTCAGATTTTTTAGCTTGAGCACATAACCGCCATAGGCACCGAGTATGTATTGGTTGTAATCCAGTTCGTTACTTTTGGTCTGACTGTAATCCCAGTTTCCTGTCTGTGAGTTGAGCAGATAGGCGTCGGAGTTACTGTCGTTCTGGCGGTAAATTGCTTTGATTCCGCACTCTATCTGATGTTTTGCCGACAGAGGATCGTAATAATCTACCTGCAGGGTCTGTTCCCGTGTCAACGCGTCGGTTACCGAACGTTGTGAATAGGGAGTATAATTGAATGTGTTGGCAATGTCCGATTGATAATTCGACGTGTTCGGGTTGTTATCGAGTTTGTAGGATACGGTGAATGTTTTGTCCGGTTTTTTGAAACTGCGCTGGTAGTCGATATTGCCCGACAATGTGTTGTAAGTGCTTCTTCCTGTGCTTATATTGTCAAAGTATTGCGACCGGACATTGTTTGCATTAAGAACATTGTTGGACGAGAAAGAGTTGGATCGATAGGCATAACCATATCCCCAAAATGAAGTGCTGATTAAATCCAGCGAATCGATTTCATAACTTGCTTCTCCCGAGAAATTGTTAGATGATCCGTGCGATTTTGACGACCCGGAAGCGTTGGTGGTATGGTAGGTATCGCTCACTAAATTTGTTCTGTCGGAGGTATACTTGCTCTCAGGATCCCGGAAATAATTGTATGAATACCGTCCTGAAAAGCTGAATTTATTGATTTTTGTGGCCAGATAGAGGCCCGCGTTGTATCCGCCTCTCGAGTCGAAACCGTTATTGATGCTTCCGTTATACCCCGCCATTTTTTTCTGGGTGGTAATGATGTTGATAATACCTCCTACACCTTCGGCATCATATTTCGACGATGGGTTGGTGATAACTTCGATGTCTTTTACACTGTTTGCCGGAAGGCTTTTAAGAATCTCCTTCAGGTTGTTCGACATCATGGAGGAGCTTTTGCCATTGATCAGCACCTTAAAGTTGGATTGCCCGTTGAGCGATACGTTGTCTTCCGAATCGACGGTAATCAGCGGGATTTTGCGCATCATCTCCAGCACGTTCGATGTCTTCGATTCAGGATCGGCTTCCACGCTGTAGGTCAGTTTGTCCGGATCGACCTTCACCAATGGCTTTTGCGCTACAATCGAGACCTCCTTCATCACAACGCCTTCCTCTAAACTAATCTGGCCTACATCGGTTTTGGCTCCGGTTACGTTAGCGGTTACCTTTGCCTCCCGAAACCCCATAAAGGAGACAATGACAGTGTATTTGCGTTTTTCTTTTACAAAAAACGAGAATTTACCGTTAATGTCGCTGCTGACCTTTTTCACCGTTTTGGCGCTGTCGTTTTGTAGCGTGACGGTAGCATATGGAACGCTTTTGCCATTGGCGGCTTCCACTGCTTGTCCTGCAATTTGATACGGTAGGTTTTTGTTCTCGGCATGGAGCATCAGGGCTCCGAATAAGAAGACGATGAGAGCAATTGTTTTATACATGGTTTGATTTAATAAAAGAAGGAAATGTTTAACTCTGCGAAACAAACCTACGACAATATCGTAGATTAGCAATGAGCACAAAATTTATTTAAATATTTTTATTTGATGTGTTTTATACCAAAATGGCTCTCTGCTTTTTGAGTGCCCATTTCTGGTGAAAAAGAGTAGATCCGATAAGAAATTTTAAAAAGAAGAGAGGCTGGAAGTGTTATTTTTTTTACGAATGAGAGAAAAATTTCGGGACAAATTTGTCCCGAAATGATGATTTACTTTGCGTTTAAGCATTTGTGCGGCTATAAAAAAGGAGACTTTTGGGAGATACGGAATTATTTCTTTTGCGCGATATCCTGTAAAGCGCTGCTCCAAAGCTCTATTCGCGAATCGGGAGTGATTGTTTGAGAGACGTCCCGAATGCTGACTCCGGAAGAAAATACTCCGCCCTGAAGTGCAAGATTTAGCTTATTGACCCGATTTTCTTTTTCAATACATAATTGACCCTGATTGCTGACGGATGCATTCAGATAATTGATTCTGGAGTTGAGGACAATTAGTTTGGAGTCCTTTTGGGAGATATTCACCTGTAATGAATCCAGACCGAAATTAGTCAGTTTGCACCATAGTTTGTCGATCACAACCTGTTTGATGTTAGGAACGGCTAATACCCCTTTGGCGTTGTGCTTAAGCCGAACCACCAATCCCGAATCGGTTACCTGCCAGGATGCATAAGCTTCATTTTGCAGCATCAGCATGTTGCTTTTGCTTTGCACGATAGAGAAGACAGATTCCCAGGGCCAGGTATCGGTACTGTCGGGTGCAATCACATACACCCGGTCGATGGTTTTATTGAGGTTGTGTTTTGTATAATTGCGATACGGATCATTCCAGTTTGTGTGATCATACATTTTCTTTATCCCTGCGGCGTTGATTGCAAAGCCGAGAATAAACACGATGAACGTGCTTATTATTATGATGTTACTTGTTTTCATGTGTTCATTTTTTTTAATAGTTGTCGCATGTAACTCGCAATGAACATGGTCTTTTGGCTTAAGCCCCTGTTTTAATGCTCGTTTCATCTGCTTGTTTTTCTTTCGTTTGAATACAATAAGTGGACTTATGTTTCAGATACTCATTCGGGTCGGAGAGAATCGTTGTTTTTATTCGTTTCGTTTTGAAAGTCGTTTCTGAATTTCTCGAAGCGTGCCGTTACCTCTTTGAAATCGATTTCCAGTAAGAGAATCGACTTGAAAACGTCGGGTAACGTATCTTCTAAAAACGGATCCTGTAGCGTCTCCATCACTTTTTGTCTGGCATTTTGCGCGATGAAGTAACCTATTCCCCGCCGGTTGTAGATGATCTCTTTTTGCTCCAGATACTCATAGGTGCGGATAACCGTGTTGGGGTTGACCTCCAGCTCTATGGCCATTTCTCGGGTTGACGGAATTTTATCCTCTTCACCGAAAATTCCCAGCAAAATTTTTTCGCACACTCTGTCGGCTATCTGGATGTATATCGAATGTTTATCTTTGAATTCCATAGGTCATAGTTGTTTTTCTTTCATCTTGAAATAGAGGGCAAACCAACAGATATAGACTAAATAGTTGGGTAGGAAGAGTATGTCTTTGTAGACCAGTTGTTCGTATTCGTGATTTTTCAGGAAGTCAATTGTGTTGTAGCCGCAACTTCTGAATCCTTCGATGGGCAGAATCCAGTTGAAAGTCAGCCCCGGAAGTGCATAAAAGAACAGAATGAATAGAATGATGATGGCAATAGAAGTCTTGACAATGGCATATCGTTTGAAGGTGTGCATCCCGAGCAGAATGAGCGATTGCAGCGTGAGAAAAACCAATATGGCATCTTTCATTGTTGATACCTCGTATTTTGAAAAGAGGGTGGTGGTGGTGTGGTAGAATGAATCGTGCATAGAGTGCATTACCGGAATCGAAATAGCCAGCGCGGCCCCAAATCCAATCAACATTACCGGAACTAAAAAAAGGAAAGAGGAGACCAGTTTTTCGAGAGTGCTTGTCGGCTGGGTGAAGTAAGCAAGTTGTTTGGTGTGCGTATTGATGGTGCGGAAATAGGCCAGCAAAAAAAATACAGCGCTGACACCTAACGAAATAACAAAGGTCGAAGTGGTATCGAAATTAGGTTGAGTGTATTTTCGATCCCAGGCATTGGATTGATACAGAATAAAGAAATCGAAAGCCACGAGTACAATGAATGACCCGATATACAACAGGTAATTCTCTAACCACAGCTTGCGAACAAGCAATGCAAATCGTTTGATAGAAAAAATATTGTTCATCGTTTGATTAATTTAAATTGAATATCTGGTTAATCTTTTCAGGGCAGTGTTGCACTCCGTTAAATAACAGCTCCATATCGAGTTGTGAATCTTCATCGTTTACATTGTTGAGCATAATGTTATGCCCCTTCAGCGAACTTTCGGAGTAGATAATTTCCTTATCGTTGCTCACCGTTTGTACGGTCTTGAAGCAGAGCTTTTGGGTGATGGATTCAACATTCTCATCCAGTAGAATGCGGTTGTTGTGTACAATCAGCAGGTGGTCGATCAGGCTCTCCAGGTCGCGCACCTGGTGGGTGGAGATGATGATGCACCTGTTTTCGTTGGCAATGGATGCCATAATCCGTCTGAACTGTCTTTTGGAGGGAATATCGAGTCCGTTGGTAGGCTCGTCGAACAGAAGGAGGCGTGTGTTTGTGGCAATACCGAATCCGATCATCACCTTTTTCTTTTCTCCGTACGACAGAGAACGCAGACTATTGTCGGGACTGATTTCAAATTCTGAGAGGTAGCGGTGAAACTGCTTGATGTCGAATTCCGGATAGAAGGGTGCATTCAGGCTGACGAATTTGCTGATTCGCATATCCGGCATGTAAAACTCTTCCGGCAGAAAGAACAGTTCGCGCATCAGCGAAGGATTTTTGCTGGCCGCTTTCTCTCCCAGTGTCGTGCACGATCCGGAAGAAGGAGTTGCCAACCCGCACATCATTTTGAGCAGGGTGGTTTTTCCGGCTCCGTTTTTGCCAAGCAGTCCATAAATGGAGCCCGGCTGAAGTGTCAGATTTAAATTACTGAATACCTCTTTTTTCTTTGAATAGGCAAAGGTTACGTTGTTCAGGGTTATCATACTCTATTTGTTTAGTGTTCTACATAACTAATACACTGCAAATATAATAGCTTTGTTGATTATTTCCAACTGTTTTCCGTAAAAAAATTATTTTTATTTTATATATTGTTGTTGTTTAGGGCATTATAAATAAATACTCCCGGGGCTGTTGGGCCCCGGGAGTATTTGTCGGACTATTTTATGCTTAATTTTCGTCGGTTTTCGGAGTTTCGTCGGGAGATTCTGCGGCAGTATCTTCTCCTATTTCGGCATTCAGGTCGGCTACAACCTTGGGCAACTCTTCTACCGGAACATTTATTTCCTCTATTTCAGAGGAGGGAGTCGGTTGATCGTCTTCCGTTTCCTGTTCGGCCGTATCTTCCTTCATCCGCTCGGTTATGCAGTGAAAAACGCGTCCCGGGAAGTTCTCCACCCAGCGCAGGTTATGCGTGGCAATAATCACCGCAGTACCGGCTTTGTGTATCTCGTAGAGCAAAGAGATCAGTTCGTTCCCGTTTTCACCGTCTAAGTTCCCGGTGGGCTCATCGGCCAGAATCAATTCCGGAGAGTTGAGCAGGGCACGGGCAATGGCAATGCGTTGCTGTTCGCCTCCCGATAGTTGGTGCGTCCATTTCTTGGCTTGTTTCTGCATATTGACCTGTTGCAGCACCTGTAGCACCTGATTTTCGATTGCCTCTTTGTTTTTCCAGCCGGTGGCTTTCAATACAAATGCCAGGTTGTCGAATACGTTGCGGTCGGGGAGAAGTTGAAAATCCTGAAAAATGAT
Organism: uncultured Microbacter sp.; assembly: GCA_963678265.1. GTDB lineage: Bacteria > Bacteroidota > Bacteroidia > Bacteroidales > Paludibacteraceae > Microbacter. Next base: position 1,500,659 of record OY782761.1, read on the forward strand.
TCCTATTTTTCTTCTCAGAAAAGGGATTTGAGTCCGTTTGATTTTGCGCAGGTCGTAGTCAAAAATATGTGCTTCACCGGCCTCGATGCGCAGTTCGGCATAAAGTGACTTGAGAAACGAACTTTTTCCGCTACCGACTTTACCCAGAAGATATATAAAATCGCCTTGTGAGACCCGCAGGTCGACACTGCTGAGTACCGTTACATCTTCGTGACAAATATCAACACCTTTGTACGAAATAAGTTCTTTTACTTCCATTTATTAATCTGATTTTTAGTCATTAATCGTTGAAGCTCTCCATCGCTTTCTGGAAAATGCGGCGGCTTTTCGATCCGTCTATTTTTCCCGAAGGTCCGGTGATGCAACCATCCTCACAGGCCATCACTTCGATGAAGTTGCCGGGGGCTTTCCCTTTCGCGAAAGCGCGAAGCAAAGCTACATTTTTTTTGTCAATGTTGGCTACTAAAACAGGCTTTATCGACACGTCGGGATACATTCCCTGAACGGCAGCCGCCACTCCGCCCGAACGGGCAAACCCTTTGCCGGGTTTGGGGGCATCGCAACATGCGGCACCGGTATTTGACTGGGTGATTTCAATCTCGAGTCCATCAAAAACCGAATCGAGCTCTTCAAACGTCCAAACGTAGTCCACGCTTTTGTTGTTGAACATCTCCTTGCGTTTGGCCACACACGGTCCGATAAAGACGATCTTTGCATCGGGATATTTTTGGCGTACGATGTCAGCCGTGTAGTACATGGGTGATTTTGTGGTTGAAACAAATGGCTTCATCTCTGGCAAATGCTTCTTTACCAGTTCGGTGTATGCGGGGCAGCAGGAGGTGGTCATAAATTGCTGACCCTCTTCGAGCTTTTCGCGCAACTCTTCCCCTTCGTTACGGGTAGTGACCATGGCACCGTGAGCCACCTCTTCTACTGCATGGAATCCGATGGCCTTGATGGCCTGAAATATGTCGGCAATCGGGTTTTCGTACTGCGACATGACCGAAGGGGCGGGGATGGCAACAACCTTCACGCCGTTTTTGATGGATGTAAGAACGTCAAATACTTCGGATACTTCAAAAATGGATCCGAAGGGACAGGCATTGATACACTTACCACAGTAGATACATTTCGATTCGTCGATCTTTTCAATGCCGTTCTCATCTTTTGAAATAGCCTTCACCGGACAAACCTCTTCGCACGGGATAGGAATATAAACGATGGAGTGATACGGGCAAGCCTCTTTGCAAATACCGCAACTGATGCACTTCGAGTTCTCGATACTGGCCTGTCCGTTTTCGCGGAACGCGATGGCGCTTTTGGGGCAGTTCATGGCACAGGGGCGTGCTACGCAACCGCGGCATAGGTTCGATACCACGTAATTGACCTTTACGCAGGAGGTACAGGCTTCGTCGACTACGGTAAGAATGCGGGGATTTTGTTGGCGGGGAACAAGAGCTTCACGGGCATAGGCCGACAAAGGTTTGAGCTCATCCTCTTCCTGATCGATGCCGAAACCGAGGATCGGCAACATTTTGTATTTTATTACAGCACGTTCTTTGTGAATACAGCACCGCCCTTTGGCTACTGCATGTTTGGGAGACATTTCAATAGGAATGCGGTCGATGCTTTCAACCATTTTATTTTCTTTCCAGAGTTTTACGAGTCTGGAAATGAGCACCCGGCGCACAATCATAGTGTTATTTGCAAATGCCATGCTAAAAAGTATTAAGGTGATTTTTTCGTTGTATTGCTCAAATATAGTGTGCTAAAAGGACAGATTCAGGTTGCACGGAGAGTGTTTTTTTCGTCTTGCAAAGGTAATACTTTTCATTTAATTATAGAAAATGAAAAAATGACGGATTATCGAAAGGTGTGATTTATTGTGTTATCTTTGTGTTTGTGTGTTGACAGGCATACTCTTGTCAGCAAAATATCGAATAGTGAATATGGAAGATTCTGTTACAATTACGACCAGAAAAAAACTGTTTGTTCTGGTTGGTAGTGCTGTCGGACTAACGGTGTTGGCTTCTCTTTTGGCATCGGTTGTCCTTATTTTTGGTACGATGGCTCAGGGAAGTGGCGTAGCTGCGGGGCAGGCAAATGCTATGTTTCTGAAAATAACGCAACTCATCATAACGGTGGTCACGTTTTTTGTGCCGGTACTGCTTTTGAGCAAAATGTGTGGGATAAAGAGTGCAACCTTCGTAAAGGCAGACAAGCGATTTGCATTGCCGGTATTGCTGTTGGTTGTTGTTGTGATTGTGTCGATACAGCCGTTTATGAATGCGACAGCCGAGTGGTTTTCCGGTTGGTCGCTGCCTTCATCCTTTTCCTGGCTCGAACGCTCGCTGAAAGAGATGGAAAAGCAGAATCTGGATCTGGTAAGCCGGTTTCTGGATGTGCACTCTATCGGAGGGTTGTTATTCAATATCTTGGTGGTGGCGATTGCTCCTGCCATTTGCGAAGAGTTCTTCTTCCGCGGTGGGCTGCAGCAGGTACTTGCTGAAAAAATGAACCGGCATAGCGCTATTTGGCTTACGGCCATCATCTTCAGCGCGGTGCATATGGAGGTCAGTGGTTTCCTTCCGCGCGTGGTGCTGGGAGCTTGCTTTGGGTATCTGTTCGTCTGGACCGGTACGATCTGGCTTCCGGTGATTGCTCATTTTATCAACAATCTGGGAGGTGTTGTGATTGAGTATCTGATATACAATCATATGGCTGCTAAAAGTCTGGAGAAGATAGGAACGGGAGATACGTTTTGGGTTACCTGCTGCGGATTGGTACTGTTCCTGGTCGCCTTAGCGGTTATCTTTCGGCAGCGGATTTTAGAGCCGGTTACCCGGTAATGAATTTTATCCGATACAAGATGGTTCCTTTGCTCCAACATTTGATACATCTCGTTTTTCCGAATCTTTGCATCGTGTGCAATGAAAACCTGATGAGTGGCGAAGAGTCGGTTTGTTTTTCGTGTCTCTCCAAATTGCCGTATACCGGTTTTCACCTTCAGGCAGGCAACGTGGTGGAGAAACGGTTTTGGGGGAAGTTTCCGGTAGAACATGCCACGTCGCTTTATCACTATCAAAAAGCAACTGCCGGACAACATCTGCTTCATGCTCTGAAGTACAAAGGGGAGAAGCAGGTTGGTGTTTTATTGGGGCGTCAATTGGGCATCCATCTTTCACAATCGTCTTTTTATCAGGATATCGATTTGATTGTGCCCGTTCCGTTGCATCCGAAGAAATTCCGCAAAAGAGGGTATAACCAGAGTGAATCTATTTGCGAAGGGATTGCCGAAGTGTTGCAGGTGCCGGTCGATGCCACACATCTGATCCGTTTGATTGAAAATCCGACACAAACCCGCAAAGGAGTTTACGAACGGTGGGAGAACACGAATGGTATTTTCGGGCTTACCGATACCTCCGCTTTTGCCGGCAAACATATTTTGCTGGTAGACGATGTATTGACAACCGGTTCTACGCTTGAGGCTTGCGCTCAGGCCATCCTCGAAGCGGACGGCGCGAGAATCAGTGTGGTTACTCTGGCGCTTGCCTGATGAGGTGATTACTCGTTCAGGCGGGCAATGATGGTTTCGTTACCGACCGTTTTCTCTCCGTGAGTAACGTACACTTCTGCATCCAGCGGAAGGAAAATATCCACCCGGGATCCGAATTTAATAAAGCCGAGATGTTCGTTCAGATGACACGCTTTCTTGGGTGTCGCGTAGGTCACAATGCGGCGGGCCAGTAATCCAGCAATTTGCCGAACCAATATTTGCGTTTTCATCGGAGTCTCGATCACTACCGTAGTGCGTTCGTTTTCGGTGCTCGATTTGGGCAGGTAGGCGGCGAGATAACGTCCGTTGTGGTGTTTTGAATATTTTACGGTTCCGGCAATGGGATACCAGTTGGCATGAACGTTGAATACCGACATGAAAATCGAGATCTGAATCCGTTTGTCTTTGAAGTATTCGTGTTCGACGGTAGGTTCCACTACTACCACTGTTCCGTCCGCAGGTGCAATTACAAGGCTTGGATCGTCAATGTCGCCGGGGCGGTTAGGATTACGGAAGAAATAGGTGAAGAACATGAAAGTCATCACCGACAATAGAATATTTAGGTACCAGATAAGTTGGGAAAATTCAAGATAAACCAGTAAATTGATTGCCAATAGTGTTACAAATACTCCCAGCAATATCCATTTTCCTTCTTTGTGGATCTTTATTCTTCCTTTTTTCATTGTTTTTACAGCATATCATCGTTTGCGATACAAACGAGTAAAATTTTATAATTGATGATTACATGAAATAGCTCTCTCCGATAAGCAATGTCAGATACATTAATATTACCGGGGTGGCAAACAGTAGGCTGTCAAAGCGATCCAGCATTCCGCCGTGTCCCGGCAGGATGTTTCCTGAATCTTTGATATGAAATGTTCGTTTAAATAACGATTCGGCCAAATCTCCGAAAGTACCGAAAACGACCACCAACACAGCAAACCCGATCCATCCAACGACTGACAAAGATGAGGAAAAATATGCAAATATCAAAGACGCCACGCAGGCAGCCAACAGACCCCCGATAGCCCCCTCCCACGATTTCTTGGGTGAAATACGTTCAAACAGGCGGTGTTTTCCCAGCGTTACTCCAAAAAGATAGGCTCCGGAGTCGTATGTCCATATAAGGACGAACAGTGCCAGCAGCAATTCGGATGCAAACGAATTGTTCAGCAAATTGAGGATACTGAATGGGACCACGATATAAATTTGTCCCAGAAAAAAATAGGCCCAGTTATGAATCGGATTGCCTTTCTGAGTAAAGAGTTCTCCGATAACGATGCCGAGGCATAGTATGACATATACGGCCATTGCCAGCATCGAATATTCGGAAGAGAAGTCCCGAAACCAGGCCGAACAATAGAGGCAAAGTGCGGCTATGGTTGCTATCGGCTTATTGATCGATGCTTTATCGCCCGCATTTATAAGCGTGTAGAACTCCCAGATAGTGAGTGCGGTGACGATAAGAAATAAAATTGCAAAAACGGATTTCCCCAATAAAATAGAGCCTACAATTGCTCCTACAAAAAGAATTCCAGTAATAGCCCGTTGTAATAAATTCTTCATTTAAGGTACGTTTCGTTGGACAAAGACCCCCGGATTATACCAGTGTCTCTTCCTGATCTGGTGTGTTTGATGGTTCTTCTGCAACCGGAGTCTCTGGCGTTGCTTCTGATGTGGTATTATTAGAGCCTGTTTCGGAAATCAGCTCGTCGGCTCGCGATGTCCAAGGGCGTTTTCCAAAGATGCGTTCCACATCTTCCGTGAAGATCACTTCCCGATCGATCAGCAATTCGGCCAGTTGATGATGTCCTTCCACGTGTTCTTTCAAAATGGCTTTGGCCCTCTCAAATTGCTCGTTTACGATGCTTTTAGCTTCGGCATCAATCAAATCGGCTGTCTTGTCGCTATACGGTTTTGTAAAGCCATACTCCGAAGCGCCGGTCGAATCGTAGAAACTAATATTCGACAACTTGTCGCTCATTCCGTAGTATGCCACCATCGCATAGGCCTGCTTGGTAACTCGTTCCAGATCGTTCAGAGCTCCGGTGGATGGCGTTTCAAAGAATAACTCTTCGGCAGCGCGTCCGCCTAATGTGGCACACATTTCGTCTAAGATATGCTCTTTGGTGGTAAGCTTGCGTTCTTCGGGAAGATACCAGGCTGCACCCAGCGCTTCGCCGCGTGGCACGATGGTTACCTTCACCAACGGGTTGGCGTAACGCAGCATCCAGCTCACGGTAGCATGACCGGCTTCGTGAAAAGCAATCGATTTCTTTTCCGCTATCGTGGTTAGGCTGGTTTTGCGTTCCAATCCGCCGACAATACGGTCGACCGCATCCAGAAAATCTTGTTTTTCAACAACCGTTTTGTTTTTGCGGGCAGCAATCAGCGCGGCTTCGTTACACACATTCGCAATATCAGCGCCTGAGAATCCCGGCGTCTGGCGAGACAAGAACTCGACGTCGAGAGCCGGGTCTATCTTGATTGGGCGCAGATGCACCTTGAAAATATCGATACGTTCGTGCAGGTCGGGTAGTTCGACATGAATCTGACGGTCGAAACGTCCGGCACGAAGCAGCGCTTTGTCCAAAATATCGGCACGGTTGGTGGCGGCCAGAATAATGACTCCACTATTCGACCCGAAGCCGTCCATTTCGGTCAGCAACTGGTTGAGTGTATTCTCGCGTTCGTCGTTAGCGCCCATGTTCGGGTTTTTGCCACGCGCACGCCCAACGGCATCGATTTCATCGATAAAAATGATACACGGCGCTTTTTCTTTGGCCTGACGGAAGAGGTCGCGCACGCGGGATGCTCCTACGCCTACGAACATTTCCACAAAGTCGGATCCCGACATGGAGAAGAAAGGCACGTCGGCTTCGCCTGCCACCGCTTTTGCCAACAACGTTTTTCCGGTACCCGGGGGGCCTACCAGCAACGCGCCTTTGGGAATTTTACCTCCCAGTTCGGTATATTTCGAAGGATTTTTCAGAAACGATACGATTTCTTCTACCTCCTGTTTGGCACCGTCGAGTCCGGCAACATCCTTGAAGGTCACTTTCAAATCACCGTTCGTTTTGTCGAACAGTTGCGCTTTCGATTTTCCCACCGAAAAGATATTGCCCGGTCCGCCACCCGATCCGCCGCTCATTCGCCGCGACAGGAAGACGAAGAAAATAATCATCAGGGCAATGGGCAGAATCGAATAGAGGAATGTATTGAAGTAGTCGTTCTCTTTCTGATAGAACACTTCGCCCGAAAATTGTTTGTTGTCACGAACCTGCGAAAGAAAACGTTGTGTCTCCTCTACCGATCCGAACTTGACGGTGATTACCGGGTTTTGCTGGAATTTTACCGAATCTTTTCCGAAAATTACACCCAAATGTCCCTTTTTGATTGTTGCCTGAGCATAGTTTTGGTTGGAAACGACGGTTATTTTGTCAATGTAATTATTTCTGACGAAGCCTTCAAAGTCGGAAAATGACACCTCTTTGGTGCCTCCGGTTTGGGCAAAAAAGGTCATCCCGACCAGCACGATCCCGATCAGGGCATAAACCCAATAAAGATAATTCTGGCGATTGCCCGGGCGTTTTCGTTGCGGATTGAGCGGATCGGAATTTAAAGGCCGTTTAAATTTATTGTTTGATTCAGGTTCCATATATAATAAGGTATATGCAAAATTAATTGTGACTCAGAATGGAAATGCCGAATGTTTTTATTTATCGACAATTATGCTAAATCGGGAATTTCAGTAATGTTCGCATCGGCCCAGAGGTGCTCGATGTCGTAAAAATGGCGCGGTTCGCGTTGAAATACATGCACGATGACCTGCAGATAGTCCAGAGCGATCCACTGCGCATTTTCCATTCCGTCCATAGCAGCCGGTTTGGTTTTTGCATGTTCACGTACATAATCTTTTACTGAACTGGCAATGGCATTAACGTGCGTATTGGAGTCACCTTCGCAGATGACAAAATAGCTACAGCCTGCGCTATCGAACTTTGTCAGGTCAACGATGACGATGCCTTTACCTTTTCTCTCCTGAATGCCTTCTACGATGGTGCGAACTAAAATATTATCAATCATTTAAATAAAGAATGTTTCTGTTTGTTAGCAATTAAAATATTGAATTGCAGCTAATTATATGTGTTGTGCGGGATAAACGAAATCCTCCCAATAGTTTGCAAAGATAGTGTTAAATCACAACATTACCCAACATGTCGAATCTACCGGAAAATTCCGTCACAGGAGGGATATATCTGAGTTCTTCAAAAAGTGTGCCATAAAACGTTAGTGGCTGACATAAAAAAAGTTGTTGAAAAGTTTTGTACTTGAAAAAATTAGCGTACTTTTGCAGTCCGAATTATTATCCCGTGAGGTAAAAAGTGTGCACGGTGGTTAAGCAAGTGAAATCAAACGGATTAGCCTACGGTTGAAAAGTAGCTTTTAATCGGGGTGCACGAAGTTATTATTCAAAAATTAATCATGCTCTTTCTCCATGTGGTGAATGGGGAAAAGCGTACAAATTATTCGTATGAATACTTTAAGTTATAAAACCATCTCTGCCAACAAGGCAACTGTTCAGAAAGAATGGGTGGTAGTGGATGCTACCGATTTGGTATTGGGACGTATGGGTTCGAAGGTTGCAAAACTTCTTCGTGGCAAATATAAACCCAGTTTTACTCCGCACGTGGATTGCGGCGACAACGTGATTGTAATTAACGCCGAAAAGGTGCAATTGACGGGAAATAAATGGACAGACCGCATTTACTTGCGCTATACCGGTTATCCCGGTGGTCAGCGTGAAATGACTCCTGCCAAATTGATGGCAAAAAGTCCGGACAAACTGATTCATAAAGTGGTTAAAGGTATGCTTCCCAAGAATCGTCTCGGTGCTCAGCTGTTGCGTAACCTATACGTATATGCAGGCGCAGAACATCCACACGAAGCACAACAACCCAAAGTTATTGATTTAAACTTACTTAAATAAGAGATATGGAAATAGTAAATGCCATAGGAAGAAGAAAAGCGGCTGTTGCCCGCGTTTTCGTTACCCCGGGAAAAGGTGAAATCACCATTAACAAGCGTGAGCTTGGCGTATATTTCCCATCGAGCATTCTTCAATATGTTGTGAAACAGCCTTTAACAAAGCTTGGTGTTGCCGAACAATACGATATCAAGGTAAATCTTGACGGTGGCGGTTTCAAAGGACAGGCCGAAGCACTGCGTATGGCTATTGCCCGTGCAATGGTAAAAATCGATGCAGCAAACAAACCTGCTTTGAAAGAAGAAGGCTTTATGACCCGTGACCCTCGCGAAGTTGAACGTAAGAAACCGGGTCGTCCTAAAGCACGTAAGAGATTCCAGTTCAGCAAACGTTAATATTGCCAATGGTTGGGTGCGTTTATCCGACCGGCTATTATACATTGCTGTCGAATCTATACGAAGTTTAGTATCTAAACCGGGAAGACTTTCCTTTCTGAAAATTGCAGGGAACTACTTGCTGGTTGAGTATCTACAGAATGTAAACTTATTAAAAACAACAAAATGCCAACAACAAAATTCGAAGACTTATTGGAAGCAGGTTGCCACTTTGGTCACCTCAAACGTAAATGGAATCCCGCTATGGCTCCCTACATTTTCATGGAGAGCAACGGAATCCACATCATCGACTTGCATAAAACAGCCGTTAAAATTGACGAAGCTGCCGCCGCTTTGAAACAAATTGCAAAATCGGGACGTAAAATCCTGTTCGTTGCAACAAAAAAACAGGCAAAAGAGGCAGTTGCAGAAGCTGCTCAGGCAATTGGTCAGCCTTATGTTACAGAACGCTGGCCGGGCGGTATGCTCACCAACTTCCCGACAATACGCAAGGCAATCAAGAAGATGTCTACGATTGACAAAATGGCTACCGATGGTACTTTCGATAACCTTTCGAAACGCGAAAAACTGCAAATCACCCGTCAGCGTGCCAAGCTGGAAAAGAACCTCGGTAGTATTGCCGACCTCGTTCGTATGCCTTCGGCTCTGTTCGTTGTTGACGTGTTGAAAGAACAAATCGCAGTTCGTGAAGCAAAACGTTTGGGTATTCCTGTTTTCGGTATTGTCGATACTAACTCCAATCCTGCTGAAATCGACTTCGTGATCCCTGCTAACGATGATGCTACAAAATCGATCGATATCATTTTGAAAGCAATGGTTGCTGCAGTTCAGGAAGGTTTGCAGGAGCTGAAAGTTGAAAAGGTAGAAGCCGAAAGCGCAGAAGAGCCTCAAACTCACGAAAAACGAGTTCGTGGCGCTAAGAAAGTACGTATTCACAAAGACGACGAAGTTGCTTTGAATGCCAAGGTAGCCGACAAATTTTTGAAACCTACGGAAGAATAACTCTTACACTTAGTATAAAAAATGCGTTACTGACTTGGGATTTTCTTAGGTTCGTGGCGCATTTTTTTAGTTTAATGTTCACTCTTCAACGTTGAACATTAAGCATTAAACATAATCAAATATAACTCACTAAAAATAAAAACAGTATGGCAGTAACAATGGCAGAAATCTCGAAATTGCGTACCATGACCGGCGCCGGTATGATGGACTGTAAAAACGCTTTGACTGAAGCTAACGGCGATTTCGATACAGCAGTTGAAATTATTCGTAAAAAAGGTCAGGCTGTCGCTGCAAAACGTAGCGATCGCGAAGCTTCTGAAGGTTGTGTTTTGGCAGGAACAAACGGTGGCTTTGCCGCTGCTTTGGCGCTGAAATGCGAAACCGATTTCGTTGCTAAAAATGCTGACTTCGTTGCTTTGACACAAGCGATTCTTGATAAGGCGCTGGAAGCAAAACCTAAAACTCAAGACGAATTGTTGGCATTGGTTATGGATGGACGTTCCATCGCTGAGCACATCACCGAACGTACCGGTATCACGGGCGAAAAAACAGAATTGGATTATTACGAATTTGTAGAAGGCGGAACAGTAACAACTTACATCCATCCGGGTAACAAATTGGCGACTATCGTTGCTTTTGCTGAAAAAGACGCTGAATACGAAACCATGCACGGCGTAGCAATGCACATCGCAGCAATGTCGCCTGTGGCTATCGATGAATCTGCCGTGCCTCAAAAGGTAAAAGATAACGAGCTGGCCGTAGCTATCGAAAAAACAAAAACCGAACTTGTTGCAAAAGAAGTTGAATCTGCATTGAAAAAGGCAGGCCTCAACCCTGCTCATGTTGATAGCGAAGACCACATCGAATCGAATATGGCAAAAGGCTGGATCACCGCAGAAGATGCTGCAAAAGCCCGTGAAATCAAGACAACGGTTGCCGCAGAAAAAGCAGCTACTCTTCCCGAACAGAAAGTAAACAATATTGCTGCAGGACGTATGGCTAAATTCTTCAAAGAATATACCCTTGTAGAACAAAAGTACGAAGGCGGCGGCGAAGAAGCCGGCAAAATAACAGTAAAAGAACTGCTTGCCAAGAAACATTTAACCTGCGTTGCATTCAAACGTGTAACGTTGAACCAGGAATAATTGTTTCAGCCAATTATATAATGAACAGCCGGCCTTACTTAGACCGGCTGTTTTTTTGTAACTTTGTGGAAGTGATTTTGCAGCCCGAAAAATTGATGTTTGGTCTGTTAATTGGTAAATTGTAATCCCGATAGCTATCGGGAAAATTGTAAATAGAAATGGCTATTATAAAATCTGTCAGAGGGTTTACTCCTAAAATAGGAAAAGATTGTTTTATTGCAGACAATGCAGTGATTGTGGGTGATGTGGTGATTGGTGACGGGTGCAGCATCTGGTTCGGCGCGGTGATTCGTGGCGATGTCAACTCCATTCGTATCGGCAATCATGTCAATGTTCAGGACGGCGCGGTGCTGCACACGTTGTACGAAAAATCGACCATCGAACTGGGAGACTATGTTTCGGTAGGGCACAACGTTACCATCCACGGGGCAAAGGTGAAAGACTATGCGTTGGTAGGAATGGGTTCGACGGTACTCGACCACGCGGTAGTGGGCGAAGGTGCTATCGTGGCAGCAGGCGCTCTGGTGCTCGGTAAAACGGAGATCGAACCGAATACCATCTGGGCCGGCGTTCCCGCTAAGTTTGTGAAACAAATGGACGAAAAACAGTCGAAAGAGATCAACCAACGCATTGCGCACAACTACGAGATGTACGCAAGCTGGTACAAAGAGAGCGATTAAGCCAGCATGATGTTTGTTATCAGAATGTTGAAAAGCAGAATGATAACGCTGCTGTGAACAACGGCATTGGTACTTGCCACACCCACGTCGAGCGCGCCTCCGTAGGCATAATATCCGTAATAGGAGGAAACGGAGGTGATGATGTAGGCGAAGAATAGTGATTTTACCAACGAGTAGGTGACGTAGAACGGATTAAAAGCGTATTGGATACCGTAGACAAAGTCGGAGACGGTGATGATACTCGAAAACATGCCGACCCCGTAGCCCCCGACAATACCAAGCGCCATGCTGAATATGACCAGAAAGGGCATCATCAGTACAAAAGCGGCTATTTTGGGTAATATGAGGTAGTTGGCCGAGTTTACCCCCATTATTTCGAGCGCGTCGATCTGTTCGGTGATACGCATCGTGCCGATCTCGGAGGCGATGTTCGACCCCACCTTGCCGGCCAGAATAAGGCAAAGAATGGTGGATGAAAATTCCAGTAAAAGTGTGTCGCGGGTTACCAAACCGGTAGAGTAGCGGGGAAGTAACGGATTGGAGGTGTTCAGCTTGGTTTGGATGGTCATGATGGCTCCGATAAAAATGGAGATGATAACCACGATGCCCAGCGAGCGCAGTCCCAGTTTCTCCATCTCGAGTGGCAGCTGACGGAAAAACATGCGCCAGTTATCGGGACGGGTAAAGACTCTGGACATTAAAAGAGAATACTTTCCTATTTGTTGAAATAGCTTCATTCAGACACTTTTTAGAGCTACAAAGATAAAGAAAAAATCCGGTTTGCGGGGAGATGAAGAACGAATCGGTGTGAACGCAAATGACGCAAATTCTCGCAAATCAGTTGTGTCGATTTATTCAATTTGCGTTATTCGTGTGCTGTGGATGGTAGTTCAGTGCCAGCGGCACGGCAGGTTTATAGCATCCCCGGCCACACATGGACCCGAGTGCCGTAGGTACGGAATAAAAAACAAATAGCTCCGATGAGGTTGAGTTATCGGAGCTGATATGTAACGAAAGATTCTACCTATCGCATGAATTCAACACTAATTTAGTGCGTTTATTTTTAATCAAATGACACACAAATTAATTATTATAGAATTTCATTGATGATTCCTTGCAACTGGGCAGTATATTTACTTTTTACTTCTTGAGTGTTTCTTTTTTCACTATTACCTTTTTCAATATGTGCTCTAAGCTCCTTTCGTAAGGTTTGAATTGTCCCGTTCAACGATCTTGCTTGGCCGATATAATCAAGCTCATCAAAACTCTGTTCTTGCTGCCCATGTGTTCCTTTCTCCATAATAGTTATATTTAATCATTTTGCCTACTCTATCAGCTTTTCGGCCTCTGCTTATATTTTTGTGTTTGCTATTGTAATACGTTAGTTGCCAATATAGTATTCCCATCCACCTTGAACGACTTGTTCTCCAATTATTTCCACAAATGAATTGAAGTAATTTCCTCGTCTTTTAGACATAGTCTCATTTATGGAATCGACGATAAAATCGAATTCATATTTCCTGCAAATTTCCCGCAATATCTTAGGTTGATAAATAAGTCTATCTGAGGATCTTTTACAACGTTCTTTCCAAAACAATTTTCTAACAACGTTGTATTTATGATTAAGTGATTCAAAACATGATTCAATAACATCGGTCGCTAAGGCACGGTTAGTATCGCTGTCGCTTTGGGGGTTATTTGAAAGTATTTTGCTCATACCGAGTTGTATTTAGGTTGATAAATTTGCTCTTTGTAATCGGCAATAATGGCAACGTGGCTATCACTATAATACTGTAGAGGATCCCACTATAATGTTGTAGCGGCAGTCTCTAACGAAGTTTAGAAACTCATTTCACAGGAAGCGGTTTTCCTAACACGACCGTACGTGGTTCCTTCAATAATAAACTGTTTGTATGTTGGCTCGTAACCTCCAGCGTATACGCTCCTGTGGCGATGTCTTTTTTACAAAGAACACACCTACATTGGCATTGTTGCCGGCCAGTTTCAGCTTGTAGCCTTTGATCTTCAGGTTGCGAGAGTTACCCTGATCGTTTACCGAACTAGTTTTTGTCAAGACGCTGTTAAACAACTGATAGGAGAGTTTTTTCGTGCAGATATCCTCCACGCTAAAGGTTTGTTCGGAGCTGACACGTGCTATGAAATCGTTCGGATCGTCATACAAATTCGCTCTGATACTATGCTGAGTGTTAGCTATAATTAGCTGGTTCATAAGATTAATACTCCGTCATCGACACAAATATCAGAAAGCACAAAAAGATCACTAAAACATTTGTTTTGTTTGCAAATGTATAAAATGTTTTTAATAAACAAGATTAGAGAAAATATTGGATGATAAGTTTTCGTGGCTACTTTGCAGTGTGAGCCAAACGCACTGAAATAACTCCGTTCTAAAGAACGGAGTTATTATCATCTGAGTGATAGCGTTATTTATCCTCCATCTCTTGCCCGTTTACTTTACTTTGTTAATCAGGCAAGATTCGCTTCGCATCACTACATGCTGTAGTCGAAAATCGCTATCTTTGTAGGCTTCCTCGTTTCGTTTTGAAAAAACAATGATTGACCAGATTACCGTAGACAAAATTATCAATGCCGCCCAGATTGTTGAGGTGGTATCCGACTTCGTGACCTTGCGCAAGCGTGGGGTCAACTACGTGGGTTTGTGTCCGTTTCACGACGAGCGAACGCCTTCGTTCAGTGTATCGCCGGCCAAGGGTATTTGCAAATGCTTCAGCTGTGGCAAAGGGGGCAACGCGGTCAACTTTGTGATGGAGCACGAGCAGCTGTCGTATTACGAAGCACTCAAGTATCTGGCTCGCAAGTACCATATCGAGGTGATCGAAAAGGAGCTTACGCCCGAGGAGATTGCCCATAAAAACGACCGCGAGAGCATGTTGGCTCTCAATAAATATGCTCAGGCTTATTTCTCCAACATTCTGCATCACTCGGCCGAGGGTAAAAACGTCGGCATGAGTTATTTTCATGAACGTGGCTTCCGGGAAGATATCGTTAAGAAATTTCAGCTTGGATACAGTCTCGACCAGCGCGATTCGTTCTCGGTGGAGGCGTTGAGCAAAGGGTATAAAAAAGAGTTTCTGACCAAGACCGGTTTGTCCATCGAGCGCGACGACGGGAAGATTTACGACCGCTTCTGGGGACGTGTGATGTTTCCCGTGCATACCCTTTCGGGCAATGTGGTCGCTTTTGGCGGTCGGGTACTTAAAAAGGACGATAAGACGGCCAAGTATGTCAACTCGCCCGAGTCGGAGATTTATCATAAAAGTAATGAGCTCTACGGCATCTTCTTTGCCAAACAGTCGATTGTAAAGCACGATCGCTGTTTTTTGGTGGAGGGTTACACCGATGTAATATCGATGCACCAGTCGGGTGTGGAGAACGTGGTGGCATCGTCGGGAACCTCGTTGACGCAGGGTCAGATACGGTTGATTCACCGTTTCACCGAGAACGTGACGGTGATTTACGACGGCGACGCGGCCGGTATCAAAGCGTCGATACGTGGTATCGACATGCTGCTGGAAGAGGGACTCAATATCAAAGTGGTGTTGTTGCCTCCGGGCGAAGATCCCGACTCGTTTGCCAAAAGTCAGAACGCGTCCGATTTTATTGCCTACATCGATGCCCACCAAACCGACTTTATCCGCTTCAAAACAGGGTTGTTGCTGGAAGAGGCAGGAAAAGATCCTATCAAGCGGGCGGCCCTGATCGGCGATCTGGTACGCAGCATTGCCATTATCCCAAGTAGTATTATCCGCTCGGTCTACATCAAGGAGTGCAGCGTATTGCTCGATGTGGACGAAAAATTACTGTATGCCGAGATCGATAAAGTCCATCACACGAAAAAGGAGCGGGAAGCCGCAAAGCCTATACCTGTCACTTCATCGTCTCCGACGCCGGAAGAGGCATCCATGGCGGGAATGCCGGGAGCAGCGTCGTCGGTAGCGGGTTATGCCAATCAGGACGAAGAGCGCAATATCATACGGTATCTGGTACGATACGGCGAGCAAGTGCTCTATTTTGTGAAACCGGACGAGCAGAGCGAGGAGGTACCGGTTACCGTCGGACAGTATATTATGGATGAGCTTGCCCGTGATAATCTGGTGTTGGAACATCCGCTCTATGCAAAAATATTGGAGCTTTTCCGGGAGAATGCTTCCAATGAGGGGTTTGTATCCGAACATTTTTTCGGACAACATCCCGATCCGCAGGTGAGTCGCTTGTCGACCGACCTGCTGGCAGATAGGTATGTGTTGAGCAAGATTTACAGCAAGATGTCGAAAGTGGAGGAGGAGTCGGATCGTTTGATAGAATTGGTGCCGCGTGTGATCTTCGAATACAAAAATAAGCTGTTACTTGCCACCATCAAGGATAAGATGGTAGAAATGAAAAAGGCAAATGAGCAAAACAATATTGAGCGGCAGGAAGAGCTGATGCAGGAGATAGGCAATCTGAATGTGATAAAATCGCAATTGGCAAAAACACTTGGCGAAAGGATTATTTTGAAATTGTAGAAGCTTAATGAAGTCATCTTCATTTTTCGTCAAGAGCTCAATTATTGAATAAAACCGGTATAAAGTGTCGTACCTACGGCACTTTAGTCCTTTTTTTGCAATATTTTTTCTACAAACCTATCGTCCCGATGGGACTTAAAATGCCATAGACATGGCATGTTTATAGAAAAATGAAGAAAGTAGCTATGAAGTTTCATTGGAACGACATTTGTTACTATACTAAAGCTGACTCAATGACGAATCATCGAAGTTGCTAAAAAATCAGGATGGCTTCAATATCTACGCTCTCAATAAAAATTGTACATCGTAAATGGAAGGATTGGTAATTAAAAGTACCGGCAGTTCGTATTGGGTGCTCCCCAACGACAGCCCTGATGTGTTGGAATGTAAAATAAAAGGGACATTCCGCATGCAGGGTATTCGCACTACCAATCCGGTGGTAGTTGGTGATCGGGTAGGGGTAGAGGTCAACGAAGGGCAACTCTCGCTTATCACCACTATTTGCGACCGGCGTAATGTCATCATCCGCCGGGCATCCAACCTCTCCAAGCAGGGGCATATTCTGGCGGCCAATATCGACCTGGCGGCGTTAGTCGTTACGGTGAAGCATCCGGAGACTTCGACGGTGTTTATCGACCGTTTCCTGGCCTCTGCCGAATCGTATGGCGTACCCTCTGTGTTGGTATTCAATAAAACAGACCTCTATTCCGAGGATGATAACCGCTATCTGGATGCTCTGATCATGCTGTATGAGAGCCTTCATTATACCTGTTTTAAGATTTCTGCGTTGACACAACAAGGCATCGAAGAGCTGCGAAAAGAGCTTGAGGGTAAAATAACGTTGCTTTCGGGAAATTCAGGAGTAGGGAAGTCGACGTTGCTGAATGCGTTATTGCCCGATGCGGCGGTGAAAACAGGCAGCATCTCCGAGTATCACGACAAAGGAATGCATACCACCACCTTTTCCGAGATGCTTCCGTTGCCTCAGGGAGGATTTATTATCGACACGCCGGGCATCAAAGGGTTCGGACTGCTGGAGGTTGCTCCCGAAGAGGCAGGTCACTACTTCCGCGAGATTTTTGAAACATCGCAACGGTGCAAATTCTACAACTGTACCCATACGCACGAGCCCGGCTGCGCCGTTATCGCGGCGGTGGAATCACTCACCATCAACCCCTCGCGCTACCACAGCTACCTGAGTATTGTCGAAGATAGCGTACAGGGAAAGTACCGGTAGGTTGTTATTTCGCAGGTGTGAAATTGGTCGAAATATAGTTGCCGATTCCGAACTTTTTCTTCAATACCGGTTTATCGGTTTGCCGTACCTGTTTGTGCACTTCGAGCGGCATTTTTCCAACAACCTGCGTGGTTAAAAATTCTTCTATTTCACTCAGATTCGAGTTCATGGGGGTTTGAGCAATTTCATGCGCGGCATTTTCCACATCGTAGAAATAGTAAGGATTCTTTGTCTTTTCTAATTGCTCTGCTAAATTTTTAGAGCCGAAGAACCCGAACTTAAAAATACGGACCTTGTCATACGGTACGTTGCTGTCGGCATCGCCATGAAAGAACTGTATGGGAGCCGGTTGCTTATCCCAATGCAATGCGCCTTTGGTGCTGAAAATGGCTCCTGCAAACGAGATTACGCCTGCATACCGGAAATTATCCGGGAGCCTTTTGCTTAATTCATTCCCCGAACAGAGGTAGTATTCGGCCTGAAGTACCGATACCGCACCCGCACTTGACCCGTTGATAACGATGTTGGACGGATTGATTTTCCACTCCTGAGCTTTACCGATAATAAAACCGGTAGCGCTGTAAAGATCGGCCACAGCCGTATCGATGGCACTTTCAAGAAGGTGTGGAAATTCCAGTTTCTTGATCTTTTCTCCTTTACGCATACGTTCTGCAACGGGTTTCAATCCCAACCGGTAGTCGATTGAAAAGACAGGATAACCCTTCTCTGCCATCGCGTTAAAATAGGCGCTATATCCGTTCCAATCACGATGACCACCCACAAATCCACCGCCGAACACGAAGATAATGCATGGCTTGTCGCTTTTGGGGCTCTCTTTGATTGCTTCGTAACGATCAAGCCGTAGCGTATCAGCGCCTTTGATCGCATACACAAAGGTGGTTTTGGTTACCTGGGCAAAGGTTGTTGCGACAGCAAACAACAAAACGACTGTAAAAAACATCTTATGTTTCATCGGTAAACAATTAATGAGTTAGTGCGCTTCGAGCCAGTTTTTTCCCACACCGACATCTACTTTCAATGGAACGGAGAGCGATAGAGCGCCTTCCATCTCGCGGGTGACGATGCTTTTTACAATGTATAATTCATCGGGTACCACGTTGAAGTTCAATTCGTCATGTACCTGCAAAATCATTTTTGAACGCAGTTGCTCTTCGTGGAAACGGCGGCTGATGTTGACCATCGCAATTTTGATAATATCGGCGGCTGTACCCTGAATAGGCGCATTGACGGCATTTCGTTCGGCAAAGCCACGTACGTTGGCATTGTGCGAATTGATATCCGGCAGGTAGCGTTTGCGATGCAACAAGGTTTCGACCCAACCATTCGACTTGGCAATTTCAATACACCTGTCCATATATATTTTTACCTGCGGGTAGGTGGTAAAATAACCGTCTATCAACTCTTTGGCTTCACTCCGCGGAATGCCCAGCCGGTCGGAAAGGCCGAACACGGAGATGCCGTAAATAATGCCGAAGTTGGCGGTTTTTGCCTTCCGCCGCATATCGGAGGTCACCTCTTCGATGGGGAGGTGGTAAATCTTGGCAGCCGTGGCGGCGTGAATATCGTGTCCCGATTTGAAAGCCTCTATCATGTTGCTATCCTGACTGAGATGCGCCATGATGCGCAGTTCGATTTGAGAGTAGTCGGCCGATAAAAAGTGGCAGTCGGGTTCGGCGATAAATGCTTTACGAATCTCCTTGCCCTGTTCGTCGCGGATAGGAATGTTTTGAAGGTTCGGATTGCTCGAACTGAGGCGTCCGGTGGCAGCCACTGCCTGATTGAACGAGGTGTGTACCTTACCGGTTTTGGAGTTGATCAGAGCCGGTAGCGCATCGATGTAGGTACTCAGCAGTTTCTTCAACCCACGGTATTCGAGAATCTTTTCCACAACCGGATGCTTTCCCCGCAACGCTTCCAGAATCTCTTCGTTGGTAGAGTATTGCCCGGTCTTGGTTTTCTTTGCCTTTTCCATGATTTTCAGCCGGTCGAACAACACCTCTCCCACCTGTTTGGCGGAGCTGATGTTGAACTCCATTCCAACCATGGAGTGCACCTCTTTCTCGATATTCAGCATGTCGTTTGTCAAAATTTCGGAAGACTGTTTCAGCGCAACGCCATCAATCAGTACACCGTTCTGCTCCATTTCGGTCAATACCCGCATCAGGGGCATCTCGATGTCGAAAAGTAACGATTCCAGTCCGGCTTCTTTTATTTTGGGTTCCAACTGCTGCTTTAGCCGGAAGGTGATGTCGGCATCTTCCGCCGCATAGTCGGTAATTTTTTCGAGAGGAACCTGCCGCATGGTGAGCTGATTCTTCCCTTTCGATCCTATCAACTCGTCGATATGAATGGTTTTGTACGTCAGCATAATCTCCGCCAGATAGTCCATGTTGTGGCGCAACTCGGGCTGTAGCAGGTAGTGGGCAATCATCGTGTCGAAGAGTCGCCCATTGATCTCCACTCCGTAGTTAGCCAACACCAGCAGGTCGAACTTCATGTTCTGGCCTATCTTTTCAATCTCTCCGGCAGCAAAGAACGGCTTGAATTCGTCTACAATCTGCTGTGCCTCTTGCTGATCGGCCGGTACGGGAACGTACCAGGCTTCTCCCTCTTTCCATGCAAACGACATACCGACCAGTTTGGTGGTGAACACATCGAGCGAGTCGGTCTCGGTATCGAAACAGACGGAGCTTTGCTGCAACAGGCTATTTACCAGCTTAGTTCGCTCTTCGGCTGTGGCTGCGGCATGATACACGTGTGGTGTGGTGGCGATGGTTGCCAGATGGCTGTAGGCCGACGCGGTTACTTCAAGTTCGTGTGTTTCGGGGTTTACGTCGCCGAAGAGAGAGGTCTGTTGAGCGGCCTCTTTGGCTGCCGGTTTATTCACCTGAGCTGGCGATAAGCTTTTCCGCGTGAGCAATGTTCTGAATTCCAGTTCGGCAAAGAGGGCTGACAACTTCTCTTCGTCAGGCTCCTCCAGCACCAGCGACTCTTCGTTCAGGTCGATGGGTACGTCGATTTTGATGGTTGCCAGAAAGCGTGAGAACTCTATCTGTTCTTTGTTGTTCTCGATTTTATCTTTGAGCGCTCCTTTGAGTTTACCGGTGTTTTGCAGCAGGTTTTCGATGCTTCCGAACTCTTTCAGTAGCTTGACGGCTGTTTTTTCGCCTACCCCCGGGCAGCCGGGAATATTGTCCGACGCATCGCCCATCAGTCCGAGCAGGTCGATAACCTGTTCGTGGCTGTCAAGGTCGAACTTGGCTTTTACCTCTTCCGGTCCCATTATTTCGAATCCACCCGAGTGTTTCGGGCGGTACATGAAAATATGATCCGATACCAGCTGACCGTAATCCTTATCGGGAGTCATCATGTAGACATCATAGCCCACAGCTGCCGCCTTTTTTGCCAGCGTTCCGATTACATCGTCGGCCTCGAAGCCGGCCACCTGCAAGACCGGAATATGGTAGGCCTCCACCACCTCTTTGATGATGGGAACCGCTTTGCGGATATCTTCCGGAGTCTCTTCGCGTTGCGCTTTATATTGCTCGTAGGCTTCGTGGCGGAAAGTCGGGCCGGAGGGATCGAACACAACGGCAATGTGTGTCGGCGTCTCCTTTTTCAAAACCTCCTCGAGCGTATTTACAAAGCCCAGAATAGCCGAGGTATTCATTCCCTTGGAATTGAACCGCGGGTTTTTGATAAACGCGTAATAGGCTCTGTATATCAGCGCGTAAGCATCAAGAAGGAATAGACGCTTGGGAGTATTGTCGCACGGTGTTATGTTTTCCATGTACGGAATATGTTGTTGTTATTTACAATTTCCCCGATAGCTATCGGGGTTACGATTTACGATTGGAATCTGAATCTGCTTTTTACCACAAAGAACGCAAAGTGCATCGCAAAGGAGCTCAAAGAAAACTTAGTGTGCTTTGTAACTGACTTCATTTGCTTTATGGATAATCAGATTTCATCTTCAAATTTCCACATTTTCAAATTTCCAAATCGAGTTATGGTTTATAACTCGACTGTTCCATTATTTGCTGGTAGTTGGTGTTGGCCATCAATTCCGGCAGCGTAACTTTGGGGTGATGCTCCATGTATTGTTTGATGATTTGCCACCCAATCCAGATACCCACCCGTCCCGGCGACTCCTGCGAAACGGCGGCGGTGAAGGGGGCATCGTTGAAATAGGAGTTCGATAGCATCGGGTCGTTGCTGAACAGTTGTCGCTTATCCATGATGTTGAACCACATCGATTTTTCGTTCTCTTTACACCATCCCATCTGCGCTTTGGTGTATCCCATCAGCACCTCCGGTTGCTCGTCGGGCATCAATACCGACAACAGGAACATGACTTTTCCTCTGAAGAGCATGTTATCGAGAAACTTATCGGTATACGATTGAGCGAACTCGGTCATCAGAAATGCGGTGACAAAGTCGGGCGCTACCTTTTCGCGGCGCATGTTGTAAAGCAAATAGTCGTACACTCCGGCTTTTTTGTAACCGTAGTATTTTGCACCCAAATAGTTATCCACGCTGAGTGAAATGATGTTTTCGTCGACCACCAGCGATTGATTGAACATGGAGACATGCAGGTAGAGCTGCGGAATTTTTTTCTCCGGGAAGAAATAGTGAATCCGTTTGAATGCATCGGTTACCTTCTTTTGAATATCCGAAATGTCGGCATACTGCCGGAGCGATTCATGAAAGACGCTTCTCACCGTTGTGTCTTTCAAAAAAAGGGTTGCCATCCGAATCAGCTGGCCGTTATCGCCGCTGTTGAGTTGCATTATTTTACTGAAATAGAGATTGAGGTATGCCGATCCGTACGTCCGGTTGAGACCATCCAAACCCTCTTTGACATGCAGCGGATCTACCGCATTGAGATCTTTATCGAAACGATGGATCGGAACATTGAGCGATATTTTGTCCACGTCTACATCGAAACGTCCGTGATGCTTACATCCGGATAGAAAAAGAGTGGCAAGAAAAATAAGAAATAGATGTCTATAATGAATCATGATACAATATGTTGTAAATAAGATATTTGTTCTGTGTTACGGGAGTCCGACGACGGAAATAACCGGATAGTGGTCGGAATATTTTACCTTTGTGGCCCGCGACGATATGGGATGAAACGATGGGTCGACCATAATGTAGTCGATGCGGAACGGGAATAGTTTGTGGCTATAGGTATTGCCATATCCGGTTCCGACGGTGGCATAGGTGTCCAACAAATCCTCTTTGATGGTAGTGTAGGTATACGAAACCGGCACATCGTTAAAGTCGCCGCAAATAATGACAGGGTAGGGAGACTGTTCTATCGTCTTTGCCACAATATCGGCCTGTTTTGCCCGCACGTTGTAGGCCTCGTTCATTTTTGACGAAAATTTCAAAACAACATCGCGGAAGAGATGCGAATTGAAATCGCCTACCAAATCTTCGTAATGCCTGCGTTCGTCGGAGCTGAATTTGTAGGATTGCATGTGGTGGTTGAACACCCGTATTGTTTTCGAGTTAACCTCAATATCGGCATAGATCGTCATGTAATATCCTTTCGAAAATTGGCATATGCCCTTATAGTCGATCGGATATTTTGAGAAAATAGCCAGCCCTTCACTGAATACATCTTCCGATACGGAATAATGAATGAAATGATACGGATATTTTTTGAGTCCCTTCAATACATTTTTTTCGGTTGTTTTCCCCGATTTGTTGTACACATAAAACTCCTGAAAGCAGATAACGTCGGGATTTTTCCGGTTGACGAATGCCAGCAAACTGTCCATGGTACTTTTTCGCGACGGAGAAAACTGGCTGAAAGCATCAATATTGTAGGTCATTATTTTCAGACGACTCGTCGCCTCGTTTGTCGTTCGTTTGATGAGGTGAATGGGAAATGTATCGCATATGTTGTTGATACATATAAAACAGGCAATCAGAGAGATGAAAAGTATTTTCCACTTGCGGCAGAAAACCCAGAACAATATAAATGCAAAGTTGATAATTAAGATAAAAGGGAAAAAAAGGCCGAAATAAGCGAATATAAGCCAGTGAACCGGGCTGACGACTGTTGTTAGCTTAGCCAGAATCATGGCCGTGGCGGCAATGACGTTCAGGACGATAAGTAGTATTTTAATGCTTTGTCTCACAATTCTGTGCTAAAATAATTGGATTGTATCCCTTTGATTTAAAGTGAGGATGATGCGTTCAGATTGTAATTGGCACATTAGCATATTATCTCATTTGCAAATTGTTATTTGCCGCTTCGGTCGAACAAATTTTTTCTCTCTTCTTCCGACAGGCTACCATATCCCGATCGTTTTATTTTTTCGAGAATATGGTTCAGTTCCTCTTCGTTGTTATGCTTTTCCTGATGGTAGTCCCGGTCGGATTTCGGACGTGCCTGCGTTACCTTAAATTTACGCGGTTTTTTTTCAAAAAGAGAAATCACCTTGTCGATGGCGAGATTAAAACGTTTGGTAATATCTTTGCCGTCTTTCATCCGTTTGCCAAACCAAAATCCCAACAGAGCGCCACCTACATGTGCCAGTTCTCCTCCGGCATTGTCGCCTGTAACACTCAGAAGACTAATCAGAAAAGTAAAAATAGCGACATACTTTAGCTTGATCCTGCCCAACAGAAACAAAGATACATCGTAATTGGGAGAATAAGTGGCTACGGCAACGATAATTGCCATAATGGAAGCCGAAGCTCCCAGCAGCAGAGTATGATCTTTTGCTACAGCAAAATAAGGAAATATATTAAATGCTCCAATATAGACAATAGCGCCGGCAATACCACCGAAGATATAGACGCTCAGCAGATGCTTGGGTGAAAAAACGAACAGAAACAGCTGCCCGAATCCGAAAAGGCAGAGCATATTGAACAGGATATGCAACACATCGGTATGCAGAAACATGTAAGTGATTATTGTCCATGGATGTGTCGCCAATAGACTCAGATTGGAGGGTAGTTCGAGGTACGATAACCAGATGGACGATTCGACGGCGCACAGCTTCAGAATGATGGCGGCAAGCTGTACAACAACAAAAGTTACAATGTTGATATACAGTAGTTTTTTAAGCATGGTTGCCTGTTGAAACGAACGTTTAAAATCGTTTATCAGCGTCATAATCAAAATACATTATTGCTGTTGTGGGCATTTCGTTTCCATATCAATATCAAAATGAGTCCGAATAAGGCTCCTCCTAGGTGGGCAAAATGTGCCACGTTGTCGCCCGAAAAACTGGCCACCCCCAGAAAAAGTTCGATCAGCGCATAGACCGGAATCATATACTTTGCCTTGATGGGAATAGGCAGGAACAGCAGAAACAGCCGGGCATCGGGAAATACCATGCCAAATGCCAACAATATACCGAAAATAGCACCCGATGCTCCTACGGTAAGCGGTTCTCCTCCCATAAAATTAACATTGGTAATGGCGCTCCCGATTTCGGGATAGATGCTCAGGCTCCACATTACCTCCTGCGTGATGGCGGCACCAATGCCGGTAAAGAGATAGAAAAAGATGAACCGTTTGCTACCCCACACTTGCTCCAGTACCGGGCCGAACATAAATAAGCCGAACATATTAAAAAAGATATGATCGAACGAGGCATGTTGGAACATGTAGGTCAGTAACTGATAGGCATGAAAATCTTTCGACTGCCAGTAATGAAGTCCCAATACGGAATCTAAATTGATGTCGGCAGCACCCGGCAGCACGACACTGGCAAGCCAGAATAAGAAATTTATGACCAGTAAATTTAAAATTACCGGTGGAAAAGAGGACTTATAATCGGTCATAAATGAGAATTTTAGGGCAAAAATAGAGAAAAAAAGACTCTTTTTATGCTGTTGAACATGTTTTTTGGGTAAATGCAATCTTTTTTTGTGAAAAAAAAAATCTTGGGTTGTTTTGTTAAGGGAATGTTTTATCTTTGCAAACAATATTTGGGATTTGCCCCGCTGTTTTTCTAACCATTTAAAATTACAAGTATGAATAAAGGTGAATTGGTTAACGCTATTGCTGCTGAGTCAGGCTTAACAAAAGCTGATGCAAAAAAGGCTTTGGAAGCAACTGTTTGTGCTATTACTACTGCTTTGAAAGGTGGAGATAAGGTAAGCCTGGTAGGTTTTGGGTCATTTTCTATTGTAAAAAAGGAAGCCCGCAAGGGTATTAATCCTGCAACGCAAAAACCTGTTGACATTGCTGCTAAAAACGTTGCAAAGTTCAAAGCCGGTGCTGAATTGGCTCAAGCAATTCAATAGTCGTTATCGAAAGCTTAGAGTAGAGGCTGCCCGTGTGGACAGCCTTTGTTTTTTCGGATATTTGTCTTCGATATCATTAATGAAAGAACGCATCTAATTTTTGCACCGAATCGCTCATGCAAAATACTATGACGTGATCGTTCGGTTGAATAAGGGTATTCCCGTTTACGGTAATTCCTTTTCCGTTTCTGATCAACCCGCCGATATTTACATTATTCGGAAGTTGAAGATCCCTTACGCTGTCCTGAGTCACTCTCGAACCCTCTTTTACCACAAATTCCATTACTACCGCTTCTACGTTTGTCAGACATTTTACGTTGGAAATGTTGGCATTCAGCGTCAGTTGATACAGATGACTGGCAGTCAGTAACTTTTTGTTCAGAATAGCCCCGATATCCAGATTTTCGGACATCGTGATGTATTCGATGTTTTCAATTTCGGCAATTGTTTTCTTTATGCCGAAACGTTTGGCTACCGAACATGCCAGAATATTGGTTTCCGAATTATCGGTCAGGGCAACAAAGGCATCCATCTCCTCAATATCTTCCTCTTTCAGAAGCTCTACATCACGTCCATCTCCATTTATTACCAATATGTTATTCAGTTTCTCTCCCAATGCATGACTCTTTTCTTTATCAATCTCGATCAATTTCACACGCATATGGTCGGGCAACAGAGCTGCCGTACATTCGGCAATGCGACTTCCACCCATAATCATGATATTTTGTACCTCGTATTCCTCTTTTCCAGCCTGCTGGCGAACAAAGTCGAGATCCTCGGGAGCTGTAATGAAATAGACCAAATCGTTAGGCAAAATCAGATCACTTCCTTTCGGGATGATCGTCTGATCGGGACGCTTGATAGCCACGATGCGGTAATGGGTATGATCGAAATAGCCTGACGAAAACTGTTTGTTGGCAATATCGGCGTTAGAACGAACCTTGATGCCAACCAGTAACATTTTCCCGTCTTCAAAGGCCATGTACTCACGTAGCCAGGTTGCTTTCAGTGAGTTAATAATTTCTGATCCGGCCAGATGTTCGGGATAAACCATCGAACTGATTCCCAGTTGCTGAAAAAATTCTTTATTTTCAGGCAACAGATATTCATTGTTATCGATGCGCGATAATGTCTTTTTTGCACCCAGTTTCGATGCCAGAACACAAGCCGTAATATTCTCCGTTTCGGATGGCGTAACAGCAACAAACAGGTCTGCATCTTCTACTCCGCTCTCTTTAAGGCTCGCAATGGAAATGGCCTGACCGGCGACAGTTTTGATGTTCAGTGTCGTTTTGAGCTGTTTTAGTTTTGCTTCATTGGCATCCAGCATCGTGATGTCCTGACTCTCTTGCGCGAGAATCTTGGAGAGATGGGAGCCGGTTTCACCTGCTCCGGCAATAACTATCTTCATAGCAATTTGGTTTGAATATCGGAACTTACATCGTTAGCCTCTGTCTTTGTACAAAAACAGCTTTGCATCGGACGTTTCTGCCGAAACACGAATTTAATTTTGGTTAGATATGCAGAGCAAAGTTACTCATTTTCCAGACTGATGCAAAGTCAAAAGAGCATGGAATTGTAAAGTTGTTGTACCCTGATAGATGGAAATAGTTGCGCTGTCCGGATGCCGGTTTAATAACCGAATAAAAATCCACGTTTCCGAAGTGTAATCATACAGCCGGTGGAATTACCATATAGCTTTCCAAAATCGGCTGCCAGAGAGATACCAGCTTCCACTCCCTGAAGTCGGGGAAATGATTTATGAATCTCCAGCAACAACGAACTGTTTTTTATCATGGAAGGGAACGGCGCATAATAAGCTCCGTAGTTTTTACTAAAAGAGGCCAATAACCGGTAGTTGTATCCCTTAATATCTCCCTCGGCCCCGAAATGGTGCACCACCACCCGGCTATTGAGCGTGTAGATAGTGCCGTTTTTATTGTAAAACGGAGAAGAAATAAAGGGAGTGCCTATTGTTCGGTTGAAATAGTTCCAACCCTCCTGATAAACGCTGTTTGTAAAATAGCCGTCTGTTCCACCATAGACAATTCCGTCTTTTTCATTGATAGGTCCTGATTGGTCGACGGTTCGCAGGTATTCATAGAGCAATCCTTTTACAATCGGAAAACCATTGTTTCGCAAGGATACACCCCATAATCCGTCGGAGGCATTTATTGTTTTCCCGATAATATCGATAGGACCATCTTCCGAAATATTTTGCCAATAGGCATCTAATTTAAAACCTCTCCACTCGGTTTCTACTTTCAGGCTTTGTGATATAATATGGTTTCCAAGCGCATTGATCTGATCGGTTTCAAGGGAGCCTTTACCGCCTTGTTTGCCTTCTATAATCCGGATAAAATCGCTGAATCTATTGGGCTGCTGCCCCTCTGTGGCGTTATAGCCACCCCATTGGGCTACGTGGTCGACTCCGTATGATAGATGTACCGGCAGTTTTCCGCCTACACGCCCATAAGCATAAAAATGATGCAGGTAGACATCTTTCATATAGGTATTGTCGGTAAACCAACCGTGTGCTATGGCTCCTTTTACTTCTATCCATCCCTGTGTAAAAGGTACCGGGGTGAAATGTTCGATGCCGGCTGTTATTTTGGGCATTGGACGAGTATTCTTTGAGAAGAGGATGCCTCCGCACGATAATACCGAGTCCTGACAACCGAGATACTCTTCCCTTTTTCCGACAATCAGATCGAATACAGCTAATTTCCCCTGAACATAAAGTTCATGAAAGTAGGCGTGGGTCTGCTTGTAATCAGTCTGGAGAAGTAATTTTGCTTTATATCCGTATTTGAACAATTGCTTCGAATTGCCAAGGCTTTTATCAATGCCAATAAAAAGATTGGAACTGTTGGGAGACGAGAGTACCGATCCGTAGCGGTTGCTTTGTTGCCAAAAAGGAGCATAATGTCCGGATGATACTAATGACATCAGCTGTACATCATATTTCAGGCTGTCTTTTTGCGCGAACAGAGAAAACGCTGTAGCAAGAAAAAAGAGAAAAAAGAGAATATGTTTTTGCATCCGGGAATAAGTTATAATTATCAGATAGAATTTCTAAAGCTTTTGGGGATGGTTAATCCAACTCTTTTTGCAATCAATCTCTGACTTTTACCGCAAAGAGCGCAAAGGCTTTTAGCTAAGAACGCTGAGAAGAATCGGATTCTGATTGAAGTATAGCAGACAATCTTCTTTCATCGTAAATATCTAAATTGTTCGGTTGTCTGATGTTATGGTTTGAAGCTCCAGAAGTTATTCACCAGACCATTGTCATCTTCTCCCAATCCAAGATATACCGTGCCATCGATGGTAAATGCGATGCCATTTTCCCGTTTCCCGTTAGGGATCTCTCCCCTATCGATCCATCGGTTCCGGTTCGGATCGTATTCTTTCACATCGGCACGTAAATATTGGTTGGCCTCTGTATTTCCTTTCCAGTAACGACCGGTAGCTACAAAGTAACGATCGCCTACTGCAATGGCAATCGTATTCTGCCGTCCGTGGCCGGGCATTGCTTCCCGTTGTTTCCAACTGTCGGTTGCCGGAAAATATTCCCACCAATCGTTTAAACTTTTTGCCTGATAGCCGGTACCGAAGTAGCAATGATTTTCTCCTGCACAAGCTACCGGAATTAATCGATAATCTCCTGCAAATTTTTGCAGGGCTATCCATTTGTTTTGGCCGGGATTATATTTCCAAAACTCGCGAGGAGATCCTCCAGCTCCATTAAAACCGGAGCTGACATAAATTTCGTTGTTATAGACGAAACTGGTGCATCCGTCGGTGTATTTGGTAGGAAAATCGGCTTTGCGTGTCCATTTGTCAACAACGGGATCATACATCCAAAAATCTGAAAGATAAGCAGCCGCAACCGACGACCCTCCTATTTCCTGACAATATCCCAAGCCGACATAGGCATTCCCATTTACTACGGCGGCTATTGCCTTGACTCTTCCTTGACCGGGAAAGTTGCTTTTTTTTGTCCAGTTGTCTGTCGTGGGGTCGTATTGCCAGCAGTCGTTGAGCGATCCGGCGTTGTTCCTGCCCAGCGCGACATAGCCTTTGCCGTTGATGGCAAAAGCCACTGCACAGGCACGTCCTTCGCCCGGTATGGTTGTCTTTTGAATATAATCGAACGGCGTTCCGTCCAATATCTTGTCGTCATTACAACTACTCAATAGTACTGTAATGATCGCCGGGAGAAGTATATGTAGGTGAAAATAGCGCATGTTAGCAATTAAAATTAGGAAAAAGGAATAAGTGATAAGGTAAAAGGTTAATCTGTCACATCATTAAGAAATGAAGAGATTGAAGACTATTTTTGAATCTTAATGATAATCGTGGTTAAAGGTGAAGGGTGAATCTGATTTTCTTACCACAAAGTACACGACGGGTATCACCATTAACCTTATATCTCACACCTTGCTCCTTACACCTTTTACCTATTACCTTGTTCCTCTTGTTGTTCCAGACTTACCTTGAAGAGAGAAAAGAAATAGGCGAGAGCCAGCCATACAATGGCTAAGGCGCCTCCGACAAAACCGCCGATCAGGATTCCCTTGGCTTTTCCCAGCCGTTGCTTTTCTAACGGATACGATGGGGCATCGATAACCTGTACTAAGGGTGTCTCCTGATTGAGTGTCATCTTCATCACTTCCAGATTCTTTGCCATCTCTCCGTAGGTGGCTCCGGCTATTTGCATATTACTTTGCGAGCGAACCACACCTACACTGGCAACCTGACGTACCGCATTTGGTACGGCATCGGCTTGTGAAGCACGGGCAGAAACTGCTCCATTGAAGATTGCTTTGACCGAATCTGCCTGATGACGTAGCTTCAGGTAATTCTCACGGGTTACTTTGGTTTTAGTGGCGACATAGAAATCTGTAGTTTCCCGTATCAGATTTTCTACAAAGAGTTTGGATAGAGTTTCATTTTCCGATACGAAGGAGATATCGCCGATGCTTAGTTTTTTGCTACGTTGACCCACCGTGAGCATCGGTTTTTTTATAATCGTTTTATAGATACTCTGCAAAATGCTATCCTGTGCCCGGGTATAGGTTTCCCTCTTTTGTTCCAAAGGGAATGCCACATTTTGTAATTCCGGTTTCTTACTTTTACTCCATTTCTCTTTTAACTTATAAGTGTCAATATAAAGAGTTAGTAGATTGCTGTTTTTACCGTTAATAACGGTAGGGCAGAGCAGCGTTTGTTCGATCAGACGGTGCGAAGTGAAGAGTTCGTAAAGGTTATCCCCTCCGAAAGCGCTACTTGCTCCGCCTACATTTACTCCGAACTGACTTGCTAATCCGGCCAAGCTTGATATGCTTCCTCCTCCCCCTTTCTCGTCCTGCAGGGCAAACGAGAGCCTGGCAGTGTAGGTCGGTTTGGTAAGTAACGATGCTGTTATCCCGATGGCGGCACCTGCAATGGCAATGACCAAGACGATCCATTTCCGGTGCCATACCTTTTGTTTGATAACCGACAAGTGTTGTAGTATCTCTTGCAACGAAATTTCGTCCGATGCAGTCGAAGTGTTGTTATTCTGTGAGGAGATGTTTTGTTTATCTAATTGTTGTTCTGTGTCCATTGTTATAATAGAAATTGTTGATCGCTGTATCTGTTTTATTTTACCATTAAGAAATTAAGGAACCTGAAGCAAAAGCCTGTCAGTCTATTATTCCTGAATGCCTTAAAGGTTTATTAAAGCTATTAAATAGATGCTTTTACCTCGCAGAGTGCCAATGTTCTAGCTTCGCTGACCGTTGGTTCACAAAGAACACAAAGTGTCTCTTTCTACTACCGATTACCTTACACCTTTGACCTTATACCTTTTCTTTGTACCTATTGTTTAGAACTACTTGAAGAGTGTAACGATCAGTGCTGCCATAGAGACAATGCTTGAGGTTAATCCGATAGATTCGGCTACCGTCATCTCTCTCTTTTCCGGCTTCAACGGAACCACAATACTGGCACCTGGTTTTACTTTCGGATAGACACGGAAACCCAGAAAATGGGAGGTTGCATCTACCGATCCATTGGGATAAACCACATAGGTGCGGCCGCCAAGCGCTCTGGCACTGAATCCGCCAGCACTGGAGATATAATAACCCAGCGATTTTCCACTCTGATAGCGTACGGAGGTACTGCGGAGCACCTGACCTGAAATATTGACGGTTTCCAACTGTTTCGGAATGGAAAGTACGTCCCCTTTTTCCAATTGCAGATCATATTTCGATCCCGGATGTTTGATGATCTTTTCCAGACGGATATCGACAATATCAGAGGTAACGGCATCCAACTTTTCCGTCTGGAGTGAATCGATAACGCTGGTTTTACTCTTTACTTTCAGGGCAGCATCTTTCTTTATTTTGTCCATTGCTTTCTGATCCACATCCTCTTTCCTGTGTTGCCTGGTTAGAAAAGCTCCTTGCGGATAGGCATATGTTGACAATCCTCCCGCTTGATTAAGCAGGTCGGAAATTCGTTGCCGTTTCGATTTTAGCACGTAGTTCCCCGGAGCGATTACCTCGCCTTCGATAGTGACCTCCTTCATATCTTCAGCGCCGAAGATGGGACGAACCACCACGCGGTCTTCCCGTTTCAGTTTGAAGGTAGCTGTATTTTCCATGGCAGAGTCCATTTTGATTTTGAACGACTCCGCCTTGTTGATGTTTTCATTCAGCGTTTTGATATCGGTAATCTGGCGGTAAACCTCAATTTCACCTACGTTGGCTCTGTTTTTAAAGCCGTTGGCAAGCAGGATAATATCTTTCAGAGTCATTCCTTCTCCGAAGGGATACTTATCCGGTTTCAGTACTTCTCCCGAGATATAGACAAAATCTTTCTCTTTCATGTCAAGCACCGATCCGATGTAAATACTATCTTCGCGTTGCAGCGCAATGTCATTTTGTCCGCTTAATACCTCTTTCGGACTGAAAGAAGTCACTTCAGCCAGCCCAACGCTATTTTTACGGAAGATCACGGCATTGTTTGCAAAGGCATCATCTTTGAGTCCTTCGGCTAATTGCAACAACTCTTTTACCTTCATTCCCTCTTTCAGGGCGTATACCCCCGGACGATATACGGCACCCGAGATCTGTACCCTGTTCTCGAAGCGTTTAAGTAATTTGCCCACAGTGTATGAATCGCCCGGCTCGGTTTTAAATGTTTTGAAATCACCGTTTTCAACGCTAACCACACTTTGTTCTTTCAACGTGTTACGATAACCGGTAATGCTTTGTCGGTAGGCCTTTTCGGTAAATCCGCCGGCAAAGGTAATCAGATCCTGTAACGTCTCTCCACTTTTCATTTCAAAAATGGCGGGCGTTTTTACCTCTCCGGTGAGGGTCACCCGGTTACGGTAGGGAAGTACTTTTAATACATCCTGATCCTGTAGGCGTAGGTCGTGTTGCTTGCCATGCACCAAAAAGTCGTAGAGATCGACGGTGCGTATCACCTGATTGTTGCGTATCACCTGAATATCGCGGAAGGATCCGTTCTCTTTCGGCCCTCCCGACTGGTAGAGCGCGTTGAACACGGTAGCCAATGACGGGATTGTGTAGGAGCCGGGGTAGGTTACCTCGCCGATAACATGTACAGTGATGCTGCGGATATTGCCCAGGTTAATACTAACGGAGGTATTGCCCGATGCCAGCCCCTTGTAAGTAGCTGTCATCCGGTTTTTAATTACCCGGCGGGCTTCGGCGATGGTCAATCCGCTGACATTGATTACTCCTACCAACGGAATGCGGATGGTACCTTCGGGGCTTACGTAGAGTTTATGACTGACTTCCGACAATCCGTAGATATCGATCAACACTTCGTCGTCGGGTCCCAGCACATAATCCTGCGGAGTAGCTAATCGCAGATTGGGCTCGAAACTCATGGATGCATTTTTGAAGATATCGGTTCCGAACACTTTCGGTTTGGCAGCTTCGATGGAGTCGCGTCTCCACTTATCCGGATCAGAGCCATTAATTATAGCGTCTTCAGTCAGATTTGACCTGTTATCTGTTCCCTGATACCTGTTCCCTGGCTTTACCTCTTGACCTGAATATTGCACAATGCGCTTCTTCAGTTTCTGAGCCTGTTCGGGCGAGGCACCTTTGGCCGTAGCATACTGGTCAATCTGGCCAGTCGAAATGCCCTGCGATTGCATTTGCTGTACTAATTGCCCTACCTGAGCATCACTCAGGTTGTCGACATTCATATTTTTAAGACTGGAAAGGGATTGGGCGTTCAGGAAAGAAATTATAAGTAGCCCTGACAAAATCAAGAAAATTCGTTTCATATTATAGTAATTGTTTCGCTTAAAAAAGAATGTGCTCTTGTGTCGCTAAAAGTTAATATCCGATTTTTGTTGTAAATGGAATAGCTTTTACTGTCTATTCGACGTTTATTTATTTTCTTCAATTGGTTCGGAAATCTGTGTTAATGTCGGAGCTTTGTCGTAAATGGAAAAAGGTGAATTTTGGCTGACAAACTCAGGAACCA
This sequence comes from uncultured Microbacter sp., assembly GCA_963678265.1. Classification (GTDB taxonomy): domain Bacteria; phylum Bacteroidota; class Bacteroidia; order Bacteroidales; family Paludibacteraceae; genus Microbacter. Next base: position 1,535,017 of record OY782761.1, read on the forward strand.
ATTTTTTCATGGTTTGTACTGTTGCAGGAATTTCCATCCGGTAGGCATGATGAATCAATGTATGAATCATCTCATTAACAGCCGTGAATTCATACTGGCGCACTCTGGCAATAGTTATCTTATCATGCTCTGTCGGGATAGTTGTCTCTTTGTCGTTCAGTAGTTCCTCATAAAGTTTCTCTCCCGGACGTAGACCTGTAAATTCTATTTTAATGTCTACATCGGGTATCAGCCCTGCCATTTCTATCATCTGGCGTGCCAGATCGACAATTTTTACAGGTTCTCCCATATCAAAGACATAAATTTCGCCCGATTGTCCGAAAGATGCAGCTTCCAGTACTAATCGGCAGGCTTCGGGGATGGTCATGAAATAACGGATAATATCGGGATGAGTAACCGTGACGGGCCCTCCTTTTTCAATCTGTTCCTTGAAATGGGGAATTACCGAACCGTTGGAGCCCAATACATTTCCAAATCGGGTAGTAACAAACCGGGTTCTGCCTCCGGTTAGTGCATTTTTTTTTGCCAACGATTGCACATAAATTTCGGCAACACGTTTGGATGCTCCCATTATATTGGTGGGATTCACCGCTTTATCCGTTGATATCATCACAAAACTCTCTACGTGATAATTTTCGGCAAAATTACTCAATAATTTCGTTCCCAGAACATTGTCTAAGATTGCTTCGCACGGATTCTCTTCCATCAGAGGTACATGTTTGTAAGCCGCTGCATGGTAGATAATTTCGGGATGGAATTTTTCAAAAACGAACTTTAATCGTCGTTCGTTGCGAATATCGCCGATAACAGGGACAAAGCATAGTTTGGGGAATCTTTTCTGCATTTCCAACCGCAGGTTGTGTAGGGGAGTTTCGGCCACATCGAACAGAATAAGCTGTTTCGGATCGAACAGAGCCAATTGACGAACTAATTCGCTACCAATAGAACCGGCTGCTCCGGTTATCAAAATTACTTTGTGATGTAGCTGAGCGGCAATAGCATTCAAGTTGATCTGAATTTCGTCCCGACCCAACAGATCTTCAAACTGAATCGGCTTCATCTGTGTCTGGATATTCTGAGCCGAATCGACGCCTTCAAGCGGTGGTGAAACAAGTACGGAAAGGCCGATCTCTATAAATTTGGCAATTTGAACTTGCTCTTCACGGGCTGTTTTATAGTCGGGAAAAAGAATCGTAGTTACTTCATTCTTGCGTAAAAAGCGATCCGGGTCATCATAGTTCAGATTGTAAACCGGTAGATCGTGAATACGGGTTTTGCGCGCCTTGATATCCCGTTCCATAAATCCCATTACCTGGTATTTAGCATTGACACTCCGGTTAATCCATTGACCCAACGCAATGCTATGCGAACCGATGCCATATACTAAGGCTTTTTGACTGAGTTTATTCGAATAACTCATGGAAAAATTATAGAGGCGTACGATGACAAAGCGTAGAAATAGCATTAGTGCCAGATCCATTAGAAAAATATTCAAAACCAGCACACGTACTAATGGAATATGTTGGTCTACTACAATAATGGCGGCGTATAAACCGATGCACGAAAACAGGAGAGATGCAAACAGACGCCACATCTCATTGAAATTGGCATGGCGGATCAATCCTCTATAGGTCTGGAACAGCAAAAATGCAATAACATTGAAAAGCGTGAATGCCAATGCAAACGAATATTGGTGTGCAATCAGGGTCGATGGAAGCAGTTGCTGACGAATAATTACAGCAACAAAGAAACCTAATAAACAAATAATTAGGTCTATAAAAAAGATAATCCATCGGTTGACAAGCGATAAATTCAATAAGCCTTTTATAAGTCGGCGAAGTTTGTCCTGAAACCGTTCCATATATTTACTTTTTTGAGTTGGCAAAGTTAAGCAAAAAAATGTTGGAAATGAAAAGACGGATCAATTACAAGATCAAAATAAACATGCATCGTGATTGATACTAACATTTCAATTAAAAACGGCTTTAACTGTTGAAGCAACTTTTTCTAACTCTTCTTGACAAAGGATGGAGCCAGACGGTAGACATAATCCATTTTGAAATAATTTTTCAGAAGTTCCATCTCCATAGAACGGACAATCTGAGAAAACAGGTTGGAGATGCATCGGTTTCCAAAGAGGACGGGATTCAATATTGGCATAATCCAAAGCCAAGCGTAAATCTTCTCGTGTCTTTCCTCCTGTTTTTTTCGGGTCGATAAGAATGGATGTCAACCAATAATTCGAGAAAAAATGTTCGTTAGGTTCTGTTTGAAAGGAGATTCCACCTATTTTGGATAATGCCTGACGATAAAACTGATTGTTCGATCTGCGTTTATTGACATGTTCTTGCAAAACTTCCATTTGCCCTCGACCGATACCAGCGCAGATATTACTCATCCGATAGTTATATCCAATCTCGGAATGTTGATAATGAGGCGCAGCATCTCTTGCCTGTGTCGCATAGAACATAGTCTTCTTTGCTTCTTGTTCAGATGAACAGATTAGCGCTCCCCCTCCAGAGGTAGTAATAATTTTATTTCCATTAAAAGAGAGGCAGGCAAATTCGCCAAAAGTTCCACATTTCTGTTTGTTAAATTCAGAACCTAAAGCTTCTGCCGCATCTTCTAATACTGGAATCTCATAAGCGGAGGCGATTGCCATTATTTCATCTATTTTAGCTGGCATCCCATATAAATGAACAGGAATAATGGCTTTCGGCTTTTTACCTGTTTTTTTTATCCGTTCTTTAATGGCATTTTCTAAAAAGAGAGGGCTCATGTTCCATGTGTCTGATTCACTATCTACAAAGACGGGAGTGGCACCCAAATAGGTAATCGGATTCGCCGAAGCGGCGAATGTAAACGATTGACAAATTACTTCATCACTAGGAGTAACTCCTAATTGAATTAGTCCTAAATGGATAGCCGCCGTTCCTGCACTTAATGCAACAATTTTCTTATCTGCATTCAGATAATTTTCCAACTCTTTTTCAAATGCATTTACATTGGGCCCTAATGGGACTACCCAATTGGTATCAAAAGCTTCCTGAATATATTTCTGTTCTTGCCCTCCCATATGGGCGAGCGAAAGCCATATTTTTTTGTCCATCTTTAGTGAAATTATATAAACAATTTTATGTTACCATGACCGGGATAAACGTTTTTCATTCCTAAGATTATGGCATCTTTGATTTTAATTAAAGATTTTTCTGTCTGTTCTTTATTCCCTTTGGAAAAGGTTATTATAGCTTTATATTCTGGTAAATACGAATCACCAGTAAAGATGGATTCCACGCATCTATATGCCAGACAACTCAAATCATGTCCTATAGTTGATATCGTATGAATGAGAATATTGGAAAAGATTTCAACAGTGTCGTTGTCTTCCAATGTATCTATATTGCCAAACCGATATATTAAAGATAGTGCGATTATAGCGAGAAAGACTTAATTTATCAAAAAATAAGCCTTCCTTTCCTTGTGCCGAAGTATAAATAATACATTCAGGAAAAGCAGAAACAATGAAATTCAACCCATGGATATGATCAAAATGAGTATGGGGGATAAATGTCCCAACTAATTTCTTGTGATGTTTTTGAATCCAATTAATAAGAATTTCGGCATCACCACAGTCAACCAACCAGCAATTTTGATTAGTGTCATTGAATAAAAATATGTGTTAGAATTAGCTATTGCGTTTATAAGTTGCTTTATAACTATATTAAGTAACTTATTTAATGGTACATTCTCTTTATAGTGATTGGATCAGATCATATCTCTCCCAAATCAAGCTAAAGTCTGTCCTCTTGCAAAAAACAATTCAATTATCTTGCCGATGAGCCGTCAAGATGAACCAAAAGTGATTGCTTTTGGGCATTTGCCTGTCATAACCCTACACTCAACAATGGTTTTTTCCAACAGCTGAGGAGAAATGTTCCATGTATCCGGTTTACTATCTACAAAAATCGGTGTTGCCCCCAAATAAGTAGCAGGATTGGCGGATACCGCAAAGGTGAAACTCTGACATATTATCTCATCTTCTACACCAACACCTAACGATAATAGCCCTAAATGGACAGCGGTAGTTCCGGCACTCAATGCAACTACATATCGATTTTGTTCAATATAATTCGATAGATCTTTTTCAAAATCATTTACATTTGGGCAAAGAGGAACTACCCAGTTGGTATCGGAGACTTTTTTAATGAAGTCTTGTTCCTTACCGTCCATGCAGGCTAAGGAAAGATAGATTTTTTGTAACATTATAAATGTGATCATTACTGTCCCATTAAAATCTAAAAGTGTTTTTTGAAATTTAGTTAGTTATATCAGTTTTTCAAGCGCGACGATTTCAATTTTTAATTTTGCGGTCTAATATATAGGCTGCAATGAATAAAGAGAAATATGTGTTTGCCCAACTGATATCATTTCTGAACGAAAATAAGTTTCGTCGTATCGTTGATAAGTACCAAGGTAATCGATACATTAAGCATTTCAAATGCTGGAATCAATTACTTTCTATGATGTTCGGACAATTGTCAAACCGAGAAAGTCTGAGAGTGGACTTTCTAATTTTATCCGGACAAAAAGTTAAGCTACTACATATTTACTATAATTATTTAGTTTCGCATTAAATTCATCAATTATCAGATTTCCAAGGGCAGAATGTCTTCTTTTTTTATTGTACCAACATTCAATGTATTCAAAGATTTCTACTCGTAGTTGTTGTTTTGTTTTCAATTTACAGCCATAAATCAGTTCTGATTTAAGCGTCTTAAAGAAACTTTCAGCTACGGCATTATCCCAACAATTTCCTTTGCGACTCATACTTGGCTTGAACTGATAGGCATTCAAGTAATTTACCGTTTGTTTGCTGCAATATTGGACTCCTCTGTCAGAGTGAAACAGCATCTCTTTTTTTAGTTTCCGGTTGGCTATGGCATTTTTCAATGCCGGAAGTACCGTTTGGCTGGTTGTCATTCCATTACTCAGGCTCCAGCCAATGATCTTTCTGTCATACAAGTCTAACACTATGGTTAAATAGATAAATCCGTTTACTGTATGAATATAAGTGATATCAGATACACATTTCTCGCCGGGAGCTGCTGCCTGGAACTCACGGTTTAGAATGTTCTGAGCAATGGGTTCAGTATGATTTGAATCGGTTGTCACAACATATCGTTTACCTATTTTACTTCGTATCCTCATTTCATGCATTCGTTTGGCTACGGTTGTTTGTGAAATAGGGTAACCACTCTTTGTCAATTCAACGGTAATTCTGGGACTCCCATAGCGTTGATGTGAGCTAAAATAGGTCGCACTGATCTTTTCTTTTGCTTCTTGCTTGCGTTGCTCCCGCTTGCCGCAACCAAAGGCCCGGAAGTAATAATACCCGGAGGTTGAAACCTCCAACACTTCACACATCATCTCAACTGTCCACTTCTTTTGGTTGTCAGAGATAAACCGATATATCAACAGTCGTTCTTGGAGATGATGCTGACGGCTTTTTTTAGAATCTCAAGCTCCATTTCTTTGCGTTTAAGCTGCTTGCGCAACTCTAACAGTTCTTCGTGTTCTGGCGTTACTGATTGTTTCCCATTGCCCGGAAAACTTTCTTTGCCCTTGACTTGAGACTCATCTCTCCATCGGTACAGCAAATTGGATCGGATTCCTAACTCTCTGGCTAAATCGGATATATTACTACGTTCATAACTCAATTTAACCGCGTTCTCCTTGAAGTCTCGGCTGTAATGCTTTCTGGTTGTTGTCATAATACAAAAGTAAGTTCTTATCCTTAACTTTTTGTCCAGTCAAAATTACTAAGCCCAACTTACGCAGTAGTATCATTTTACGGGAGTATTATAGCTTATCATTATGCTTTTGTATTAAATAAATTCGTTATTGTATTTCATTTCTCTTCCAGATACAGTACAGAAAATCATTTCAACATCTTTCCAAAAGGCCCAATGATCTAAGTAGTATATGTTGATACGGACTTTATCGGGGAATAGCACCTCATCATTGTATTTTTGGGGATCCACTTGTTGAGCGAGTAATTCCTCTTCATTACGATATTTCAAACTAGCAGGTCCAGTAATACCAGGCTTTAGCAAAAGCATACGTCGGTCATCATTTTGAAGCTTATCTGCATAACCTGGCACATCGGGACGAGGTCCGACGAAACTCATATCACCTTTCAATACATTCCAAAGTTCAGGCAATTCATCCAATTTGTATTTACGAAGTTTTGCCCCAAGTGGAGTAATACGGCTTTCCCCAGCTACAGAAACACTACTACCCAAATGATGAACCGTCATCGAACGGAATTTGTACATAGTAAATAATTTTCCGTGCTGCCCTACTCGCTTTTGTGTAAATATGGCAGGACCAGACATCTCTATTTTTATGAGGATAGATATTATCAACAGAATAGGCCATAAAAATAATAGTCCAATAAATGAAATTGCTCTATCAAAAATATTTTTTCTCATAAGGGGAAAGATTATTTTCTAATGAACGGTATTTTTAATAGACCGATAAATGAGCCTAAACCGTATGAAAAATGCAACGTAATAAAAGATATAAATAGATAGTTAAAACTTATTTTTTTTTTAATCGATAATTTCATACTAATAGTGGCCAATGTTAGCAAATAGCATAAAAGTGATACGGATGCGAGAAAAAGCAAGGGCAAATAAAAAAATGAAGCTATCATTGGTAAAAACAAAGAAAGTAAAAAAAACAAAGGAATAAAATGCCTTATTGACAAAGAACTCAATTGATTTGTATAATATACTGTAAGTATATTCCATTTGCCATTACCATAGTTGTTTTTGGCTATTTCTTTAAATGTCTCACGTGCAAGATATGTGCAGAATGAGTCTGGGATAATATAAATTTTGCCTCCTCCACGATGGATACGTTTATTTAATTCAATATCTTGATTCCTTACCAAACGAACATCATAATAGCCATATTTCTTGAATACATCACTACGCCAACAACCAAAAGGGACAGTGTCAACTTCTTGTATATCCTTGATGCCAATACGAAATGTAGAATCCCCAACACCCAATTTATTACTTAATACTTCACGAATAGCTAATGTCTTTGGATTCTTATTTAATACATCTGTTTTACAAACAGTACCGACATTGTCTGCCTTTAACTCAATCAAATGTGAACATAATGTAGTAAAGTAATTCTTTTCATAAATCGTATGAGCATCAATTCTTATAATGATATCTCCCTTAGCGGCTTGAATTCCAATGTTCATGGCATAGGGTACTGTTTTATGAGGATTATATAGAAGATAAATGAAAGGATAGGTTTCGGTATAGCCATTGACTATTTGACGAGTATGATCGCTACTCATACCATCAACAAACAGTACCTCAAGATCCTCTTTAGGATAGTTTTGCAATAAAATGGACTCAATGCAACGAGAAATATATTTTTCCTCATTGTAAATAGGGCAAACTACTGATAACATATTCAATTAGCCAAGTTACTCGTATTATAATCTTCCATCAATAAGATCTCTACTAAGAATGCCTTTTACGTCATAGATCACATAATTGTTAGCAACAAGCGACTTTATGTTAAGTGATATGAATTCTTTATGAGACACCGCAAGAATCACTGCGTTGTATTTCTCTTTTGGCAAAGTGTTAACTATATTAATATCATAGGCGTTTTTTACTCTTTCCATATCTGCCCATGGGTCGTATACTGTGATATTATTGGTATATTCTTTCAATGTATGATAAATATCCACAACCTTTGTATTACGAATATCTGAGCAATTCTCTTTAAACGTAATTCCTAATATGAGAACATGTGCATCTTTTATAAGTATTCCTTTTTTATTCATCAATTTAATAACTTGATTAGCCACATAATCGCCCATGCCATCATTCAAACGACGTGCACTCGACATCACGCGTGGCAATACACCATAGACCTGTGCTTTTTGAATCAAGTAATAAGGATCTACACTAATGCAATGACCGCCAACAAGGCCAGGGCTCAATTTTATAAAGTTCCATTTAGAAGCTGCAGCTTCTATCACATCATTAGTATCAATGCCCATTGCATTAAAGATTTTAGCTAATTCATTCATAAAGGCGATATTCACATCTCGTTGAGAATTTTCAATAATCTTTGAAGCCTCTGCTACTTTTATGGAAGAAGCTTTGTGCGTTCCATTTATAAGAACACTGTTATATAAGTTGTTTACGATATCTGCAATTTCTAGGGTACTGCCCGAAGTTACTTTTTTTATTTTCTCTACAGTATGTTCCTTATCACCTGGATTGATACGTTCTGGTGAATAGCCGGCAAAAAAGTCGACATTGAATTTCAAACCAGATACTTTTTCAACAACAGGCAGGCACTCTTCTTCTGTTACTCCGGGATAAACTGTAGATTCATATACAACGATATTACCTTTGCTAATCACTTTTCCTACGGTCTCACTTGCTTCCAATAATGGTTTTAAATCAGGACGATTATTTTCATCTACTGGAGTAGGTACTGCCACTATATAAAAGTTACATTCTTTTATATCATCTAAATTAGATGAACATTTAAAACCATTCTTTATAGCATCTAGAAGAAGTTTATCACTTACTTCTAATGTTACATCATGTCCAGCCATTAAGGTATCAACACGTACTTTATTCACGTCATAACCAATGGTTTGATATTTTGTAGAAAAGAGGCGAGCCAATGGTAAACCTACGTATCCCAAGCCTATAACAGCTATTTTAAATTCATTATTCATTATATATGGAATAAATTTATATTTTATATTTATTAAGTAGTATTTTACGAAGTTCTATATATTTTTTGCCTAGTATTCCTTTTGCTATTTGTAAGATAGTCCAACGTATTTGAATTGTCAATTTCGTAGATTTGTTATGGACAATAGATAAAGTGTATTGATTGGAAAAATTGGACTGTAATGCATATCTGCCTATTATTGTTACCCCTTCAACTTCTTTGTATGACGTAGTCGGCTTAGATGTATATAGTCGGGTTATTCCAGATCTCTTAGCTGATTCAATTATATTCTTGGACTCAAATCCATTCGGAATTGAAGCTATTGTGACAATGTTACCAATAATGTTTGATAAAAGATCAATTGACTTTTGCCACTCGTAATCAATCTGCTTTGGCGATAATTCACTTAAGTTTTCCGGATGGGTATGTGAATGACTTCCTATTATATGCCCCCTATTATACAAATCAACGATTTGAGTATCATTTAAAAACCCTTTTTTACCAATATATGCTGTTGAAATAAAAAACATCCCCTTAAATCCATACTTTTCCAATATTGGCGCAATTACATCATAAAAAGACACCCCACCATCATCGAATGTAAAAGCTACAGACTCCAAAGGTTTATTATTTTTCTTACAATAATTAGAAATTAAAGCCATTTGTTCCTCGAAGGCAGAGGATTTCAACTTATAAATCAATGCTGTATTATTAGTAAATCCACTTTCATAAATATCATTTTTATACACACAATGATACATTAAAGAAATAATTGACATATTTTTGCATCTATTATAAAATTATAAATATAAAGAGGTGTTTACTCTTTTGTCGGCCAATCGTAAGCAGACTTATCTTTATTTTTTTCTTTCAATGTAACAAACGACTTACTATGTACGTACTTATAATAGCAGACCAATAGTAATATATCATACTTATAGGGCTCTTTTCCTACAAATATATAATAAGTATGCTTTCTTTAGAGCATCACTTATTTCCAGGACCGATTTAATTTAAGAAAATCATAATTTCAGATTCTCTTTGCTCTACAATATATCTGATTAAAAAATTATCGTAAAGGTCCGAACAATGTATTCCACTTTATCAATCTATCAAATAAGAACATCCCATCCCATGGCATTTCAAAATTAAGCATTCTGCCTATTAATGGCAATCGTTCTGCGCCAAGTGCAGTTGCTTTATAGGCAAAATCCAATGCTTTATTTTCCGATGCTGAGATACCTATCGTCTGAGTATCACTATCTATAAATTGCAAACTTACATTAATATCATTCACAACATGAATAAAAAGGACACGAGAATATACAGGTTTGCTCATTTCAGTATTATTATCCATCAGCAGTGTCCACGACATCTTGTCGCTACCCTTTACAGTTCCTTTAAAGTCATATATTCCACGTGCGCTATAAACTTGAGAAATTTGCTCCGAAGTCATCGTTGGCTTTGGAATTTGTATTTCAGTCTTTTCCATTGCATCCGCCAATATATTTTTAAACTCTTCAGGGGAAATTACGCCCCCGTCTTCAAGAAATAAATTATGAGGCGATGCGCAACCAGTTTGGTCGAAAACCGAAATATCAACAGACAATCTCCTTGCTAATTTCTTTGCATCTTGAAGAGAGTTCAAACTTTCTTTAGCAATGACGGCAAAAGATAATTTCGGTCCAAAAATCACCGTTTCCGAATCATATTTTGATGGATAATTAGATACTGTTTCAACCGATTCCCGACCTCCCCAAGCTATCCTCACATCAGCCTGTTTCGACATTTCTTCTTCTAATTTATCTGCATTATGATCAAAATAGACAACGCCTATAGTTTTCAACAAATCATCGCCTTTTATCGTATACCCGCCATCAGTCGTATACTGAACTCCCTCAAACTCAGAAAGTATATCTGTAAATACACCATCATCACGCGACGAGACCTTTAACAAGTTTACATTTTTTGAAATAATACTCTGAACCAGAGCAAACATTCCTAATATTTGTACGTTACCGGCAAGCCAATGACATACGAGTCCCCTCGAATTGGCTTTCAGATAATGTTTATCAGAATCAGGGAATGAAAGGAACTTATCCATATAACCAAGATTTCCTCTTAACCCTTGTTGAGAAATTGAAGTTAAATGCTTATAATCGCACCAACTGGATAGAAATGATAGTCCTCTATCTTTGATTCTCCTCAACATAGGATCGGTCGCCCACTTGTTTGCAACAGTCGCGATCAACCCGATCAATGCTTCGATAGGCTGATTGCACAACCATTGCTGTTGATTGCGCAGATGAGAAATAATTTCTTCCATTTGTTCCAACGGTTCAGTTTTTATTAGAGGATTCTTATTGACATATACCTCTAATTTCAAATTACCAGCAGCAACGGGCGCTGTCTTTTTCTGGAATGTTAGTTTTTGAGAAAGAATATCACCACAACCACGTACCTCGGCCTTTTTCATGCGCCCAACTATTCTAAATTTTGTTCCAACTCTATTGTCTGAACAACCTCCGGAATCGATAATACCAATATCGTCTGTCAATACCACATTTCCAGGATACGAATGAGGAATAGGAGTTATAAATTCCAATAATCCTTCTCTTCCAGCAGGCAATATTTCATGTGTCTGAACATCACGAACTAAAACTCGACTATACGTAGGAGCATGTTTCCAATTGCATTCGCAGTCTGGATAATTTAGTCCCATCTGTTCCGTAAATCCATAAATGTCAATCACATCTGAAGGTTCTATGCCGAAACATTCAGACAAGCGTGAATTAAACAAATTTTTGTTTATTTTTTCGCTTTCCAATTTTTTCCATCCTCCAATATGAATGATTTTAGAACCTTTTGGCAGTACTATCTTCTCACCAATTTTCTCAATGGACTGCAGCACATGCTGATACATTATGTATGTAAAGCCAAAAACTACGACAGGTTGCTCCACATCTAATTTCTTCACATATTCCTTTATTCCATCCACATCAAAATAAGAGACATTCTTCTGATCCGCTTTTAGAAAATAGCCGACCTTATTGGCAAATTTCAGGTAGCCGGTAACGGCAGCGAAACGTGCGCCCAATAGCTTTTTGTATGCAGATTTCGGATCAATATCCATTATAAGAAAAGGCCTACGTTCTTTCCCTATAAAACTGCCAATTACCTTGATCATTGCTTTGGCTTGCCTCTTTGCTGTAATTTTATCAACAACAATTGTACTGGGTACACCCGATGTTGCCGAAGACTGCAGAGCCAATGTTAAATCTTCTTTCGGAACAGAATTCAATTTAAAGCCAAGTTCCTTAAAAACGCTCACAGCTACAGGAGGAATATCCTGTAGTGTAAAAGGCTTATTTGGATTGAACTTTTTCCTCTGACAGAAATTTCTATACATTTCATTATTATTAAAGTGAAATACAAGTTCTTCCTTCAAAGCCTGCATGAAAGCGTCATTGCCTTCTTCACTTCCATCATACGGATTATATCCCAATAAATCTTCTGTCTTCATTCTTTCTTCTATTTCTTTAAAAGCAACCGTTGAATCTTACCAGATTCTGTTCTCGGTATCTCTTTAATTCGTTCGACACACATAGGAATTTTATAATTCTCTAATTTATTAAAAAGTAGTTTTTTTATCATATTCACATCCAAATCATCGCGTTTTGTGACAATGAACGCTTTTACTACTTCACCCATGACATTGTCTAAAACGCTGACGCATGCGGAATCTTCCACATCATCAATCGTATTCAACATTTCTTCCACTTCTATCGGACTTACTTTCTTGCCTCCGACATTAATGATTTCTTTTTTTCGGCTTATCAAAGAGATATATCCATCTTTACTGCGATGCCCCCAATCTCCTGTTTTAAAGTAATCGCCATAGAAATCTTTTTTGAATACACTCTTAGATACCCCCCAATAATCGGAGCATATATGCTTACCCTTCACACAGATTTCTCCATCCACTCCATCGGCAACGGTTATACCATTTTCATCAAAAATCTTTATATCCGTATTCGGAGCCGATTTACCGACCGAATCAAGATGATTGAAATCATCGTGGAAACTGATGAAAGCGCTTCGAGATGCCTCTGTTAATCCGTAATGCATACAGAGACGTGTCTTCGGTAATAAAGACATCAGTTTTTTCTTGTTCTCTAATGTCATAAATGCACTGCCGATCTCAATATATTTCAATTGACTTGCAAACTTACCTATATTATCACCACTCATTTTTAATATATACGACCAGCTCGCCGGCACCATACCGAATCCTGTAACTTTGCACCGCTCCATCTCCCTAAAGAATTTCTTCATAGATGCAAAACTGCCAAGCATTACCAATGTAGCTCCTTTAGAAAACACACACCTCAATCTTCCCAAGCCAAAAGAATGGCTAAATGGGAGGGCGAGCAATTCCACAGCGTCTTCAGAGTTACGAATAAATGTGTTAATATTAATAGTAGCAGCCATTTGATTGCCAAAAGTAAGTGTTACCCCTTTGGGTAAACCCGTTGTACCCGTTGTAAACAGTAGATCAGCGACATCATTATCTTTTGGAAAATCCATTTTTTCTTCATCTACGTGTTTATTTACATCAGAAAACGGTATTACATCATACTTTCCATGACTTAGCAAATCACCGATAATAAGTTTTGGATCTGCGCAAGTCACAATCCTCTTTAATCTTAACTCGTTCGTTTCCGGATCAATAGGAACGGCAATAAGTCCCGCAAGGTGAGCGCCAAAATAAGTATAGACGAACTCGAGATTTTTATTGGCAGAGATTATAATACGATCGCCTCTCTCGGTTAAATTTATCAGATTAGAAGCAGCATTGACAATCATAATCCAAAGTTCTGAATAAGATATTTCAGTTTCACCTGAAATTAACGCTACTTTATTCGGTGTCTCTATGGAATGGTTGAATATAATCTCTTCTACTATCATTTTTTTTAGTCAAGTTTTTCGTTTACAGCTTTTACTATGTCATTCACATCCTCAAGATCCATTATCTCTTCAGGTTCAAAACTGATGTCAAACGATTCCTCCACATTTGAAAGGATTGACAGATGTCCCATTGAATCCCATGCGGGGAAATCACCGACCGCACTGTTTCCATTCACTTTACTTTTTTCAACTTCGCATGTTTCTGCGACAATCTCAATTACTTTTTCTAATATGTTCATAATTATATATACTTATTTTATTCCTCCATCAATGCGAAGAATTTGCCCATTTATAAAGGAAGCATCTTCTGATGCTAAAAACAATATTGAGTTAACTATTTCTTCAGGCTTAGCCAATCTATGTTTTACAGAAGAATTAATCATCGAATCCTTCGCTTTGTTCCCCATTTTATCAGCAAAATCCGTTAATGTTAATCCCGGTGCAACAGCATTCACCCGTATATTTAGTGAAGCAAACTCTTTCGACAATACTTTTGTTAATAATATCATTGCAGCTTTAGATGCTCCATAGACTGCATTACCCACTTCACCATCAATACCTGCAATAGAAGCTACATTGATTATTGAAGGCGACGTAGATTTTTTCATTAAGGGATATACACCTTGAATAATAAGTAATTGCGAAAAGTAATTTATTTGAAACACATGATGTGCGTCAATCATTTTAGTAAAAGGTAAAATAGCAAGATGCGGAACGCCTGCATTATTTACCAAAATATCTATGACGAGTTTTAATTCTTTAATCTCTTTGATTGCAGACTTGACATTATCCTCATTAGACAAATCCATGGCTATAGGATATATTTTAGACTTGAATTTAGAATTAAAGTCCACATATTCAGCCTTCAATTTTTCTGTAACAACTCTAGTACAAGCTATAATATTAGCTTCTTCCTTCATAAAATCCATCATTGCTTCACGACCAATGCCGCGATTACACCCCGTAATAAGAATTGTTTTATTTGTAAATTTAGCCATTTTAAATTTCAATAATTTTCGGACAAATAATATTTTTAGTAAACACATTTGCAGCTCCCCATGAAAGTCCAGAGCCAAATCCACATAAGACCAAATGATTTCTTTTAGAGACCAAATGCTCTCTAATACACGTCACCATAGAAATCGGTATAGTACAAGAACTAGTGTTTCCATAAGTCATCATACTATATGGAACTTGTTCAGAAGTCAATTTCAATTTCTTGCGGATTTTTTCATCAATCATTCTATTAGCTTGATGAATAAGAAGATAATCAACTGATTGAAGGTTAAATTTAAAATATTCAGATAACCCCATTATACATTTATACGGTTTTGTAATAGCAAAAGAAAATACAGACATTCCATCCATATTGCATTGCCAAGGAGCTCTATCAATGCCTTCATCTATACGTACTGACCTTAATGAATTTTCAGAGGCAGGATACCTTGAGCCCATTTCCTTGCATATAATAGCTTCATAGCCGCTACCATCACTACACAAATGAAATTGCATAGGTTCTTCTATATCAGCATTATACTCAATTAACGTTGCAGAACCAGCGTCGCCATGCAAAGGCCAAACAGTTTTGTCCTTCTCGCTCATTATCTTTGTATTTGCCTCACCTACTAAAAGCAAAGCTCTCTTTATAGAACCATAATTTTGAGAAAGGATAGAAGAGGCTACCGACAAGCCATAAACATATCCGGAACAAGCAAAGGGTAAATCCAAAGCCATACACTCTTGAGAAAGTCCTAACTTATATTGAAGTATATTAGCAGTGTTAGGATAAATATAAAAATCCCGTCCTACAGATACAAAAATCAATAATTCTATAGAATTTCTATCCCATCCGGATTCGTTTAAAAGCGTTTCTGCTGCCTTTTGACATAAGTCAGAGCAAGTCATCCCTTTAGGTGCAATATGAGAACTGACAACACCTGTTACATTAGTAAAGTTTTCAGCTTCAATATCCGTAAAAAAAGGTTGTTCTTTTACCACCTTTACTTGTTTGGGTACAGCACAGGCTATGCCTTTAATTTCGACATTATTAATAGATAAATATGCCATATTAAAATATTAATGATTTACAGTATATCCACCGTCAACAATAAGTGAAGTCCCTGTTATATATGATGATGCATCAGAAAGTAGGAACGAAATCGCCCTTGCAACCTCTACCGGTTGCCCGTAACGTTTTAACAGATATTTATCGGCGTCAATGGCTTTATCGTCATCAGTTAAAGTATCTAACTTAATCAAAGGTGTCTCTATCATTCCGGGACATACGCTATTACATCTAATACCTCTCCCTGAAAATTCTATCGCACAATATTTCATAAAAGAATTAACGGCACTTTTGGATATTCCGTATACTGATTGTCCTGTAACAAAGCTATCATTTCCTCCTATTGAAGCCGTAAAAACATAAGAACTATTTTTATTCAACAGTTTCTTTTTAAAAAGGGCCTTTGCAAGTTTTACATGAGAAAAAGTATTCATTTTCATGACATCATATAATTCTTCTTCTTGAATAAATTTTATAGGTTTATTTCCATTGCTTATACCTACATTATCTGAGACGCCATCAAAAATATGACCTGACGATAATATCAAATCTATTCCATCCTCTGCATTAAAATCCGCTTGAATAGAAACATGATCTTGGTTAAAGGAAATATCTAAATTAGATTTTACTTTTGACAAGCGTTCAGCATTTTTTCCCGTCAAAACAATTCTAGCTCCCAACTTCGAACATTCAATTGCTGTAGCTTTTCCTATTCCCGAAGAAGCGCCAGTCACAAGAATCGTTTTTCCTTTTAGTGAAAAAGGGTTATACTCTTTCATTTAACTTATTTTTTTGACTTTACAACGTTGTACAAATCCTCAACTGTCTTAGAGTTTCTTATATCATCACCATTCAACTGTATATCGAATGCCTCGTCAACCATGGCAATCACAGATAATGCAGTCAATGAAGACCACTCATCTAATGTCTTAAACTCCGTTTCTAGTTTAAACTCACTTACATCAGTATCATCAAACTGATCAGCGAAATTCTCGATAAACTCTTTTAATTCCATTTTTCTTTGATTTAATTTATTTATGTCAATATCACATCAGAATAGCCATAGCGAATACGCCATAATGATATATCTTTTGAATCTTTGCACTGCTTGGTCAAATCTTTGAAAACGATGTGTGCAAAACCATTGTTGATAAAGCCGAGGCGTTTCATATTTTTCAAAGTTGCTCTATCTACTGATGCAAATCCTATTATACTAACATTCTTGGAAAATTTACTTATTGCCAATTTGTTGATATCTGTTTCTGAAAGTAATGACGAATCCATAGTTCCCCATTCTACAATGTCTCCAAGTATAAAATTTTTAAGCTTACCGCCCGCCAATTTTCTAAAACGCTCCTTAATCATAAAAAATCCTATAGGTTTATTTCCATCATATATACCAAAAAAGCGTTGAATATCTTGCTTTAATCCACGAAAATTGTGGTCAAGATTCCACTGAAACCATTTTTTATCGTGAACTTCCATATATTTGTGACCGTCGTTCAAGGTAATATCATCAACCCAATCTGGAATAATATCAAACTCCTTAACCGTAAACTTTTTGTATATTTTATTGATAGAAATATAATTGATAATTTCCAAAGGCTTAAAAAACATATCTGACACAGTTGAAGTCATTTTCAAAATCATTCCTTTTAGTTTGAATGCTTCCCATACGCACCGAGTACTTCTTATATACATCATTCGTCTAAATTCAAGAACTGAAAATCCAAGTTTTTTATATAAAGGTAATGCATAACTTGATATACCAGAATATATGATATATTTATAGTCTTTACTAAACAATGGGTACATCATCAAATCTGCTCCGACAGCCAAATGTCTGAATTTTTCTATCACTTCTAAAGCCGAACCTGCTTGACAACAATCAACAGAATTCTCAATTTTACATGAAGAAACATAAAGCATTGATCTTCCAACAATAATATTATCAATACGAACTAAAACCATGGCAGCCTTATCATAATCTTTCAATAATGGATTATTCAAAAAAGTAGCTCTTCTACTTTCATTCATATATGCAGCAATTCCATAATCATCATTCTCTATTATCTTGCGATATTTTAAATCATTATATGTTATTATATCAGTTGTTATTTTCATTCTATCATCTTAATCTATTTATTACAGCTATAAGAATCGTCGTCATTTCAGCTTTTCATTTCTTTCTTTTGAGCTCTACTAATAGTTTTCAGTATTATTTTGGCTTTTTTGGGCTTAAAATCCCAATATTTTGATGAAACTATTTTGGTGATAAGTTCAGGTCCGAATCGATATTTGATAATTCTAATAGGAGAGCCTGCTACTATAGCATACGGTGGTACATCTTTGTTAACAAATGAATTAGCTCCAATTACAGCCCCATCACCAATTGTTACACCGGACTTGATTATAACTCCAGATGCAATCCATACATCATTACCAATCGTTGTATGTTCATACTTTGGCTTTTCTATTAATGTTGGAGATATTGATAGATCTGTATACACATGGTCGAATGCCCCTATTCCTATAGCAGGAGCGATACAACAATAATTGCCTATCGTTGTATCACATATTTCCGTACGCGGACCGATGTAATTCCATTTGCCAATATGACAATTATGCAGCGTTACACCTTTTGCAACCACATTGCGTATATCTATTTTGGTTCCACGCAAGCGATACATTGGCATACGCAGAAGAAGAATGAAATATTTAATCAACGTTAGTATCTTTTTCACCGCTAAAATTTGAAATAATAATTTGAATATGCTTTAATTCTATTCGCTTTTATATAAATAATAATCTAAGACATTTTTAATCCTATCTTTGTGATTGTGTGAAAAGAACTCTTTATATTCAAAGTGTCCATTACATTTTTTGATAGCTTCGATAAATTCATCTTCATTTTTTATAAAAAATGCTCCGTTGGCTTCGTTCAAAATGGCTCCATAATATAATAGTCCCGTATTATCTATCATATAAAAAATATTTGGTTTATGGAAATAATGTGCTTCTAAGCAGGTAGTAGAAGTAACAGTACAATGTATATCACACCATTTTAGATATTGATATATGTTTACGTTATATTTCACAGATACATTAGGAGTTACTGTCTCTAAATTAACTGAATTTCTTCTTGGAATATAGATAAATAGATCTGATTTTTGTTGCTTTGCTATACAATCTATAAATTGAAATAATTGTTTCTCGTATGGTGTTTCTCCAGAAATTACTATAATATGCTTGTAGAGGTCTCTATAGTCAGAAAAAATATCTTCTGTAAAAAACTCATCAGATTTCTCTAAAATAAACAGCCCTGTTCTTGAAACTTTGGTACAATATTTATTCTTTTTGTTGGTTAAATATTTAAATTCTTCATCGCCATAGACACATATCTCATCTGGTGCCAAAATTCCCGAATAATAGTTTGAATTATAAGCATAGTGTTCTTTGTTTAATACTCCATGTTGAAATTCTATAATAGGAATGTTGTGCGCATGCATTGACCAAACGGAGCCCATTTGTGTGTATGGACATTCCATAACAACAACTTTAGGTTTGTTTCCTAATTTTAGGAGTATATCTGTTGCTAATTTCTGTGCATATAGAAGTCTTACATAGAACCTTATATCCAATTGAATATTGAGTCTTTGGATTATAGATTCTAACAAATCTATTTTTTCAATATTAAGTTCTTTGATCCTTAATAGATACTCAATTGATCTTGTAAGAAAAATACTCCAAGCATTGCTGATAATATTTTTTTCTGGTATTTGTTTCCGAGGTAAATGAGATTTACCCCTCTCAGGACTGTCAAGACATAATACACGATTGTACAATAGCGCAATATCCCCAGTTACATGATGATAATACATATTACCAATCTGCTTTCTTGTAATAACACTACAATAATGCCATATATCTTCTTTTTTTAATAACACTAAAGGGTTATAGAAAAAGAGATTTTTAAGTACTAAATAGATATTTGAAATTGAACCTTTGCGAGCTTGATGGAATGTTAATGTATCTTGAAGGTAAATTCTGACATAAGGCCATACAGGAACGTCTTTATATTTGACGCTCATAACGTCATATTCAGATTCAATATCATTTAATATTTTTATCGCATTTAAATAATTCATAAAACAGTATTGTTATTGTATATAATTACGCGTTTTACCTTTTAGAATATTTTCATTGTCCAATAGAATTGTGAACAAAAGAATGTCTATAAATGAAATTCCCCAAAATATGGTGTATTGAGTTAAGGAAGAAAAAATTAATCCTAGAATTGGTATTAGAGTTCTACGTGTAGTGAATCTGAATAAATAGAAATATAAAAGAGATATGAACAAACCATTGGAAGCAAGAGTCATGAGGAAAGAGTTATGTCCATGGTAATACATACCAGGAAGCAGTTCAACCCAATATTTAACAGAGCCATTACCACAACACCAATGATTCACAAAATAATTCCAATAATATACATATATTATATCCCTTTCAGCTGAAATATGGTTAATATCATTAGTTGATGAATCACGTAAAAATTGCATTTCAAATATAGCAAAGTAATTTGTTATTATTATAACGAATAATATAGTGATACATATATAATATAACAATTTGTATTTACTTGTCTTTATGTAAATTTTATAGTATAATGATATTAGAATTAACATTGCGGCAAGAATATATGTCCTATTAAAAGTAATAAATAACCCAATAATCATTATGGATATGAATACATTCCTATATCTCTTAAGATCATATAAATATATTATGATTATACCAATCAATGATTTTATAGCTAAAACACTTGAATTTTCTGATAGCCCAAATACTCTTTTATTATAGAGTAAAGTTTCTCCCAAAAAATTATCATTATCTATATTTGGGATATTAAAAAAGGAGGGTACACCAGATTTATATTCTAGACACCCTATAAATATTTCTATACAAATAAGATACATGGCATAAATAAGTACTCTCCTATTTATATACCTTGAAATAATACATGTCGGGATAAGTAAAATTGCATATGGAAAATATTGCAGCACACTTTGGGATGATGAAACATCAATATTTCCATTTAGAGTTGAAAAAGTAAAATTTAGTAGACTTAGAGTAATGATAATAGCTATAAGATAAAAAAACTTATTTTTAAAATCTATAATTTTCAGTTTAGGCAAATATAGGAGGCACATAATAATTAATAGATATGAACCAGCCCAATATACGGTTGATAAGTATAATAAAAAAGCTAATAAAAGTTCTTTAATTCGCATGTTCTGTTATTTTATTGCTGATAGTAGCTCGTTTAATTATCAATGGATGTGACACACCTTTCTCTTAACAAGACTTATTCTTAAAGAGTAGACTAATTTACAAATTAAATTTTTCTGGACTTCTTAAGACATTTTTTGATATTAAAATAACAGATTCTATTTGTTTTAAATTTAAACATATAAAAAGCAATAGTGGAAAAAACATCAAGTATTTTATTTTAAATAGTGCGAGAAATAAAGCTATGATAAATGGAATTGAAAATCTACAATTAAAAATGGAGAGTATTGATTTCCATTTTTTTGTATGTAGAACCTTGCTGCCTATTAAAACGACCATTGATGTGAACAATAAATAGGTAATCATAGTTGCTAATATGACATAAGAAAATTCGCAATGAATGAGATTAACAAAAGCTAATCCAATGATGATATTTACTATTAGGGATATTGTTGAAATCAGAGCTGAGTACTTTTCCTTATTTCTTGCTATGAGCATGGTTGAATATCCAAAACTATTTGCATTCATCAATACAGTGAGGGCTACTAAGTTCAAAGAAGTAACTGCTGTTGAATACTTGGGTATAAAAAGTATTAGAATAGGGAAAAATATTAAGGCGGTATAAATAAGTAGTTGTGAAACAGAAATATAAGAATCATTTATTTTTTTCAGAACAACTCTTGCTTCATCAAAACTATCTGATGATAACTTGCTCAATAATTTCGGAAAAATGATAAAAGACAATGCATCTAACAATAACATAATAGCATTTCCAAGAGTGAAAGAAAAAGTAAATAAGCCAAAATCTTCTACAGAGTAATAATTACTAATAATCGTTCTTATGGATATAATAATGAAATAAAAACAAGAATTATATAGAAAGAGATATAACCCCTTTTTTAACATCTCTTTTTGATAGGAAAAAAGGA
This sequence comes from uncultured Microbacter sp., assembly GCA_963678265.1. Taxonomy (GTDB): domain Bacteria; phylum Bacteroidota; class Bacteroidia; order Bacteroidales; family Paludibacteraceae; genus Microbacter. Next base: position 1,557,055 of record OY782761.1, read on the forward strand.
TATCGTTCTTTTTAATTGCTGGTATATACTTAGAATATAATGCTAATACAACACAACCTATATTGCCTAATAGATATCCACCGACTAAATAATTAATAAGGGTATTACCAGTAAAGAAGAAGATGCATATAAAATTCAGAAGAACTATTATAGATTGTGAGAATGTTACATAATTTATTTGATTTCTAATTCTAAAAATATTAACGAATAGCATATTGAAGTATTGAAGTATTGCTATTATGCATATTGATAGAGCATACTTATCCGTGTGATATTTATTTGTAATAGTTGAATCTGTAAACCTATAGCAAACGTATAGTATGATGATTATAACTGAGAGGTAAAAGAATAGGATGATAGAGTTTGTAATATAGCGATTGCATCTGATTCTATTATTTATATTATGGACTAATAAAACATTAAGAGAATTTGCAACACCAAAATGACATTGTTGAAAATAACTTAGAACCAAGAGAATAAATCCCCATATCCCCATATAATATGGACCTAATTTTATGGCAATTATCATGGAAGTAATAAATTGTAGACCATAAGTTGCGTACCTGGAAACCAAATAGAAAACGAGTTTATTTTTTAATAAGTTTATAATGGGCATGCTTTAGTATTTTTTCTAGTCTCAATATATATTAATGTCGGGTGTGTAAAGCAAACTGTGTCAGGTAAAAATTTTCACTAAAAACTCTCCGCTCGGAGAACGCCTCGCGGCAAGGGGCGGGAGCACCCGTCCCGACGAGTGACAAATCTATAAAATCTTAAATCGATCTCCAAATCGAATATTGTTTAATAAATACAAACACTAGTGTCCCATTAAAGTTTTGGAGCCAGTAATTATGCTTATTCAATATGTAATAGATATTTGTATTTCAATGCATTGCAATATTTAATTCTTCAGTAATTTAATTGCAAAGCGAAAAATTAAATTCAAATCGGTTCATTCTGAATTTAGATAGACATAACACATTATCAAGCTAGTACAACAATATATCAATATTTTAATGGGACACTAATGAAATACAAAAGAGAATAAGAGAAATCTTATTCGATGCATATTGCCGAATAACATTTTCTTAGAGCCAAATGCCGATGGATACTGAATCCATTTTTATTGATTCCATCTATGTCATTATACTTTCCGACGTAGATTCTATCTCCATTATGATCTTTATCTTCGCACCAGATAAAGTCGTGATACCAGAGATATTCTTTATTCAAGAAATAGTAGGCGAAGAATGTGTAAGTACATAAAACTGCTGATGGAAATTTAATTTTTCTTTTTAATATTTCTTCGGGCTGTTTTGCTCTTGTTTCATTCAAGGGTTCTTTTCTTAACAAGTACCATTGAGATGCTAATGTCCTATTGATAAAATCTTCTTTCAAATACCAATCCTGATTATAAAAACAAGGCTTGTGAATGTTAGATTCTATACCGAAAGATGAACGTAGGTATTCTATTGTTAAAGGAGAGCCGTTGATATTAGAAGTCCCTAAGATCAGAATATAATCTTTGGAATATTTTTTTAATATATCCAAAGAATAGTCTATATTCGGTATGGGAATTTCAATATTATTGCCTCCTAAGATTATTAAAAAAGGTTTTAACTCCTCCGGCCCAATAAAATTATTGCCATATAATTCTTTTATTTTCTGTAACTCTGCTCTTTCCATTCTTGATATTTTATAGCATCATTATAATTTAAAAGGTCTCCTTTTGACATGTATTCTTCTATTCTATCGAATTCTCCTTTTAGACATTCTATTCTTGTTCCCCAATCATTGTATGAAAACCATGGCAGTGCAACAGGTGAATTATAAATTAGAATTTGAAGGTTTTGTTCTTGCATTGATTTCAAGAAAGTAAGATATGCACGATATTGATGATAGTTGGATGCAACAAGGATAATACGGCTCCAGTTGTTCTTTATACAAAACTTTATAATCTCGTCTCCCTGCTGTTTTGTTTGCAAGGATTTATTTTCGAACAGTAGATTTTCTTCAGCTACTCCACATTCTAGAATCAGATGTTTTATCTTACTAAATGGATAACTACCATAAGCGTAATTTTCGATTCCACCGCTGAAAACGATTAAAGGGGCATATCCTTCTTGATATAATGATACGGCGTGTTGATAGCGATTTAATCCATCTCCTTCAAGCAAAATGATCGCATCAGAAGGTTGAAGCGAATCACTATCGACTAATGCCATCAAAATTTCTCTCTGAGAAATCATCAGAAATTATCCCAAAATAGAGGTTGTCCTTTTGCTATATCAACACGACATGTTTTCCCAATGATGACATCTTTAAATTTTGGAGGGATACCAAGAGCGGGTCGAAGAACATCTATATCCTCAGCTGTCATAACATGACCTTTCACCAAATCGCCTTTGGCATATAGACAACGGCGTTGTACATATACTGTTTCGCTTTCTTCAGCTACAACCTCCTTACATGTACTTCCCATAGCTCTTTCGACCTCACGAACAGAATCTACCATAAATTTAAACTCTTGAGGCTCCATTGAATGAGGATGATCCGGACCTTTGTCTTTTTTATTCAGTGTAAAGTGTTTCTCAATGACTCGTCCCCCAATAACAACAGAAGCCAGAGCAACAACGTGGCCTGGAGCATGGTCTGAATAACCTGTAATTACATTATATGCAGACTGATAGGTTTTCAAAACATTTACATTAGCGCTTTCAATTTTGGAAGGATAATTAGTGATACATTGCATCAGCACCAGATTTTTATTCCCAGTTGATTCAATTATTCTTACAGCTTCGTCTATTTCAGACATAGTAGCATCTCCAGTAGCTAACATAACAGGCTTTCCTTTACTCGCAATATATTTAAGCATTTCAAGCCAAGTAATTTCTCCAGAGCCTATCTTAATAAAAGGGACATCAAGATCAATACAAAGATCTACAGCTTCTTTAAAATAGGGAGAGGTCGAAAAATCAATCCCAATCTTTTTACAATATTCTGAAATCTCTTGATGCCATTCGATTGGAAACTCTGCATCTTTGAAGACTTCACTGACAGTTCTGCCCCAAGAACCATGTACTCCCTTAAGATGCATCAAAGAAAAGCCTCCTTCAGAAACAATTTTAGGAGTCAAAAAAGTTTGAAATTTAGCACAATCAGCTCCGGCTTCTTTTGCTGCATTAATAAGTTCTTTTGCTTTATCAATGTTTTTGTCAAAATTAGCTCCGATTTCAGCTATAAAATAAGTAGGGTGATTGTTCCCAATTACTTTGTTGCCAATTTTTATTTCTTTTGAAAAATTTGTACTCATATTTTTTTACTGTATGATAATTAATATTTCAGATACTAATTTCAAATTGATAAAAATCTGTATCTTCATTAATACTGTCTTCATGGCTTTCAGTTATTATTATTAGCCAATTCCCATTTTTCATCTTAGTGGCAATTGGATAGCCATAAAAAACATATTCGTTGGGATTGGGTCTATTAATGGTTTTCAACTCAATATGTGAGTTAGGATTTTGGAATATCTGTTCAAAGGACGAGTTATAAATCCATATCTTTGAGTTTACTGCATCTGGTGTTCTTCTATCTGTGGCAACAACAAAAACATCTTTTTTTGAATTGGGTTCAATGAAGATTAGAGGACTTGGACAAAAATATGAATATGCGATATTTGTTTTTACTGGATTAGTCCATGTTTTACCGAAGTCAGAACTAGTTGCCTGATAATAGTTAGAACGATTTTGACTTCGTTCATCTCGGAACAAGCAGATTACCTTATTCTCTTTCACACAAATATAGGGTTCATCAATTCCTAAGGGCATTGTAATTGTTTCATCCCACTTCCATTTATCATTATCAAATTGAATCAAACTTTTAGTTATGTGAAAAGTCCTCATTTCACAATATCCAACGCCATGAACAGGTAGTAAATATTGGTTGCGTGATATTTTTGCAAAATTATCAATCCATACTTCATATAAGTTTGGATTAATGTCAAGGATTAACTTATGCCTCGGACTAAATGATTTTCCCGCATCAGTACTGATAACATAATTAAGATCTATAGAGGTACAAGTATTAGCCTCATATCTTCTAAAAAAAACGATAATATATCCTTCTTCTGTTATTCCGCCTCTAATGTTTCTATCATCATACTCATCCTTAAAAATCTTTTCCGGTTCAGTCCAAGTCTTCCCATCATTAAATGAACATCTTTTATATATACCTCCAGTATTACCTGTATGTCCTCCACTAATGGAATTATCTTGTCTGTATATATGAATGATCGTCCCATCTTTAAGAGTAACAAGAAAACCTTCTGAGGTATGATCCTGATTGACTAATGATGGCATTATAGTCGAGACTAAAGGAACCCGGTCAGTATTGTTTATCAATTTTTCTTCGCTCTGATGACACGATGAAAAGAACATAAAGATGGTTAGCCATTTAGTACCTTTAAGCGAATTGCTTAATAGTTTTCTCCAGAATTTCAGCTTGTGTTTTTGCTTCATCAAGATTCCAATAATTAGTTTTTAACTGTACCATTCTAATCTGAAGGTATTCTGCAACTGGGCATAATCCTGTTTGATATATTTGATTAACGCCCTTCATATGCTGAATGATGTTTAGAAATAGAGGTTCAAAATATGCCAATTTCCATGCGGCATAATAACCATCGCCCCCATTTTTTTGGAACAAATCTCGAAATGCATACCAATCTTTTGGGGCATTTTCTGTGTTCATGATCATGCTGTAAGACCAATAGGAATTTACGTATCCATCTGGTTCAGCTTGCCGAGTGAATAAATTGGAAGAGAGAACCACTTCATCAAATATCTTCGCGATTTGAATTCTGTTTTGTATAAGCTCTTCTGCACGCTCTAACTGGCCTAAAGCAACTGCGGCTTGAAGTTCTGACATCCTATAATTAAATCCTAAAGCAACATGTCGGCTATAGTTTGGATCCTGAATATCATTTCTTGTAATTTTTCCTTGTTTTGCACTAACTCCAGCATATCCTAAACAATTGAACCTTCTTGCGTTGTTAGCATAATCTTCATTATTACAAATCAGCATTCCACCTTCTCCACAAGTAAGATGTTTGCTTGCTTGAAAGCTGAAACTGGCAAAATCACCAAATTGACCTACTAATTTGTTTTTATATTTGCCCAGAAAGCATTCCGCATTATCTTCAATCAAAAACAAATTGTGTCGTTTACATACACTTATGATAGCGTCATAATCTGGCGACAATCCATATAAAGCAACAGTGATCACTGCTTTGGTTTTCGGAGTGATAACAGCTTCGATAGATTTTGCATCAATATTAAAAGTTTCACGATCAACATCAGCAAAGACTGGAATAGATCCATTATTAAGCACGGCAAGGCTTGTACTACTCATCGTTAAGGGGGGGACTATTACTTCGTCTCCAGCCTTTACCCCTAGCGCAGCAAGGGCTGTGTGCATTGTAACTGTGCCGTTAGAGTGTCCTATTGCATAATTCGATGAAAAAGTTTTTGCAAATGCTTGCTCAAGCTTATTATTGTATGTGCTATTCATCGAAGTCCTAAATTCATTTTCGATAACGTCAAGCACATATTTCTTCTCAAGATCAGAAAAGCGTTTCATATTATTTGTTTTTATACATAGCACTTCTTGTCACAGAACTATTTATTTGTGCAATTTGTGGGTACTTATTTATGATGTTTAATATATCATGAGTGTGAAAAATTTTGCCCTCTGAAAATAATTTATCATAAATAATTTTGGCCATTTTATAATCCTCTTCCGTATCAATGGTCCACCTCAAATGTGATAAATCAGATTTATTTGATATATTTTTTTGAGTAAATAATTCCGTGTGTCTATATAAATATTGAGTAACGTGCTCTTGTTCAAATTTATCGACAGACTCATTATATGCTTTTTCTAAAGCAGAGAACTTCATTATCTCACAATCTAAGCCTTCAGGAAAGGAGGGTGGATTATTATTGTAAATGAAATCTAAATTATTTTTTTTTAATTCATTAATCAAAGAATCTATCAGACTGGGATCTTTAAAAGGATCATCGGCTGTTATTCGTACGATGATATCTGCATTATATTCTTTGGCCGCATGGTAAAATCGAGACAAGACATTTTCTTCTGAACCTCTAAATATGCTAACAGCTTCTTTCTTCGCCCACTCTACTAACAGATCGTCCTGAGGATTTATGGTCGTAGCCAAAACAATCTGATTGATTTCTTTGGCAAAATGCAGCCTATTTATCACATGCCAAATCAAAGGTTTACCCGCTAAGTCGGCAAAGACTTTATTAGGGAATCTGGTAGAACTACAGCGAGCCTGAATAATTGCTACAATATTCATTTTATCACAAAATTTGGGTCGACATAAGTTACAATTTTGTTTCGTAATGTTTCAACAGTTTCCCATTCTGCATTTTTATCAGATCTGTAATGAAATCCTTCGGGCACAAGAGTCGCATTATGGTGTTTAATATAATCCTCATTAGTATATCTATCGGAAACCGATGGAAGTATTGCATAATACATTCCAAGATCAATGGTATTTAATGCATCTGTAACAGTAATCATTTCTTCATGGAGTTTTTCTCCTGGGCGAATTCCAATTTCTTTAATCGGCAGATTAGGTGCAATAGCTTCCGCTACATCAGCAATGTGATAAGATGGAATTTTAGGAATAAAAATTTCACCTCCTAAATGATGGCCAATTGCAAACATCACCAGTGAAACTCCAGCTTCTAAAGAAATATTGAACCGAGTCATTTTTAGGTCTGTAATAGGAATTTCAGTAGCTTTATTGTTACGTTTATTAATGAAGAATGGGATTACAGAGCCTCTGGATCCCATCACATTTCCATAACGAACTACAGAAAATTTTATGTCTTTTGATCCTCTAATATTATTTGCCGCAACAAATAATTTATCGGAGCAGAGCTTTGTAGCTCCATATAAGTTAATAGGAGCGCATGCTTTATCTGTAGATAAAGCAATAACATGTTTAACTCCACTAATAAGTGCCGCATTGATAACATTCTGAGCTCCATTAACATTGGTTTTTATACACTCATCCGGATTGTATTCGGCAGTGTCCACTTGTTTAATCGCTGCGGCATGAATAATGACATCAATTCCTTCACAAGCTCTTTTGAGACGCTCGCCATCTCTTACATCTCCAATAAAAAAACGTAACTGAGGATACTTATGTGCGGGATATTTTTGTTTCATCTCAAATTGCTTCAATTCATCTCGCGAATAAATTACAATTCTATTTACATTAGGATAATCTCTCAGTATTGTTTCAACAAATTTCTTGCCAAAAGAACCGGTTCCTCCTGTTATTAATACTGACTTATTATTAAGCATTTCAATACTATTTGTGTATGGTAAATTAATAAATTATATTCGTCATGTTATGCTGAATGGGTCATAGAGAATTCTATTTCTTTTCTTTTCCCTCGAACAACGCTCTCGTCTTTTCGAAGCCCTACTCTCGCTTTTCGCCGGTTTATCCTCTCTTTTCGACAGAGTTTCCACGTGTTTCGAAGCTTGTGCTTCGCTTTTCGACGGTTTAGCCACGTCTTTCGACACTCTTTCTCCTCGTTTCGAAAGAGTACCCTCGTTGTTTGAAACACTTCCCACGCGTTTCGAAGGAGTACTATCTATCGATTTCGGAATGGTTCCGGCTTTTTCTTTGCATTCGTGCTTGTTTTGTAAATCGGATACTATGTTATCCCTTTCAACCGATTTACTCCTTTGTCAAAATCGGATGCAAACAGTCGGTCTTGTATTATCCGGTATTTTTCAAATTCATTTTCTGCAAAATCTTTTGCCATTTGAGCCGTAATTTTTCCGCTGTTTTTCAAAATGTCCCGGTCATCGGCTTCCAAAAACTTATCAAGACGTTTCGCCCACTCTTCCATGGTCATGGGAATCGGCCTAATGATTCCAATTCTGCTCCGGTCAGATAATTTTTTGCAATAGACACATCGGGTTTTACGATTTTTCCATCGGGAGCATTTGCCCATGATGTCAACCCCATGTGCTCTTTGTCCGCGCTTGCTCTTGACGCAATCAGCTCAGCAGCGGTATAACCATGAATGGAAAAATGCAATTTGTTTTGCACTTTGGCAAAAAATTCTTTCGTGACTCCAGCCTCTTTGTTGTAATCCAGCGCAGTAGCATAAATATCGGTAATTTTTTGATAAAAGCGGCGTTCACTCAACCGTATTTCACGTATTTCGGCAAGCAAATGTTCAAAATAATCCTCTCCGAGAAACGTGCCGTTTTCCATCCGTTTTTTGTCGATCACATAACCTCGAATGGCATAATCGCGCAAAACGGAGGTTGCCCATTGCCTGAAAAGCGTTGCCCGTTTGGAATTGATACGGTAGCCTACTGCAATAATCGCATCCAAATTATAATGCTTGGTTTTGTAGTTTTTTCCATCCGAAGCAGTTGCCGAGAATTCCTCGGTAACTGCATTTTCTTCCAGTTCCTGTTCCTTGAATATATTTTTGAGATGCAGGGCTATATTATCCGTAGAACAATCAAACAAAACGGCCATTAATTTTTGGCTGAGCCAAATTGTTTCATTCTGCACACGCACTTCTATGCCATCCGCCTTTGCCTGATTCGCAAAGATAAGAAATTCGGCAGTACTATTACGTATGTGCAGTTTTTTTGTCATCTATTCATCCCCCGTTTCACCAAGTATTTTATCTCTTCTCTTTCAACCGTTTTCCTTCTTTATCGAAAATAGTCGTTCTTTTTTCGAACGACACTCTCGCCTTTTAGGACATCGTTCGCTCCTTTTCGAAGCTCTACCCACGCCTTTCGACACTCTTCCCACTCGTTTCGAAAGGGTGCTATCTATCGACTCCGGAGTGGTTTCGACTTTTTCTTTGCATTCTTGCTGGTTTTGTAAACCGGATACTATGTCATCCCTTTCAACCGTTTTACTTCTTTGTCAAAATCGGATTCATACCTTTTGTCTTGAACGATTCTGTACTTATCGTACTCTTGTTCTGCCTTCAATCTTGCTTTCAATGCCGAGATTGTTCCCTTGTCTTTGAGAATTGGAAAACTCGACAATTCCAAAAACCGATTCAAAAATGCTATCCATTCCTGCATGGTAGTGGAAATATGTCTTTCGGCTCTGCTCTCGGCTAAATCAAGATAAGCTGAAACAATCCGGTTGAGTTCTTTTAGATGTTGTTCATTCAAATAGTTCTTGGCAACCGAAACGTCGGTTTTTAGTATTTGACCATCAGGCGCATGCCGCCAATTGGTTAATCCCATATATAATTTCGAAGCGTCAGCCGAAGTATAGATCATCTCAGCGGCCGTTTTCCCTGTTATAGCCCAATGAAGCTTGTTTTGGACAGCGGCAAAAAAATCTTTGGTCAGCGCATCTGATTTGTCGTAATCAATTGAAAGAGCATAAATATCCGTAATTTTTTGATAAAATCTTCTCTCGCTTGCACGGATTTCACGAATGCGTTCAAGCAGTTCGTCAAAATAGTCTTTTCCAAAATCTCTGCCTTGTTTCAGCCGCTCATCATCCAGTACAAATCCTTTGGTTATAAATTCTTTTAAAATTTTAGTCGCCCATATTCTGAATTTCGTTGCCTTTCGGGAATTTACTCTGTATCCTATGGCTATTATAGCATCAAGGTTATAAAAAGTCGTGTCGTATTTTTTTCCATCTTCGGCAGTATGTTCCAAAATGGAACTTACTGAATTTTCATCCAATTCGCCGCTTTCAAAAATATTATTTAAATGTTTCGTAATGGCCGGTCGTTGAACACCAAATAGCTCTCCTATTTTTTTTTGAGACATCCAAAAGGTTTCATCGTGATAGAATACCTCGATTTTTACCTTGCCGTCGTCTCCGCTGTAAAATAGTATTTCCGACTCTTGTTCCATACGATTGTTACTTGATATAGATGAATGTGCCGTCGAAAATTCTTTTACTTAAATTTGGGTTCCACTAAGTATTGTTTATAAATTCGTTATGAAACTTTGTAACCCGTATTGCTGTTTCACTAGGATGCCCCAGGTTTCGATTCTACAACTATTTCCCGGACATTAATCTCTTTTCTTTCAACCGTTTTACTTCTTTATCGAAAATAGTCGTTCTTTTTTCGAACGACACTCTCGCCTTTTAGGACATCGTTCGCTCCTTTTCGAAGCTCTACCCACGCCTTTCGACGATTTAGCCTCGTCTTTCGAAAGAGTACCCACGTCTTTAGAAGCTCTACCCACTCGTTTCGACAGAGTTCCCACGCCTTTCGAAGCTCTACCCACGTCTTTCGACGGTTTACCCTCGCTTTTCGACAATCAACCGAAGAGGTTCTACGATTCTTATCGCCCCTTCGGTTGAAAGATACTTGCTATTAACGGCGGATTACGCTTTTTTGTTGGCGTTATCTGCTGTTGTATTATCGTTATCTGTTTTCCCGTTTACGGTGTGGTGCACATTTTTCAAAACATTGCTAAAGGTGTATTGCTGCACCTTGGCCGCGTCGTTTTTGAAAAGAATCTTACCTATTTTCATTACCTCCGAGATCTGTTGATACAGATCGTTGAGTGTGGCAATGTTATTTTGCACTACCGCCTTCCGGTTATTCAAAATTCCGTACTGTTCCGTCTTATCGGCTGTCAACGAAGTGTGGCTACCGGTAAAGGTTACAATCAGCTCTTCGGTCAGCCCTTTTTGTGTCAACGCCTCTTTGTAGCGCCCTATCTGGTTGTTGATCAGATGCAGCGCGTCGGCAACCTCCTCTACATCGCTGTTTTTAATGCCGTGACGTAATTTACTGATACCAAAATCGGCCGGCGATACCTGTAGCGTATCATGAGCCAGTGTGATGTAGCCTTCGAGCCGGCCTGCCGGTTCGGTCAGGTTGTTCATCGTGGCATAAATACGTCCGGTAATCACTTTCCGGGCTACAGTTTCCTCTTCGGGAGCTACCAGTTGGGCTACAGTGACTACTTTTTGTTTCATCGTAGCCACATAGTTGGCATCGAAGCCCGACGAATAGGCTGTAAACTTGGCCAGATCCGTTTCTAAACTCGATACTACCAGTTCGCCGATTACCGGCAACTCTTCGTCTTTGCAGTTGTACAACCGCGCAATTGCATTCATGGTGTTTCTCTTTGTTAGATTATTGAAAAATCGTATCCTACGGACACTTCCCATAGGATTGCGTTCTTTTGTACTCCGGATTACGCTTTACCCGGGTTGTGTTGTCAATCCCTGAATAACGGAAAGTTTTTATGAAAAGAGAGGTGGAGAATCCGTCTGTGATTAATGAGGAAATACCAAGATCTCTTTAATACAACACTGTTTTCTTCCGAATAGTATCCGAAAGAAAAAGCGGTACGCAATTCCGCTATAAGGGCAATTTTTAAAAGAACGCTTGATTGTACATCAGTCTGTTAACCTACACTTGCACAATTGCTCATCGGATACCATCACATTCAACTCCGTATAAAGCCAGCTTCTTTTTATGCCCCTCTGTTTAATAATCTTGGTTAGTGGCACAGAAGGAGAGACTGGTCTCCGGAAAATAACCGGGATCCGGCTGTTGTATGGATGACAGTCCCCTAAATTTTGGTTTGCAAAAATACAACTTTGTTTCGGTTATAACAACAGCCGAGAGGATTTTTAACGTAAAAAACACGTAAAGCTGGAGATGAGGTATGAAGCACGTGGTGAAAGGGATAAGGGATAAGGAGTAAGAAATAAGGAATAAGGTACAAGGAGTAAGGTATAAGGTGCAAGGTTGGACTTAGTAACTTTGCTTGGACAAAAAGTTAAGGATAAGAACTTACTTTTGTATTATGACAACAACCAGAAAGCATTACAGCCGAGACTTCAAGGAGAACGCGGTTAAATTAAGTTACGAGCGCAGGAATATATCCGATTTAGCCAGAGAGTTAGGAATTCGTACCAATTTACTGTACCGATGGAGAGATGAGTCTCAAGTCAAGGGCAAAGAAAGTTTTCCGGGCAATGGGAAACAATCAGTAACGCCAGAACACGAAGAACTGTTAGAGTTGCGCAAGCAGCTTAAACGCAAAGAAATGGAGCTTGAGATTCTAAAAAAAGCCGTCAGCATCATCTCCAAGAACGACTGTTGATATATCGGTTTATCTCTGACAACCAAAAGAAGTGGACAGTTGAGATGATGTGTGAAGTGTTGGAGGTTTCAACCTCCGGGTATTATTACTTCCGGGCCTTTGGTTGCGGCAAGCGGGAGCAACGCAAGCAAGAAGCAAAAGAAAAGATCAGTGCGACCTATTTTAGCTCACATCAACGCTATGGGAGTCCCAGAATTACCGTTGAATTGACAAAGAGTGGTTACCCTATTTCACAAACAACCGTAGCCAAACGAATGCATGAAATGAGGATACGAAGTAAAATAGGTAAACGATATGTTGTGACAACCGATTCAAATCATACTGAACCCATTGCTCAGAACATTCTAAACCGTGAGTTCCAGGCAGCAGCTCCCGGCGAGAAATGTGTATCTGATATCACTTATATTCATACAGTAAACGGATTTATCTATTTAACCATAGTGTTAGACTTGTATGACAGAAAGATCATTGGCTGGAGCCTGAGTAATGGAATGACAACCAGCCAAACGGTACTTCCGGCATTGAAAAATGCCATAGCCAACCGGAAACTAAAAAAAGAGATGCTGTTTCACTCTGACAGAGGAGTCCAATATTGCAGCAAACAAACGGTAAATTACTTGAATGCCTATCAGTTCAAGCCAAGTATGAGTCGCAAAGGTAATTGTTGGGATAATGCCGTGGCCGAAAGTTTCTTTAAGACGCTTAAATCAGAACTGATTTATGGCTGTAAATTGAAAACAAAAGAACAACTACGTGTGGAAATCTTTGAGTACATCGAATGTTGGTACAATAAAAAAAGAAGACATTCTGCCCTTGGAAATCTGACAATTGATGAATTTAATGCGGGGCAAAATAATTCTAATAAATATGTAGCTTAACTTTTTGTCCGGATAAAATTAGGAAGTCCAGGTGTGAGGTTAATGGTGATACCCTTTGTGTACTTTGTGGTAAGAAAATCAGATTTGCCGTTCACCGTTCACCCTTTACCATTGACCCTTTACCATATCACGTATCCCTTTAACCCTCGTTGTTTAAAAGATAAACCCAAACCGTGAAAGAAGATATTCTTCCAACTGTTGCCAGATAGCAATTAATAATTTGTAATGATCATACAAGAGATTCAATCCGTCCACTATCTCTTGTTGATTGAACGGATACTCATGAGCCAGTACATTCCTGATTTCGCGTAAAGATAGCCAATCGTTCGAGCTGTCGATAATGTGTAGCGCTTCCAACCGGGACAGGATATCAATAAACGGCACTCCCCGCGTATCTTCACCCAAATTATCCAAAATGGATTTGAATAGCTTTGCGCCCATGCAATCCTGCAGTTTAGAGAACCGATAAACAAATTGATCGAAATAACTTAGCGTGTCATCGTCAATTTTTTCATATCCCGAAATATCTAACGGGAAGTATTTCCCGATTTTCTGATGGGCATAGTGCATGCGTTCCAGATGGATTTTTGCAACTTGGTAAGCCTCTCTCAGTTTATCGTTTTCTTCGAGCAGTATCATGGTGTCAACCGGATATAATTATGTACAATGGAGTGGTAAAAATTCTTCTTCCTTCGGGTTTCACGGTTATCAAACACCACATCTATTTTCCTGTCGCCTATCATGCGTTTTAGTTCTACCAAAAAGGCAATGCGATGTGTCAAACCCATCAGAATCTCATCAGGTGTGCTAATAAACAGGTCGATATCTCCACCTTTTTTTTTGTCATCCGTTCGCGATCCGAAAAGAAATACAACTGCATTGTCGGAGAAATATTTCTTGGACAATGTAGTGATAATTTGTATTTGCGATTCTGTCAAACGCATCGTATATTCTTATTTCTGTTACAGCCCCGTAAGTCATCCTTAAACCCGTAAGTCATCCTTAAAAGTGACTGTGATCCTGTTTTGTTGTTACAAAGATACGTGAAAATCTTGATTAGTGGCACTTAGTGGCAGCCTCGTGTTTCTCGTGGTAAAAAATCTGACTTACCACAAAGAGCACGGAGATGTGCACAAAGGAACACGAAGATGTCTTATTCTTAACCGATTTACCTTTTACCTTATCACTTATACCTTTAACCACGGTTAAGGCATTAAGAGCCTCAATAGATTTTTCTTAAAACCTTCATTTCTTCATGGTGACAAATTTTTCATTGAGTATATGGCGATGTCTGTTGTGTGCTTCGTGGTAAAAGAATCTGACTTACCACAAAGAGCATGGAGGTGTGCACAAAGGAGCACGAAGACGTCTTATTCTTAACCGATTTACCTTTTACCTTATCACTTATACCTTTAACCACGGTTAAGGCATTAAAAGCCTCAATAGATTTTTCTTAAAACCTTCATTTCTTCATGGTGATAAATTTTTCATTGAGTATATGGCGATGTCCATTGTGTGCTTCGTGGTAAAAGAATCTGACTTACCACAAAGAGCACGGAGGTGTGAACAAAGGAGCACGAAGATGTCTTATTCTTAACCGATTTACCTTATTCCTTATCACTTATACCTTTAACCACGGTTAAGGCATTAAAAGCCTCAATAGATTTTTCTTAAAACCTTCATTTCTTCATGGTGACAGATTTTTCATTGAGTATATGGCGATGTCTGTTGTGTCCTTCGTGGTAAAAGAATCTGACTTGCCACAAAGAGCACGGAGGTGTGCACAAAGGAGCACGAAGATGTCTTATTCTTAACCGATTTACCTTATTCCTTATCACTTATACCTTTAACTCCGTTTGCCTTTTACCTGAATATGTTCTCTACCGAATCTCAAAAAAAATACCTACCTTTGACCAAGAATCGTTGTTTTGAGAAATAATTACAATTCAATTGTTTACACGACTTGCAGGCACAAAAGAGACACTCTTGTCCTGTGGTTCCGGAAATAAATCCCGCCTTGTATGACAACAACCGAGCAGCAATTTGACTCCGTTATCAAAACCTGTCGCGATATTTTTGCCAAGAAGCTGACCGACTACGGCACTTCGTGGCGTATCATGCGGCCCTCTTCGGTTACCGACCAGATATTTATCAAAGCCAACCGCATCCGCAGCCTCGAAACCAAGAAAGAGGCAATGGTGGACGAAGGAACGCGTGGCGAATGGATTGCCATCGTCAACTACGGTGTCATCGGATTGATTCAGCTGGCGCTGGATTATGCCGATCAGCCCGACCTTGCACCGGAAGAGGCTTTGGTGCTTTATGACAAATATATTCAGCAGACCAAAACGTTGATGCTGGCCAAAAATCACGATTACGGCGAAGCATGGCGACTGATGCGGGTCAGCTCGTACACCGATATTATTCTACAAAAGCTTAACCGCACCAAGCAGATCGAATCGAACAACGGCGAAACATTGATCTCCGAAGGCATCGATGCCAACTATTCCGACATGGTAAACTATGCTATCTTTGCGTTGATTAAAATAGATAACCCGATTTGAAAATTTGGGGATGTGAAGATTTGAGAATTAAATGCTCTCAACCATTTCCAATTCAATTTCCACATCCTCAAATCCTCAAATCCTCAAATTAAGATTGTGAATTCTCTATCCAAAAACTCATTACGGATTCTGCGCTGGCTCTTCGGCGCGGTATTTGTTTTTTCGGGCTTTGTTAAAGCCATTGACCCGCTGGGTGGCTCCTACAAATTTCAGGATTACTTTGCCGCCATGGGGCTCGAAAGCCTTAGCGCGTTCGCTCTGGTGCTCTCCGTTTTGCTCTCTGCCTTGGAAATGGTAATCGGCTTGAATCTCATTGCCGGTATCCGCCTGCAAGAGACTTCGTGGGTTGCCCTGCTCTTTATGCTATTCATGACGGGACTCACGGCGTGGATTTACAAAGCCAATCCGGTGCGCGACTGCGGCTGCTTCGGCGACGCTTTGGTTATCAGCAACAAGGCGACCTTCTACAAAAATATTGTTCTTCTGGCAATGATTATCGGCATCCTTGTGTTGCGCAAACATCACACTACCACCCTCCGGCCGCTGTCGGAATGGATATTGGTAGCCTTTTCGTTCTTCTGTGTGATGACTTTGTCGCACTTCAACTATCACTACCTGCCGATGGTCGATTTTCGTCCCTACAAGATCGGAGCCAACATTCCCGAAGGAATGAAAATTCCCGAAGACAAACCGCGTGACGAATATGCGACTACGTTTATTTACGAGAAAAATGGGGTAAAGAAAGAGTTTACGCTCAATAACTATCCAGGCAACGATAGCACCTGGAAATTCGTCGACCAGAAGACGGTTTTGGTAAAAGAGGGGTACAAACCACCCATCCACGACTTTTCGATTCAGAGTCCGACAAATGGCGAAATTACCGATATTGTGCTGGGCAACAAAGGTTATTCGTTTCTACTGGTAGCGTACGATCTGAACAAAGCCGAAACCAATCGGTTCGACAAGATCAACGCCATTGTTGATTATGCCAGGAAAAACAACTATCCGTTCTATTGCCTGACCGGTTCGGCTGGCAGTGACGTGGACGATTTTATCAAAAAAACAGGACTGAAAGCTGAGGTTTGCAGCGCCGACCCCACCATGCTCAAAACAACCATTCGCTCCAATCCGGGATTGATTCTGTTGCATAACGGCACGGTCGTCAATCATTGGCCAAGCAGCTGGTTGCCATCGTTCGACAAACCATTAAGCAACGACCCGAAGGGTGAAATGCCTGCCTTCCCATCCTGTTTGCTGGTTATTGTGGTGGCAATTGCATACCCGGCAGCATTTATCGTCTTGCGGCAAATCCTGATTAAACGGTTTCAAAAATAAGAGAGATTTTTAATTTCCATCAATCAAATAAATACATTTAGAAATGAGAAAAAACATTGTAGCAGGTAACTGGAAAATGAACAAAACCCTGCAAGAAGGTGTGGCTTTGGCCAAAGAGTTGAACGAAGTTTTAGCATCAAAAACTCCTAAATGCGACGTAGTAATCGGTACTCCGTTTATCCACCTCGCAACAGTTGCCGCAACCGTCGATACCAAGAAAATCGGTGTCGCAGCTCAAAACTGTGCTAACAAAGAATCAGGTGCTTATACCGGCGAAGTAAGTGCAGCCATGGTAAAATCTACCGGTGCTGAATACGTTATCCTCGGCCACTCCGAACGTCGCGAATATTACGGCGAAACCAGCGCTATCCTGAACGACAAAGTTGCTTTGGCTTTGGCTAACGGTTTGACTCCGATCTACTGCTGCGGCGAAGCTCTCGACATTCGTAATGCCGACAAACAAAACGCATTCGTTAAAAATCAGATGGAAGAAACCATCTTCAACCTCAGCGCCGAAGACTTCAAGAAACTGGTTATCGCTTACGAACCCATCTGGGCTATCGGTACCGGCGTAACAGCTTCTACAGCACAGGCTCAGGATATGCTGAAATTTATCCGTAGCATCATCGCCGAAAAATTCGGTCAGGAAATCGCAAACAACACCTCTATCCTTTACGGTGGTAGCTGCAACGCCAAGAATGCTCCCGAACTGTTCGCTCAACCCGACATCGACGGTGGCCTGATCGGTGGCGCTTCGTTGAAAGCTGCCGACTTCGTTGCAATTATCGACGCATTTTGAAAAAGTAGACAGGAGATAGTAGTCAGTAGCCAGTAGTTAATTGGCATATTGGCGTATTATCAAATTGTCACATTGCATTGGCGCGGAGATACAAGGTTCGCTTTGTAGCTTCGCGTCTTTTTTTCTACCTTTACCGTATGGAAAACGAACTTGCTAAACAGGTGAATATAGGTAAAGTAGTCGCTGCCAAACTCAATGAAGTGGGCATCTCTACGCCGGAAGAGCTCCGGGCACTCGGCAGCAAACAGGCTTTTCTCCGTTTACAGACTGTAGACAGCGGAGCATGTCTGCACGAACTGATGGCGCTCGAAGGTGCCATTCAGGGCATCCGCAAATACGATCTGTCCGAAGAGGTCAAAGCCGACCTGAAACGCTTCCATCAACTGTCTCAAAAGAATTTATCGGAATAAACTTACTGCACAATAATAAAAACACCATCTACCATTAAGGCATGAAGAAGTTAAGTAAACATCTTTATTCCATAATCTCTTAATGGTAGAATCAGATTAACATCTCTCCTTTTTGTTTGAAAATTTATTATTGTCATTTAATTGGTAATCATCAACGTGAATCAGTTAGAAGAACTTCTCTCGCATCTCAATGAAAGTCAGCGGCAGGCGGTTGCCTACAATGAAGGGCCGTCGTTAGTTATCGCCGGTGCCGGCTCGGGCAAAACCCGTGTGTTGACTTACAAAATAGCATACCTGCTGTTGAGTGGTCTGCATCCTTCGTCTATCCTCGCGCTCACCTTTACCAACAAAGCGGCCCGCGAAATGAAAGAGCGTATCGGCTCGCTGGTTGGTCGTGACAAGGCCAAATGGCTCTGGATGGGCACATTCCACTCCATCTTTTCGCGCATGTTGCGTGCCGAAGCCGAAAAACTCGGGTTCACGTCGGGATTTACCATCTACGATACGGCCGACTCCAAGAGCCTGCTCAAAACTATTATCAAAGAGTTGCAACTCGATGATAAAATCTATAAACCGGCGGTGATTCACGGTCGTATTTCATTTGCAAAAAACAATCTGCTGACTGCCGATAAATACCAAAGTAACGGAGATTTGTACAAAGCCGACAGTGCCGCACGCATTCCGCGCACCGGCGATATTTACGCGCTGTACGCTTCACGCTGTCGTCAGGCCAACGCCATGGATTTCGACGATTTGTTGCTTTATACCAATATCCTTTTCCGCGACTATCCCGATGTGCTCGACAATTACAGGCAACGCTTTGCGTTTATTTTGGTGGATGAGTATCAGGACACCAACTTCGCGCAGCACCTTATCGTAAAGCGTCTTGCCGAGAAGCATCAACGCATCTCGGTGGTGGGTGACGATGCACAGAGCATCTATTCGTTCCGTGGAGCAAATATCGACAATATTCTGAAATTCAAAAATCATTTTCCGGATAGTAAACTGTTCAAGCTGGAGCAGAATTACCGTTCTACTCAAAATATCGTAGCGGCAGCCAACAGCCTGATTCAGAAAAACAAGGCACAAATTCAGAAAAACGTATTCTCTGAGAATGCCAAAGGGCAACGCATTCAGGTTTTCAGTGCCATGACCGATACCGAAGAGGGCTTTAATATCGCCAATAAGGTTTCGGAAATTCACCTGACCCAGCACCATCCGTTCAGCGATTTTGCCATTCTCTACCGCACCAATGCCCAGTCGCGTATCTTTGAGGAGGCGTTACGCAAACGCAATATTCCCTATAAAATTTACGGTGGACTGTCGTTCTATCAACGCAAAGAGATCAAAGATGTGCTGGCCTATTTCCGGTTGGTCATCAACCCGTACGACGAAGAGGCGCTGAAACGTGTCATCAACTATCCGGCACGCGGTATTGGCGATACAACCGTCGGCAAGATTTCCGACTGCGCGCATCTGCAGCATGTCTCCATGTGGGAAGTGCTGAGCGATCCGCTGCAATTCAATCTGGCAGTCAATGCCGGAACAGCCGGTAAACTCTCGAAATTCCGCGACCTGATCTTCTCGTTCATCGAAAAATCGCCGCAATTGGATGCTTACGAAATGGCACAAGAGGTCGTCAAAGGAGCGGGCATCATGGCAGATGTCAGCGTGGACACCTCACCGGAGAATCTCAGCAAACAGGATAACTTGCAAGAGTTGGTGAGCGGCATTCATGCATTCTGCGAACAACGTGTGAATGAAGGAGAAACAGAGATCGGATTAGTTTCGTTTATGTCGGAAGTATCGTTACTGACCGATCAGGATAACACGAACGACGAAGATGCCGAAAAGCTCACCATGATGACCATCCACTCGGCCAAAGGGCTCGAGTTTCGTAATGTATTTATTGTGGGAATGGAAGAGGGGTTGTTTCCGTCGGGGTATGTTGACAGCGAAAGCGAAGTGGAAGAGGAGCGCCGCCTGTTCTATGTGGGCATTACCCGAGCCGAAGAGCAATGTTTTATCAGTTACGCCAAAAGCCGCTTCCGGAACGGCCAGCTCAATTTTCAGAATCCGAGTCGCTTTTTGGGCGATATCGATCAGCAATACCTCGACCTTCCTATCGATTACAAGGCGATGTATGGCAGAGGGCAGGAACGCAGTATCGATCAGGAACGGGAGATGTTCAGCTCGCCGAAGGCTTACAGTCGTCCGCAAACCGCATCTTCCGGTGTAGGTTCACACGAGACCAACAAGTGGAAAAAAGTAAGCAATTCGACTGGAGAATCAACAACTCAATCCGTTCAATCGGCAGGAGGAATAGCCGTCGGTAACACCGTAAAGCACGATAAATTCGGAATCGGCAAGGTGATCAGTATCGAAGATATGGAAGGCAACGGCAAAGCAACCGTCGACTTCGGAAACAACGGCACACGGGCACTGTTGCTGAAATATGCTAAGTTAGAAGTAATAAAATAAGTACTCAGCTTGCAGTACTCAGTACACAGTTACGCTTTTGTGAGCTACTGAGTACTGAATACCGCGTACTGTTTACTATAGTTGTTTAGGAGTGGAATACCAACATCGGGGTGTCGGTATGAAAAATCATTTTGTGTGCCACACTCGGGTTGAAAAGGTGGGTAAACAAACTCCGTTTCCGCGAGTTGAGCGAAAGCAGTCCGATATTTTTTTCTTCAATCACAGCCTGTAGCTCCGTCAACAGGTTATCGTCCTTGATAGACACGAACTCGAAATCCAGTCCGGGATAGTGATTGGTGAAATAGTCGGTAATTCCCTGCAACTGTTCCTTGTTGAATTTCTTTTCTTTGTGAGGTTGAATATGGGTCAGGAACATTTTGATTTTGAATGGCTGTAAAAGTTGCATCATCTTATCGAAAGCCAACAGATCTTTCTGATCGAACCCACTGGCAAAAGCGACATTGTATACACCATCACCATCAAACAGAGAGACATTTTCGGGGACAGCCAACACCGGTACCCGGCTACGATCGATGATTTCAGCGGTTACGCTTCCTATCAGATCAGCCTCTTTCTGATCTTTTCCACGTGTTCCCATCACGACTAAAGCCGGTTCGCGTTCTTTTACATAAGAGAGAATAGCATCTTCCGGCACCCCTTCTTTCAGCTCACAGGAAAAAGTTACCGACGGAAGTTCGTTTTTCTGCATTTTGCGTTTCAGCAGATTTGTCAGATTCTCCAAATCGCCTTCGGCTTTCCGTATAATCTGTTTTACCGCTTCATTTTCATAAATGTCATACGAGAGCGTTTCGGTAAGTTGCGCTATCGAAAAAACAGGACTGTAGTAAGCATGCAGCACAACGACCTTGGCGCAAAGCAGTTTTGCCATGCGAAAACCAAATTCGCACGCACGAATCGAATAATCCGAAAAGTCGACCGGAATCATCACCACCGGAGCCTGCGGTTTATTTAATATGTCCACGCCGCTTCTGTGCGCGGTTTCCATCTCCTCGATCACCTGCAGCGCATGAGCCAGATCTTTTTCGTCGATCCGTACCCGCACACCGGCTGCTACCTGAGGATGACCTTCACTCACCCTGTGTAAATGAGCCTCAATGCCTACCCGTTCGAGCAACGTCTTCAGTACTTGTGCACGCTCGTAGGTATGAATGGCTACTGTTACATAATTCGTTTCCATAACACTATTTTACAAAATTATTGCTTACCTCAATATTGCAAATATAAGACAAAAAATGAGATTGTGAGACTCCATCCGATTATTAATTTCTAATCTTTTTACTATCAGGACTTGACAGAATCAAAAATTATTCTCAATTTTGACAATAATTTCACACTTTAACTTAGCGGGAAAACCATGAGTGAGTTTAAACAACGAGAGAGCAGGGAAAATAAAGAGAAAGACATTGTGTTTTCCAAAGCAATTAAAGCAGGTAAACGCATTTATTACTTAGATGTTAAGCAAAGTCGTAACGATGATTTTTACATTGCCATAACTGAGAGTAAAAAGTGTGTTTCGGGGCTGGATAATTCACAGGTTATCTCGTTTGAAAAGCACAAAATATTTCTTTACAAAGAGGATATTGGAGATTTTATGTCCTGTTTGCAGGATGTAGTAGAGTTTGCGACCATGAAAAACAGGCAGCAATCCGCCTCTTCCGCTGATTTTACCAAAGACTCCGACGACAAATAACTCCTCCGGTTCACCGGACATATTATCAAAAGCATTTGCAAATCAATCAATTTCAAAACTTAAGACCGAAAGCAACACCATCCGCAATCGTCCATCATAGTTTGTTGATTTGCATTCAATCGCACATTAACAAATGAAAAGTTTCGCAAGCGACAACTATTCGGGTATTCATCCCGAAATACTACAAGCTATAACAGAGGCCAATCAGGCACATGTCTCTTCGTACGGTAACGATCCTTATACCGCCAAGGCCAAACAGTTGTTTCAAACTATTTTCGGCAAGGAAACCGAAGTCCTTTTTGTATTCAACGGCACAGGGGCTAACATTACGGCGCTTCAATGCGCTACACAGTCATTTCACTCCATCCTTTGTGCCAAAACAGCACATATCAACGTCGATGAATGTGGAGCGCTGATGAAGGCAACCGGTTGTCAGTTGCATACGATCGACACGCCGGACGGCAAGTTGACACCAGAGCTGCTGACACCTTTTCTGTGTGACATCGGCAATATTCATCACACACAGCCGCGGGTTATTTCCATCACGCAATGTACCGAAGTCGGAACCGTCTATTCTCGGGAAGAGTTAACCGCGCTCTGTGACTTTGCGCATCAGAACGGGCTCTACGTCCATCTGGATGGTGCCCGTATTGCCAATGCGTTGGTCTCTCTCGGTTGCGATGCCAAGTCCGCCACCGTCGATTGCGGTATTGACATCATGAGTTTCGGAGGCACCAAAAACGGCCTGATGATCGGCGAAGCCGTTCTGATCTTTAATAAAAACCTTGCCACCAACGCGCAATTCGTTCGCAAACAACTGGGGCAGCTATTCTCTAAAATGCGATTTATCTCGGCTCAGTTCGTTGCGCTGCTTGAAAACGATCTGTGGCTCCGGATGGCAAGCCACTCCAATGCCATGGCTCAACTGTTGGCTCGCGAAGTAAGCGCTATTCCGCAGGTGAAAATCACGCAAAAGGTCGATGCAAACGGTGTATTTACACTTATTCCTCTGGCTATTGTGAAACCGCTCGAAAAAGAGTTTCCGTTTTATCTGTGGGATGAACAAACGTGTGAAGCCCGCTGGATGTGCTCGTTCGATACAACTGAAGAAGAAATCCGTATCTTTGCGCAACGCATCAAAGAACTCTGCGCCGGCATGAAAGCTTGAGGCTCGTCTGTCAAATAGCTGTATCATGGTTATTTAGACAGATTATATTATACTTGATACTGATTAATAACTTGGAGATGTAATTGCTTCTTTTATATTCCGACCTCTCCTCACGACGACTTCGTGTCGGAGTCAGACATTTATCGTCAGACCCAACCCCTCTCCCGGAGGCGAGGGGCTAAGGCTTGAAAATGAGCAGTTTTTTCTTATTTCACTGAAGTGTTCCCTTTCTCCTTGGGAGAGAGGGTTAGGGAGAGAGGTCCTTAACTTCAGAGACACAATTGATTAATCGGTATAATATTAATTATTAATTATTAATTAGGCTTGTTTTTCTCATCAATCATAGGGCAAGAACCCATCAAAAAGCGACTTATCGCGACAGTAGAGGAACAACGCATCCCCCACGCCTTGTTGCTGTGTGGCGGTGAAGGCATTGGTAAACTACCGCTGGCAATTGCTTTTGCTCAATATGTCTGCTGCGAACACCGCACACCGACCGATTCGTGTGGCGTATGCCCTTCGTGTGTCAAATTTGCCAAGCTGGCTCACCCCGACCTCCATTTTGTATTTCCCATCATTAAGCCCGAAGGAAAACAATCGGTCGTCTGCGACGATTTTATTCCCGAATTCCGTAATTTCGTACTGGAACATCCCTACGGCACTGTCAACGAATGGATCAACGGCATCGGATCGGGGAAACAGGGGATGATTTACGAAGCCGAAAGCGGGGAGATTTTGCGCAAACTGAGTCTGAAAACATACGAATCGGAATACAAAGTGATGATTATCTGGCAACCGGAAAAGATGAATATCACCTGTTCCAATAAATTGTTGAAGATATTGGAAGAGCCGCCCGAAAAGACGCTTTTCCTTTTGGTATCGGAGACGCCCGATATGCTTCTGACGACCATTCAATCGCGTACGCAGCGGGTCAACATTCCACAAATCGAACGCGCAGACCTCGAAGAAGCACTGCATAAGAATTTCTCGCTTACACCCGAATCGGCAGCCAATGTTGCCCGCATTGCCAACGGGAATTACCGGAAGGCCGAGGAGATGATCGAATCGAGCGACGAGAACCAGTTCAACTTCGAACAGTTCGTCTATCTGATGCGTACAGCCTATGCCCGGAAAGTGAAAGAGATGAAAGTGTGGTCGGAAATGATGGCCAAAATCGGACGCGAAAGACAAAAGAGCTTTTTCGTATATGCCCAGAAAATGGTACGCGAAAATTTCATGTTCAATCTGCATGAAGAAGAGCTTAATTATTTGAACAATAACGAAGAAACATTTTCGCAACGATTTTCGCCTTTCATAAACGAACACAACATCGAAGCCATCATGACCGACCTGGCTCTGGCCGAACGGCACATCGAAGGTAACGTGCAGGCAAAGATGGTCTTTTTCGATTTATCGCTGAAATTCATCGTTTCATTGATAAAAAAATAGTAACTTTGCCTTTTCAATCAGACAATTAAATTGATTTATGAGCTAAGCGTACAGGAACGATAGAAGGAGGCTGCAGAGCTGAATTTCCTGATTCCGGTTCCTGACCACTAAATTTCTGACTACTACACAATGGATTTTACTTTAGATAACGGCGGTTGCAAAATGAATAAAAAAGGATGCTGCCGCAATTCCGGACAAAAACTCAGCGTCTTCGACTGGCTTTGCGATCTGCCCGAAACACAGGACGATTGCGATTTCGTGGAAGTGCAGTTTAAAAATACCCGGAAAGGATATTTTCTGAACAGCAACAAAATAAAGCTGGAGAAAGGCGATGTGGTTGCTGTAGAATCTTCTCCGGGACACGATATAGGTGAGGTAACGCTTACCGGTCGGTTGGTGATGTTGCAAATGCGCAAAAACGGGATCAACCCGCAAAAAACCGAGGTACGCCGGATCTACCGCAAAGCCCGTCCGGTGGATATGGAGAAATATGAGGAGGCAAAAGCCAAAGAGCATCCTACCATGATAAAGGCGCGCAAAATTGCCGAAAACCTGCACCTGAACATGAAGATCGGAGATGTGGAATATCAGGGCGATGGCAACAAGGCGATCTTTTACTACATTGCCGACGAACGGGTCGACTTCCGCCAACTCATCAAGGTACTGGCCGAGGAGTTCGGTATCCGTATCGAGATGCGGCAAATCGGAGCGCGCCAGGAAGCCGGTCGTATCGGTGGCATCGGGCCCTGCGGACGCGAATTGTGCTGCTCGGGCTGGATGAGTAGTTTCGTCTCTGTCTCCACCAGCGCAGCCCGCTATCAGGATCTCTCCACCAACCCGCAAAAGCTGGCCGGACAGTGCGCCAAACTGAAATGCTGTGTCAACTACGAGATGGATGTGTATGTCGATGCACAAAAAGATTTTCCCTCGAAGGAGATACCTCTCGAAACTGTTACAGGCACTTTCTACCACTTCAAAACCGATGTTTTCAAACGCCAGATGGCATTCTCTTCGGCTCCCGGAATACCGGCTAACCTGGTTACTCTCTCTGTCGACAGGGTAAAAGAGATTATTGCCATCAACCGTAAAGGAGGCAAGGTCGATTCGTTGGAAGGCAAGAACCCGTCCGACAAACCGGTACAAAGCATCGATTTCCAGAATGTGGTTGGACAAGACAGCCTGACCCGTTTCGATCAAAGCAAGAGCAAACACAAGAAAAAAAGAAACAAACCGAGACCCAATAAAGACAATGGTCAAAAAAATCGTCCACAGGATACATCAAAGGAGAATTAAAATCCTGTCAGCGGCACTCCTGTTACTGCTGACTGTCGCTTGCTCGCACAATTCAGTCTATAGTAATTATCAGTCTATTCCTGAAAACGGATGGAACAAAGATAGTGTCGCCCATTTTTCAGTAGACATTACTGAAACCGGTATGCCCTGCAATGTGCTGGTCAATATCCGGCACAACAACACCTATCCCTACCAGAATTTCTGGTTGTTCATTTCTACCACTTCGCCCGATGGAAAAACGACGCAGGACACTATCGAGTGTTATCTGGCCGATAACCGGGGGAAATGGCTGGGCAGCGGACTTAGTTCGATCTATAACATGCCGGTACTTTTCAAACCCAATATCGTTTTGAAACCGGGCAAATACACCTTTGCCATCCGTCAGGGTATGCGTGATGATTTGCTGACCGGAATCACCGACATCGGGATAGAGATAGAAAAACGTAAATAACAAGGAATAAGTGGATGATGGTGAAGGGTAAAGGGTTCAAGGTAAATTCTACAGCCCGATGAATATCTTTTACCTCTTATTTTTAAATTTAAAATATCATGCAACTTACAATTATCGGAGCAGGCAATATGGGAAGTGCTATTGCTCAGGGGCTGTTCAAACACAAAACAGCCGGGGACAATCTGCAAGTAGTTGTTGCTAACCCCGGCCAAACAAAGCTGGATGCTATTGCTCCGTTCTGTGATGCAACCTTTACCGACAATGCTCGGGCGGCAGCTCAGGCGGATATTATCTTAATTGCCGTAAAACCCTGGTTGGTCGATCGGGTGATTGCGGATATCCGTCCTGTAATCGACCATCGTTCTCCAATCATTGTATCTATTGCTGCCGGCGTTACCATACAACGACTACAGGAACAGATCGGACGACAACTTCCTACGTTCCGGGTAATTCCCAACACCGCTATATCTCTCGCTGAGAGCATGACGCTGGTTGCCGCACAAGACGCAACCGAAGAGCAGAATGGCCTGATTTCCTCTATTTTTGGAAAGCTGGGCAAGGTGCTTTTTGTTTCCGAGTCGTTGATGAATGCAGGTACCGCGCTGACCTCTTGCGGTATTGCCTACGCCCTGCGCTACATCCGGGCTGCTACCGAAGGTGGCGTCGAAATGGGCTTTCAGGCAACACAAGCCCGTGAGATGGTAGCTCAAACATTGATCGGAGCAGCGCAATTGATACTTCAGAACAATTCACATCCCGAAGTTGAAATAGACAAAGTGACCACTCCGGGCGGTATCACCATCAAAGGCCTCAACGCCATGGAGGCTGAAGGCTTTACCAATGCCGTTATCAAAGGATTGAAGGCGAGCTTGATTTAGTCGAAATCAACGCACACTACACGGCAAACACCCTCCCATTCCCATACGACATCTCAATGAACGAGCAGTAAAGGCTCAAAATGGAGGTTACTTGGGAATATGTATAATAATTTCAGAGACTTACCAAAGCATATCTTATGAAAAAAGTAGCCTTAATATCCGGTATCACCGGTCAGGACGGATCCTTCTTAGCTGAGTTTCTAATTGAAAAAGGATATGAAGTACACGGGATTCTGCGTCGCTCTTCCTCGTTCAACACCGGCCGCATCGAACACCTATACCTCGACGAATGGGTGCGTGATATGAAACGAACCCGCCTGGTCAACCTTCATTACGGGGATATGACCGACAGCAGTTCACTAATCCGGATCATTCAGGAGACTCAACCTGACGAGATTTATAACCTCGCTGCGCAAAGCCATGTGAAAGTTTCGTTCGACGTGGCAGAATATACTGCCGAAACCGATGCGGTAGGTACTTTACGTATGTTGGAAGCCGTACGGATCCTCGGACTGGAGAAAAAGACCAAGATTTATCAGGCATCTACTTCCGAACTGTTCGGGCTGGTACAAGAGGTTCCTCAAAAAGAGACTACGCCATTTTATCCCCGCTCTCCGTACGGAGTAGCCAAGCAATACGGTTTCTGGATCACCAAAAACTACCGCGAAAGTTACGGCATGTTTGCTGTCAACGGAATTCTGTTTAACCACGAGAGTGAACGTCGCGGCGAAACTTTCGTTACCCGTAAAATCACGCTGGCAGCGGCACGTATTGCTCAGGGATATCAGGACAAATTATATTTAGGCAATCTCGATTCGCTCCGCGACTGGGGCTACGCCAAAGATTATGTGGAGTGTATGTGGCTAATCCTGCAACACCATACTCCGGAGGACTTTGTAATTGCTACGGGAGAATACCATACGGTACGCGAATTCGCCACATTGGCATTCAAAGAGACGGGTATCGAACTGCGCTGGGAAGGTAGCGGCGTTGACGAAAAGGGTATCGATGTTGCCACCGGTAAAACGTTGGTCGAAGTAGATCCCAAATATTTCCGTCCTGCCGAAGTGGAACAGTTATTGGGCGACCCGACCAAAGCGCGTACCTTGCTGGGCTGGAACCCTACGCAGACTTCTTTCCCGGAGCTGGTTCGCATCATGGTGGAACACGACATGAAGTTTGTGAAGAAACTGCATAACTAAGAAACAGGTGAAAGGGATAAGTAGTAAGGTCTAAGTAAGCTTGAGTTTACTTACCACTTACCACTTACCACTTGCCACTTTTTACTATGGACAAACAAGCAAAAATATACGTTGCCGGCCATCACGGATTAGTAGGGTCGGCCATTTGGAATAACCTCAAACAAAAGGGGTACACCAACCTGGTGGGTAAAAGCCATAACGAACTCGATTTACAGGACGGCGTTGCGGTTCGTAATTTTTTCGATGCAGAACAACCCGATTGCGTCATTTTAGCTGCTGCTCATGTGGGGGGAATTATGGCCAACAGTCTCTATCGGGCTGATTTTATCTACAAAAATCTGCAAATTCAGCAGAATGTGATTGGCGAGAGTTTTCGCCATGGAGTGAAGAAATTGCTTTTTCTGGGTAGTACCTGCATCTATCCGCGCGATGCCGTGCAGCCTATCAAAGAGACGGAACTGCTGACTGCTCCACTCGAATATACCAACGAACCTTATGCCATTGCAAAAATTGCAGGACTGAAGCTATGCGAAAGTTTCAATCTTCAATACGGTACCAACTACATCGCGGTAATGCCGACCAATCTCTATGGACCGAATGACAACTTCGATCTGGAGCGTAGCCATGTGCTACCTGCCATGATTCGCAAGATTCATCTTGGCAAGTGTCTCAATGAAGATAACTGGGATGGTATTCGCTCAGACCTCGATTTGCGTCCGGTGGAAGGCGTATCGGGCAAAAGCGCAAAAGAAGATATTCTTGCCGTTTTATGTAAATACGGTATTACCGCTATGCGGGTGGAATTGTGGGGCACAGGCACTCCTTTGCGCGAATTTCTCTGGAGCGAAGAGATGGCCGATGCCAGCGTATTCGTGATGGAACATGTGGATTTCAAGGATACCTATCAATCCGGTGACCGGGACATTCGCAATTGTCATATCAATATTGGTACGGGGAAAGAGATTTCGATCCGCGGTCTGGCCGAATTGATTGTTAAGACGGTTGGGTATAAAGGCGAGCTTCTCTTCAATAGCGACAAACCTGATGGCACCATGCGCAAACTGACCGATGTATCCAAGCTCCATGAGTTGGGATGGCATCATCAAATAGATATCGAAGAGGGCGTGCAACGGATGTACGATTGGTACACGAACAAAAAATAAGGTAAAGAGGCGAATTCAAGAAATTACCTTTTGCCTTAAATTGCTTCAATATCCCGAGCATTTTCTCGTACTTTGCTGTAAAGTTGTTCAATTCGGATTTTATCCGAATTGAACAACTTTTCTTCGTTTTAAATTATCAGATGCATTACGGGGTACGATAAGAAGCGGGTTCTATCCACACAAAAAGCACTCTTACTTCTGTGTGAAGCGGCCATCAGCCGAGTATTGGGTTCTCTCTTTTGACTGTCAGGCATATTGCTTTAATTTTTATGATACACGATGCAACATTTTTTATTGAATTATCATCTTTATAAAAAGCAAAGATGATAAAATATTGCCTTTTTGTGTTAATCTTTAATTTTAACTACAATGAGAAAAACAGTTTTGAAAACGTATGGGACGATTATTGGGGCAATCCTTTCATTTCTCGGAATTTTTACCAGTTGTCGCCATGATGATGGAGAAGAACTAATTGCGGAATACGGAATTCCTGTTTCGCATTTTATTATCAAAGGCAATGTAAAAGATGCTCAGACCAATACACCTATTCAAAGTATCCGTATTGTTGTGCCAAACAGGAACACAAATCAAGGTGGGGGAGATACTGTTTATACTGATAAAAATGGAAACTATGAAGTAAAAGATTATGCATACCTTACCTTAGGTGAACCTTTTAAACTAATAGCCTCAGATGTGGATGGTTCCGCAAACAGAGGTTATTATCAACCGGATACATTGAAATTAGAGTTTACAGACAAAGACAAGATAGCTAAAAGTAATGGGTGGGTCGGCGCAGCTTATCAGAAAACAGGACAGAATTTTTCTCTGAAATATGGTGCGGTTGCAATGTATGGCGTAATGAGAGCGGCTTTTAAAAAAGAGAGAAAGTAAATACTCAGATGAGAAGGCTACTGGTCGGATTGTTTGTTTCTTCCGGTTGTTCTTTAGTCAAAGCGGGTACGCAAAAAAAGACGAATCCTGATGAAAATAATCATGTATGGCATCCTCCAATTAATAAAGAAATAGATGAAACTAAAGGAAAAGCTGATTCTTTCTCTTTATCAGCAACATAAAAAGAACGAAATCAAGCTCCACGAACTTACCTATTTATTTTGGGAGTGCACCCTTCGTTGCAATTTTAACTGTATTCATTGTGGCAGTGACTGCAGTAAAGATACAGTGGTGTCGGATATGCCGATACCGGATTTTCTGAACGTACTCGACCAGATTGCTCCTCATGTCAATACCCGGAAAACAATGATTGTCATAACGGGAGGAGAACCTTTGATGCGCAAAGACCTCGAGGTGTGCGGTCGTGAAATTTATAAGAGGCAGTTCCCCTGGGGTATGGTGACAAACGGCTACGGCCTGACTTCTGAACGGCTGGAATCGCTAATGGATGCAGGGCTGCGCTCTATCACCATTAGCCTGGACGGGTTTATCCCCGAAACACATGACTGGTTTCGCAATAAAAGTGGTTCGTGGGAAAGGGCTATCAATGCCATTTCACATGTTGTTCGGACTCCCGACCTAGTTTACGATGTGGTGACTTGTGTTAATAAACGGAATATTGCCGAACTGGAACAAATGAAGAATCTTTTTATCCATATGGGGGTGACACATTGGAGGCTGTTTACTATTTTCCCAAAAGGACGTGCTAAAGGAAATCCGTTATTGCAGCTTTCTACGGAAGAATTTATTCATTTGATGGAATTTATCAGTCATACCCGAAACGAAGGTAAGGTCCGGGCATCGTACGGTTGCGAGGGTTATTTGGCTGATTATGAATTTGAAGTACGCGATACGCCTTTTTTCTGTCATGCAGGAGTGAATATCGGATCTGTACTGGCCAATGGTGATATTAGTGCCTGTCCAAGCTTGAGGGGCGATTATATTCAGGGAAATATTTACAAAGATGATTTTTGGAAGGTGTGGAATTCCAAATATCAGATAATGCGTGATAGGCGGTGGACTAAAACCGGAAAATGCGCTACCTGTAAATCATATAAATATTGTCAGGGTAACGGGTTGCATTTGCGTGATGAAAAGACCGGGGAGTTGCTTCATTGTCATCTTGAGATGATGGGAAAATTAGTTTGATCTTTACTCCACTTTCTCCAACTTGTTCTGCTCCACATAGCAAAGGTATGCTGTGGCGGGATAGCCCATTTTATTTACTAAGTTTTTGTAATTAAGCACTTGCTGGCGGTAGCGGGGCTGTTCATGTCCGAACTTGTAGTCGATAATGGTGGCATGTCCGTTGGAAAGAACTACCCGGTCGGGTACGTAGGTTTTGCCGTCGGGTGTAAAGATGGATGTCTCATTCAGGATGCGCAGTCCGGGGGCAAAGAACAGCCGGATGCCCTCTATTTTCCAAAACCGGTCGAACATGGCGGTAATCTCTTCCTTTTCGCTGGCAGTGATGCGTCCCGTCCGTTCCATATCGGCAATGGCACGTTGCTCGTCGCCTTCGTGGCGGATGTTGTGCAGTCCTTCGTGCATCAGCAATCCGTAGTTGATAGACAATGTTCGCGATGAGGCCTCTTTGTCTAAATAATCTGTTCCCTTGTACTTTACGGAAATGGGGCTGATGGGGGCGATGGCCTGTGCGTAAGGATAGCGGACCTGCAAATCTTTTTGTTTTTTAGCTGATTGTTGTGCGGTATCTCCCATGTTCAACGTCAGCGATTCATTGTTCCAGAACGGGGAAAACGAGCGGCAAGCCTCTTTCGCATCTGCCGGAATATTTTCGGAGGGCAACTCGTTGGTGATGCAGCGGTGGAGCAGGGTAGCGAGCGAACTCACTTTGATCTCGCCTTTGGCATTCGGTTTGGGTTGTGGCGCGAGCAGGATAAGCTCCTGTTTGGCGCGGGTGAAGGCTACATAGGCTACGTTGAGGTTGTCGATAAACGAGGCCATGCGTTCCTCAAAATAGTCGGCTGCGAAGATGGTTTTGGCCAGCGACGAGGAGTATTGCACCGGAGTCAGTTCCAGTTCGCTGAAGGGAGCCACCGTCGGTTCGCACCAAATGATGTCGCGGTTGTTGTTGTCGAGCGACCAGTCGGCAAAGGGCATTACCACCGCTTCAAAACCCAACCCTTTCGACTTGTGCACGGTAATCACGCGGATGGCATCCTGCGCTTCGGGCGAGGCGATGGTCTTTTGCGCACCCTTCTCCTCCCACCATTCGAGGAACGAAGCAATGCCCGCCGACTCCTTGATAGAATACTGATGTACCATATCCTGAAACGCCTGCAGGTAGACATCCTCCCCATCGCTGTTTTTCAATCCGAACAGGTAGATCAACTCTTCGCTCAATTCAAAAATGGAGCGGTTGGTTCCTTCGTTGATGAGTCGCGTCAACTCGTCACGAACGACTTGCGTATTCTCTCTGCTTGGGTCATCAAAGCAGGCTGCAAGCGCTTCGTGCGGTGCTTTGCCCTGATGCAGTACGAAATAGAGGTAGGGCACAAGGGTTTGCAACAGTTTGTCGTCGGGACGCAGAATGTAACGGAGAGCTTCGATAACGAAACGCACCGCCAGCGAGTTGCCAATGACCAGCGCTTCGTTGGAAATCACGTCGTAGCGGTAGCCTTCGCGGGCCAGTTCGCTGTTTTTGTATTGCAGCAGGTATTCCACCACTTCGGTGGCCTCGCTGTTTCGGCGTACCAATACCGCCATATTGCGGAGCGCGAAGCCTTTGTCCTGCCACTGTTCGATAATGGCGGGCAGTTGAGCCAGCGCATTTTCTTTCCAAGCCTTCTCCTCATTATTTACAAAACGCACCGCCACGTGACCCTCACCCGCTTTGGGCGAGTAATGCTGGAACAATCCTTTGTAAGCATCAAGCAGGCGATGGTCGAGATCTCCCTGATAGTGTTCGGGCAGATCGTCGTTGAAGAGTTGCTGCATAAAAAGCGAGGCCCGATCGAAAAAGAGATTGTTGAAATCGATCACGTTGCGGCAACTTCGCCAGTTGTCGTTGAGGTACTCTTCGTGAATCTGTCCGTTGGCGAAGTCGTCGAAGAGTTGCCGGTCGAGCAGGCGCCAGTCGGAGTTGCGCCAGCGGTAGATGCTCTGCTTCACGTCGCCCACAATCAGGTTTTCGTTGCCCGAGGCCAGACTATTATCCATCAACGGTTTGAAATTTTGCCACTGCATGGTCGAGGTGTCCTGAAACTCGTCCATCATCAGATGGTGAATGTGTACTCCCGTTTTCTCGAAGATGAATGGTGTATCGCTGCCGTCCACAATCTGGTTGAGCAGTTCGGTGGTGTCACTCAATAGCAAGCGGTTGTTCTCTTCCGAGTCGAGTCGGATACGGCTGTCGATGTCGGAGAGGATGCCCAGCGCATAAAGGTGTTGTGAAATCGTTTTGGCAGTATTGTATTCAACAAAGGCATCACCGAACAGAGCGCAGGTTTTCTCCACCAAGGCGTTGAGTCCTGCATTATAAACGGCAGCTACCTGATCTTTATTTTTGGCTGTTTTTGATGTCCATCCATCTAAATTTCCCGGCAATGCCAGAAATGTGCTTGTCGGTTCGGTAAAGTTGTCCGAGGCCAGTTTATTGAACAAAGAGAATGGTCCATTTGCCCCCTTGTAAAAATCGGTATATAATAATCCATGGTTAGCCATCAATGCAATTGCCTCTTCTCCGGTCTGTTTCAACTCTTTCTCGAAACGGGAGGTGATAACATGGAGCTTTTGCCGGTATCCATTGAGGAAGTCACGATTGTGCAATTTTTCGCGTACCAGCGGCAACTTCTTTTTGTAACGCTCTTTAAAAATCTCTCCGGCCAGCGAGCGGATAGCGAAGCGAATGTCCCACCCCTTACCGTTTTCGATGCGTTCGCGGGCAAACTGCATCAACCAGTCGAGTAGCAGCCGGTTCTCTTTCTGGTCGAGCGAAAAGAGCAGTCCGTCGATGGCTGTTGCCAGTGGTTCGTCGGTATCGATCTCGATGTTGTAGCCGCCGTGCAGACCGATTTCGCGGGTAAAGCTGCGCAATACCTGCTGGAAAAATCGGTCGATGGTGTTGATGGAAAAGGAAGAGTAGTCGTGCAGAATCTCTTTGAGCAGGTGATGCGCGCGGGCATTCACCTTTTCGGCAGACAGGCCGAAATGTCGCATTAACTCTTCGCGGTAGCCCGACTCATCGCCGCGTGCCAGCCGGTCGAGCTCGGTAATGATGCGGAGCTTCATCTCTTCGGTGGCCTTGTTGGTGAAAGTTACCGCCAGTTGACGGCGGTGTGCGTAAGGCTGCCGGTCGGCAAAAAGCAGACGGATGTAATCCTGCGTAAGGCGGTAGGTTTTGCCCGATCCGGCCGATGCGCGATAGAGATTCAGCATAATGAGTGGTTGTGTGGTAGAGACGCGACATGCCACGTCTCTACAAATATTGATGAATTACAATAATCCCAAAATCAGATACAAAATGCCTCCGGCGCTAAACCCTAAGCTGATGTACCAGAGAAATCTTCTTCGGGTCAGTATGGCAATTGCGCTGATGGCGATGGCAATCTGAAACAGCGTGATACCCAGCGAGAGCTTACTGTGCTTGGCAAGGTTTATGTTCGATTCGTTTTGCAACTCCTCGGCTTTGGCCTTGATCTCGGACTGTTCTTCTTTGTATTTTTCTATTTTTTGCTGTTTCTCTTCCGAAAGAGAGAGGTGTTGAGCAGTAAGCACCTCTTTGGCTGAATTGTAAACTTCGCTCTTAATTCCTTTTGCCTGATAATACGCCCATTGATCGGAAGCCTGGATTTGCGAAATGAGGGCTTCGTTGGCTTTGTGCTCGGCAATCAACCCGGTGATGGCGGCAAAAACGGCAATCAGAGCCGTTGTCAGGGCAATCTTCATCGACCAGCGGTCGTGACTTTCGTGCGCTTTCTCGTGTATAGTTTCGTGTAAATGTTCGGTTGGTGCTTCAAGTTCGGACATAGTGTTATTTTTACAAACGGTTAAACTACAGAATTTTTCCTGAATATGGATTATTCCGGGATGTTGTTTGCAAAAATAAACAATTTGTGAGATTGTAACGAGTTATTTCTTTTCTTTATATACTACATCGATAGCGAGTCCTGCAATAATGAGCAGCGCCATCATTTCCGGATTGTGCGGGAACTTGTCGGAGATATTTACCATGTAATTGTCGGAGGTGGTGAAGAGTTCTTTGCCGATGCCAGCCCACTTCTTGGTAACGAGGCCTATTTCATTGCCCTGAATATCCCTGAAGGTAAAGTTCCATCCGGTCCAGCTACCTTTTACTTCCGCAATTTTCGTATTCTCGTCAGCATACACATCGAAAGCTCCGCCCAACGTGAGTATCCGGCTTTTGAAGAATCCGAGCGGGTTGCCCTGCCTGTCTTTTACCTCTACACGTTTGCGGAAAAAGGTAAAGGGGCGGTGCAGGGTATAGTGGGTCTCTTCGGTGGCGGCATCCTTTATTTCGATGGTGGTCGACATCATCTCTTTGTCTATCAGCAGGCGTAGCATCTTTTTCCATGTGGGGATCATCTCTTTGGCGTATGCTATAAGATTGCCTGTTTCGGCATCGAAAATGTCGTAACGATCGACTACTTTCAGCAGCTCGAACCGTTCTTTAATGAGGTAGGTGTTTTTTGTAAACATAGGGACGGTTGTACTATCAAAAACGTGTAATTATACATGTTTGAGTCATGCCTGAAATATTTATCTTCACTGTCCTTCGGGTTAAATATGCTCTAATTCTAGCTCCAACACTCTTTTGTGATTCATCTCTTCCTGTGACAAAACCAAGAATAGTTGACGGATTTCTTCTGAAGGTGCATGCTGTGCAATATTCCGATATTCGTTGTGTGCTTCAATTTCAGAGTTGATTGCATTTTGGATGATACTTCTGGAGGAAGAGGCTGAGTCAACGTCGATGAACTCTATGTGGGTGGCTACAATATTCGTAGTGTATTTCTGGAAAGTAAAATTGGCCTGATCCAGTAATGAGGTTAATAGAGTTCGATGTCTTAACTCATCATTGGCAAGTTGATTCCAAATGCTTTTTCTGGAAACATTAACTGTTTTTTGAGCTTGAGCTCTGTAGCTTTCAAAGCTTAATTGCTCTTGTTCGATGCAAAGCAAAAGAGCATCTTTTACGGTGTGGCATTGAGTTATATTCATAAAAAATATATAATGGTATGCAAATATAGTTATTTGTTGTGCTATATTTGTCGCGTGAATAGGAAATATTATGCTTTTTTCTTATATGTAATATTCTTTAAATTAAGATTATATCGGATGCTTTTCTTGTGTAATAAATGATTTGCTATGAACGATTCAATGAAAAAAATATTAAAAATATGTGCCTTGATGAGCCTGTGTATGGGAGATTTTTTCTCATTACAAAATGTCTGTGCTCAGCGGCAAAATGCCGATTCTCTTCTGATGGTAGCTCGTCAGGCAGCAAATAGTGGTAACCGAGAGGAAGCTCTTCGAACTTGCCAGATTGTTGTTAAAAACCATCCCGATTATTGGGATGCTCGTCTCTTGATGGCAAGAGTATATTTATGGAACAAGGAATACGATCTTGCTCGTCCTCACATTAAAATGGTGATGAATGCCAAGCCAAATTATTTTGATGTTTGGGATGCTCAGACGGATCTTTCTCTTTGGAGTGGTGATTATGCGGCATGTTTGAATGAGTGTGAGCGGGGATTATCGCTTTTTCATTCTAATAAACAACTCTTGCTAAAAAAGGCGCAGGCATATAATGGTTTGCAGAAGCCTGAATTGGAAAATGAAACTTTGGATTTGCTTCTGGCGGTAGATCCTCAAAATGAAGTGGCGTTGAAAATGCAGAAATCATTGCGTGACCGATTGCGTAAAAATAGGCTTACTATTAGCTACTCCTACGATTATTATCAGAATCGGGTGTTGGAGCCGTGGCGAATGCTTTATCTGCAATACAGTCGGAAAATATCGGCAGGAACGTTGGTGGGGCGTTTTAATTATGCGAAACGTTTTGGAATTGATGGCGTACAGGGAGAAGCGGATGCTTATCTGAAAATTAGCAACTGGAATTACGGATATCTTAATGTCGGATATTCTAATCAATCTATCTTTCCGCGACTTCGTTTGGGCGGGGAGTTTTATCAGAAATTGCCTTCTGCTTTTGAAGCCTCTTTGGGGGCGCGTTATTTGGACTACAGAACTTCCAATGTGGTTTTGTACACAGCTTATCTGGGAAAATACATGAGCAATTGGTGGTTGTCGGGACGAGCCTATTTTAAGTTAGAAAGTAACACCTCCGTGACTGCATTGCTGCAGGCTCGCTATTATATTGCAACGCGGGACGATTACTGGGGTCTTCGTCTCAATTACGGTATTTCTCCTGATGAACGAACAAATGCATTATCGACAGTCGCGGTAGCTCGTTTGAAATCATCTGGAGTGCGTCTGGAGTATAGCAAGCAGATTTATTCCCGGTTTGTGGTCAATGGCGCAGCTATGTATAACAATACCGAATGGACGGCCAACCGTTATCGCAATGTTTTTTCAGGAGAGTTGATTTTATCATACCAGTTTTAGATTCTGCATTTATAGTTAGATGTGTAGTTGGTTGTGAATACAATAAAATTATAGAGATATGAGAATACTGATTTGCGGAGAGA
This sequence comes from uncultured Microbacter sp., assembly GCA_963678265.1. GTDB lineage: Bacteria > Bacteroidota > Bacteroidia > Bacteroidales > Paludibacteraceae > Microbacter. The sequence continues at coordinate 1,595,662 of OY782761.1, forward strand.
ATCCTTTGCAGTTGAAGGTGATGAAAAACGAGCTGGAACAAGAGGGCGATGACGTTCGGCTGTTGTGGACTGGAACTGATTTGATGGCTCATGTATCAGAGTTTATGCCGGATGTGTTGATTACCGAGGTGTTATTGCCACAGATAAACGGTTTTGAATTTATAGATAGCGTCAGAAAACACTTTCCAAAAATATCTATTATAGTGTTGAGTAGTCTTCGGTCCGAACATCTGGTTGAGCTTGTATTTCGGTTAGGCGCGAATGATTTTATATTCAAACCTTTCGATCCTGAGTTGTTGCGAGGCAGAATACGTAAGTCTCAGGAGAGTAAGGGTTCTTTGTTAACACTTAATTTTATGGATTATGTTACGTCGGTATAAAGCTATATTATCGTTCCTTGCAAGCCTCTTTCTACTGGGACTCTTGTCATCTTTTGTACGACAGTGGTTATTGCTGGATAGCTGGTGGTTAGAGGGGTATCAATGGGTTGATTGGATACATGATATAGGCCACTCCTATATGAGTTTTCTGAGTACGGAATCTGGATCCCATTTTTTGTTAGGATCTCTTTTCCCGTTATTGTATACATCAATGATTCTGACCGTATTCAATATCGGATTTATAGCAGTCCTTATCTTATTCCGACGTTGGCGCTCGATTAAGAACTATAATTATTTCTCGCGTATGAGAGAAAAAACGGATGATGTCTTGCTGGAATATTTATATGGAGATAAAGATGCAGCAATGGTGAAATTGAGGTCGCTTAATCGTCGAATTCTTGTTAAGGAAATGGTTGACTTGAGGAAACAGATTATTGGTCCTAAGGCTGACCAGCTACGGAGCCTGTTTTATGAATTGCATCTTGATGAATTTATAATTCGAAAGATTAAATATTCGAGATGGTTTGGTAAAATGATGTATATCGATGCGGCACAATGGATGCTGGTGACTCATGCGGGAGATGTTATTGAACCGTATCAGTATGTTCCTAATGTGTATGTCAGAAATGTAGCCCAGGTGGCATGTATCAGCCTATCTCCTGATAGTGCTTTCTCTTTTCTGAATGCGCTTGAATATCCATTGCCTGTTTGGCATCAGATTATTTTATATAAATCCATGGCTCTAAGTTCTATTCCTGTTCCTGATTTTTATGTTTATCTGAGATCTGATAATACAACGGTTGTCCTTTTTGCTCTGAATATGATTCGCCTTTTTTCGCAACGAGGAGATGAAGATGAGATTATAGCTCTTGTCTCTCATGAGGATCCGATTGTCCGGCGTAATGCCTTGAAAGTTATTTGTGATCTGAAAATTTACAAAGCCATGGAGACGGTAAAACTGTATTTCCAGAGAGAGACGCTTCGTAATCAGGTAAATATGGTTCATGTTTTATCACTTGATAAGACGGATGAAACCCTTCATTTTTATAAAACAATATGGGCGGAAACAAAACCGAATGTCCGGATGGAGATACTCAAATATATAGAACCGGCTTTACGTAAAAAATTGCAGGATGCAATGCAGGATGCCGATGGCTTTAATAAAACGAGTTCAAATATTCACGCTTAAAATACAAGGCAATGATTGATTTTATTTTTAATAATCTTTTTTTGGCAATAGCATTGCTAATTATGCTAATCTATCTTTTGCTGGGTGTTATTTCCTTGGTAGAGCTTTTGGAATATAAAAGAGGTCATCGAGATGCGGATTTCAATGCAATGTTGTCATCTCCATTGGCTCCGGGTATTACAGTGATTGCACCTGCATATAATGAAAGCAAAACCATTATAGAAAATATAAAAGGACTGTTCTCTATTCATTACAATAACTATGAAATTGTGGTAGTTAATGATGGAAGCCGGGACGATACTTTGGAAAAGGTTATAAAAGAGTTCTCTCTGGAAAAAGTAGAGGAAGAGCTGTATTCAACTATTCCTACGCAGCCCGTACGGGGAGTTTATAAATCTAAAAACAAAGCCTATTCATTTTTGACGGTTGTGGATAAAAAAAATGGAGGCAAGGCGGATGCTTTGAATGCCGGAATCAACGTTTCTCGCAATCCCTATTTTGTGAGCATAGATGTGGATTCCGTGATAGTGCCCGATGCTCTTTTAAAACTTGCCAAACCATTCTTGAGCTATACCACGAAAAGAGTAGTGGCGACCGGAGGGGTGATACGCGTGGCGAATTCATGCAAAATAGAGAATGGACAGGTAATGCAGGTGAATGTGCCGGACAAGTTTTGGGCTCGTTTTCAGATAATTGAATATTTACGTTCTTTTTTGATGGGCCGGATGGCTTGGAGTAAACTCAATGGGTTGCTTATCGTGTCGGGTGCGCTGGGTATGTTTGACAAAGAGGTGGTGGTGCAGTGTGGCGGCTATAATTCAAATACAGTGGGTGAGGATATGGAATTGACTGTGCGTGTGAGACGTTATTTGTACGAGCAGGGGATTAAACACCGGGTAGTATATGTCCCCGATCCGCTTTGTTGGACCGAGGTACCTGATAACCTTAAAAGCCTGCAAAGACAACGCAATCGTTGGACTCGGGGTAATATGGATACGTTGTTGATTCACCGCAAGCTATTTTTTAATCCCAGATATGGGCGCCTGGGAATGTTGGGATATCCGTTCTGGCTCTTCTTCGAATGGATGGCTCCTTTGCTTGAAGGGTTCGGTTATATTTTTATGATTTATCTTATTGTTGTGTCTGCCATTAATTTACATGTGTTTTTGTTCCTGTTGGCATTCGTTTATCTTTTCTCGGTGTCGTTTTCGTTTTATGCGGTGTTGTTTGATGAATTTACATTCCATCGTTATCATCGATTCGAACATCTTCGCAGATTGTTTTTGATTCCATTCCTTGAGCCGTTGATATATCATCCGCTGAACGTATATTTTGCTATTCGGGGGAATATCTCATTCTTTAGGGGTAACAGGCAATGGGGGTCAATGGATCATAAAGGGTTTGATGATGAATCAGAGCCGAAAACTCCTTAAATTTATTGTTTCATCGTTTCTAATACAATTTTAATCCGGCTGATAGTAGGGTCGTCCGATTTGAATCCATGGATAATTATCGGAGAGGGTAGATGGGGAATACTATCAATAATTTTTTGCAGTGCTTTCGTGTCGGTTGTGTTTTTATAAGGCAGGTTAACGTATCTGACGTTATAGGTTTGCAGGATTTTCTTTTCCCAGATCGTCCATGGTTTATCGGTAGGATCTTTTTCGTCGAGAAGTGAAATGACGGCTTTGAAATTTCCATTTACAATATATCCGATAAACTCTTCGTCTGTCGGAAACGGAGTAAGGTATACCTTTTCTCCGATTTTAAAATAGTTACCGCGTTCAAATCTGCGTAGATCTTCAATCCTTCGGATAGTAGTGGTGGCTCTTAGTTGGATATTTGTTGAATTGTCGGAGACGATCTTACGGAATATGTTTACCCGGTCACGACCTAAATAGCAATGAACATAATACTTCCCATGTCCGGTTTTTAGCAGTTGGCGAATTCGTTCCACTGCTTTTTCGTTGCCTGATATCCACGGAAGCATTGGGATGTGGATAAGTGGAATGCCGGCTTTTTCCGTGAGTTCTTTCTCTTCTCGCAGTAGTTTCGGCTCGGCAGGTACCACCAACTCGCTCATCAGGGTGATGACGGCTGTATAGCCTTCGCTTTTCAGAAGGGCAATTTTATCAGCATCGGGATATGATCCGATGGTAAACTCCATTTTGTTGCCCAATTGTCCGATGGTTTCCTGGCTCTCGTTGATCATGGTAGTGCCCGACCACTTGATATAGATTTCAGGATGGAAGGCAAAGAGGTAGACGGAAGTTCCAAAAACGAGGCAGAGAATGGAAAAAAGCACCGGGCGGTAAATTCCTTTTTTTGTCAGGAATAGTTTGGTGATTAAAGTGCCAATTATGAAGGAGATAATTATCCAGAGCAGAATAATTCCTTTTTGTGCTCCGTTGGAAAGAGATTCGGACCAATGGTAGTGAAGGGCTGCCGCGGCGAGCCATTTTGATGGACCTATCAGTAGGGTGTATAATCCGAGCGGGAAAGCGATAAACAGCCAGAGGGTTGCAAAAAGTAATATGTTATTGCGCGTTAGTGGAAAGTAAGTTTTCATTGTTACAATGTTATTGAGAATGAGAGGGTGATTGAATGCCTTTTCTTCTCTGTTTTGAAATCAAAGATAATGAAGCCGAAACGCATTTTGCAAATACAGCGATAAAATTAAGCGAAAATGGTGATTTGTCTCCAAATGTTATTGTTTTGTCAAGTGGGGTTTGCAGAATGATGTTTCTGCTGGTTTTCTGTGTATTTTTTTGTTGTTAAAAAGAGATGCAAGAGAGACTTTTGTTTGATGACTTTGGCAAAAATGAGTACCTTTGTGCGGTTTTTGGTCAACCAATTTCCACGTCAGTTGTCCGGCTTTAATTCTAAACCGGATCGTTTCGCTCGAGAATCCCTATTATATATAATTTATGAACCAATTATCTGCGCGTCTTAACGCATTATCACCATCTGAGACGTTGGCGATGTCTCAAAAAAGCGCCGAACTGAAAGCTCAAGGCTTCGATGTGATTAACCTGAGTGTCGGGGAACCCGATTTCAACACTCCCGACCACATAAAAGCTGCTGCAAAAAAAGCGGTGGATGATAATTTTTCATTCTATTCACCCGTACCCGGATACCTCGACCTGCGTCAGGCTATCAGTGAAAAACTTGAAAAAGAGAATGGGTTGACCTATAAACCGGATCAGATTCTCTGCTCCAACGGTGCCAAACAATCGGTTTGTAATGTTATTCTTGCTGTTGTGAATGCCGGTGATGAGGTAATCGTTCCGGCTCCTTACTGGGTAAGTTATGTAGAAATGGTGAAATTGGCCGAAGGTGTCAATGTTGTGGTTGAGGCAAGCATCGATCAGGATTTTAAAATCACTCCTGCGCAACTCGAAGCGGCTATCACCCCGAAATCGAAGGCCATCATCCTTTGCTCGCCGTCGAATCCGACCGGTAGCGTTTATACCAAAGAAGAGCTGAAAGGTCTGGCCGACGTACTGGCAAAATATCCCGAAATCGTTATTATTTCCGACGAAATCTACGAACATATCAACTATCTTGGCGAACACCAGAGCATCGCACAGTTTGAAAATGTGCGCGAACGCGTGGTAATCGTCAATGGTGTTTCAAAAGGCTATGCCATGACAGGCTGGCGTCTCGGCTGGATTGCCGGCCCGAAATGGGTAGTGGGTGCCATCAATAAATTGCAGGGACAATATACCTCGGGTCCTTGCTCTATCGCGCAGAAAGCGGCTGTGGCTGCTTACAAAGGTGACCAAAGTTGTGTGGAAGCGATGCGCGTTGCTTTCCAGCGTCGCCGTGACCTGATTGTGAAACTGGCCAAAGCGATTCCCGGCTTCAAGGTGAACGACCCCAAGGGAGCGTTCTACATCTTCCCCGACTGTAGTTATTATCTTGGCAAATCTTTCAACGGAAATAAAATAGCAACCGCTGCCGACCTGGCTATGTACTTGCTCAACGAGGCTAAAGTGGCTTGTGTAGGTGGTAATGCCTTCGGTGCTCCCAATTGCATCCGCATGTCGTATGCAACTTCCGACGAAAATATCGAAAAAGCGATGGCACGTATCAAAGATGCGCTGGCAAAGCTCGTATAAGTATAAATTAGGTGTTAGTTTTGTAAGGCCGTCATGTAAATGACGGCCTTATTTTTTTATTGTGTTATTTTATTTTGCAATTTGATCGCTATTCCTTTGTTGACATCTTGTGTAAAATATTGATATATATATAATAGGCTAAGAAATGAGTTTTATAAGATATTTTTTAGCATAAATATTTTGTAAAATAAAAACTAACTCTTTACTTTGTTGTAAGAAAAATAATCAAACAGAGGACCGAATTGTTGAGTGTGAAGTATAGAAATGCCTTTTGCTCTGTTTGTACCTGCCAAAATCATTTTACTTACGGATCAGTTCCGATCCTTGCATTCATCCTATTTACAAGGTACATCGTATGGGGTGAAGTGCTTCACATTTTTTTCTATCATACAGTAACTAACCAAATTGTTTCTTTGAATTGAACCATTCAGGAAGGGATGCTCTGTCTTTTTGTTTTGCCTGTTCGTGTGCTGTGTACAGTACAGTGCAAGCGGGTGGGGCGAAAGTGGCGGAGCTGTACATGCATGTATAGCAGCGATGAGACTAAGCTGTGTAGTATTACGGAAGTTCGCCGCAAGTTGCGGCAGAGTGCCGTAGTCGTACGAAAGTCTTCCGCAGTTTGCAGAGAACATCCTTCCGGTTACAGAGATGAGCCGTACATTGCAGAAGATGTCTGTAGTGGTACGAACCTTTGCCGCAAGTTGCAAGAAACCTGCCGGAGTGGTATGGACGTTTGCTACAATCTGCAGGAGACCTGCTGTAGCGTTACAGAGGTTTGCTGCAAAATGCAGGAGACTTCCGTACGGTTACGGAAGTTACAACCAAAAGATGCGTCGATAGTTGACATAGTACGTTATACGGCATCCACAGTGCTGCCGCAGGTTTTACTAACAATTAATTCTTAAACAATTATGGAAATCACATTGACAAGACTCACGACGAAGAATCTTGCCACGTTGGCAAGTCGTTCCATTACCATTTCGGGCAAACCGGAATATGCGGTTGTCGTAAAAAACCCTTTGCTCGAACGGCTTCAGATTGTATATGGAGAGTACGATGGGGTGTATGCAAAGAACAATTACAGCGGCATGGGTTCCGACGTGGCAGCGGCCGATCATAAGGTGGATGGGATATTTTCGGGGATTAAAACAGTATTATTGGGTTACTGTAGAGACGTGGAATCATCAAACCATCAGGATGCAATGGATTTGTATGCTATTATTGAAAAATACGGGACTGACATTGATCGCTACAGCTACTCGGAAGAGACGGCGCAGATGAAAAAACTGATCGAGGAGCTGGATCAGCCGGTCAATGTGGCGAAACTGGAGAAGGTGCATCTGACCGAAAACTTTGCACGGCTGAAAGCCGCCGAAGCCAGATTTAGTGAAATATTCGGCAAACAGGTGGAAGCCAATGCAGCTTTGCGCCAAACAGAGTCGGCGTCGTCGTTACGCCGCCAGCTCGAGAATGCGCTGCGTAACTATTTCGCGCTGGTATCTTCCATGCGGGCTGTTGATGGTTGGACGGCGTTGGATGCCGAACTGACAGAGGCAGTGAAGGCAGCCCGCAACTCGGTGCTGTCGCCGGCGACAGCGAGCAACGGGTCAGCTACCACCGATACGACGAAACAATGATTAAAATATGGAGACGCGGCATACCGCGTCTCTCATTATTTATCCCCAGGGTTTGCACCCCCGGGCAATGGATACAAAAATGGCCTCCCCGTGAGCGCCGAACAACAAAATCTTGCAAAAATTGAAGTTTAACTAACACAGAAAGGCCGCAACAAAGATACTTATTATTTTCCTGAAACGCTGCCGGAGTGCAGCCGTTACGGGCGTGTCTGTTTCGCATAGCGAAATGGTTGTGTGAAAAAAAGAGCGGATGCCGAAAAGCTCTGATTGAGTAGGCGCTAAGTAATTATTTTTGTAAATATGAAGAAACAATATGTGATTTTAATTGCATGTGTGCTGATGATCTCTTGTAGCCAGCAAAATATGGATCTGGCGTCCTTGAATGATGGCAGTGAAAATGATGCAACAGGCGATATCGAAAAGGTAGAATTTGCGTATAAAGAAGGAAATGTCAAAATTGAAACGGACTCTACCGATGTAGGTGAAAAAATTGAAACGAGTGCACCGAAACAATATTTATCTGCTATTAGGCAGCTTGAAATGTCAGCATCAAGGCAACACAGAGTGTCGTCCAAGTCGGTGAGGAGTCTTACCGGTCCGTGGGTGGGAGTAATTGAGGCTGTAGACGGTGCTACTGGAGGATTCGATTTGCTGGAAGTGTATATGGATTGTGAAGATCACAGAAATCACAACAGGCGATCAGGGTGGATTGGAAATACTCAAAGCACGGCAAATACAATGCTAAGATTCCTGCTTGTGCCAAAGTCAATGTTCAGCAACAATAAATATGCACGATACGCCGTGTTGTCTCTTGATGCGGGACCGGATCATGTAATTCAGCGTGTATTTGATAATCAAGATAATAGCAATTCAAATGGAACGTGGCTTAATAAAAAAGAAATTCCGTCAGATCAACAGTATGACAGAATAGGCAGTGGCTTCGATCAAACCTGGCGCCGGACGGTGCTAAGTTTTCTTGTCTATGATAAAGACCCCGTAAATGGAAGCGAGAATTTTCCTTCTATAGGAGTTTCGTATGGTGTTTTCGGAAAAAATATAAATCCGGATCCAGACAGTAACGGGTATATAATCACCGATGATGAAGATGACAATAATGCTAACAGTTGCAAATATAATGGTATGGATGTTGAGGAGGGTTCTGTTGAAGCAAGGAACCTAAGCGATATTCTTGAAATTGGGAAAAATACAGTTTTGTATATGTCCAAGGCAAAAACTCAATAGTTAAGTGTTAGGCAAGCGGAAAAATTATTAATCGTTCTTCCGCTTGCCTTCATTATTGTTTTATACGTAGAGAAATAAATAAGCATGAAAGAGAGAGTAAAAAAAGTATTTAAGAAGGGGGTTGCAATTGCCTGTTTTGCAGCCGGATTATTTTCCTGTACACAGGAATTTGACATCAAAGCGGGAGAACCAGATGCCCGTTTGGTTTTTTCAGGAGCTATTACCAATGAAGAGGGTCCTTATTTTTTCAGGCTTTCGTTGAATTCGGCACATATTGCCGGTTTAACCAAACAACCCGGGCTTACGGGGGCTCTGGTGGTGATTACCGACGATAAAGGCAACTCCGATACCCTGAAGGCTTTTAATCCGGATCTCGAAGTACATCCAAAATGGTTTAGTAAATACATTACAGTGAAGAAATATTCGGGTCGTATAGATACCATCAGAGTAACAGAAGTAGACCCTGATGTTTTTTTGGGTATTTATCAAACCACGAAAATTCGTGGAGTTCCCGGTACTACATACAAATTAAAAGTAGAATATGATGGTAAGGTTATTACGGCAACAGACCGTATGCCGCGTGCTCCCGTGCTGGATTCTGTTAATTTTTCCCGAAATGACGGAGATGTCGGTAAATTCGATATTTACATACCTCATCTCTATTTTGAGAATCCCCCGGAAAAAAACTATTATATGATGAATTTCGGAGGCGATCGGGTCGATGGATTATTCAACGCTTTTAAGAGTGCATGGGAATTTTCTGTTACCGACGATACCTATTTTTCTGAATATGTGAATGGGTTTAATATGGATGACGGCGCTACTCCCGGAGGAGGGCGTGATTTATACTTTCTTTTTCCAGGCAATGTCGTAACGGTACGGCTGTTGTCGATATCGGAAGGAGCCTACCATTATTACAAATCGATGATTGCTCAGTTTGAGAACGATGGGGGAGCTTATACTCCAACCCCCACAACCCCACCCACCAACTTGTCGGGCACCGCCCTCGGTTATTTCCGCGCGTCTGCTGTAAGTGAAAAGATAGTGCGGGTGCCGAATAATAATTCAAAATAAAATTTACGAATGAAACAGAGTTCAAGATATTTAATACTGGCAGTTTGCTTCACGGTAATGCTGCCTTCATGTAAAAACGAGAAATCACATGGGATAGGTGCAACTGGTAAGCCGGTTGCAGCTGTTGGAGATGAGAAAATATATATGTCGGATATTGACAAAAATATTAGCAAAAAGCTATATGATGTACTGTTTCAGGTATACCTGATGCGTAAAGCGGCTGTCGATAGTGAAATTAATAGGATTATTATAGAAAAAGAGGCTGCCAAGAAAAATCTCACACCGGACAAGTTTCTGGAAACGGAGGTGTATAAGGAGGTAAATAAACCGATTTTAAACAAGTTTTCCGTTCAATGCAGATACGATAAGACTGGAATTCCGGTGTTGAATAATACTCTGCAATATATTGATGTCAACTCCCCGAGAGGACAAATGTTGCTGGAAGAAAAATACAAACAATATAAACTGGAAGCATTTATTGATAAAAATAAAAAGAAATACCAGATACAATCTTATTTAATGCCGCCAGAATCACCATTAGCGAATCTGTCAGGAATCGATGCCATGTTCAGAGGCAATAAGGCATCAAAGTTCACGGTGTGGATAATGACCGATATTGAAAATCAAAATTGCCGAAATGCCAATGTCATGTATGACGCTTTGTTTCAAAAATACCAAAATAAAGTACGATTTGCGTATGTAAACTATTCGGGAGATATAACCCCATCGGGGATGGCTCTTGAGTGTGCGAGGCGACAAAACAAATTTTGGGAAATGTATCGATACTTGTCAAGAGGCCAGTCTGCCCGGGATTTGGCATCCATCGTAAATAATGTTGGACTTGATAAAAAGAAATTCATGGAAGACTATCAGGATCCATCTGTAAGCCATTCAATTATTAAAACTATTAATCAATTAAATTACAGTGGCTTTTGGGGCGTTCCATCGGTCGTTGTTAACAACAAGGTTATTCTAGATGTATACTCTCGCAAAACTATTGAAAATGCTATTGACAAAGAACTGGCAAAGACGATTTGAACGGCTAATCTGGACAATGGTGGTTTTTTATCCGATTGTTGTCTCTGCCCATACAGTGTCAGGTACAATCAGTGATGCAGTGACCGGAGAAAAATTGCCGGGAGCCATGATCTTATGGGGTAATAATGGGATCGTGTCGAATGCATACGGCTTTTATTCAGCCACGGTGAAAGATAACAGTGTCACTTTCTCTTATTCGTATATGGGTTTTGATAAAAAGGTACTGTCTGTCTCATTACATACCGATACGGTTATCAATGTGTCGCTTCAACCGTTAAGCTACGGTTTGAAGGAGGTAACGGTAAGCGGGAATAAGAGTATGACGGCAAATGCTATGGGAACACAGAAAATAGATATCGGGACAATAAAGAAAATACCTGCAGTGGCGGGAGAAACAGATGTGTTGCGGTCGTTGCAGTCGCTTCCCGGCGTTGCAGTCGCCAATGAAGGGACAAATAGTTTTTCTGTCAGGGGAGGATCATATGCTCAGAATCTAATCATTCTTGATGAGGCAGTGCTCTATAATCCGAACCATGCCCTTTCGTTTATATCTACATTCAATCCCGATGCGGTACAAAGCGCAGAGATAATAAAGAGTGCATTTCCGGCTAAATATGGGAGTCGGTTGTCATCGGTTGTAAATGTGCAGATGCGGGACGGAAACAATCAGGAGTATAAGGTGAATGGTGGAATTGGACTAATATCGTCCCGATTATCTGTTGAGGGGCCATTGAAGAGAGGAGAATCGTCTTTTATAGTCTCCGGGCGTTATAGCTATGCTGGTCAAATAGCGAATTTAGTATCCGGCTTGAATTCGATTGCTAATATTCCTGAATTGTATAATCTTCGAAGTGGGAATGAGGTGAATTTTTATGACTTCAATGGAAAAGCCAATTTCAAACTAAATGATCGCAACCGCATTTATTTGTCCCTTTATTCGGGTAAAGACCATTTTTATCTTAAATGTTTCAGCGACAACTACAGCATGGATTGGGGCAATAATGCAGCTGTATTACGACTCAACAGTATTTTATCCCCGCGGTTGTTTACAAATACAACACTGGCATGTAGCAACTATTCTTATAGTTATTACCTGAAAGCCGATGCTCGGAATTTTTTATGGGAAGCCGGGATGACAAACCTACAATTCAGAACGGATGCGGAGCATAGCCTGACCGATAAATTGATGGCGAAATACGGACTTACGGCAGGATATTTGCATATATCACCCGGAACCGTAACTCCGTATAATCGGGAGTCGGTTATAAAAGCATCATCATTACAAAAACGCAACTCAGTTGAAGTTGCCGCGTATGCCGAAGGGTCTTTCTCATTGAACTCTTCTTTAAGTATAAAGGCCGGAATGCGTCTGGCGATGTCTTCGTCTCTGAAATCCCAGTTGCCTGTTCAGCCTGACGATTTCAGTTCTTCTATGTCGTTTTATCCAGCCAAAACATACTGGCAGCCGGAACCCCGTTTGTTGGTCAATTACAGCCTAACAGAATTGTCGTCCCTCAAGATGTCGTATAGCAAAATGCATCAGAACTTGCATTTGCTATCAAACTCGAATGTGGGAATGCCGACAGATATGTGGACATCTGCAGATAGCAAAATCAAACCGGAATCTTCAGATCAGATGAGTATAGGATATTACCGCGACAGTCGAAACAATATGTTTGATTCGTTTGTAGAAGTATATTATAAAAAGATGAATGGAGTCGTTGATTTTATTGATAATGCGGATATTTTTATGAATGGAGATCTCTCCTCGCAAATAAAAGCAGGAATATCAAGATCGTACGGAATAGAGCTGTTTGTACATAAAAAAACGGGGAGAGTTAAAGGTTGGTTGAGTTATACCTTATCTAAAACATGGAATAATATTGACGGGATTAACAATAATCTTTCATATCCTGCCGCTTTTGATAAGCGACATAATCTACGATTAATTCTTTATTGTGATTTGAGTCCAAAATATACACTATCAGCCTCATTTGCATATGCTTCGGGAAGCAATCTTACAGTCCCGACAGGTACATTTGAATATTACGGGGCATCGTTCAATTATTATTCATCGCGAAACGGATATAAAGTACCCCCTTTTCATGAGATGAATGTATCGTTGACACGGCGTTCGTCCACTAAAAGGAAGTGGCGCTCGGAATGGATTTTTGCAATTAATAATATTTATAACCGACATAATGTTTTTTCTATTTATACGCGATCTGATGAACATTATCTGGCAAAAGCGAAAACATCCATGCTTTATTTATATGGCATTTTACCTTCGGTTACGTACAATTTTACTTTTTGATTATAACTGGTTATAATTCTGCTTATCTCGTTCTTAATTTGTAAGGCCGTCATGTAAATGGCGGCCTTATTGTTGATCTAGTACCCTTTTTCAATTAGTCGGGAGTATTTTTTTGTTATAAATTCGCATTGATATATTTTCTCCTTGCTATCGGGTGTGGTCATTCACCATTGTAAAAAAATGGCATTTTTTGTCGGCACGAAGATCAATAAATCGATGTATCTGATAAAAAATCAAGAATTTATTTCACACCTCTTTGTATTCTAAAAAAATAATTCTATCTTTGCAGCCCAATTTAGAGTAGATATATCAAAAATTTAAGTATTTAAATCACAGTCAAAATGCCTACAATTCAGCAATTAGTGAGAAAAGGAAGGACGGCGCTGGTTGACAAGAGTAAAGCTCCTGCGTTGGATGCTTGTCCTCAACGTCGTGGCGTCTGCGTGCGTGTTTACACAACTACTCCTAAAAAGCCTAACTCTGCAATGCGTAAAGTAGCTCGTGTTCGCTTGACTAATCAGAAAGAGGTCAATGCTTACATTCCGGGTGAAGGTCATAACTTGCAGGAACACAGTATTGTGTTGGTTCGTGGAGGTCGTGTAAAGGATCTTCCTGGTGTACGTTATCACATTGTTCGGGGTACTTTGGATACGGCAGGTGTAAACGGTCGTCTTCAACGTCGTTCGAAATATGGTGCAAAACGTCCGAAACCAGGTCAGGCCGCTGCAGCAGCTAAAGGCAAGAAATAATTGCCGGTTCTTTCCCGAGTAAGAAATCTAATCACGGTTTGAGTTATTGGTGACCGTTAAAGGTTGAGTAAATGATCCGGTGGGGTCGTTGAAGAAACTACAGAAAAAACAACCAGAACAAAACAAAATTTTGAATTACAATGAGAAAAGCGAAACCTAAAAAAAGGATTATTTTACCTGATCCTGTTTTTAATGAAGTGGTAGTGACAAAGTTTGTCAATCACCTCATGTATGATGGCAAAAAAAGCACTGCTTTCGATATATTTTACGGTGCACTTGAAACCGTAAAAGCCAAACTTCCCAACGAAGAAAAGACTCCGCTTGAAATCTGGAAAAGAGCTCTCGACAATATCACTCCTCAGGTCGAAGTTAAGTCACGCCGTGTGGGTGGCGCTACATTTCAGGTTCCTACCGAAATTCGTCCCGACCGTAAGGAGTCTATCTGTATGAAAAATCTTATTTTATATGCACGTAAACGTGGTGGCAAATCAATGGCTGAGAAATTGGCTGCTGAGGTTGTTGATGCGTTTAATAACCAGGGTGGTGCCTTCAAGCGTAAAGAAGATATGCACCGTATGGCTGAAGCAAACCGTGCTTTTGCTCATTTCAGGTTCTAACCTTAAATTTAAACCGGACAAAACCTCGTTAAATTAGAAACGACCTATTGTTTAGGTAAATATAAAACAGATGGCAAAATTAGACTTACATTATACCCGTAATATCGGCATCATGGCTCACATCGATGCTGGTAAGACAACAACTTCGGAACGTATTCTGTATTATACCGGTCTTACTCATAAAATTGGTGAAGTGCATGATGGCGCTGCTACCATGGACTGGATGGAACAGGAGCAGGAACGTGGTATTACCATCACTTCTGCTGCAACAACAACGTTCTGGAACTATTTGAGCGACAAATATAAAATCAACCTGATTGACACTCCGGGTCACGTTGACTTTACTGTTGAAGTAGAACGCTCTTTGCGTATTCTCGACGGTGCAGTCATGACGTTGTGTGCTGTGGGTGGCGTAGAGCCTCAGTCGGAAACCGTATGGCGTCAGGCGGATAAATATAACGTACCTCGTATTTGTTTCGTTAATAAAATGGATAGATCTGGGGCTGACTTTTATGAAGTAGTTCGTCAGATTAAGGATGTGCTGGGTGCAAAACCATGCCCTATTCAAATTCCTATCGGCACTGAAGAAAAATTCAAAGGGGTTATCGACCTCGTGAAAATGAAGGCTATCTTCTGGCACGATGAGACAATGGGAGCTGAATACTCTGTTGAAGAAATCCCTGCCGATCTTCTTGCCGAAGCTCAGGAATGGAGAGATAAGATGCTGGAAATTGTGGCTGAATATGATGATGCTGTAATGGAAAAATTCTTTGACGATCCTTCAACGATTACGGAAGAAGAAGTCAATGTGGCTATCCGTAAAGCAACCTTATCGATGGAAATCAATCCGGTTATTTGTGGCTCGGCTTTCAAAAATAAAGGTGTGCAGACTATGCTTGACGCAGTTTGTGCTTATCTTCCGAGCCCTCTTGATACTCCGGAAATTTTCGGTAATGATCCTCGCTTTGAAGACAAACAAGTTGTGCGTCATCCGGACGATTCAGAACCTCTTACCGCTTTGGCATTTAAGATTGCAACTGACCCTTATGTAGGCCGTCTTTGCTTCTTCCGTGTCTATTCAGGTAAACTGGAAGCCGGTTCGTACATTTACAATACACGTTCTGACAAAAAAGAACGTATTTCTCGTTTGTTCCAGATGCACTCCAACAAGCAG
This sequence comes from uncultured Microbacter sp., assembly GCA_963678265.1. Classification (GTDB taxonomy): domain Bacteria; phylum Bacteroidota; class Bacteroidia; order Bacteroidales; family Paludibacteraceae; genus Microbacter. The sequence continues at coordinate 1,611,197 of OY782761.1, forward strand.
AATCCTGTTGAAGTGATCGGTGCCGGTGATATCGGAGCAGGTGTAGGGTTCAAAGACATCCGTACGGGTGATACTCTTTGCGATGAGGCAAATCCTATCGTACTCGAATCGATGGACTTCCCCGAACCTGTAATTGGTATTTCGGTTGAACCGAAAACGCAGAAAGATATGGATAAACTCGGTCTCGGTTTGTCAAAACTGGCCGAAGAAGATCCTACCTTCCGTGTTAAAACTAACGAAGATACAGGTCAAACTGTAATCGAAGGTATGGGTGAGCTTCACTTGGAAATCATTATCGACCGTTTGAGACGTGAGTTCAAGGTTGAATGTAACCAGGGTCGTCCTCAGGTATCGTACAAAGAAACGATCAAGAATATGGTTGAACTTCGCGAAGTTTACAAGAAACAGTCTGGTGGTCGCGGTAAATTTGCCGATATTATCGTTAAGGTTGGTCCGGTTGATGCCGGCTTCGAAGGCGGTCTGCAGTTTATCGACTCTGTAAAGGGTGGTAACATTCCTAAAGAGTACATTCCTTCTATCCAGAAAGGTTTCACAGCAGCTATGAAGAATGGTGTGCTGGCAGGCTTCCCGGTAGATCAGTTGAAAGTTGAAGTTGTGGACGGTTCGTTCCACCCGGTTGACTCCGATCAGCTTTCGTTCGAAATCTGTGCTCAGATTGCATTCAAAACTGCTTGTGCTAAAGCAAAACCCGTTCTGTTGGAACCGATCATGAAAATGGAAGTGGTAACACCGGAAGAAAACATGGGTGATGTAATCGGCGACTTGAACAAACGTCGTGGCCAGGTAGAAGGTATGGAATCGAGCCGTACTGGTGCCCGGATTGTGAAAGCTAAAGTTCCTTTGGCCGAAACATTCGGATACGTAACCTCGTTGCGTACCATCAGCTCAGGACGCGCAACCTCTTCGATGGAATTTTCTCACTACGCCGAAGTTTCTACCGCAATTGCAAAAGCTGTTGTGACGGAAGCCAAGGGTAAAGTGGAACTATTGTAAAAATAATGAGTGGAAACAGAGCAGGTTAGCAAATGACTCTTAACCTGCTCTGTTAACGCTACAACTATTAATATTAATCGACTATAATGATGAGTCAAAAAATCAGAATCAAATTGAAATCTTACGATCACAACCTGGTTGATAAATCGGCAGAAAAGATCGTTAAGACAGTAAAAGCAACCGGAGCGGTAGTAAGTGGCCCAATTCCATTGCCTACACACAAACGCGTATTCACCGTATTGCGTTCTCCGTTTGTTAACAAAAAGTCGCGCGAACAGTTTGAACTGTCAAACTATAAACGTTTGATCGACATCTACAGCTCAACCGCTAAAACAGTTGATGCATTGATGAAACTTGAATTGCCGAGCGGTGTAGAAGTAGAAATCAAAGTTTGATAGAGACTTCTGCCGGAATAATTGAGAAAGTAAGTACAAAAATAATTGTAAACAAGGCCGATCCCCCGTTTTGGGGTTAAGGGTTAAATTTTAATTGAAATGCCAGGATTAATTGGAAAAAAAATCGGAATGACATCCGTTTTCAGTGCCGATGGAAAAAATGTTCCATGCACTGTTATCGAAGCTGGTCCTTGTGTTGTTACGCAAATCAAAACCGTTGAGATCGATGGTTACGAGGCACTGCAGTTAGGTTTTGAAGAAAAGAAAGAAAAGCACACTACAAAACCGGAAGCAGGTCACTTTAAAAAAGCAAGCGTAGCACCTCAAAGACACTTGGTTGAGTTCAAAGGATTTGAAGGCGAATTCAAACTGGGAGATGCCTTCACAGTTGAATTGTTCGACGGTACTACTTGGGTAGACGTTGTAGGAACTTCAAAAGGTAAAGGATTTCAGGGCGTTGTTAAACGTCATGGATTCGGTGGTGTAGGTCAAAGCACACACGGTCAGCACAATCGTCTGCGTCACCCGGGTTCAATGGGTGCATCTTCTTTCCCTTCAAAAGTAGTAAAAGGTATGAGAATGGGTGGCCGTACAGGTAGCGATACTGTTACAGTTCAAAACCTGGAAGTGTTAAAAGTAATCCCCGAGCACAACTTGTTGCTTGTAAAAGGTTCAATTCCCGGGGCAAAAGGTTCAATCGTAATTATCAATAAGTAATGGAACTGAACGTATATAACATAGAAGGAAAAGAAACCGGAAAAAAGGTAACGCTGAACGAAGCTATCTTTGGCATTGAACCTAATGACCACGCTATCTATCTTGATGTTAAGCAGTACATGGCAAACAGACGCCAGGGTACGCACAAAGCAAAAGAGAGAAGCGAACTTTCCGGTAGTACACGCAAGCTGATCCGTCAGAAAGGTGGCGGAGGTGCACGTCGTGGTGATATCAACTCTCCGATTCTGGTGGGTGGCGCTCGGGTTTTTGGTCCGGTTCCCCGTGACTATAGCTTCAAACTGAACAAAAAACTGAAACAATTGGCACGTAAATCGGCTTTGGCTTACAAAGCAAAAGAAGACGCTATTGTGGTGGTTGATGCTCTTCAGTACGAAGCACCCAAAACCAAAAACTTAATCGCGTTGACCGAAAATTTGAAAGTCGCTGATAAAAAGCCTCTTATTATTTTATCGGAACCAAATAAAAACGTATATTTGTCGGCTCGAAACCTGAAAGGTGTCGATGTAACAACTGTTTCTGATTTAAATACTTACAGTATTTTGAATGCAAAATCACTTGTTATTGTTGAAGATTCTTTCGCCGGTTTGGATCAAATCTTTAAAGCATAAGGAGATAAAATGATGGGAATTATAATTAAACCGATTGTTACAGAAAAAGCAAACGGCCTTAGTGAAAAACTCAATCGTTTTAGTTTCCGTGTTGAAAAAGACGCAAACAAGATTGAGATCAAAAAAGCCGTAGAAGACATGTATGGTGTAACTGTAGTATCAGTAAATACAGCTGTTATGCCAGGTAAAAAGAAAAGCCGCTTCACGAAAGGTGGAGTGATCAACGGTAAAACTTCAGCTTTCAAAAAAGCGATGGTTACGTTGAAAGAGGGAGATAACATTGATTTTTATAGCAATATTTAAGTAGAACAATGGCTGTACGTAAAATGAACCCCGTAACCCCGGGGCAGAGACACAAAATTATCGGTACGTTCGACACAATTACTTCGGCGGTACCGGAAAAATCTCTTGTGACAGGCAAAAGCAATACCGGAGGACGTAATAACTCCGGTAAGATGACCATGCGTTATATCGGTGGTGGTCACAAGAAGAAATATAGAGTAATTGACTTCAAACGTAACAAAGAAGGAATACCTGCGAAGGTACAATCCATCGAGTATGATCCGAACCGCACGGCTCGTATCGCATTGCTCTATTACGTTGATGGTGAAAAAAGCTATATTCTTGCACCCAATGGACTGCAAGTTGGCCAAACTCTGTTATCAGGAGCTGAAGCAGCACCTGAAGTTGGAAACTCTCTACCGTTGAAGAACATTCCACTCGGTACTATTATTCACAACATTGAATTACGTCCGGGTCAGGGAGCAGCGTTGGTTCGTTCGGCAGGTACATTTGCACAGTTGACTTCCCGCGAAGACAACTACGCAATTATCAAACTGCCTTCAGGCGAAACCCGCAAAATTCTTTGTACTTGTAAAGCAACCGTAGGAAGTGTTGGCAACTCAGAACACAATCTCGAAAGTTCAGGTAAGGCTGGCCGCACACGCTGGCAAGGACGACGTCCTCGCGTACGTGGTGTTGCTATGAACCCCGTCGATCACCCCATGGGTGGTGGTGAAGGACGCGCTTCTGGTGGCCACCCACGTTCTCGCAAAGGCTTGTTGGCTAAGGGCTATAAGACAAGAGCTCCGAAAAAGCAATCAAGCAAGTATATTATCGAAAGAAGAAAAAAATAACGCATAATTAGAGAGATACTATGAGTCGTTCATTAAAAAAAGGACCTTACATCAATCTGAAGCTTGAACAGAAAGTGTTAGCCATGAATGAATCCGGTAAAAAAACGGTTATCAAAACATGGGCACGTGCTTCAATGATTTCACCTGATTTCGTAGGTCACACGATTGCAGTTCACAACGGGAACAAATTTATTCCGGTTTACGTTACCGAAAATATGGTGGGTCATAAGCTTGGCGAATTCTCACCAACCCGCACTTTCCGCGGTCATAGCGGTAACCGTAAATAACCCGTTGATTCATTTACTTGAAAAAATAAAAATATCAATAAAATGGGTTCAAGAAAGAAAAATTCAGCAGAAAATAGGAAAGAAGCCCTCAAAATACAATATTTCGCTCGTCTTAACGACGTTCCGACCTCTCCTCGTAAAATGCGCCTTGTGGCCGACATGATTCGTGGTATGGAAGTGAACAAAGCGCTTGGAGTATTGAAATTTTCGACCAAAGAGGCGTCAGCCAGACTTGAAAAATTGCTTCGTTCCGCTATTTCCAACTGGGAACAAAAAACAGAACAAAAAGCCGAAGATGGTAATTTGTTTGTAAGCGCTATCCATGTCGATGGTGGCCGTATGTTGAAACGCCTTCGTCCGGCTCCGCAGGGACGTGGTTACAGAGTACGCAAACGTTCGAATCATGTAACGTTGTTTGTTGACTCAAAGAATAGTATTAACGTATCAAATGAAGTAGCAGATGGGACAAAAAACTAATCCGGTAAGTAATCGTTTGGGAATCATCCGCGGATGGGATTCCAACTGGTATGGAGGGAATAATTATGGAGATACATTGCTGGAAGACAGCAAACTGAGAAAGTATCTTCACGCCCGTCTGGCTAAAGCGAGTGTTTCTCGCGTAGTAATCGAACGTACGTTAAAACTCATCACTATTACAGTATGCACAGCCCGTCCGGGTATCATTATTGGTAAAGGCGGACAGGAAGTCGACAAACTGAAAGAAGAGTTGAAAACTATCACCGACAAAGACGTTCAGATCAATATTTATGAAGTGAAACGCCCCGAACTCGACGCTGTAATCGTTGCCAACAACATTGCCCGTCAGATCGAAGGTAAAATCGCTTATCGTCGCGCAACCAAAATGGCCATTGCATCTACAATGCGTATGGGAGCCGAAGGTATCAAAGTGCAGGTATCAGGCCGTTTGAACGGAGCTGAAATGGCACGTTCGGAAATGTATAAAGAAGGACGTACTCCGCTGCATACATTCCGTGCCGATATCGACTACGCTCTTGCAGAAGCCTTAACCAAGGTGGGTCTTATTGGTGTGAAAGTGTGGATTTGCCGTGGTGAAATCTATGGTAAAAAGGACCTGGCTCCTCAATTCGCAACATCCAAAGAAGGATCTAACAACCGTGGCCAACGCAACGACCGCAATGATCGTGGAGATCGTGGCGACCGTAGAGGCGGCTTCCGTAAAAAGAAAAAATAATTTCTAACGCATTGAATTCTAAGACTTATGTTACAACCGAAAAAGACAAAGTTCAGAAGACAGCAAAAGGGTCGCATGAAAGGTGTGGCTCAACGAGGTAATCAGCTGGCATTCGGTTCTTTCGGCATAAAATCATTACAATCAAAATGGATTACAGGTCGCCAGATTGAGGCTGCCCGTATTGCCGTAACCCGTTATATGCAACGTCAGGGGCAAATCTGGATTCGTATTTTCCCCGATAAACCAATTACCAAGAAACCTGCTGAAGTACGTATGGGTAAAGGTAAAGGTTCTCCCGAAGGTTTCGTGGCACCTGTTACTCCGGGCCGTATGATTATTGAAGTAGAAGGCGTATCGTTTGAGATTGCAAAAGAAGCATTGCGCTTGGCAGCTCAAAAGTTACCCGTTACAACCAAGTTTGTGGTCAGACGTGATTTTGATTCAACAAACCTTAACGCGTAATCGATTATGAAGACAAGAGAAATCAAAGAACTAAGTGTAAAAGAGCTGCAGGAAAGGCTGGACAATGATAAAGCCATCTTATCGCGCTTGAAATTGAACCATACTATTTCTCCACTTGACAATCCGATGCAAATCAAGGATGTTCGTAAACAAATCGCTCGCGTTGCGACCGAATTGAAGTTGAGAGAAAATAAACAACAATAATATTGAGCCGAATGGAAACGAGAAACTTAAGAAAAGAGAGAGTAGGGGTCGTTACCAGCAATAAGATGGACAAGACCGTTACTGTTGCCGTTAAGTGGAAAGAAAAACACCCTATCTACGGCAAGTTCGTCAATAAGACGAAGAAGTTCCATGCTCATGACGACAAAAACGACTGCGGCATCGGTGATACCGTGCGCATCATGGAAACCCGTCCGCTGAGCAAATCAAAGAATTGGAGAGTAGTTGAAATAACAGAAAGAGCTAAGTAATTATGATACAACAAGAATCCAGAATAACAGTAGCTGACAACAGCGGAGCTCGCGAAGCTTTGGTTATCCGCGTATTAGGCGGTACCGGCAAACGCTATGCTTCACTGGGGGATGTTATCGTGGTAGCGGTAAAAAATGTTATCCCTTCCAGCGACATGAAAAAGGGCACCGTATCAAAAGCAGTAGTTGTTCGTACATCGAAAGAGGTTCGTCGTGCAGACGGTTCTTACATTCGTTTCGACGACAACGCTTGTGTGTTGCTCAACAATGCAGGCGAAATGCGCGGTAGCCGTATCTTCGGCCCCGTAGCACGTGAGCTTCGTGCCTCTAACATGAAAATCATTTCATTAGCGCCTGAAGTACTTTAACCCTTGTAAAATAAATAGCAATGAGTAAATTACATATTAAAAAAGGCGATACGGTGTTTGTTAATACCGGTAAAAGCAAGGGCAAAACAGGACGTGTACTCGAAATATTGGACGAAAAACGTGCTATCGTTGAAGGTGCCAACTTCGTGTCTAAACACACCAAGCCCAATGCAAAAGCTCCTCAGGGAGGAATCATTAAGAAAGAGGCATCTATCCATATCTCTAATCTCAACGTTGTTGATCCCAAGAGTGGCAAACCGACACGTATCGGTCGTCGTGAGAATGCCGAAGGTAAATTAGTGCGTTACGCTAAAAAATCAGGGGAGGAAATTAAATAATGAGTACAACCAACAGTCTTAAAAACGACTATAAGGAACGCATTGTTCCTGCTTTGATGAAGGAGTTTGGTTACAAGTCGATTATGCAGGTACCTCATCTCGAAAAAATCGTTCTTAACCAGGGGTTGGGAATCGCTGTTGCTGATAAGAAAATTATCGATACAGCTGTTAACGAGATGACTGCAATAACCGGTCAGAAAGCTGTTGCCACACTTTCGCGCAAGGACATTTCAAACTTCAAGTTGCGTAAACAAATGCCTATCGGCGTACGTGTTACTCTTCGTAACGAACATATGTACGAATTCCTGGAACGTTTGGTTCGCGTTGCTTTGCCTCGTATCCGTGACTTCAAAGGGATTGAAAGCAAATTGGATGGCAGTGGTAATTATACCCTGGGTATTCAAGAGCAGATTATTTTCCCTGAAATTAACATCGACGGCATCTCTCGCCTGTTGGGTATGAACATCACCTTTGTGACATCGGCCAAAACAGACGAAGAAGGTTTCTCTTTGTTGAAACAGTTTGGTTTACCTTTTAAGCACAACTAATTAAAGAAGATACAATGGCAAAAGAATCAATGAAAGCCCGTGAGGTACGCAGAGCAAAATTATGTGCTAAATACGCTGCAAAACGTGAACAACTCAAGAAAGAGGGCAATTACGAAGCTTTGCAAGAACTTCCTAAAAATGCTTCTCCTGTTCGTCAGCACAACCGTTGCAAACTCACAGGTCGTCCTAAAGGTTATATGCGCATCTTCGGAATTTCGCGTATTCAGTTCCGCGAAATGGCTTCTGCAGGCTTAATTCCGGGTGTGAAAAAAGCAAGCTGGTAACCAGTTTGCGCTGCAACACGAAAGTCAGTCGTAATAAACTTGCGTTAATGTTGTTTAATTCGGGGAAAATCACTATTTTTGTGCCCCGAAATAGACCGATGCAGGTTTATACATTCTGACTTTTTAGAGTTGCATTTTATATAAGCGTGATAAATATTGTCCGGGCAGGCCGGATCAATTTAAAACAAATCAATATGACAGATCCAATAGCAGATTATTTAACGAGACTGCGGAATGCCATCAGAGCAAGCCACCGTGTGGTGGAAATTCCAGCCTCGAATTTGAAAAAAGAAATCACTAAGATTCTTTTAGAAAAAGGCTATATTTTGAACTACAAATTTGTAGAAGACGGTCCTCAGGGATCGATCAAAATTGCCTTAAAGTATGACCCTGTTCACAAGGTCAATGCAATCAAACAACTCGTGCGTATTTCGTCACCGGGTTTACGTCAGTATGTAGGTCACAAAGAGTTGCCTCGTGTACTGAACGGGTTAGGCATCGCCATCCTCTCTACATCGAAAGGTGTTATGACAGACAAAGAAGCCCGCGATTTGAATATCGGAGGCGAAGTTTTATGTTATGTTTATTAATTAAGAGGAGGATTTACAGATGTCAAGAATTGGAAAATTACCTATAAGCCTTCCTAAAGGTGTAACTGTTACTGTAAAAGATAACTTAGTTACCGTAAAAGGACCCAAAGGAGAACTCTCTCAAGAAATTAATCCTATCATCACAGTCACTCAGAATGACGATCATATCGTTGTATCGCGTCCCGATGATGAAAAGGTAAGCCGCGCAATGCACGGTCTTTATCGTTCGTTGATCCACAACATGGTTGTTGGTGTATCGGAAGGTTACCGCAAACAACTCGAATTGGTTGGTGTCGGTTATCGTGTTTCAAACAATGGAAATCTCCTTGAGTTTTCACTGGGATATACCCACAACATTCACATGATGTTGCCTCCCGAAATTAAAGTGGAGACCAAGAGCGAACGTAACCAGAATCCGTTGCTTATGCTGGAAAGCTGCGACAAGCAACTGATCGGTCAGATTTGTGCAAAAATCCGCTCGTTCCGTAAACCCGAACCTTACAAAGGAAAAGGTATTAAGTTTGTAGGCGAAGTTATTCGTCGTAAAGCTGGTAAATCGGCAGGTGCAAAATAATTTTTTGAAATAAAAAGAGTTATGATTAAGAAAATTGAACGTAGAATCAAGATAAAAGCACATATCCGCAGTAAAATTGCCGGAACTGCCGAAAGACCCCGTTTGTCGGTGTTCAGAAGCAACAAACAAATCTATGTGCAAGTTATAGATGACAAATCAGGTAAAACCCTTGCTGCCGCTTCTTCATTAGCTATTGCTGAAAAATTGGCCAAAAAGGAACAAGCCGCAAAAGTTGGCGAATTGATCGCAAAGAGCGCACAGGCAGCCGGAGTAACCGAAGTTATCTTCGACCGTAATGGCTATCTGTACCACGGTAGAGTAAAAGAATTGGCAGAAGCCGCACGTAACGCAGGACTTAAATTTTAATCACTATGGCAGGAATAAATAATAAAGTTAAATCAACCAACGATTTAGAATTAAAAGACAGATTAGTTGCCATCAACCGTGTAACTAAAGTTACCAAAGGTGGTCGCGCATTCAGCTTTGCTGCAATCGTGGTAGTCGGCAACGAAGATGGTATTGTTGGTTGGGGCTTGGGAAAAGCCAGCGAAGTAACAGCTGCCATTGCGAAAGGGGTAGAAGCTGCAAAGAAAAACCTGATTAAAGTGCCTGTGTTGAAAGGAACCATTCCTCATCAACAACTTGCTAAATTTGGTGGTGCAGAAGTATATCTTCAGCCTGCATCTCACGGTACCGGAGTAAAAGCCGGTGGTGCTATGCGTGCCGTACTCGAAAGCGTTGGTATTACCGACGTATTAGCAAAATCGAAAGGTTCGTCGAACCCTCACAACCTTGTGAAAGCAACAATGGAAGCTCTCGGTGAATTGCGTGATGCAGCTACCGTAGCTACCAACCGTGGTATTTCACTTGAAAAAGTATTCAAAGGCTAAAAACGTACTACTATGGCAACTATTAAAATAAAACAAGTTAAGAGTAAAATTAAGTGCCCCAAAGTTCAGAAACTGACTCTGGAAGCCTTGGGTTTGAAAAAAGTGAATGCCGTTGTCGAGCATGAAGATACCCCTTCCATTTTGGGAATGGTAAACAAAGTGAGACATTTGGTAGTAGTAGAGAAATAATTGTTTAATACGCTTAATATAACATACATATATGGATTTAAGTAATTTGACACCTGCAAAAGGATCCGTTAAGGTAAGAAAAAGAATAGGTCGTGGTACCGGTTCCGGTTTAGGAGGTACAGCTACCCGTGGTCTTAACGGTGCTCAATCCCGTTCAGGTTATAAGAAAAAAATCGGTTTTGAAGGAGGTCAGATGCCTTTGCAACGCCGTTTGCCCAAGTTTGGGTTCAAAAATATAAGTCGTGTTGAATACAAACCGATTAACCTTGCCACTTTACAAACTTTAGCTGAAGCTACAAAGCTGACCAAAATTGGTGTCGCTGAATTACTTCAGGCAGGATTTATTGGAAAAAATGATCTTGTGAAGATTTTGGGCAATGGTGCATTGAGTGCAAAAATTCAGGTAGAAGCCAATGCATTTTCAAAATCGGCAGAAGAAGCTATCGTAGCAGCAGGTGGAACAGTGGTAAAATTGTAATCCGATGAAACGCTTTATTGAAACACTCCAAAATATTTGGAAAATAGAAGACCTTAGAAAACGTCTGATAACCACCATACTTTTTGTTATGGTTTATCGTTTCGGGTCGTACATAGTATTACCGGGAATTAACCCCGCCAATTTGGAAGCTTTGCAAAACCAAACCTCGGGAGGGTTGCTCGGCTTGTTGGACATGTTCTCCGGTGGTGCGTTTTCTCATGCTTCTATTTTTGCTTTGGGGATCATGCCTTACATCTCCGCATCTATTGTGGTTCAGTTGTTAGGCATTGCAGTTCCTTATTTCCAAAAGATGCAACGCGAAGGTGAGAGTGGAAGAAAAAAGATGAACCAGATAACACGTTATCTGACCGTTTTGATTCTTTTGTTCCAATCTCCGGCCTATCTGGTCAATCTTAGCGTGCAACTTGGGCATGTGGGTGCTGCTCTTCCGCAGAGCTTCTGGTTTCAAATTACATCAGTCATCATATTAACTGCGGGTAGTATGTTTATCATGTGGTTGGGAGAAAGAATTACCGATAAAGGTATCGGTAACGGTATTTCTTTCATCATCATGATCGGTATTATTGCCCGTCTTCCGACCGCAGTCGTACAGGAGTTCGCTTCCCGTTTGGGCGATGCTGCCGGTGGTTTGGTGATGTTCATCGGAGAAATAGTTTGTCTGTTGTTCGTTATCGGATTGTGTATTTTACTGGTTCAGGGAACTCGTAAGGTGCCTGTTCAATATGCAAAACGTGTTGTTGGTAATAAACAATATGGAGGTGTTCGTCAATACATTCCGCTTAAAGTGAATGCAGCTAACGTAATGCCGATTATCTTTGCTCAGGCAATCATGTTTATTCCAATTACTCTGGTAGGCTTTTCGCATTCGGAAGCAGCAAGTGGTCTGATAAGTGCCTTTACCGATAACTCGGGATTCTGGTACAACTTCGTATTTGCCGTGCTGATTATTGCGTTTACCTATTTTTATACTGCTATTACTATCAATCCGACTCAGATGGCCGAAGAGATGAAGCGTAATAACGGGTTTATTCCGGGAGTAAAACCTGGTAAGAAAACAGCCGAATACCTCGATGAAATAATGTCGCGCATTACTTTACCCGGTTCGTTCTTCCTTGCATTGGTAGCAATATTACCTGCATTCGCACGAATTTCCGGAGTAAGTACCAGTTTTGCCCAGTTCTACGGAGGAACCTCATTGTTGATTCTGGTTGGTGTTGTTTTGGATACACTACAACAAATTGAAAGCCGCTTGTTGATGCGTCATTATGACGGTTTAATGAAATCGGGTAGAATTAAGGGACGTACCGGCAACATTTCGGCTTATTAAACAATAAGCAGAGATGATATATCTCAAAACAGAAGAAGAAATTGAGCTACTTCGTCAAAGTAATTTGATCGTATCAAGAACTTTGGCTGAAGTAGCTAAGTTAATTACTCCGGGTGTGTCAACACTGGAGCTCGATAAAGTGGCAGAAACCTGCATCAGAGATCATGGTGCAATACCAACATTTTTGGGTTATGCCGGGTTTCCAAACACTTTATGTACATCGGTTAACGATCAGGTCGTACATGGAATTCCCTCGAAAGATGCAATCTTGAAAGAAGGAGATGTTATTTCGGTCGACTGTGGTGCAACAAAAGATGGATTTGTAGGCGATTCCGCATACACATTTTGCGTTGGTGAAGTAGCTGAAGATGTAAAACAATTATTGAGAGTGACAAAAGAGTCGCTTTATTTGGGTATTGAACAAGCTATCAACGGAAATCGTTTAGGTGATGTTGGATATGCCGTTCAGTCGCATTGTGAGAAACATGGTTACGGAGTGATTCGTGAAATGGTTGGTCACGGCGTGGGAAAGGAGATGCACGAAGATCCTCAGGTTCCCAATACAGGGCGCAGGGGTAATGGTGTTCGTCTGAAAAACGGAATGACGATTGCAATTGAACCGATGATTGCGATGGGTTCGTATCGACTCTTTTTTGAAAAAGACGGTTGGACAACCCGAACCATCGATGGTAAATATGCAGCACATTTCGAACACTCGATAGCTATCCGTGACGGAAAAGCTGACATCCTTTCTACCTTTGATTATATAGAAGAAGTTGTAGGTAAACTGTAACAAACATTAGATTAAATAGACGTTTTATGCCTAAACAATCTGCTATTGAGCAAGATGGAACAATAACCGAAGCATTGTCGAATGCAATGTTTCGTGTAGAACTCGAAAACGGTCACGTTATTACCGCTCATATTTCCGGGAAGATGCGTATGCATTACATTAAAATTTTGCCGGGTGATAGAGTACGGGTAGAGATGTCGCCGTATGATTTATCGAAAGGAAGAATTTCATTCAGGTATAAATAAACCTGATCCTGTAGCAACAGCAAACATTGCAAATATTTATACAACATGAAAGTAAAAGCATCCATTAAAAAACGTACGCCCGAATGTAAAATCGTGAGACGTAAAGGGCGTTTGTATGTAATCAACAAAAAGAATCCTAAGTTCAAACAACGTCAGGGATAATATTTTAATTTTAAGTATATGGCTATAAGAATCGTTGGAGTAGATTTGCCTCAAAATAAAAGAGGCGAAGTTGGACTGACTTATATCTACGGAGTAGGTCGCAGTAGCGCAAAACAAATTTTGGAAGAAGCCGGTGTTGATTTAGACACAAAGGTGAAGGATTGGACTGACGACCAAGCAGCTAAAATCCGTGAAATAATCGGAGCTAAGTTTAAAGTAGAGGGTGACCTTCGTTCTGAAGTTCAGCTGAACATCAAACGCTTAATGGATATCGGATGCTACCGTGGCGTGCGTCACCGTCTGGGATTACCTTTGAGAGGACAGAGCACTAAAAACAATGCCCGTACTCGTAAAGGAAAGAAGAAAACTGTTGCCAACAAGAAAAAAGCAACAAAGTAAGGTAATTAACTTAGCAAATATTTTTAGGATATGGCAAAGAAAACAGTTGCAACCAAAAAGAGAGTGGTTAAAGTTGACGGCGTAGGCCAGTTGCACGTACACTCTTCATTCAATAATATTATCGTAACCCTTACAAACGGTGATGGTCAGGTTATCTCTTGGTCTTCTGCCGGTAAAATGGGTTTCAGAGGTTCTAAAAAGAACACTCCGTATGCTGCTCAGATGGCAGCCCAAGATTGTGCCAAAGTTGCTTTTGACCTCGGTCTGAGAAAAGTAAAGGCGTATGTTAAAGGTCCGGGTAATGGTCGCGAATCAGCTATCAGAACCATTCATGGTGCCGGTATCGAAGTAACCGAGATTGTTGATGTTACTCCATTGCCACATAACGGATGTCGCCCAGCTAAACGCAGAAGAGTATAATAATCACCAACTTGTTCATTACCCGGCTAAAAGTGGATAAAGATTACAATTCTAACCTCTCTGTAATCGCGGCTGCACGGTAGGTCGAGTGTGATATAAGCAATAATAATCACAAAAACTTTGAAATAATGGCAAGATATACAGGCCCAAAAACAAGAATTTCACGTAAATTTGGTGAGCCGATTTTTGGCCCCGATAAAACGTTATCGAAGAAAAATTACCCTCCCGGACAACATGGCAACAACCGCCACAAGAAAACGTCGGAATATGGTATTCAGCTTCGTGAAAAACAAAAAGCAAAATATACTTATGGCGTTTTGGAACGTCAATTCCGTTTATTGTTTGAAAGAGCTCAACGTGCAAAAGGTATTACCGGTGAAATTTTGCTCCAGTTACTCGAAGCCCGTTTGGATAATGTAGTTTATCGTTTGGGTATGGCTCCTACACGCGCAGCTGCACGTCAGCTGGTAAGCCACCGTCATATTACGGTCGATGGTGCTGTAGTAAACATTCCTTCTTATCAGATTAAAGCCGGACAGGTTATCGGTGTACGTGAAAAAGACAAATCGATGGCTGTTATCGCTGATGCTTTGAACGGATTTAACCACAGTAAATATCCCTGGATGGAGTGGGACAAAAGCAGTTTGTCTGGCAAATTCCTGCACCAGCCCGAACGTACTGATATTCCAGAGAACATTAAGGAGCAATTAATCGTCGAATTGTATTCAAAATAATCCATTTATTCATGTCTATATTAGCATTCCAAAAACCCGATAAGGTTATCATGCTTGAATCAGATGCTCAAAAGGGGATTTTTGAATTCCGTCCGCTTGAGCCTGGTTTTGGTATTACTATCGGAAATGCGTTGCGTCGTATCCTTCTCTCTTCACTGGAAGGTTTCGCCATTACATCTATCAAGATTGATGGAGTTGAACACGAATTTGCTACTGTTCCGGGAGTAATGGAAGACGTGACAAACATTATCCTTAACCTGAAGAAGGTTCGTTTCAAACGTTGCGTGGATGATGTTGAAAACGAAAAGGTAAGCATTACCGTTTCCGGTAAGAATACGTTTACTGCCGGTGATATAGGACGCTATTTGACAGGCTTCGTGGTACTTAATCCTGATTTGCTGATTTGTAGAATCGATCCTAATTATACAATGCAGATTGATTTGACTATCAATAAAGGAAGAGGTTACGTACCTGCTGAAGAAAATAAAGTAGCAGGATCTGAAGTGGATGTAATTCCTATCGATGCCATTTTTACTCCTATCGTAAATGTAAAATATGCCATTGAGAACTACCGTCTGGAGCAAAAAACAGACTATGAAAAGCTGGTTTTTGAAGTTTCGACAGATGGTTCTATTAATCCTAAAGATGCTCTTCGTGAGTCAGCTAAAATTTTGATTCAACACTTCATGTTGTTTTCTGACGAAAAAATTTCGCTGGAATCGACCGAAGAGAGTGTCGACGAAGAATTTGACGAAGAAGCATTACGTATGCGTCAGTTGTTGAAAACCAAAATGGTTGATTTAGATCTTTCGGTTCGCGCTTTGAACTGCCTGAAGGCTGCCGATGTGGAAACATTGGGTCAATTGTGTGCTTTCAACCGCAATGATTTATTGAAATTCCGTAATTTTGGTAAGAAATCCTTGAACGAATTGGACGAGAAGCTCGAATCGCTGAAACTGTCGTTCGGTATGGATTTAGCTAAGTATAAATTAGATAAAGAATAACAGAAATGAGACATAATAAGAAATTCAACCATTTAGGCCGTACGTCTTCGCACAGAAAAGCTATGTTGGCAAATATGGCTTGTTCGCTTATCAAACACAAACGTATTGCAACTACAACAGCTAAAGCAAAGGCTCTCCGGGTTTATATCGAACCGTTGTTGACAAAATCAAAAGACGACAGTACTCATTCTCGTCGAATTGTTTTCTCTCACTTGCAAAACAAAGAGGTGGTAACGGAACTGTTCCGTGATATTGCACAAAAAATTGCAACCCGTCCGGGTGGTTATACCCGTATCCTGAAAACAGGATTTCGTTTGGGTGATGCTGCTGAAATGTGTATTATCGAATTGGTAGATTACAATGAAAACTTGTTGAAAACCAAGGAAGTTAAAAAAGCATCTCGTACTCGTCGTGCCGGTAAAAAAGTTGCTGCACCTGTTGCAGAGGCAGCTCCTGCCGCCGAAGAAAAAGAAGAAGCTGCTGCTGAATAAGTTAGTTTGTTCTTAAAAAAGAATTGGCTGCCTCAAAATAAAATTGAGGTAGCCATTTTTTTTTGATTAAAACTCCGCCATAAATAAAAGAGGCTGACTCAATTTTTACCTTGAGACAACCTCTTTTTGTGCTGAGACAGCAACGACATCCCGTCGTCACTATTCCACTAACCAAATCTAAAATATACAGCCTGTTCAAAAATTCGGTGTCTACCACCAATCTCACGAACAAAGGCCATAAATTTACGACTACAAATCCGGCGGAATATCCGACAGGATTTGAGATTGCAAAAATACAAAGAATCTCACGGCGAGACAAATTTTATTGTTGACACTCCCATCTTTATGTCATTCAAGCTCAAAATCTCCTTCTTAATCAATTCTTAACACCAGACGCAAAAATTATCATTACTTTTGTAACGATAATTATCTTATAAGTGAATGGAAAAAAGTTGCAAACTACTAATCGTAGAAGATGAACCGGATTTATGCGAAATCCTGCAGTTTAATCTCGAAAGCGAAGGTTATGCGGTTGATGTAGCCAATTCGGCAGAAGAGGCGCTGACAAGGAATATGATTGAATACGATCTGTTACTCCTCGACGTGATGATGGGACAGATGAGTGGATTTAAGCTGGCTCAGTTGCTAAAATCGAAACCGGAGACCAAACACATTCCCATTATCTTTCTTACTGCCCGCGTTACCGAAAATGATGTTTTAACCGGATTTAATACCGGGGCCGACGATTATATTCTTAAGCCATTCTCCATCAAAGTGGTAGCAGCGCGGATTAAAGCCGTACTCAGTCGTACCGCTGTCGCAGAAGCTCAAAAGAAAGACATTGTCAAATTTGAAACGATGGAAATAGACCTGAACGCCAAACAGGTAACCATCGAAGGCAAGGCTGTCGATCTGACAAAAACCGAATTTGAGCTGCTTGCTTTGTTTGTTCAGAATCCTACCAAGGTTTTCTCCAGAGAGAGTATTCTGGCTCAGGTGTGGACCGAAGATGTTTATGTAACCGATCGTACGGTGGATGTTCACATCACGCGTCTGCGAAAAAAGATTGAACCTTACGGAAAGAATATTGTAACCCGCTCCGGATACGGATATTGCTTCCTATAACCGCTTTCAAACATATATTTCAATTACAATTCATCGGACATGAAAAAATTGGTATTTCGATATTACATTCCTCTTTTCCTCATTTTTTCTGTTGCCGTACTGGCTTTCCAGTATAACCGGGAAAAACAATACAAAGCCGACATGCTGAATACCGTGCTGGGAGACACCAACGACATGGTATATAACTATTTTGAAGCAAAAGACGGATCGCTGGCGCACATCGACTCGCTTATTGCCATATTTCCGCACAGCGATGTGCGGGTTACTATTATCGATCTGAAAGGCAATGTCGTTTACGATAACGCCATTCAGGATGTCACCCACATGGAAAATCACTTTTCGCGTCAGGAGGTGAAAATGGCGCTCCTCAATGGCACAGGTTCGGATATTCGTACATCGCACTCCAATCAAAAGCGTTACTACTATCACGCGACTAAATTTGGCAATTGCTATGTGCGCTCATCATTGCCTTACGATATTAATATTTCGTCGTTACTGCGGCCAGATAATATATTTCTCTACTTTTGGCTGGCGCTTACCTTTATTATCGCGGCCGTTCTCTTTTATGTCTCAAACAAGTTCTCTGTAAAAATGAATCGGGAACAGATAGAGCATGATGCCACTGTTCGACGTCGGCTTACCCATCAGGTAGCGCACGAGTTGAAGACTCCGCTAAGCAGTATTATCGGTTATATGGAAACACTGCACGACAACCCCGATATAGCGCCCGAACGTCAACGGTTTTTTATAGAACGGAGCCATGCTCAGGCTGAAAGATTAAATTCACTGTTGCAGGATATTTTGATGCTGAACCAGATGAACGAAGCGCCACAGTCGGTGCAAATGGAGCCGATTCTCCTGAATAAGGTTGTGGAAACCGTGCTGGATGATGTGGAACTCAAGCTGAAAGAAAAAAACATTGAAGTCTACACCTCTTTTGGAGGAGACATCTGGCTTAAGGCTAACTCCATACTGCTATATTCCATTTTCAGAAACCTGATCGACAATGCGGTGGCTTATGCCGGTGAAAATATAAAAATCAATCTGATATTGACTAATGAGGATTCCAAGTGTTACTATTTTTCATTTTCGGATACCGGCATCGGAGTGGCACCCGAGCATTTGACATTTCTTTTCGACCGCTTTTACCGGGTAGATAAAGGCCGTTCGCGCAAGACTGGAGGAACCGGCTTGGGCTTATCTATTGTAAAAAATGCCGTCGAGCTACACCGTGGATCTATTTCGGTAAAGAATAGAAACGGTGGAGGATTGGAATTTGAATTCTCCCTGCATAAATAAGTAACGGATACGAAACAGGATCTTTACTTGTTCGTTATCTTTTTGCAACAAAGAGAATTTACCTTTGCAGAAGCTAATAGGTAAATTCTCTTTTTTTCTTTTTCACTTTTTTGGTCTTACGTCCCCGGTAAGTAGGTATACTTGGCGGGGATTTTTTTTGTAGAAGACAGAATGAAGAGGACCAAAGCTGCGTAGTACCTAACTTTCTCACTTACGTGCCATCTGGAATAATATGCGTACCTTTGCATAAATTTTAATTGAAAATAAATGACATTTGAAGAATTAGGGATAAGAGAAGACATACTGAAAGCTATCAGCGAATTAGGTTATGAGCAACCGATGCCCATTCAGGAAAAAGTAATTCCGGTTTTACTCAACAACGAGCACGACGTCGTCGGATTGGCTCAAACTGGAACGGGCAAGACAGCTGCATTCGGGCTTCCGGTACTTCAAAAGACCGACGTTAAGTTACGACAACCCCAGACGTTGATTCTCTGCCCTACACGTGAGCTTTGCTTACAAATTGCCGACGATTTATTGGAATACTCCAAATATATTAACGATCTGAAGGTGCTTCCTGTGTATGGAGGCTCCAGCATCGAAAGCCAGATTCGTTCCCTGCGCAAAGGCGTGCACATCGTCGTTGCCACTCCGGGTCGCTTGCTCGACCTTATGAAACGGGGAACGGTTAAACTGGATGCTATTCGCAACGTAGTAATGGATGAAGCCGACGAGATGCTCAACATGGGCTTTACCGAAAGCATCAACGCTATTCTGGCCGAAGTTCCGAAAGAGAAGAATACGCTCCTTTTTTCGGCAACCATGCCTCCCGAGATTGCCCGCATTGCCAAAAACTACATGAACAATCCGCAGGAGATTGTAGTGGGCAACCGCAACGAGAGCACCAACAACGTAAAGCACCGTTTCTATATGGTTCATGCCAAAGATAAATATCTGGCACTGAAACGTATTGCTGACTTCTATCCGAATATCTATGGTATCGTTTTCTGCCGTACCCGTAAAGAGACGCAGGAGATTGCCGACGCGCTGATTCGTGACGGATACAATGCCGACTCGCTTCACGGAGATTTGTCGCAACCACAGCGTGACCTTGTGATGCAGAAATTCCGCATCCGTAACCTCCAGATTCTGGTAGCTACCGATGTGGCAGCACGTGGATTGGATGTAAATGACCTGACACACATAATCAACTACGGACTGCCGGAAGACAGCGATATATACAATCACCGTAGTGGTCGTACGGGACGTGCCGGCAAAACAGGAATCTCCATAGCCATTATTCATAGCAAGGAGAGAAACCGTCTGCGCGATATCGAACGAAGAATCGGGAAACAGTTTGAAGTGGGTACCGTTCCTACAGGAAAGGCTATTTGCGAAAAGCAGATCATCAATCTGGCTGACAAACTTGAAAAGGTGAAGGTAAACGAGGAGGAAATTGGAGAATTACTGCCTTCCGTTTTTCGCAAACTCGATTGGCTGACAAAAGAAGATTTGATAAAACGGTTGGTTTCATTGGAATTCAACCGCATGATTGAATATTACCGCGATGCAACCGAGTTGGATATTCCGGATGAAAAAAGTGGAAAACGTGAAAGAGGTGAGCGTGGTGAAAGACGTTCAGGCGGAGCCGGATTTGCCCGTTTGTTTGTCAATTACGGTAAAACCGATGGCGTTTTTCCTGCACACTTCATCGACATCATCAACGAAAATGTTCCTCGCCGGGTAGAAATCGGCAAGATAGATATTCTTCAAAATTTTTCATTTATCGAAGTAGAGGAACAATCGGCCGACATCGTTATCAATTCGCTGAATAAAATCAAGGGTCTTGATCGTAAAATGGTGGTAGAGCGTGCTCAGCCCGAAGGATTCCAGGGCGCGAAAAAACGCAAATACCAACATGAGAAGAAAGAGCGTGGCGGTTGGAAAAAGAACAGATAATACGTAGATTTTTCTTTAACAATATTTTCCCTCACATCAACCTCTGGTTGGTTAGAGGGAATTTGTTATTTGACAAACTTATACATTCCTAAGAATCTATTTTAAATACAAACTGTTTGCTAAAGAAGAATTTATATCCTTTTTTAGCAAACAGTTTTATCTTAGCATCCGCAGTACGGATTAAAATCCATATTTTGTCCAGGCAAACAAATTCGTTGCACAGCCCGTATTAGGGGTTGAGGGATTTATGGCAACATTCGGTGCTGTCGTAGTTCCCGTCACATTAATTTGCTTTGTAGGTGTCGTTGTTAGTAGATTGGTAAGACTAATCGCTGAAGAATAAATTCCATCACCCTTGCTGTCTGTGAAATCAACCAAATCAACCGCAGTGCCGGTACCTTTTACCAGAGCGTTGGCAACGGTGATTTTAGCTCCGCGACGAATTTTCATTACATCCATCATTTGAGTAGCCACTGTTGTTCCGGGAGCAAGGCGCAAATCGAAGGTAACATTGGTTACTTTGAAATTTGACTGACCAGTCTGAGTTGGAGTAAGACCATCGAAATTACCATCGGCTTCGATGCCACGCGGATCCGCCTCTGTACTTGTATAGCCGTTTTCCCATATTCCATAAGCGTTCTTCAATTCTCCGGTATATCCTTGTGTAAAATCAAACATATCATCATCCGGACTAACAACCAATAAATTTGTGACATTAACGGTTCCTCCGAAGAATTCTACTCCATCGTCAGCACTTTTATAGACATAAATATTCTCGATAACTGTTCCATTTCCAACTGCATTAAGAGTTAAGCCATTATGTTCAACATCGGCACTTGAACGTGCTCCGGCATATTTAATAACCAAATATTTGATTGATCCTGAATTATCAGTAGGCACAGTTCCTCCATATTTATAAGCTGAATTGATTTCGGTAGATCCTGTTGAAGCTGTTCCATCCGCATTTACAGGTAGTGGAGCCTTTCCATTAATAATTAATCCACCCCAGTATCCGGAAGTAGCTCCGGTTTCATCATCAGCTGTCATAACAACCGGCTGGTCGGCAGTACCGTTCACATTGATTTTACCGCCTTGCAGTACCAAAAGATAACTACTGAATCCTTTTTTTGCCTTAATCGTTGTTCCAGCAGGAATATTCAACTCCCCGCCATCTTCTACAATAACCGGGCCGGTTATGGTATAGGTTACGCCCGCATCAAGCGTTTTTACTCCCGTTATACTTCCTGACAGATCTGCAGCAGTAACCTTTGTTTCACTATTTTCGTCTTTGCTACAAGATACAAAAGTGATAGCTACCATCAACAAAGCTATCACGGCATTGTTCAATCTAAATTTTTTCATTTTAATACAGTTAAATAAATTAATGAATCTAAACATAACAGACACAATCATAAGTCGTAGTGTATGCCCAAGCTAAACTTTAATCCTTTTTTATATTCGTTCAATGTGGTTGCAATACCACTATCCACACTACTCTTTCTTGACAACCGATAAGATGGATCAAGCAAATTCGCAGCTTTCAACTTCAAGGTTAAGTGAGAATTCGCTTTGCAGGACATAATAAAATCCAGAGTTGATACCCCTTTTTCAAGAATATCCTTATAACCCATTGTTCCGATTGTATAAATCTTATCACTTACATAATTGACCACCAATGATGCCAAAAGATTTGCATTTCGCTTCGTCAGGCTGTAAGAGAGGTCGAAATTGGCAATGAACGGAGCCGCCCCTTCCAGCTGTGATTTCCGTTTTGGCGTATTTTCAATCTCTGTTTCTAAGCTTGTATAGATATACGAGGCATTCATTCCGAATGTCAGTTTATTGGTTGCAGCAGAAATGCTGTTGGTTGCACTAATCAGGTTTTTTCGCAACTCCAACTCTAAACCTCCGACAGTAGCCGAATGGCTGATATTTTGATAGGTAAGCAAACCGGCGGAGTTACCCTGATCTACACGGCCGATCGGATTACTGATATATTTGTAAAAAACAGTCACAGAAAACAGTTCTGAAGGACTCAGGTAGTTATCCCATTTCACATCCAGGTTATAATTGTCGGATGGGTGCAAATTAGGATTCCCCTGACTTGCAAACCCGACATTTACATATTGATACGGCGATATTTCTTTGGATTGAGGCAATGTATAGGTTTTGCTGATTCCCAGGCGCAAGGCTTGTTTTCCATCCATATCATATTTCAAATTCATACTCGGCAAAAAATAGTTTTTCCTAATAACCTCTTTGCCCGGAATAACGATTTCAATATGGTGATCGACAGCCAGATCAACGAACTCGAACCGCATGCCTGCATTTGCCAGCAAGCCAGAAGCTAACTGATAGTTGCCTTGCAAAAATCCGGAATGAATGTATTTGGCAACATGATACCTATTGTTGTATCCTTCCCGCAGAGTAAATTGTCCTGCGGCAAGATTGGACTGATTATAAAGAGCATCCATCCGAAGATTATCCATAGAATACATCCCTGAATAAGCTGAATAATTATATTCCAGCGCATTAAAATTATCATCGACAAAGCGGGCATCATACCCCACGATGAGAGATGAATTTGCATTATCAAAAGCATCGTGCAATTTGTATGTAAAGGCACTTTTAATATTAAAGTCTTCTTCGGTGAGTTCTGAAAAAAAGCGTTGCTGACGGTTACTTCCGGTAAAAATATATTGGCCGTTAGCCTGTTTCGACAAATTATTTACTCTCCGGTCGGGCTCAAGACCTTTAATCGTATTATATGCCACACCAATATTTAAGCTCAGTCTTTCCGATAATTTCCAATCAGACAACAACTGATTTGTAAGCAAAAGATTATCATTTGTCTGTTGTCTTTTCATGAAGCCGACATTATCATATGAATCCTGATATTTTTCACCATTGAATCCGTGATATTCACCTACATACTGATTATTTGCATGTAGCATCATAAAATTATACGATAACTGATGGCGATTGATATTCCCGTATGTTACGTTAGCCAGTATGAGTTGGCTAGTATTTTGGGAATATTTTGTGCCGATTTGATCCTGAAAAACAGTTCCTGCAGTCGTTGTATTTCTAACGCTTTCGTTTGTGTATGAGTAGTCTGTAGCATGTGTACCCACGATAAAAAATGATAGTGGATTTTTACCCAAGTGAAATAGCTTGCCTCCGGAAAATCCAAAGCCGTTATTTACAGGGGTTTTCACAATAGCCGGATCCAATCCATTTTGAAAATTGAAGGTATTCGCCTGAGGTTTTGACGCCTTTGCAAATCCCCAATAACCAGAGCCCGACTGATGCATAAAATCGGCACCGAGCACCCCAGTGGTCATTCCAGCCGAAAGATCTATTCCTAATTCGGATTTTCCTTGCAACTCCTTTGAATTGATGTTGATGACTGCACCTCCAACGTCCCCCTGACTACGGCTATCAAAAGCCTTGCTGACACCAATATTCCGGATTATATCTGTAGAGAAAAAACCAAGAGCAATATTCTTATACTCCGGATCTTCGGACGGAATTGGAAATCCATTTAAAACAGTAGCATTGTAGCGATCTCCCAATCCTCTCACAAAAACGTTCTTAACGCCTTCTTGTTTAGAGATTCCCGAAACCTGTGATACGGCAGCCTCTGCATCTCCGGCACCTTTGCGCGACATCTCCTTCGCTCCCACTGCCTGAGTTGCCAGTAATGCTCTTTTTTGTTCAAACAAAAGTACATTTTCACTCTCTTTGTTGGATTTTGCCACAACTTCGACCTCTTTAACCGAGTAACTATCTGCACTTAGCAAAATATTAGCCACGGTCTCTTTGCCATTTTGAACCACAACATCTGCCTTTGTACTAGGATTATATCCTATGTACGAAACAAAAAGAGCATACTTTCCTGCTCTGACATTACGCAGAATGAAATTTCCATTCAAATCGGCAGCCACTCCATTATGAGATCCAGCCAGCAATACAGATGCTCCAATAAGCGGCTCCTTTGTATAAGCATCGGTTATCTTTCCTCTAATAACTCCGGTTTGAGCATAAATGGCCACAGATAAAATTGAAACAGCACTAAGTATAAAAACACGAAATAGTAATTGATTCTTGTAATACATCCTTTGCGATAATAAATAAAACTTGCTGCAAAATTCTCTTATATGTATTACAAAACGCACTCTTTTTGATTAATAAAATATTACATTCAAGACGCATTTTATCTCCTCTATATTTTACTCGACTAAAAAACAATGGATTACAGCAAAAAAATAGGATTTTGCGAACAGTATACCCGCTTGTGTTTTTATCAGAAGTCTCATTTTATATCTTTTGAAAAGTAAATGTCAATTCCAATCATACATGAGACCTAAAAATGCTGCCATAACCGAGCTCAAAAACACCATCACACGAAACATCAAGCACATAGCACATACAAAAAAACATTGAAGTCATTTTGACTTTTCAGACAAAAATCTAATTTTTCTTTACTTACATCTACTAAAACGATCAATTTCTTCATAACTTTGTAGTTATAAAAAAAGAAAAGAAGGAAGCTCGAGATAATTCCAAAGCCCTTAATGACAAAATATTAGACTCTTATACAGGTCTTTATTTCAAGAAAGAACAAACAGTCTAAATAGGAGAAGAAGTCTTACTTACTCGGAGAGATAGTTTACTGTTCGGCTTCTTTCCTTTTTGATTTTTTCAGTGTTTATCTAACAAAATTATCTTATTCAGTCCCCTCTGCAAATCTATGGTTGGGGGAGATTAGGTCAGACGATAAATGTCTGACTCCGACACGAAGTCTTTGAGCCTGACATTACATCATCGGCGGTCATCGTGAGTGGGGTCTGCAAGCAAAAAATGAAGGCACAATGCTTTGCCTAAGAAAAGTCAAGACGAGTTCATTTATATATTTCTTCATCTGTTTGTAATATTATTGTAACACGCTCTGGCGATCTTTGTTTTAATATTCTTAACCAACACTTAATTGCTATGAAGAAACAGATTCTCTTGATTGCTGCCTTTGCCGCAGCTTCATTTACGACATTTGCACAAGAGGAAGAGGCAACTCCGCTTGAACAAGTTCAACAAAAGGTAGAAGTTCACGACGGAGCTATCAACAAATTGAGTGCTATCAAAATCAGTGGATATGTACAGCCTCAATGGCAATGGGGACAGCAGGATGCCGCTTTAAAAGTAGGTACCGGCAATGTCACTGAAAATGGCAATAAGTCTGCATTCAACCGTTTTGGCGTTCGCCGCGGTCGTATCAAATTTACGTATGATGACGGTGGTATTGCAACCGGAGTATTCCAACTCAATATTGTAGACAAATCAAATGCTTCGGGCGTTAACCAAGCTGTCGTTCAATTAAAGGAAGCCTATCTGAATGTAAAAGATCCCTGGAATGGAACGATTCAACTTCAAGCGGGGATGTTCGACCGTCCTTTCGGAAATGAAATTTCTTACTCTTCGTCGTTGCTGGAGTCTCCCGAACGTTCCAGAATTATTCAGACGTTATTTCCGGAAGAGGTAGATCTTGGTGGCAAATTGATTTTGCAGGCAGCAAAAACATCTTCATGGAACTTCCTGAAATTTGAAGGCGGCTGGTTTGCCGGTAATGCTATCAACCCCGAAACCAACAACCGCAAAGACTTTATCGGTCACCTCTCGGCATCAAAAGTAATCGGCTCGACCGCCAAATGGGGTTTGGGAGCTTCGTACTATAACGGAGGCGTTTATCAGAGCACAACCAATGTCTATACAATGGGAGGCAACGGTTTTGTACTCAACAGCGATCCGAACAACCTCAGCAAATATGCAAAACGCGAATACTTCGGTCTCGACGGCCAGTTTAGCCTCGAATCGCCCATGGGCATGACACAGCTTCGTGCCGAATATATCTGGGGAACCCAACCGGGATCCAACAGCAGCACCGGAAGTCCGAATGCCGCGACCAATCCGACAACAGATACCTACATCCGTAAAATGAACGGATGGTATGGCATTTTGGTACAGGATTTAGGCCAGTCTCCCTTCTCGTTGGTGTTGAAATACGACAGCTACGATCCGAACACAAAGGTAAAAGGAGATGAAATCGGTGCAACTACAACAATTGCCGGTGCTGTCAAAACAAATAAAACCGATTTGAGATATAATACATTAGGCATAGGGGGCTTATGGCGTATCAACCCGTCTCTCCGTCTTCAGCTCTTTTATGAAAACGTAAAGAACGAAAAATCGGCAAACCTCGCCGCTGCAACACGTAGTTCCGATTTCTCACGCGATCAATTGGATGATACATTTACGGTGCGCCTGCAGTTCAAATTCTGATAAACAATAATGAAGCGAAAGAGCTGAAAAGCTTTTTCGCTTTGCAAAGTGCTTCTCGATAAAATATTTTCCGGCAACAATATCTTTATGCCGCCGTAACAATTTCGTAACAACCGGATGCTACTTTTGTAACTGAAAAGATATTGCTAAGACAAGGTATGAAAAGGGCAAAAAAGATTTATAGTTTAACACAGATAATATGGAACTCGTATTACAACAAAATCCGGTCATCACATGGAGATTTGAGGCCAGCAAAAAGCTGAAAGCACCTAAAAACATAGGTGAATTTATCGTCAATATTCCATGCAACATCGCACTATTTTTAGACTCCTTTAGTTTCGAGGTTGTCTTTCAAGCTTCCTGGTTTTTGCGAAGAGCACTATTTCAACAAATCAACAGACACTTAATAAACGCTTAATAATAAACAATTTTAAGATGAAACGTATTCTTATTTCGTTTGCTCTCGTAGCAATGTTTGCCTCTATGGTAAGCGCACAAAAAGTAAAAGGTTCTGACACTTGTCTTCCTTTAGTACAAAAAGAAGCAGAATCGTACATGAAGAAAGCCGGCACCAAAGTGACCGTAACTGGTGGAGGATCCGGGATTGGGTTCGCCGCCTTGATCGAAGGAACAACCGATCTTGCCATGGCTTCTCGTAGTATCAAATTCGATGAGAAGATGAAAATGCAAAACGGGGGTAAATCTGTCAAAATGGTAGTAATTGCAAAAGATGCACTTTCGGTTGTGGTTAATCCTTCCAATAAGGTAACAAACCTTACCCGCGAACAACTGGAAGGTATTTTTACCGGTAAAATTACCAACTGGAAACAGGTTGGTGGTGCCGATCTTGCTATCGTCGCTTACTCCCGCGAAACAACATCGGGTACTTATGAATTCTTCAAAGAACATGTATTGAAAAATAAGAACTACAAATCGGGGATTCTGAGTATGCCTGCAACCGGTGCTATTATCCAATCGGTAAGCCAGACAAAAGGCGCTATCGGTTATGTCGGAATGGCTTACGCCAATAGTAGTGTGAAAGAAATTCATGTTTCGTACGACGGAGGTAAAACATATGTTCAACCGACAAAAGCAAATGCAAAAGCCGGTAAATATCCTATCGTTCGCCCGTTGTTCCTCTACTACGAAGCAAAATCGGAAGGCAGAGTGAAACCTTTTGTCAACTACATTCTTTCGGCAGAAGGACAGGCAATTGTAGAAAAAGTAGGTTATCTGGAAATAAAATAAGATAAACTTGTTGTGTGTGAGTTCGATGTTGTTCTGATCAAGGATTTTAACCTTGGAACAACGTTGGACTCTTTTTATCATCCTGCAAATAGGATTCGTTTGTACGACATAAATCTCAAAATTCTATCCAGTGTTTAAGAAAAAAAGGAATCGCTTCGTAGAAACTCTCGTTGAATGGGCCTTGCGCCTCAGTGGCGGCACAACCACTCTGGTCATTGTTTTGATTAGTATTTTCCTTTTCACAGAGGGCTGGGGATTGTTCAAATCCTCCACCGTTGAAAAAGGGTATGTGCTTTGTGTAAATCGTTCCAATAAGATACAGAACCTTACACCCAAGCAAATAAAAGAAATTTTCGATGGCAACATCACTTCCTGGAAACAGGTCGGCGGCGACGATATTTCTATCGAGCCGTTGCGGATGGATGATATAGCTTCTCAATATACCGAAGAGCAAATTGGCGCTAACTTTGAACATTTGCCTCAGAAATTAAGTGAGGCAGTTGCATCAAAGCCGGGCGCTTTGGCATTTTTTCCCGAACAGTTTATCAATATCAATTTTCAGGGACGTGTTCTTCCTGCCGAAACCATTACGCTGAAAGAATATTTCGGAGGCAAAGAGTGGTTTCCCACCGCCACACCAGCGGCACAATTCGGTGTTCTTCCCCTTATTCTGGGCACGCTTTGGGTGAGTATTGCTGCCATCCTTATTGCGCTACCGTTTGGCATGGCGGTTGCCATTTATCTGGCTGAAATCGCCAACAGCCGCATCCGTAAAATATTAAAACCGCTTATCGAACTTTTGGCCGGTATCCCATCTGTCGTTTACGGCTTCTTCGGGCTGATCGTTATTGTTCCTCTCATACGGAGCATTTTCCATCTTCCCGTGGGAGAGACCGCACTTGCAGGTGCCATTGTTTTGGCGATAATGGCATTACCTACCATCATTACCGTGGCCGAAGATGCGATGCGTACCACGCCGCTGGCCATGAAAGAATCGAGTTTGGCGCTCGGAGCCACCCACTGGCAAACCATTTATCGGGTTGTTATTCCGTATGCTTCATCGGGTATTTTAGCTGCCATTGTTCTGGGTATCGGACGTGCTATCGGTGAAACCATGGCCGTGTTGATGGTTACCGGAAATGCAGCCGTTATGCCACATTCGTTGACCGAACCGGTGCGTACCATTCCCGCTACCATTGCCGCCGAGCTGGGCGAATCGGCTATGGGTAGCGTACAATATCAGGCACTGTTTATGCTCGGAGCTATCCTTTTCGTATTGACTCTCGGAATCAGCATCTGGGCCGAAATCATCCGCAAAGAGCCTAAAGTTCAGTAACAACGGATAAAGATTATTGAATTATGCAACACACTAAATTTACAGGAAAAAGAGCCAATCAGGCACTGTTCTTCACTCTTTTCCGTTTGATGAGTTATCTGGTTGTAGGAATCCTTTTCTGCATCATCGGGTTTATTGTTATCCGCGGCATTGGTGTAATCAACTGGGAATTTCTCACCACGGCACCTAAAGACGGCATGACAAAAGGGGGAATTTTCCCGGCTATTGTCGGCACGTTCTATCTGGTTATCGGAAGTATGATCGTTGCCTTTCCTATCGGAGTGATGTCGGGCATCTACATGAACGAGTATGCAACCAACAAGTACATCGTCAGAGTAATCAGGGTAATGACCAATAACCTTGGGGGTATTCCTTCCATTGTGTTCGGTCTGTTCGGCATGTCGCTCTTTGTGAACAAACTGCATTTTGGAGACTCGTTGCTTGCCGGTTCGTTCACGCTGGGATTACTGGCATTGCCATTGATAATACGGGTAACCGAAGAGGCGCTCAAGGCTATCCCCGATACCTACCGGCACGGAAGCTTAGCTCTCGGAGCAACCAAACTGACTACCATTCGCAAAGTGATACTTCCGGCTGCATTTCCGAATGTCATGACAGGATTGATTCTTTCCGTCGGACGTGTATCGGGAGAAACAGCGCCGATTCTGTTCACAGCCGCAGCATACTTTCTGCCGCACCTTCCGACTTCGGTATTCGATCAGGTGATGGCATTGCCTTATCACTTGTATGTGATTGCCACCAGCGGAACCGATCTGGAGGCAACCCGTCCAATGGCTTACGGTACGGCAATTGTGCTTATTGCCATCGTATTAATAATGAATCTGCTTGCGAATGTTGTGCGCAGAAAATTCAGCAAATAATCGGTGTGAATGTGAGTTTGAAATAGTAAAGAATACACAGTTACAAGATATACATAATGAAACTTGAAGCAAAGAACGTAAATTTCTTCTACGGTGACTTTCACGCATTGAAAGACATCAACATGCAGATCGACTCCAATTCGGTCACCGCATTCATCGGCCCGTCCGGTTGTGGAAAATCAACCTTTCTCCGCCTTTTCAATCGTATGAACGACCTGATTGACGGAACTCATCTCGATGGTGAATGTATTGTGGGCGATCAAAATATATACGACAAAAGTGTATCGGTAGATGAATTGCGAACCACCGTCGGTATGGTATTTCAAAAACCCAATCCCTTTCCGAAATCTATTTTTGAAAATGTGGCTTACGGGCTCCGTGTCAATGGAGTGAACGATAAAAAAATTATTACTGAAACGGTTGAAAAATCACTGAGGCAGGCGGCTCTGTGGGAAGAGGTAAAAGATAAACTGAAAAAATCGGCATTTGAGCTTTCGGGCGGACAGCAGCAACGTCTTTGCATTGCCCGCGCACTGGCCATCTCGCCTTCGGTACTGTTGATGGACGAACCGGCTTCGGCGCTCGACCCGATCTCCACCTCCAAAATTGAAGAGCTGATCTTCCAGCTGAAGCATGACTATACCGTGGTAATTGTGACGCACAACATGCAGCAGGCTGCCCGTGTGAGCGACAAAACTGGGTTTTTTATGCTTGGTGAACTGATCGAATTCAACGATACGAAAAAGATCTTCCTTAACCCGGATAAAGAACAGACACAGAACTATATCACCGGACGTTTCGGTTGATGGACAATTCACCAATTTCAGAATTCAACGATTAAACACTTCAACAGTTAAACGATTCAACATAGATTATGAAACATACCGAAACCGAATTGCTGGAACTTAAAAAAGCAATTTCTCAAATGTGGACGCTGGTACAATCGCAATTGGAGAAAGCTAAAAGTTCGCTATTGACCGGCGACGAAGAGTTGGCCCGCGTGGTGATGAGCCGCGAAAAAAGAGTTAATGCTTTTGAGCTGAAGATCGATAGCGATTGCGAAAACTACATTGCGCTCTACAGCCCGGTGGCTATCGACCTGCGTTTCGTGCTCTCTGTCCTCAAAATCAACAAAACCCTTGAGCGTATCGGCGATTTTGCCGACGGTATTGCCCGCTTTGTGCTCGAAACCGACGAACACGATCAGCACCTGGAACTACTTAAAGAGCTGAATATAGAGAATATGTTTGGCTGCGTAATTGAAATGCTCGAAAAGGACAAACTTGCCCTTGAAGAGGAGAATACCGCGCTGGCCGGTATTGTGTTTACCATCGACAATAAAGTGGACGGTTGCTATGCAGATGCTATTCAGATTTTGGCGAAACATATCACCGCGCATCCCGGGGATGTGCTCTACAGCCTGAATGTGGTAACGCTGCTCCGCAAGATAGAACGAATCGGCGACCATTGCAACAACATTATGGAAGAGCTGGTCTTTTATCTGGACGCAAAAGTGCTCAAACACCAAAAAAGTGCAAGCGACAAAGAAGATAAATAACTTTTTGATCTCAGTACGACGAAGGCAGATCCGGTTCCGGATCTGCCTTTTTTATGCAAAACGGGCTGCCTCCCGAAGAAAGCAGCCCGTCGATAATTAATTTTTCGGAGAATTTATTTGATTCTCATTTTGTAGAACGAACGCCATACAAAATAGAGAGCTATCAGTAAAAATAAACCTCCTACATAAGGCGCTACCGGACGGAAAGCTGCCGAGATGGCAATTTCCATAGCCAGCAAGCCAAACAGCGTGGTAAATTTGATGATCGGGTTCATGGCCACCGAAGAGGTATCTTTGAAAGGATCACCTACGGTATCGCCCACGATTGTAGCATCGTGCAACGGAGTGCCTTTGGCTTTTAGATCCACTTCTACCACCTTCTTGGCATTGTCCCAGCAACCACCGGCATTAGCCATAAACACGGCCTGGTACAAACCGAATACAGCAATGGCAATCAGGTAGCTCACAAAGAACGAAGCTGCTGCAAATGGACTCGAACCGCTTGATTCGGTACCGGAGATGAAGGCAAACGCCAGCGCAAAACAGAACACAGCCGGGAAGATATTCCACATCCCGTGTTGAGCATATTGAGTGCAAATTTTCACCACCTCTTTCGATTTTCCGACATCTGCCTTTTTAGGAGCATCAGGATCGAGATTTATGTTACGCTTGATATATTCTACGGCACGATAAGCTCCGGTAGTTACAGCCTGAGTAGATGCGCCTGTAAACCAGTAAATAACAGCTCCACCACAGAGGAATCCGAGTATTGTCCATGGATTGAGTACATTCAGAATCGTTTCGGGAGCAACGCCTAATACATTCTTTATAACCAGAATCAACGAGAAGATCATTGTAGTGGCTCCAACCACGGCAGTACCGATCAATACCGGCTTCGCTGTCGCTTTGAAGGTATTTCCTGCACCATCGTTGGCTTCAAGAAAATATTTTGCTTTTTCAAAATCGGGTTTGAACCCAAAATCCCGTTCAATTTCTGCGGCCACATCAGGCACATCTTCGATCAACGAAAGTTCATAGACAGATTGCGCGTTATCCGTTACAGGACCGTAGCTGTCGACCGCAATAGTAACTGGTCCCATCCCAAGCAAACCGAACGCAACCAAACCGAACGCAAAAATGGAAGAATAAACCATAAACTGGTCTAAGCCAAAAGTACTGGCAAGGTAAGCTATCAGCATCAGCAGAACAAACACCAGACCCATCCAGAAAGCAGAGAAATTACCGGCAACAAAACCGGAAAGAATTGTCAACGAGGCTCCGCCTTCTTTGCTCGATTTTACCACTTCCTGTACGTGAGCAGATTTAGGACTGGTAAACAGTTTGGTAAATTCGGGAATCAAAGCGCCTCCCAGCGTACCGCAACTGATAATTACGGATAAAACAACCCATAAATTAGGATTGATGGCTCCTACATTGGACGACGGCCCTACAAGGAAGTAGCTGGCAGCAAAAGTTACAATGATACTCAAAATCGAGGTTATCCAAACAAGGTTTGTCAACGGTTTTTCAAAATCAAGATCTTCTTTTTGGCCGTACAATACTTTATTTAAGGCTCCATTGATCCAGAACGAAACCACGGAGGTAATAATCATCAAAATACGCATTGCAAAAATCCATGTCAGGAAAGTAGCCTGCCATTCGGGGTTTGCGAGAAATTTATCGCCGGAGAGTGAACCCACAGCCAGTACAATAAATGAGACCAAAGCCACACCGGTTACACCGTATGTTTCAAAACCATCAGCAGTAGGACCAACGCTGTCGCCGGCATTATCGCCCGTACAGTCGGCAATTACGCCCGGGTTACGCGGATCGTCTTCTCCGATTTTGAACACCACCTTCATCAGGTCGGAGCCGATGTCGGCAATTTTGGTGAAAATACCACCGGCAATACGCAAAGCCGAAGCACCCAACGATTCGCCGATAGCGAAACCGATAAAGCAAGCGCCCGCCAATGCACGTGGCATCAACATCAAAATGATAAGCATCATAATCAGTTCGACGCAAACCAGCACAACACCGATGCTCATACCTGCATGTAACGGTATGTTGAGCAATTTCAGCGGTTTCCGTTCGAGTGATGCGAATGCCATACGACTGTTAGCCAGTGTATTCATACGAATACCGAACCATGCCACACCGTAAGAACCGAGAATACCGATTACCGTCCAAGTCAGAATCAACGCTACGCCGCCAAACCCCTTTTCTTGTAAAAATCCGAAATAGAAGGTGACACATGCAGCAATGATGAGAAACAGCCAGATAAGGAATTTACCCTGCTGTAAAAGATAGGTTTTACATGTCTCAAAAATAACACCGGAAACATCCAGCATCGATTTATGAGCCTTGAGCCTTTTTACTTTGAGGAACTGGAATAGACCGAAGGCTAATCCCAGAATACAAATAATAAAACCCCACACCAACAAGTGATTTTGTCCAAGTGAGAGGTTCGGGATCTTTAGGTCAGCTTCGCTGGCCCATGTTAGCATGGGGAAAGAGAGGGAAGCGGCCAACAAAAACAGCTTTTTCATAAAATGGTAAATAAAGAATTAATTTGGTTAATAATATTGAGATGTATATTTTTGCAATATAAAATGTAAATAGCTCACTCTATAACCAATACATACCACAAAGAACCGTCCTGAATTGATGCTGCTAAAATACAGAAATACCTTCTTATTTTATGAAATCAAATGATTAAAAATGTTGTTTTGCGGTTGATATAGCACAAAAAACATTAACACATGGAAATGTTCTGTTTGGTTGAGCATAAAAATGCATCAAACAGGCACGAAGTGCTTGCTAATCAAGCAAAATAGAAAAAAGGGGAAAATTAAGCGTGGAAAACCTGACCGAAGAAACGTTTTCTTTTGAAATAGACATACAACGAAAGAAGGAGGAGTAGTTCCCAGGATCCGTCTCCAACCGGAGTTTGTATTGTCGGATCTGCGGCGCCATTGGCATTCGTACCAAATCCGGTATCGACCTGCGCTGGGGTGCCACTATTATTCTGTGTTGGCGTTGTTGTCATTGTTGTCATCGCAAGCTGGGAAGAGGCGCGTTGCATGGTCAATGCAGATGGCATAGAAGCCGAAACGACATCCGCAGCAGATGATGATGAAGAGGTATTGGAGGATAAAAGGGTGTTGGATGTTGCCGCCGAAGTGCTTAGCGAACTCATGTAGCCATCCGTTTGTTGTGAGTTGGTTCCAGTAGTGGAATTATTTGTACGGCTAAAGGAGCGGGAACCTCCTGATTTTGCTATGCCGCCAGAGACTGACGATGTAATATCTTTTCCGTATCCGGCCCAAATATCCTGTTGTGGCGTCGATCCGGTAGCTGACGATGCGCCTGTTTTGCTGGATCCGACAGCCAACGAGGAGAATTGATATGTTTGTCCCTGAGAACGGTGTTCGAAACGAGTGGTCGTGCCCGAACCTCCCCAAAAGAGGCCTCGTAAAAAGCGCATAAAAGGAGATATGGACTGATCGCCGCGATACTCGGCACCAGATAGTGTTGTACCAGACAATAGCAGTACAAACATCAATCCAACTATTTTATAAGAAAGCGCTCCTCCTTTCATTCTCTAAGATATAATAATTTCTCCTTAAATCAGTGTCTTAATTAATAGAAACGACTCTGTAAATGAGAAATACAGACAGGGGTCAGATACCTGTTTCGTCGTCAATATCCACTTATCCAAATTAAACATACAAAGTTAAGGGTAAAAGCGGAAGGAACTTCAGTTGAAATGTTAAATTTTCAAATTTCAAAGTCGGATCCTTTTTAACCCGTTCGGAGAATTAAAATCAACACAGTTCTATATTGTCGAAGATTATAATGTGTTTATAAACAGTAAAATAAATGCAATAAAATAGAATTGAAACAACGATACGGAAATATTCGTAAAATAAAGGAGAGGTGCGTTCCCGTACTTCTCCTTTATTAATTTGCTTTTAGTAGTTAAAATTTATATCTTATTCCCAGACCCACATTTGCCGAACCGTAGTTTCCATCGTGTGCATTTCCGAAGTTAAGCATTGGACGCCAGTCTAAAGACAACTGCAGTGGAACGTCAAAATTATACTCAATACCAATTACGCCGCCGAGACCGACCACCGTGTTTGAATGGAACAAACCCAAAGCTGCACCCGGGCCGATAAACCATTTGAACCCTTCGGTAATTGGATTTACCCAGTGATAAAATCCGGATAGCGCTGTAGTATTCCAACCCCATCCTAAATTAAATTCCAAACGATTAACATCGTTCAACGAACGTTGATAAGAAATTTCTGCTCCATTGGTCAAGCGCAAACCCAGCGCATTATCCTGAGCGTTCACGAAAGTTGCAGCGCAAAATGAAATTAAAAAAATCGCAATTGTTTTCTTCATAATCCCTATGTTTAGTATTTCACAAATATACGGCAAAAGAGACCTTTGCCGACATTCTTTGATTAATGAACGGGAATCCGCTCTTTTTATTTTGTAAGATGTCACGCTTCTACCTCCTTCATGGAGAGAGCCACCCGTTTCCGCATCAGATCGACATCCAGAACTTTCACCATAACATTCTGATGCAAAGAGAGTATCTCTGCCGGATTGCTAATGTATTTATTGGCAATTTGAGAAACATGCACCAATCCGTTTTCGTGAATCCCGATATCGACAAAAGCCCCGAAATTAGTAATATTCGTCACGATACCGTGTAAAATCTGCCCTATCTTAAGATCTTCGATCACTTTAATGGTCGGATCGAAAGCAAATGTCTCTAACTTCTGTCGCGGATCACGCCCCGGTTTTGCCAGCTCTTCCAGAATATCGGTCAACGTAGGCAACCCTATTTTATCCGTCACATATTTTTGAATATCAATTTGTTTACGCAATTCGTGATTGTCAATCAAATCGGTGACCTTACAATTCAGATCGTGCGCCATTTGCTGCACCACCGGATAACTTTCGGGATGCACAGCCGAATTGTCGAGGGGATTCGCGGCATTTTCCACACGTAAGAAACCGGCCGCTTGCTCAAAGGTTTTTGCTCCCATTTTCGGAACTTTCAGCAGCTCTTTTCTCGCTTTGAAGGCACCGTTGGTCGTCCGGTAATCGACGATATTTTGAGCCAGTTGTGGTCCCAACCCCGAAATGTAGGTCAGCAAATACTTACTGGCCGTATTGACTTGCACACCTACTCTGTTCACACAGCTCTCCACTGTCTGATCGAGCGCCGTTTTCAAAGCCGACTGATTGACATCGTGTTGATACTGACCCACCCCTATCGATTTCGGATCTATTTTGACTAATTCAGAAAGAGGATCCATCAATCGTCGTGCAATCGACACAGCTCCACGTACCGTCACGTCCTCATCGGGAAACTCCTCGCGGGCAGTTTTTGATGCGGAGTAGACCGACGCTCCGTTTTCACTTACCACAAACAATTGTAGATTCTGCTGCGATATGTAATTTTGAAAAAACTGTTCGGATTCACGGCTGGCAGTTCCATTGCCAATGGCCACCGCCTCTATCTGAAAGCGGGCAATCAATCCGGCTATTTTTTCAGCCGCTTTCGCTGTATCATTTTGCGGCGGATGCGGGTATATCACATCGTGATGCAACAAAACACCCTGTTCGTTTAAACAAACGATTTTGCATCCGGTACGAAAACCGGGATCGACTCCCATCACCCTTTTCTGCCCAAGAGGAGCCGCCAGCAATAACTGACGAAGGTTTTCGGCAAAAACACGGATCGCTTCCACGTCAGCCTTTTCCTTACTTGCAGCGGCAAATTCAGTCTCGATACTCGGTTTCAACAGGCGCTTATAGCTATCGGAAATGGCCATTGAGACCTGATTGGCAGCTTCATTTCTGGCTTTTACAAAAATTCGGTCCAACCGTTCCAGACAAAGTTCTTCACCCGGTTGAATAGAGACCCGTAAGATACCCTCCGCTTCGCCCCTCCGCATGGCCAGCAAGCGATGAGAAGAGCATCGCCTCAACGGTTCATCCAGTTCGAAATAGTCGCGATACTTATCCCCCTCGGACTCTTTTCCCTTCACAACCCGCGACGAGATCATCGCTTCACGCCCAAAAATGGTTCGTACCGCATGGCGTGCCGTTTCGTTTTCGTTTACCCATTCGGCAATAATATCGCGGGCTCCTTTCAAAGCATCGTCTGCATCTTTTACTTCCCCTTTCACATAGGTCGATGCCGCGTTCTCCACGTTGTTGTCGACCTGCCGCATCAACAGTTTGGCTAAAGGTTCAAGTCCTTTTTCGCGCGCCATCTCAGCCTTTGTACGACGCTTGGGTTTATAGGGCAGATAGATATCTTCCAACTCGGTCATCGACATGCAATCCTCAATCCGTTTGCGTAAGTCGTCCGTCAGCTTCTCCTGTTCTTCGATAGAGGCCAATACGGTTTGCTTCCGCTTCTCAAGCTCACACAGTTTTTCGTAGCGTTCTTTGATAGCTGCAATTTGCACCTCGTCAAGCGAACCGGTTCGCTCTTTGCGGTAGCGGCTGATAAACGGAATAGTTGCCCCCTCTTCGAGCAGGTCGATGGCATTTTTTACTTGTTGTTCGCGGAGTTGTAACGCTCCGGCGATGATCGCACTAAATATAAGCATAAAGGGCATAGAAATAGTTGGCACCACGGAATAAGGTGCCTGAAATTGTTTTTTTGAAAATTCGGAAATCAAGGGGTTCTATTCGTCGGAGAAATGCACCAACACCCGTCGATAGGCATTGAATATTTTGGCTTTGGAGACAAAACCCATGTATTTTCCATTATCAATGACCGGGAGGTTCCAGGCTTGAGTGCTTTCAAACACGCTCATCACCTTTTCCA
Source organism: uncultured Microbacter sp. (assembly GCA_963678265.1). GTDB lineage: Bacteria > Bacteroidota > Bacteroidia > Bacteroidales > Paludibacteraceae > Microbacter. The sequence goes on from OY782761.1 coordinate 1,649,982, forward strand.
TCGAGTCTTTGGACGAAAGCAGCGCCGGTGGCGAAATCATCAGCTGGCTAACCTTGAACCGGTTGTATAGTTCGGGACGGAACATAATATTGCGCACCTCGCTCAGCGGTAAAATTCCAAGTAATTTCCCTTTGTAATCGACTACCGGGTAGACGTTGCGGCTCGATTTGGAAATAATTTTCACCAGATCACCCAGCGTGTTATCGGGTCGTACAATATCCATGTCGGTCTCAATCACATTCTCCATTTTGAGCAACGTCAGCACCGCTTTGTCTTTATTGTGTGTCAGCAGTTCTCCTTTTTTGGCAAGCCGCATGGCATAAATACTGTGCGGTTCAAATACAATAATGGTGAGGAATGCGATAACGGAGGTTATCATCAGAGTCATAAACAGAGAATAGCCGCCGGTAAGTTCTGCAATAAGAAATATAGCCGTCAAAGGTGAGTGCATCACTGCCGACATGACACCGGCCATACCTGCAAAGGCAAAGTTTTCGACCGGAAGTTTGAATCCGAAAAAGTGATTCAGTACAAACGCAACAAGATAGCCGGTGACACAGCCCACAAAAAGACTGGGAGCAAATACTCCACCGACGCCGCCACCACCATTGGTCGCCGTACTTGCAAAGATCTTAAAGAAAATAACAGCTGTTAAATAGAGAATAATTGCCCAGGTATCGAATCTGAAATTATAGAAAAGACTCTTCTCGAACAGCGATTCCGCGTTACCGGCAAGCAGAGAACCGATCACGTCGTATCCTTCACCATAAAGAGGCGGAAACAGAAAGATCAGCAAGCTAAGCATTACTCCGCCGAAAGCGAGTTTTCGGTAAGGGGTATTCAGTTTTCGGAATATATTTTCCAGCGCATTCATTCCCCGGGTAAAATAGAGGGAAACGAAACCACACACGATTCCTAAAACAATCAGATACGGAATCCGGTCGATGGAAAACGGATATGACACCGTAAAGCGAAACATATTGTGATCTCCCAGCAGGAAATAGGTCAAAGAGGCGGCAGTAACCGACGAAATCATAAGCGGAACCACAGAAGCCATCGTCATATCCAGCATCAACACTTCAAGGGTAAACAATACCCCGGCAATCGGAGCTTTGAAAATGCCACTGATTGCCCCGGCCGCGCCACACCCCACCAGCAGCATCAGGGTCTTTTGGCTCATTTTAAAAAACTTACCCAAATTGGAACCGATGGCAGAGCCTGTCAATACTGCCGGCGCTTCGGCTCCGACGGAACCACCAAATCCAATGGTAATGGCACTTCCGACCACAGAACTCCACACATTGTGCAATTTAATAATTGCCTTTCGTTGCGAAATTGCATACAATATTTTGGTAACTCCGTGGCTGATATCGTCGCGCACAATATTTCGTACAAACCATCCGGTAATGAAAATACCGATAACAGGCAATATCAAATACCAGTAGTTGGCAGAGTCCAGCGCAAAACGGTGGGTCAAAAGCGTTTGAATACCGTGAATGGATATTTTCAGTAAAGCAGCGGCAAGTCCGGTAAACAATCCAACCAAAACACTGAGAAACAACACAAACTGACGCTCTTTGATGTGTTGTTCCCTCCATGAGATCATCTCGAGATACCTGGTTTTGGCATTTATTTTAATCATAAAACTATATAATCGGTTATAAAATCTCTCTTCAATCTTGCTTTAGGAAGATATTTTGAGATGGGTAGGGAATTTCAATCCCTTCTTTATCAAATCGTTCTTTTATCGCTTTCAGCAAATCACATTTCATCACAAACGCGTTTCCGGAGTTGGCAGCCCAGGCCCAGGCACGCAGTTTAATGGCAAAATCGCCAAGTTCCAATACCCTTACCACTACCACCGGCGCGTCGGTGTCTATCTGTTCTGTATTTCTGTTATCGAACAAAAGCGGATGTTTCATTGCCTCTTCCCGCATCAGTGTCATTGCTTTGTCGATATCGGCATTATAACCGATTCCAACCTCAACGAAAGCACACGCAGGTTGATCGGCAAAGGTGGAATTGATAATGGTGGATGAGTTTATGGTAGTATTCGGCACGATAATGCTCCTGTTTTCAGGATCGCGAATGACGGTGTGCCGCAGGGTTATATCTTCGACGACGCCTTTGTTTGCATCAGGCAGAATCACGCTGTCGCTTACCCGGAAAGGTTTGAACAAAATAATGAAAATTCCGCTGATGATATTGGCTACCGACTGTTGGGCGGCAAAACCTATGGCAGCCGTCAAAATGGCGGCTCCGGTCAGCATAGCGGAACCGACACGCTTTAATTCCGGAATTTTATTGAACAGAAACAGAATGCCTGCGACAACTACGAAAAAATTGATGGTGTTTTTCAGAAACGAGTAGTTGGTCGGATCCATTTTCATCTTGGTGGCAGCCCGGGCGAAGGCCCGTTTCAGCAACCAAGAAGACATTTTTACTGCAAAAAAAGTAATGATGATGGCGCCACCAATCCAAATCGCCTCTTCCATCAAGTTCATTGTTCCGTGTCCCATATCGTTTGGTTTCTATTTGTTTTCAAAGAAATATCAAATATTTTCCCGTCAAAAGAATTTCTCTGTATATTTGAACATCAAAAATACAATAAAAAAATGAGCCCACTGTCGATACTGTCCAAATATTATAATACAGACAGTCAATTATATGCTATATTGCTTAAACATAGTCAATCCGTCACAAAAAAAGCAGTGGAAATTTCGTTGCGGCATCCCGAACTTCATGCCGATACCGAATTTATTGCCGAAGCGGCCATGCTGCACGATATTGGTATCTTCCTGACAGATGCTCCGCAAATAGAGTGCTACGGCAGTCACAAATACATCGAACACGGATATTTAGGTGCCGACATTCTGAGAAGTGAAGGATTGCCCCGCCATGCATTAGTATGCGAACGGCATACCGGAACGGGACTGAGTATGGCTTATATAAAGGAGAATAATTTGCCTCTTCCTTTGCGCGATTTACAGCCCGTGAGCATCGAAGAACAAATTGTTTGTTATGCCGACAAATTCTACTCGAAATCAAAAAACAATGTCGAGTTGCCGGTAGAGACTGTTCGTGAGGTTCTGTCGAAATACGGACAGGTCGTGCTGAGCCGCTTCGATCAATGGCGCGGCATCTTCTTCGCCCTGATGTTGTTAAACTTATAGGCGAATCCAAAACTCATCAACTCCTTCATCTGAATCTTCGCATTTCGATCGCCGGCAGCTATTACTGCTGTGTCGTAACGCGGGTGCAATATGGTGTTGATAGATAAGTAACGGTTCAACTCAAATCCGAAAGTCGTTTCCCAATCGACCTCTACTTTATGATAGTTGGTGTAAAACGAAAATCGGGTGGAGACAGTGGCCGTATTCGATAGTTTACTTGTATATTCTACCTTAATCAAACTACCGACCTCACTCAGGGTCCGCTTTCCGGGAAGCACATCGAAATTCTTTTTGTTATAATTTATCGTATCCGAGAAGTAGACATATTTATACGATACCGGGGTCACCAACACGGATAGCTTTTTCTTGTACTTGTAGTCCATACCAATACCGAGGTCGAGTCGTAACGGAGATAAAAAACCATTGACCTTGGTGGTTGAGTTCAGGGCCGAATAAGAGGTCAGCGAGTAGGTGGTCAACTCGCCCGAAAGGCTATAGAACCAATTTTCGTATGCCTTCAATCCGATTTTGCTGGATAACCGAATCTCATTTTCTGTCACCGAATAATGGCGTAACGAATCCGCACTTTCGCTCTGAATACCGGTCTTGACCGATACTGAATTATCCCACTGAATTCGTTTCTGATCGTCATAATTGGCACTTGCCTCAAACGTAAACAGTGAGGCCAGATTGCTCTTCCCTCCCTGATACCAGTTGGAAGAGGTGTAATTCTGCGACAACAGCATAGCCAGATTCCCCTTGGTAGACCACGGGTCTTTTTCGAGGCTATTCACTTTCAGGTCTTTGGGCTTATTCAGATCGAATTTGCGTCGGATGTACATGTCTTTATGTCCCGGCGAGGCAATACGCCTCATAACAAACTGGCTGGGATCCGGGAGATTCCATACATGATCTTTAATCATAAGCGGATTCTCTGCCATAAGTTTTTCGCCCAGTGTTTCCCGCATACTATCCATGCGATTCATTACAACAAAACTAAGCGAGAAATAGGATAAAATATTTTTGTCATACCTCGCATATGTTTTGTGCTTTTGTGCCATGCACGGAGTCAACGGAGGATTGAATCGAAGTTTCATCCCGGTAAAGATGAGGTCTCCAAAGAATGGATTGCCTTCGTAATAAGAACGATCAGGCAGTAGCATGTAATCAATTCCTGATTTTGACATTAAGCTATCGGCAACCGGAACTTTTTGATACAACAAGGAAAGTGCTATTGAATCGATATTCACATGCAGGGCCTCTTGTTGTACACCTCCCTTTAATTCAACAGGTTGCTGTGCCACAATAAAGCCAACTACACATTCAAACAAAAAACTAAGAACTAACTTCTTCATTGTCTTAAAATCAACTTATAACGGCTGCAAAAATACACATTATTAGCGTCCGGCGGGTATCTTTTCGACCAAAATATCCCCATTTTGAGATTTTATGACGTAGTTTTGGTTATTTTGATTTATTTTGTACCCGATTTTTACGCTAACATTCAAATTTATGCCAAAGTACATACTTTCTCTGTTCTCATTTTTAATTTATTCAACTCTTTTTGCAGCTTCTTCCTACTCTGACTTTTTCACGGAAAATGCTTGCCGGGTCGATTTTCATTTTTGTGGAAACGCGCATCAGACCTTGGTTTATCTCGATGGAGTGAAACAAGAGACCTACTGGGGAGGACGACGTAACCATTTGGATGCCGATCTGAATCTGGGTGATTTCCGGTTTAGGGTATTGGACAGTCTTACTCAGAAAGTGATTTACTGCAACGGTTTCAGCGCGCTTTTTCGCGAATGGCAATCGACTCCCGAAGCTGCCACAACCAGTAAAAGTTTTGAACAAGCCATTCAGTTCCCTTATCCGAAGAGGAGTGTTGTGCTATTAATTGAGAAAAGAACCGACTTTGATCAATGGCAAGAGTTATTTCGCTACAACTTATTCCCCTCCGATAAACTGATCGACAGAAGAGCCCCCCGGAAAGTCCCGGTCAACACAATTTGTAAAAACACCACGCCTGACAAAGGAATCGATATTGCCGTCATAGCCGAAGGGTATACTGCCGCGGAGCAGGAAAAGTTTTATAAAGACGCGCAACAATTGCTCAAAAACCTCTGCACACACGAACCTTTTGCTTCGAATAAGGCGCGAATCAATTTGTATGCCATTGCAGCACCCTCCGAAGATTCGGGAGTATCCGTTCCGCAAGATTCCGTGTGGAAAAATACGGCTGTCGGAGCCAATTTTTACACCTTTTACGAGCCCCGGTATCTCACCACCCTGAATGTGAAAAAAGTATACGATTATGCCGCGCTGGTGCCTTACGATGCCGTTTACATTTTGGCCAACACCTCCCGCTATGGTGGTGGGGGTATTTATAATTTTTATACGCTGGTAACGGCCGACAATCAGTACACCACACAGGTGTCTGTGCACGAGTTCGGACATTCGTTCGGGGGGCTTGCCGATGAGTATTTTTATGAAAAGCAAGATGTTTTGGCCGGTATGTATGATCTTACCAAAGAGCCCTGGGAGCCCAACATCACAACGTTGGTAAAGTTCGATGCAAAGTGGAAGAACGACTTGCCGAAGGGGACACCTGTGCCTACGCCATCTGTCGATCAGTATAAAAATAGAGTCGGAGTCTTTGAGGGGGGAGGTTATATTACCAAAGGCATGTTCCGTCCGTCGTTCGATTGTAGGATGCGAACAAACTCCTATCCGGAGTTTTGCCCGGTATGCCGGACTGCGATTGAAAGAATGATTCGTTTTTTAACCGAATAACATGGCTCGTCCGTCGGTTTTGATTGCACCTCTCAACTGGGGGTTAGGGCACGCTACCCGTTGTGTTCCGATTATCAGAGAATACCACGCCAAAGGTTACCGTGTGGTTATCGCTGCCGATGGAGACGCGTTATGCTGGCTTCAACACGAATTCCCGGATATGGCAACCATTGCCTTTCCGGGGTTTCGAATCGGTTATTCGTCGTCAGGTTCGCAACTGTTTGCCATGATGCGACAGCTGCCGAAAATTATTGTCGGCGTCGTGCGTGAACACCGTCGGCTGAAAACGATTATCCGGCAGGAGAATATTCAAACCGTTATTTCCGACAATCGTTTCGGTCTGTGGAACAAACAGATAAGATCGATTTATATCACTCATCAGCTGCTCATCAGAGCTCCCTACCGCTGGATGGAACCGATTCTGCACCGGATTCATCGCTTGATTATCAATTGTTACGACGAATGCTGGATTCCCGACGTTGAGGGAGCAGATAACCTTTCGGGCGTTCTTTCTCATAAATATCCGCTTCCACCCAATACCCGGTTTATCGGATGGTTGTCCCGGTTTCCAATGCGCGAAAAAACGGCTCCAAAAAAAAACTACACAAATCTTTGCCTTATCTCAGGACCGGAACCTCATCGCACTTTATTTGAACAATCAATGGTTGAAAGGTTTAAAAATGACGCGGAATTGACCTTGATTGTTACCGGACAACCGGGGTTACGCACGCCGCTCCGGTCGATTGGAAACATCGATCTGGTTCCTGATATTTCGAGTGGTGAACTGCAAACTTACTTGCTCGAAACACCCCATATTTTTTGTCGTTCCGGATATACGACACTTATGGATCTCAAAGTATTGGGTAGAAGCGCTACTCTCTTTCCCACACCCGGCCAACCGGAGCAGGAATATCTGGCCGAATTGCATAAGAAATAGAGCGTTCTTTTTCTTATCTTTGCTACGTAATCCTATTTTATGAAGTCTCCAATCTATCTTTCCATTCTGGAAGCAGTAAAGCAAAAACACAAACTGTTCATTGTGTTGATCGATCCCGATAAATGCTCTGATAATGCCCGTATCCATCAATTTGCCACACTGCTCAATAAAGCCGAGCCCGATCTGGTGTTTATCGGGGGTAGCCTCACCAGCGAGTCGACAGCCTGTTTGATAAAGCAGTTAAAAACGGAGTGCCATATTCCCACCGTACTTTTTCCCGGCAATGCCATACAGTTTACGCCCGAAGCCGATGCCCTGCTTTTTCTCTCTCTTATTTCGGGCCGTAATTCGGATTTTCTGATCGGCCAGCACGTGGTAATCGCTCCTGCCGTCAGACAATCGGGCATCGAAACTATTTCGACAGGATACATTCTTGTTGAAAGCAACGATACGACAGCGGTGGAGTACATCAGCAACACCCGGCCCATACCGCGGCAAAAACCACAATTGGCTGCAGCCACTGCCATAGCCGGCGAATTGCTTGGAAACAAACTGATTTATCTCGAAGCCGGTAGCGGAGCCACCCCTCCCGTGCCCTCCGCCATGATTTCGAGCGTCAAAAAAGCGATCACCGTTCCGCTGATTGTGGGAGGTGGATTACGGTCGAATGAAGACATTTTGAGTGCGTTACAAGCGGGAGCCGATGCTGTTGTCGTGGGAAATGTTTTAGAAACCGATCCTGAGAAGATGCTTGATTTTGCCAAAACAATTAAAAATTTCATGCAATAGGATGCACAATATATTGTTTGATAATTGTTTATGAAAAACAATGCGGCCGGCGACTCAAAAATTAAGGTATAGTTTGTTGTTTACAAAAAAAGACACTATCTTTGCATCCGCTTTTTGCAACGGCTAAAAGCCCTGATCCAGTAGCTCAGCTGGTAGAGCACATCCCTTTTAAGGATGGGGTCCTGGGTTCGAATCCCAGCTGGATCACAAAATTCAAATTACATATAGAGATCAAGGCCTTGATCCAGTAGCTCAGCTGGTAGAGCACATCCCTTTTAAGGATGGGGTCCTGGGTTCGAATCCCAGCTGGATCACAAAAAAGCCTCTGAAAAAATAATTATTTTCAGAGGCTTTTTTTATTATAACGCAGTATCAGGCTTGGGGCTCAACTACGTATAACTCAGCGGGCGCTATTTTGCAGCGGGCAATAATCGCTCGATATCTTTCTCCAAATGTTCAGGCTTGGTAACCGGAGCAAACCGTTTCACCGGTATCCCTTCGGTATCAATCAGAAATTTGGTAAAATTCCATTTTATTTTATTGCAAAACAGGCCTCTCAAGACCGATGTTAGCTGTTTGAAAATGGGATGAGCATTCTCTCCGTTTACATCCACTTTGGCAAACATCGGAAAGGTAACCCCATAATTCATGTGACAAACCTGAGATATATCGTCTTCGTTGCCCGGATCCTGATGAGCAAACTGATTGCATGGAAAGCCCAGAATAACGAATCCTCGGTCTTTATATTTTTGATAAAGAGCTTCTAACCCTTCAAACTGAGGCGTTAATCCACACTTACTGGCGGTATTGACCACCAACACGACTTTGCCTTCGTACTCTTTCATTGAGATTTCCTGACCCCGAAGCAACCTGGCACTAAATTGATAAAATGATGCGTTCATATTTGTATCGTTAATGATTTTGTCGTTTACGATACAAATATAAGAGGTCGGTATGCCCTTCCGTAAAAAGTTTGACATTCTTTAAGATAGATCGTCTACCGGTAAAACAGGGCAACGCTATCGACCGATCGCCGGGGAGAGACCGGAGCTGGTATCTCAATCATATAACCGATGCGGGCAACAAACAGGATTTGATTCTTCAGTCTCAACTTTTCACACACCGCCTGCTTGTAATTCTCTTCTTCGACAATCTGATTCATCGGCTGAAAACCGATGCGTAGAGCCGTACACGCAATGTTCATGCGTTGATATCGCCGACCGGCATCAATCCAGCTTTGTATGGAGTTGTCGACACCTGTCAACACAAGCCAGCCGCCACAATTACGAACCTGCTTTTCCGTCGTTTGGATACCGGCTTGCACAAACTTGCTTTTTTCCGCATCTGCCGGCTTGAAAAAATTCCGAACCACAAACCCTTTGATTCCGTTTATCTCCATTCCGGCTGTTGTAATTCCATCTTGCCGGAGACGAATATCCCGATCGGAAAAACGTACCCAACGGGCAAACTCGGCCTGCGCCGCACGATTTTGCGCCTGCTGCCGATAAGCCGACAACGTTTGTTCTGCCATAAAACGACCCTGAGGCGTGGAAGTGGCATAAAAAGAGGTTTGACTATTGTCTGTCACTATTTTTTTTACCTCTTCAGCACGTATATCAGCGGTATGAAAGGGTAGGCGCAACGTTCTTCTGGCAGAAATCAAACGCAGATCAAATCCGGAAGAGTGAGCTCGTTTCAGCGTTACGACAGCTACGCAATTGGTTGATTCCGAAGCCGGGCTAAGCTCTATATCTGTCTTGTACCCCAAACTTCCGGCAGCCAGATCGAGATTTTCGATAAACGCTCCGAGAGAAATGTACAACTCCCGTTTGGTCGGGTCGACCACGTTCAGCGCCCGTGCAGTATCGGCAAAGAGCCTTATTTCACGATCGCCCCGAACTTCCACTTTCCACGGTTGAGTGTTGTGCGAACTTCCGGCCAACGTGGCATAATAAATTATTTTGTGCATATCGTCGGCATCACCCGACAATGGACTTCTTGCTTCGATGCCGGTTTTGCACGAAAACAGCATGAAAATTTCCCCGATCATAAGTAGAAACCGAACCATGTTCATCATTTCGATTTACTCCACAAACGGGCTCCCAATCGCAATACCGGAGAGAAATCGGCACTCGGAATCGTATAACGTGCGGTTTCAAAATCGATGCTTTTATCTCTCCTTAAATAGAGATGTAGCCCCGGCTGAATATAGAATACCTTCCCGACAAAAAACTGATAACTGATACCCAGTCCCGTATCGGCGCTGTGCAGGTTTTTACGAATGCCTGTACTTTTTTGCTCTATTTCAAAAGTATGGAGTTCGAGATAGGAGTAGACTTCGAGGTTGCGCCAAACGTTATACCCGAAAAAGAGACCGGGAGAGGTCTTGTAATAACGTTTGAAATCGGCTGAAGAGTTATTGATGCCGGCTTGCTCGGCATCATAATGTCCGCCATTAATTACGCTGACGCGCACACGGAACTTATCGAACCGGTAGCCGACTCCGAAATGGAATCCACCGGTCATAAACATAGGAACCAGACTCTCGACCTCAACCGCCGATTTTACATTCCACGATCTGGCCGGAGACTGAATCTTCACTGAATCGTTCTGCGCAAAAAGGGAGAACGACGAAACTAAAACAACTGCAATCAAAAAAAATCTCTTTTTCATAGTTACTGAACTTTGATATTTAACGCTGCAAAGTTCCACTATAAAAAAGAGATTCTTCTCCGCAAATGTTACCAAATGCGAAGGTTACGATAATTTACCCCGAATACGGCTCAACGATTTAGGCGCAACACCCAAATAGGTTGCGATATGATAAAGAGGCAGCCGTTGAAGCGCCTGCGGATACTCTCGCGTAAGTTTCAGGTAACGCTCTTCGGCAGACAAAATCTGCAAATCGAGGCTGAGTTGGACTAACCGCACATAAGCCTGTTCAATCAGAATACGTCCCACTCGCTCCATTTTAGGCAGGAGCCGGTATAGTTCATTCAAATCTGACTCGTATAGCAAAATCAGATCGACAGGCTCTATTGCCTTGATATTCAAATGTGACGGCGAATTACTCAAACGGCTCCTGTTGTCGGTCACGAATTGATTCTCAAAAGCAAAATCAGTCGTCACCTCTTCGCCTCTGTCGTTAAGATAGTAGTAGACAACGGTGCCGGAGCGGAGAAATGCCAGAAAACGGCACACCTCTCCTTCATGCAACAGAAGTGATCCTTTTTGCAGCGATTTGACTTCCAGTCGCGAAGATAACAGCGTCCACTCTTCTTCAGACAAGGAGATATAAGCCTCGATTGCTGTCTTTAATTCGATAACTCCGTCGTCATTCATACAGACAAATTAAATCGCGGTACATTTTTTCTTCAGCCACGCTTTTTCCTCGTCGTTCAACAAGGGGCTGATTCGTTCATACACCGTCTGATGATATTGATTGATCCACGTTTTTTCTTCGGTAGTCAGCAGCGAAAGATCGAGCACGGATGTGTCAAAGGGGCAAAGAGTCAATGTCTCGAAGGCATAAAACTGACCGAATTCCGTTTTTTCTGCTTCGACCACGGTCACCAGATTTTCGGAACGGATTCCATGTTTTCCGGCACGATACATCCCCGGTTCGTTCGAAATAATCATCCCCGGTACCAATTGAGTCGCATTTTCGTCCATGCGTATGCTTTGCGGCCCTTCGTGCACACACAGGAAATGGCCCACTCCGTGGCCGGTTCCGTGTCCGTAATTCCAGCCGCGTTGCCACAAACTGTTACGGGCAAGAATGTCGAGCTGAGAACCGCGCGTTCCCTGCGGGAATTTCGCTTTGCCTAATGCAATATGACCCTTCAATACCAGTGTAAAATCGGTTTTTTCTTCAGTCGTGACAGGTCCCAAAGCCACTGTACGTGTGATATCGGTCGTTCCGTCGAGGTATTGGCCTCCTGAGTCAAGCAGCAGCAGACCTTCGGGCTGCAACGTCGCATTACTCTCCGCTGTCGCCGAGTAGTGAACAATTGCTCCATGATCTTTATATCCGGCTATCGTACCGAAGCTCTCGCCTTTAAAAAGAGCCTGTTCTGCACGGAACTTGCACAACTGTTCCCCAATACTCAGCTCCGTCAGGGTGCCGGAAGGCACATTGGCTTCGAGCCACATAAAGAACTTGGTCAGCGCCACGCCATCTCTCACCATCGCATTGCGGGTTCCGGCCAGTTCGACGACATTCTTGATGCTTTTCGCGTAAAAAATGGGAGATTGTATGCCCACCACCGTGCAATGCGAAGGAATATCCTGATAGAGCGCAAAATTTGTTTTGCCCTTATCGAGCAATACTTTCGAATGCACATGCAATGTGGCGATATAGTCAAAAACGGCATTGTATGGTGCCACTTCGATGCCTTCGTCGGCCAACAAAGCCGCTACGTTGTGCGATATTTTCTGCGGGCTGACAAAAAGCGTCGCTTTCTGCTTGTCAATCGCCCCGAATGCAATCACCACCGGATTGTAATCCACATCCGAGCAACGAATATTGAATATCCAGGCTATTTCATCCAGTCCGGTAAACAGGTACGAATCGGCACCTTTTTTTTCTAATATTGTTCGAATATCGGCAATTTTGTCTTTTGCGCTCTTTCCGGCATACTCCAACGGATAGATATCCACAGGAGCATCGGGCAAAGCGGGTCGGTCTGCCCACATGGTTTTGATAAAATCGACATCCGTCGACAACACAAGTCCGGTTTCTGTCAGTTCGTTCTGCAAATTTTCGACAGCACTTACCGAAAACACTAACGGATTAATGCCTACTCTGCTTCCTGCGGGCAACACCTCGCCCAACCAGGCTGTTATTGACGGTGTATCGGGCAGCCCATCCTTAAACAAATCGATTCCCGAACCTTCCAGTTGCAATCCGGCCTGCAAAAAATAACGCGAATCGGTCCACAAACCGGCCTTATTATTCGTAACCACAACGGTGCCCGCCGAACCGGTAAATCCGGAAATCCACTGACGTTCTTTCCAATAATCGGCCACATACTCACTGGCATGAGGATCTGTACTCGGGATAATGGTAGCCATTATTCCTTTTGCATCCATTTTTTGACGCAATACATCTATTCGGGATGATATTGTTTGCATAGCAATTCGATATTTATATGTTTGATATAGGAAATACAAAAGTAAGTTTTTTATCGATAAAAGGCTATAGCCAATCAAATACAATTTATCGAATACCGGCAATAGAGCTCAAAGTTTGCCTGTTTTGGCTTCTCCGTTTCAAAAAATCAGTATCTTTGTTTCTATGTTCGACGATAAATACTTTATGAAGCAAGCCCTTGCTGAAGCCAAAAAGGCTGAGAGTAAAGGAGAAATCCCAATCGGGGCTGTCGTTGTGTGTCAAAATCAGATCATTGCCCGCTCCGGAAATCAAACGGAGGCTCTCAACGACGTGACGGCTCATGCCGAAATGCTGGCCATCACCGCCGCCGCCAATGCATTGGGAGGTAAATACCTTACCGAATGCACACTTTACGTAACGGTAGAGCCGTGTTTGATGTGCGCGGGAGCGCTTTCGTGGGCACAAATAGGACGCATTGTTTACGGAGCTTCCGACGAAAAAAGAGGATTCCATACCTTTACCAGCAATGCGCTACACCCTAAAACAGTGGTCGAGAGTGGCATTCTGGAGGATGAATGCGCCGAATTAATGACCCGCTTTTTCCAGAACAAGCGCCCCAGATAACCCGAATACTCAGTTTAAAATTCTGACTAACCGTGAAACGTTATGCAATTATAGTGGCCGGAGGCAAAGGAGAGAGAATGAACGCCGACCTGCCCAAACAGTTTATCGCGCTGCAGGGTACTCCTCTTTTGATGCACACCATCGCCGCATTCCATGCGTATGATCCCGCTATTGAGCTCATCGTGGTGTTGCCATCGGCTCAAACCGATTTTTGGAAAGCACTCTGCAGTGAGCACAACTTTCAAATCGCCCACACCATAGTAAAAGGAGGCGATACCCGTTTCGATTCCGTGAAAAACGGAGTTGCAGCCGTTCGCGGGGAGGGTGTCATTGCCATTCACGACGGAGTACGCCCGCTGGTAAGCAGAGCGACCCTCGAAAATTGTTTTTCTACGGCAGAACATCAGGGCACGGCAATTCCCGTGGTACCCCTTGTCGATAGCCTGCGCAAAGTGGAGAACGGCAATAGTTTTGCCGTTGACAGATCGTTCTACTTTGCGGTACAAACGCCTCAGGTATTTCAGTCGACCATTCTCAGGAGTGCCTACGAACAGACCTACAAACCTCAATTCACTGACGATGCCACGGTCGTGGAGTCATTAGGGGTCGAATTAAACATGGTAGAAGGGAACCGCGAGAATATTAAAATAACCACGCCACCCGACATTCGGATTGCGGAAGCTTTTTTATCTGATACGGTCAACCGTTAATATCCAGGCAGCAATAAATTTTCAGAAATGATTAGTCTTGCATCGAATGAGTTGAAATTTCTGGCGGGCGTAGGACCGAAGCGAGCCGATTTGCTAAACAAAGAGCTCGACATCCTCACGTTTGAGGATCTGCTTTACTATTTTCCCTATAAATATATCGACCGAAGCAAGTTTTACACCGTCCGCGAACTGCAAAGCGACACGGCCTACGTACAACTCAAAGGAAAAATCACCCGTTTTGAAACTGTCGGTACCGGACATGCGCAGCGGCTGACGGCTCTGTTTTCGGATCACACCGGATCGATAGAGTTGATTTGGTTCAAAGGTATCAAGTATGTGCTCGGGCAATACAAAGTCAACGAAGAGTATATCGTATTCGGTAAACCCTCTCTTTTTAACGGGCGCATCAACATCGCCCATCCCGAGATCGACAAAATTCAGGATGCGGACGAGAAGCAAAAAATCGTTCTGCAAGGGTATTACAATACCACGGAGAAGATGAAAACCAATTTTCTGAATTCCAAAGCGATTCAGAAAATCATGTTCAACCTCATATCGTCGTTGCACGAAAAAGTACCAGAGACACTGCCGGGCTACCTTATCAGTCAGTTCAAATTAATGTCGCTGCACGAAGCGTTGGTCAACATCCACTTTCCTTCGAGCGCGTCACAGCTGTCACGGGCCCGTCAACGGCTCAAATTTGAAGAGTTCTTCTACATTCAGCTTTCACTGCTGCGAACGGCCAAAATTCGCAACCAACAAAGCCGTGGCTTCCGGTTCGGGCACGTAGGAGATGCTTTCAACCAGTTTTACAAACAACACCTCACTTTCGAACTGACCAACGCGCAGAAAAAGGTGATTCGTGAAATACGTGCCGATGTGGGAAGTGGAAAACAGATGAACCGCTTGCTGCAGGGCGATGTGGGAAGCGGCAAAACATTAGTTGCCCTGATGGTGATGTTGCTGGCCATCGACAACGGCTATCAGGCATGTATCATGGCTCCCACCGAGATATTAGCCACTCAACACTACGAAACTATTTCGGCATTTCTTTCGGAGATGAATCTGAATGTGGGGCTGCTCACCGGTTCCACAAAGAAAAGCGAACGGGTACAGCTACACGAGCAGTTACAGTCGGGCAACCTGCATATCCTGATAGGTACGCACGCGCTGCTGGAGGACAATGTGCAGTTCAACAACCTCGGATTGGTGGTCATCGACGAGCAACACCGCTTCGGAGTCGCTCAGCGTGCCAAGCTCTGGGCGAAAAACGATCAGGCTCCGCACATTCTGGTTATGACGGCCACACCCATTCCCCGCACGTTGGCCATGACCATCTATGGAGATCTGGAGGTATCGGTAATTGACGAATTGCCCCCCGGGCGTAAACCGATCCAGACCTACCACTATTATGAAAACAAGCGGAACTCCGTCTATCGGTTTATCCGGAAAGAGATTGACGAGGGCCGGCAAATTTATATTGTCTATCCGCTGATTGAGGAGTCGGAGAATCTCGATTTCCAAAACCTCACCGAGGGGTTCGGACAACTGAAAGAGGTGTTTCCCGACTATAAACTCAGCATGGTGCACGGTAAACTCAAACCGGCCGAAAAGGATGAGGCCATGCGACGGTTTGCCTCCGGCGAGACACAAATTATGGTCGCCACCACCGTTATTGAGGTGGGAGTGAACGTGCCGAATGCCTCCGTGATGATTATCGAGAGCGCCCAACGGTTCGGACTGTCGCAGCTACACCAGCTGCGCGGACGAGTAGGGCGGGGAGCCGATCAATCATACTGTATCTTGCTCACTCCTTTTGAATTGGGCAAAGAGACCCGCAAACGAATGGAAATTATGACGCGCACCAACGACGGATTCGAGATTGCCGAAGCCGACCTGAAGATGCGGGGCCCCGGCGACATCGAAGGAACCCAGCAAAGCGGGCTGCCTTTTGACCTGAAAATAGCCGATTTAGCTCGCGATTCGCAGATGCTGCAATTTGCCCGCAACGTCGCCAACGATCTGCTCGATCACGATCCGCTACTTCAGCACCCCGAAAATTTCGTATTAGCTAAACAATTACAAAAAAAACAAAAAGAAGCCGTGGACTGGAAAAAAATCAGCTAATTTCGGTTTTAAAAGTTTGGATTTGTCGTTTATTATTTGTTACTTTGACATGAAATTAGTGCAATAGCCACTTAATTAACCATGGAAAGAACACTTATAATATTGAAACCCAGTGCTGTAGAAAGAGGCATTGTTGGTGAAATTATTAGTCGTTTCGAGAAAAAAGGACTTTACTTCACCGGACTAAAAATGATGCAGCTTACAGATGAGGTACTGGTTCAGCATTATTCTCATTTGGCAGACAAGCCATTTTTTCCTTCCATCAAAGCGTCGATGAAGAGAACTCCGGTTATAATTGGTATTGTTGAGGGCAAAGACAGTGTCCGTGTTGTTCGGCAAATGGCCGGAGTAACCAATGGGCGAGACGCTGTTCCGGGAACTATTCGCGGAGATTATAGTATGAGTCAATTAGAGAATATTATTCATGCTTCCGATTCGATAGAGTCAGCCCAGACAGAAATCAATCGTTTTTTTCAACCAGAAGAAATTTTTACGTATCAGTTGGCAGTTACTCCAGTATTGTATACCGCCGACGAACTTACTAACCAATAAACCAAACAAGTATGAAGAAAGCATTCTTATTCACCCTTGTATGGCTATTTATGTTCGGTTTGACAACAGAAAACGCTTCAGCGAAGAAGCGAGTCAAGGCGAGGCATGTGTTCCACCAAGAAATAGCCGCAGTAGACAACGTACAGCGTCAAATTAACGCACTCAACACCTTGATGTTGCAAAAAATGCAACAGGAAGAAGATCCGTATGCTACTGAAGAAGATACAAAAATACCGGCCAGCGGAGTTTATGAAACCTGGACCAACCGGCGTATCAATCCGTACATGACTCCGATTTCCAAATTGCCTGATTCGGTTCGGGTGAATCTTTCGCAGTATGTACCTCCCGTTGCTACTTATATTACCTCCCATTTTGGGATGCGTAAATATCGTTTCCATTATGGTACTGACTTAAAACTGAATGTTGGAGATCCGGTTCACGCAGCATTCAATGGTCGCGTTCGTATTACCGGTTACGAAGCCGGAGGATATGGGAACTATGTTGTGATTCGTCACGAAAATGGTCTGGAGACAGTTTACGGTCACTTATCCAAAGTGATGGTGCACGAAAACCAACAGCTCCGTGCCGGAGAAGTTCTTGGATTGGGTGGTAGCACCGGACGTTCTACCGGTCCGCACCTCCACTTCGAAACCCGTTATTTAGGAAACGCTATCAACCCCGAAAAGTTATTCGATTTTGCATACCATATGCCGATCAACGATATTTATGTGATCTCAAAAACAAAATCGTTTGATTATCAATATGCCAAATCTTCGCAATCTTCTGCTTATAAAAAATATGTAGCCAAAGCGGGGAAAAGCCATAAATCGTCGAAGCGTCACCACCGGCATTGAAAAGCCATATAGTGAATAACAAAGTCCTCTTTCATCGAATGATGAAAGAGGACTTTGTTGTTTTTGGTCGAATGATATATTCACTTTATTACATGCATTCATCTTTCGCCATCTTAGTCTGAGTAAATTAAAAGAAATCAACATAATTATTGATATTAAGCAATATTGTCTCTATCTTTGGAGACGTAAAATAAAATGCCCAATCCGGATTAAACAGAATAAAGTGGATTTACGGAACGCCGTAACTATCTTTCTGTATAATTAAAGCGAAGGGTATCTGCAAGCACGTTTTGTCATCAGCGTGATAATGAAATAACCTTACCGTAATCTTTATAAAATAGCATGCACGTAAATCTAAAACAAACCACATACCATGAAAACATACAAATTTTTTTTAGTGATTCTCATTTTGTCTTTATCCACAGGTTCGTTTGCTCAGACCTCGGGGAAAAAGCATTTTATTACAGGGCAGGTCTTTGATGCGAATAACAAACCGGTAGCAGGTGCGTCGTTGTTAGTCAATAACAAAAGTACTAATGTTGTTACAGATGCAAACGGGAACTACAAGGTGAAGATAAAACCTGATGCCACTGTTTTGTCTGTTTTCGCACTGTCGAGTGGATTAATTCTCAACGAAGAGATTAAGGGGCGGGAAGTAATCAATTTTAGATTTGAAGGTGGCGTAGCTCAAAACGAGGTGCCCCAAAAGATGAATCCGGGAAATGAAGAGGTAAATATTGGTTATGGAACTATCGCCAAAAAGGATCTGTCCACTAAAGTTGCTACTGTTGACATGACCAAGAGTAGATACGCTGGCTATCAAAATATTTACGATTTGATACGAGCTGAAGTTCCGAATGTACAGATATCAGGTGACAAAATAATATTAAAAGGGGCATATGACACGAATAGCAGCCAGATCGATGCATTGATACTTGTCGATGGTGTAGAAGCTCCGCTGAGCGGCATCGTTCCGCGTATGGTAAAATCTATCAGTGTTCTTAATGGCGCCGATGCCTCTATCTACGGTGCAAGATCTGCGCACGGAGTGATACTCATAACGCTGACAAAGCATTGATGATCTTCATTTGTCCTGATTGATTTGACTGTCCAATATCAATACATGGACTTTGGACTCAAAAATCAGATAAAAGCAAAACGGCTCGTTCAATCAGTGAAGAACTGATTGAACGAGCCGTCTTTTATGCGTAGTATTTGAGTTACATGCGCTCTGCTCTCAATACACCTTTAACTCCTTCCAGTTTCTTGATAAGCTGCGAAAGCTGCGCTACGTCGCTTACCATCACGGTGATGGTACCATCGAACATGCCGTCGTGAGAGTTGACCGAGATGGATCGCATTTGCACTTTATTCTCTTTGGAGATAACGGAGGTAATATTGCTCACGATGCCAATATCATCTTTTCCCACAATGTGCAGCGTTGCCAAATCGAACTTGCCCGATTTGCCCGCCCATTTCACATCGATAATCCGGTAATCGAACCGTTCTTTCAGTTGAGAGGCATTCGGACAGTCGTCGCGGTGAATTTTGATTCCGCCCGAAACCGACACAAACCCGAAGACATTGTCTCCGTAGATCGGATTACAGCATTTGGCCAGCGAATATTGCACATTCTTGACGTTGTCGCCGATCAGCAACACATCATTCTCGGATGTGATTTTTTCCAGATCGGTCTGCTTCGAGAAGTTATCAACGCTTCGCAAAGAGGCCTGTTCGGGCGATTCTTCGTGCTGTTTATCCAGTTCTGCCAACTCTTCGCACAGGTCGATTACTTCTAATCGCTCGTACGATATTGCCTGATAGAATTCCGACACGAATTTATAGCCATGCTTGCGGGCCAGCTTCATAATTTGCGACTCGTCAAACTCGATCTTGCGGTTCTTCATGCGCCGTTGCAGCGCTTCGCGACCGAGATCGGCAGCTTTGTTCTCCTCGTCCTTGAGCGACTGCTTGATTTTAGTCCGCGCCTTGGAGGTAACGGCAATATTGAGCCAGTCGCGCTTCGGCGTTTGGTTGGCCGATGTCAGAATCTCTACCTGATCGCCATTCAGCAAAATATACTTCAGCGGAACGTTTCGTCCGCCCACTTTGGCACCCACACAGCGGCATCCCAGGCCGGAGTGAATTGCAAACGCAAAGTCAAGAACCGTAGCTCCCTTTTTCAGTTTATGCAGATCGCCGTTTGGCGTGAACACGAATACATCGTCGTCGTAGAGGTTGAGTTTGAAGTTGTCCATCACCTCCTTGGAGTTCATCTCCGGATTTTCGAGGATGGTACGCAGGTTTTTCAACCATTCGTCCATGCCGCTCGATTCGCTCTTGATGCCTTTGTATTTCCAGTGAGCAGCAACCCCTTTTTCGGCAATTTCGTCCATCCGGCGTGTACGAATCTGCACCTCTACCCACTTGCCGTCAGGCCCCATCACGGTAATGTGCAGCGATTCGTAACCGTTCGACTTGGGAATCGAAAGCCAGTCGCGCAACCGCTTGGGATTGGGCATGTACATATCGGTCACGATGGAATAAACCTGCCAGCACTCTGACTTTTCCTTTTCAACAGGGGTGTCGAGAATGATCCGGATCGCGAACAGATCGTAAATATTTTCAAAAGGAGTATTCTGCTTCTTCATTTTGTTCCAAATCGAGTGAATCGACTTGGTTCTCCCCTTGATTTCAAAGTTGAAACCGGCCTCCTCCAAACGGGTCTTCACCGGTTCGATAAACGATGCGATATAGTGATCGCGCGAACGTTTCGTCTCGTTCAGCTTATGCGCAATCTCTTTATAAATATCCGCGTTGGAATATTTCAGCGACAGATCTTCCAGTTCGGTCTTGATGGCATACAAACCCATACGGTGCGCCAGCGGGGCATAGAGGTACGACGCTTCATGTGCGACCTTCAGCCGCACTTCATCGTCGGCATGGTGATCTCTGAGCGTTCGCATTGTATCGAGACGGTCGGCAATCATGATGAGAATCACCCGCATATCTTCGGCAAAAGTCAGCAACAGTTGCCTGAAATTTTCCGTCTCTATGGCGCTGTTTTTCTCATACAGATCATGTGCCCGGCATAGTCCGTGTACAATAAGCGATACCGACTGTCCGAACTGCTTCTCAATCGATTCGAGCGTTTCTGATCCGGCCAGTAAACTGTCGTACAATACGGTGGCCAAAATAGCCGAACGCCCTAATCCGAATTCGTTAACCAATACCTTAGCCATTCGCAAATGCTTGATAACACGACGTGTCGGCATCGCGTCACCATCCTCAATCATTTTTGCTATCGACTGGTAGATCCATTGGCGCGACATCTTGATATCATCCTTGGTCAAGATGTTATCCACGGCGTGTAGCATATTGCGATAATATCGTGCAATCTCGCGCCGATCCTTTTCCGGAATTAAAAATGATTCTGCCATAACAAACTCACAACTTAGTCTTCCGTTCTGTTATACACGTAGGTATTTGCCTGGCGGGCAGGTGTAATAAAGATGTCGTTAATATTAACATGAGCCGGACGGGTAACGATATACTCCACCGCATCGGCAATATCGTCGGCATTTAAAGGAGTTAACCCCTGATATACCGCATCGGCTTTTGTTTTGTCGCCGTGAAAGCGAACCAACGAAAATTCGGTCTCCGCCGCACCCGGAGAGATGGAACTCACCTTGATGTTGTGCTTCAGCATGTCAATGCGCATTCCCTGCGAAATGGCGTTCACCGCATGTTTTGTAGCGCAGTACACATTGCCCGAGGGATAGACTTCACGCCCGGCTATCGACGACAGATTGATGATGTGTCCCGAATTGGCCGCCACCATCAAAGGGGTGATGTACCGGCTGATGTAGAGCAACCCTTTCACGTTGGTATCAATCATCTTTTCCCAGTCGTCGATATCGAATTCGTTGAACGGTGCCGAACCGGCAGCCAATCCTGCGTTATTCACGAGCACATCAATCTTTTGCCATTCGGCAGGTAGGTTTTCGACAGCCAAACGACAAGCCTCACGATCGCGTATATCAAAACACAAAGGCAAAACCCTGACCGAGAATTCATTTTTTAGCGTTTCTGACAAACTATCCAATCGCTCTTTACGGCGGCCGGTAATAATAAGATTGTATCCTAATTTTGCCATTCGAAGGGCTATAGCCTTCCCAAATCCGGCGGTGGCGCCGGTAACGAATGCGTTCATATTGTTAGTTGTTAATAAACAGGCCAGTAGCAGAGATAGAATTTGGTTACTTCTTTACTTAATACCTGCAGGTTAAACATATCGGATGCTTCGGTAATATCCTTCACATCCCCGTTATTGTATTTTATCCGGATGCCGGCTTCGTTGGGATTGTAGGCTTCATTAGAGACCTCCTCTACCGCCCAAAAATAGTTGGCATCATGCTCCGAAATTCCAAAATGTTGCTGATACTGCGCATTCTGTTCCTGACACTCTTTCGGCGACAACGGCTGTGGCAAAACCTTCACCTTAAACAAGCGCCGGTTGATAAATCCGCTACTTAGCGTCGACAGTACCACATCCGGATGGTTCATCCATACCTTCATGGCCGATAATATATCACTATCGTCCAGCAAAGCGTACTGTTGCAACACTTCGGGACGTTCGATGAAATCTTGTTTCGAGATGGAGTTGTATAAGAAAAAGTGCAGCGAAGGCGACGCAAACAGCTCCTGACCTTCCATGGCAAGCTCTTTTGCCCGTGTCAGAGCGTGAATCATCAGTTTTTCGGCTGCAATGGATGTCTTATGCAGATACACCTGCCAATACATCAACCGCCTGGCCATCAGAAATTTTTCAATAGAATAGATTCCTTTCTCCTGCACAACCAGATGATCTTTGTAAAGATCCATCATTTTAATGATGCGGTCGGAACCAATGGTACCCTCCGTCACGCCCGAATAGAAACTGTCGCGCCGGAGGTAATCCAACCGGTCCACGTCAAGCTGTCCGGAAACCAATTGGTGTAAAAAGAGATGCGGATGTGTTCCGAGAAAGATTTTCAACGCATTGTCCAGCCGTCCTTTTTCCTCCTTGTTGATCTGCTGCATCATCAGCAAAGAGATCTCCTCGTGCGAAATATTCGATACCAGGCTATGTTCCAATACGTGTGAGAAGGGTGCATGTCCTATGTCGTGTAGCAGAATGGCAGCTAATGCCCCTTCGCAATCCTCTTTGTTAATATCGTAGCCCAACATGCGCAGCTGGGCAATAGCTTCGCCCATCAGGTACATGGCTCCCAACGAGTGCTGAAAGCGGGTGTGCTGGGTGCCGGGATAAACAAACGACGACATACCCAACTGTTTGATGCGGGTAAGGCGCTGCATATATGGATGCTGAATCAGATCATACAAAAATTCGGTAGGAATATTGATAAATCCGAATACCGGATCATTAATTATTTTACGTTTGTTTCTCATAATCGTAAACAAATAAGACGGTCTCTGTCACTACCCGGCTATACAGAATCTCTTCCGGCAATATATCCCCGCCATTTATCCAGCAACTGTGCCATATCGTCAGGAATTTCACTATCGAAATAGAGCTCTTCGTGGGTCACCGGGTGTACAAATCCCAGAGTTTTGGCATGGAGCGCCTGTCTTGGGCATATATCGAAACAATTTTTTACAAACTGTTTATATTTAGCATATTGAGTCCCTTTCAGAATTTCATGTCCGCCATAGCGTTCGTCATTAAAAAGCGGATGGCCGATATATTTCATATGGGCCCGGATTTGGTGCGTTCGTCCTGTTTCCAACCGGCATTCAACCAGTGTTACATATCCCAACCGTTCCAGTACCCGGTAATGTGTTACCGCGTGCTTGCCATAGTCTCCATCCGGGAAAACAGCCATTTTCTGCCTGTCTTTCAGGCTTCGGCCGACGTGCCCCACGATCGTTCCCTCGTCCTGTTCTACAATTCCCCACACAAGTGCCCAATAAAGGCGCTTGGTTGTTTTATGAAAAAACTGTTTGCCGAGATAGGTTTTAGCCTCTTCCGTTTTGGCAATCACCAAAAGTCCGGACGTATCCTTATCGATGCGGTGCACCAACCCTAATCGCGGGTCATTGGGGTTGTACGTTGGTTCATGTTGCAAATAATATGCCAGTGCATTGACCAATGTCCCATCAAAATTGCCATGTCCGGGGTGAACGACCAATCCGGCCGGTTTGTTGACAACCAGCAAAGCATTATCTTCGTACACAATGTTTAAAGGAATGTTTTCGGGAAGGATCTCCGTCTCGTGAGGCGGATAGGTCATCATGATGGCAACCACATCGTTGGGCTTGACCCTGTAATTCGATTTTACGGCGACGCCATTTACTAAGATAGCATCGGCCGCAGCGGCCTCCTGAATGCGGTTGCGCGATACATTCTGAATCCTGTCGACCAGGAATTTATCTATGCGCAACAATGTCTGGCCTTTATCAGCTACAAAACGGAAATGTTCAAACAGTTCTTGTTCCGGAATTTCTTCCTGATCATCCAGTTCTTCCTGATCTGCGTCTAAATCTTCGATCATAATCTGGGATGCGGGTCTGTTGTTATCAGAAGAATTTCTCAATATCCTCTTTCTTTTTCTTTTTTTCTTCTTTCTTCGGAGCTGTCGCCGGGGCTGTTTTTGCCGGAGCAGGAGCTGCTACTTCGTCGTTAGTAGCAACCTTATTCTTATCTTTGGTCAGCCACAAAGTGATCGCTTTCCCTGCCGGAACCGAGTCGTTGGCTGCCGGTGTCTGTTTATACACCACATAGTTAGCCTTATCCTGTTCGCTTGATGGCTCCACGTCGAAATTGGTGGCTCCTATCGTGAGCATGTGGCTGTTAATCAATTTTGTCGCCTGATCCAGCGATAGAGACTGAACATCGGGCATGAGCTGGCTTCCGTCTTCATCGGTGGAAGTACGGCCTACCACAAGTACGACTCCACTGCCTGCCGGTATTTTCTGACCCGGGGTCAAGGTCTGTCCGTTAAATTTAATATCCCTGACCAAATCGCTGAATTCCGATGGAACATATTCAATGCCGATAACTTTGATGCCCATACTTTCCAGCAACGACTGTGCATGACGCAACGAAAGATCGCGTACATCCGGAAGGGCAACTCCCGGAGGCATTTTTGCATTAATGGTGATATAAATACTTCGATACGATTTTATTTTGGATCCGGCTGCCGGAGATTGTTCCATCACCATTCCGGGTGCTTTGTCGGGTTTATATACAGAATCGATCACCTGATATTGCATATCCTTACTATCCAGCATTTTCTGCGCATCTCCAATTTGCATTCCACATAAGTTAGGCACCGTTTCGGCTTCTCCATGATGGGTATAAAATTGCAACATAAAGAGGACGAACACCAGCAAGGCAACTACTATTGCGATTGCATATAATATGTTTTTCAGGATCAAACTCCCTTTTAAAAAATCGAGAAACTGAGAAAAGTGCTTCTTATCCATAGTGTTAAGAAAGTATGTATTTTATCCTGCAAAAGTAGCTATTTTTCCGTTAAGAACTCCACTCCCGAGCTCTTTTCTTATCCTCCGTTTCTATTATTTTACTAAGTCCGCAAATGAATTCAATCGCCATTTTATTCCATCGCGGATTCAATTGCCTGTGCTATTTCTGCTTATAGTTAAACAAAAGAGCTCATTCTTATGCAGATATAATTGTTATACGCAACTAATTTTCAGTATATTATTCATACATTTATAAAAAAAAGATAGCTCGTTTCAATTAATGTTTATATCTTTGCACGCTTTATTTTAACTTGAATTGCTTTCTATTCTGTCTGCATTAGGTCTTTAATGGTTTATTATCAGGAATATTTCTTGTATCGACAACTATAAAACAGACAAATTTTGGATCACAATGCAACGAATCATGTATTGATAGCATCTTATTTAAGATATACTGTAGTTTCAAAAAGAAGAAAGTTCTGACCGAACTAAATCACACACAACAAAAACTCATACGAATGGAATTTTCTGCGCAACAAATTGCCAATTTCTTACAAGGAGAAGTCGTTGGCAATCCAGAAGTTAAAGTTAATAACCTTTCTAAAATAGATGAAAGTATTCCCAACACACTTACTTTTTTATCCAATCCCAAATACAGCCATTTTATATACGATTGCAAAGCTGCAATTATCCTTGTCAACAAAGATTTTATTCCGGAAAAACCGATAGCAGCCACCCTTATCAAGGTTGATAATGCCTATCAGTCGTTGGCATCGCTGCTTCAATTGGTTAATAGTTCCAAGGCGAATAAAACCGGCATAGAACCCCTCTCTTACGTATCGGCAACTGCAGAAATCGGAGCTTCCCCCTATATCGGAGCTTTCAGCTATATCGGCGATAATGTAAAAATGGGGGAAAACGTAAAAATATATCCCCAAAGTTTTATTGGCGATAACGTAACTATTGGTAACGGTGTTACCGTTTATGCCGGAGCCAGAATTTATGCCGATTGCGTCATTGGCAATCGATGCGTTATCCATTCGGGTGTGGTAATCGGTGCCGATGGATTCGGGTTTGCTCCCGCCGAGGATGGCAGTTACAATAAAATTCCTCAAATCGGAAATGTGATATTGGAAGATGATGTCGAGATTGGTGCAAATACCACTATCGACCGGGCAACCATGGGCTCTACTATTATTCACAAAGGAGTAAAGCTTGATAACCTGATACAAATCGCTCATAATGTGGATATCGGTTCCAATACCGTAATCGCGGCACAAACAGGCATTGCAGGCTCGGCAAAAATCGGCGAAAACTGCATGTTTGGCGGTCAGGTAGGTATTGCAGGCCATTTGCATATCGAAAATGGCGTTAAACTTACGGCGCAGGCAGGCGTAATTGCAAATATTAAGGAGAATTCAGTCTTCATGGGAGCTCCGGCAATACCTATGATGCAATATAATAAAGCGTATGTCTATTTCAGAAAATTACCAGAGTTGGTGCGAACCATTGAGGCTTTGCAAAAAGAGATAGACCTGTTACGCAATCAAATAAAAGCAGACTAACTAACAAACCAAAATGCCGAAACAAAAAACCCTTAACGGATCCTTTACCTTACAGGGAAAAGGGCTTCACACAGGAGTTGATATTCAGCTCACATTTTTCCCGGCACCTGAAAATTACGGGTGCATAATAAAACGCATTGATTTAGAAGGACATCCTACGATTCCTGCATTAGCTGAATATGTTACACAAACTACCCGCGGAACTGTTTTGGCGAACGGAGACGCTCATGTAAGTACGATAGAACATGCCATGGCAGCTCTGTTTTCTTTTGAAATAGATAATTGCCTTATGGAGGTTAACGCTCCTGAATTTCCTATTCTGGATGGGAGTGCTAAACCTTTCGTCGAAATGATTAAGTCGGTCGGTGTTGTAGAGCAGGAAGCCGATAAAGATTACTTTATTGTAAAAAAGAAAATCGAATATAACGATCCGGTAACGAACTCTTCGATTGTAATCCTTCCGGACGATCATTTTAGTATTCAGACAATGATCGGTTTCAAATCGTCTATTCTGAGTAACCAGTATGCCGTACTGAACCAGTTGGAAGATTTTGCCACCGATATTGCTGCTTGTCGTACATTTGTTTTTGTCAGAGAACTGGAGCAATTGCTTAAGATGAACCTCATAAAAGGGGGCGATCTTGAAAACGCTTTGGTTATTTACGATGAACCGATAAAGCAGACCGAACTTGATCGTATTGCCGATTTGTTGAATCATCCGCACAAAAAAGTAGAGGAGTTGGGTTACCTTACTCCGCTTCAATTTGAGAACGAACCTGCCCGACACAAACTGTTGGATGTGATGGGCGACCTTGCCTTAATCGGAAAACCTATCAAAGGGAAGGTGATAGCAACCCGTCCGGGTCATAAAACCAATACGGCATTAGCCAAAGCCATCCGTAAAGATATTAAACGCCAGGAGGTCTCTATTCCGGTATATGATCCGAATAAAGAGCCGGTGTTGAATATCAACCAGATAAAAAAGATGCTGCCGCATCGTTGGCCTTTTTTAATGGTCGACAAAGTGATTGATATTACCCATTCGGTGGTAATTGGTTTGAAGAATGTGACCAGTAACGAGACTTTTTTTATGGGGCATTTCCCCAACGAACCCGTTATGCCGGGTGTTTTGTTAGTGGAGGCGATGGCACAAACCGGAGGATTGCTGATATTGCATCAGGTCGAAAATCCGGAATTGTACTCAACCTATTTTATGAAAATAGACAATGTAAAATTCAGACACAAAGTAGTTCCCGGCGATACTGTTATTTTTCGGTTAGAGTTGATCAGTCCGATACGACGGGGCTGTGCCACGATGAAAGGATATGCTTTTGTCGGCGATAAAATTGTAGCGGAAGCTGAATTCATGGCTCAAATAGCAAAAAATAAATAATACATAACAAACAGCAGAGACTGATTCTGTGCTGAAAGTATCAGATAGATCAATTTTATCCATCCATTGGATATTTTGACTGACACTTTCACGCAATAATTAATAAATTCAATTATTTACGTATGAAGCAACCGTTAGCATACATACATCCGGAGGCCAAAATTGCTTCCAATGTAGTAATAGAACCATTTGTTACTATCGACAAAAATGTCGTTATCGGAGAGGGAACGCATATCGGTTCGAATGTAACGATCATGGAAGGTGCTCGTATCGGGAAAAATTGCAAAATTTTTCCGGGTGCCGTAATCAGTGCCATTCCTCAGGATTTGAAATTCAAAGGAGAAGACACGTTAGCCATTATCGGTGATAATACCACGTTGCGCGAATGTGTAACCGTCAATAGAGGGACTGCATCGAAAGGAAGCACAACAATTGGTGATAACTGTCTGATAATGGCCTATTGCCATGTAGCTCACGATTGTACTGTGGGAAATAATGTAATTATGTCGAATGTGACACAGCTTGCCGGTGAAGTTGTTATTGGTGATTGGGCTGTAATCGGAGGCGGCACCATGATTCACCAGTTTACTCACGTTGGAGCTCACGTAATGACGATGGGTGGAAGCAAGGTTAATAAAGACATACCTCCTTACGTAAAAGCTGCCCGCGAACCGATCTCCTACTGCGGAATCAATTCGGTGGGTCTTCGTCGCAGAGGTTTTACAAACGAGCAAATAAGAGACATACAGGAAATCTACCGTTATATTTATTTATCGCGGATGAATACCAGTGTGGCTATCGAACATATCGAAGCTGAAATGCCGGCAACGAAAGAACGGGATGAAATTTTACTCTTTGTCCGTAACTCTCCCAGGGGTATTATGAAAGGTTATTTCGAATAATCTTTATTTGCCCGGAATAGGAAAGGAGCGATTTTAAAAGACAACATTACGGTTGTCTTTTAAAATCGCTCCTTCTCGTTTGATTAACAGCTTTGTGTATTATTTGAGGGTAAATGCTATTGGTATTGTGTATTTTACCCGAACAACCTCTCCTCTTTGTTTTCCCGGAATCCATTTGGGCATGGAGTAGATTACCCGGCAGGCTTCCGCGTCGAGTAGCGGATGTACACCTCGAACAACCTGTACGCTGCTGATCGATCCGTCTTTTTCGACGATATATTGGCAAATTACTCGACCCTGAATCCGATCTTTTTGAGCTTCTACAGGATACTTGACGTTCTTTGCCAGAAATGTTGCCACATCTCCATCCGCGAATTTCGGCATGTCTTCAACAACCATAAATACTTGATTGGAGGATTCCTTTTTTGCTGCTTGCTGGGTATTGTTATTGCTACTGTTATTAGATAGGGAGCCGTATCCTACAACAACAATTTCATTTTCGTCATTCGTTTTTGTGTCAGCTTTTTGTGCCTTTTGTTTCGTCTTGGTAGAATTTTGTGCAAGGATTTGTTGATTTGCATCTTGCTGCGATTGAACTTCGGGTTGCTTGTTCGTTGGCTTTGCTTTTTCGGCAGAAGCCAGCAGTGTGGTGCTACTCTGTTGAGTCGATACAGGTTTGTCTTCAATAACTTTTGTTTGGGCAAAACCTGCCATAATGCCACATGCCAGTGGAACGACCACTAAGCTTTTCAAACTCGCAAGTTTGCTGGATTGTTTTTGTTTCATGATTTGGATACGTTTAAAGATTAATGGAAATGAGAAATGTAAACTAACGGGGCTCAATTGGTGATTGAGACTATATTTTATCAGGAGTTGAAAATATTGTTCTTTCAAATTCGTTTGCAGTAGTGTTTGCCGGTCGGCAATAAACTCACAGTTTTCCTGTATAGCTTTGGAATATAGCCATACAACGGGATTGAAAAACTGTAAGATACAGATGAATCGTGCAAGCCATAAATCCAGATAATGAAGTTGTTTGGTGTG
Source organism: uncultured Microbacter sp. (assembly GCA_963678265.1). Lineage (GTDB taxonomy): Bacteria > Bacteroidota > Bacteroidia > Bacteroidales > Paludibacteraceae > Microbacter. The sequence goes on from OY782761.1 coordinate 1,680,046, forward strand.
AGTATATTCGTGAGTAAGGATCAACCCAAGTTCATCGTCGGATGTGCTTTCCGGAATAAAGATGTATTTCCCGAATGAGAAGGGCGTCTGGTGCGTTCGGGTGTAAATCAATCTATTATCTCCGTTGTATGTTCCTATCTCTTTCAGCAGCGGAATCAGGCTGATAGCTGTTTTTAGAACCAGAAACAGAATGCCGGCAACGTACAGTGCCGTGGTCGCGTTTTGAAGCATCTCTTCCCATGAGACTGGTTGTGATTGTATCCGTATGGGCGTCAGGGAGGTGACAATGGGTAAGTTGTCCGTTACCGGCGCACTGATGTGAACTGTGCGATAGATAACCATAAAAGGCATTACGACCGAGGCGAGCAATCCGAACAGCAGAAAAAAACGGTTGAAGTTGGCGAACGTTTCTTTGCTGAGCAGGAGCCGGTACACGGCATAAAAGGCGATCAGCCAAAGCGACGATTTGATTAGATAATCGAATAATGGATTCATGGTGGGTTTGGTTTTTAATGTTCGACATTCTTTTTTATCTGGTTCAGCAACTCATCCAGTTCACTCATCGATAAATCGTTTTCTTTGACAAAGAAAGAGGCCATAGAGGCGAATGAACCATTGAAATAGTTGTGAATCATCGAAGACATTTGTCTTTTTGTATACTCCTCTTTTGCGATTTTCGGAAAATAGAGGTAAGTTCTTCCATACGCTTTGTGTTCGACGAATCCTTTTTGTTCCAGAATCCGGATTACCGTAGAGATCGTATTCCGCGAGGGTTTCGGGTCGGGAAAGGCCTGGCGGACATCCTGAACAATGCCTTCTCTCAATGACCAGAGAATTTGCATAATTTGTTCTTCTGCTTTCGTAAGTTGTATCATGACTGAATTATTTTTATATAAACATACGACTAAAAACGTAGTTACTCCAAATTTCAAACATTAAAAATGACTAAAAACATAGTCAAAAAAAGTAAATAGAAAATGACTCCGAATTAATTAATAGTCATCTGTTTAATCGATTATTGTTGGGTTGAAACTTATTCCAGTAATTTATCAATAGTATCTTTTATCTCTTTATCCGTTGTCCCTCTCAGATATCCATGAATAACTTTCCTAATTACTCTATTTTCATCAAGTATAAAAAAGACAGGTACGGAATTTACTTGATATTCTTTCATCATATTCCTTTCTGCTTTTAAAAACTTGAAATTAAAACTATTCCTTTGTTTATGCTTTTTTAGTTCTTCCATATTTCCTGACCAGCTCTCAATACTGATGAATTCAAAGCTCTTATTCTTATAATCAGCAACCAATTGCTTAAGAAATGGAATTGAAAGAAAACATGGTCCGCAACCAATTCCCGTGAACTGTATCATTAAAATTTTACTCTTTAAATCTTTAAGATTAATCGTTTTATTATCAGTGCTTTGTAGACTCCAGTCTGGGGCTTCCTTTCCCTCTAAGTCAATTATGTTTGGTTTTTCATTCTTGTTATTAATAACAGAAAAGTCGGGAGGAAAATACTTAGATGCCACGAATAATGCAGTATTTGCTTTATTGATGTGGACATTCTTCGTAGTTTCCCAAGAGATGAACATAGGGGTTCTTTTCTTTAGGCGATATGGTAATTCAGTCTCTTTATTTATCCAAATATCGTATTGGGTATATTTTTCATCGATAGCAGGGTCTTCTCCATACACAATCCGGTTACCAACAACTTCGGGTATCTTGTTTTTAATAAACAAGCTTATTTGAACAGAATCTCCAAGATCCTTTAATCCAATTTTTAGACTATCAGTGGTATCTAATGCATACTTAATGAGGCTTTTAATATGGGTGAAAAATGGCGGATACACAATCCTGTACGGATTTTTATTGTTTTGAAAACTATCAACAGGGATTGTTTTATTTTCCCAATCTAAATGGGCTTTGACTTTCCCATCATAGAAGTAGATCATTTTAGTAGAATCTTCTATCTGAAACTCAGCATAACTGGCTCCAACAAATGTGTCTTCCGGATTATTAAATTCCGTTAGGTAACAATTGAAGCTTTTTGACACAACGGTGTCAAATGGAGCAGTAGCCGATATGTACCTGATGTATGTTGCCGACTTGATTTGATCCAATTTTTGCGACACCTGAATTAAATACGCGTTTTTTTCTACAGCAAAAGCATGAATGCAAAACGCAAACAGTATAAGGCAAAGGAATTTTCGGAACATAGAGGTATTGTTTTAGGGTTGTAAGAGCAAATGAAAATGCAGCTACTAATTACTTCCACAAACATACGACTAAAAATATAGTCATTCCAAATTCAAAGCATTAAAAATGACTAAAAATATAGTCAATAAAAGCAAATAAAAAAGAGATGGCTTTGAACTGATTCAAAATCATCTCTTTAACAGATTGTCGTTTTGGCCGATATTTTTGTGCAAACAGCTTTGCCTTAGAATATCGGCAGGTGTTGTACAATAAAGTATCCGCCGACGATAAGCCATACGAACAAAATAAAAGCCAGAAGAAAGGGCTTGATACCGGCTTCCCTGAATTGACGCAGGTGGGTTTCCATTCCGAGACCGGTCATTGCCATTGTCAGCAAAAAGGTGTCGATGTAGTTGATGACGCTAATCACTGCTTGCGGTAACAAATTGAACGAGTTGAAACCGATAACGGCTAAAAAACCAAATGCAAACCAGGGAATGGTGATTTTTGCATCCTGTGCGTTATCTCCATTTGCTTTTTTTGCTTTCCGTGCAACGATAAATGCAAATAGCAATAATACAGGGGCTAAAAAGATGACGCGGATCATCTTTACAATAATGGCAGAGCCGGCAATTACTTCACCCATCGGGTTGCTGGCTCCAACCACATGGGCCACTTCGTGGATCGTCGAGCCGGTGTAGAGGCCCCACTGCCGGTCGGTAAGGTGGAACAACCCGCTACGAAACATAACAGGATACAGGAACATGGATGTTGTACCGAAAATGACTACCGTGGAGACGGCAATAGCTGTTTTGTGCGCTTTGTTGTTCAATACCGACTCCATTCCCAATACGGCTGCGGCACCGCAAATGGCACTACCTGTAGAGGTTAATAAAGCCGTTTCGCTATCCATCTTCATTAATTTACCGAGCAAAATACCGATGCACAAGGTTCCGGTAATGATGATGAGGTCGAGCATAATTGCCTCTACGCCCACGGCCATAATATTTTGAAAAGTGAGGCGAAATCCGTAAAGAATAATGGCAAGGCGTAAAATCTTTTTCGAGCTGAATTTAATACCGGGTTGCCACTCTGCCGGCATCTGTTTTTTGAGCGTATTCCCGTATATCATTCCCAGAATGATACCGATAATCAACGGACTGAATGAAATATATTTCATCGCGCTCGACTCGGAAATGTAAAATGCGGCGCAGGCGAATAGTGCGACGAACAGGATGCCGTGGATGAGATGTAATTTTTGATTGTTTAGAAACATAATGATCTGCTTTTAGTAATCTGTGTTCTGTGTGGAAGAGCTGGATACAAAGACAAACCGGCCTTCGTTCCGACTCTTTTTTACGGCGCAAAGGTAGCTATGAACAATAATAAAATAAAATAGTATTTTGTTCTTTTCGATTACTAAAAGTTATAACGAAGCATGAATGAAGAGAATGTTTCCTGGGCATGCAGGGTGGGTCCCTGCCGTTCGGCCATGCGGAATGAACGGGTGATGGCGAGGTTTTTGACGGTTAGCGCCGTTAGCAGACCGAATTGGAGCTCTTTCCCGATGGCGCGTTCGGAGATGAAGGCGATGCCGTCGTAGACGGTCAGAAAATTTTTGATGGCTTCGGTGGCACCGAGTGTGGCTACAATGTTGAGCTGTTCGGGGTGGAGGCCTGCGTTGAGGAACGCTTGCATCAGTGTTTGCAAGGTGCCCGACCCCTGTTCCCGTACGATCAGAGGTGCCGCTGCAAGGTCATTGACGGTTAACGATTTTTTTCGCGCGTAGAGAGAGCCCGATCCGGCAACGGCAACGAGATTGTCTTGCATGAAGGGCGTGTACCGGAGATTCGGTGCTCCACTGCTATTCTCTACCAGCGCAATATCGATGTTGTTTTCTGTCAGCAGATTTTCCATTTGCTGTGAATTGCCGGAAACCATGTGGAGCGTTATTTTGGGGTAGCGTTTCCGGAATGCGGCCAACAGTGCCGGCACTACATATTGCGCAATGGTAGAGCTTGCACCCAGTCGCAGAGTGCCTTCGCTCTCGCCTTTGAGCGTGCTGAGCTCGTAATTCAGCTCATTATACATGTTGTCGATGGTGCGCAAACGATTATACATGATTTCGCCGGCTTGTGTCAGGGAAATTCGGTTACCTTTGCGGGTAAACAGAGCGATGCCGCTCTTGCTCTCTAACTCGTGGATATGCTTCGTTACGGCCGGTTGTGATATAAAGAGGCTCTCGGCGGCTTTGGTAAAGTTGAGATTCTCGGCCACTGCCATGAAGACTTGTTCGCGATAATCCATCGGAAAAGGTTTTGATTGAACGTTGTTGAGTACGTTTATTTTGTAGACAAAAATACAACTTTTGCATCAGGATTTTATTTGTTATTTTTGTAGCTTAAAACCGACGAGTAAAATGAGAAAGCTATTCATCGTATCTATTTGTCTGCTATCCTTTGTATTGTCCTTTGGCACAGTGTTTGCTGCTAATTTTACTGTTACAATTGATGCCGGACATGGAGGAAAAGACCCCGGAGCGATAGGCTCATTTGCAAAAGAGAAGAGCATTAATCTGGCGGTAGCCCTGAAGGTTGGGAAGCTGATCGAGAGCCGGTATGCCGATGTGAGGGTGGTTTATACCCGTAAAACGGATGTTTTTATTCCGTTGGAAGAGCGTGCTTCCATCGCCAACAATGCACACTCGAATCTGTTCTTGTGCATTCACACCAACTCATCGCCCAGTCCGGCGGCTTCGGGTGCCGAGACCTATACGTTGGGTTTGGCCAAAACACAGGCGAACATGAATGTGGCTCGTCGGGAGAACGCGGTAATTTTGTTGGAGGATAATTATAAACAGAAATATCAGGGATTTAATCCGAACTCGACGGATTCATATATCATGTTCGAGTACATGCAGGACAAGTATATCGATCGAAGCGTGCAGTTTGCCTCCGATATTCAGACTCAGTTTTCGCAAAAGGCCAATCGTGCCGATCGGGGAGTACGTCAGGCCGGTTTTTGGGTGTTGCACCGTACGTCGATGCCGGCTGTGTTGGTTGAGGTGGGTTATATCTCGAACCAGAGTGAGGAGGAGTTTATTACCTCTGAAAGCGGACAACAACGGTTGGCCGAATCGATTGTAGCGGCTTTCGGGAAGTTCAAACATGAACACGACCGGCGTTCGGGCAGGGCTTCCGGGGCTATGCCTCGGATAGATACCACTGCGGTGAAACAACCGGATCAACAGCCGTCAAAACAAGATTCGATTCGTTCGGAAATAACCCGGCAGGAGTCCGCGAAGCGGAAAAAACGGAAGAAAGCACAACCGGTCGTTGCCGAAGCTCCGCAGCCGGAAACAGCAGTTGCTCAGGATCAGCCAAAAGGTGCGGTCGAGGCAGATGCGCTTACGTTTAAGGTGCAGTTCTTTACCTCACCAACCAAATTGAAAAAGCATAGTCCGAAATTGAAAGGAATAGAAGATGTGACTTTCTATCAGGAACAGAATACCTATAAATATACCACGGCAGAGTCGACAGATTACAATCAGGTGGTAAATTCGTTCAGACAAATTCTGAAATCGTTTCCCGATGCATTCATCGTTGCATTTAAGGGCGACCAGAAAATCCCATTGCAGGATGCAATCAAGCAGTGGAAAAAAAGGCGATAAACGCGGCGAAGAGCCGGTAAAACGACAAATACTATTTTATGAATAAAAATTTTTTAGCAAAAAGCAGGGAAGCTCGTATCGGCTTGGTGGTAGTAGCTGCTGCAGGCCTGCTTTTCTTCGGTCTGAACTATCTGAAAGGAATCAATATTTTTTCTCCGACGAATTATTATATTGCCATTTATAAAAATGTGGGAGGGTTGGTACCTTCCAACGCGGTTTATATAAAAGGATATAAAGTGGGGCAGGTGGACAAAATTGTGTACGATTTTAGTCGCGACAGCTCTTTTATGGTCTACCTTACCATCAATAAGGATCTGAAACTGCCGAAAGGGACGCAAGCCGAACTGGGCGATGAAGGGTTGATGGGCGGTAAGCAGATTAATTTGGTGTTGGGAACAAAGTCCAGCGGATACTATAGCTCGGGCGACATTATCGAATCGTCTGTGCCGGTAACCATGATGGAGGCGCTGAAAACCGGCGTTTTACCCAGTATCGAGAAGATCGTGCCCAAGCTCGATTCGCTGATAACCAATCTCAATAAGGTGGCATCCGATCCGGCAATCGGCAAAAGCATGGCTTCGATTCAACGTACAACGGCCAACTTAGACGAAACATCGGCTCAGCTGAAGGGAATGATGCACAAGGATGTGCCTCAGATTCTGACCAAAGTAAACAAAATGGCGGACAACTTTGAAGCGGTGAGTGGCAACCTGCGCAACATCGATTTTGCCGCTACCATTGCCAGCGTGAACCAGACATTGGCCAACTTAGCCAGTGCAACCAACAAACTGAACAGCAAGGAGGGAACGCTCGGATTGCTGCTTAACGACAAAACATTGTACGTCAACCTGTCGAATATGACCGGCAGCGCCAACGACCTGATGGTCGACCTGAAGGCTCATCCGAAACGTTACGTACACTTCTCCGTTTTCGGAAAGAAAGATAAATAATTTGCCAATTATCCAATATGCCGATATGCCAATTTGATTGGCAAATTGGCATATTTGCACATTAAAGAATTGAACAACATGGATTTTCAAACATTAAATCTCAATAATCCGGCACCGTCACAACCTGTGACCGGAGCTGCCGAACAGGTACGGTGCCTTATCATCGGTTCGGGACCTGCCGGATACACCGCAGCAATTTATGCCGGGCGTGCCAATCTGGCTCCTGTTTTGTACGAAGGTATGCAACCCGGCGGTCAGTTGACAACGACCACCGATGTGGAAAATTTTCCCGGTTATCCGGCCGGAGTCGATGGCAATCAGCTGATGGCCGACCTGCGCGAACAGGCGGGACGCTTCGGTGCCGATCTCCGTTATGGCGCGGCTACGGCTGCCGATTTGTCGGCTTCTCCCTACAAGATTACCATCGACGGCGAAAAAGTGATCGAAGCCGAATCGGTGATTATTGCTACCGGCGCTTCGGCAAAATATCTCGGCCTGCCCGACGAACAGAAATATGCCGGTTCGGGCGTGTCGGCCTGTGCAACCTGTGACGGTTTTTTCTATCGCAAAAAAGTGGTGGCCGTAGTGGGTGGTGGCGATACTGCCTGCGAAGAGGCGCTTTATCTTTCGCATCTGGCAGCAAAGGTCTACCTGATTGTGCGTAAATCTTTCCTTCGTGCATCCGTTATCATGCGTGATCGGGTGATGAATGCTCCCAACATCGAAGTGTTGTTCGAGCATGTTACCAAAGGATTGTTTGGCGAAGGCGTGGTGCAGGGTGCTACGTTGGTGAAAAAGCCCGGCACGGCCGAAGAGGAAGAGGTGAAGATTGCCATCGACGGCTTTTTCCTGGGCATCGGTCACCAACCGAATACCGGCATTTTTAAAGAGTATCTCGAACTGGACGAAAACGGATATATCGTTACTTTGCCCGATTCTCCCGCTACTAAAATTCCGGGTGTGTTTGCCGCCGGCGATGTGGCCGATCCGGTCTACAAGCAGGCCATCACGGCAGCCGGTAGTGGTTGCAAAGCGGCGATTGAAGCCGAGCGATATCTCTCCAGTAAATAAGCTGCGAGAAAATATGTCAATGTCATAGGGTTTAATCCCTAATCAAACCCTACCCCCGTGCCGGGTACTCCCCTTGGGCTCAAGGGGAGACTAATCTGCATTTCGTTTATGAATTGATCCAGAATCCAGCATGCGGTGGTGTCCCCTTTTGATAAAGGGGACGAGCGTAGCGGAGGGGTTAGAATCGTTATTAGGATGTTTGGTGGATAAATCTTATCGATAATTTACAAACGCCGGTTGATTTTTTACCCGGCGTTTTTTTGTACCTTCGCTACAACTCTGTGTAAAATCCAACTCTATGGAGAATACGATATACGAAATAGGAATGGCGCTGAGTGGTGGTGGTATCAAAGCGATGGCACACCTTGGCGTACTTCAGGCAATGGAGGAGCACGGGCTGAAACCGGGCATTTTGTCGGGGGTAAGTGCCGGTGCCATTGTGGGCGTGCTCTATGCCGACGGCCATTTGCCCCGCGATATTGCGCTCTTTTTTCAGGAATCGAAATTTTTGCAACTGGCCAAAGTGGCGGTGCCCCGCAAAGGGTTTATCTCGTCGGCACGCTTTTACCGGGCCATCGGCGGAATGCTTCGGGCGCAGACTTTTGAAGAGTTGTCGATGCCGTTGGTGATTAATGCTACCGATTTCTCCGAAGGCAAACCGGTCTATTTCAGTTCCGGTCCGTTGTTAAAGGTTATCATTGCCTCGTCGAGCATCCCCGTTGTGATGAATCCGGTGGAGATGGACGGCAAACAGTATGTTGACGGCGGTATTTTCTGCAACCTTCCGGCACGGGTTATCCGCAGCCGTTGCCACAAACTTATCGGGGTGCATGTCAATCCCATTGCCACCGTCAAACCCCTCACCTCCATTATCGAAATCGCCGAACGAACCTACCACCTGACGGTGCAATCGAACACCGTAGAAGAGAAGCAGGTGTGCGATTTGGTGATAGAACCGGCCAAGGCGCGTGAGTTCGGAATGTTCGAAACCACCAAAAGTCTCCATATTTTTGATATCGGCTACGAGGCCGGGATGCGGGCTCTCGACAAACACGCGAAAAAATTGTTGAAATAGATATTCGATAAAACAGAAACCGGCCGGTACAAATTGATTTTGTACCGGCCGGTTTATTTGTGTTAATTAGTGAAATTCGTGTCTGAATCAGATTCCTAACGATTTTTTCACCGCATCTACCTTCGCTTCGGCGGCAGCATTTACAGCATCGTATTCGGCTCGGCTGTTCAGCGTACCGCGTACCTCGATGTAGAATTTGATTTTCGGCTCGGTGCCCGAAGGACGTACCGAAATCTTAGTGCCATCGGCAGTGAAATATTGCAACACATCGCTGGTGGTCGGCATCACCAGATCTGTAACGGAGCCTGCGGCAACGTCGGTTTGTTTCAGTGATTTGTAGTCTTTGATAAAGGCTACCGGTGATCCGGCAATCTCTTTCGGCGGGTTGGTGCGGAAGTCGCTCATCATCTGGCGAATTTCGTCGGCACCCGATTTGCCCTTGCGCACGATGGAGATCCCTTTTTCTTTGCTAAAACCATATTCGAGGTAGATGTCCTGAATCATTTCGTAGAGCGTTTTTCCGTTGTCTTTTGCCCAGGCAACGATTTCGGCCATCAGCGAACAGGCCGAGATGGCATCTTTGTCGCGTACAAAATCTTCGGCAAGGTAGCCGTAGCTCTCTTCGCCTCCGCCGATGTACTGGCGTTTGCTTTCCAGATCGCGAATCACGGCTGCGATCCACTTGAAACCGGTGTAGCAGTCGAAACATTCCACGCCGTTCTTTTCGGCCAGCTCCTTGATAACTTCGGTGGTAACGATAGTCTTTACAACATATTCGCTGCCGGTTATTTTGCCCAGTTCCTTCCAGCGACGGATAAGGTAGTAGGTGAAGATCAGCGCCGTTTGGTTACCGTTCACCAAAATCCATTCGCCTTTGTCGTTCTTCACGGCAATGCCCAGACGGTCGGCATCGGGGTCGGAAGCCATCACAATGTCGGCATCCACCGCTTTTGCCTTTTGAATCGCCATGTCGAGAGCAGCCGGTTCTTCGGGGTTGGGCGACACCACGGTGGGGAAATTACCATCGACCACATCCTGTTCGGGAACGTGAATCACGTTGGTAAAGCCCAGCAGACCCAACATGCGCGGGATCAGTTGGCCACCCGTGCCGTGTATCGGGGTATAGACAATCTTCAAATCCTTGTGGCGCGCAATCGCGTCGGGCGACAACGAGATGGTTTTGATCTTGTCGAGGTAAACGCTGTCGATCTCCTCTCCGATAATCTTGATGAGGGCAGGGTTGCCTTTGAACTTTATTTCGTCGACACTTTTAATATTTTCCACCTCTTTAATCACGTTCACATCGTGCGGAGCCACCATCTGAGCGCCATCATTCCAGTAAGCTTTGTAGCCGTTGTACTCTTTCGGGTTGTGTGAGGCGGTGATGATGATACCGCTCTGGCAACCGAGATGGCGAATGGCGAACGAAGCTTCGGGGGTAGGGCGGAGGTCTTCAAAAAGGAAAACCCTGATGCCATTGGCCGAAAATATGTCGGCAGATATTTCGGCAAACTTGCGGCTGTTGTTGCGGCAGTCGTGACCGATCACCACTTTTATTTCGGGCAACGAGCCGAACTCTTTCTTCAGGTAGTTCGACAATCCCTGAGTGGCGGCACCCACGGTGTAGATATTCATGCGGTTGGTGCCCACGCCCATGATGCCGCGGAGACCGCCGGTTCCGAACTCCAGATCCTTATAGAAAGCTTCGATGAGGTCTGTCTTGTCCGACGCTGCAAGTAATTTGCTTACTTCCTGTTTGGTGGCTTCGTCGTAGTTGCCGGCAATCCACTGTTGTGCTTTGCCTTCAACCAACGTGAGTAATTCTTTGTCTTCCATTACATTTGTGTTTAGAAAATTTCGGGTTAAATATACGACAATCTGGATATTCTCACAAGATTTGTGTTGACTTTTTGCTATTAAAAAACAAAATCGGGGTATGGGTTTTGAGACAAATTTGTATATTTGCAAGGATAACCGATAAAGTGATCCTATCCGATTTTGTTATTTATAACGGCTTTGATGTGTGTGGGTAACCAACAAAACGGAAAAGTTTCTTGACTGATAAGTATGCGCAAGATGAAGAATTTTCAGAAACAGAAGAATAATTTCTATCGGTAAGGGCAATACGGGTTACGCAGAATCTCAATTCGATCCACATTTAATAAATTACATATACATATATAGATGAAACCAACACTTTTTTTACTGGCTGCCGGCATGGGCAGTCGTTACGGAGGACTCAAACAATTGGATGGTTTAGGACCGAATGGTGAAACAATTATGGACTATTCCGTCTTTGATGCCGTACGCGCCGGCTTCGGGAAAATCGTTTTTGTTATCCGCCATAGTTTTGAAAAAGATTTTAATGAGCAAATCATACCGAAGTACCGCGATGTTGTGCCGGTAGAAGTGGTTTTTCAGGAAGTGGAGTATGTTCCGGAAGGTTCTGATTATAATAAGGAGAGAGAAAAGCCGTGGGGCACGAATCATGCCCTGTTAATGGGTAAAGATGCCATTAAAGAACCGTTTGCCGTAATCAATGCCGACGATTTCTATGGGAAAGAGTCTTTCGAAATTCTCTATCAGTTTCTGATGAGCGTTGAAAACAAACAAAATGACTATTGCATGGTTGGCTACAGAGTAGGAAATACCCTCTCCGAAAGCGGATCGGTAAGTCGTGGTGTATGTACTACCGACGAAAACGGTTTTCTGACCTCGGTTGTTGAACGAACCAGCATCGAAGAAAAAGGAGGAACCATTGTTTTTCTTGACGAAAAGGGTCTGGAAAACAGACTGGAGTTCAATACGCCTGTTTCGATGAATATGTGGGGCTTTACTCCCGACTATTTCAACTATTCGGAAGAAAGTTTTAAAAGCTTTTTGGCGGCAAAGGGGCAGGAACTCAAATCGGAATTTTATATTCCGACGGTTGTCAACGAATTGATCGTTGCCGGCAAGGCTACCTGTAAGGTTCTCGATACACCGTCCAAATGGTTTGGGGTGACCTATGCCAATGACCGTCCGCAGGTGGTTCTTAAAATTAACCAGCTGATTAAAGAGGGCGTTTATCCGAAATCGTTGTGGAAGAAATAAAGTTGTACATATAATAATATAAGGAAGGCATAAAAACCGGTCGTGTTTGTATGCCTTTTTTCAATTAAAAAAAAAATGGGAAAAGTAATTGTGACGGGAGGTACCGGATATATCGGTTCTCATACAGTGGTTGAACTGCAGAATGCCGGATTCGAGGTATTGATTATCGACAACCTCTCCAATTCTAGTGTGGAAGTATTGACCGGTATCGAAACCATCACCGGCATACGACCTCAGTTTGAGAACCTCGATTGCCTCGATTATGTCGGTCTTGACCGTTTATTGTCGAAAAACGAAGGAGTGGAAGCGATTATTCATTTTGCAGCTAGCAAGGCGGTAGGTGAGTCGGTCGAGAAGCCACTCCTCTATTATAGAAATAATCTGGTATCGTTGATGAATCTTTTGGAGCTGATGCCGTTGCACGACATTAAAAATATCGTATTCTCCTCTTCGTGTACCGTATATGGTCAGCCGGATGTGTTGCCGGTGAGCGAAACGGCTCCGATTAAGCCGGCGATGTCACCTTACGGCAATACCAAACAGATCTGCGAAGAGATAATTCATGATGCGCTTCATGCCAATACGGGGCTTCACAGTATCCTTTTGCGCTATTTCAATCCCATCGGGGCGCATCCTTCAGCCTTAATCGGTGAATTGCCGAATGGGGTTCCCAACAATCTGATTCCTTTCGTTACGCAAACGGCCATTGGGCTGCGTAAACAACTGAGTGTTTTTGGAAGCGATTATAATACCCCCGACGGCTCCTGTATCCGCGACTATATCCATGTGGTTGATCTGGCAAAAGCCCATGTCGTGGCCATGCAACGTATGGTTGAGCAAAAGAGTAAGAATCGCCTTGAAGTATTTAATCTGGGGACAGGCCGGGGACTGTCGGTTTTGGAGCTCCTGAAAATATTCCAGGAGGTCAATCAGGTGGAAGTTCCATATAAAGTAGTAGGGCGTCGTGATGGCGATATTGAACAGGTATGGGCTAATCCCGATAAAGCAAACACTGTTTTGGGCTGGAAAGCGCAGGAAACAGTTGAAGATACATTGAAATCGGCCTGGGCTTGGGAAAAGCATCTGGCAGAAAAGCGCAAATAATAATTGAATTTTGCCCGGATATTGCGGTAGACGGGATCAAAAGCCTCTTGTTTGATAAAAAAAACAGGAGGCTTTTATTATTTTTGCACGTACAGTATTCCTTTCTTTCTCTTTTTTCGATGCCGGTAAATGAAAAATTGAGACCGTTTTTGGGGACTTTGAGAAAAACAGGACTGTTTCGGAATATTTTTTCAGCTAAAAAAAGGTCGAAAAAGCAGGGAAAACAGGGGTATTGCTCGTGTGTTGTGGCAATGGCATGGTAGAATATCGATTTTTTTTCGTGCCATAACCGGAATCATATCAAATGAATAGAACAAAGTCCTCATTTTTCTGCTAAAAAAAAGGGATTGTAGTTTGGAAGTATGAGAAAAAGGGCGTTACTTTGCAGCCGCTTTGAGAGAGTAACACGGAGGTGTTGCAGAGGTCAAAGCTGAGAAAAAAGTTTTGAAAAAAGTTGCAAAGACATTTGGTAGTTCAAAAAATAGCAGTACCTTTGCAGTCCGTTTCGCTCAGAAAAGAGAGGCGGTCAAAACAAGAGATCTTTGAATATAATTGAAACAACAAAATGTAGTATAAGGAAAGGTTAGTGTGAGAGCTAACCGTCAATTTACTTAAATTACACCTTTAATAAAATAAAGGAAGTCATCTTGAGAAGAACACGATAATTAGTAGCGATATTAGTTATCACAAGGAACAAAAACTATTTATACAATGAAGAGTTTGATCCTGGCTCAGGATGAACGCTAGCGACAGGCCTAACACATGCAAGTCGAGGGGCAGCACGAGGTAGCAATACTTTGGTGGCGACCGGCGCACGGGTGCGTAACGCGTATGCAACCTACCTATAATTGGGGGATAGCCTTCTGAAAAGGAGATTAACACCGCATAAGACAATAGCTCTGCATGGAGCAGTTGTTAAATATTTATAGATTATAGATGGGCATGCGTCTGATTAGATAGTTGGTAGGGTAACGGCCTACCAAGTCTGCGATCAGTAGGGGTTCTGAGAGGAAGGTCCCCCACACCGGAACTGAGACACGGTCCGGACTCCTACGGGAGGCAGCAGTGAGGAATATTGGTCAATGGGCGAGAGCCTGAACCAGCCAAGTCGCGTGAAGGAAGACGGCCCTACGGGTTGTAAACTTCTTTTGTAGGGGGATAAAAAAGAGTACGTGTACTCTCTTGTAGGTACCCTACGAATAAGGATCGGCTAACTCCGTGCCAGCAGCCGCGGTAATACGGAGGATCCAAGCGTTATCCGGATTTATTGGGTTTAAAGGGTGCGTAGGCGGATTATTAAGTCAGTGGTGAAAGGTTGACGCTTAACGTTAACATTGCCATTGAAACTGGTAGTCTTGAGTGCAAATGAGGCAGGCGGAATGTGTTGTGTAGCGGTGAAATGCATAGATATGACACAGAACACCGATTGCGAAGGCAGCTTGCTGGAATGTAACTGACGCTGAGGCACGAAAGCGTGGGGATCAAACAGGATTAGATACCCTGGTAGTCCACGCAGTAAACGATGATTACTAGCTGTTGGCGATAGAATGTCAGTGGCTAAGCGAAAGCGATAAGTAATCCACCTGGGGAGTACGTTCGCAAGAATGAAACTCAAAGGAATTGACGGGGGCCCGCACAAGCGGAGGAACATGTGGTTTAATTCGATGATACGCGAGGAACCTTACCCGGGCTTGAAATGCATCTGACGAACTTGGAAACAGGTTTTCTAGCAATAGCAGATGTGTAGGTGCTGCATGGTTGTCGTCAGCTCGTGCCGTGAGGTGTCGGCTTAAGTGCCATAACGAGCGCAACCCTTGTCATTAGTTACTAACAGGTTAAGCTGAGGACTCTAATGATACTGCCATCGTAAGATGTGAGGAAGGTGGGGATGACGTCAAATCAGCACGGCCCTTACGTCCGGGGCGACACACGTGTTACAATGGGGGGTACAGAGGGTCGCTACCTAGTGATAGGATGCTAATCTCTAAAGCCTTTCGTAGTTCGGATCGGAGTCTGCAACTCGACTCCGTGAAGCTGGATTCGCTAGTAATCGCGCATCAGCCATGGCGCGGTGAATACGTTCCCGGGCCTTGTACACACCGCCCGTCAAGCCATGGGAGTTGGGGGTGCCTAAAGATTGTGACCGTAAGGAGCGATTTAGGGCAAAACCAGTGACTGGGGCTAAGTCGTAACAAGGTAGCCGTACCGGAAGGTGCGGCTGGAACACCTCCTTTCTGGAGAGATGACGACGTGATGAGAGTAAGTGACATTATAGGTTAGTTATACATTAAACTTACCTTTACTACATTTGTTATATATACAGTAACCAGTTAACAGTTAACAACAAACAGTTAACGACGACAGTTACAAGAGAAGAAAGAGTGACGAGCTAACTGCTAACTGACGACTGATAACTGAAATTCAGTCCTATAGCTCAGTTGGTTAGAGCGCTACACTGATAATGTAGAGGTCGGCAGTTCAACTCTGCCTGGGACTACAAAAAATGCGGAGCATTTTTTAATATGCCAATTAAAAAAAATATGCCAATATGCCAATGCGTAATGCAAAAGTAATTAGCAGATTGGCACATTGAATAATTTGCATATTGAATTTAAGGGGGATTAGCTCAGCTGGCTAGAGCATCTGCCTTGCACGCAGAGGGTCAACGGTTCGAATCCGTTATTCTCCACAAACAAGACACCATCACAAGCGAGTGATGAGAAAAAAACATACTTATTGAAAGAAACTTCAGATCCACAGGGGATCAGATGAGAGATGACCAGAGCGGTTATCAACTGAAAAGCGGTTCAACCCCGCAAAGTTTCACCACTGATAATACATTAGTTATCAATTATTAATTGTTAATTATGAATTATCGAAAGTTCTTTGACATATTGGAAAGTAGAGAGATAACGAGTAAAGTTAAATTAAAGTAGTAAGAAAGAGGTAATAAGTAGTAAGGGCAACCTTAATACATATAACTAACGACTTACCACTAATAAAAGGTAGCGATACTATAATAATTTAAGAGCGCAGGTTAGTTGGTGACAATTAACCGCACGAGAAGAAAAGTAAGTAAGAGCGCAGGGTGGATGCCTTGGCTCTCGGAGGCGATGAAGGACGTGATAAGCTGCGATAAGCCGTGGGGAGGTGCAAATGACCTTTGATCCGCGGATTTCCGAATGGGACAACCCAATACTGTGAAGCAGTATTACTCAGCATAGCTGGGGGCGAACGCAGGGAACTGAAACATCTTAGTACCTGTAGGAGAAGAAAACAAACGTGATTCCCTAAGTAGTGGCGAGCGAACGGGGAACAGCCCAAACCAACAGTGTTTCGGCATTGTTGGGGTTGTAGGACCACGACATATGATTGTAAAAGGAACAGGAAACGTAATGGAACTTTGTACCAAAGAGGGTGATAGTCCCGTACTGGTAATGTTTACAATTGTTAGTGGTATCCTGAGTAGCGCGGGACACGAGAAATCCTGTGTGAAACTGCCGGGACCATCCGGTAAGGCTAAATACTCCCGAGAGACCGATAGCGAACAAGTACTGTGAAGGAAAGGTGAAAAGCACCTCGAATAGAGGAGTGAAAAAGAACCTGAAACCGTGCGCTTACAAGCGGTCGGAGTCCCGTTTACGGGATGACGGCGTGCCTATTGCATAATGAACCTACGAGTTACTTTCACCGGCAAGGTTAAGCCCTTCAGGGGCGAAGCCGAAGCGAAAGCGAGTCTGAATAGGGCGAATTAGTCGGTGGGAGTAGACGCGAAACCAAGTGATCTACCCATGAGCAGGTTGAAGTTCCGGTAACACGGAATGGAGGACCGAACCGGTGAGCGTTGAAAAGCTTTCGGATGACTTGTGGGTAGGGGTGAAAGGCTAATCAAACTTGGAGATAGCTCGTACTCCCCGAAATGCCTTTAGGGGCAGCGTCAAAATAGTTTACATGAGGTAGAGCGACTGATTGGATGCGAGGGTTTCACCGCCTATCAAGTCCTGATAAACTCCGAATGCATGTAAATGGTTTTTGGCAGTGAGGGCATGGGTGCTAAGGTCCATGTCCGAAAGGAGAAGAATCCAGACCATCAGCTAAGGTCCCCAAATTAATGCTAAGTTGAACTAACGAAGTCAGACTGCAGAGACAGCTAGGATGTTGGCTTGGAAGCAGCCATTCATTTAAAGAGTGCGTAACAGCTCACTAGTCGAGCGGTCAGGCATGGATAATAATCGGGCATAAGCATTATACCGAAGCTATGGATTCAAATAAGAATGGTAGGGGAGCATTCCTGTACAGCGTCGAAGGTTTCTCGTAAGAGAGATTGGAGCGGCAGGAAAAGCAGATGTAGGTATGAGTAACGATAAGGAGGGCGAGAAACCCTCCCGCCGGAAGACTGAGGGTTCCTGATCAACGCTAATCGGATCAGGGTCAGTCGGGACCTAAGGCGTACCTCTTGAGGGGGGAAGTCGATGGAAGAACCGGTTAATATTCCGGTACTACCTTATAGAGTGAAGTGGGGACGAAGAAGTGAAAGTCCGGCCTCCTGACGGAATAGGAGGTTAAAGGGTGTAGATGTTGAGAGGTGTAGGCAAATCCGCACTTCGAGTCGAACCTGACAGTACAGAGAGCCCTCGGGTGATCTGATAAGGACCTAATCAGGCTTCCAAGAAAATCCGCTAGCGTTAATCTATAAGGTACCCGTACTCTAAACGGACACACGTGGTCAAGTAGAAAATACTAAGGCGCTCGAGTGATTCACAGCTAAGGAACTAGGCAAAATAGCCCCGTAACTTCGGGATAAGGGGCGCCAGCAGCAATGTTGGCCGCAGAGAAATGGCTCAGGCGACTGTTTAACAAAAACAAAGGGCTTTGCAAAATCGAAAGATGAAGTATAAGGCCTGACACCTGCCCGGTGCTGGAAGGTTAAGAGGAGAAGTCATCGCAAGAGAAGCTTTGAATTGAAGCCCCAGTAAACGGCGGCCGTAACTATAACGGTCCTAAGGTAGCGAAATTCCTTGTCGGGTAAGTTCCGACCTGCACGAATGGTGTAACGATCTGAGCACTGTCTCAGCTGTGAGCTCGGTGAAATTGTAGTATCGGTGAAGATGCCGATTACCCGCAACGGGACGGAAAGACCCCGTGAACCTTTACTGCAACTTTACATTGAATTTGGGTACTTAATGTGTAGGATAGGCCGGAGGCTTTGAAGCAGGCGCGCTAGCGCAGGTGGAGCCAACCTTGAAATACGGCCCTTTAATTATTTGAATTCTAACTCCCGGACGGGAGGACACTGTATGGTGGGTAGTTTGACTGGGGTGGTCGCCTCCAAAAGAGTAACGGAGGCTCCCAAAGGTGCGCTCATGGCGATTGGTAACCGCCAACAGAGTGTAATGGTATAAGCGCGCTTGACTGAGAGACCGACAAGTCGATCAGGTAGGAAACTAGGGCATAGTGATCCGGTGGTTCCGCATGGAAGGGCCATCGCTCAAAGGATAAAAGGTACTCCGGGGATAACAGGCTGATCATTCCCAAGAGCTCAAATCGACGGAATGGTTTGGCACCTCGATGTCGGCTCGTCACATCCCGGGGCTGGAGAAGGTCCCAAGGGTTGGGCTGTTCGCCCATTAAAGTGGCACGCGAGCTGGGTTCAGAACGTCGTGAGACAGTTCGGTCCCTATCTGTTGTGGGCGTAAGAAATTTGAGGAGATCTGACACTAGTACGAGAGGACCGTGTTGGACGAACCTACGGTTTACCGGTTGTTCCGCCAGGAGCACCGCCGGGTATCCGCGTTCGGATAGGATAAGCGCTGAAAGCATCTAAGCGCGAAACCAACTTCAAGATGAGATTTCTTCTAAGGGCCGTTGTAGACGACAACGTTGATAGGCTGTAGGTCTAAAGGCAGTAATGTCAAAGCCGAGCAGTACTAATAGCCCGAAACTTTTCTTCTCTTAAAACTCTTAACTATTATAGTAATGCTATCAAATTTAGCTTGCTTTGTTAGCTCTCTTTCCAGTAAGTCAACATTATAAAGTCGACAGTAAACAGTAAACAGTTATCAGTAAAACTACTGACTACCATCTACTCACTACTGACTACTTAAAACTTTTAGGTGGCTATAGCGCTGGGGTTCCACCTCTTCCCATTCCGAACAGAGAAGTTAAGCCCAACTACGCCGATGGTACTGCACACAATGTGGGAGAGTAGGTAGCCGCCACTTTTTAACGCCCCGATACAATACGTATCGGGGCGTTTTTTTTTACCCCTCCTCCCCTCCTCCTTTTATCGCTGTGGAAACATCTACAAGAGTATGTAAACCAATGTTCGATTACATGCAGCGGCATTCAAGTGTTTGCTATTTTTTAAACCTTCAGTTAATTTTTTAGTCTCAAAATTTAGGTGTGTTTTTTGATAAATATCTTAATTGAAGCGAAATCTATTTATCATTAAAATAGACTATATTTGTTGCATCTGGTGAATATAAATACCGTATAGTGTAAACTTCAATTAATTAGTTGTATATAATTGTGACAATATGAAACGAACATATTGCAGCACAATATCCAAGAGTATTGTAATAATTTACAGCAACATGGAACCGGAGGTCAACGACTAAAGGAAGTTAATTCCATACTTCCTTAGGTAAAAACATTATTATAGTATGAAAAAACAAGGTTTTTCTTTTCTCCCTTTTTTATTATTAATGCTGGTACCGGTCGTTTTTTTTGCGTGTAAAGGGCAAAAAGACGATAAGGGTAAAAAAGGCCCTTCCAAATACAAAGTGGCAGTTATTCAACGCGGAAATGCGACGGTATATACCAGTTTTGCAACGCAGATTGAAAGTGAAAATACTGTAGATATCTATTCACGGGCAACGGGTTATATACAACGAATCTTTGTGAAAGAGGGAGATAATGTAAAAAAAGGAAGTCCGATTTTGAAGATAAGTGATGCCGATTATCGTCAAACTGTCAATTCGGCACGAGCTGCCTACGATAATGCATTGCTTGAGGTTAAGAAACTACAACCTTTAGTCGACGAGGGTATTATCAGTCCGTATCAGTTACAGACTGCCCGGAGTAACCTTCAGGCTGCAAAGGCCACTTATGAAAATGCCCGAATCAATCTGGGGTATACGTTGATTAAAAGTCCGGTTTCGGGTGTTGTTGGCCGTATTACGTTGAAACCGGGAAGCCTCTTGACGGCGGGACTGGCAGAACCTATCACTACCGTTGCAAGTAGCGGTGATGTGTTCGCCTATTTCTCTTTTGACGAAAAGAAATTGATTCAACTATGCGATAGCTTGCCGGGGACTTTGAAGCAAAAAGTTGCTAAAATGGCTCAGGTGGAATTAATATTGGCTAACGGGCAAACGTATGATTATAAAGGCAAACTTCAGTTGGGAAGTAGCATTGTTGACCAATCTACCGGTTCGTTGCAAATGAAAGCTGTCTTTCCCAATCCAAAGGCTTTGTTGCATACCGGAACCAGTGGTACAGTCAAGGTCCCGACAATATATGCGAACGTAATTCTTGTTCCGCAAAAAGCTACGTATGAGATTCAGGATAGAAAAATGATTTATCTTGTGGATGCAAAGGGGGTTATTCATGCTACGAATATTACGGTTGTAAATAGCACCGCCGACCAATGTGTTGTTTCTGACGGAGTTCTGGAGGGCGATAAATATGTGATTGAAGGGCTGACCCGGTTGAAGGATGGAGATAAAATCATTCCGTTGACTGGTCACGGAAAACATTCGAAATAGAACGGACGAACGATAAAATAATTCGAAACGATGATACAGAAATTTTTGAAACGTCCGGTATTTTCAACCGTAATCTCTATTCTGATCTGCATTCTCGGCATATTGGGGTACATAAATCTTCCGGTTGAACAATTTCCAAACATAGCACCTCCCATGGTAAGGGTAAGTGCCAGCTTCCCGGGGGCTAATGCGCAGACTGTGTTGCGAAGTGTGGTCACTCCGTTGGAAGAGCAGATAAACGGAGTGGAAGGTATGACCTACATGGTATCGAATGCCACGAATAACGGAAGCGCATCCATCAGCATCTATTTTGAACTGGGTACCGATCCTAATATGGATCAGGTCAATGTTCAGAACCGCGTATCGGCTGCGATGAGTCAGTTGCCTACCACAGTGACTCAAAATGGGGTATCGACCCGTAAAATGATGAATAATCAGTTACTGGTCGCTTCTCTCTACAGCGATAATCCGAAATTTGATCAGACATTTCTTCAAAATTATGCCCGTATCAATATTTCACCCGAACTTGAGCGTATCAATGGAGTAGGGCAGGTGAATATCTTCGGTTCGCTCAATTATTCGATGCGGGTATGGCTCGATCCGGCTAAAATGGCATCGTATAATTTAATGCCAAGCGATGTGATCGGAGCCATTCAGGAGCAAAATGTGGAAGCGGCTCCGGGCCAATTAGGACTGAACGGACAACAACAATTTCAGTACACCCTTACCTATAAAGGGAAATTTAGCGAAGTGCCCGATTATGAGAATATTGTGATTCGGGCCAATAGTGACGGCCGTATTTTGAAGCTGAAGGACGTGGCGAAGATAGAACTGGGTGGCAATGATTATTCGGTCAATACGTTGGTAAACGGTAAGCCGGGTGTCGGTATGTCTGTCTATCAGATGGCCGGGTCGAATGCCCGCGATGTGGTCGATGCCCTGAAGACCAAACTCGAGGCGTTGTCGAAACGCTTTCCTCCCGGTGTAAAATATGCAATTCCCAACGACGCGAATAAATTTCTCGAAGCATCTATTCACAAAGTGAAACGCACGTTTGCCGAGGCGTTTCTTCTGGTGTTTATTGTCGTATTTCTGTTTCTTCAGAACTGGAGATCGACGCTTATACCCGGTATTTCGGCCCTGGTAGCCATAACCGGAACCTTCTTTGTGCTGAATTTATTAGGCTTTTCGCTCAATCTGCTTACTCTTTTCGCGTTAGTGCTGGCTATCGGTATTGTGGTCGATGACGCGATTGTGGTGGTGGAGGCGGTCCATGCCAAGTTGGATCATGACGACTCTCTGTCGGTATTTGAGGCAACCTCTAAGGCCATGGATGAGATTTGGCGCGCCATTATATCGATAACCTTGGTGATGGCTTCGGTGTTTATTCCGGTGAGTTTCATGACGGGACCGGCAGGCACCTTTTACCGGCAATTTGGCTTGACGTTAGCGGTGGCAGTGGCCCTTTCGGCTATCAACGCGCTGACATTGAGTCCGGTGTTGTGTACAATGTTTATCCGGAGATCTTCGAAGGACGAAGAGAAGAAGGGTTTTCTTTCACGTTTGCATACCAATTTCAATATTGCTTTTGAGGTTACCTCCCGGAAATATAAAAACGCTCTGGGTCTCTTTACGCGTAAACGGTGGATACCAGTCACGATTATTATTGCGTTTGCATTGGGCGCTTATTTGCTGATTAAAGTTACTCCGACCGCGTTTGTGCCGAACGAAGATCAGGGAATGATTAGCGCCGATGTTACTCTTCCGCCGGGCGCATCGCTTGAACGGACTCAGAATGTAATGAAGCAAATTGACAGTACGATGAATACCATCGACCTGTTTGCCGCGCGGATGAGTATTGCCGGTCAGAGTATGTTGAGCGGAACAAACGGTAGTTCGCACGGTATGATGACCTGTTCATTAGTGCCATGGGAGCAGCGTGGCGATACCTCGACAACGGATGTGATTGAACTGCTCAATAAAAAAACGGCTAAGATTAAAGAGGGGAAGATTATCTTTTATGCTCCGCCTCCTATTCGCGGATTCGGATCGTCGGATGGATTTGAGGTGCAGGTCGAAGACAAGACCGGAGGCGATATTACCAAGTTTTACCAAGTGGTGAAGGAATTTATGAATAATCTGCAAACCCGGCCGGAGATTGATTTCGTCAGTTCGTCATTTAATGTGAATTTCCCTCAATATCAGTTTGATGTACAGGTAGATAAGTGTAAAATGGAGGGTGTGGCAATAAATGATGTTTTTCAGGCTCTTCAGGCATATTATGGAGGAATGATGATCTCCGATTTTAACAGGTACACCAAATATTGCAGAGTGATTATTCAGGCTGTTCCCGCGGACAGAACCGATCTGAATTCGTTGACCAAGGTGATGGTGCGTAATAAACAAAATCAGATGGTGCCGCTTACCACGCTTATTAGTTTTCAGAAAGTCTATCGGCCGGAGTCGATTACCCGTTACGATCTTTTTACGGCTGCAACCGTTCAGGGGAAACAGAAAAAAGGATTTAGCTCGGGAGATGCCATTGCGGCGGTGAAGGAAGAAGCATCGAAGTTGCCGGTTGGGTATGAGATAGAATTCTCCGGAATGTCGAGAGAGGAGATTAAATCGGGAAGTCAGGCCATCTATATTTTTGTGCTTTGCTTCTTGTTTGTCTATTTTGTGCTCTGTGCTCAATACGAGAGTTATGTGTTGCCGCTTTCGGTCATGCTGTCTCTCACCATCGGAGTGTTTGGAGTCTTTCTTTTTATCAATCTTTTCGGCATAACGAATAATATCTATGTTCAGGTTTCGCTCATTATGCTTATCGGATTGCTGGGTAAAAACGGTATTCTGATCGTCGAGTTTGCCCGACAGCGGCGCGATCATGGAATGGACATCGTGACTGCTGCCATAGAAGGAGCAACCGCTCGTTTGCGCCCGATTCTGATGACCTCGTTTGCCTTTATTTTCGGAATGCTACCGTTAATTCTGGAGAGTGGTGCCGGTAAAGCAGGCAATAACTCGATTGGCGTAGCGGCTGCCGGAGGTATGCTTATCGGAACCGTGTTCGGTATTTTCGTTATTCCTACCATGTATATTATTTGCGAAAATATTGACGAGAAAATCCGAAAGAAAAAATGGCGAGGTTGAACGATAAATTGCAATGAATCAAATGAATAATAAAATAACGTGTCGGTATTTGATTGCTTTGGCCGGAATCGCGGTTTTTAGCGCCTGTTCTGTGCAGCGGTACAACGCTCCCGGAGTGATGGGGTTGAAGACATTGTATCGGGATAGTACGGTAGTGGATACTACACAAAATATAGCAAGAATCGGTTGGAAGAGTTTTTATCCGGACCCGAATCTGCAAAAACTGATCGCAGAAGCTTTGGATAGCAATCTCAATATAAAAATGGCTATTCTAAAGCTGAATCAGGCCGAACAATATGTAACCCAGAGTAAAGCGGCTTTCGCACCCACTCTTAGTGCCGGTTTAAGCGGAACGCTATCCGATAATTCGAAATATGGGAACGCTGCTCATGCGGTAAATCCGCCTTTTACCGATTTGAAATTGTCGCTTTCGTCGAGTTGGGAAATCGATGTGTGGGGAAAACTGTCGGGAGCAAAGAGATCGCAGCAGGCGCTCTATTTTCAACAAAAAGCGACAGTGGAAGCTGTCAAAACACAATTGATCGCGAATATAGCTTCGGGCTATTATCAACTTATTACCTTAGATAAACAAAAGGAGATCACAGAGCGTAATATCAAAAGTTATGCACGTTATCTGGAAACGGTCAAGAGCCTGAAAAAATCGGCACAGACTACAGAAGTGGCCGTCCTGCAGGCAAAAGCTCAATTGGCAACAGCCAAAGCATATCTTCCTCAAATTGAAGCTTCGATTTCGACTGGCGAAAATTATATTTGCACGCTGCTCGGTAAGCCATCGTCATCGGTTGTGCGTTCGCAGAATATCGATCTGACCGATTTCCATACCGAACAGTTGGCAACAGGACTACCGGTTCAATTATTGAGTAATCGCCCCGATGTTCAGGCTGCTGAATTTGCTTTGCGGGCAGCTCACGAGCAGTTTAATGTGGCACAAGCGGCATTGTACCCTCAGTTTAACCTGTCGGGGGCGATAGGTCCCGATGCGAAAGGAATATCCAACTGGTTCAACCTGCCCGGCTCTTTGTTCTGGAATGCGGTGGCCGGTCTGACCCAACCGATCCTGAACGGAAGAACATTGAAGACACAAAAGGAGATTGCCCGTTTGCAAAAGGAGACGGCTCTGTTGGCTTTTAAACAAAGCCTGCTGACTGCCGGTAACGAAGTATCAAACGCTCTTGCATCGATCCGCTACAGTTCGCAGCAGGCCGGCTTTCAAAAGGAACAGGTCGATGCGTTGAAGAAAGCATATGAATATTCGCAGGAATTATTGGTGAACGGGTATGCAACCTATCTCGAAGTGCTATCGGCGCAGAATAGTGTACTGTCGAGCGAATTGTCGCTTTATAATACCTACAATAGCATCGTTCAGCAAAAGATAACCTTGTACCGCGCGCTCGGTGGCGGATGGCAGTGATATTAGTTAAGTGTAAACCAAAAAGCGCTTATTGGAGAAAATTCTACCAATAAGCGCTTTTTGGTTTTGGTACCCAGGATGAGATTCGAACTCACACAAGATTGCTCTCACTACCCCCTCAAAGTAGCGTGTCTACCAATTCCACCACCTGGGTAAGTATTCTGTTAGTGCCCGGAACAGGACTCGAACCTGCACAGCCTTACGACCACTAGTCCCTGAAACTAGCGCGTCTACCAATTTCGCCATCCGGGCAATAAAGAAAAAAAAGGCGGAAAAACCGCCAGATCACTTGGAGCGGAAAACGGGACTCGAACCCGCGACCCCGACCTTGGCAAGGTCGTGCTCTACCAACTGAGCTATTTCCGCGTTTGCGGATGCAAATATACACTCTTTTTTTTAACTGACAAATATTTTCGGTGAAAAACTTGAAATGCAATATGGGCTGTTGAAAATCAGTGTTTTTGCTTATGACAGGCGGTTTTTGAAATCCGCATACCCGAATTTTTTGACGAGTTTAAACTCGTTTTCTTTAGTCCAGATACCGATTGAGGGATGCGAAACGCCATTGAAGGTGGTGGTTTTGACCATTGTGTAGTGAATCATATCCATAAAAACGATGCGGTCGCCAACCTCCAGCTCTTTTTCAAAACTCCAGTCGCCAAAGAAGTCGCCCGAAAGGCAGCTGTTCCCTCCCATGCGGTAGGTGGGTTTGCCCTCTTGCGGATCGATTGCATCCAGAATGGTCGGTTTGTAGGGCATTTCCAGACAATCGGGCATGTGGCAGGCAAACGAAACGTTGAGCATGGCTGTTTTAATGCCCCTGTTTTCGACAATATCCACTACCGACGATACCAGTTCTCCTGTTCGCCAGGCAAAGGCGCTACCGGGCTCTAAAATGAGTTGCAGGTGCGGGTATTTGGCATTGAAGTTGCGGAGCAGGGCGATCAGATGTTCCGTGTCATACTCTTTGTGGGTCATCAGGTGACCGCCACCCATGTTGAGCCATTTGATCTGAGAGAAGTACTTGCCGAATTTTTCTTCCACCACAGCCAACGTTTTCTCCAGATCGGTAGAGCGCGATTCACACAAAGTATGGAAGTGGAGTCCTTCGATACCGTCCGGTAGCTTTTCGCCCAACATATCGGCTACGATTCCCAGGCGTGAGCCGGGTGCACAGGGATTGTAGAGATCGGTCTCTACGTCCGAAAACTCGGGATTGATGCGCAATCCGCACGAAACCGGATGGCCGGCTTGCCGGGTGACCGGATACAAACGTTCGAACTGGTTTAGCGAATTGAACGTTACGTGACTGCTGTATCTGGCTATTGCCGGAAATTCTTCATCGGTGTAGGCCGGAGCGTAGGTGTGGGCAAGGCTTCCCATCTCCTCGAAGGCCAGTTGCGCTTCGGATAAGGAGCTGGCAGTGGAGTAGAGAATGTATTCGCGCACAATCGGGAAGGCGCTCCACATGGAGAATGCCTTAAACGCAAGAATGATCTCCACGCCGGCACGTTCTTTTACCGAACGGATCAGTTCGAGATTGTTACGCAGCCGTACTTCATCAAGCACGAAGCAGGGAGAGGGTATTTGGTTATAGTCCATTTTGCTGATTGATAGTTGCTTTATTCGGGCTGCAAAGATAACGAATTATATTGTGAAGAAAGATGCGTTAAATTTAGAATTAGGGGGGCAATTTTGCCGTGTATTCCAAAGATTACGCTTTTATAAAGAGAAAATTAGTCTAGCTTGAAATTGACGGGGATAGTAGTTTTTGTTCTCACTTTCTTTCCTTTGAGAATTCCGGGGCTCCATTTGGGCATATTGTTTACTATTCGAATTGCTTCTTTGTCACACCATCTGGGGTCAAGACCTCGTGTGATTTGAATATGTGTTATAGATCCATCTATCTCGATGATACAAGTTAAAATAACTCTTCCAAAGATATCGTCATCATAAGGCGTATATCTTGCATTTTGTCTAATAAAAGAGATCAAAGAATCTGATCCTCCCAGAAACTCCGGCATTTTATCTACGACTGTATAAACCGTGGTGTCCGGGACTGCAATCGGTTGCTTCGGATTTTTAGCAGAAACCCAAAGCGCAGATAGGATGAAGATTGATACGAGAAAATGGCGTTTCATGTCATCGTATTTAAAAACACAAAGACACCAAAACCCGAAGAGAACTTAGCGTCTTAGTGTCTTTGTGTTGAAAAAAGAAATTACAGTTCCAGATCAATACCTGTCAGCTCTACCCAGGGAAGACCCTGTTTGCTGAGTTGTTCGAGGAAAGGATCGGGATTGAACTCTTCCACGTTGAATACGCCCGGCTGCCGCCATTGTCCGGTCATGAACATTAAAGCGCCGATAGTGGCCGGTACGCCGGTGGTGTAGCTTACACCCTGCGTTCCCGTTTCCTTGAAGGCTGCTTCGTGGCTGCAATTGTTGTAAATGTAGTAGCTCTTCTGTTTGCCGTCCTTGATGCCCGAGATGCGGCAACCAATGGAGGTCCAGCCGGTATAGTTCTCGCCCAGATCGCCCGGGTTGGGCAGTACGGCTTTCAGGAACTGGATAGGCACGATTTTTACGCCGTTGTATTCCACTTCGTCGATGCGGGCCATTCCGATGTTTTGGATTACACGCAGGTGCGTGAGGTATTCCTGACCAAAAGTCATCCAGAAGCGGGCGCGTTTCAGTGTCGGAAAGTTTTTAACTAATGACTCCAGTTCTTCGTGGTAGATCACGTACGACTCTTTCGGTCCGATTTCCGGATAGTTCAATGGTTTGTGAATTTCGTGCGGTTCGGTTTCTACCCACTGTCCGTTTTCCCAATATTTACCTTTTTGAGTTACCTCGCGGATGTTGATCTCCGGGTTGAAGTTGGTGGCAAATGCTTTGTGGTGGTCACCGGCATTACAGTCGACGATGTCGAGATACTGGATTTCGTCGAAATGGTGTTTGGCGGCATACGCTGTAAACACGCTGGTTACACCCGGATCGAAGCCACAACCGAGAATAGCGGTTAATCCTGCATCCTTGAAACGTTGCTGATAGGCCCACTGCCAGCTGTATTCGAAGTGAGCCTCGTCTTTCGGCTCATAATTTGCCGTGTCGAGATAGTTTACTCCGGTAGCCAGACAGGCATCCATGATGGTCAGATCCTGATAAGGCAGAGCCACATTGATAACCAGTTCCGGTTTATAATCGTTGAAAAGAGCAATCAGTTCGGCTACATTATCGGCATCTACCTGAGCCGTAGCCACATTCACGCCGTAACGTTGTTTTACATCGGCGGCAATGACGTCGCATTTCGATTTTGTGCGGCTTGCCAGCATGATTTCAGTAAATACCGTGTGGTTTTGAGCCACTTTGTGCACAACGACGGTACCCACACCGCCTGCGCCAATAATCAATACTTTTCCCATTTTTCAGTTTCTATTCTTATTTGGGTTGTTTCAAAGCTTCTGTAATTTTGGTTTCCAATTCGGCTGCCAGTTCGGGGTTGTCTTTGATGACATTCTTGGCTGCGTCCCGGCCCTGTCCGATCTTTGTATCGCCGTAGCTGTACCAGGAGCCGCTCTTTTTTACGATGCCATATTCTACGCCGAGGTCGACAATCTCACCGTTGCGCGAAATACCTTCGCCGAACATAATGTCGAATTCTGCTTTGCGAAAAGGAGGTGCCACTTTGTTTTTCACCACTTTTACACGGGTCTGGTTGCCAATCACCTCTTCGCCATCTTTGATTTGTCCGATACGGCGGATATCGAGGCGAACGGAAGCGTAGAATTTGAGGGCGTTACCGCCGGTGGTGGTTTCGGGATTACCGAACATCACACCGATTTTTTCGCGTAACTGGTTGATGAAAATACAGCAGGTATTTGTTTTGTTGATATTTGCAGTAAGCTTACGTAAAGCCTGAGACATCAGACGCGCCTGAAGACCCATTTTGGAATCTCCCATATCGCCTTCCAGCTCGGCTTTCGGAGTAAGTGCGGCTACCGAGTCGATTACAACCAAATCGACAGCCGAAGAACGGATCAGTTGGTCGGCTACTTCGAGAGCCTGTTCTCCGCTGTCAGGTTGCGAAATGAGGAGGTTGGAGATGTCAACGCCTAATTTTTCGGCATAAAAACGATCGAAAGCATGTTCGGCATCGATGATGGCGGCAATACCTCCCGCTTTTTGAGCTTCTGCGATAGCATGAATGGCTAATGTCGTTTTACCGGACGATTCGGGTCCATAAATTTCGATCACGCGGCCACGGGGAAGTCCGCCTACACCCAGGGCATTGTTTAGACCAATCGATCCGGTCGAAATTACGGGGACATCTACTACCTTGTTGTCTCCCATTTTCATGATGGTACCTTTGCCATGATCTTTTTCGATCTTATCCATGGCTAATTGCAGGGCCTTTAGTTTTTCAATGGAAGGCTGTTTGGAATCTTGTTCTGACATAATCAGTTGATATTAATTTGTTTGTTTTCTTTTTTATTCTATTTTGATAAAAAACCGCTTTGAAATCGGGCATATTACCGCAATTTGTAGTTCAAAGATAGATCATTTTTTTAGAATGACACATGGGATGAATGATATTTTTTGTGAACATTTGGAGTCCTGTTTTTAAGAAATTATATTTGTATATTAAAATTTCGAGTATGTTGTTCTATCCCAATATGCCACACGAACGCCGCCGTTTGTATCATGCATTGGTTTTCCCGGTGTTGATTTCGCTTTTGTTTGTGCTCATTTATGTGTTGCAATGGGGGCTTCAGTGGAATGTGGAAGCATGGGGTGTGGTGCCACGAACCGTCGCCGGATTGAAGGGCGTTTTGCTACATCCGTTTGCTCATGCGGGGCTATCGCATTTGTTCAATAATGTCTCTACATTTTTTGTTCTGTCGGTTGCCCTGTACTATTTTTACAAGGATGTTGCCGGTAAGGTTTTGTTGCTTTTATGGCCGATGACCGGTTTCTTGTTGTGGATCATCGGGCGCGACAGCGTTCATGTCGGAGCGAGTGGCGTTATTTACGGGTTGGCCTTCTTTATTTTCTGGGGCGGCTTGCTGATGCGCAACATTTCGCTTTTAGCAATTTCGTTGGCGGTGGTGTTTTGGTATGGAAGCATGGTGTGGGATATGCTTCCTTTTTTACCCAACGAATCCATTTCGTGGGAGGGGCATCTGTCGGGAGCTATTGCCGGTTCGATACTTGCTTTTGTCTTCCGGAAATCGGGATGGCGACCGGAAGAGCCGGAACCCGAGGTGTCACCCGAAGATGATGAACTATCGGAGATGGCAATGAAATATGACGAAGAGGGCGAAGAACCAAAGGAAGAGCCCGATCCGGCACAAAATAGACCGGCAACATGACAGGATTTATCCATCGGATTCCGTTTTTCAGGCTGTTTCTTGCATTGGCAGCCGGAATATTTACAGGGAATATGCTCGAAATTCCCGAATGGATTTCTATTGTATTGCTGAGTCTTGCCATTGCGGCCATTTTTCTTTCGCTGATCATCAAAAATGATGTCAATCAGTTTCGGTTTCGCTGGTTATTCGGTAGTGGTGTTTTGCTTGGCTTCTATGTTTTGGGGGCATGGTCGTTTCATCAATCGCAAAAGAGTGTCGCTTTTCCGTTGGACGGAGTTAAAGGTTTGTTTCGGGTCGAGGTGAAAGAGGCTCCGATCGAAAAGGCAAAATCGACATTGTATAAAGTGGAGGTTGTTCATTATTTGAAAGAGGGTAGGTTTGTCGATGTTGAAAAGAGGGCTTTGCTTTACCTCCCGAAGGATTCGTCTGGCAGACGATTCGATTTTGGCGACCAACTGTTGGTTTATACCACCTTTTCTGTGCCCCGGTCGAACGGAAATCCGGAAGAGTTTCAGTTTGGGCGCTATTTGCAACTGCATGGCGTATCGGCTACGGCCTACGCGTCTCAGGGACATTTTAGAAAAATAGGAAATGATGCCGGTTTTTCTCCCGGAGTGATCGCGTCGCACTTTCGGCAGAAATTGTTGGCAATTTATAAGCGCTATCACATCGGGGGTGACGAATTTGCGGTGGTTGCCGCGTTGATGCTGGGGTATAACGATGCACTGACCCGCGAGCTGATGGATAGCTACAGTGTGACCGGTGCCATGCATGTTTTGTCGGTGTCGGGACTCCATGTAGCCATTGTTTGTGCGGTTTTCTACTTTTTGCTCGGTTTTATGGACAAGCGGCGCAGCTTGTTTATTGCCAAGCATCTTATCGTGATTGTTTTGCTTTGGGCATTTGCACTGCTCACCGGACTTGCGCCTGCCGTGGTGCGTTCGGCTTTGATGTTTTCGCTGATTGCTTTGGGTTACGTAGTTTTGCGCAAGCCCCAAATCTACAATACCATCTTCTTCTCGGCCTTCGTGATGTTGCTCTACGATCCGTGCTACCTGTTCGACGTCGGGTTTCAGCTGAGCTATCTGGCGGTGTTGAGCATCGTCTATTTTGAGCCGAAATTCAAAAAACTGTGGTATGTCAAATTTAAACCGTTGCGGTGGCTGTGGGAGTTGACCTGCGTGTCGGTGGCGGCGCAGCTTGGCACGGCGGCGTTGGGCGTCTTCTATTTTCACCGGTTTTCCAACTTTTTCTGGCTGAGCAATATCGTGGTGGTGCCGCTTTCGGGATTTATCATGTATGCAGCCATGGCGTTGTTGCTGGTGGCTCCGGTTCCTGTGATTGCCGCTTGGGTGGCTCTCGCGTTGAAGTGGATGCTTGTGGGGATGAACAGCGCTATCCGGTGGATCGAACATTTGCCCTGCGCGGCCTATAATTTGTGGATCGATCAGTGGCAACTGTGGGTCTGTTCGCTGGCCATTTTGTGTGCGGCGGGCTATTTTAGTACCCGGAAATATCTCCTGTTGCAGCTTGCTCTTGGCTGTGTGGTTCTCTTCCTGGCCGATGATTTTGCGCGTAATTTTCAGTCGATAAAGCAAAAAGAGGTGGTGGTGTGGGCTGACAATAAAAACACGCATGTACAGTTTACGTCCGGAAATCAAAGTTTTGCCGTTACTTCCGATTCGTTGAAGCTGAAGCAGCTATCGTCGGGTTATCGGATACGGCAAGGAATTGAACGGGAACAGTTTGTTGACCGGAGGGCGGTGGCTTTTTGCAAAAAACACTTTCTCATTACAAACGACACCTTGTTTCGTAGAAAATATTCGGATCGCAAAATGGCTGTCGATTACCTGATAGTGGGCAACAAAACCCGCATTACCATGGACAAATTGCTGCGGTTTGTGGAACCGAAGCAGGTCGTGGTCGACAATTCCATTTCAAAATGGTACAGCGCCCGGTTGAAGCAGCAGTGCGACTCGCTGGGTATTGCTTTTGTCGATACAAAAACTTCCGGAGCCTTCCGGTTGAGAATGGAGTGATTTTATTTGACGGAGAGTAATTGGTTGTATGCCCGATCCACCTTCTCAAAGTTGAATTGGCTAACAATTTCATCTTTGTAAGCGGCGATTTCGTCGTTGCAAAGATTGCCGATACTTCCTTCGTGTGTGTGGTGTATCTCTTTTTCCGGATGGAAATTGCCCGCTTCGATGTCTAATCCTACCTTCTTGTACGCATCACGGAACGGCATTCCTTCGCTGGCAAGTTTGTTGACAGTTTCCACGCTGAATATCAAATCGTAGCGCGGGTCATCGAGAATGTGCTCGTTGATGGTGACTTTCTCCATCATCGTGGTGGTCATGTCGAGGCAATCGTTCAACTCCTCAAACGTAGGCACGAAGCACTCTTTGGTAATTTGCAGATCGCGGAAATAGCCCGACGGCAGGTTGTTGACGATCATCGTGATCTGCTGCGGAATTGCTTGTATCTTATTGCATTTGGCACGGGTCAGTTCAAAAACATCGGGGTTTTTCTTGTGCGGCATAATGCTCGACCCGGTGGTAAAGGCATCGGGTAACTTGATAAACCCGAAATTTTGGCTCGAAAAGAGGCAGGCATCGAAAGCCAGTTTCGAAAGCGTTGCAGCTACCGAAGCCAGAGCGGTAGTTACCACCCGTTCCATTTTTCCGCGTCCCATTTGCGCATACACCACGTTGTAGTTCATGGTGTCGAATCCCAACAGATCGGTGGTCATTTGGCGGTTGAGCGGGAACGACGAACCGTATCCGGCAGCCGAGCCAAGCGGGTTGCGGTTGGCAATTTTATAAGCAGAGAGCAAAAGCTGCAGGTCGTCGGCAAGGCTTTCGGCATAAGCGCCGAACCAAAGGCCGAACGATGACGGCATGGCAATCTGCAGGTGTGTGTAGCCCGGCATCAACACGTTTTTGTAGCGGTTGCTCTGGGCAATCAACACATCGAACAAACCGCACACTTTTGCTACGGTGTTTTCTATTTCGGCGCGGGCGAAGAGTTTCAGGTCGAGCAGCGCCTGATCGTTGCGCGAGCGACCGCTGTGAATTTTCTTTCCCATTTCGCCCAGAGAGCGGGTCAGCATCAGCTCTACCTGCGAGTGGACATCTTCAATGCCCTCTTCGATAACGAAATCGCCTTTTTGGATGATTTCGTAGATATTCTTCAATTCCTTCAGAAGCAGTTGCAGCTCTTCTTTCTCCAGCAGGCCGATACTTTCGAGCATGGTGATGTGAGCCATCGAACCTAAAACGTCGTATTGAGCCAGGTACAGATCCATCTCCTGATCGCGCCCGATAGTGAACCGTTCTATTTCATGATCGGTTGTAACGCCTTTGTCCCAAAGTTTCTGAGCCATTTTCTTTTGTCGGAAATTGTTGTGTGTCTATTTGTAATTAATGCCTGCCAGTGCTTCGGCAAACTGATCGACGAATTGTTGCATCCGTCCGCCGAACATCATCTTCACCATGGGTGGGATGTCGGCTTGCGCATTGACATGCAAATCGGTATTATTATTGGCCGTTTTATTCAGATGAATGTTCACGTGAAAATCAATAGGGGCATTGTCGGCACCCAGCTTAATGAGCTTGTAGGGTTGTTTGTCTATAATGGACAGGTCGATTTTTCCGATCGGATTTACCGTAAAATGACATTTATCTTCGTAAAATTCAATGTTCTGGATCGTGTTGTCCGGAACTAAGTGTTTGGATTGTTCCAGATTTCTTAAATCAGACAGAGTTCCGTAAACCAGTTCTTCGTTTGAAGTGATGGTTTTTACTTCGCTTTCAAATATTGCCATTTAGTTATTTATGGGCAAGAGGATGCCATTTTGAAGGATCATGACGCCACTCTTGTAATGTTTTTAGTTCAGTTTCGTCAATGTAGTCTGTTGCAAGAGCCACATTCAAAATGGCATCATAATTACTCAACGTCATGCAGTTGACATTTGCTTCTTTGAATTGTTTTTCGGCAATCGGGAAACCGTATGTGAAGATAGCCAACATGCCAAGAACTTCACTGCCGTCGTTGCGGATGGCCTCCACAGCCTTCAGACTGCTGCCTCCGGTCGAAATCAAGTCTTCGATTACCAATACTTTACTACCCGGACGAAGATCGCCTTCGATCAGGTTTTCAAGTCCGTGATCTTTCGGTTTGGAACGGACATAAACGAATGGTAATCCGAGCTCTTCGGCCACCATAGCTCCCTGAGCAATGGCACCGGTTGCAACACCGGCTATTGCGGTAGCTTCGCCGAAATGTTCGCAAACCAATCGTGCAAGTTCTATTTTGATGAAGTTTCTGATTTCAGGATAAGAGAGGGTTTTACGATTGTCGCAATAAATAGGCGACTTCCAACCCGAGGCCCACGTAAAAGGATTGTTGGGCTGTAATTTTACAGCTTTTACCTTCAGTAATTTTTCTGCAACAATATGTTCTAAAAGTTTCATGAGAAAATATAAGTGTAATATGGTGTAATCAAAAGAAGTTGATCTTTGATTTAAATCGGTGGTTTATAATGCCTTCGCTTTTGTTCGGTTAAGCGTTTTGGGCGGATATTACATCCTTTGAAAATTACTACAAAGATACTGATTTCAGCTCCAAGTTTTATGTCATAAAGATAAAAAAATATAGAACTAATTATTAACAACCTTAATCGTTCTGTTTTCTGAGATTATTATGGCTAATTTTGCCTGTTAAATTTCACTATTCATTATGCCTGAGATACTTTTTCAATTGACGGAAGACGGGTCGCATACGCTTTACCTGCCCCAAATGGATGAGCACTACCATTCGGTACACGGGGCGATTCAGGAGTCGCGCCATGTGTTTATCGACGCGGGATTTGAAGCGTGCGTGGCAGAGCAACCCCGCGTTTTTGAGGTGGGCTTCGGTACCGGGCTGAATGCCCTGCTTACGGGAATTGAAGCGGGAAAAAGCCATCGGCAAGTCAGGTATACCTCGGTGGAGCTCTATCCTTTGGCATTGGAGCAGGTTCTGATGCTGAATTACGGAAAGATACTCGGGGAAGAGATGCTGTTCACCAATTTACATCAAGCCGCATGGAACGAGTCGGTGGTACTGAACGATTGGTTTGGTTTGAGAAAAATAGAGACTGACTTTGCCTCTATGCCGATGGGTGAAAATGAGTACGATTTGATTTATTTCGACGCTTTTGCTCCGAACAAACAGGCGGATTTATGGCAACAGGAGATTTTTGATCGTCTTTTTCGTAGCCTGAGGCCGGACGGCATTTTTGTAACTTACTGTGCAAAAGGGGTTGTCCGGCGCATGTTGCAGGCTTCCGGATTCGTTGTGGAGCGTTTGCCGGGACCCCCCGGAAAGCATGAGATGTTGCGTGGAAGGAGACCATCATTCTGACTCTTTTTTGCTATTTTTGCAAATTGGCTTCGCCCTTAAGGATGTCCGGTGTGGCAGATGCTTTTCTTGAGTGTAATATATTGGTAATTAGAGGTTATGGTTCTGTTTGAGGATTATTTGTCTAAAACGCTTTCCCGCAAAGAGATCGATTTTCTGGTCGAAATGATCGCCGCCGATCCTCAACGGTTACCCGAACTGGTCAATCTGATTACATCTGAAAATGTGCAAACGGCCTGGCATGCAGCCTGGGGCATAGAAAAACTCTTTGCAAAATATCCGGAGCTTTTTTCAACGCGACTATTGGATACAATAACCGATGTCGCTATCCGGACGGAAAAAGAGGGAATTCGCCGATTGATGTTGTGTGTGTTGATTCGGGCTGACTTGCCCGACGAGTTGCCGGTGAAGCTCATCAACGGAGCTTTCGAATGGATTCTGGCCGAAAGCTCGGCAATAGCGGTCAGGGCGATGAGCGTGCATTATCTGCTTCGGGTGTGCCGCCGCGAACCCGATTTGCTACCGGAGCTCCAATTGTGCGTTTCTCATTTGCTGGAAAGTACCGACTCGCCAGCTATCCGGTCGGTTGCCCGCAAGGTGATGAAAGCCGGTCGTTCTACATCGAAAAATTATTAGTAATGCAGCAAGATACAGAAGAAAACGAGTTGATTGAGGTGTACGGTGCGCGCGTACACAATCTGAAAAATATTGATGTGACCATACCCCGCAACAAGCTCACGGTGATTACCGGTCTGAGCGGCAGCGGCAAATCTTCGCTGGCTTTCGATACGCTTTTTGCCGAAGGACAACGTCGTTATATTGAGACTTTTTCGGCCTATGCACGTAATTTTCTGGGCAATCTGGAGCGTCCGGATGTGGACAATATTACGGGGCTTAGTCCGGTAATCTCTATCGAACAGAAGACTACCAACAAGAATCCGCGCTCTACGGTCGGTACCACGACCGAAATTTACGATTTCTTCCGTCTTCTTTTTGCCCGTGCCGGCGAGGCCTACTCGTATGTGAGTGGCGAGAAGATGGTGAAATATACCGACGAAGAGATTCTGAAACTGATATTCAAACACTACGATGGCAAAAAAACATATATCCTTGCCCCTTTGGTGAGAAACCGGAAAGGACATTATAAGGAGTTGTTTGAACAGGTACGAAAAAAAGGGTATCTGCATGTGCGGATCGATGGTCAAATTAAAGAGATATTGCCCGGAATGCGGGTCGACAGATACAAAAATCACGATATCGAGTTGGTGATCGATAAGCTGCTCGTCTCTACTGACGATGACAGACGTTTGAAATCTTCCATCGGTACCGGAATGCATCAGGGAAATGGCTCTATCATGTTGCTCGATTATGCGAGTGGCGAAATACGTCACTTCAGCCGTCAGTTGATGTGCCCCACTTCCGGTATCTCTTACAGCGAACCGGCCCCCCACAACTTTTCGTTCAACTCGCCTCAGGGAGCCTGTCCCAAATGCAAAGGGCTGGGGTATGTCAATCAGATCGATATCGATAAAATTATTCCGGATCGAAGCCTGAGCATTGCGCAGGGTGGTATCGTTCCGTTGGGAAAACATAAAAATTCGTTGATATTCTGGCAAATAGATGCCATTGGCGAGAAATATGGATTTAACGAAAAAACAGCTATTGCCGATATTTCGGATGAGGCGCTGGACGAGATTCTGAACGGAACGAACGAACCGCTGAATATCAAAAACGGGTCACTCGGAGCTTCCAATTATTTTGCGTCTTACGAGGGAGTTATCAAGTATATTGCCTTGCAAAACGATAGCGATGCTTCGGCAACCGAACAAAAATGGGCTTCTCAGTTTGTAAAAACGGTTGTCTGTCCCGATTGTCAGGGCACACGCCTCAATTTGGAAGCGCGTCATTTTCGAATTCATGACAAGACGATAGCCGAACTTGCCGCGATGGACATCAGTGATTTGTATGAGTGGTGTAATTCGGTGGAAGAGTTTCTGTCTGCCAAACAAAAAGCGATTGCAACCGAAATCCTGAAAGAGATTCGTTCGCGTCTCCATTTTTTGTTGGATGTAGGACTGGGCTATTTATCGCTCAACCGTAATTCCATGTCGCTTTCCGGCGGCGAAAGCCAGCGTATTCGTTTGGCAACGCAAATCGGATCGCAACTGGTGAACGTACTTTATATTCTGGATGAGCCGAGTATCGGTCTGCATCAGCGGGATAACGAGCGATTGATCGATTCGTTGAAAAAACTGAGAGATACCGGAAATTCGGTCATCGTAGTTGAGCACGACCGCGATATGATGCTGGCTGCCGATTACGTTATCGACCTTGGACCGCGGGCCGGTCGTCATGGTGGTGAGCTGGTCTTTGCCGGAACTCCGGAAGAGATGTTGAAATGCAGCACGCTGACCTCCGATTATCTGAACGGCAAACGCAAAATAGAGCTGCCGGATCACCGGCGAAAAGGAAACGGTAATATTCTGACGTTGAAAGGTGCCTCGGGAAATAATCTGAAAGGGGTGGATGTGTCGTTTCCACTGGGAACGCTGATCTGTGTGACGGGAGTCTCCGGAAGCGGAAAATCTACATTGATCAACGACACGTTGCATCCTATTCTCAGCCAGCAGTTTTACCACTCGTTACAAGATCCGTTGCCCTATAAATCGATAAAAGGGTTGGAGCATGTAGATAAAGTGATTGAGGTCGATCAGTCTCCCATTGGGCGTACCCCGCGTTCCAATCCGGCAACCTACACCGGCATTTTTTCCGATATTCGCAATCTGTTTGTTACTTTGCCCGAGGCCAAAATCAGGGGCTATAAACCGGGGCGTTTTTCGTTCAATATTGCGGGTGGCCGTTGCGAAACCTGTGGTGGTAATGGGTATAAGACCATTGAAATGAATTTTCTGCCCGATGTGCTGGTTCCGTGCGAAGAGTGCCATGGCAAACGCTACAACCGGGAGACGCTGGAAGTGCGCTACAAGAGCAAATCGATTGCCGATGTGTTGGATATGACCATCAATCAGGCAGTTGAGTTTTTTGATGCGATACCGTCTATTTCGCACAAACTGAGTGTGTTACAGGATGTCGGACTGGGATATGTCAAGGTCGGGCAACCATCCTCTACGCTTTCAGGCGGCGAGAGCCAGCGCATCAAGCTGGCTGCCGAACTGGCCAAGAAAGATACCGGCAATACCGTTTATATATTGGACGAACCGACAACCGGGTTACATTTTGAAGACATTCGCGTACTATTATGCGTTCTCAACCGTTTAGTAGAGAGAGGTAATACCGTAATCGTCATCGAGCATAATTCGGATGTGATTAAATCGGCCGATTATATCATCGATTTAGGACCGGAAGGTGGCAAGGCCGGAGGGCAGATTATGGACACCGGCACACCGGAAGAAATTGTTCGAAAATCAAAGAGTTGTACTGCATTTTTCCTGAAGAATGAGCTGAATTAAGAAAAAACAGCACTAAAATCGGTCAAAAAAATGGTTTTGCGATTGTAATAAATACGGAAGTGTTAAAACGAGGGGTCTGAATTAACACACATTCCACCTTTTAACTATTAAGACAGGTTAAAAAGTTAAATCGCAACCCCTCATTTCCTGAAATGTTAAAATGCAGCCCTGTTAAATCTTGTTAAGTAAAAATCAATCCTCCTCTTTTACATTAAATTTGTCAGATATAATATAGGCAAATTAGATGTTGATTGGAGGAGAAATAGCAGACTTATGAAGAAAATAGTTATTTGGATTCTCCTGGCTACAATGAGCATTGCTTTTGTTGGATTGGTATTTATCCAGTTTCGTTATTTGTTGCAGATGTCTGCACTGATGGAGGAGCAATTTGATTCTAATGTAAAAAGAAGCCTCTATCAGGTAGCACTTGATTTGGAAGAATCGGAAGCTGCCAAATATCTGAATCAGGAGCTGGGAGCTGCCGAAATTGCAAAATTGGGGAAACTGACTACTTCTGCCCTGAGCGACTCTTCACAAGAGGGTCAAGGAATTAATATTGATACGACATCGTTTGGGTCAAAACCTTCGGTTTCAATTTCAAATCCGGCATCTTCCATTCAGGAAACGTCAAAATACAGACAAGGGCTTTTAGCACAGGCATTTACCCATTCAAGAAAGCTGGTCGAGACGGTTGCCTGGCGGCGAATGAAGGAGGCTGCAACAAAGGAGATAGCTCAGCGGGTAAACATAAACGAACTGACCGCATTGTTGCAAACAGAATTTGCCAATAATGAAGTAATAACACCCTATTATTTTCGTTTAATAGATAAGAAAGGCGATGAAGTTTATAATAGTTCGGCAGATAGTGCGTCTGTGGTACATGCAAACGAATACACCCAGAAACTGTTTCCGAACGATCTGGTAACCGGCAGGTCGGCCTATGTGGCAGTCGGTTTCCCGATCAAGAAAAATATGTTCCGTAACTCTTTGACATTGCTGTTGCCGTGGGCCATCCTGTCGTTTATTTTATTAATATCGTGCATTGTTTCTATTTGGTTGATATTCAGACAGAGGCGGTTGAACGAGATTAAAAACGATTTTGTGAGCAATATGACTCATGAACTGAAAACTCCGGTTTCGACCATTTCGCTGGCGGCTCAGATGCTTGCAGACCCGGCGGTATCGAAAACAACCGATACGTTGAAGTATTACACGCGGGTAATTGTAGATGAAACCAAGCGGCTGAGTTTTCATATCGAAAAGGTGCTTCAAATGTCAACATTTGAACGGGGTAACGGAAATCTGAAGATGGCGGAACGCGACATCAACGATTTGTTGAACATGATCCTTGAAAATTTCTGGGTGAAGGTACATGCCAAACACGGACAGCTGATAGCCGATTTGGAGGCTGAACAGTCATACGCTTTGGTGGATGAGACGCATTTTACAAACGTGTTGTACAATTTGATGGATAACGCGGTGAAATATACTCCGAGCAATCTGGTACTCACGGTGAAAACCTGGAATGAAAAAGGGAATCTGATGATCTCGATTCAGGACAACGGTGTCGGAATTAAGAAAGAGTATCAGAAGCATATCTTCGATAAGTTTTTCCGTGTACCGACCGGAAATGTACATAATGTGAAGGGATTCGGACTGGGATTGGCTTATGTCAAACAGATTGTCGATGCTCATCACGGATTGATAAAAGTAGAAAGCGAACTAAATATAGGCACTAAATTTATTATTACACTACCAACTCTAAAACAAAATTAACTATGGATGAAAAGACCAAAATCTTGCTTTGCGAAGATGATGAAAATCTGAGCATGTTATTGCGGGAATATTTGCAGGCTAAAGGGTATGCTACCGATCTGGCTCCCGACG
Organism: uncultured Microbacter sp.; assembly: GCA_963678265.1. GTDB lineage: Bacteria > Bacteroidota > Bacteroidia > Bacteroidales > Paludibacteraceae > Microbacter. The sequence goes on from OY782761.1 coordinate 1,721,686, forward strand.
GTGAAGCCGGTTATAAGGCTTTTACAAAAGAAAAATATGACATCTGTGTGCTGGACGTGATGATGCCTAAGAAAGATGGTATCGAACTGGCAAAAGATATTCGTAATTTACAGTCGGATGTGCCCATTATCTTCCTGACAGCTAAAACAATGAAAGAAGATATTCTTGAAGGGTTCAAAGCCGGAGCAGATGATTATATCTCCAAGCCGTTCAGCATGGAAGAGCTTATTTTCCGTATTGAAGCCATTACCCGTCGTACCAAAGGCAAGAAAGTAAAAGAAAAAGACACCTACATTCTTGGCAAGTACGTCTTTGATACACAACGTCAGATTCTTTCTTTCGACGATTCGCAAATCAAGCTGACTACCAAAGAGACAGAATTGTTGACTCTGTTGGCTGCCAATGTAAACGAAATGGTAGAACGTAACTTTGCATTGCGTACTATCTGGATCGACGACAACTACTTCAATGCACGTAGCATGGACGTATATATCACCAAGCTGCGTAAACTTCTGAAGGAAGATACTGAAGTGGGAATTATCAATATCCACGGTAAAGGTTATAAACTGATTGCTCCGAAAGTAGAAGAATAATCGGTTTCCTGAAGATGCAAAAACGGCTGTCGCGAGTAAAATCGGATAGCCGTTTTGTGTTTTAATAGCGTGGCGTTATTTGCCAAGCAGAAATATGGTCGGCCTTTTTTGTATATCAGGCAACTGATGTTTCCAGGCTGCCACTGTTTTGGTGGCGATATACTCGGATTCGAGTGTAATGTCGGCGGCAATGCACAGCTTGGTTTGCGGAGAGCAATTACGGATAATCTCCTCCACCAGTTTTGTGTTGCGGTAAGGTGTCTCGATGAAAATCTGTGTTTGATTTTCGGCAAACACCTTTTTCTCCAGGTTTTTCAATGTTTTACCTCTCTCGTGAGGCTCGATGGGAAGGTAGCCCACGAACGCAAAGTTCTGTCCGTTGAATCCCGACCCCATCAGCGACAGCAAAATAGACGACGGTCCGACCAATGGCACAACTTTGATGCCTTTTTCCTGCGCCAACCGCACCACATCGGCTCCGGGATCGGCAATGGCAGGGCAACCGGCCTCGGAAATCACACCCACATCTTGTCCCTCTAAAAGAGGTTTCAGTAGATCGCCAAATTCTGTGGCGCGTGTTTGTTCGTTGAGGGTAGCAAAGGTTAGTGAGTCGATATCGGTTTCGCGGTTCACCTTTTTGAGGAAACGACGAGCCGTGCGGATATCTTCGACGATAAAGCTTTTTAGCGAATTGACTATGGTCGCGTTATAAGAAGGGAGAACGCGGTTAAGATCGCATTCTCCCATTGTTGTCGGTATAAGGTAAAGAGTTCCGTACATTATAAGTGGTTAGTTGTAAGTGATAAGTGATTGTTTTTGGTTGTGTCGAATCTTATAAAAGTCAACTACTAACCACTGATCATTATAAAGTTATCCGACCGAACCCTCCAGTGAGATTTGCAACAGTTTTTGTGCTTCTACAGCAAACTCCATCGGTAGCTTGTTGAGGACATCTTTTGCATATCCGTTTACAATCAATCCGATAGCATCTTCGGTAGAGATGCCGCGCTGGTTGCAGTAGAAAATTTGATCTTCTCCGATTTTGGAGGTGGTGGCTTCGTGTTCTATCTGGGCCGTGTCGTTGTTTACCTCCATGTAGGGGAAGGTGTGGGCTCCGCATTCGCTACCCAGTAGCAGACTATCGCATTGCGAATAATTGCGGGCGTTTTCGGCTTTCTGCGAAACGCGAACCAATCCGCGGTAGCTGTTCTGGCTTTTGCCCGCCGAAATCCCTTTGGAGACGATATGGCTTTTGGTATTTTTGCCGATATGAATCATCTTTGTGCCTGTATCGGCCTGTTGGTAGTTGTTGGTGACGGCAACCGAATAAAATTCGCCGGATGAATTGTCGCCGGCAAGAATGCAACTCGGATATTTCCAGGTGATGGCCGACCCGGTTTCTACCTGTGTCCACGATACTTTTGATGACTCTCCCTTGCACAGCGCCCGTTTTGTTACAAAGTTGTAGATGCCGCCTTTGCCGTTTTTATCGCCCGGGTACCAGTTTTGTACGGTGGAATATTTCACTTCGGCTCTGTCGTGGATGTAAATTTCGACGATGGCGGCATGGAGCTGGTTTTCGTCGCGCATCGGGGCGGTACAGCCTTCAAGGTAAGAGACGTAGCTGTCGTCTTCGGCTACAATCAGCGTGCGCTCAAACTGGCCTGTATTTTTCGCATTGATACGGAAATAGGTCGACAGTTCCATCGGACAACGCACCCCTTTTGGAATGTAGACGAAAGAGCCATCGCTGAAGACTGCCGAATTCAACGCTGCAAAATAGTTGTCGCGGTAAAATACAACCGAACCGAGGTATTTCTTCACCAGATCGGGATAATCTTTTACGGCTTCGCTGAACGAACAGAAGATAATACCCAGCTCCGCTAAGGTTTCGCGGAAGGTCGTTTTTACCGAAACGCTGTCCATTACCGCATCCACGGCAATGCCCGACAGTTGTTTCTGTTCATTTAGCGAAATGCCGAGCTTATCGAACGTTTTCAAAAGCTCAGGGTCTACCTCATCCAGCGATTTCGGAGCATTCTTCTTGGGAGCCGCAAAATAGACGATCTCCTGATAGTTGATTTCCGGGATTTTCAGTTGAGGCCAGTGCGGCATCTCCATCGTAAGCCAATGGTTGTATGCGTCGAGGCGGAACTGTAGTAACCATTCCGGCTCCTCTTTCTTTTGAGAAATCAGGCGAATGACATCTTCATTCAATCCTTTCGCGATAACGTCTGTCTCTATATCGGTAACAAAACCGTATTTGTACTCTTTGTCGGTTAAGTCTGTGACGTTTTGAATATTATCTGACATAATGTAAGTTTCAGGTTCAAAATTTCAAATTTCAATGATTCCGGTTCTTTTTGTCAGGCTACACTATATCGACTATCTGCATGTACCAAGAGTAAGCACATAGTCGCGCGTAACCTCAAAATAGAGTCTGAATTCTTGTCGGTCGGCCGTATGACTCTCTGTCGCCAGCAACTGGTTATCTTCGATGGCAAAGGGAGCGATGAAAATCTCTTTTTGAAAATCCACCCCTTCTTTCGACATCAGTTTGTAAACAGTCTCTTTGGCCGACCAATTCAGCAAAGATACGACAGCTTCATTGCTCTTGTCAAGCGCTTCACGTTCTTTAATACTCATGAAGCGATGGTTTATGCGGCAGGCTCTGTTGCTGACAGCTTCGATGTCAATGCCTGTCTTTTTGTGTCTGTTCAGTGCAACGGCAGCGTATCCTTTTGTGTGCGAAATGCTTATGTTGAAAGACCGGTCGGATAAAGCCGGCTTGCCCGACGGCATATAGATGATTCTCTTTTCTTCTCCGGTCAGTGTTTTTAGCAGAGCTCTGACGGCAAGTTTCTCACACCGTTTTACCGGATTCGAAACCTGTTCTATCTGTCGTAAAACGGACTCTTTGTCGTCAAATAGTTGCAAGAACTCCTCTTCCGACTCTTCTATTTTCCAGATACCGGTCTGTGTGCCATTGGCACTTGTTGTTTGTTTTAGTAACATTGCCGATCGGTGTTTATTTCCATTTGGTTGTCTCTATCATGCGGATTATATCCTTGCGGACATAATTGAGCACCGGAGCAATGGAGTCTTTGTTTGGGACGGCATCGAAATAGAGGGCACCCCGTAGTACGTGATGCACGCTGTCTGTCAGCATAAACTGAATAGGAGAGGCGGCATCTCCTTTGATATCGTATAAAATGCCGTAAACCTTGTGTTCCGGATTCCCGTATGGCTGTTCGGTGATAGCTTCGGCCATGATAGTGTGTTTATACACAAACTTGCGACAATCTTCGGCAATTGTTCTGAAGTTGCCGTGGATGGGTATGTAACTGCAATATATGCAGCCTTTCAGCCGTGGATAGTAAATGTTGAGCCAATATTCACCTTTTCCCTGAGTAACGGCAGAGTCGGCCGCAAACGTCGAAACGTCGAAGGTGTAGGGATAGTTTTTGTCCAGCATCCGGTAACTGTTTTCCGGAAGGGCGATTCGAAAATATCCGTATGGTTTTGGCGTAGGGTTGGAGCAGGAAACACCCACGACACATAACGCAAGAAGGATGAATGTAAAATAACTGAATCTCATGAGTGCAATGGTTGTTATTATTCCGGATTTGTTTTGCCGGAGATAATCAGGCGAATTTTGATAATGCGGCGTTCGTCGGCTTCAAGAATTTCAAACGTGTAATATCCGAATACGACCTGCTCTTTTTTGTGCGGCAGCTCTCCGGTCAATTCGAGAATTAATCCGGCAAGGCTATCGGCCTCGGCAATAACAGCGTCAAAATCTTCGGCTTCTATTTGAGGTATTTTAAAAAAGTCGGTCAACGAAATTTTTGCATCAAAATCAATCGTATTTTCATTGACAATCGTATAGAGTTGCTCCGAATCGTCATATTCATCGTCAATTTCACCGACCACCTCTTCAAGAATGTCTTCTAAGGTAACAATGCCCGATGTGCCACCATACTCATCTACCACAACGGCCAGATGATTTTTGTTAGCCTGAAATTCACGTAGTAAATCGTCAATTTTTTTCTGCTCGGGTACAAAATAGGGTTGGCGAAGTAACGTCTGCCATTTGAATGTATCGCCTTTGTCCAGATGCGACAGAAGGTCTTTGCTGTATAGAATTCCTTTTATGGTGTCTATATTTCCCTGAAAAACAGGGATTCGGGAGTACCCTGACTGGATGACCTGGTGTTTTACTTCGGAAAATGCCGACTTGATGTCGATGGCAGCGATATTGATGCGTGCAGTCATTACCTCTTCCACGCTTTTGCTTCCGAATTTGATAATGCCTTCCAGAATTTGCTTGTCGTCATCATCGTTTTTGGTGGTCAGCTCCAATGCCTGAGAGAGCTCGTCGATGGAGAGATTCTGCACGTTGTGGCGAGCCAGTCGCTTGTCGACCAACCCGGTCGATTTTACCAGCATTGCAGCCAGCGGCTTGAGCAATTTAGCCAGAAACCGTAGCGTAGGAGCCGAAAAGCGTGCAAAACGTAATGCATTTTGCCGTGCATAGATTTTGGGACTGATTTCGCCGATCAGCAATAATAAAAAGGTGATTACAATAGTCTGCACTAAAAAACCAATCCACGGCGCGGCCGAAAAATCGAATAAATGGTTGACTAATAGCGTCGACAAAATGACCACGGCCACATTGATGGTGTTGTTTGCAATCAAAATGGTAGCTAACAACCTGTCGGATTGCTCTTTTAACGATATGAGAATATTGTCTGCGGTGTAGTTTTTTTTGTTTATCTCGTTTATGTCGTGAGGACTGAGAGCAAAAAAAGCTACCTCTGAAGCTGCAATAAATCCTGTAATGGCCAGTAAAAGCAACATCAGAAGGATTATTCCTGCGGTTTCAAGTGTAAACGGATAAACTGTTATGTCTGCAAAAATGACGGCTAATTTCAAGTGATTGATAATTAGGTAAAAAAAACGAAGGACAGAAAAATTCCTGTCCTTGCAAAATTAATAAAAAAAGTCCACTGTAAAACAGTTCGTTGTGTTGTTACAACGCTTTTTATAGGTTAAAATGGCAGGTCGTCAGCCGGATCATTGTCCGTAGGCGCTTCAAACGGTTGAGGTTCATGAGTAGCAGCAGCTTGTGTGCTTGTTGCTGCTCCGTTGTTTTCCTGGCCGGAGTCTGCACGGCGACCCAGCATTTGCATCACGTCGGCATAAATTTCAGTAGAATAACGTTTGTTCCCGTTTTGATCTTCCCATTGGCGGGTTCTGATTTTGCCTTCAATGTAGAGCTGGCTCCCTTTTTTTACATATTTTTCGGCAGTTTCTGCCAACCCACGCCATAAGACAATGTTGTGCCATTCCGTACGATCGGGTACTTCCGTGCCGTTGGCTGTTTTGTACCCTTTTTCGGTGGTAGCCAAAGAGAAATTAGCAACTGCGACATTTCTGTCAAGGTATTTTACTTCAGGATCTCGTCCTACATTGCCGACTAAAATTACTTTGTTAACTGACATATTGATCTATCTTAAGCGTTAATTTGACGTAAAGTTATATTCGTTTTTGAGAGAATCCAAATTTTGACTAAACTTTTTGATAAATCTTTCTGTAAGTCTGGAAACCGCATATTGTGATAACTCGTCGGCTGTGATCTGGAGAAAGGGAGGTGAAACAGGTATCTGACCGTCGATTTTGATAATATAAAAAAAGGCATGTATGGTTTGATGACTCAATAGATGTTTTATTTCGTTGCTTTGAGTGATAATCTGAAAAGATTTTTGGTGTGTCAGCGATTGAAACCATTCCGTTTGAATAATATCGGGAAGTTCCATTGGATCTGAACTTTCATAGAGTGGAAATTCGTACAAATTTTGCCAGATATCTTTTTTAGTTCGTTTATTTAAGAGAAGTATGCCGTTCGATAAAACGATAAAATGATGAAAGTAGCGGTGTGTAACTTTGGTTTTGTTTCCTTTAACCGGCAAAGAGGCTATGAGGTTGTGCTCTTTCGCAAAACAGCTGTCGGCGAGTGGGCAGTTAGCGCAATCGGGAGAGTTTGGCGTACATTGCAGCGCTCCGAATTCCATGATTGCCTGATTGTGCAGGTCGGGCTGTTTCGGATCGAGGAGAGTATTCGCCAACTGTGCAAACTCTTTTTTACCGGCACCGGAATCAATCGGCGTATGGATGCCGAAATAGCGGGAGAGAAACCGGAAAACATTTCCATCGACGACGGCAAACGGGAGCTTGAAGGCGAACGAAGCAATGGCGGCCGCCGTATATTCGCCGATACCTTTCAGCGACAATATATCGTTGTATGAAGTGGGAAACTCCCCGTCGAAATTTTCCACGATTTGTTTGGCCGCGGCATGAAGGTTGCGCGCCCGACTGTAATAACCCAATCCTTGCCAGCATTTGAGAACCTCGTCTTCGTTTGCCATTGCAAGCGATTTTATATCAGGAAATTGATGCGTAAACCGCACAAAATAATCGAATCCCTGGGCCACCCGTGTCTGTTGCAGAATAATTTCCGATATCCATATCCGATATGGGTCGTGAATTTCTCTCCATGGCAGCTCTCTTTTATTGAATTTATACCAATGAGTCAGAGTGGAAGAAATGGAATGTAAATTATTGTGGTCTAACATAATGTGTCGTTTTTTCTTTGATAAAAGGCCTTTGAAGCCTCAAACAGGTTTGCAAAGGTAGAGTTGAAATTGAGAAAAAAATAGCACTCGAAAAAAAAATGGAAAAAAGATTTTGTCATTGAAAATTAATACAATATCTTTGCAAGTCCATAAGCCAACAATATTTTTACACATTTAATGTATAACCCTTTTAATTTTTTCAACAATGACAAAAGCAGAAATTGTTAATGAAATTGCGAAAGAAACCGGCCTTGATAAGGTTTCTATTTTGAAGACCGTTGAGTCTTTCATGGAAAACGTGAAAGTATCCTTGGAAAAAGGAGATAACGTTTACCTGAGAGGCTTTGGTAGCTTCATCGTAAAACAAAGAGCACAAAAAACTGCTCGTAATATTTCCAAGAACACAACTATTGTGATTCCTGCTCACAAAATCCCGGCTTTCAAACCGGCAAAGACATTTTTTGAATCAGTAAAATAATATAACCATGCCAAGCGGAAAAAAAAGAAAAAGACATAAGATGGCTACGCATAAGCGTAAAAAAAGACTCAGAAAGAATCGCCATAAGAAGAAATAAAATATGCGATTTTAAAATTTACAAGAGCAAACCGGCGGCCTGAGACTGGCAGTAGGTTTGTTCTTTGTTTATAGTAAGTTCTAATTAAATCAACACAATGTGAACAGTGAATTAGTCGTTGACGTACAACAAAAAGAGATAACGATAGCTCTGCTGGAGGATAAAAATCTGGTAGAACTCAATAAAGAGGGGCGCTCGTTATCGTTTATGGTTGGCGACATTTATGTGGGCAGAGTAAAAAAACTGATGCCCGGTTTAAATGCCGCTTTCGTAGATGTTGGTTATGGCAAAGAGGCTTTTCTTCACTATCAGGATTTAGGTCCACAATTTCTTTCACAGACCGAATTTTTCAAACAGACCCAGGCTGACCGTAAACGCACACCGTCCATTCTAAAATCCAAATCTTTCTCCGACATTCCCAAGGAGGGTACTATTTCGGATGTTTTGAAGGTGGGTCAGGAGTTATGGGTACAAATAGCCAAAGAGCCTATCTCGACAAAAGGGCCGCGACTGTCGGCCGAATTATCGATAGCAGGCAGGTATTTGGTATTGATTCCATTCGCCGACAAAGTTTCTGTTTCTCAGAAAATTAAATCGTCGGAAGAACGAATGAGATTAAAGCAACTGATTCAAAGCATTAAGCCCCGCCGATTTGGCGTGATTGTGCGGACGGTTGCAGAGGATAAACGGGTAGCCGAACTCGATAACGAGCTACGAATTTTGGTAAAACGATGGGAAGAATCGGTTGCCAAGACTCAAAAAGCAAAAGGTATAGCGCCTGTCCTTGAAGAAATCGGACGTACTATCGGAATAATACGCGATATTTTTAACCCCGATTTCGAAAGTATTCATATCAACGACGAGGCGGTGTGTGCAGAAGTTCGCGATTATGTCGAACTGATAGCACCCGATAAGAAAAATATTATCAAACTGTATGATGGTAATTTACCGATATTTGACAATTTCGGGATTACCAAGCAGATAAAAGCTCTTTTTGGTAAGACAGTCACTTTTAAGCGCGGCGCTTACCTCATTATAGAACAAACCGAAGCTATGCACGTGATTGACGTGAATAGCGGTAATCGTTCGAAAGCCAACAACAATCAGGAGGATAATGCCCTGGAGGTGAATATGGCCGCTGCGAACGAAATAGTACGCCAGATGCGTTTACGCGATTTGGGAGGGATTATCGCCATCGATTTTATCGACATGTTAAGGAGCGAACACCGTCAACAGTTGTTCGACCATGTAGAAAAACTGATGGAAAATGACCGGGCAAAACATCACGTACTTCCTTTGAGCAAGTTTGGCGTTATGCAAATAACGCGTCAACGGGTACGTCCGGCAATGTTTGTCGATACGGAAGAAACCTGCCCAACCTGTTTCGGAAGCGGCAAGATTAAAGCATCGATACTATTTACCGATACCCTCGAAGGAAAATTAGATTATCTGGTAAATACGCTTAACGTCAAACAGTTTGTTCTAAAAGTGCATCCTTACGTGGTTGCCTATATCAATTCGGGATTTTATTCCCTGAAATGGAAATGGAAATTCCGGTATGGCTTTAGCCACAAAATAGTACCTTCACAAGAATTCGGTCTGCTTCAATATGCGTTTATTGATGCAGCAGGAAATGAACTAGATCTGAAAGAAGAAATAGAAACTCGTCAGTAACCTGACTTTCAATAAAAAAGCCGTTTCGGATTCCGAAACGGCTTTTTTTGTGCCTGTGACATAAATGCAGTTGATACATTTTGAAAAATTTAACGCTATTTTTTTATCGGTACAGTTTTGAATAGTGCTTTTATAGTTTCGTCTTCTCGTTTGTCAATTGAATCCAACTTGTATTCGTACTCATTCCATTTCTTTTGCCCCAGTCTTCGAAGTAACTCTTTTTTGATAACTGAGTTGTATAAATCGAATACAAAATCAGCTGCTTCAGGAATAGGATCATTCTCCCATTTGAAACCATAAATTCTAAATAAACTATCTTTACTCAGATCCATATTTCCAGGAACAGGAGATCCATCTAACCCGGGTTTATAGAAAGTGAGGATACTGTCGTGACATGATTTCTTTGCTTGAAAATAGCTATATGGGGTGCCAATGCCAGTAAAATAGCTGAAGCCATGTTTGAAAACGCCAATATATAGGAGAAGGCAAAGTACCAAGCCGGATATAGAATAAAAAACTAATTTTTTCATGTTAACAATAAGTTCTGTGCAAATATAGTAGTTTGTTTATAAAAAACGGGTTATCGCCAAAAGCAATAACCCGTTCAACGCTATTGGACGAATATAAATTACAGCACGATATTTACAATCTTCTTCGGCACCACGATCACCTTTTTCGGGGTCTTGCCTTCCAGCCATTTTTGCGACTGTTCTTCTTTCATCACAATGGCTTCCACTTCGGCTGTCGGCATGTCAGCAGGCAGCTGTAGCTGATAACGCACTTTCCCGTTGAAAGAGATGGCGTAAGTAGCGGTATTTTCCACTAAATATTTCTCGTTGGCTTCTACCCATTGGGCATCGCAAACGGTAGTGGTGTGTCCCAGGGCGTGCCACAGCTCTTCGGCAACGTGAGGCGCAAACGGAGCCAGCGTTACCACCAGCGGTTCCAGAATCGCTCTCTTGCTGCATTTGAGCGACGTAAGTTCGTTGATGCAGATCATAAAGGCGCTGATCGATGTGTTGTACGAGAAGTTCTCGATATCGGCTTTTACCTTCTTCAGCAGTTTGTGCAACGCCTTCAACTCGTCGGCTGTCGGTTCGGCATCCGTAACCAATAATGAATCTTCTTTCCAGAAGAGGCTCCAGAGTTTTTTCAGGAAGCGGTGAACGCCATCGATGCCGTTGGTATCCCATGGTTTCGATTGTTCGAGCGGACCGAGGAACATTTCGTAGAGGCGCAGCGTATCGGCACCGTAGCGCTCCACAATGTCATCGGGATTCACCACGTTGAACATCGATTTCGACATTTTTTCTACTGCCCAGCCACAAACGTATTTACCGTCTTCGAGAATGAATTCGGCTGTTTTGTATTCGGGATGCCAGTTTTTGAAAGCTTCTACGTCAAGAACATCATTGGAAACGATGTTTACATCAACGTGAATAGGGGTGACATCGTATTGATCCTTCAGATTCAGCGAAACAAAGGTGTTGGTATCTTTGATGCGATACACAAAATTGCTTCGACCCTGAATCATTCCCTGGTTGATCAGCTTCTTAAACGGTTCTTCTTCGCAAACGATGCCGAGGTCGAACAGGAATTTATTCCAGAAACGGCTATAGATCAGGTGTCCGGTGGCATGTTCCGTTCCGCCGATATAGAGGTCTACATTGCGCCAGTATGCATCCACATTTTTGTCGACCAACGCTTTGTCGTTGTGCGGATCCATGTAGCGGAGGTAGTAGGCAGATGAACCTGCAAAACCCGGCATGGTGTTCAGTTCGAGGGGAAAAGACCTCTCCCCCGACCCCTCTCCCGAGGAGAGGGGAGTGTAAACCCAATTTTGTGCACGTCCGAGAGGTGGCTCGCCTTTTTCGGTAGGCAGGTATTTGTCCACTTCGGGCAGTTCGAGCGGCAGTTTGCTTTCGTCGAGCATGTAGGGTTGTCCCTCCTTGTAGTAAACAGGGAAGGGTTCGCCCCAGTAACGCTGGCGGCTGAAAATAGCGTCGCGCAGACGGAAGTTCACCTTCACACGACCCAACCCTTTTTCGGCAATATATTGTTTTGTTTTGGCAATAGCTTCTTTCACGGTCAGCCCGTTGAGCACAAGGCCACCCTCCATCTCTTTGCCGGGAGCCGGCGAGTTGGTGACGATGCCTTCTTTCGCGTCGAAGCTCTCTTCGCTCACGTCACAACCCTCGATCAGCGGAACGATGGGCAGGTCGAAATGTTTGGCAAATGCGTAGTCGCGCGAGTCGTGTGCGGGAACCGCCATGATGGCACCCGTTCCGTAGCCGGCCAGTACGTAGTCGCTGATCCAAACCGGAATGGCATCGCCGGTGAGCGGATTGATGGCATACGAACCCGAAAATACTCCGCTTACACGTTTGTCGGCGATACGTTCGCGTTCGGTACGTTTTTTAGTGGCAGCCAAATAATCAGCTACAGCTTGTTTCTGGTCGGCAGTGGTCAGTTGAGCTACCAGCGAACTTTCGGGAGCAAGTACCATAAAGGTTACCCCGAACACGGTATCGGCACGGGTGGTAAAAACTACCACCTCCCCCCGTCCCCCTCCCAAAGAGGGGGCGTTGAGCGCATCGGCAATTTTAGTCGTTGTATTTTCGGGATTGACGATAATTTCTTCATTATTGAAACGCAGAATGCGATAGCCGTTTTCCACTAAGAAATGAGATCGCTGCTCATCGTATTCTTTTTGTTCCTCCGAATTGTGGTAACCGCCATCTGCCTCAATAACTATCCGTTTTTCTATGCACACAAAGTCAACAATAAACATGCCGATTAAATGTTGTCTTCTAAAACGATATCCCAATTTTTTTGAGCGAAGAATTTCCCAAAGAGCATCTTCTGCCTGAGTGGGATTTTTCCGCATAGCTCTGGCATTGTCAATGTTGGAACGCCAATCAAGTGAATTGGTCGTATGATAGCCAGGTTTTTCTCCCTCTCCTTTGGAGAGGGCAGGGGAGAGGTGGAACGTAATTTCAGCCCCTTCGCTGCGTCCGATCCAGTTCTTTTGGGTCTCTTTCAGCGAGTCGGTCCAGTCGATGGTGTCGAGGCCGTCGAGCAGGCGTTGTGCGTAGGCCGAAACGCGCAGGCTCCACTGGCTCATCACTTTTTGTTCTACCGGATGGCCACCACGAACGGAAACACCTTCGCTTACCTCGTCGTTGGCAAGCACTGTTCCCAGAGCAGGACACCAGTTAACCATCGTATCGGCTTTGTACGCGATGCGGTAGTTCATCAGGATTTCGCGTTGTTCTTTCTCGCTTTTGGCATTCCATTCGGCAGCGGTAAACGATATTTCGTTGGTGCAGGCAATATCCAATCCTTCGGTACCGCTTTGACTGAATACGTCTACCAGTTCGCTAATGGGGCGTGCCTGTTTAGCCTGATTGCAGTAGTAGCTGTTAAACATCTGGATAAATGCCCACTGTGTCCATTTGTAGAAATCGGGATTGCAGGTGCGCACCTCGCGGCTCCAGTCGTAGCAGAAGCCAATCTTGTCGAGCTGTTCGCGGTATCGGGAAATGTTTTTTTCGGTGGTAACGGCCGGGTGTTGACCGGTTTGTATGGCATACTGTTCGGCGGGAAGACCATAGGCATCGTAGCCCATGGGGTGCAGCACGTTGAAACCCTGCAGGCGTTTGAAACGGCTGTAAATATCAGAAGCTATATATCCCAGCGGGTGTCCGACATGTAGTCCGGCTCCCGAAGGATAAGGGAACATGTCCAACACGTAAAATTTTGGTTTGTCGTTGATTTCGACTTTGTAAGTCTGCTGTTCTTTCCAGAACTCCTGCCATTTTTTCTCGATTTCCCTGAAATTGTATTCCATATTAGCGATAGAGGTTGAGAGGCGGGCGGTTAAAATAGTTACACCCAGCTCTTTTTGTAGTTTAGGTTTTCGGAGTGCAAATTTACGGAAAGTTTGATAAAAAACAGAATGATAACAGTATGAGAGCAATAAATAATCAGTCGGGAGAGCTTTATTGCAGAACCTTTTTTCTGATTTTCGGCGGGCATATTAACCATGAATGGCTTCAGTCATGCAATTGGATAGGTTTTCTGCTTCCCTACTTTTTGCGTACCTTTGAAAGCTATTAGAAAATTAAAGACTTAATGAAGTTTACAGAACTCAATTTAAACGAAAGCCTGCTCGATGCCATCTCGTATATGGGATTCGATGAGGCTACCCCGATTCAAGAATTTGCCATTCCTAAAATACTGGATAACAAAGACATTATTGCATGTGCACAAACCGGTACCGGTAAAACGGCCGCCTTTGTGCTTCCCATTTTACACAAACTGATAGAGAAACCTTCGCATGGTACCAATACCTTGATTATTGTTCCTACGCGGGAACTTGCCATTCAGATCAATCAGGAGATACAAGGCTTTTCTTATTTCGCATCTATCGGATCGGCTGCCGTGTATGGCGGTGGCGATGGCGGTGATTATTCGCAACAGGAAAATGCGCTGAAAGCCGGAGCTGATATTATTGTGGCAACACCCGGTCGTTTGATTTCTCACCTTGCCATGGGCAACGGTAATTTCAAACATTTGGAGCATCTGGTGCTTGATGAAGCCGATAAGATGCTGGACATGGGATTTATGGACGATATAGAGAAGATTATTACCTACATACCCAAGGAGCGCGAAACTTTGATGTTTAGTGCTACCATGCCGCCGAAGATCCGGTCGCTGGCCAAGAAAATTCTGGTCGATCCGGCCGAAATTTCGCTGGCAATCTCCAAACCGGCAGAGAAAGTGGTACAACATGTTTGTCTCGCGCACGATGCCCAGAAAAATGCTGCACTGAAGCTGATTATTGACCGGCATCCCGATTATTCCAGCATCCTGATTTTCACCTCTGCCAAAAGTAAAGTGCACGAAATTGTGCGCGATCTGCGTAAAAACGGCTATGCTTCACGCGGTATCTCTTCCGATCTGGATCAGGAACAACGCGAAGATGTGCTGATGGGTTTCCGCTCCAAACGTACCCGTATTCTGGTGGCAACCGACGTAATCAGCCGTGGTATCGACATCAAGGAGATCAACATGGTGATTAACTTTGATGTTCCGCACGACGCCGAAGATTATGTACACCGCATCGGACGTACTGCCCGGGCCAATACCGAAGGCGAGGCTTATACCTTAGTCAATCCGAAAGACATGCAGAAGATGCAGCGTATCGAACAACTGATCGAGATGGAGTTGCCCCGCTTGCAGTTGCCCGAAGAATTCGGCCCGACTCCCGTGTGGAGAACGGACGATCCGAACAAAAAGAGACGCCCTTTCCGCAGTCGTCAGCAAAACGAAGGAGAGAAGAGTGGAGAGGCTAAAAGCAAAAATAAACGACCGTTTTATAGAAAGAACAAACCGAAGGCTCCGCCTGTTTCATAGCACACAGAGACTATCCGATATATAGAGGCACCTGTTTGGGTTCATAGTATGAATCCGAAGCAGGTGCCTTTTTTTGTGGAAAAATAAGGGGGTAATTAATTCTAAAGGAGTCATTGGTTGTCTCTTTTCATCACTTTGCAACCTTTTCGTCATCGATTTGCAATAAAAAAATGCGCTCTTTGCAGTAAAGATTTTAATGTGAAAGCAATTGTAAAACAGAAAAGTTTAGTGAACAGAGAAGTAAGTTGGCTTTTCTTTAACCACAGGGTGTTACAGGAAGCTTCCAATCCCAATGTGCCTTTACTGGAAAGACTTCGGTTTTTGGGTATTTATTCCAATAATCTGGACGAATTTTTTCGTGTGCGCGTAGCCGCGTTGCATCGGGTATCGGAGGTCAACGCGGTGGTATATCCGACCAAAGAGAACCCTGCAATCGTTTTGAAGCAAATTGCAAAAATGACTGCTGCATTACAACCGGAGTTCGATTCGGTTTACGGGGGCATTGTGGAATCGCTGAAACAGCAGCAGGTATTTATTGTGACCGAGAGGGAACTGGATGAGACTCAAAAGGCTTTTGTAAATAACTATTATCGAAAATCTCTGGCAGATACGGTAACTCCGATGATGATTTCACGGATGATTCAACTACCGGCTCTTGCCGATTCTCAGATTTATTTGGGCGTGAGGTTGTCGAATGAAGGTAACTCCAAGAAAAAAGAGTTTGCAGTGATCGAAATTCCGACTGCCGATTATCCCCGTTTTCTGGAATTGCCTGAAACTGCCGGTAAAAAATTCTTCATTTTATTGGACGATGTGATGCGACTTTGTCTGCCTTCAATTTTCAGTAGTCTGCCCTATGATCGGTTCGATGCTTATACGTTCAAAATAACCCGGGATGCGGAGATGGATAGCGAATCGGAGTTGGGCGAAAGTCTCATAGATAAAGTGGCCAAAGGGGTTAAAAGCCGACGTTGGGGAGATCCCGTGCGATTTGTATACGATGAGGCGATGTCGTCCGATTTGAAAAAAATGATTTTGGGCCGGCTTGGATTCAAAAAAACAGATACCCTGGTTGCCGGAGGGCGTTATCATAATTTCCGTGATTTTATGAAATTCCCCTCGGTTGGAATACCCGGCTTTCTGTACGAACCATGGAAGCCTGTGTCGAATAAGAGTCTGGCATCGGCAGCATCGATGATCAAGGTCATCGAACAGGAGGATCATTTTTTGCATTACCCCTATTTCAGTTTTTCGCAATATGTACAGTTGTTGCGCGAGGCGGCGATCGATCCGCAGGTGCGAAGCATCAAGATAACGCTCTACCGGGTGGCTAATAACTCCAAAGTGACCCGGGCGCTCATGAATGCAGCCCGCAACGGCAAGCAGGTTACCGCGGTGGTGGAATTACGGGCCCGTTTCGACGAAGAGCATAACATAAAGTGGGCAACCCGTATGCAGGAGGCCGGAGTCAGGGTCGTTTTCGGAGTGGAAGAGTTGAAGATTCATAGTAAACTGACCCTGATACAGAAAAAAAACGGTAAAGGAATTGCTGCGTTGAGTACCGGCAATTTTCACGAAGGCAATGCGGCTGTATATACCGATTTTACGCTGTTTACAGCACATAAAAAAATTGTGGTGGAGGTCGATGATATATTCGATTATATCGAACATCCTTTCCAAAAACAAAAATTCAAACACCTGCTGGTTTCTCCGCAAGAGATGCGGGGAAAACTGGATTTGCTTATTCAGAATGAGATTAAAAATGCAAAGAAAAACCTTCCGGCATATATTTATTGCAAACTGAATCACGTGAGTGATCCGGAACTGACACATCGCCTGTATGCTGCGGCCAACGCCGGTGTACAGGTGAAACTGGTGGTACGGGGTATGTGCTCGCTGGTTCCCGACCAACCTAAACTGCATCGGAATATGGAGGTCGTAAGCATTGTCGACCGGTTTCTGGAACACTCCAGAATCATGATTTTTTGCAATAATCTGGATGAAAAATACTATATTTCGTCGGCCGATTGGATGGCTCGTAACCTCGATCAGCGCATTGAAGCAGCCATTCCGGTCTACAGCCCCAAAATTCAGAAAGAGCTGGCAACCATTTTTGAATATGCTTTCAGGGACAATGTGAAAGCACGTATCGTTGACGGAAGCGGAGCAAACCGGATTAAAACCGATGGACAATCCGAATTTCGTTCGCAGTATGAACTCTACAAATATTATTCGGAACATAATTATTGAATCACAGGAAGAGCGGTGCTCTCTTCTGAAAACAGAACAAATGGAAGAACAAAAAATTGCGGCAATCGATATCGGGTCTAATGCAGTGCGTTTGCTTATTTCGGTTGTGACCGAAGATGAAGGAGGGCTCTCTTTCAAGAAATTGATGCTGTTGCGCATACCGCTGCGTCTGGGCGAAGATACCTATTCGGTAGGCAAAATTACAGACAAGAGAATGCGCAAACTGGTTAAGGTGATGAAGGCGTTCCGCCATCTGATGTCGGTATACGAAGTGGCAAGTTACCGTGCCTGTGCCACGGCGGCGATGCGCGAAGCCCGCAACGCAGCCAAAGTGGTAGCTGTTGTTAAGGAAAAAGCGGAGCTCGACATTGAAATTATCGATGGAACAGAAGAGGCGCGTACCATTTACGAGAGCCATGTGGAGGATCGTCTCGATCGTAACGGGAACTACCTCTATGTCGATGTGGGGGGCGGGAGTACCGAACTCTCAGTTATTTCCAGAGGCAAATTAGTCGAGTCGGCATCGTTCAATATCGGTACGATTCGCATGCTACGCAACAAAGTAGTTGGTGGTGAACTGGAGCGGATGAACGATTTCTTACAAACGGTCAAGAGTAAGTATTCGCTCAAGGAAATCATCGGTTCGGGTGGAAATATCAATAAACTTCATAAACTGGCAAAACTGAAGAAAGGTGATATGCTTGATATTGATAAGTTACAGGATATTTATCAGAATATGAAGCAACTGACCGTGGAGGAGCGCATGACCCGTTTCGAGCTTAACCCCGACCGGGCCGACGTGATTATTCCCGCTTCGGAGATCTTCCTGCATATCGCCGACCTTACCGGCATCCAGCAAATTTACGTGCCGACCTTCGGACTGGTGGACGGACTGCTGCATACGATTTATAAGACTCAGGTACGATCAAAAGATTCCGTTGGAAGGTAACAACGGAATCCTTGAATTACTTATTTCTTTAGCGAAGAGATGAGTTCTTTTTCTTTTTGCAGATACAATTCCATCTGCTCCTTGGTTAAAATAGATGAGAACTCAGCTTCCCGTTTTTTCTGAATACTCTTTACCTGCTTTAATTTCTTCAATTTGCCGTCATTACTTGTTTTTACCTCTTCCAGCATAGAGGCATACCGCTGATTGATAGGGTTGATACGGACTGTCTGGTCAGGAGAAAGTTTCAAATTTTTCTGCATCCATTCGGTGTATGCTTTGGCTCTCTCTCCGGGAGTCAGCTGTTGCCTTTGGGTTTGTTGTCCCGCAATGGTAAACGATAAAAGAATAAATGTGCAAAGCAAAAATACATTTTTCATAATTGTTCGTTGTTTTTATTGGTTGAAGTGTCTATTCATTATTCACAGTATTCACTACGTGGATTGGACGTTGAGTTGCACGGAAAGAGATACCGGCTTTGAGGATAAAGTGGCAGAGGAGTGTCTGTCTCTACCAAAGGAGGCATTGCCTGTCCGTTGTATCCGGGCATTGTTATCTGCTCCGTGCTGCCATTCCCGAGCGCCACTTTCTTGGCATTTGTATTTCCGTTGAAACTGTAATCGATCAGCGCATCCAGAAGCCGGTAAATTCCGTAATAATCATAAGCATCGTAAGCCGTGCGTGTATTGGGCAAGCTATGATCGGCAACATAATTATAATTGCCGATAGTGCAACTCTTGATCAGAAGATAATCTTTTTCCGAAGCGGGAATGTTGATATGTTTGAAAATATCAATTGCCATACGATGGTCATTTGTCGTGTCGTCGTCGTAAACCTGCGTGATTAGTTTTGTATTTGCAGGGAAGTTTTGCAACATAGCATCTGTCAACTGGTACGAGTACCATTGTGCCATAGCGAAGATAAACCTGCCATTGGCACCCCATCCCTCGTTAACAAAGCCCTGGTAGGCCAAAGCGAAAGAGGCTCCTCCTCCGAATGAGTGTCCCATGAAACCGACTTTGTGTGTGTCTATAATATTCGGATAGTCAGTAACGGCTTTTTTGAAACTTTGCCACAGCGTGTTATATCGGGAGTCGACGGAAACACCGAAGGTTGGGTAGGGTGCAAACACAACCGCAAAGCCTTTTTTGGCAATAAATTCATAGAGCCCGATGTTGTACGAACTATCTTCGCCTCCATATGGATGCGAATAGAAGATAACCGGTACAGGCTTAGTGATTCCCTGAGGGTAAAAAATAACAACATCTTTTCCGGCGTAGGTCGGACTCGGGAAGGTGACGGAAGCAACTTTGTACGAACCATCGGCACCGTAACCGGATGCAGGTTTTGCGATCGGACCGGAAAGGTCATTTTGGATAGGTGTATCTTCTATCTCTTTCAGTTTCGAGCAACTTATCAGTAGATGAAATGCGACGAAATATAGAATCCATTTAGTCATTGTTATTCGATTTTTAAAATTTGAACTTCGACGTCGTTTGATTGACAATGCAAAAATAGAACGATTTTCAAGGAAGTCTTCGGAACTTCAATGAACGACCTTCAAATATCAGCGAACGACCTGCCGCCTGTTTTTACCTCCCGTATTTTTTGCGTAAGTTTGCTTCTCACAATAGATAGTAATCCAATTGTATGGGCAAATTGCTTTCCAATAACCAAAACCGATTTTTTTATTCCAACTCTATGATCGGAGTGATGACGGTTGCCGCGGTTTTATACGGACTGGCGCTGATCTCTTCGTTTTCGTTACACGTTCAGAAATTATTGGTATTGGTGGCCGTGAATACGATACTTTTGTATCTGAGTTATTCTTTTATCGCTCAGTTATTTATTGAGAGGAAAAATCGGGTAAAGCCAATTGTGTGGCTGGCTGTTGCCGTAATAGTAACAGTCGGTTTGCGGGTTGCCGGAAATCAGGTTGTGATGAGTCGGTTCGGAGCTTCGCCGATGTACCTTATGTCAGAGCCATTGCGTGCTGCGTTGATGCTGCTGGGCGAGACTTTGCTTGGTGTTTTTGCTATTCTACTGCGCATAGGGGTCAACAGTATTCGCAACAGGCATCGTCTGGAGGAGCTGGAGAAATTACAACTGACTACCGAATTGCAATTCCTGAAAGCGCAGATGAGCCCCCATTTTCTGTTCAATTCTATCAACAATATTTATTCGCTGGTGTTGCTCAAATCCGATAACGCTCCGGAAGCGTTGATGAAGCTCTCTGATTTGTTGCGTTATTCGTTGTACGAGTGCCATGATAAAGTGGCTGTCAGTCAGGAGATAGATGCCATCAAATCGTATATCGAATTGTTCCGGCTGAAATTTGAAGAACCGGTTCCCATCGAGATGGATTTTGAGGAGTTGCCGGTTGAATCCAAAATTGAGCCGTTGTTGTTTATACCTTTGCTGGAGAATGCATTGAAATATTCCGGTATCGGCGTAACTTCCGGTGCGTTTGTGCATCTCCGTTTGAATATGGGAAATGATATGCTGGAGTTTAGCGTGAAAAATAGCATCGGAGAAAGGGATAAAAATCAGTCGGCCAGTGGTATCGGACTGGAAAATATACGAAAACGGTTAGCGAACATTTATGACCCGGCGGATTATGAATTTAGTACCCGACACGAGGAGACTTCGTTTTTTGTAATATTGAAAATACGCATACAATGAAACTCTCCTGTGTCATAGTGGATGATGAATATCTGGCCATTAAAGTGCTGGAGGATTATGTGTCGCGTTCTGATAAGCTAACTCTGGCGGCATCGTTCAAGAATCCGGAAGAGGCGCTTGCCTGTTTGCAAGACAATCCGGTCGATTTATTATTGCTGGATATTCAAATGCCGCGTTTAGACGGTTTTGCTCTGTTAGCCCGGCTGGAATCTCCACCATTGGTTATTTTCACGACGGCCAGTCACGATTATGCTTTGAAGGCATTTGACCTGAATGTGCTGGATTATTTGGCGAAGCCCATTTCTTTCTTGCGGTTTCAGCAGGCTGTAAGCAAGGCTGTTGAGTTGTTGAAATACAGGAAATTGGCAGAAAAAGAACAGCGTGAGGAAGATCAGTTTCTGACGATTAATGCAGACTATAGCTCACATAAAATACCGTACGCGGCAATACTTTATATCGAAGGTTTCGGGGAGTATGTCAAAATATTTACGGAGAAAAAAAGTTACATCACGCTCGCTTCGTTGAAATCGATGGAAGAGACGCTACCTGACGTCGATTTTTGCCGGGTACACAAGAGTTATATTGTCAACATCAAAGAGATTGCATCATTCAATCACCAAAAAATAAACCTCTTTTGCGGTAAAGAAATTACCGTGGGAAGAAGCTTTCGCAAGGCGTTTTTAGCCAGAATGAAAGGGTGAGTTCATCTTCTCTTTCGATAGGGCAAATGTGATTATTCCGGCATCGGAAATTGGTGGATGGACTGCTGCATACGATTTATAAAGAGGGGCAACGAAAAAATAAGGAAGCGTGAAATTTGTTTGTAGGCAAAAACGGGGTTATAAGGATTTGGTTCCAAATAACTCCGTTTTGTTTTTAGCAAGGATTGTCAGAGAACCGTGTATTGTGATGACTGATCGAATATAAATCTTTTCTATCCGTTTGTTAGTCTTCCTTTAGCTCCTTCAGTTCTTCCAGATTTTTTAGAATAGAACGGATATTCTTTTGATAGACACTTCGATATCCCCAATAGGTAAATACAGTTGCAATAGCTATAGCGCAGATTAATAATACCCAGAATTGGACGGATGCTTTCTCTTCTGCATACGTGATGATGCATAACACTGCCAAAGAGGGACCGATAAAATACTCCATTAAAATCCTTTCCCATTTTATTTGAAGCTGATACCGGTTGACATGGTAAATATTATTGGTAACCATTTTGGTAAGGTCGATTTTTACCAGTCCGTAGGCTTTCACAATATACCAAACAGTGCTCAACAAGCAGATAAATAGTGCATATATCAATGTGATATCCCAAAAGATCAGTTTCCCGTGATACCGGTAAAAACAATAGGTTATAAACGGAATAAGTACAATAAAGACAAGGATAGATAGTAACTCCCAGACCATTAATTTATTCAGCGATTTGTTTGTTTTGGCTTCTATCATCTCCAGAATAACCTTGTTGGTTAGCGTTTTATTCTCTTTTAGCCGGTTGTCCAGCGTTGCCCAGGTATTTTTTAGTTCTTCGAGTTCCATAAATGTAAGGGTTTAAAAATTACACATTTGTCTCATTTTTTCCTTTGCACGTTTCAGTTTTGTGGCCACATTACATAACGTCAGTCCGGTTATATCCGCAATTTCCTGATACGATTTCTCTTCCAGATAAAGCAATACAATCGTCTTTTCCAGCGTCTTTAGCTGATTAATCATACGATACATTTCCCGAATCTCGTCATTCATGCTTTCGGGTTCTGCCAACCATTCCGCAAGCGACGAAATAGCAATAGTTCCCTTGGGTCGTTTGGTCTCTTTACGTATTCCTGAAATACAGGTATTGATGGCAATACGGTAAATCCATGTGCTGATGGAGCATTCGTTCCTGAATTTGGGAAGTCCGACCCAAAGATTATACACCACCTCCTGGTATAGATCAGCCAAAGGGAACTCATCCGATCGATAGAAAGAGCAAACTTTGTAGATAATCCTTTCATTTTCGCGGATGATGTTGACGAATTCCTGTTCTGTTCGATCCATTGCAATGCTTTTTATCTATTAGACGTAAACTTAAGAAAAAAATGACACAAGCTTCAAAAAATGTAGGCATGGGTCATCCGTTCACTCTCGTTGAGAATGAAAAAGTGATATTGGCTGAATTGAAGATGATGAAGAAAATAGAAAGGAAAGCAGGAATCCGGGAAATAGATTCTTGTTATTTAGTTGGGGTGTAAGCGTTGTGCTAATTTGCAGTCAGAGATATCGGGAAGGAAAGAGAAGAAAACGGTATGGTTTATACATTACGTATGCCTCTGAAAAACTCCCAGATCACAATACCTGCCGTGACAGAGACGTTGAGCGAATGTTTGGTGCCGTATTGCGGCAGTTCGATGCAGCCGTCGCTGGCATTGACTACCTCCTGTTGTACCCCTTTCACCTCGTGGCCGAGAATTACGGCGTATTTACCGTTCGGGTCTAATTGCAGATCGGTGAGCATGGTGCTTCCCTGAGCCTGTTCGATGGAGAAAACGGTGTAGCCCCCGGCTTTCAATTGCGCTACAGCGTCGAGTGTCTGCTCAAAATATTTCCAGTCGACGGAAAACTCGGCTCCGAGTGCCGACTTGTGTATTTCGGCATGGGGTGGGGTGGAGGTGATGCCACAAAGGTAAACGGCTTCTACCAGATAAGCATCCGAGGTGCGGAACACCGATCCGACGTTGTGCAGACTGCGCACGTTGTCGAGCACTACCACCAGCGGTAGTTTGTCGGCCTGCTTGAACTCTTCGGTCGAGAGGCGGTTCAGTTCGTCTATTTTGAGTTTACGCATATAATTGAACAACAGCCTCTCCCCTGCGCCCCTCTCCGACCTCATCCGGCCTGCGGCCACCTTCTCCACAAGGAGAAGAAATAAGGAAGAGCTTTTAATGAGAGGGGAAATTTGCCGTAGCAGGCTGCTTGCAAAGAATCTCTGTGTCTAAAATGTGATGTTAATTTTCTGTCAAATAAGGATATCCCGGATTTACCCCTTCCTTGGGAGGGGGCTGGGGAAGGTTTTTCTTTATTTTACTTCAACACCGTTGGTTACTTTCGTTCTTGGTTGGATCAACACTAATTTGCCGTCAGCATCTTCGGCCGAGAGAATCATTCCTTCGCTCATGATGCCGCGCAGCTTGCGTGGCTCGAAGTTGGCGATAAAGCAAACCTGTGTGCCGATCAGCTCTTCGGGGTTGGGATAGTATTTGGCAATACCCGAAAGGATGGTGCGTTCTTCCAGACCGTCGGCAATGCGGAACTGCAGCAGTTTATCGGCCTTGGGCACCTTCTGGCAATCGAGCACGGTACCCACGCGGATATCCATCTTCATAAAATCTTCGAAAGCCACATTTTCTTTTACCGGATTGGGTTTGTAGGCTGCGGCTTCGTTGGCTTTTTTCGTATCGAGCAGTTTCTGTACCTGTGCTTCCACCACGCTGTCTTCAATTTTTTCGAACAAAAGAGTCGGTTCGTTCAGTTGATGACCCTCTTCCAACAGATTGAAATGGCCGGGGTGAGCCCAGTTGCATTCCGGCATACCGATCATTTCGCGGAGCTTTTGTGCCGAAAATGGAAGGAATGGTTCGAAAGCGATGGCTAAGTTGGCTGTGATTTGTAAGCTGAGGTTCATAATGGCAGCCACGCGGTTCATATCGGTTTTAGCTAATTTCCATGGTTCCATGTCGGCAAGGTATTTGTTGCCGATGCGGGCCAGGTTCATCGCCTCCTTCTGTGCATCGCGGAAACGGTATATTTCGAGCAACCTCTCCATCTCTGCCTGTACCGACTTGAACTCTTCCAGTGTCTGGCGGTCATAGTCGGTCGCTTCGCCGGCGGCAGGCACTTTGCCGTCAAAATATTTGTAGGTCAAGACCAGCGCGCGGTTCACGAAGTTGCCGAAGATGGCTACCAGTTCGTTATTGTTGCGCGCCTGAAAATCTTTCCAGGTAAAGTCGTTGTCTTTCGTTTCGGGAGCGTTGGCGGTAAGCACGTAGCGCAACACGTCCTGTTTGCCGGGGAAATCGTGCAGGTATTCGTGCAACCAAACGGCCCAGTTGCGGGAGGTCGATATTTTGTCTCCTTCGAGATTCAGGAATTCATTGGCCGGAACATTCTCCGGTAAAATGTAACTTCCGTCCGCTTTCAGCATCGACGGGAAGACGATACAGTGAAACACGATATTGTCTTTGCCGATAAAGTGCACCAGTTTGGTTTCGGGATCTTTCCACCATTTCTCCCAGTTGCCGTATTTCTCCGGCTCTTTTTCGCACATCTCGATGGTATTGGAGATGTAACCGATGGGAGCATCGAACCATACGTAGAGCACCTTTCCTTCGGCGCCTTCCACCGGCACGGGAACGCCCCAGTCGAGGTCGCGGCTCACGGCGCGGGGTTGCAAGCCCATGTCTAACCACGATTTGCACTGTCCGTAGACATTGGTTTTCCACTCTTTGTGGTTTTCGAGAATCCACTCGCGCAACCACGCTTCGTGCTTGTCGAGCGGCAGGTACCAGTGGTGGGTCTCTTTCAATACCGGGGTGCTGCCGCTGATGGTCGATTTGGGTTCAATCAGGTCGAGCGGACTGAGCGATGTACCGCACGCTTCGCACTGATCGCCATAGGCGCGTTCGTTGCCGCAATGCGGGCATTTGCCGGTGATGTATCGGTCGGCCAGAAACTGTTTGGCCTCTTCATCGTAATATTGTTCCGATGTTTTTTCAATGAATTCTCCTTTATCATACAGAATTCTGAAAAAGTCGGAAGCGGTTTTATGGTGAATTTTGGAGGAGGTCCGTGAATAGACATCGAAAGTGATGCCGAACTCCCTGAACGAATCTTTAATAATGGTGTGGTAACGATCCACCACTTCCTGCGGAGTGATGCCCTCTTTAC
This sequence comes from uncultured Microbacter sp., assembly GCA_963678265.1. Classification (GTDB taxonomy): domain Bacteria; phylum Bacteroidota; class Bacteroidia; order Bacteroidales; family Paludibacteraceae; genus Microbacter. The sequence continues at coordinate 1,747,385 of OY782761.1, forward strand.
GTGCCTTGATGGTGATGGGCACCCCGTGTTCGTCCGAACCCCCTATCATGACTACCTCTTCGCCCTTGAGCCGCATATAACGTGCGTAAATGTCTGCTGGTACATAAACTCCGGCTAAGTGGCCGATGTGGACGGGCCCGTTTGCATAGGGCAACGCGGTGGTAATCAATGTTCTTTTGAAGTTCTTAGACATGTCTCTTTGTTTAATCGTGTAATCGTTTCATTGTGTAATCGCAGAAAGTCTGCCGACTATACAACTTCGGACTGCAAAGATACAAAATCTATGAGATAGTGAATAGTTTCTCTTTGTTGGATATTTGAGGAATTCTCCGTACGTTTGCTTGTAAATTGTTTAACTTTTGGTTATGGCAAAGCGTATTAGATTCCGGTTTTTTTACGCTCTTTTTCTGCTTTTTTCTTATTTGGCGGATAAAAGTGGCGGATGGAAGATGTTTGTAAAACCCAAACTGATTCTGGGAGGTTTGATTATTGGTGTTGGGATAACGGCATGTCAATCAAATAATAAAAATCACTCTTTGGAGAATAGTAATTCGGAGAGGACTTCAGATACAATATGTTCGGCAAAGGGTAACTCGAAAATGAATGAAGATAAATCATCTCAGGCTTCGGTCGAGAAAACAAAAAATGACAAAGTCATTTCTGAGACAACTTGTTATTTTCAGGTTCCGGTTCGGAATACAGAAGACACGGCCTTGAAACAACAAACAGACATTATAAATGAGCGGAGTATCTCAGATTCAACAATATTTATAATCGCGGAAAAAATGCCCCAGTTTTCGGATGGAGATATAGTTGCCTATTTAGCAAAAAATATACGTCAATATCCCATTTATCAGTGTTATAATGGAATTCAGGGACGGGTGATTTGCCAGTTTGTTGTGGAAACAGATGGCAGTATTACGAATCTACATGTAGTAAGAGGAGTTGACCCAAGTTTGGACAAAGACGCAGTTCGTGTTATCTCTTCCATGCCCAAATGGATTCCGGGTGAAAATCAAGGGGTAAAGGTTCGTGTGCGATATACGTTGCCGGTTAATTTTAAGTTACAATAAAATTTTGAGTCTCTGTGTCTTCGTGTTGAAAATCAAATGATGCTTAACCTTCACCATATCGCTTTTGAAATCACCGACCGGTGTAACCTTGATTGTGTCTATTGTTACAACATCTGGAAAATGCCGGATGGCAAACGCGTTCCCTTTAATTCGTACAAGAAAGCCATTGCCACGCTCGATAAAATTTTTGCTATGGCCGACATTCGTTCGGTAGTCCTTACTGGCGGGGAGCCTTTTCTTTCCGAACGTTTTGCCGAAGTGGTACTTCATTGTCGTATGGCCGGTAAAGAGGTTACGCTGATTACTAACGGTACGCAAGGCAGGGGAAAAGATTACCGGCAACTGATTAAACTGGGAGTAGATTTATTTGAACTGCCGGTTCATGCAGCACAACCTGAGATACACGACGCCATGGCTAAAGTGCCCGGTAGTTGGGCAAGATCGACAGAAGCTATTAGTGAAATTCAAAATTTGGGCGGTTCGGTGGTGGCTGTAGTGGTTATTACGCGTCACAATGTGCGTCAATTGGGAGAAACTCTTGATTTTATTGCTTCGCTGGGTTGTCGAAGAGTGATGCTCAATCGGTACAATATCGGAGGTAAAGGTTGTGCTAGCCCGATGGACGTTTCGGCAACAGCGGAAGAACTTCACGCGGCTTTTTCCATTGCCGATAAGAAAGTTACGGAACTCGATCTTTACCTCACGGCAAATGTTTGTTCACCTGTATGTTTGCTTAATCCGGACGATTATCCAAATATCGGATTTGGACATTGTTCCGCTAACGTTTTGTACCGCCCAATTACGCTGGATATCAATGGAAATATTCGTTTGTGTAATCATTCGCCCGTAGTGGCAGGCAATATCTACGAAAAGCCATTGCAGGAGATTCTATATTCCGACTATTCCGATTCGTGGATAACTGAGGTTCCAACATTCTGTAAGCAATGTGATCATTGGAATGTTTGTCTGGGAGGTTGTCGTGCTGCGTCAGAGCAGGTATATGGGCGGTTGGATAGAGAGGATCCCATTATTAATTATGCCGGTGTCTCTGCTTCATAGAATATAAACTTCACGGGATGACCTTGCGATCATCCCGTGAAAAGTTTTAGTTGAAATGCGAACGATTACTTATAGGCTTCGTTTTGCTGATCTTTCAGTGCCGGATTGGCATTGATTTCACTCTGGGCAATCGGTAATACTATTTTGCCGAATGTGCGGTCGATGCTTTTGGTACGGGTGCTTACCGGTACGCTCTGGAAGTCATCGTTGAACGTGATGGTTCTGTTTTTGCGAATCAGGTCGAAAAAGCGTTGGCCTTCGCCGAACAGTTCTTTGCTGCGTTCGTTCAGAATCATATCGTCGGAAATAGTCGATGCGGTGGCCGGGGCGAGATTCGGCGCCCGTTTGCGAATCTGATTCAGGTAGCTGGCTGCAGCTGCTGCGTCGGGAGTCGATGCGTGGAGCGCGGCCTCGGCAGCAATCAGGTAGATTTCCGACAGGCGGATGATCTTGATGTTGACCGCCGATGGGGTTGCTTTGCCATCGCCGGGGAAGGCCCCTCCATTGATTACGCCTCCCATGTATTTGTAACATGCTCCTTTGCGCGACGTTTTTGTTGTGTACCAGTATTCGTCGTTGTCCATAATGGCCCAGCGGACATCACCGGCATCTTCCGAAAGTCGATTCAGGTAGTAGTCGCTTGCCAGAAAATAGCCCATGGCTCCGGTTATCTGGCTGTAGCGCATCAGAAAGTATCCCAGAGAGGAGGTTCCCAGATCCGATTCGTTGGGGTAGATGCCCAGTTCGAAGATCGATTCGCTGCCGAATTGTGCCTTCCACGAATTTACCCACGCCGAAGGATCGTAAAGCGCATATTTCTTGTCGTTAATAATTTCCACTGCATCGGCCAGTGCTCCGTCGTAATTCTCCATGTACAATTTTACCCGTGCATCGATAGCCACATTGGCGTAGTAGCCGATGTAACCTTTCTGTACGGATTTGTCGGTGGCAAGCAATGCTTTTCCGGCAGTCAGATCGGTGAGAATTTGTTTGTAGGTATCGTCAACCGAAGCACGGTTCAACTGGGCATTGCTGTCGAGGGTCTTGAGAGCAAGCGGAACACCGTAGGACGCTTTGTTGAGATTGTAAGGCATCCCGTAGAGGCGAACCAGATCGAAATAGATCAGTGCCCGCAAAGTGAGTGCCTGTCCTTTGTAGAAACTGAACCCGGTATTCCCTGCAGCTTCCAGCTTTGTGATGTTTTCCAGCAAATTGTTGATTTGAAGGATGCAATAATAACCGGTTGTCCAGAAGCCGGAATAGTTGCCGCTGGTAGCCGAGTGGTTGAACGAATAGAGGTTGTCGAGTCCCCGACCGGCCGAATAGATGGTCAGGTCGCCTCCTTTTGCGTCGCCATACATGAAGAAATTGCGACCGTAATAGCTGGACGATGTCATGGAGCTCATAATGCCGTTAATCACCACTTTGGCATCGGCAGGCGTGGCGATGGCGTTTTTCGCATTGCCCGAGTCGCTGGGCTGCATATCGAGAAAAGAGTCGCACGACGAAAATAGCAATGCTCCGAGTAGTACGAGAGTTATTGAGTTGATTATATGTTTCATTGTTGTTCCTCCTGATTAAAATTTAACTTCGATACCGAACACGAATGTCTTTCCTATCGGAGTCTCCCAGCCTCTGGTTCCGTACTGGTTGACTTCAGGATCAGCCTCCTTGTATTTGGAGAGAGTCCACAGGTTGCTCGCGTTGAAGAAGAGGCGCGATTCGCTTATCATCGCTTTTTTAATCCATTTTTTGGGGATGGAGTAACCCAGCGACAGGCTTTTGAGTCTTAAAAAACCTGCATTGAAGATGTGGCGCGAGCTATATTGCATGGCATCCGTCAGGTCGTTGCCATCGAGCTTGGGTTGTGTTCCGTTCGGATTGTTCACCGTCCACATGTTTTCGTAATAGCTTTTGGCACGGATGCGCTCCCAGTAATAACCGTCATCGGCTATATCCTTGTAGGCTCCGTCGTAGAGTTTACCTCCTATTTTGTAAATAAAATTCAGGCCCAGATCGATGCCTTTGAATGAGACATTCGTGTTGAACCCTCCGCTGACAGTTGGAACCGCATCGCCGAGAATTGTATAGTTGGCTTTTTTATAGTCGTAAGTTGCACCCCGTCCGTTGTACTGGAAGTCGCCGGCGGACGCGTCGGCTGTTTTATTGACATAATAGACGCTCTTGCCGTTCGTTTTATCGACTCCGGCCCATTCGTAACCGTAGAATGCCAGCGTAGACGCACCTTCGCGGTAGATATATTGAGCGCGGGTATCGCCACCTGTCGGGTCGTACCAGATAATGTCGGCTCCGTTGTACAGTTTGGTTACCTTCGATTTGATGAAAGAGGCATTTACTCCCGCACTCCAGTTCCAGCCGTGGTAGTTTCGGAGGATGTCGCCCGTGAGTTCCACTTCAATTCCTTTGTTGTTTATTTCACCGAAATTACGAAGCGTAGAGCTGAACCCGGTTATGGTTGAGATGGGAACATCCTGCAGCAAATCTTTTGAATCGCGGTTGAAGTACTCGACAGAACCTCGTAGGCGTTGATTAAGCAAGCCGAAATCGACTCCGAGATTAAACGTATAACTGGTTTCCCACGAAAGATTCCCGTCGGAGACCGTGTTGATGGTTCCTCCCGGATTGCTCATGTATTTGGAGGTGTACCCCATCAGACTCATGTAGCCGTAATTGTTTGTAGGTAACGTACCGTTTACTCCGTAGGAAGTCCGCAGTCGCAAATCGCTGATGATTGCGTTGTCCTTAAGAAAGGCTTCGTTTGAAGCTCTCCAGGAGCCGGCTACTGACCAAAAATTACCCCAGCGGGAACTTTCGTCCAGTTTCGACGATCCGTCACGGCGGAACGATGCGGAGGCATAATACTTCTGATCGTAGTTATAATCGACTTTGGAAAGAAGCGAAGCCATGGAGTTGCCCCAGTTGTATGCCGTAGAAGTTTGTGTGCCGGCCGTAGCTACGGTATGCAACGTGCTTGTGGGGAGATTATTTCCGGTGGAACGGGTGTAGTCGGTCGTATTCTTTTCGGTTTCGAAGCCGGCCAGAATGCCGAATGAGTGAGCACCCCACGAGGCGTTGTAGTTGGCTGTTGTGGATGAGACTGTCTTTTCGTAAATGGTTCGCATCTCATTTACAACGCCGTTGCTTGCCGATCCGTTGAAGTGGTTGGGGCTGTAGTAAATGTGGTCTTTCACGGTGGTGTTGTCGTATGAAAATATAGAGCGAAGATCGAGTCCGGGCAACAGGTGCAGTGTGGCTGTTTCAGTGGCCGTCAGTTTGTTATTGATTGATTGGTTTTCCCATTGGGTATCGTAGTATAATCCGTTGTATGCATAACTGCCGTAGCGGGTTGTCCAATTAGCCCCTGTTTTGTAGTCGGTGGGCCAGTAAAGACCCCACAGCAGGTTACGGGTTTGAAGGAAATAGTTCCCTCCCGTGTTGCGCGAATCGTTGTACCCTTCCTGATTGGTGCGGGCGATGTTCACGTTGGAGCCTATCTCAAAGATTTTTCCGACCTTCTGAGTAAGATTTACTCTGCCCGATATACGATCGAAATTGTTCATTTTGAGCCGACCTTCGTCTTTGGTATAAGAGAGCGAAGTATAATAGTTGGTGGTGGATGAACCTCCGCTCACTCCGAAGTCGTATGTTTGAAAAACGGCGGTCCGGAAGTAGGCTTTGTCCCAGTCGTAATATTTCCCTGCACGTCCCGAGTTGTCATAATCGGCAATATTTACATTCTCAAAAAGTCCCGTTCCGGCGGTGCTGAATGCGTATCCGTGCTTATTGAATTTTTTATTGAGCTGGCTTAATGCATAGGAGTTCGAAGCCGTTTCGGTCGATCCGTTCGATTTTTTATAATCGTAAAATACCATGTAAAGCATATTCACTTGCTCCTGAGTTCCTGCCGGTTCGTAGTTGTCTGTCGCCCACGATGGAGTAAAACCCATTGATGCTTTCAGCGTAACTGTCGGTTTGCCATCTTTTCCCTTTTTGGTTGTGATAAGAATTACTCCGTTTGCAGCCCGCGAACCGTAGAGAGAGGAGGCTGCGGCATCTTTCAATACGGAAATCGATTCTATATCTTCAGGGTTAAGCGTGTTCATTACATTGTTGGTTGTGGCGGTATAATCTCCCATTTGCCCAACATTGCCCGATGCGACAGGCACCCCATCGATAACATACAACGGTTCGTTACTGGCGTTCATCGATCCGTTACCCCGAATGCGGATGCTGGGAGCCGATCCGGCCTGTCCTGTGGAGGTCGAAATTTGCAATCCGGCCACCTTCCCGTTCAGCGCGTTTTGAAAACTTGTTGTCGGTAAATCCTTGATGGCATCCGCTTTTACAAGAGATGCCGATCCTGAGTAGCTGCTCTTTTTGGCAGTTCCATAGGCCACAACCATCACTTCGTCCATCACTTTGGAGTCCGATTTCATTACAATTTTCATGTTGGGCTTAATGGGAACCTCTGCGGTCTTCATTCCGACATAGGTAACTTTGAGTGTTGTTGCCGATGCCGGCACATTTGAGATGGTAAATTTCCCATCGGCATTGGTCACGGAGCCTAATGAAGTCCCTTTTATTTGTACCGAAGCTCCTATGACCGGCAAATTATCGTCTTCGGAGAATACGCTCCCCGAAAGAGCCGATGTTTGAGCCATTGCAGCACTCATACTCACTAAAAGGCAAATCATCCATAATAAGAGTTTTTCTTTCATACGCTTGTTTGCTTTAATTTTGGAATTCTAAAGAGAGTGTTAATACTTTGAAAATCCAAAGGTATGTATTTATTTTCAAAAAACACTAATATTGTACAAATATATTTCAAAAAGATATAATTATACATGAAAATAAAGCAAAAAGTGCATATTGTCTGTATCTAAATAACAAAAAGATTTTATTTTGATTTGATAAAAAAATAGAAACGAAGAGGCTTCAGAAGTTGTTTAAAACGAAACACGGGATGACCTTGCGATCATCCCGTGTCAATTTCAAGAGAGCGTTATGCTCTTATTTTATGCCGAGTTTTTTGCGAATCTCTTTTGGAATGGCATCTTTGTGAACTGAATAATCGATTGTTTTGTATTTTACAAAAGCTTCGGAGATATACCAGATGCCTTTGTACTTGTTGTCGGTGCCCCATGAGTTTTTAATCATGTAGTATTTGTTGCCTTTCTGGTCTTTTGCAATACCGAAAATCTGCATTCCGTGGTCGTCGGTAGTTTCGTAATTGTCGAACCCTTTCTGACGCAACTCCTGCGTAATCTCTTTCTCTTTTACAGGTCCGGTCACTTTGTACAGCATGTCTTCTTTTTCTTTCGTGCTCAGTCCGATCCATTTGACTTCGTCGGTTCCGGCAGGAGCTTTGTTGATGTCAACATCGGGCACCACGCCGATTCCCTGGCGGGTAAATCCTTTTTCACTCACATCAGAGCCCCACGCTACGGTATAACCGTTGTTGATCGCATTGTCGATGATGGACATCATCTCGTCGAGAGGTACATTGTACGACTCATCCCAACGCCAGTTGTCCTCAATTTCAACGGCAAATTTGGTGTAAAACGGATGATGGGTAAAGGAGGTGATGGATATATAATCGTCCATGTTTAATCCCAGCGATGCGGCAAAAGATTTCGGAGTGTATTTCTTGCCATTGTAGGTGAACTCTTCGGGGATTGTTCCCAGGTAGGCATTGAGAATGCCTTTGAAGCCGTCGAACCATGCTGTCGAGAGATGCTTGTTGGGGTTTTTGATAATTGCATCGACATAGGCTGATGTTGTGGCATCCAGCTCTCCGTGGCGGTGCTTGTCTTCTCCGTAGTTCAAGCCTCGCATAACGGTGTCGGGTACTGCGCCGTAATCTTTAAACGCGCCGAATACATCGGCAAACGATCCGCCGCCGGCAAAATTAATCTTGCCATGCATACGTACATATTTCTGCGCTTTTTCCTGATAATTGTGGTGTACGACAAACATTTCCGAGAGGTCGTATTCGGGTTTGCCCATGCGAAGCAATTCCGATTCGAGGAACCCGAGGCCGGAGAAGCTCCAGCAGGTACCCGAACTGGCCTGATTTTTTACAGAGGTTATTTTGTTGGCTTTTACGGTAGTAAAGACAAAGCCAACGCTGTCTTTCTTCTCTTTGGTCGCTTCCTGAGCAAATGCAAATGTGCAGCTCAGACAAAGTGCCACCAGCAGTGTCATCTTTTTCATTATCAATCTCAATTATGTTAGTATGAATGTTTTTAACCGAAAAGATTGTTTTGGAAAAACAATGCGGTAATTATTCGTTTCGGATTACAAAGGTAAGGAAAGTTTTCTTTTATTCAAGAATAGAGAATATTTGCTGTGAAAATGGCAGTAAAACAGGTGATCCAGTGCTGAAGCTTTACGGAAATCAGAGTTGTTGCTGTCAAAGTGATGTTTAGAGTCTGTCGATCTAATATTTTTGAAATGAGTTTGTTAGATTGTCCGGAGTAAAAGAGGTGAATTTTATAAAATTTAGCACTCGGAGGACGAAAAACTACCTGAGTTTTTAGGCGGTGTATAATTATTCCAGTAACTTTGCGCTTTGAAAAATGAAATAAAGAAATTTTTCTATAAATCAAATCAAACTTAACTATATCAATTATGCAACCTTCACACATTGAACACATTGGGATTGCCGTTAAGAGTCTCGATGCCGTGATTCCTTACTACGAAAAAATGTTGGGTACCAAGTGCTACTCCATCGAAGAAGTTCCGGAACAAAAAGTAAGAACCGCTTTTTTCAAAATCGGTCAAACTAAAATCGAACTGCTCGAATCGACAGATCCGGAAGGCCCTATCGGTAAGTATATCGAAAAAAGAGGCGAAGGCGTTCAACACATTGCATTTGCAGTTGAAGGTTTGCAGGACCAACTCAATACATTGGCTGGAGACGGCATTCAACTGATCGACAAACAACCTCGTAAAGGTGCCGAAGGGTTGAATATCGCATTCCTTCATCCGAAATCTACTTTCGGTGTATTGACCGAACTTTGCGAAAATCCGAACAAATAAATATAAACTGAAAACCTCTCCCCGACCCTCTCCCCAAGAGAGGGAGTAAATCTGACTTAGATCGGTTTACTGGTTTTCTCCTTTTGGAGAAGGAGGGGTCTTTAATCTTAATATTATTAATTATGAGCAATCAACTCACTAAAGTGCAAGAACTTATTGACTTGCGCGCACAAGCTCGTCTTGGCGGTGGTCAAAAACGTATTGATTCGCAACACAAAAAGGGAAAATACACAGCTCGCGAACGTATCGACATGCTGTTGGACAAAGGTAGTTTCGAAGAATTCGATATGTTTGTAAAACACCGTTGCACCAACTTCGGTATCGACAAAGAAACATACCTCGGCGATGGTGTGGTAACCGGTTCGGGTACCATCAACGGTCGTTTGGTTTATGTTTTTGCTCAGGACTTCACCGTATTCGGTGGTTCTTTGTCGGAAACACTCGCGTTGAAGATCTGTAAAGTAATGGATCACGCCATGAAAATGGGCGCTCCTTGTATCGGTATCAACGATTCGGGTGGAGCTCGTATTCAGGAAGGTATTAACGCTTTGGCCGGTTATGCTGAAATTTTCCAACGTAACATTCTTGCTTCGGGCGTTATTCCTCAAATCTCTGCTATCTTCGGTCCTTGTGCCGGTGGTGCAGTATATTCTCCGGCTCTTACCGACTTTAATATCATGGCAAAAGGTAGCAGTTACATGTTCCTTACCGGCCCGAAAGTGGTAAAAACAGTTACCGGTGAAGATGTAACACAGGAACAACTTGGTGGTGCAAGCGTTCACGCTTCCAAATCGGGTGTTGCTCACTTTGCAGTTGATACCGAAGAAGAGGGTTTGAACCTGATCCGTCACCTGGTTAGCTTCCTTCCTCAAAACAATATGGAAGAATCACCTGTGATACCTTGCGAAGATCCGATCGATCGTCTGGAAGATTCGTTGAACGAAATCATTCCTGACAACCCCAACAAACCTTACGATATGTACGAAGTGATCGGTGCTATCATCGATAACGGCGAATTCCTCGAAGTTCACCGTGACTTCGCCCGCAATATCATCGTAGGTTTTGCCCGTTTCAACGGAAAATCAGTTGGTATCGTGGCCAACCAGCCGAAAGTATTGGCCGGTGTGTTGGATAGCAATGCTTCGCGTAAAGCAGGTCGTTTCGTTCGTTTCTGCGACGCATTCAATATTCCTTTGGTTACTCTGGTCGACGTTCCGGGCTTCCTGCCGGGTACAGGTCAGGAATATGCCGGTGTAATTACTCACGGTGCTAAATTGCTTTACGCTTATGGCGAAGCTACAGTGCCTAAAGTAACGGTTACATTGCGTAAATCGTACGGTGGTTCTCACATCGTGATGAGCTGTAAACAACTTCGTGGTGACCTTAACTACGCATGGCCTTCTGCCGAAATCGCAGTAATGGGTGCCGACGGTGCTGTTGAAGTATTGTACAGCAAAGAAATCAAAGCTGTTGAAGATCCGGAAGCTCAAAAAGCAATTGCCGAAGAAAAGAAGAAAGAGTACAACGATTTGTTCTGCAATCCTTTCAACGCTGCCAAGTATGGCTATATCGAGGATGTAATCGAACCGCGTAACACCCGTTTCCGTATCATCCGTGCATTGTCTCAATTGGCTACCAAGAAAGTAACCAATCCGTTGAAAAAACACGGCAATATTCCACTTTAATTTTCATTTAAAACTTATTCGAAATGAAAAAGAAAGTAACAATTGACGAAGCGGTTTATGCTGCCATCGGTTTGGCATTGCACGAACTGGCCGACGAAGTACATGACGTGGAAAGTAACGTTTTGACTATCAAACACGAAACTTTCAGCTACTCGCCATGGAGCTCCAAGGCTTTTTCAATGCGCCAACCTTACAACGTAAAGAAATAGTCATCACACAGAAAAATTATTCATCATGAAAGAATATAAATATAAAATAGCTGGTAAGGACTACAAAGTTGTTATCAACAAAGTGGAAGATTTCGTTGCTGAAGTTGAAGTGAACGGCGAAGCTTATCAGGTTGAAATGGAGAAAGTGGAAAAAGCTGCTCCGGTTATCGTTCGTCCTGTAGTAGCTGCCGCTGCTCCTGTGGCAAGTGCTCCTAAAGCTGCTGCCGGTGCTGCCGGTGCCATCAAATCTCCGCTGCCAGGTATTATCCTCGAAATCAACGTAAAAGTTGGTGATGTAGTGAAAGTAGGCCAGAAAGTGGCTATGCTCGAAGCTATGAAGATGGAGAATGCCATCAATGCCGACCACGAAGGTAAAGTAGTTGCCATCAATGTAAACAAAGGCGACTCAGTACTGGAAGGTACCGACTTGATCGTTTTGGAATAATTTCATATCCGAAAGTATAGTCTGTACTGAAGACTTGAAATTAGCATGTCATTATAAAAAGGGAACAGAGATGTTCCCTTTTTTATTATCTTTGTGATCTCTAGAATTCAACAATTTAAAGCACCTGCTTTATGTATTTACCAGCGCCACTCGTAGAGTGGGATAAAAATTTATTGTTGCTTATAAATCAGCATCATAATTCATGGCTCGACGGATTTTTCTGGTCGCTCTCCGGCCAGCTTTTGCCTATTGTTTTTGGCGTAGTACTTTTGTTATTATTGGCTAAAGATAACGGATTGAAGACTTTGTGGTATATTTTCTTTCTTGCGTTGACAGTTGTTCTGGCCGATAATATCGCCTCCTCCATTATAAAACCGGTCGTTTGTCGTCTGCGACCCACTCACGACCCTTCCGTAATGAATCTGCTGCATATCGTCAATAATTATAAAGGAGCTTTGTACGGTTTTGTCTCTTCTCATGCTGCAAATACGTTTGGCGCGGCTATTTTTATCAGTCTTTTGCTTCGGAATAGTAAAATGACTGTTGCCATGTTTTTCTGGGCTATCCTGACCTCTTATTCGCGGGTATATCTTGGGGTTCACTTCCCGCTCGATATTCTCGGAGGAATGGTTGTGGGGCTGTTGTCGGGAGCCTGCTGCTTTTTGTTGATGGAGATGCTGGCGCCCCGGGTGCTGAAACGGCTCAATCTGGATGAACCTCCCTATATGCCCAAGCGCGAACGGGGCTATTTTCTGATTGTGTATGCGGTCGCTTTTTCCTTTATTGCGATAAAAAGTTTTTTCTGATCCTCTTTTCGGAACAAAATAAAAAGCGGGAGATATTTCATCGAATATCTCCCGCTTTTCAATTATGAGCAGTTGCTGTTTTATGCTTTGCCGAGTTTGTTGAACTCGTCTAAAGAAATACTCTTTGTGTTGAGTTTTACAGCTCCTTTTACTATTTCGGTTACTTTGTTTTCAAGTACGTGTTCGAAATATTTTTCGGCAGTTCCCTGTTTTTTCAACGACTCTTTTGCGTATTCGGCAAGTAAATCATCGGGGAAGTTGGAGATGCCGTATTGTGCATATTGAGCCTTGAGTACTTTTTTGGCATACTCTTCTACATCTTCCATCTCCACTTTTACATCGTTGGTAGTGGCAATTTTGTTGCGAATCAGCTGCCATTTCAAAGCATCCAACATTTGAGCGAAGTCGGCTTCGAGTTGTTCGGCGGTTACATTCTCATTAGTTGCCAGCACCCAGCGTTTCAGAAAAGCCTCAGGGAAAGCGATTCCGTCAAGCTTTTTGAGTAAAGCAACACGGGCATCGTCCGAGAAACGATAAAAGCTGTTTTCGTCCAGAATTTCTTTAATTTCAGCAGCTACTTTGGTACGAAACTCTTCTTCCGATTTAACTTCGTCTTTTCCGTAAAGCAAATCGAACAGCTCCTGATCGATAGCATGTTCTTCAAAGCGGGTAATTTCGGTGATGGTGAAGGAGAAATCACTGGTCATCTCCTTTGCGGCTTCTTTTGAAATTTTCAGTAAAGAAGCAATTTCTGCTTCGCTGGTGTAAGCTTTCGATGGGTTGAACGTGATGACATCACCCACTTTCTTACCGATGAAAGCTGCCTGTTGTGCTTCATCTTTGATATAAGATGGCATCAAAACAGCATTCTCAACCTTAATGGCAGTTTCGCTATCGGATATTTCGGCAACGTTACCTTTAATCATGTCTTTTTCGGCAACTTCTTCAACCTGAACTTGTTTGCCTAAACGACCTTGATGATTTTTGATCTGATCTTCAATCATTTTGTCGTCAACAGTGATATCGTAGTAATCGATTTTGTCTTTCTGAGAGAGAGTTACGTCAAATTCGGGAGCAACAGCCATATCGAACATAAACTCAAAATCTTCCTGTGTATCGAAATCAATTGGTTTCTGATCGGTTTCGTTAGGGAGCAATTCACCTAAAATATTGACGTTGTTTTCTTTCAGGTAGTTGTTCATCGCATCGCTCATTACCTTGTTTACCTCTTCGGCCAGGATGGATTTGCCATACATCTTCTTCAATAAACCGACGGGTACCATGCCCGGACGAAATCCCGGAACATTTGCTTTGCGTTTGTACTCTTTCAGGGTTTTTTCCACCTTCTCGGCGTAATCAGCCTTGCTGACCTGTACGGTCACTGTTGCATTTACTGCATCAATATCATTTCTGACGATATTCATAAAACTAATGTTGAATTATTTTGAGCGATAAAGGACCACTCATGTATGCTGTTAAGATTCTTTTCCGTCGTATGCCCAGATAATATAGGCGGCTCCCCAACAGAAACCGGCACCAAAAGTAGCCAGGACGATTTTGTCGCCTTTGCGCAGTTTAGGTTCCCATTCGTTGAGACACAATGGTAATGTTGCCGAGGTAGTGTTGCCATATTTTTCAATATTGACCATCACTTTCTCTTTATCTACACCCATACGGTTGGCAACGGCATCGATAATACGCAGATTTGCCTGATGGGGTACTACCCATGCAATATCGTCGTGGTTCAGGTGGTTGCGTTCCATTATTTCAACAGATACGTCAGCCATTTTGCTCACCGCATGTTTGAATACGACTTGTCCTTCCTGATAAATATAGTGTTCTTTGTTGTCGATTGTTTCGTGAGTAGGGGGGATAGCCGATCCGCCTGCCTTCAGGTGGAGATGTGGGTATCCGATGCCGTCGGAATATAATTTGCTGTCGATAAATCCGATTTCTTCTTCTGTCGGTTCAATCAGTACCGCGCCAGCGCCATCACCAAAGATAGGGGCTGTTTTGCGATCTGTGTAATCTACAAATGATGACATTTTATCGGCACCTACCAAAATTACTTTTTTGTATCGGCCCGATTCAACTAATGTGGAAGCGCTTGTTAATCCGAATGTGAAACTTGAACAAGCTGCATTCAGGTCAAATGTGTACGCGTTTTTAATACCTGCCCGTTCGGCTGTTAATACAGCCGTACAAGGAAACATGTGATCGGGAGTAACTGTTGCACAAATTAGTGCGTCAATCTCTTCCGGGTTGGTATTGGTCTTTTTAAGCAATTGTTTAACGGCCTTAGCTGCCATGTAGGATGTGCCGAGTCCTTCTTCTTTCAGTATGTGACGTTCTTTGACGCCAATTCGGCTCATAATCCATTCGTCTGAGGTGTCCATCATTTGCGACAACTCATCGTTGGTCAGAATATAGTCGGGAACGTAAGCTCCCATACCGGTTATTTTTGCATGTATTTTTTTCATTTGGTTTGAAGTTAGTGAAAAAAATTCGCCCTAAAAACAACATTGTTTTAGGGCAAATTCTTTTTTTGTCTGCACAATGACAAACGACAAATTAAACAGTAGCCAGTTTTTCAATAGCCAATTTGCCGCGATAGTAACCGCAAGCGCCGCACACTGTATGATAAATGTGCATAGCACCACAGTTGGAGCAAACGGCTAAAGTCGGAGCAACGGCTTTGTCGTGAGTACGTCTTTTTGCTGTGCGTTGTTTCGAATGTTTTCTTTTAGGATGTGCCATTTTCTAAATATTTTAATCGTTATCGAATATTTCTTTCAACTTGTCCCAGCGGGGATCATTGCCGCTTTCTTCGTTGTCAGTTAAATTTTCACTCTCGTCCAGACTTTCGTCTTCTTCTTCGTTGTTCCTCGTTTTATGCTTGCGAAGCTTCATCGTCATCGCTTTGTTGCATTTGCCGGGGGCGTGTACATGTTTAATTGGTATCGAAAGGGCAATAAATTCGTATAAAAACCAGGAGATATTGATCTCACCTTCATCTTCCGGAACAATTACCACTTCGTCTTCGTCGGAAAAATCTTTGCCAAGCTTCACGCAAAGTTTTTCTTTGCAAGAAATGGGCTGCTCCATATCGTCTAAACAACGATCGCATGAAAGAATTATGTTTCCTTCCAAATTGAACGTGATTTCAAAAGCATTGCCGGTTTTCTTGACGGTAACCAGAGCTTGTATGTCACCTTTGCGGACTTCAGGGCTGTCTATCTTTGTAAAATAGTCATTATTAAGCCGGTATTCAAATGTATGATTACCTGTGCTCAATGACTTTAACGGTATGATATAAGCGTCGAATTTTCCCACTACAGAGTTGACATTAAAAACCGTGCAAAGGTACGAAAAAAAAATTGCGATGCAATCACCTCCATTCTTTTTTTGTTTTTACCCTTTTCTTTTAACGAATAGGCAATGCAAAAACGGTAAAAAAACAGTTATGGGCATTGTTTGGTTAAAATTAAGTATTAAATAAGGTTAAACAATGGAGATTTGTATTGTTTATTTAAAAACCTGCCATATCTTTGCGGTGTATCAATGCAATAATACACCAGAACAGTCGTGTCTATTTAAACTCTTCTGTTGTATGGCATTGAGAAATCGGCGTTCGGATTGAGTGAGATTGTGAAGGTCTAAATATTAAATATAGTTTTATTACTTCTGCGAAATTAGGTTTTAGTCCCACATGGGAGGCATTACAAAAATTCGATAAATAATATGAAGAGTAAAAGATTTTTCTTTTCTGTGGTTTTGATGGCCACATTGACTGTGTTTTCGGTTTCTGCTGCACCTGCAGCTAATATCTCGGCCACTGTCAGAGATAGTCAGACGAAGCAACCGATTGAGTTTGCAACGGTAGAACTTCTGTCGGTAAAAGATAGTTTGTTGGGTGGGTGTATCACCGATTCGAAGGGCTATTTTGAAATTGCGCCACCGGCCAAAGCTAATAAACTCAGAATTCGTTATCTGGGATATAAAGATATCGAGTTGGCTGTAAAGGATCGCGCATTGGGAACTTTATTGATGGATGAAGACTCGAAGCAACTGAAGGAGGTGGCTGTCAAGGGGAGTGCACGGCAGAATAAGATCGATCGCGATGTGTTTACTATTACAAAGGAGCTAAAAGCCGGAACGGCTACTTCTCAGGAGCTGCTTGGTAAACTGAACGGGGTAAATTATAGCCGGTACGACAAATCGATCAGCGTTAACGGAAGTACGAATGTGCTCCTGTTGATCGATGGGGTGGAAAAAGACCAGCAAATGGCAAAAACGCTCTCGCCCGATCGTATTGAAAGGGTAGAGGTGATCAAAGATCCTGTTGGCAAGTATGCTACGGAAGGTTATGCTGCGGTAATCAATATTATACTGAAAAAAGATTATTCGGGTGTGGATCTTTATGTAGGTAATACCTCCTTCTTTGATGTGACGGGCAAAAATGGTCCGCAGTTGGTGATTCAGAATTATGGCAATATGAATCTCACCTATACCTACAAAAAGATAAATGTTTATGCGACTGGTAGAGGTTTTGGAGATAATCTGGAGTTGCCTTTTGAATCGGTTAAACGATATGGAAATGTGACAACGGCATCGGATGCTTTCGATTTTGATCATCCTAATGGACGACTGAAGGATTCTAGCGGAAACGCAAGTCTGGGTGGCGATTACCAATTGAATAAAAATCACACAATATCGGCTGAAATTAACTGGAATGGAGAGCACCAGAACGATCGATTCAACAGTAACCTTACAAACTCCGTTAATGGTGAATTTCTCAATCGTAGTTCATCCGAAAATACCACTCACGGCTATAGCGATAATATAAGGGCAACCATTACATACAATGGCAAGCTGGACGATAAAAGTACGATTTCTTCCGATTTGAGATATAATATCGGAAGTGGAAAGTCGACCGATACGTTTTCGCAGGATAACTTTAGCTCGTTGAGTCATATCGATAAAAGCAGCAACTATCTTCGGTTTAATGTAGAATATAACTACCAGTTTACTCCCAAATTGTCGACCCAGTTGGGATATGGATTCCGAAATCAGAACAATACCAATAAGATGTCCGGGTCGTCGTTTACCTATAAGGAATTTAAGAATCGTTTCTCGTTGTATGTCAATTATCAGCCTTTGAAACAGTGGAAAGTGAAGGGTGGAGGAATCCTTGAGACCTATCATCAGCAATATTTGGGCGAGTCGAAGAACGTAAATGCGTTTATGCCCTATTTTAATCTTCAATACGTACCGAGTCAAAAATTCAATGTCGTGGCTAAGTATCATACTTTTGCCGATTATCCGTCGATGGATCAGCTGACTCCGTTTAAGACGGCATCCGACTCGTTGACGTGGAATGTGGGAAACCCGAATCTGAAGACGGCGCTTTATCAAAAAATCGGGCTCGAATTCCATATTCTGAATTTTATTACGATCGAACCCTATTATTATTTCGACAATAAACGAATCGCATCTTACGTGTCGAAAGTCGGGAAGTATTATTATGTAAGCAATGTCAATGCCGATTTGTACGAACGTTATGGTGTGCAGACCAACTTTACGCTGCCGCTTAGTAAATATGTATTCTGGCAAAACTCGTTGGATTTTTATAAAAACCATTTGAAATATAACGGAGAAGGTACGACGGTTAGTAATTCGATTGTCAATTCTACATTGGTTTATGTGAATCCGGCTACCGGTTGGACGGCAGGAGCCGTATTGCAGAAACGTTTGAGCAAAGAGGCCGGTATTCAGGGATTTAGTTCTGACAATAATGATTTGGTTGTGCTGTTGATAAGCAAAACGTTGATGAAACAACGCCTCAATCTGACATTGCTCTACATGCCACCGGTGAAAATGGGTTTGAAGTATCAACAAGATCAGGTTGTGGAGACCGGCGATTATTACAGCCGATCGACTGCAAGCTTGAATTTGATAAAGAATCTGGTATTGTTCGAAATGAACTACCACCTTACATCCGGCAAGCAGGTAAAACAACGACAAACTGTTCCTGATAGCGAACCGGAGCAAAAGAAGACCGGAATCGGTTTGTAATTGCAGATAGACGGGAGGGGATAGCAACCGGTTGAGCCGGAATGGAAAAGGAAAGTTTGTCGGGTCGATAAAATATTTGTGAGAAATATTGTAGAATTGAAAACCTTTCTCTACCTTTGCAGCCCGAAATAAATGATATTTAATTTTTAACACAATTACCAGCGAAATGATTGTAGTTCCAGTAAAAGAAGGCGAAAACATCGAAAAAGCCTTGAAGAAATTCAAAAGAAAATTCGAAAAAACAGGTGTGGTAAAAGAATTGAGAAGACGTCAGGCTTTTTCAAAACCTTCGGTTGTTCGTCGTGAGGAATTGGTTCATGCTGCCTACGTTCAACAATTACATCAGAGCCAGGAATAATACTAACCGATTTATGCGGTTTTAGGCTATCTTTGCATCAAATCCCTTTTGTTGCATGATAGACCGATTCATAGAATATTTACGGTATGAGAAAATCGCCTCTTCTCATACCGTTTTGTCGTATCAAAACGATTTATTGCAGTTCGCTCATTTTCTCTCCCCCGGATCGACTGCTTTCTCCCCTCAGGATGTTTCTCCCACTGCTATTCGGGAGTGGATTGTGGCGCTGATGGAAGCCGGTGATAGTGCCCGCACGGTCAATCGGAAACTGTCGGCTCTTAAGTCATTCTACCGGTTTCTTGCACATAAAGGATTGTGTACGAATAATCCGACAAAAAAACTGATTTCGCCTAAAATAAAAAAGCCGTTACCCTTGGTTTTTCGCGAAAATGAAGTTAATTTTGTCAGTGAAAACATCATCGAAAGCGATTTTGAAAGCCTGCGTGAAAAGCTGATTATCGAAATACTTTATCAAACGGGTATTCGTAGAGCAGAGCTCATCGGATTGAAAGACGGAGATGTGGATTTGACGAAACGTACACTCAGAGTGCTGGGGAAACGAAATAAAGAACGCATTATTCCTTTCGGGCCATCATTGGGGGAGTTAATCGCCGGATATATTGTCCAGCGGGATGCATTCTTAAAACAAAACATTGCGGATCGGCTTATAACACTTAATAATGGAGCCGAGGTTTATCCGAAATTTATATACAACAAGGTGCAAAAAGCTTTTGCCGGTGTCACTTCAATGAAGAAAAGAAGTCCGCATGTGTTGAGGCATACTTTTGCGACAACTTTGTTGAATAACGGGGCAGAACTGAACGCGGTGAAGGAGTTGTTGGGGCATAGTAATCTTTCGGCGACGGAAATTTATACGCACACAACATTCGACCAGCTGCATTCCATCTATCAACAGGCTCATCCAAGAGCTAAAAAAAGGAGGTAACCATGACCATTAGAATTCAAGCCATCAAATTTGAGGCTAGTCAAAAACTGGAAGACCACATTACGAAGAAAGTGTCGAAGCTCGATCATTTTTTTGATGAAATTTTGAGTGCCGAAGTTATTTTGAAAGTGGTAAAGCCTGAAGCGATTGCCAACAAAGAGGCCTTAGTGAAAATAAATATTCCCGGGAATGAAATTTTTGCATCAAAAATATGCGATACATTCGAGGAAGCTGTCGATACGGCGGTTGATGCAATCGAAAAACAGGTGATTAAACATAAAGAAAAGACCAAATAACCTGCAAATTGATATTCCGGTGGACGAATAGATAAGTAATAGTTTTCTGATTGCCAAATATTTGAGGAGACTATGCTGAAAAAGTAAATTTTTTGAAAGAAAAAGCACAGAAGATTTTGTACTTCTGAAAAAAACGTCTACATTTGCAAGCCGTTTTAACCATCATAGTTAAGACGGCTTTTGATTGAAAAATCGAACCGCCTCTTTAGCTCAGTTGGCCAGAGCACGTGATTTGTAATCTCGGGGTCGTTGGTTCGAATCCGACAAGAGGCTCGAGCTGATTATACCAAATAATAGCATCGTGTATGAGATTCGGTCAGTAAATCTTCAACGGAAGGTTTTCGTTATTCGGTTTTATTTTTGAATTAAATTTCGGGCAGTTACCAGAGTGGCCAAATGGGGCAGACTGTAAATCTGCTAGCTTACGCTTACGGTGGTTCGAATCCATCACTGCCCACAACACAATATGACAATACATCAACATGCTAATGTGCCAGCGTTGATTTTGTAGTTGAATTTTATTTACGTACGTGACATATTAGTGGGTTTGCACATTAATTTTGCGGGAATAGCTCAGTTGATAGAGCATCAGCCTTCCAAGCTGAGGGTCGCGGGTTTGAGTCCCGTTTCCCGCTCCAAAAAATAGGAAAGCGTCCAACGGGGCGAAAAGTTTATCCCGATGAAAATCGGGAAGTCCCGTTTCCCGCTCCAGTTTTACTAAAAGATGCTCCGGTTTAGCCGGAGCAATTTGTCAATAGGCAAGTGTAAAACGTTTTGCTGTTGTAGCTCAGGGGTAGAGCACTTCCTTGGTAAGGAAGAGGTCATGGGTTCAATTCCCATCAACAGCTCAAACAGTACGATGGTAACCACATCTATTTATTAATAATAATATTTTCTGAGTTATGGCAAAAGAACATTTTAACAGGACGAAACCGCACGTTAACATCGGTACCATCGGTCACGTAGACCACGGTAAAACAACGTTGACAGCTGCGATCACGACTGTATTAGCAAAAAAAGGTTTTTCTGAAGTGCGCTCATTCGATTCTATCGACAACGCTCCTGAAGAAAAAGAACGCGGTATTACAATTAACACCGCTCACGTTGAATACGAAACAGCTAACCGTCACTACGCTCACGTTGACTGTCCGGGTCACGCCGACTATGTTAAGAACATGGTTACAGGTGCTGCTCAGATGGACGGTGCTATCATTGTAGTTGCGGCTACTGATGGTCCTATGCCTCAAACACGTGAACACATCCTTTTGGCTCGTCAGGTAAACGTTCCGAAACTGGTTGTTTTCATGAACAAATGTGATATGGTTGACGACCCTGAAATGCTTGACCTCGTAGAAATGGAAATGCGTGAATTGCTTTCATTCTATGAATTCGATGGCGATAACACTCCTATCATCCGTGGTTCTGCTTTGGGTGGTTTGAATGGTGTTCCTGAATGGGAAGAAAAAATCATGGAACTGATGGATGCTGTTGATACATGGATTCCACTGCCTCCGCGCGATACAGATAAACCTTTCTTGATGCCGGTTGAAGACGTGTTCTCTATCACAGGTCGTGGTACTGTAGCAACAGGTCGTATCGAAACAGGTATCATCAAAACCGGTGAAGAAGTTCAGATTATCGGTTTGGGTTCGGAAGGTAAAAAATCGGTTGTTACCGGTGTAGAAATGTTCCGTAAGATTTTGGACGATGGCCAGGCTGGTGACAACGTAGGTTTGTTGCTCCGTGGTATCGACAAAGAAGAAATCAAACGTGGTATGGTTATTACTCACCCGGGTAAAGTGAAACCTCACACTAAATTCAAAGCTCAGGTTTATATCCTGAAAAAAGAAGAAGGTGGTCGTCACACTCCGTTCCACAACAAATATCGTCCTCAGTTCTACATCCGTACATTGGATGTAACAGGTGAAATCACTCTTCCGGAAGGAACAGAAATGGTTATGCCTGGCGATAACCTGACAATCACTGTAGAATTGATCTATCCGGTAGCTTGCGACTTAGGTTTGCGTTTCGCTATCCGTGAAGGTGGTCGTACAGTAGGTGCTGGTCAGATTACAGAACTGCTTGACTAATAACACAGCGAACAGGTTGACAAGGAAACGAGTTGACATGTTACTGAACAACTAAGAAAACGAGTATTCAAGTGAGCAAGTATATTGCTTGCACACTTGTTTACTCGTCAACTTGTCAATAATTTACGGGTGTAGCTCAGTTGGTAGAGCATCGGTCTCCAAAACCGAGTGTCGTGCGTTCGAGTCGTACCTCCCGTGCTAAAAAAAATCCACTTCGCTATGAAAAGATTTATCAATTATTGTAAAGAGGCTTACACCGAGCTCGTACATAAAGTTTCATGGCCTTCTTCTAAAGAACTTACTAACAGTGCAGTCGTAGTTTTAGTTGCTTCCTTGGTGATTGCATTAGTAGTATGGGTTATGGACTTAGGGTTCGAAAATATCATGAAGTTTATTTACAAACAGATTATCTAGGAGGTTGAAAATGGCTGAGACTGCAAAGAAATGGTACGTAATGCGTGCTATCAGCGGTAAAGAGAACAAGGTTAAAGAATATATTGAGGCAGAACTCAAAAATTCCAATCTTGGTCAGTATGTATCTCAAGTCTTGATACCAACCGAAAAGGTAGTTCAGGTACGTAACGGAAAGCGAATCACGAAAGAGAGGAGCTATCTTCCCGGTTATGTACTTGTCGAAGCTAACATCGTGGGCGACGTTGCTCACCGTCTCAGGCAGATGCCTAATGTTTTGGGTTTTCTGGGCGGTTCGAACGATCAACCCACTCCCCTTCGTTCTTCGGAAGTCAATCGTATTCTCGGAACAATGGACGAATTGCAAGAGGCAGGTGAGGACATCACACTCGAACATTCGGTGGGAGAGAGCGTCAAAGTAACATTTGGCCCTTTCAGCGGTTTTAGCGGGGTAATCGAAGAGGTAAATAACGAAAAGAAGAAGCTCAAAGTTATGGTGAAGATCTTTGGGCGTAAGACTCCGTTAGAGTTAGGTTTCATGCAAGTGGAGAAAGAGTAGTGGTTGTTACGAACTGCGTACTCTGCTATTAATTATTTTAATTTAATCAAATCATGGCAAAAGAAGTTGCTGGACTTATCAAATTGCAGATAAAAGGCGGGGCTGCAAACCCATCGCCTCCCGTTGGCCCTGCATTGGGTTCCAAAGGGATTAACATCATGGAGTTTTGTAAGCAATTTAATGCCAGAACTCAAGACAAAGCAGGTAAAATATTACCTGTTGTTATTACTTATTACTCAGACAAGTCATTCGATTTTGTAGTAAAGACTCCTCCTGTAGCTATACAGTTACTGGAAGCCTCTAAACTCAAGAGCGGATCTGCCGAACCGAACCGTAAAAAAGTTGCGGAAATCACTTGGGATCAAGTGCAGGCAATCGCTCAGGATAAAATGGTTGACTTGAATTGTTTCACACTTGAGTCTGCATTGACAATGGTGGCCGGAACAGCACGCAGTATGGGTATAACAGTCAAAGGAGAAGCTCCCGGTAAATAATTAAAAATTAATTCAACAATGAGTAAACTGACGAAAAATCAAAAGTTGGCAAACAGCAAGGTTGAACCCGGGAAAGCCTATTCGCTAAAGGAAGCAGCACAATTGGTAAAAGAAATTACGACGACCAAGTTTGATGCTTCTGTTGACGTTGACGTGCGTTTGGGAATTGATCCGCGTAAATCGAACCAGATGGTTCGCGGTGTTGTTTCTCTTCCTCACGGAACCGGCAAACAAGTTAGGGTTCTTGCTTTATGCTCACCTGATGCAGAAGCCGAAGCGAAAGCTGCAGGCGCTGATTATGTTGGTCTTGACGAATATATCGAAAAGATTAAAGGAGGTTGGACTGATATCGATGTTATCATTACGCAACCTGCAATCATGGGTAAAATTGGTGCTCTGGGTCGTGTGTTGGGTCCTCGTGGCCTTATGCCTAACCCCAAAAGTGGTACAGTTACCAATGAAGTAGGCAAAGCGGTACAAGAAGTTAAACAAGGAAAAATTGACTTCAAAGTAGATAAAAGCGGTATAATTCATACCTCTATTGGTAAAGTGTCGTTCGACGCTTCAAAAATTGCGGATAATGCAAAAGAATTTATTCACACGCTTATCAAATTGAAGCCATCAACGGCTAAGGGTACTTATGTGAAGAGCATTTATCTTTCAAGTACAATGAGTCTTGGTATTAAAATTGACCCGAAATCGGTTGAAGAAAACTAAAAAAGTTGTAGTGTATGAAAAAGGAAGATAAAAGTATCATCATAGAGCAGATTAAAGAAACAATCGGTTCATATAGCCATTTTTATATTACAAACAGCGAAGGTCTTAACGCTGAAGATACGAGTAAGCTGCGTAGAGCTTGTTTTGGCAAAGAAATCAAATTATTGGTTGTCAAAAATAAGTTACTGATCAAAGCTCTCGAATCGACAGGTACAGACTTCAGTCCGTTGTTTGATTCTCTGAAAGGCTCAACCACATTGTTACTGTCCAACACCGGAAACGAACCTGCTAAATTGATCAAAGAGTTTAGCAAATCGAATAAGCTGGATAAACCTTCATTGAAGGCCGCTTATGTAGAAGAAAGTTTCTACGTTGGAGCCGATCAGCTCGAAGCCTTGATTAACATCAAGAGCAAAAACGAACTTATTGCAGAAGTTATTGCCTTGTTGCAATCGCCTGCTAAGAACGTGGTATCTGCACTCCAATCAGGAGGAAATACTCTTCACGGCGTATTACAAACGCTGTCGGAACGATAAAAAACAAAACAAAAAATCAATCAAACTTTTAAAAATATCTCATCATGGCAGATTTGAAAGCATTTGCAGAACAATTGGTTAACTTGACCGTTAAAGAAGTAAACGAGTTGGCCGAAATTTTGAAAAACGAATACGGTATCGAACCCGCAGCTGCTGCTGTTGCTGTTGCTGCTCCTGCTGCCGCTGGCGCCGCTGCTGCTGAAGAAAAAACATCTTTCGATGTAATCTTGAAAGCACCGGGTGCAAACAAGTTGGCTATCGTTAAACTTGTAAAAGAATTGACCGGTCTTGGTTTGAAAGAAGCAAAAGACTTAGTTGACGGTGCTCCTAGCCCAATCAAAGAAGGCATCGCTAAAGACGAAGCTGAAGCTTTGAAGAAACAACTTACTGAAAGCGGAGCTGAAGTTGAGCTTAAATAACACGCCCTGATTATCAGGCATTTGGTTTAGAATCTCATTTGGTTGAGATTCTAAACCTTTTTGCGTATAATGTTATTCATAGTTTGGCCTCTTGTCGAAAGCCATTTTTCTTTGAATATACGTTAAGTGCTATTAATTCAACAATTCGTTAAGAAAAGCGATTGCTTATTCTGTCTTTCTTATTCTTCTTAGTGCATACAAATTACTTAGTAAAAGGACTCAATCACTTTCTTAACAGAGCGTCGGCTAATTAAGTTCAATCAAACTTCCTTCCCAATGATGTCCAACACAGCAAACCCAAGAATAAACTTTGCCTCAATTAAAAACCCGTTGAATTATCCGGATTTTCTTGAGGTTCAATTAAAATCATTTCAGGACTTTTTCCAACTGGATGCTCCTCCCGAAAAAAGAAAAAATGAAGGTCTGTTTAATGTTTTTGCAGAAAACTTCCCTATTTCTGACACACGAAATAATTTTGTCCTTGAGTTTTTAGATTATTTTGTAGATCCGCCACGTTATGCTATTCCCGAGTGTATTGAGCGTGGTTTGACATATAGCGTACCCTTAAAAGCCAAACTGAAGTTATACTGTACCGATCCTGAACACGAAGATTTCGATACGGTTATTCAGGATGTTTATCTGGGTACTATTCCGTACATGACAGAAAAAGGTACGTTTGTGATAAACGGTGCCGAACGTGTTGTCGTGTCACAGCTTCACCGTTCTCCTGGTGTATTTTTCGGGCAAAGCGTGCACACCAATGGAACAAAATTATATTCGGCAAGAATTATTCCTTTCAGGGGTGCCTGGATAGAATTTGCAACGGACATCAACAATGTGATGTACGCCTACATTGACCGAAAAAAGAAATTGCCGGTAACAACGTTGCTTCGTGCTATCGGTTACGAAGGCGATAAAGATATTCTTGAAATTTTTAATCTTGCAGAAGAGGTTAAAGTTAACAAGAGTAGCCTGAAAAAAGTAGTTGGCCGCAAGTTGGCCGCTCGTGTTTTGAAATCGTGGAACGAAGATTTTGTTGACGAAGATACCGGAGAAGTAGTATCTATCGAACGAAACGAAGTGGTTATTGACCGTGAAACCATTTTGGAAAGCAGTCATATCGACGCTATTATCGATTCGGGTACTCAGACTATTCTTCTGCACAAAGAAGAACAGAATCAGAGCGATTTCAGTATCATTTACAATACACTGCAGAAAGACCCGAGTAACTCGGAGCGTGATGCGGTTTTATATATCTATCGTCAGTTGCGTAGTGCAGAGCCTGCCGATGATGCTTCCGCCCGTGAAGTTATCAATGGCCTGTTCTTCTCTGACAAACGTTATGACCTCGGTGAGGTAGGTCGTTACCGAATCAACCGCAAGTTGAACCTTTCGACCGATATGGATGTTCGTGTTCTTACCAAAGAAGACATCATCGAAATTATCAAATACCTGATCGAGCTGATTAACTCGAAAGCCGAAGTGGACGATATAGACCACTTGAGCAACCGTCGTGTGAGAACGGTAGGCGAGCAGCTGTGTAACCAGTTTGGCGTTGCTCTGGCTCGTATGGCCCGTACTATTCGTGAGCGAATGAACGTTCGCGACAACGAGGTGTTTACCCCGACCGACCTGATTAACGCGAAAACCATTTCGTCGGTAATCAATACATTCTTTGGAACAAATGCTTTGTCGCAGTTCATGGACCAGACCAACCCTCTGGCCGAAATTACACACAAACGTCGTCTGTCGGCTCTTGGGCCTGGCGGTCTTTCGCGCGAAAGAGCCGGGTTTGAGGTTCGTGACGTACACTATACTCACTATGGACGTCTTTGTCCTATTGAAACTCCTGAAGGTCCGAATATCGGTTTGATTTCGTCTCTTTGCGTTTATGCAAAGATCAACGATCTGGGCTTTATTATTACTCCGTATCGTAAAGTAACCGAAGGAAAAGTAGATATTTCCGAAAACGGAATCATCTACCTGACAGCCGAGGAAGAAGATGGTAAATTAATTGCACAGGGAAATGCTCCGCTGAACGAAGACGGAAGTTTTGTCCGTTCACGTGTAAAAGCCCGTCAGGATGCTGATTATCCTGTAATTGCGCCTAGCGAGGTGGAATTGATGGATGTGTCTCCGACACAGATTGCTTCGATTGCAGCTTCTTTGATTCCGTTCCTCGAACATGATGATGCTAACCGTGCATTGATGGGATCGAACATGATGCGCCAGGCAGTACCATTGCTCCGTAGTGAGGCTCCGATCGTAGGTACCGGTATCGAAGGTCAGATGATTCAGGACTCGCGTACTCAGATTATGGCTGAAGAGGCAGGCGTTGTTGAATTTGTTGATGCTAAACGTATCGTCATTCGTTACGATCGTACTGAGGATGAAGAGTTCGTTAGCTTTGACGATTCTGTAAAAGAATATATCATTCCGAAATTTCAACGAACCAACCAGGAAACAACCATGGACCTCCGTCCTATCGTTGAAAAGGGAGTGCGTGTTACCAAAGGTCAGATCCTTACGGAAGGTTATGCTACCGAAAATGGAGAGTTGGCTCTGGGTCGTAACCTGAAAGTGGCATTCATGCCGTGGAAAGGATACAACTTTGAGGATGCTATCGTAATCAACGAACGCGTTGTGCGTGACGACATCTTTACTTCGGTGCATGTCAGCGAATATTCTCTTGAGGTTCGTGAAACCAAACGGGGAATGGAAGAACTTACTTCTGATATTCCTAACGTGAGCGAAGAGGCAACCCGCGACTTGGACGAAAATGGTATTATCCGTATCGGAGCACATGTTTCGCCGGGCGATATTCTGATCGGAAAGATCACTCCGAAGGGAGAATCGGATCCGTCACCGGAAGAAAAACTGTTGCGTGCCATCTTCGGTGATAAAGCCGGCGATGTGAAAGATGCATCACTGAAAGCATCACCTTCATTGCGCGGGGTTGTCATTGGACGAAATCTCTTTGCAAAAGCGATGAAGACACGTAAATCCAATCTGGCCGATAAAGCTGTGCTTCCGAAGCTCGAAGAGGAATTTGAAAAAGAAGTGGCTGCTTTGAAAGTAAGACTGATTGAAAAATTGGTTGCGCTTACACAAAATAAAACGTCTCAGGGCGTGAAAGACTTTTTAGGTACCGACCTGATTCCGAAAGGAAGCAAGTTTACTCAAAAAGTGATGAACGATATCGATTATACCACCGTTCATGTAAGCCGCTGGACAACAGATCCGCACCGTAATGAGATGATTCAGGCGGTGATCGTTAATTATTTGAAGAAATATAAAGAATTGGATGCTCAGCTCAAACGCAAAAAATTCAATATTACCATTGGCGATGAGCTGCCTTCCGGTATCGTACAGTTGGCTAAAATTTATATAGCCAAGAAACGTAAGATTCGTGTGGGTGATAAAATGGCCGGTCGACACGGAAATAAAGGTATCGTTTCCAGAATTGTACGTCAGGAAGATATGCCGTTCCTTGAAGACGGAACTCCGGTGGATATTGTTTTGAACCCCCTGGGTGTGCCATCCCGTATGAACCTTGGGCAGATTTTTGAAACAGTTCTCGGATGGGCCGGACGAAACCTGGGAGTTAAATTTGCAACTCCGATTTTCGATGGTGCAACGCTGGATGACCTGAACGCATGGACCGACAAAGCCGGCGTACCGAACTACGGTAAAACGTATTTGTACGATGGTGGTACCGGCGAACGTTTCGACCAGACTGCTACCGTGGGTGTGATTTACATGTTGAAACTCGGCCACATGGTTGAAGACAAGATGCACGCACGTTCCATCGGTCCGTACTCGTTGATTACACAACAGCCGCTTGGTGGTAAAGCACAATTCGGTGGTCAGCGTTTCGGAGAAATGGAAGTTTGGGCGCTCGAAGCATTCGGCGCATCTCACATCCTACAGGAAATCCTGACGATTAAATCGGATGATGTTGTAGGTCGTGCCCGTTCTTACGAAGCAATTGTGAAAGGCGAACCGATGCCTACTCCGGGGTTACCCGAATCACTCAACGTATTGCTGCACGAGTTGCAGGGTCTCGGATTGAGCATTCACATGGAATAATGCCTTTTGTAGAATCAAACGGCAATAAATTACATTCTTCAAAAAACGAAAATTCTCTTGCTCCGTTGGGGCAGGAGAACTTTAATAAAATAACACTATGGCTTTTATCAGAGAAAATAAGATAAAGAGCAATTTTAGCAAAATAACCATTGGTTTGGCTTCGCCTGAAGAGATCTTAGAGATGTCTCATGGTGAAATCTTGAAACCGGAAACAATTAATTACCGTACATACAAACCGGAACGTGATGGTCTTTTTTGCGAACGCATCTTCGGACCGGTTCGCGATTACGAATGTCATTGCGGTAAATACAAACGTATCCGTTACAAAGGTATTGTCTGCGACCGTTGCGGTGTGGAAGTAACTGAAAAGAAGGTACGTCGCGAAAGAATGGGACACATCAGTCTGGTGGTGCCTATCGCGCATATCTGGTATTTCCGTTCGCTTCCAAACAAAATCGGTTATCTGTTGGGAATGTCGACCAAAAAGCTGGACTCTATCATCTATTATGAAAAATATGTGATTATTCAGGCCGGTATTTTAGATGGTCGTGAAAATATTGCGCGGGGCGAATTGTTGTCGGAGGAAGAATATCTCGACCTGATTGACGAATTACCACGCGAAAATCAGCAGCTGGAGGATACCGATCCGAATAAATTCATTGCCAAGATGGGTGCCGAAGGAATCTACGATATGCTTCAGACCATCGATCTGGATACATTGTCATACGATTTGCGCCATATCGGTAGCACCACCTCTTCGCAACAAAAAAAGACCGAGGCGTTGAAACGTCTTCAGGTGGTTGAAGCATTCCGTGCTTCACGTCTGCGCAACAAACCCGAATGGATGATTTTGAAAGTTCTGCCGGTTATCCCGCCCGAACTTCGTCCGTTGGTACCGTTGGATGGTGGCCGTTTCGCTACCTCCGACCTGAACGATTTGTATCGTCGTGTCATTATTCGTAACAACCGTCTGAAACGATTGATCGAAATCAAAGCTCCGGAAGTGATTCTGCGTAACGAAAAACGTATGCTTCAGGAAGCCGTCGACTCGTTGTTCGATAACTCGCGTAAAGCAAGCGCTGTAAAGACAGATTCTAACCGTCCGCTCAAATCGTTGTCCGACAGTTTGAAAGGTAAACAAGGTCGTTTCCGTCAGAACTTGCTTGGTAAACGTGTCGACTATTCGGCTCGTTCGGTTATCGTCGTTGGTCCTGAATTGAAGATGCACGAATGCGGTTTGCCAAAAGATATGGCAGCCGAGCTTTATAAACCGTTTATTATTCGTAAGCTGATTGAACGCGGTATTGTAAAAACGGTAAAATCGGCTAAAAAAATAATCGACCGTAAAGATCCGGTCGTATGGGATATTCTGGAATATGTGATGAAAGGTCATCCCGTGATGCTCAACCGTGCTCCGACTCTGCACCGTTTGGGTATCCAGGCTTTCCAGCCCAAAATGATAGAAGGTAAGGCTATTCAATTGCACCCGTTGGCATGTACGGCTTTCAACGCCGACTTCGACGGTGACCAGATGGCTGTTCACCTTCCGTTGAGCAACGAAGCCGTAGTGGAAGCGCAAATGTTGATGCTTGCATCACACAATATTCTGAACCCGGCTAACGGTGCGCCTATCACCGTTCCTTCGCAGGACATGGTACTCGGTTTGTACTACATTACCAAACCGCGTCCGGGTGCAAAAGGGGAAGGCATGACTTTCTACGGTGTGGAAGAGGTTGAAATTGCCCTGAACGAAGGCAAAGTAGCTCTTCACGCTAAAATTAAAGTGCTTCATGACGACCTGAACGAAAAGGGAGAACTGGAGCAGATGCTTATCGAAACAACTGTAGGTCGCGTAATCTTTAACAAGTGCGTACCCAAACAGATGGGTTTCATCAACGAATTGCTTTCCAAGAAATCGTTGCGTGATATCATCGGTAACATCATTAAAGTATGTGGTGTAGCTGTAACTGCTAAGTTCCTCGATGATATCAAGGACCTGGGTTACAAGATGGCATTCAAGGGTGGTTTGTCGTTCAACCTTGGCGACGTAATTATTCCGGCCGAAAAAGAAGCTTTGGTGCAGGAAGGTTACGACGAAGTGGAAGAGATCCTGAACAACTACAACATGGGTTTCATCACCTACAACGAACGTTACAACCAGATCATCGATACCTGGACACACGTCAACTCGCGCTTGTCGAATATTTTGATGAAGCAGCTTTCGAGCGATAACCAGGGTTTCAACTCTGTATACATGATGTTGGACTCCGGAGCCCGTGGTTCTAAAGAACAGATTCGTCAGCTCTCCGGTATGCGTGGTTTGATGGCGAAACCTCAAAAATCAGGTGCCGAAGGTGGTCAGATTATTGAAAACCCGATTTTGGCGAACTTTAAAGAGGGTCTGTCGGTGTTGGAGTACTTTATCTCTACCCACGGTGCCCGTAAAGGTTTGGCCGATACCGCGTTGAAAACGGCGGATGCTGGTTATTTGACCCGTCGTCTGGTCGACGTATCGCAAGATGTTATTATCAACGAAGAAGACTGTGGCACGTTGCGTGGTCTGACTGCCGTTGAACTTAAAAATAATGAAGAGGTAATTGCCTCTCTCTACGAAAGAATTCTGGGTCGTGTATCGCTGCACGATATTCAACATCCGTTGACCGGAGAAATTCTGGTTCGTTCGGGAGAAGAAATTACAGAAGATGTTGCGCAGGCTATTCAGGATTCTCCGATCGAACGTGTCGAAATCCGTTCGGTGTTGACCTGTGAATCGAAAAAAGGTGTTTGTGCAAAATGCTACGGTCGTAACCTGGCAACCGGTAAGATGGTTCATAAGGGTGAAGCTGTAGGTGTTATTGCCGCTCAGTCGATCGGTGAACCGGGTACTCAGTTGACGTTGCGTACATTCCACGTGGGTGGTATCGCATCGAACATTGCAGCAGAGTCCAGCATTGTTTCACGCTATGACGGTATTGTTGAAATAGAAGAGCTTCGTAGCGTTGAAGCTATCGACGAAGAGGGCAAGTCATATCAGGTAGTTGTGGGTCGTTTGACCGAAATTCGTGTGATCGATCCGCGTACCAAGATCGTGTTGACAAACCAACATGTACCTTATGGTGCTAAGTTGTATACCAAACACGGTGACACGGTAGCTAAAGGTCAGTTGCTTTGCGAATGGGATCCATTTAATGCGGTAATCATCTCGGAAATGGGAGGTAAACTCGAATTTCAGGATATTATCGAAAATACTACCTACAAAATCGAATCGGATGAAGCTACCGGTTTGCGCGAAAAGATTATTATCGAATCGAAAGATAAGACAAAGATCCCGACCGTACATGTGGTAGACAAAGACGGAACTCCGTTGCGTAACTACAGCTTACCGGTGGGAGCCCACTTGGTGCTCGACGAGGGTGATGTAATTAAGGCCGGTCAGCTGTTGGTAAAAATTCCGCGTGCCGTTGGTAAAGCGGGTGATATTACCGGTGGTCTTCCCCGTGTTACCGAGTTGTTCGAAGCCCGTAACCCGTCGAACCCCGCTGTTGTGGCCGAAATCGATGGTGAAGTTTCATTCGGTAAAATCAAACGTGGTAACCGTGAAATCATCGTCACCTCGAAAATGGGTGAAGTGAAAAAATACCTGGTGCCACTTTCCAAACAGATTCTTGTTCAGGAGAGCGATTATGTGCGCGCAGGTACAGCCCTTTCCGACGGTGCGACTACTCCTTCCGACATTCTGGCTATCAAAGGCCCGACTGCCGTTCAGGAATATATTGTGAATGAGGTACAGGACGTTTACCGTCTGCAGGGTGTGAAGATCAACGACAAGCACTTTGAAGTGATCGTACGCCAGATGATGCGTAAGGTAGAAATCCTCGATCAGGGTGATACCCGCTTCCTCGAGCAGCAGATGGTTGATAAGAATGACTTCTTTGAAGAAAATGACCGTTTGTGGGGTAAAAAGGTAGTCATTAATCCGGGCGATTCGCAGACCATGAAAGCAGGTCAGATTGTTACTGCCCGCAAACTGCGTGATGAAAACAGTTCGTTGAAACGTAAGGATTTGAAGCTGGTTGAAGCTCGTGATGCAATCCCTGCAACTTCGAGTCAGGTGCTTCAGGGTATTACCCGTGCGGCATTGCAGACCAGTAGCTTTATGTCGGCTGCTTCGTTCCAGGAAACTACCAAAGTGTTGAATGAAGCTGCAATTAACGGTAAGATCGACAAACTGGAAGGTTTGAAAGAAAACGTTATTTGCGGACATTTGATTCCTGCTGGTACAGGCCAACGTGAATTTGAGAAAATGACTGTCGGCTCTATCGATGAAGTAGAACGTATTACGGAAGCCCGTAAGGCTGCGTCTGTAGAATAAAGCTGATTCATAGCAAATCAAATATGAAGGAAGCCGCCTCGCAAGAGACGGCTTCCTGTTTTTAAAGCAATTGGAAAAGCCTGGATTTCTTTTCCCAATGCCTTGGGAAGAAAGGAATTATTCTTTGTCTTGCTGACTCGCTTCGTACTCTTTCAGCAATTTATCCTGAACATCCATCGGTACCAGCTCGTAACTGGCAAACTTCATGGTGAACGATGCCCGTCCGCCGGTAAGTGAGCTGAGGGTAGTCGAGTAACTCGACATCTCTTTCAACGGAACCTTGGCCGAAAGTTTTTCAAACCCTTTTTCGCTGTGCATACCCATGATGATGGCACGGCGTCCCTGCAGGTCGCTCATCACATCGCCCAGACGGTCGGAGGGGGCAAGCACCTCCACGTCGTAAATAGGTTCAAGGAGTTTCGGGTTGGCTTGCTTGAATGCCGTACTGAAAGCATTGCGCCCGGCCAGACGGAATGATATTTCGTTCGAGTCTACCGGGTGCATTTTGCCATCGTAAATGATTACGCGGACATCGCGTGCATACGAACCGGTCAGAGGGCCTTGTTCTATTTTATCCAGAATCCCTTTTAGAATGGCTGGCAGGAAGCGGGCATCGATAGCTCCGCCAACGATGCTGTTGATAAATACTAATTTGCCGCCCCATTCGAGTGGTATCTCCTGCTTGTCGCGAACGCTGATTTTGAATTCCTGCCCGTTGAATTTATAGATATCAGGGGTGGGCATTCCCTCGAAGTAGGGCTCGACAATCAGGTGAACCTCACCGAACTGACCGGCACCTCCCGATTGTTTTTTGTGGCGATAATCGGCACGGGCAGCCTTGGTAATTGTTTCCCGGTACGGTATTTTCGGTTCCAGATAATCGATCATTACCTTATCATTGTTTTCGATTCTCCATTTGAGCGTGCGCAGATGAAACTCTCCCTGTCCGTGTACAATGGTTTGTTTCAATTCTTTCGACATTTCAATAATCCAGGTCGGGTCTTCTTCGTGCATACGGGTGAGAATTTCGCTGAGCTTTTCGGCATCGGCTTCGTTCTTGGCTTTAATGGCGCGGCGGAATTTCGGATCGGGGTAGGCGATGGACGGAAATTCGTATTCGCAACCCTTTGCATTGAGGGTATTCCCGGTTCGGGTCTCTTTCATTTTAACTGTGGCGCCAATATCTCCGGCTACAAGTTCTTCTACTTTGTCGCGGATCGGACCGGCTACCGAAAATATCTGGCTAATGCGCTCTTTGGTTCCGCGCGAAACATTCACAACATCGTCTCCTTCGTGCACCTTTCCTGACATTACTTTGAAGTAGGAGACCTCTCCGATATGCGGTTCAATACTGGTTTTGAAAATGAAGAGGCTGGTCGGTTTGGTGGCATCGGGAGCCACTTCGGTGCCATCCTTTGTAACAGGCTTCGGAAGATCCTGAACGTAAGGCACGACGTTGCCGAGAAACTCCATCAGGCGGCGTACGCCCATGTCACGCCCGGAACAGACGCAGAAAACCGGGAAAATGTCGCGATGAATAAGCCCTTTGCGGATGCCGAAACGCATTTCGTCTTCGCTAAGCGAGCCTTGTTCAAAATATTTTTCCATCAGCTCTTCATCGTGTTCGGCAGCCGATTCTACAAGTTTGTTATGCAAATCGTCGGCTTTCTCTTTATATTCGTCCGGAATCTCCAACTCTTCGGGAGCTCCACCTTCCGGTTTCCATTGGTACATTTTCATTTTAAGAACATCGATCACGGCATTGAAGCCGGGCCCGGTGTTGATGGGGAATTGAATCTGAACGACTTTTCCGCCGTAAAAATCTTTGAGCTGTTCTAATAGCTGGTCGAAATCGGCCTTTTCGTGATCCAACTGGTTGGCCACAAAAATAACCGGTTTGGAAAAACGTTCGGTGTAGCGGAGGTGGTTTTGTGTTCCCACTTCTACACCGTATGGGGTATTGAGTAAAATAATGGCAGTGTCGGTGACATTGAGCGAGGTGATTACGCCACCGATGAAGTCGTCGGATCCCGGACAGTCAATGATGTTGAGCTTCTTGCCGTTCCATTCGACGTGAGTTACTGTTGAAAATACGGAATAACCGTACTCGTGTTCTACCGGGAAGTAGTCGGAGACTGTGTTTTGTCCCTCAACCGAGCCACGGCGTTTTATAATACCACTCTCATAGAGCATCGCTTCTATAAGAGTGGTTTTCCCAGATCCCGAACTTCCCAAAAGTGAGATGTTCTTAATTTCATTTGATTGATACACCTTCATAACTGTATAGATTTAAGTTTTACAATTAGTTATCAAACAAAAACCATTCACTGAGAATTTGTTTTTGCATAGGCCAATATAGGGACTTTTGATTAAAAACTCCCTGTGAACCACATGTTTAACAACATTGTTTTTTGACATAATATTTTGGTGAGCTTCAATTACGAATATTTTATGTTAAAAATAGAGGTAAAATGCAACGTTTTGAAAATAGACTCATCTTATTTAGAAATAAGTGATTTGTTGAAATTAGCGGTCTATTTAAAAATTAAATGATTATCCGTAAGATGTCCTAAGCAAGCGGTGAAGCCCGGATAATGTACATTATTGCCGTCGGTTTCAACCGACGGAAAGCTGCTCTGTAATCCGATACGGCTTTAGCCGAATGGCAGTTGGGCTAAAGCCCCGTAGAAATGCCTATTGCTTCCACCGTCAGCTAAAGCAGACGGCAATAATGAATTTTCAATGCCATCTATTACTTAGGACGCTTTGCGGATAACCATTAAAAATAAAATATAAGCACATGAAGCGAACATGTTCTGCCAAACATCTAAGAAAATGATAACATTGCAACATGGAGTTCCATATGCCATCTATTTAAAAATTATTATCGTATGAAAAACATTGCCCTTTGTGCTCTGTTTGCAGGAATTATGTGCGTAATGATTTCCTGCAACGATTCGAAAAATGTCAATCAGGTGGTAAAACCTTACGAACCGATTGAACTCAGCGCTTCGCAAACGCAACAGGTTTCGGCCGATAACTCGTTTGCGTTCGATCTTTTTAAGACAGTTAACCAGTCTGAAAATGGGAATGATTTTTTTATTTCGCCATTTAGTGTAAGTCAGGCTTTGGGTATGGTATACAATGGCGCGGCCGGAGCTACCAAGACCGCGATGGAGACTGCATTGCGTCGCAATGGCTTCTCTGCAGACGAAATCAATGCCTATTATAAAAAGCTGACTGATGGTTTATTGGCTGCCGATCCGTCAACTCAGCTGAAAATTGCCAATTCGATCTGGACGCGGAAAGACTTTCCCGTTTTGCAGAGTTTCTACGACGTGAATACTGCTTATTATGGTGCGAAGGCGCAGTCTCTCGATTTCAGCCAGTCTTCGTCAAAAGATATTATCAACAACTGGTGTAGCCAAAATACCAACGGAAAGATACCTTCCATTATCGATCAGATTTCGAACGATATGATGATGTATTTAATCAATGCTGTTTATTTTAAGGGAATATGGACATCTCAATTTAAGACATCCGATACCTTTAGCGGTAGCTTTGCTGCGACTACGGGCTCCGTTCCGGTAAAGTACATGAAGCAGGAGCATGCCTTCAACTATTTTAGCAATGATAGCGTACAGTGTGCCGAACTGCCGTATGGCAATGGAGCTTTTAGCATGGTAGTGGTGCTTCCTGCAAGCAAATATAGCGTCGATCAGATTACTGATAAGTTGAATAGTTCTACATGGAAGAGCTGGCAGGGAGCGATGCATCCGATTAAGTTACATGTTGAACTGCCTAAGTTCAAGCTTAGTTATAAAACAATTTTGAATAATACTCTTACTCAAATGGGCATGGGAATTGCTTTTTCTGATTTTGCTGACTTTTCAAAAATTGTAAGCGCCAGAGAATTGTATATCAGCAGGGTTTTGCATAATACTTTTGTGGAAGTTGACGAAGAAGGAACTGAAGCCGCTGCAGTAACTGCCGTTGCAATGGCGAATGGAGCTGCGAATCCTGAGACCACAGTATCGTTTATTGTCAATCGTCCGTTTTTATTCTTTATCAAAGAAAAGAGTACGGGAACCATTTTGTTTGCCGGAAAGATACTGAAACCGGTCATCGAATAAGTCTGTTTCGTAGCAAAGAAGGCCTGTTTTTGTATAAGCAGGTGGCAGAGATAAACAAATTATCTCTTTTGCAGTGAAAAGGTAGCTCCAGATGACCGGAAACCAAAAAAATATTGCTATTTTTGTGGAAAATTCGAGCACATCGTTACCATTTATGAATATTCTCATTATCAATGGTCCTAACCTTAATTTGCTGGGCAAAAGAGAACCGGAAATCTACGGAACGTTGACTTTCGACGACGTTTTTTCTGATCTTAAGTCCCGCTTTCCCGAACATAACTTCCACTATGTTCAATCCAACCACGAAGGCACGATAATTGATACGCTTCACGAGCATGGATTTTCGATCGATGGCATTGTGTTGAATGCGGGGGCTTATACGCACACATCCATTGCTATTGCCGATGCAATTCGTTCCATCACATCTCCGGTGATAGAAGTGCATATTTCCAACGTTTTTCGTCGTGAAGAGTATCGCCACCATTCTACCATCTCGGGAGCTTGTATGGGTACTATTGTCGGCTTCGGCTTTGATTCGTACCGTTTGGCTGTCGAGGCGCTGATAGAGCGGAACAAAAACAAATGAGCCTCAACGGGAGATTGGAGCGCGGTTGGTCTCAGGGTAAATAACCGGCATACCTTTTTCTAATATTCAAAAACCTATTTTATGAAACACAATTGTTGTGTTTCATACTATCTTTACAGATAAGTTTGCCGCTTGGTCAAAACTTATCTCTTGAGATTGATATTTAAAGACATCAACATATTACACTTATGATAAAATACACAAAGATTGTAGCCACGCTTTCGGATAAGCAATGCGATACAGCATTTTTGCGCGAGTTGTTTAATGCCGGTATGAACGTGGTTCGCCTCAATACCGCTCACCTTGACGAAGCAGGATTGAATAAAATCGTAACAAACGTTCGCAAAGTATCGAAATATATCGGTGTGCTGGTCGATACCAAAGGACCGGAAGTACGTACTACCATAACTCCCGAAAATATCGATATCGAAACCGGAGACCGGATTAGGGTGGTGGGTAACCCTCAGCAGCAAACAACCAAAGAGTGCATCTCGGTTTCCTATCCGTTTTTTGTACGTGATCTGAAGATTGGCGACGATATTTTGATTGACGATGGTGAAATTGACCTCAAGGTGGTGGATAAAACCGACGAATACCTTGTTTGTGAAGCAACCAATGCCGGCGTGTTGGGTAGTCGCAAGAGTGTGAATGTGCCGGGTGTGCGTATCAATCTGCCGTCGTTGACCGATCGTGACCGCGAATTTATTCAGTATGCCATTAAGCATGATATCGACTTTATTGCTCACTCTTTTGTGCGTAACAAACAGGATATTCTGGACATTCAAAAAATTCTGGACGAACAGAATAGCCAGATCAAAATTATTGCCAAGATTGAAAATCAGGAGGGAGTCGATAATATTGATGAAATTCTGCAATATGCTTACGGTGTAATGGTGGCTCGTGGCGACCTTGGAATCGAAGTGCCTCAGGAGAAGATTCCGGCTATTCAACGCCGTTTGATTCGTAAGTGTGTGATGGCCAAAAAACCGGTGATCGTAGCTACACAGATGCTTCATACGATGATTAAGAATCCGCGTCCGACCCGCGCCGAAGTAACCGACGTGGCAAATGCTATCTATTCGCGTACCGATGCTGTGATGTTGAGCGGTGAAACTGCTTACGGAAAATATCCGGTAGAAGCGGTTCAGACGATGGCCCGTATTGCTCAGGAAGCCGAACAGGCCAAAATGATTGAAAACGAAATTCCTATCTCATATTCCAAAGATGAGTTTGATGTTACCTCGTTTTTGGCTCACCGTGCCGCAGAGGCATCTATGGAGCTTGGCGTGAAAGCTATTATTACAGATACCTATACGGGACGTACGGCTCGCTTTTTGGCGGCATACCGCGGAACCAGTCCGGTGATCGCGATTTGTTATGACAAACGTCCGATGCGCCAGTTAATGCTATCGTATGGTATTATTCCTATGTATCAGGCTCTTAAAGAAGACAGACGTGAGTATTTCTTTGCTGCGTTGCGTCTTTTGTTGCGCAAAGGTCTGCTCAAGCAAAATGATTTGGTAGCCTATCTGAGTGGTAGTTCGGGATTGGGAGGCGGTACCTCTTTCCTCGAAATCAATCACGTAGGTACTATTCTTTCCAACGACAAAGAGTATATTCTTCCTACATTCAGATAAAAATTGTCAGGGCGTTTAAACCTTATCTCACATATAACGTCTCATTATTAATGACGATTGTCATTGATAAGAAATCAGGCTTCTCTGTTTCGGAGGAGCCTGATTGTTATGAGGCGAAAAAAGAATAAGTGTAACATACGTAATTAAAAGGGATTTATTGAATGAAAAGAAATTTGGTGCTGTTTTTTGCGTGTATTATGAGCCTGAATGGTTTGTTGGCAGAAACAGGTGTAATTAAAGGATTGATTAAGGAGATAGGAAGTAATGCTCCCCTTGGATTTGTAAATGTAGTTTTGACAAAACCAGGTCAGAAAACACCTGTGGCAGGAGCCGTCAGCAATGATCAGGGCTCTTTTTTATTGCCAAAGGTCAATAGTGGAAAATATCAGATCGAATTTTCATTTGTCGGATACACAACGGTTAGTAAACCGGTTACTGTTTCAGGGAAGACGCTCGATCTCGGGACGATTCTTATGTCCGAAGATAGCAAAACGTTAAATGAAGTACAGGTGCGTGGGCAGGGGCCGCAAATGAAATTAGAGATCGACAAAAAGATTTTTACGGTAGATCAGACTATTGCGGCGGCAGGGGCTTCCACTTCCGAAATGCTTCGTAATATCCCGTCGGTGGATGTGGATAACGACGGCAATATCTCATTGAGAAATAATGCGAATGTGGAGGTCTGGATTAACGGAAAACCGTCAGGTTTGAGCGCCGACAACCGGGCTCAGATATTGGAGCAAATGCCTGCTGAAAGTATAGAGAAGGTGGAACTTATCACCAATCCTTCGGCTAAGTATAATCCCGAAGGCTCGGCTGGTATTATTAATCTGGTGTTGAAGAAAAACCGTAAAGCCGGTTATTACGGATCGGTTTCGTCCGGAGTGACAATTCCGAAAGAGGGTAAATTAGGATATAATGCTGGGGTTAGTATTAATTACAACAATTCCAAAGTCGATGCCTTTGCCAGTATTGGAATGCGACAGATGTCGATGGCGGGTGGGGGATGGAACAATCGTTATACCATTGATCCTGCTACCAATAATGTTTTGTCGCTTTTGAAGCAGACAACGGAGTCGACCCGAAGTTCACATGGCCCGTTTATGCGCGGTGGCCTTGATTATCATCTCGATGAAAAGAGTACGCTCGGTTTTGCCGGATTCCTGATGTTTGGTTCGTCTTCATCTCCATCAACGATTAATTATCAGTCTTTTGGGGCCAATAATGATTTGTTGCGGAATTTCTCGCGTGAAAATTATTCGACCGGGAATCGTAATATGTATAATATTGACCTGAACTATAGGAGAGAACTGGATACACAAGGAAGCGAACTGTTAGCAACCCTGTCGTTCTCGAATCACCCGAGTAATTCGGATGTGGGGCATGTTCAATACGATGATCAGGCCCGGAAGACTTCGCAGCAATCACAACATACGAGTGGTAAAAATCCGGAAACGGAATTGAAAGTCGATTATACCAAGAAATTCGCTGGCAATGGCCGGATTGAAGCCGGGTTTGACGGCAATTACGAAGTTCGTAATTCAGATATGAGTGGATATACCAACGGATTACCCGATGCGCGCCTGAGTAATAACTTCGATTATACCGAAAGAAATTATGCAGCCTATGCAACTTATGCGAGCAAATGGGGCAAATTCGGTGCGCAAGTCGGTTTGAGAGGTGAACTTTCGGATATTAATTTTACTTCCGATAACAAGGATTATACAATTCATTATATACAGCCGTTCCCCAGTGTTTATCTGAGTTATGCGATGAATAAAAATAATGAATTCCAGTTGAATTATACGCGTCGTCTGAACCGTCCGAGAGGACGTTCGTTGAACCCGTTTATCGATACCTCAGACTCTACAAGCTGGTTTTTTGGAAATCCGCACCTGACTCCGGAGTATACCAACTCATTTGAACTGAATTATTTGAGAAGCTGGGAAATGCACTCTCTTTCGGCTTCGTTGTACTACCGCTATACAACCGATGTAATGCAGTCGGTACGGTGGTTGGATGGTGGTATTCTGATGAATACAATGATGAATGGTGCAAAAACCGAATCGGCCGGTCTCGAATTGGTATTGAAAAATAGCTTTTTCCGGATCTTAAGCCTTACCACAACGTTCAATGGATTTTATAGTAAGTTGCATGACGGACAGTATTTTGTGGGGAATACCACCGTTATTACCGGTGGAAGAGAGAGCTTTTCATGGAACCTGAAGTCGATAGCAAATGTGATGCTGCCGGCCAACTTCTCGATGCAGCTCATAGGTGCATATAATGCTCCCTATTATGTGGCTCAGGGCAAGAATCTGGCAAATTATTCTCTTGATTTCGGGTTAAGAAAATCTTTCTTCAACCGGAAATTGACAGCCAATCTGAATGTGCGGGATATGTTTAATTCACGCAAATTCAAAATGGATTCCTGGGGAGCCAATTTCACACAGCATTCCGACAACTATTTTAACGGAAGGGTAATCGGTATTAATCTGTCGTACAATTTTGGTAACGGTAAAACGTCTCATAAACAGAAAGGCCGTGGAACAAATGACGATATGAATAATAACGATAATGTGATGGATATGCAATAAAAATTAAATAATAGTAACATTAATTTTTTGTTACAATGGAATGTCCATGGTAACTTTGATCGCAAAATGCGGGAGAAGTTTCTATGGACATTTTTTTATCTAAATCACTATTACTTAATCGCTATTGAATGAAATCAAATTTCTTTGCTAAGCTATTAATTCCGAAAGAAAGAATTTTTTTCGATTTATTCGAAGAAGACACCAATAACATTTGTTTAATCGCGCAATTGATGCATCAGCTGGTAAACGAACCGGATGAGGTGAAACGTCGTGAGATCAAAAACAAGATGCATGATGTGGAACACGCAAACGATCAGTTGACACACAAGGTGCTCGAGGAGCTGGGTCGTAATTTTATCACTCCGTTCGACAGGGAGGATGTTCACAGCCTTATATCGGCACTGGATGATGTGACCGATTTTATTTACGTTGCTGCAAAAAGCATGTTGCTTTATAAGGTTGATCCTACGCACGACCCAACCATTTTGGCAACCGTCGACTTGATTTGTAAAGCAGCAGAAGAGCTGAATGTGGCGGTTAAGGGATTGCGGGATCTTAAGCGGACAGATCAGGTAGTGAAGGCTCTGGTACATGTCAACAGTATTGAAAATCATGCGGATGATCTTCTGTATACCGGGTTGGAACGTCTTTTTGACCATGAAAAAAACATGGTGCAAATTCTGAAGTGTCGCGATGTTTATTATCAACTGGAAACGGTAACCGATAAATGCGAAGATGTTTGTGATGTTATCGAAAATATAATGATTAAATACGCGTAATAAATTATGAGTTTTACGTTATTAATCATCATTATTCTTGCTTGTTTTGTTTTTGATCTGATCAATGGCTTTCATGATGCTGCGAACTCCATTGCTACGGTTATTTCTACAAAAGTTCTTACTCCTTTTCAGGCCGTTTGCTGGGCTGCCTTTTTTAATTTTCTTGCATATTGGATTTTTGACCTCAAGGTGGCCAATACCGTTTCGAAAACGGTACACCCGGAGACAATCAACCTGGTTGTAATTCTTGCGGGAGTTGTGGCCGGTATTGTATGGAATCTTATTACCTGGCGATTCGGCATTCCGTCGAGTTCTTCTCACACGTTGATGGGTGGTTTTGCCGGTGCTGCAGTGGCTCATGCAATGACTTTCAGTGTGGTAAACTCCGAGGTAATTGAAAAAACGGTACTTTTTATTTTTGCTGCCCCTCTTATCGGTATTGTGACCGGGTTGTTAATCGCGACTTGCGTTATTAATCTTTTCAGGCATTTTAATTCGTATAAGGCCGATCATATTTTTCGACGGCTGCAATTATTTACCTCGGCAGCATTGAGTTTAGGCCATGGCGGCTCCGATTCGCAGAAAGTAATCGGAATCATTATGGCAACGTTGGCCGTATATAATGGATATTGCGCACAACATGGTATCTATGTGCCTGAATGGCTTGCGCATAAAGATTTGCATCATGTACCGGAATGGTTGCCTATTTCGTGTTACACGGCTATCGGTTTGGGAACGTTGATGGGCGGTATGCGTATTATCAAGACGATGGGTACCCGCATTACCAAGGTGACTCCTTTTGAGGGAATTGCGGCTGAAACGGCCGGGGCAATCACTCTTTATGGAGTTTCGCAGGGCTTGGGTGTTCCGGTGAGCACAACACATACCATTGCCGGTTCTATTATGGGTGTGGGAATGCTTAAACGTATCAGCGCGGTGCGTTGGGGTATAACCCGGCAGCTGTTGGTTGCGTGGGTCATTACGATTCCGATTAGTGGTTTGATAGCAGCGATCGTATATTGGATATTCAAACTATGCGGTGTGCATTAGATTGTAAAATAAAGTAATAAAAGCTGCTTGAGGTATTGTCTTGAGCA
The DNA here is from genome assembly GCA_963678265.1 of uncultured Microbacter sp. Taxonomy (GTDB): domain Bacteria; phylum Bacteroidota; class Bacteroidia; order Bacteroidales; family Paludibacteraceae; genus Microbacter. The sequence goes on from OY782761.1 coordinate 1,791,915, forward strand.
GTTTTTTTGTTTTTGCGGAGCGGAAACGCGATCTCCGGTTTGTCAGTTGCAATGGAGTTAGTTTTATTAACCCAACCCAGTTTTGTTGTATGCGGAAATATTATTCCTGTTTGTTGACGGGTATGTCTCTTTTGTGCACCTGTGCATTGAGCGCGCAGGTCAATACACTGTATTATATGGAGAATGTTCCCGCGCGTACTGTTCTGAATCCCGCGTTTATTCCCGTGCAAAAATTTTACATTGATCTTCCTGTTGTGTCGGGTGTGGCGTTTATGTTGGGCGATAATTCGGTCTCGGTTCAGGATGTGCTTGTGAAGCAAAATGGCAAATGGATGACCTATCTTCATCCGGATGCCGATCATGCTCCTCTTTTGAATGCGCTCAAGCCTACAACCCATATTGTCAATGAATATCGGGTTAATCTGCTTGGATTCGGCTTCCGGTTGCCGGATGGCTATTTTACTTTCGGTTTGAGTGAGCGTTACAAAATGGGATTGAATATTCCCCGATCGCTTGTTTCGTTGTTGCTCGATGGCGCTCCCGATACATTGTCGGTGAATCGGTATAACCTCAGGAAACTGGGAGGTGACGTTTCGGCCTATCTTGAGATGGCTTTCGGATATTCGAGGCAGATAGACGAAACATGGACGGTGGGAGGTAAACTTAAAATTCTGTTTGGGCAGTCGCATGGAGATTTCTCAGCTTCCAGGCTGAACCTGAATATCGGAATGCAAAATGTTGATATTTTTGGCAAAGGAAACGCCCGAATGACAGTTCCTGTTGCTGTACACGATGATAAAGGATTTCCCGCAGTGCGGCAGGAAGATATCAGGTTGAATTCAATTTTGCATCCTGTCGGCTTGGGAATGGCCATTGATGCCGGAGCGGTTTATAAATACGATGATCGGTTGCAATTATCGGCATCGATTGCCGATGTGGGCCTGATTCGTTGGAAAAAGCAGGATTGGTCGGCGTCGTTAAAATCACACATGTCGTTTTCGGGGCTTAGTTATTCCATTACCGGTACTAACGATGACTGGAAACAGTGGAGAGACTCGTTGAAGCACACTTACTCTTCGTCGTTCGGTGGCGGTGCGTATGTGAGTATGCTGACGGCAACCACCCGGTTGGGTGCCGATTACACCTTGCTGAAACGAAAAGCAGATGTGGGCGTTTTGTTGGTAAATACTTTTGGCGGGCAATATTACTATAATGAAGTAGTGGCATCGTTGAACCTTCGTCCGTTCTATTGGTTCAATGCTTCGTTGAGCTACGGGTTGTTGAATGGCAACAGAGGAACCTTGGGTCTGGGGATAAATATTATTGCCGGTCCGGTGAACTTTTTTGCGGTGACCGACTATCTGCCTCTCTATTATACCGCGGATGGAGCTCCGTATAAATCGAAATATATCAACGGACATGTAGGTGTTTCGTTGACGTTTAAAGAGCGAAAACGTAAATTTGCCTGTCATTGTGAATAAAAAAAGGAGAAATAGTTTCCTATTCCTCCTTTTGGGTGGCAGATGGGTTTCGAACCCACGACCAATGGAACCACAATCCACTACTCTACCACTGAGCTACAGCCACCATTTATTTGCGGTGCAAAAGTAGTGTAAATATCGGATTTAACCAAGTTTTTAGTGTGAAAAATGAAATATAAAAACAGATGTCTGTCTGTTAGTGTTTTGTAAAATGAATATGGATATAAAATACACCTACCTGCCTGTGGATGTGCAGCAACAATTGCAGGAGATAAAACGGATGATTTACCTCAAAATGAATGGTGTCACCGTGGAGCAAATGAAGAAGAGCGGCGTTTGTTATGCTAAAAATTATGGCGTTTCGTTACCTGAAATCAGGCAATTGTCGTCGAGGTATGCTAAAAATATAGCGTTGGCTAAGGCGTTGTGGAGTGAGAAAATTCGTGAAACAATGTTGTTGGCAACATATCTTTGTCCGGAGACAGACCTTGACGGTGATCTGGTGGAGACGTGGGTGGCAGATGTTGATACATTAGAACTTGCCGAAAATATTAGTCGAAATTTGTTGTGTCGCGTGTCGGCTATCGGGATTAAATCGGTGGAGTGGGCACAATCGGATAATCAATGGAGATGTGCTGTCGGCTATTTTTGCGCTGCATTTGGTCTGGATCGGTTTTCGCAGGATCAACGGCGGAAATTGTTGTCGCAGGTAAAGCAATGTAAATTTATAAATGAAGTGCCTGTTTATCGGGCTATCGCACTCTTTCTGCGCAAGCTCGGAGGTGAGAATGTGGCGACTGCCAAAGATATTCTGGAGTTCGTCACTCCTTTTGAGGCGTCGTCACATCGGGGCAAAGGATATATTTACGAAGAAGTTCAAACGGATTTGAAGTATCGATTCGATCTTTGAAACAAAAAAAGGAAAGACATTGTCTTTCCTTTTTTATTGTTGCGGAGGATGGACTCGAACCACCGGCCTCCAGGTTATGAGCCTGACGAGCTGCCAACTGCTCTACTCCGCGATTTTGTTTTGCAAAGGTAGGGCTTTTTTCTGTTTTGTCAATAGGTTTTCTGTTTTTTTTGATAATTATTTTCGTAATACTCGTACTGTGTTTATTCTCAAAATATTGCTCATGTTTATCCTATCCTTTTTTGTCTGAAATCATCTGCCAAAGAGTATTTGGTGGCTTTCCCTGATCTGTTTTCCCTGCTTTTTTTATCTCTCTTTTTCTGAAAAAGCAAACTTCTCTATTAATTCTTCCTGTTTGTTTTGTGTGAAGCAAAAATTCGAACACGATTCACCTATGTGCTAAAAATGGTATTTGCAATGTATTTGCATGAAGTTTAATCCATTTTGCGGTTGGAAATATTATATAATTAATAATTAGGTGTTTGTGTTTTTTAAACGGATAATTATATCTCATTATTTGGAAAAATATAATTCTGAAATTATATTTGCCAAGTGAAGTATTGTTTAATTAATATAATGATTCTGTTAGGAGTCGTGTCGGGTTATGCGCAAATATCCGATTTTATTCCGACGTCTCATTTTGCCGGCGGAGTTTCTGTTGCGCAAAAAGGGGAGTGGTTGCCTTTTTACAATCCCGCTTTACTGGCTACGAATGAGCGAGGCTCGATTTCCGCGACATTTGAAAATCGTTTTGTAGTGAAGGAATTATCGGTTCAGGCGCTATCTGTCGCTCTGCCTACCCGCTTTTTGTGTGTCGGAGCTTCAGTTTCGCATTTCGGATATTCTGTCTATTCGGAGACTTTGATGGGAATCTCCTTTGCCCGTACGTTTGATCCATATCTGACCATCGGCGTTCAGTTCGATTATTACTCGGCTTCGTTCTCAAATTCAATCGGATACAAGGGAACTGTCGTGTCGCAAATAGGTTTGTTGTCCGAACTGACTTCCGATTTGTGTATCGGCCTTTGCGTGTTTAATCCTACCCGCCAGCGGTTGATCTATTGTGAAATTGTTAAGGATATTCCAACCTGGTTCTCGTTGGGGGTGCAATGCCGGTTCTCGGATGCGTTTCGGTGGTCGTGCCAATTGGATAAAGTGTGGAACCATGCTTTTGTATGCAGGGTTGGATTTGAGTATCAACCGGTTTCGACGGTGTTGTTGCGGGTTGGAGGTTATGGAGCGCCCTTTGTTCCTACGCTTGGTTGTGGCGTGAAACGGGGAAGCTTTCAACTCGATGTCGGTTTTGAACGTCATCAGGTACTTGGTGTCACTTCTGTAGGAGCTTTGCACTATGTTTTTTGAATGCCCATGATAAAACTGAGTCATTCTATCGCAGTAATGCTGCTTCTGGTTATCCCTGTTTTTATACAGGCTCAGGAGGAGAAAGAAGATGCGGAGGTTGTGATCTCCCGCATTTATGAGATGCTTACCGCCGATAAAAGGGTCGATTTGGATTTGACAACATTGGAGGATGATCTGCACTATTTCGCTCAAAATCCGATAAATATCAATACTGCAAGCAAAGAGCAGTTGGAGAAATTGCAATTTGTAAGCGATAACCAGATTGAGAATCTTCTCTACTATCGTTATCGCCGGAAGCAGATGCAGACGATTTATGAACTGCAATTGGTAGATGGTTTCGATATGTTTACCATTCGTAATTTATTGCCGTTTGTGTATGTGGGCGAGCCGGAGAGGGGGAAAAACCGTCTGCCCTCCCTGAAAGAGTTGCTGGCGCATGGTAAACACGAAATCTCTTTGCGGGGAGCGAGAACATGGGAACAAAAGCGGGGATATCTGAATACGCCCGATAATGTGGCTGCTGAGGCGGAAGATAAACGGTACATAGGCGATCCGAACTATCTTTCGGTAAAATATTCCTTTCGTTCCGGAGATCATCTTGAGGTTGGCCTGGCTGGAGAGAAAGATGCCGGAGAACAATTTGCGGGGAGGTATCATACGGGCTTTGACTTTTATGCGGGGTATGTGCAATTGCATCATGTTGGGCCGGTCAAAACGTTGGTTGTGGGTAATTTGAAAGCCAATTTCGGTCTCGGGCTGGTTATTCATCCGGAAATCGGTTTAGGCAAATCGGCAGATGTGATGAATGTGGTTCCCCGAAATTCCGGTTTGCAGAAGAGCTCATCTACAGATGAATATAATTTTTTCAGAGGAGCCGGGGCTACAATTAATGTGGGGAGGTCGGAAATCTCGGCATTTTATTCGTACAAAGCATTGGATGGAGATTCAACCGGAACGGCATTTTCGTATATCAAGACGGATGGGCTGCACCGAACCGTGAGCACACTGAGCCATAAAAACCGGATTACCATGCAGGTGGCCGGGGCAAACTGGAGTTGTCGGTTTTCAAATCTCTATCTTGGGCTTACGGTGATAGATACCCGTCTGAGCCGTGACTTGGAGCCGGAACAAAAACCGTATAATATCTTCTATTTTAGAGGAAATAATCAATTGGCGGGTGGGCTGAATTATCGTTTCCGGCTTAAAAAATTTGTGTTTTTCGGAGAGGAGACCACGCAGTCGAAAGGTGGCTTCGCGGTGCTAAACGGTTTTACGCTAAGTCCGGTTTCGTTGGTCAATCTGGTGGTTTTGCATCGTTATTATTCCAAACGCTATGACGTGTTGCTGGCCAATGCCTTTGCGGAAGGGTCGAAGGTAAATAACGAAGATGGTTTCTATTTCGGATTTGAAATTCATCCGGTTAAGAGGTGGAAACTCAGCGCGTATGCTGATACATATTCTTTTCCGTGGTTGCGCTACGGGGTAAACCGTTCCTCTTCCGGGTATGATGCTTTGGTTGTCGCCAACTTTATTCCGAATAAAAAAGTGGAGATGTACTGGCGATTTCGTTACGAGCAGAAGGAGAAGGATTTACAGGAGGCTTCGATTACCGGTTTTACGGGGCGTTACGATTTGGCTTCGGTGCGCTATTGGGTATCGGTATTGATGCACAAACGGTTGACATTGAAAACCCTTGCAGAGTTCAACCGGGCATCGAACGAGAAAGAATCGCCTACTTTTGGATGGTTGCTTTCGCAGGAGGCATCGTATACGTGTAAGAAAATTCCGTTGACGTTTAATGTACGGTGTGAGTGGTTTGATGCGGTCAATTACGATAACCGGATTTATAGTTATGAGCGGGATGTCCCTTCTGTTTTTGCAGTGCCCATGCTTTATGGTTGTGGAGGGCGATGGTTTGGTAACTGTCAGTGGGCTGTGTCGAAAAAGATGAGTATTTGGCTGAAAATTGCGCAAACTTTTTATGCTGATAGAAATACGATTGGATCGGATCTGGAGCTGATAAATTCAAATCATAAAACAGATATTCACGCTGTGGTTCGGCTCCGATTTTAGGTGATACGGAGTCTGTGGTTTGTTGGTGAGCGATAAAGGATCGAATTTTTGATATTTTGAGATAAAAAGCTGGGTTTGACGCTAATATTTTTGTATCTTTGTGCTCAATTTCAGAACAAAATGAATACGACCATCAATTCATTATCGCATCATCATCAATGAGCTACATCGACACGGTGGGCAAATGGGATGTTGTACCTGATTGACATGGCTTACCGTTATGCGGTGAGCTTTTTTTGTAAATGTGGCTTCGGGATTTGATTTGTGAATCAATAAACAGCAATTATAAACTCATTATTACAAGACTTTTATGTTACGAATCGCGGTTCAGTCGAAAGGACGTTTATATGAAGACACGATGGAGTTATTCTCCGAAATCGGTATTAAGCTTAGTAGTGCCAAACGTACTTTGCTGATTGCCTCGACCAATTTTCCGGTTGAGGTGCTTTTCCTGAGAGACGATGATATTCCGCAATCGGTAGCCGACGGTGTAGCCGATGTGGGGATTGTGGGTGAAAATGAATTTGTTGAACGCAACGAAAAAGCCAATATCGAAAAACGCCTCGGATTCAGCAAGTGCCGTTTGTCGTTGGCTATTCCAAAAGAAGAAGATTATAAGGATGTTAGCTGGTTTGAAGGGAAAAAAATTGCCTCTTCGTACCCGCACATATTAAATTCGTTTCTGAAGAAAAACGGAATAAACGCGCACTGCCATGTTATTACCGGTTCGGTCGAGATTGCGCCGGGTATCGGCCTTTCGGATGCTATTTTTGATATTGTAAGTTCCGGAAGTACGCTGGTGAGTAATCACCTGAAAGAGGTGGAAGTGGTGATGAAATCGGAAGCCGTGTTGATTGGTAATCCGGAACTCACGGACGAAAAGAGAGAAATTCTGAATGAGCTGATGTTCCGTATCGATGCCGTTCAGGCAGCCGAAGGAAAAAAATATATTTTGCTGAATGCTCCGAACGAACATATCGAAGACATTATTGCCGTATTGCCGGGCATTACCAGTCCTACCATTATGCCTTTGGCCAAAGAGGGATGGAGCTCGATGCACTCGGTATTACCCGAAAAACGTTTCTGGGAGATTATCGGGAAACTGAAATCGCTGGGCGCCGAAGGAATTCTGGTGCTTCCGATTGAGAAAATGATTATGTAAAAGAGCAACTGTTGCTTTTAAGATAAAAACTATGCAAATTGTAAAGAAACCGTCACGACAAGAGTGGCCCGAACTGCTTAAACGTCCCGCAATGGACACGACTAATCTGTTTGGTACCGTAGGTGACGTGTTGGAAAATATACGGCAGAATGGCGATAAGGCCGTGATGGAGTATGAACTGAAATTTGATAAAATTCAGTTGTCGTCGCTGCAGGTAACCCAAGAGGAGATTGCGGAAGCCGAACCCCAGGTTCCTCATTTGCTGAAGGAGGCCATCTCTCAGGCAAAACGGAATATTGAGAAGTTTCACGATGCGCAGAACGACGACCTGCCATACATGAATGTCATTCCGGAGGTGCGCTGCTGGCAAAAACGGGTGGCCATACAGAAAGTTGGTTTGTATATTCCGGGAGGTACAGCGCCTCTTTTTTCGACGGTGTTGATGCTGGCAATCCCCGCTCAGCTGGCCGGTTGTGAAGAGATCATATTGTGTTCACCTCCTAATGCCGAAGGGAAAATTCACCCGGCAGTATTGTATGCGGCTAATTTATGTGGTGTTACTAAAATATTCAAAATAGGTGGGGCTCAGGCTATTGGAGCTATGGCATATGGCACGGAAAGCGTGCCGAAAGTGTATAAAATATTCGGTCCCGGAAATCAGTATGTAACGGCTGCCAAGCAGTTGGTGAGTCTGAAAAGTACGGCTATCGATATGCCTGCCGGGCCATCGGAGGTTGCTATCATTGCCGATCAAACGGCCAAACCGCGATACATTGCAGCCGATCTTCTTTCGCAGGCAGAACATGGTGTTGACAGCCAGGCGATTCTTATTACAACCGATGAGGCTTTGATAACGGGTGTGGAAGCGGAAGTGAAGGAGCAACTCGATCTTTTACCACGTAAGGATCTGGCCGCAAAAGCGTTGGAGCACAGCAAAATAATTTATATTCCCGATATTGAAGAGGCGATTGAGTTTGCGAACGACTATGCCCCCGAGCACCTGATTATCATGACGCATAACTACACGGTGGTAGCCGAACGTATCGTCAATGCCGGATCGGTATTTTTGGGTCAATATAGTCCCGAAAGCGCGGGAGACTATGCTTCGGGAACCAATCATACCTTGCCAACCAACGGATATGCAAAAGCCTACAGCGGGGTGCATCTCGACAGCTTTACCAAGAAAATTACCTATCAGGAGCTGTCGCGCGAAGGGTTGTCGATGCTGAGCAACGCGATTGAGATAATGGCCGAAAATGAAGGACTTATGGCACATAAAAATGCCGTAGAGGTTCGTTTGGAGAGAGTATACCGCGAAGATGAGGATTATACCGATTCGTGGAGAAGATAATTGAATGAGAAATAAAATCAACCGATTTATATGGCTGAAACCAATTTTGTAGATTACGTAAAAATATTTTGCCGTTCCGGAAAAGGCGGACCCGGCTCGTCGCACTTTCACCGCGAAAAATTCGTTCCCAAAGGGGGGCCTGATGGAGGTGACGGTGGTCGTGGAGGACATATCATCATGCGGGCCAATAAAAACTACTGGACGCTGATTCACCTGAAGTATGCCCGACACATTTTTGCCGGCGATGGCGAATCGGGTAGCAGTAGTCGCAGCTTTGGCAAAGAGGGCGAAGACAGGGTGATTGAGGTCCCTTGCGGAACCGTGGCGCACGATGCCGAAACCGGCGAATTCATCTGCGACGTTACAGAAGACGGACAAGAGGTGTTTTTGCTGCAGGGCGGTCGCGGCGGACTGGGCAACTGGCATTTCCGTACGGCAACCAACCAGACACCCCGTTATGCACAACCGGGAGAACCCCGGGTGGAGCGCGCCGTTATTCTGGAGTTGAAGGTGCTGGCCGATGTGGGATTGGTAGGCTTTCCGAATGCCGGCAAATCGACGCTTTTGGCTGCGATTACGGCCGCTAAACCTGAAATTGCCAACTATCCCTTCACAACGTTGGTTCCCAACCTGGGTATTGTGCCTTACCGCGATAACAAATCGTTCGTAATGGCCGATATTCCCGGAATTATTGAAGGGGCTCACGAAGGAAAAGGGCTGGGCTTGCGTTTCCTGCGCCATATCGAGCGGAATGCTATTTTGCTGTTTATGATTCCCGGTGATACCAAAGATATTACCGAAGAGTATGCTATTTTGCTCAACGAATTGAAGCAGTTCAATCCCGAATTGCTTGACAAACAGCGTTTGCTGGCAGTGACCAAATCCGATTTGCTCGATGAAGAGCTTATTGAGGCGTTGAAAGCTGAGTTGCCGGATGTAAAATTTGTTTTCATTTCGGCGGTTTCCGGTTATGGAATTCCCGAGCTGAAAGATATGATCTGGGAAGAGCTCAACGATGAGGCCAACCGTGTGATGACGATGACGCATCACTTGCCGGATAATGTGATTCTTCCGTCGGCTCAGGAGGCCGTGGAAGAGGAAGTAGCGTGTACAGACTACGAGGAGGATGAAGAAAATTTTGAAGATTTTGAAAATTTTGATCCGGATACCATTCGTTAGTCTGTTGGTATTGAATTTAAATTGATTGTATGGGATTTTTTCTTTTTCTGTTTTTATTTATTCTTGTTCTTGGATTAGCTGTGGTGGAAAGCATATTGAACTTTTTTGTCCGATTGTTTTCATTTGGAAAAAGAGGTCAGGCGTCAGCAGCCCATCAGGAAGATTCCGCGTCATCCGCGCAGCATGGCGGCAAAAAAGTGTTTGGCAAGGAAGAGGGAGAATATGTCGATTTTGAAGAAGTAAAGGAATAAAGTATGGTTGCTATCCGGGATTATTTGCAGTTGATTAGGTATAAAAACCTGGTGATGATACTTTTTCTTCAGTGGGCGATGCATGTTTGTGTTATCAAGCCTCTCCTGATACCGTTCAAGGTGGCTGTCGCTACGCCGGATCTTGCTTTTTGGTTGCTTGTGGCAGCATCCGTACTCATTGCCGCCGGAGGGTATGTGATCAACGATTATTTCGATGTGAAAATCGACGCTATCAATCGTCCGGATAGAATAGTAGTGGGGGAGCGAATCTCTAAAAAAGCAGCGATGCGGCTTTACCAGATTTTGACCGGAATTGGATTGTGCATAGGCATCGCGGTAGCTGTGTGGGTTCGTAATGTCACTTTCGGCTTTTTGTTCGTAGCCATTACCGGACTGCTTTGGTTTTATTCGGCCAGTTATAAACGGCAGTTTCTGATCGGCAACCTGATTGTCGGAATCGCGACGGCGTTGGTGCCTTTTATGGTCGGCTTTTTGGAGATAGCATTTCAACGGCAAACTTACGGCGAGCTTCTCGATCTTACGCCCCTGGCTCCTGCCGTTTTTGCCTGGGTCAATGGTTTTGCTCTCTTCGCATTTCTTGTGACGTTGATTCGCGAGATCGTAAAAGACATGGAGGATGTCGACGGAGATCGGGAGATGGAATGCCATACATTGCCGGTTGTATGGGGTGAATCCCGTTCAAAGTGGGTCGTGTATGCGCTGGTAGTCGTGGTGACTGTAGCTGCCGGTTTGTGTGTGTCTAAAATCCATTTTGCAAACGACTCGCTGACCTTACGTTACTACATTATTGGTATCATCCTTCCGTTTATCTATTTTGTATATCTTATTGCCAAAGCCAAACAGAAGGCGGCACTGCATCAGGCATCCGGCTTTTTAAAGTTTATAATGCTGATCGGAATCGGTTATAGTTTTATCTTTTATTTTTTACAGGCAAGAACGTATGGATTTCCGTTGTTCGATCTGTTTATGATTAATCAGCCGTCAGCCTGAAACTCGTCTAAAATACATATCGTGCTTTCTAATTTATCCCCTTATTCTATTATTCTGGCATCCCAGTCGCCTCGTCGGCGGGAGTTGCTGGCCGGACTTGATATACCCTTTACAGTGAAAGTTATTCCGGGACTTGACGAAGTTTATCCCGAGACGCTTGAAGGTGCCGGGGTGGCATTGTATCTGGCAAAGCAGAAGGCCTCGGCTTATGAACAGTTGCTGGACGAGCGTACGCTTGTGATTACCGCCGATACCATTGTCTGGTGCGACGACAGGGTGCTCGGAAAGCCGGAGGATGAAAATCAGGCTAAGAAAATGCTGGCGTACCTATCGGGTAAAACACATACGGTGTTTACCGGCGTGTGTCTACAGTCGAAGAAGAAGAAAGTGGCCTTTTCGGCCTCTACCGAGGTTCGTTTCGCAGATCTGACGACCGACGAAATTGATTATTACGTCGAAAAGTACAGGCCGATGGATAAAGCCGGGTCGTATGGAGTGCAAGAATGGATCGGATATGTAGCAGTCGAGCACATCAACGGCTCGTTCTACAACGTGATGGGTTTGCCGGTACAACGACTTTATGCCGAGTTGAAGAAGTGGTAATGCTTTTTCGTTCAATATAGAGGCAACGACCTATTGCGAATGTCGTAAAAAATCGCTTATTTTGCAGCTCCAAAAGAAAAACGGTTCGGTAGCTCAGCTGGATAGAGCAACAGCCTTCTAAGCTGTGGGTCAAGGGTTCGAATCCCTTCCGAATCACGTTTGATGAAAAGCCATTTACAAAGAAATTTGTAAATGGCTTTTTTGTTGCTTACATACAGTTTACATACAACCCCTGTCGGCGTAGGCTTTGCCTACGTCGTTGCTAAAAGGAAAGCTCCGGCTTTCCAAATGCTTTCAAATGTGGCAATATTTCTTTTAAGCAGAGAAAAGACAGCTTATTATGCTATCGCGATTTTGTTCTTTGCTAAATATTCCCTCCTAATCTAAATGCATATTGAGAAAGTAATTCAACTATTTGTTCTAAAGTAATTGTTGTGATCTTCAATTCAACAAGAGCGATATTTTTTGCAACATATGCTATACTGGTGTTTAAAAGAGTAAACTAAATTTGCTTGTCGATTCTGGTCTAATAAATTATCTGTAAATTTGTCTTGAATTAAATCTATATATCCATGAAATATAAGGTTATAGCCGGGCTCATTTTGTTGAGTTCATTTTCTGCCTTCGCTCAAAAGGTAAGTGTTGTTTCCCCGAATAAAAAAGTAACGATAGAGTTGTATAATACACAAAACGCTGAGGCTGGTGAATGGTATTTGAAGGTTCTCTATTCAAACAATGGCAAGGTATGCGAGTCGATGCCTCAGGTCGCATTGGGATTATCCCGCGCAGATCAGATTTTCTCGAAAGAACTGAAATTGTTGAAAGCCGGCAAAACAGTGCTGGTAAAGGAGCAATACACGGCCTTGCATGGCAAACGGAGCCAATGTAGTAACTCGGCAAACGAAACGGTAGTCTCTTTTGAAAATCCGGGAAAGGCTAAACTAAATTTGATTCTCAGGGCCTATAACGATGGTGTCGCTTTTCGGTATGAATTTCCGGAAAAGAGTGGCACTTTTGTCATGAATGATGAATTGACCGCCTATTCCATTCCGGATAGTACCAAGCGGTGGCTGGAAAAGTTCAATACTGCCAATGAGGGTTTATATTCCACGATGAAGGATGGGAGTGTTCAGCAAAACTGGGGTTATCCGGCTCTTTTCAATACCCCCGACAAAGAGTGCTGGTACCTGATTCACGAAGCCGATCTGGATCGGAATTACTGCGGATCGAAACTCTCTAATCTCCTCGACAAGTCACACTATAAAATTACTTTTCCCGATCAGGCAGACGGTCGTGGAAAAGGCGACTCAAAACCTACCATCACCTTACCCTGGAAATCTCCGTGGAGGGTAATGATTATCGGTTCCCTTGCCGATATTGTGGAGTCGACACTGATCGATGATGTTTCTACACCTTCCGGAATGACCAAAACCGACTGGATTCAGCCGGGAATCGCATCGTGGAACTACTGGTCGAGCAATCATGGCACGAAAGATTTCAAAACGGTATGCGCTTTTGCCGACCTGGCTGCTGCCATGGGTTGGCCCTACACGTTGCTTGATTGGGAATGGGATGCGATGGGCAACGGTGGAAAACTGGAAGATGCATTACAATATATACATTCGCTCGGTCTGAAGCCGTTGATGTGGTATAACTCGGGCGGTGATCATACCTGGGTGGCCTCTACACCGAAAGATAGGATGCTTACTCATGAAAACCGGGTGGAAGAGTTTACCAAACTGAAAAAGCTGGGTGTTGCCGGTGTGAAGATTGATTTCTTCGAGAGTGAAAAGCAAGATATGATTAAGTATTATCTTGATATTTTGGACGATGCTGCCAAATTCGAAATGATGGTCTACTTTCACGGATGTCTGGTTCCCCGGGGATGGGCGCGTACCTATCCGCATCTGATGACATACGAAGGGGTGCGTGGTGCCGAATGGTACAACAACGGACCCGAATTTACCACAACCGCGCCCGAGCACAACACCATTCTGCCATTTACCCGGAATGTGGTGGGGGCAATGGATTATACTCCGGTAACGTTTACCAATTCTCAATTTCCGCATACAACCTCTTACGGGCACGAACTTGCACTGAGCGTGTTGTTCGAATCGGGCATTCAGCACATGGCCGACCGTCCTGATGGGTACTACAATTTGCCCGACGCGGCGAAACATTTTCTGATGGAAGTTCCCAACGCATGGGATAATACCAAATTAATAGAGGGATATCCCGGAAAAGATTTGATTATTGCCCGCAATAAAGGAAAAGCGTGGTATATCGGTGGCATTAGCGCCGAACGTTTTCCAAAAAACAAAACATTGACATTTAATTATTTGCCCGAAAATCAGAAATACAAACTGACTCTGATAACAGATGGCGCGTATGATACAAAGCTGGCAACGCAATATATGGTAGTTGACAAATCGAGCTCTGTTAAGGTCAGAATGCTTGGTCGGGGTGGTTTTGCTGCCTCACTCACTCCGCTACAATAATCTCTTTATATTTTTATTTAATGAACACACGAACCAAACAAATTATCCCCCGCGGATTTTTGATCTGTACGTTTTTTCTATTTTCTATTGTTGTCTGGGGGCAGTTATTGCCATACAAAAACCCGAATCTCAGCTCGGCCGAACGGGCAAAAGATTTGATCTCGCGTCTGACACTGGCTGAAAAGGCTGCCTTGATGTGCGACCAATCGGATGCAGTTCCCCGTTTGGGCATAAAAAAGTTCAACTGGTGGAGCGAAGCTCTGCATGGACTGGCCAATACCGATAATGTAACGGTGTTCCCCGAACCTGTCGGGATGGCGGCATCGTTTAACGATGCGCTGCTCTATCGCATCTACAGCGCCGTTTCGGACGAAACCCGCGCCAAATATAACGAAGCCACACAAAAAGGACAGGAGAACAAACGATTTCTGAGCCTTTCGGTGTGGACTCCCAATGTGAATATATTCCGTGATCCGCGTTGGGGACGCGGACAGGAGACGTATGGTGAAGATCCCTACCTTACATCCCGGATGGGAGTGCAGGTGGTGAAGGGCTTGCAGGGGCCTGCCGATGCGAAATACCGTAAGCTGTTGGCCTGTGCCAAACATTATGCCGTGCACTCGGGTCCCGAATGGAGCCGTCACTCGCTCAATCTCAACAATGTAAATCCGCGCGATTTGTGGGAAACCTATCTTCCGGCATTTAAGTCGTTGGTGCAGGATGCCGACGTGCGTCAGGTGATGTGCGCCTATCAGCGTTTGGACGACGAGCCGTGTTGCGGTAACAACCGGTTGCTACAGCAGATACTTCGCGACGACTGGGGCTACAAATATTTGGTTGTGTCGGATTGCGGCGCAATAACCGACTTTTTCACCAGCCACAAAGTGTCGTCGGATGCGGTACATGCCGCTTCAAAAGGTGTTTTGGCCGGAACCGACGTGGAGTGCGTCTGGGAAAATTACCCGTTCAAAACGCTTCCGGACGGTGTGTCAAAAGGTTTGATCTCCGAAGAAGAGATTAATAAGCACCTGTTGCGTGTACTGATCGGACGCTTCGATCTGGGCGAAATGGATGATGACGCCATCGTTCTCTGGTCGAAAATCCCGATGTCGATCGTAAATAATCAGGAACATCGCCAGTTGGCTCTCGATATGGCGCGGCAAACAATGACGTTGCTACAGAATAAAAACAATGTTCTTCCGTTAAGCAAATCGGCCCAAAAAATTGCGGTTATTGGTCCGAATGCTGCCGACGCTCCGATGTTGTGGGGAAATTACAATGGGAAGCCGGTGCGTACCATTACGATACTCGACGGCATTAAATCGAAATTGCCGGCCAACAGCGTAATGTATGACAAAGGGTGCGATTTGGTGGAAGATAAGGTCACCGAAAGCTATTTTGACCAATGTTCCATCGACGGAAAGAGAGGGTTTAAAGTTACCTACTGGAACAACAAAGAACTGAAGGGCGATGTGGTTGCCACGCAACAACTTGAAAATCCGATTAAACTGACCACTGCCGGTCAGCACGAATTCGCGACAGGCGTGCGTCTTGAAGGTTTTTCGGGTAAATACGAAACCGAGTTTGTGCCTTCAAAGAGTGAAGAGATCGTGTTCAAATGCGGCGCTACCGGTTATTTTGAATTGTTGGTAAACGGCGAATCGCTGGCCAACTACAACAACTGGAGAACGCTTCCTTCGCGGATTCCCTACAAAGTAGAGAGCGGAAAGAAATATAAAATCGAGATTCGTTATGCGCAACTGAACGATTGGCAGGCAAATATCGAGTTCAACTTTGGAAAAGAGGTCGGTGTTGATTATACCCAACTGTTGAAAAAATTACAGGGCGTTGATGTCGTTGTGTTTGTCGGCGGACTTTCCACTCAGCTGGAAGGCGAAGAGATGCCGGTAAATTACCCGGGGTTTAAAGGTGGTGACCGCACCAATATTGACCTTCCTGCCGTACAGCGTAACTGTCTGAAAGCATTGAAAGATGCCGGTAAAAAGGTAATTTTTGTGAACTGCTCGGGTTCGGCCATTGCACTGACTCCGGAGACAGAATCGTGCAACGCGATTCTTCAGGCCTGGTACGGCGGTGAATCCGGTGGTCAGGCCGTTGCCGATGTGCTGTTTGGCGACTACAATCCGGCCGGTAAACTGCCGGTTACGTTCTACAAAAGTTCCGACCAGCTGAAAGATTTTGAAGATTATTCTATGAAAGGACGTACCTATCGTTTCATGGACGATGCTCTTTTCCCGTTCGGCTATGGGTTGAGCTATACCAAATTTAATATCGGAAATGCTAATTTTAGTAAAACGACCATTAAACCTAATGAATCGATTACGGTCTCTATACCGGTAACCAACGTTGGCAAGCGCGCCGGAACCGAAATTGTGCAGGTGTATGTTCGTAAAGTGAATGACGTAGACGGCCCGCTCAAGACGTTAAAGGGATTTCAGCGTGTCGATGTAGCCGCTGGCAAAACACAAACGGCAACCATCGATCTGTCGCCCGCATCGTTTGAATTTTACGATTGGGTACAGCGTAAAGTGGTGGTAACACCCGGCGAATATGAAGTGTATTATGGAAACAGTTCGGATACCAAAGCATTGAAGCAAACGAGAGTAGTTATTCAATAATCGGGTTCGCAGGTGCGTCTCCGTTTGTAGTTTATTGTTTATAAATCAAACCTTCAAATAAAATTTATCATGAATCTTAAGCAATCCAGAATTCTTGCTTTATTTCTTGGCGCACTCACGCTGATGGCGTTCATGCCTGCGAATGAGAGTCAAAAAAAACCGATTTATCTCAACACTTCGTACTCTTTCAAAGAGAGGGCTGCCGATTTGGTTTCCCGAATGACATTGGAAGAGAAACAGAGCCAGTTGGGTAATACCATGCCCCCGATTCCCCGTCTCGGAATCAATAAATACGATGTTTGGGGCGAAGCGCTTCATGGCGTTGTGGGTAGAAATAATAACAGCGGGATGATAGCAACATCTTTTCCCAATAGTGTGGCTGTCGGCTGTACCTGGGATCCGTCGCTGATTAAACGCGAAACATCGGTAATTGCCGACGAAGCCCGTGGTTTCAATCACGATCTTATTTTTACGCTGACTTACTGGTCACCGGTCGTTGAACCTGCCCGTGATCCGCGGTGGGGTCGTACCGCAGAAACATTCGGCGAAGATCCGTTTCTCGTTTCCCGGATTGGCAGTGGCTTTGTTCAGGGGCTGATGGGCGACAACGCTTTGTATTTGAAATCCGTGCCCTGCGGTAAACACTATTTTGCCAACAACTCCGAATTTAACCGTCACAACGGAAGCGCCAACATGGACGACCGGGATATGCGGGAATTTTATCTGTTTCCTTACCGTACGCTGATCGAAAAAGACAAATTACCCTCCATTATGACGGCATACAGTGCAGTCAACGGGATTCCGATGTCGGCCAGTAAATTTTTGGTCGATACGATTGCTCGCAGAACATATGGTCTGGATGGATATGTAACCGGTGATTGTGACGCCGTTGCTGATGTTGTAAACAGTCATCATTATGCAAAAAGCAGAGCTGAGGCTGCTGCCATGGGTTTGAAAACCGGAGTCGATTCCGATTGCGGAAGCATTTATCAAACCAGCTCCTTACTGGCTGTTACTCAGGGGCTGATTACTGAAGCCGATATGGATAAGGCTTTGATAAATATTTATACCATACGTATGAGACTGGGTGAATTTGACCCGCAAAATATAGTTCCGTATGCCGGTATTAAACCCAGTATTATTAATGATCCCTCTCATAATGATCTCGCTGTCGAAATTGCGACGAAAACGCCGGTCTTGCTAAAGAACGAGCAGGTTGCAAAAACAGGAGCGAAAGCGTTGCCTCTCAGTTCTTCTATCAAAAAGATTGCCATATTAGGTCCTCAGGCCGATAAAGTTGAATTGGGAGACTATTCGGGAGAAGCCGATATTAAATATAAGATTACTCCTTTAGCCGGAATTAAAAATTACATTGCCCAGAATAATCTCAATACGGAAGTAGTTTCCAAATCAGGCGGAAACACCTCGAAAAGAACAGATTTCTTTACCATGGTCGGTTTTTCGACTGTTGCTCAGGGTGGTGTTGTGAAAACGTATGATGCTACAAAATTCGATGCTTCGGCAAGCGGATTGATTACCTCGGCCCGTTTTGGTGCAGCTTCGGTACGGGGAATTAAGGATGGCGACTGGACAGCCTACCATAATGTAGACATAACTAATGTCGATTCTATTCGTTTCAACATGACTGTATCGCCCGAGGGTGGTTTGATTGAGGTAAGAGTCGGTTCAAAGACCGGTAACATTCTTGCTTCACAAAAAATTGCCGGTACTCCGCAAAGCGGAGGTTTTGGCGGCTTTGGCGGAAGATCGAAAATCATTCCGGTAAAAATCAATACACTGGGTATTACCGGACCGCAAACCATTGTACTGGTTTATCATGAACCGGAAGTGCCTGCAACCGATAAGGAGACGCTCGATATGGCAGCCTCCTCCGATGTGGCAGTGGTATTTGTAGGTACCGACCAAACAACCGGAAGGGAAGAATCGGACCGGTTTGCCATAACGTTACCGGGCAATCAGAATGAACTCATCAAGGCTGTGGCTGCTGTCAATCCGCATACGATTGTTGTAATTCAGGGTATGGGTATGGTTGAAGTAGAACAGTTTAAAAACAACCCGAATGTTGCCGGCATTATCTTTACCGGGTACAACGGACAGGCTCAGGGAACTGCCATCGCTAAAGTATTGTTTGGCGAAGTGAATCCGGGCGGTAAAACCAGTCTGACCTGGTATAAATCGATCAACGACCTTCCCGAACTGACTGATTACACCTTAAGAGGTGGTGACGGAAAGAACGGAAGAACCTACATGTACTTCAACAAGGATGTTTCGTACGAATTTGGTTACGGACTTTCCTATACCACATTTGCCTATAGCAACTTCGGAATCAGTAAGACAAGTATCACTCCGAACGATAAGGTTACGGTTCATGTTGATGTTAAAAACACAGGAAGTGTTGATGGTGACGAAGTGGTACAGGTCTATGTGAAAACTCCGGACAGTCCGGCTTCTTTGCAACGTCCTATCAAACGATTGAAAGGTTTCCAACGGGTTACTATTCCCGCCGGACAGACCAAAACGGTGTCGATCGATATCGACGGTTCCGATCTGTGGTTCTGGGATGCAAAGAACAAGAGCATCACGTTCGATCAGGGCAAATACCTGTTTGAAATCGGCGCCTCTTCAAAAGATATTAAAGGCACGGTAGAAGCTACAATGCACGGCTCGTATACTCCGGTATTGAAAACTGTTGTTATTGAAAATGAAAAAGTTGTATTGCGTCCCGGTAATACGACACAGACAAGTGTAACGGCATCTATGTCGGACGATAGCTTCGTTAATCTCAAAAATGCGACTGTAACCTACAGAAGCAACAATCCGGCCGTTGTCAGTGTTGACGAAAATGGCAAAATTACCGCCGTCGGAATCGGAGTAGCTTCTGTCTTTGCGAATGTGACGGTAAACGGAACGACCGTGTCGAACAGCTGTCCGGTGAAGGTAATGCCCGATCTGACTCCCAAATCGATAACAGTTAACGGAAAAAATATCGAAGGTTTCAATAAAGAGACGAAAGCCTACAGTTATCTTTTGAAAAAAGGAGCAAAAATTCCGGTGGTAAAAGCATCTGCCATGTCGAAGGATATTGCGGTAGAGATCGAGCCTGCCAAAGGTGTTCCCGGAACAACTGTCGTGAAATTTGTCGATAACATTACACAGGAAAAGAATATATTCTA
The DNA here is from genome assembly GCA_963678265.1 of uncultured Microbacter sp. Taxonomy (GTDB): domain Bacteria; phylum Bacteroidota; class Bacteroidia; order Bacteroidales; family Paludibacteraceae; genus Microbacter. Next base: position 1,811,629 of record OY782761.1, read on the forward strand.
TCTGAACTTCGATGTTGCGTCGGTTAGTGACGAATTCAATGATGGCACGGTAGGCAAACAATGGCAATGGATCAGACCGAATACGAGCACATACAGCCTTTCAAAGAGTGCCGGTGCGCTTACCATCACCAGTGAAACAGGCGACGTGTCGGAACGTAGCAACAACGCGAAAAATATTTTGTTGCAAAGTGCGAACAACGATTGGACGATCGATACCAAGCTCGTTTGCTCCAGAAATCCGTCTCAACCCGAAAACGCAGGTATTCTGGCGTATGAAAATGATGATAATTTTGTAAAACTGGCGCTCCGGGCAGTTACAAAAACAACCCGTAGCGGCAGATTGGCCGGGGGTGCGGAAGAACAACCGGGAACCATCGATCTGATCATTGAAGAAAATGGTATTGCAAAATCGATGGCATCGTTTAATCTCAGAAAACCGGTAACGGGTGACAATGCGTTAGTACTTCGTCTGGAAAAAACCGGAGCCAGTTATACGGCATCCTATTCGTTGGATGGAACCAAGTTTGAAAAACTGGGTACAGCCAACATGTTGCTCAAAGATATCAAGGCCGGGTTAATTGTTTGCGACGGTGTAATAATACAGGGAATGAAGAGCGTCTTTTATTTCAATCCGGATACGACGAAACCGGATACGCCCTTCGATGTTGCGTTCGATTATTTTCATATAACCAATAAGTAAACTGTTTGGTAGTGCTCTCTGCTTTGGCAGAGGGCACATTTCCAACTTTTCACACGATTGCATAGAGATCGGATGTCGCTATTTCTACAATCCGAACGGCCTTCAGGTTCTGATTAAAAAGCAGAATTGTCGATGACCTGTCGTTTTGTATTTAGGGTTGCGGTATCCGGCCTCTTTTGTTCTTTAGAAAATGATAGGTTGGGGTATCCGTTGGCATTCAGCTCAGATCTGTTTTATTCGATATAAACTATATATTCCGCATGAGAAAACATCTATACACTATTCCATTCTGTTTATGCATATTTTGTTTATGCATATTTTGTACCCCCGCAAAGGCTGCGGTATCCGGACAAGCCTCTGTTCCTTCTGAAATAGAGAATCCCCAACTGCTCGGAATCAACAAAGAACCCTATCATGCTACCTTGATGCCTTATGCCAACCTGCAAGAGGCTTTGGTTACGAAAAGACATGCGTCGTCGTTTTGTCGCAGTCTGAATGGTCAATGGAAATTCAACTGGGTACCGACACCCGAGCAGCGCCCCGTCGATTTTTACAAATCCGATTTTGATGTTTCCGGCTGGAAAGAGATTCCGGTACCCTCCAACTGGGAGGTTCATGGTTATGGAACACCCTTTTATCGCAATCTCGGATATACCATAAAGAAAGATTTTCCCCACGTGATGAGCGAACCCGACAAAGGGTATACGTCGTACAAAGAGCGGAATCCGGTAGGCAGTTACCGTCGTGAGTTTGAAGTTCCGGCAGAATGGATTGGCCGCCGCAATTTTATTACGTTCGATGGAGTCGATTGCGCCTTCTTTTTGTGGATCAACGGAGAAAAGGTGGGCTTTAGTGTCAATAGCCGCAATGCCGCCGATTTTGATCTGACCAAATACCTGAAACCGGGTAAGAATATGATCGCGGTTGAGGTGTATCAATATAGTTCGGGCACCTGGCTCGAAGATCAGGACATGTTTCGTCTGCACGGTATTTTCCGCAATGTAACGCTGTGGAGTGCGCCCCAGGTGCATATTCGCGACTTTTTTGTAAAGACGGAATTAGACAAAGAGTATAAAGACGCTACGTTGAATGTAACGGCAAAAATTAAAAACTACAGCGATAAAACGACAAAAGCGCAAACGTTCACAGCCACTCTTTTCGACAAAGAGGGTAACGAAATAGCCAAAGGCAGTGCAAACGGTACCTCACTCAAAGCCGGAGTGGAAGAGACGCTGAATGTAAAAATAGCGGTAACCAATCCGTTGAAATGGACTGCTGAGACACCGAATTTATACACGGTGGTACTGACCGATTCCGAAGGTGAAATACTCTCGTCGAAAGTTGGTTTCCGCAAAGTCGAAATCAAGGGGCGAATTTTCATGGTCAATGGAGTGCCGATCAAACTGAAAGGGGTAAATCGTCACGAGCATTGGTCGAATGTGGGTCATGCCATCACCGAAGAGCAGATGATCCGCGACCTGGAAGTGATTAAACAGGGAAACTGCAATCACGTTCGCACCAGCCACTATTCCGATGATCCGCGTTGGTATGAGTTGTGCGATGAATGGGGAATCTGGTTGGTGGCCGAAGCCAACTGCGAATCGCACGGCTATGACGGACGATTCGATGAAGAACCGACCATGAAAGCTGCTATCATTGATCGAAATGTCGCTAATGTCGAGAATTTTAAAAACCATCCCTCGGTGATTATCTGGTCGCTGGGAAATGAATGCGGACGAGTCGGCTCCAATTTTGTAGCGGCATTGAACACCGTAAAAGCAATGGATTCTACCCGTTTTGTTCATTACGAACGTTTTGGCGCGGGAAAGAATAATCCCGCCGATCTGGACGGCCGCATGTACGGTACCGCGGCCGATTATGTGGATATGGTGAAAAACTGGGGATTGACCAAGCCGCTTTATATTTGCGAGTTTGTTCATGCCATGTTCAATTCAATGGGTTCTCTTGAAGACTATTCGAAAGCGTTTGATAACAACCCCGAGATTCTGGGTGGAGCTATCTGGGAATTTCAGGATCAGGCGTTGTGGAACAAACGCGATCCGAACCATCCGATTCTGGCCTATGGCGGTGGATTCGGCGAGACTCCCAATGACCACTATTTTATTCACAAAGGGGTAGTCTCATACGACCGTTCTACGGAAGGGTCTAAAGTAAAACCGCATTACCCGGAGATGAAGAAGGCGTTTCAATGGATTGACACCGAACTCTCCGATCCGGTTAACGGAGAACTCCGGATTAAAAACAAATATCAGTTTATCTCCTTAAATGGCTTTGAAGCCTCCTGGAGCCTGACTGAAAACGGACAGGAAATTGCAAACGGATCCATACGGATGCGCCCTACATGGGGAAAAGGAGAGTTTACCGCAAATATTCCCTATAAAATTGAGCATCCGAAAGCGGGAGCAGAATATTTTCTACGCGTTTCGTACAAACAAAAAGAGAAGACACTGTGGGCCGATAAAGGATTTGAAGTTGCAACCGAGCAATTTAAACTTCCGGTCAATACGCTTCCCGTGGTGGAACCCAAGGTGACACAACCGGTTAAGCTGGTTCAAAATAGCCAAAAAGTGACTGTTTCGGGGAAAGACTTTGCTGTAAGTTTTGATAAGACAACCGGTTTTATCAGTCAGCTGACGAAAAACGGAACCGATCTGTTGGTTGCGGATGGCGCTCCCAAATTGCACTTGTGGCGTGCCGCTCACCGCACCGACGACGATTGGGCCTTCCGGCAATGGGAAAAATACGGGGTGACCAATCTTCACTATGCACCCGTCGATTTCAGCGTTGTAGCCGTCGATAATTCGACCGTGAAGGTGGTTTCTACCACCAAAGCCGAAGGAAAAAATGGCTTTAGCGTCTACCATACCGCAACCTATTTAGTGAAGGGCGACGGCTCCGTGAAAGTCGATAATCAGGTTCAGTTTGTCGGTTTCCGGATCAATTTGGCACGCATCGGAGTGCGGATGTTACTCGATAAAAAACTGGATCGCATGACCTTCTTTGGTCGTGGCCCGTTCGAAAACTATGCCGATCGTAAAAGTGCTGCCCAAGTGGGAATTTATGAAATAGGAGTAAATGATCAGTACGAATACGAAAAACCGATGGAACGGGGCAACCACGAAGAGGTTCGTTGGGCTCAGTTCAACGGGAAAGATATGCCGCAGTTGCTGGTGAAATCGGATGAGAAACTGATGCAGGTAGCTGCCCTCCCGCATACCGACGAACAGATGAATCCGGTAGAGTACAAAATCGATCTGCCTGCCAGCACGGCAACGGTAGTTATCGTCTCGACCAAAACGCTGGGAGTCGGCTCTAACAGTTGCGGCCCTCAGCCACTCGAAAAATTCAAAGTGGCAGCAGAAGATACCTCGTTTTCGTATACCATTAAATTGTAATAACAGCATTCACGATGAATAAAATCTTGTTTTGTTGTGCTGCATGTTGGGGCGTAATAAGCGGTCTTGCTTTTAGCGGGCAGGCTCAAAACCCGATCATTCAGACTAAGTATACGGCCGATCCGGCTCCGCTTGTCTGTAATGATACTGTTTTTCTCTACACCAGTCACGACGAAGACGATGCCTTTGGTTTTAAAATGCAGAACTGGATGCTCTACACCTCCACCGATATGGTCAACTGGACCGATCATGGAGTCGTAGCGTCGCTCAGGGATTTCAAATGGGTAAATACCGATAATGGAGCCTGGGCACCGCAATGTATTCAGCGCAACAATAAATTTTACCTGTATTGTCCAATAGCGAATGGCGGCGGAATCGGCGTGCTTGTCTCCGATAGTCCTTACGGGCCGTTTAAAGATCCGATTGGAAAGGCGTTGATTGGGCGTAATAATCCGGGAGATTTCGACCCGACAGTGTTCATTGACGATGATGGGCAGGCCTATCTCTATTGGGGTGGCAACGGCCCCTGTTATTACGCGAAGCTGAACGAAGATATGATCTCGATTTCGGGCGACATTCATGTGGCTGTTATTGATTTTACCGGCACTCCACCCGAAGCTGCCTACACCGAAGGTCCGTGGTTGTGGAAGAAAAACAATCGTTATTATCTGGCCTGGGCATCCCGTTGCTGTCCCGAAGGCATCGGCTATGCGATGAGTGATAGTCCTACCGGACCCTGGAAATGTAAAGGAACGATCATGGATCCCGACGAAAGATCATCGGGCAACCATCCCGGAATCATTGATTACAAGGGAAATTCGTACGTGTTCGGCTTCAACTATGCCATTTCGAAACAGACCATGGCAAAGCATTACGAAAGACGTTCGATCTGTGTTGAAAAGATGACCTATAATCAGGATGGTTCCATACAGAAACTCCCCTGGTGGTCGGTAGAAGGGGTGCAACAACTCGGCACCTTAAATCCATACGTCAAAACAGAAGCCGAAACCATCGCTTTCAGCGAAGGCGTGAAAACCGAGAAGGCGACAGAATGGGAACGAAACGTCTCATGGAACAAGGGGAAGAAGATTGCAGACCGGATGTTTGTGACATCTATTCACAACGGAGATTATCTGAAGGTGCGGGGCGCTGATTTTTCAAAAGGTGCAACCTCTGTGGAGGCGAGTGTTGCTTCATTGAATGGGGGAAAGATAGAGATTCATACCGACAAAATTAATGGGCCGGTAGTAGGTGTAATCGACATCAAGACCACCGGTGAAGGCGATGTGTGGAAAACAGTGACCGCTCCGGTGAAAAATACGAAGGGCATTCACGATCTCTACTTTGTATTCAGGGGAGAGAAGGAGTTGTTTAATTTCGACTGGTGGAGATTTCAATAATAAAAATCATTTTAATAGTTGTTTCGGTTTTATTGTGTTCGGGCAGTCGCGCTGCTATCCTTGAAATCGTACACAAATAGCAATTGTCTAACTATTCATACTATGAAGCGTATTTATTCTTTCTTATTTTGGACGTTCTTATCTGCAATCGGGATAAGTAGTCAGGCACAATCGTACACAAAAACCGATTTAGGCATTAAAGCGCAAATCAATGCGATGGATGTGGAGATTCAATTCTATGGATCGTCTATCGTACGGATCGTGAAGTCGCCCGAGGGCAAGCCGTTCACAAAAAACAGCTTGTCTGTGGTGAAGAAGCCTCAGAGCGTGAAACTCTCTGTTGCCCGTCAGGGGGATGTTATTTCGGTGAAGAGCGATAAGCTGAAGGTCAGTCTCGACACGAAATCGGGCAAAATAGCTTATACCACACTTGCCGGAGCACCTCTTTTAAGTGAGAAAGAATCGGGAACAACATTTACAGGTTTTGACGATGCGGGATCGAAGACCTATACCGTCAGTCAGTCGTTTACGCTCGACAATGAGGAGGCGATCTATGGTATGGGGCAACAGCAGCGCGGTAAACTATCGTTGCGTGGTGAAAAGATTAACATGGTGCAGGGTAATACCGACGACTATGTTCCTTTTATGGTTTCAACCAGGGGTTATGGCCTGTTCTGGGACAATTACTCGCCCACTTTGTTTGAAGATAAACCGGAAGCTACAACCTTCAAATCGGATGTAGGCGACTGCGTTGATTACTATTTTATGCTGGGTGGAAGTATCGATGGGTCGATTGCCTGTATGCGTGATCTGACAGGTCAGTCTCCGATGTTCCCGTTGTGGACGTATGGCTTCTGGCAGAGCAAGGAACGATACAAAAGTCAGAGCGAATTGGTAGGTGTTGTGAAAAAATACAGAGAACTCGGGATACCGCTCGACGGTATTATTCAGGACTGGCAATACTGGGGTAACAACTACCTGTGGAATGCCATGGAATTTCTGAATACGGAATTTCCGGAGCCTAAGAAAATGGTGAATGACATTCACAATATGAACGCACACCTCATTATTTCGATCTGGTCGTCGTTTGGACCGCAAACAAAGCAGTACCGCGAAATGAAACCGAAAGGCATGTTGCTGAACTTCGGCACATGGCCGCAATCGGGTTCGGAAGCATGGCCGCCCAACCGTGACTATCCTTCGGGAGTCGAACCCTATGACCCGTATAACCCCGAAGCCCGCGATATTTACTGGAGATACCTCAACAAAGGGCTCTTCTCGTTGGGTATCGACGGTTGGTGGATGGACTCCACCGAGCCCGATCACCTGGATTTCAAACCCTCCGATTTCGATCTGAAAACTTATCTCGGCTCTTTCCGCAAGGTGCGTAACGCGTTTCCGTTGATGGCTGTGGGCGGAGTTGCCGAACATCAGCGTGGCGTGAATTCCGACAAGCGTGTATTTATCCTTACCCGTTCGGCCTTTGCCGGACAACAACGCTACGGAGCCAACACCTGGTCGGGCGATGTGAACTCCTCCTGGCAGTCGTTGCGTAACCAGATTCCGGCAGGGCTCAACTTTTCGATGAGCGCCATACCCTACTGGAATACCGATATCGGGGGCTTTTTTGCAAGCGCGTACAAAAGAGGATGGGAGGATGGAAATAAAAATCCGTCGTTTCAGGAGTTGTATGTTCGCTGGTTGCAATTCGGGGCATTCACGCCCATGATGCGTTCGCACGGAACGGATATTCCCCGGGAGATCTATAACTTCGGGAAAAAGGGAGAACCTGTTTTCGATGCCATAGCCAAGACGATTCAGTTGCGTTATTCCCTGTTGCCCTATATCTATTCGGTAGCCTGGACAGTCACAAACAACCAGTCGACCATGATGCGCGCTTTGGTGATGGACTTTAAGGATAAGAACGTTGTGAACATGAACAACGAATATATGTTCGGTAAATCGATTTTGGTAGCTCCTGTCGTTAAGGCGCAATATACTCCGGAAACTGTTTTAAGAGCAAATGCCGAAACAGGTTGGGATAAAAAAGAGGCGAGCAGAGAGGCCAAAGGGCAGTCGGTGAATTTTGCCGAGGCAAAGTCGACAAAGGTGTATCTCCCTGCAGGAACGGCGTGGTATGATTTCTGGACAAACGCGAAGATCGATGGCGGTCAGGAAATAGCAAATGCTACGACATTTGACGAGATTCCTTTGTATGTCAAAGCGGGAAGCATTATTCCATTCGGACCGCAGGTTCAGTATGCCACTGAAAAAAAATGGGACGACTTAGAGATTCGCATTTATCCCGGAGCCAATGGCGATTTTACGTTGTACGAGGATGAAAACGACAATTACAACTACGAGAAAGGGGCATACTCAACCATTTCATTCAACTGGAACGATAAGAGTAAAACCCTGATAATCGCGGCCCGTAAAGGTTCGTTCCAAGGAATGCTTGCCACCCGTAAATTCCATGTAGTGGTTGTCTCCGATGGCAGGAAATTGGACAAGACCGTGACTTATAACGGACAAAAAATCACGATTAAATTATAAACCGTATAATTAAGAGGGCTCTGATGGTACTATAGATAATAATTAAAAAGGTCATTATGAAACGCAAGAATGTTTTTGTAAGCAGTGCGTTCGTTGTCGGTATGATTGGTTTAATGCTATGCTTTCCGACAAATGTGGACGCTCAAAAGAGTTCGGCTCGACATCAGTCTGTAAAAAAAACAGACGTAGGGCAAACTATTACACCTTCTGACGATCATCCTGACCGTAAAAATACAGATTCAAATCAGTTATCAGCTGCCAAAATCTCATCCATGACTTTGGCGGAAAGGCTCAACCGAAAGATTGTTCCTAAACATGGTTTCTGCAGCATTGTGCCCGGAAAGACGCTTGGCGATGGATTGATTTCGGGTAATGGAGCGATGAATATTGAGATGCTGGGAAATCCCTATTCGGAACAAATTCTTTTCCATCATGAAAGTCTGCTTATGCCGTGGAGAAGACCTCTTGAAGCTCCAAATGCCGCCAGTGTCTTTCCTCAGGTACGACAAATGGTGTTGGATGGAAAATACAAAGAAGCCATCGAGTTAGCGTTTAAGGAGATGGAGAAGGGGCCGATTAAAGAAAACACATGGACTCATCCGACCGTACCGGCATTTCTTATGCGTCTCGATTTCCCGAAAACGGCATTGGCCAAAGATTATCTTCGTACGCTTAATTTTGAAAACAGCGAAGCCAATGTTTACTGGAACGATAGCCGCGGAGAGTGGGTTCGTAAAACATTTACATCGCGTCCTGATAACGTGGTGGTGCAGTTACTTACCGCTCCAAAAGGGCAGTCGGTAAATGTACGCATCACCTTGGCCGATCAGCTACGGAGGATGCGCCCGGGTTCTGCTTTCAAACAAGACGCGAAGGCATCGTACACGGCAAGCGGATCGAGCGAGATCACGCGCGATTTTAATACCGACAGGCTGATTTATAAATGCCGCCTGGATCCGTCGACAGACAACAGTGGCTATGCCGGAGTTGTCCGCGTCGTCCGTAATGGTGGTACTGCCCGTATGGAAAACGGTACGTTGGTCATCGAAAATGCGGTCTCTGTGATGCTTTTAACCCGTATCGAATGGTTTGCCGACTATAGCGAAAGTCAGGTAGAAGCGTTGAATCAAGCCGTTGAGCAGCTTACTCCTAATTATCAGGCGATGCTGGAGCGTCACAGCAAAGTGCAATCGGAGGCTCTTAACCGTGTTACCGTCGATTTTGGCGGTGATTCCCAATACGGCCTCTCTTCGGAGGAACTTCTGGCTAATCAGAGATCCAGACAGGATTATTCGCCGGCTTTGCTGGAAAAGATATTTGAGATGGGACGTTATTGGTTTATGCTTACCAGCGGCAAATATCCCAGCATGTCTGCCGAGGTGAATGCCAATATCAATTTGCAAATATCCCCGGGGCCGCAAGGCGATTTGAGAGAGGGTATGAATGCCTATTTTAACTGGATGGAGAGTCTGGCACCCGATTTTCGTGCCAATGCGAAGAATATTTTTGGCATGCGCGGTACACACTACAGCCTCTGGCCGGATAAGGGGATGGGAGTCGCGTTTCATTATTCCAGTGCATCTAATTCGGGCGAAATATGGCCGCATCCCTATTGGATTTCAGCCGGAGGATGGTGTATGCGTCCGTTCTGGGATCACTATCTTGTTACTGGAGACCTGGAATTTCTACGCAACCATATCGTACCGGGTTTGAAAGAGTTGGCCCTGTTTTATGAGGATTTTCTTACCGTTACCGATAAAAATGGGAAATATATTTTCGCCCCCTCTTTTTCACCGGAGAACTGGCCCGGAAATCTGAATACCTCGTGCATGATGTCGATTAATGCCACCATGGATATTTCTGTTTGCAGGGAGGTGTTGACTAATTTAATCGAGGCCTCGAAAACACTGGGCATTGAAGCCGATAATATTCCAAAGTGGCAGGCGATACTGGACAAGTTGCCACCGTATCTGTATGAACCGGATGGTACGCTGAAAGAGTGGGCATGGCCTACATTGCAGGAAAATTATAACCAACGGCATGTCTCTCATCTTTATGGAGCATGGCCCGGCGATGAAATTGATCCTGACCGTACCCCGAAACTCGCCCTGGGTGCTTTGATGGCAGATCGTAGACGCGTACCGGAGCGGTTGGCTGCTCATGGACGTTGCCATCGCGCATTGGTAGGCGCCCGGCTTAAAGATAGTTATATGGTGGATACCGAATTGCGGCAGCTGATCGAGCAGGGTTATGTTGGTACCACGCTCCGATGTTCGCACGACCCCTACGTTCAGCCTATGCCGGACGCACAGGGTGGAATTCAAACGATTATGATGGAGATGCTGGCCTATTCGCGTCCGGGTGTTATCGAATTATTGCCTGCACTTCCTCCCTCGCTGTTGAAGGGATCGATTAACGGAATGCTTGCCCGTACCTTTGCCCGTATTGATAAACTGACATGGGATATGGATGCACGGACTGTCGATGTTACGATTACCTCGTTGAAAAATCAGGATATAACATTAACGGCCAGACAGGGAATTGAAGATATTACGGCACCGGCGGGGATATTGAAGTCTATGCCGCAAAACGATAAAACGAATTGTGAAATACATTTGACCGAAGGGCAACCGGTTCAGCTACATATTAAACTGGGCCATAATAAACCGATGGACTGGGTAACTAAATATGAAGCAACGCTGTAATGGGTTATTGCAACCCGGATTTGTATGTCGGAGAGAAATCTTCGTTTAGCGTGGCGAAATAGTGATCCTTCCCTCGATTGGAGTATGGAAAGATTTATCAGACAACTAACTAAATTTAATACACTATGATGAAAAACTTTTTTATTGCAGGTTTTATCCTGATTCAGGCTTTGGCAATCTCTGTACATTGCCAGAACAATGCGTCGTCTCAGAAAACACTAAAAGAGGCATTTGCCGGAAAATTTCTTATCGGCTGTGCGGATGATCTGACATCGAATAACGATGCCTATCAGGCAAGTATTAAAGCGCAGTACGACATTGTTACGCCGGAAAACTGCATGAAACCGCAGCCGATTCATCCGTCGGAAAATACGTATAATTTCAAAACCACCGATGCCATGGTTGATTGGTGTCAGAAAAACGGGTTGAAAGTGTGGGGACATACCTTAGGCTGGCATTCACAGACTCCGGCATGGTTTTTTCAGGCAGTAAACCCGAAAACGGAAGAGGCTCAACCGGCAAGAGGACCGCGAATGAGTTTTGATCCGAAAGCGCCGCGCCTCTCGATGGATGAGATGTGGGCACGCAGCATCAAAGGCGAAATGGCCAGCAAGAAAGTTGCGCTGAAACGTTTGGAGAAACATATCAAAACCGTGGTAGGACGATACAAAGGACGTATCATTGGCTGGGACGTGTTCAACGAATCCATCGCCGATGGTGGTGACGGAACGACGGAAAATCTCCGGACTTTCAGTTGGTATAAGGTTGTAGGACCGGAAGTATTGACCAACGCATTTAAATGGGCGCATCAAGCCGACCCTAAAGCGAAGTTATACTACAACGACTATAACATCGAACAGGGTGCGGTTCAAAACAATGGAAAACATGCAAGCTCCATGTTGCTGCTTAAACGCCTCCTTAAAGAGGGTGCCCCTATCACAGGTGTTGGAATTCAGGGACACTGGCATTTGGATACCAACCTTGCCGATGTTGAAAAAGCCATTGAAGACTACGCATCGCTGGGGCTGAAGGTTTCTATTACAGAACTTGACGTAACGGCAACCGGCGAGAATAGTGGCGCTTTTAGTGTGAATCAGGGCGCTAAAAAAATTCCGGCTGAGAACTATGTAAAACAGGCTGAGGTATATAAACAACTATTCGAAATTTTCATGCGCCATTCCGACGTGATCGAACGCGTAACCTTCTGGGGCCTAAGTGATACCCGTTCATGGCGTCGTGGACAGGATGCGCTTCTGTTTGATGGTCAATTGAATCCGAAAGCAGCTTATAAAGCTGTTATTGAAACAAGCGAAGGTAAGTAAGTCCGGTTTTAATATGCCGTAATTTGTTATTCAAACGAGTACGCATAAGATGAAATAATTATGAACTATCGCATTCCACTAATAGTGGCAGTTATTACCTGTTTTTTTACGCAGTCTTTTGCCAAGACGGCTCAACGAGAGATGCTTTTTGATGACAATTGGAAATTCTTTTTGGGTGATGTTAAGGGAGGCGAGAAAACTTCGTTGAATGATAAAACATGGCGGAATATAGACCTCCCGCACGATTGGAGTATTGAAAAACTTCCCGGTCAGGAAACCGGGAAGGTGATAGGCCCCTTTTCGAAGGAGAGTAAAGGAACCACGGCCACCGGCTATACGGTCGGTGGCGTAGCGTGGTATCGCAAAACATTTACGTTAAATCCAACTGAGAAGCACGATAGGACATTTATCTGCTTTGACGGCGTTTACATGAACTGTGATGTGTGGATTAACGGTAAGTTTTTGGGCAATCACCCGTATGGTTATACGGCTTTTGATTACGATATTTCCAATTATCTTAATGCTTCAGGCAAACCCAATGTGATTGCGGTTAAAGTGAAGAACGAAGGGCAGAATTCGCGTTGGTATAGTGGATCGGGAATATACAGGCATGTTTGGCTTGTTCAAAAGCAAGCCGTAAGTATTGCGCAAAACGGAATCTGTATAAATACGAAACAAATTACCGGTGACAATGCGCTTGTAACTATCTCATCGGAAGTTGAAAATAAAACGGGTAAAAACACGGTTTCCAAACTGTTGGTCACTATTCTCGACCCAAATGGGAAAACAGTTCAGCAAGTTGAATCACCATCGAAACCGATTGCGTCGGATAATGAAAGTTTCACTCAGTCGGTTACCATTCCTCAACCTAAATTATGGTCGGTTGAAACTCCAAATTTGTATACTGCCGCAATACAGGTAATTACCGACGGTGTTGTCTCCGATGAAGTTCGTGCCGCTTTTGGCGTTCGGACGATCCATTTCGATGCAAAGACCGGATTTACGTTGAATGGGAAAAAGGTACTGCTCAAAGGTGGTTGTTTGCATCAGGATAACGGCTTTTTAGGTTCGGCAACCATCGATCGTGCGGAAGAGCGGCGCATACAACTTATGAAAGCGTACGGATTTAATGCTATCCGCACCAGTCACAATCCGCCTTCTCAGCAATTTCTCGATGCGTGCGACCGAAACGGTGTGCTCGTGCTCGAGGAGGCTTTCGATATGTGGGAAAGACCCAAAAACCCGCAGGATTATCATCTTTATTTCAAGGAGTGGTGGAAAAAGGATTTGAAATCCATGATTTATCGCGACAGAAATCATCCTTCGGTTATCCTCTGGAGCATCGGTAATGAAATAAATGAGCGAGCCGATTCGTTGGGTTTTGCCATACGGAAACAATTAGTAAAAGAAGTCCATACACTTGATAATACCCGTCCGGTTACTGAAGCCATCTGTTCATTCTGGGATCATGCCGGTCAGAAATGGTCAACAACAGTTCAGGCATACTCTGATTTGGATGTAGGTGGATATAACTACCTGAACAATCAGTACGAAGCTGATCATGTCGAATTCCCTGAAAGAATTATGGTGGGTACCGAATCTTATGCTGCTGAAGCCTATGCTTTTTGGAAACAAGTTGAAAAGAATCCGTGGGTAGTTGGCGACTTTGTGTGGACTGCCATGGATTATCTGGGCGAAACAGGTTGTGGCAGCTCAACTTATGGCCCAAGGGCAGGCATGAGGGTTGGGTTAAAACCCTGGCCTTGGTTCAATGCATTTTGTGGCGATATCGACCTTTGTGGATTTAAAAAACCGCAGTTGTTCTACCGTGATGTGGTTTGGAACAACAGCAAAATAGAGATGATGGTTCATGAACCCATTCCCAACGGAATGAAAGAGACTTATAGCTATTGGGGCTGGCCGAACGAATATCAGAGCTGGAACTGGGCAGGAAACGAAGGTAAACCGATGGAAGTACGGGTGTTTGCAAAATGTCAGGCGATAAGAATCGAATTTAATGGTAAAGTGATTGCCGAGAAACAGGTAAGCGACAGCACTAATTTAATTACTACTTTCAAAGTTCCATACGAACAGGGTGTTTTAAAAGCGATAGCGTTGAATAACGGGGTAGAGGTTGCTTCAAAAGAGCTGAGAACGGTTGGAGCTCCAGCGAAAGTAAAGCTTACGGCCGACAGAAGTACGATACATGCCGACCGGAATGATCTTTCGTATGTAAAAGTTGAAGTGACGGATGCTCAGGGTAATTTAATTCCGGATGCAGCTATCCCGGTTACATTTACCATTTCGGGAGTCGGAGAAATAGCTGGTTCGGGGAATGCTTCTCCTACCGACATGGAGAGCTTTAATAATCCGGTTTGTAAAATGTATCGGGGTCAGGCTCTTGTCATTCTCCGGCCTGTCAAAGAGGTTAAAACAGGCGCAATTACGCTAAAGGCCGAAGCAAACGGTCTGAAATCAAGTGAGATAAATATAATTGTTCGATAAAATCAATCTCTTGCAATTCGTTTAGATCGAGTTCAATAGGTAATTTACGGCTTGCTGTCGGTCTTTGTCAAAGACTGCTTTTTTAAGATTTTCAAAGTTGCCTGGCAGAATCAATCAAACTAAAAGAAGTTCAGAATGCGACAAACAAAGATAGGTATGAAAAAATTCCTTTTATACGTCGTATTGGGGATGTTTGTGCCTGCGTTGATGAATGCGCAGGAGGTTAAGATCCCGGTAATTCCTTATACAATGCGCTTTGAGAACAAAGTGGCAAATTATGCAGTGGTGAGTAACTCCTGCCTGAGAATTGTATCGCCGGGAAACGCCGATTTATACACTACCTCCGACGGGAAGTATGTGACGAATAAATCTCCCAGGTTATTGTTCCGTCCGGACTCGTGCTTTATTCTGACGGCCAAAATCAAACTCGCATTTAAGTCGAAATGGGATGCCGGAGCTTTAGTAATTTATAATGACAGCAATCATTATGCAAAGTTCTGTTTTGAGAATGATCTCGACGGTCAACCAAGAGTTGTCTCTGTGGTTTGTAATGATGTGGCCGACGATTGCAATTCTGCGGTTATAAGTGGCAACGAAATTTACTATCGAATCATAGGTTCGTCCAAAGAGAATACGTTCGGGTTATATTATTCCGACAATGGCAAAAAATGGATCGGAGTGCGGGGATTCAGACTAAACAAAACAGATAACCTGCGCATCGGATTTAGCGCTCAGTCTCCCACAGGCGAGGGGTGTGGCGTAGATTTTTCGGAGATAAATTTGCAGGAAAGAAGGCCAACCGATATTGGAAAAGGCGATTGATACAAATTGTCTCGTATCGGCCTGTTTGTGTCATGAGATAACATTAATAGTCACAATATATGAAATTAAAACACGCGTTAATCATTAGCTTCTTCCCTCTTCTTTGTCAGGGACAGGTTGTAAAGAGTTTCAGGCAACTTTCCGACAAAGTCAATGTCACTCTGTCGGATGGGACGCTCAGCATTGCTCCACTGTCCGATAATTCGGTACGAATCAAATTTTACAAGGTTACGGAAGGAAACATGCCGGAGTTCGTTTTTACTTCGGCTACGGCTACGCCGGCGTTTCGGATAGTTGATTCGTCGTCCAAGCTGGAAGTCAAAACGTCGAAGATGATTGTTTCGTTAGATAAGCAAACCGGTAAGTTGTCGTATGCCGATAAGGCAGGTAAGGTATTCCTGACAGAAAAAGCGGGTACACGGAAAATAACTGCTTCTACCATTCAGGGTGAACCCTGTTTTGCCGTTGAGCAGGGTTTCGTATCGCCTGCCGATGAGTCTATCTTTGGCTTAGGACAGTTTCAGGATGGGCAATACAATCTGAAAAATGTTGCGCGCCGGTTGACGCAGGTGAATACGCAAATTGCGATCCCCTTTATCTATTCGAGCAAGGGATACGGTTTGCTGTGGCATCAGTACGGCCTCACCGATTTTAATCCGGCGGATAACGTCATCGCACTCGAAAAACAGCAGCAACACACCGATGGCAATAGCCAGATGGCTGAGGTTACCACCACCTCGGGTACGCAGAGAGTGTCGCAGAATCAATCGTTGTATCAGGGGAAACTGACCGTTCCGGCCGATGGCGAATATTCGCTCTTTCTGGATTTGGGCGATATGGGTAACCGCCACTTTGTGGTTATCGACGGAAAACCGTGCATCGATCAGAGCAACATGTGGCTGCCTCCTACAGCAGGTACCTTAGTAAATCTGAAAGCCGGAGAACATCAGGTGCAGGTGCTTTGCAAAGCGAACAATACTCCTACGTTGTCGTGGAAACGGAGTGACGATCTGACCACCTTCCGGTCGCCTGTAGCTCAGGCCATCGATTACGTGGTGTTTTACGGTACTTCTGCCGATAACGTGATTGCAACCTACCGCAATTTGTCGGGCAACGCGCCGATGTTTCCCAAATGGGCGTACGGTTTTTGGCAATGCCGCGAGCGCTATACTTCCGGTAAGCATCTGGTGGAGACGATAAAAGAATTCCGCAAAAGAAACCTTCCGGTGGACGCTATTGTGCAGGATTGGCAATATTGGGGCAACAGAGGGTGGGGTGTTCCGCAGTTCGACGAACAGAACTACCCGAACCCGGCCGGTTTCATCAAAGAGTTGCACGATCTGAACGCCCATTTCAATATCTCTATCTGGTCGAATCCGGACAAAAATTCCGCGATTGGCAAAGCCTATGTAGAAAAGAACCGTTTTATCCCCGATACTAAGTGGTTGGATTATTTCAACCCCGAAACCCGAAAAGAATACTGGAATACATTGAAAGAGAATATGTTCGATAATGGGGTCGATTCGTGGTGGATGGATGCCGTTGAGCCGGAGAACGATGCCCTGAAAGGGACAAAAACGTTTATCGGCTCGGGAGATTTCTACCGGCTTATCTATCCTTTAATGGTTAGCCAGGCCGTGTCTGAAGGTCAGCGCGGAGCCTCTTCCGATAAACGGGTCTGCATTCTTACCCGGTCTGCATTTTCGGGGCAGCAGCGTTACGGAGTGATCAACTGGTCGGGCGATATCGGTGGCACATGGGATACCTATAAACGTCAGATTGTTGCCGGACTGAACTATACCATTACAGGGCTTCCCTATTGGACAACTGATATCGGAGGCTTTTTCCGCCCGGGAAGATCGCAATACACCGACGAAAAATACCACGATTTACTGACCCGCTGGTATCAGTGGGGAGCCATGAGTCCGATTTTCCGTATGCACGGTTACCAAACCGAGACCGAACCCTGGAAGTACGGGCAGAAGGTGGAAGACAATATGCGCAGGATACTGAATATGCGTTACCGGTTGCTTCCGTATATCTATTCCGAAGCATGGCAGGTGACTAAAAACGGTTCTACCATGATGCGCCCGTTGGTGATGGATTTTAACGGCGATACAGCTGCCGTGAACCGCGAGTATCAGTATATGTTCGGCAAGTCGATACTGACCGCGCCGGTAACCGAACCGGGAGTGAGCCGATGGAAGGTCTATTTGCCGAAATCTGCCGGTTGGTACGATTTCTGGACAGGAAAACATTTCGCCGGTGGCCGCACGGTAGAGACCGATGCTCCGCTGGATAAGATACCGCTGTTTGTAAAAGCGGGCTCGATTGTTCCGATGGGTAAAGCGATCCAGTACAGTGCCGAAAAATCGGATACGCTCGAAATCCGCGTTTACAAAGGAGCCGATGGCCGGTTCGATTTGTACGAAGATGAAGGCGATAATTACAACTACGAAAAGGGAAAATATTCCATCATATCGTTCTCCTGGAATGAAAAAACACAATCGTTGACCGTTGGCAACAAGCAGGGAGATTATCCCGGTAGCCTGAAAAAACGTATCTTTACGGTTGTTTTGGTTGATGAGGCTAAAGGCTTCGGAATAGATCGCGATGCAATTGGCAAAAAGGTGTTGTATCAGGGAAAACAGATTAAAGTGGCTCTTTGAGAAATCGTCTGCCGGTGGTAGAGACCTCATCCGCCCTACGGGCACCTTAGCTTACGCTGACCGTTGGTTCTCCCAAGGAGACGGTCAATCTGCTAATTGCATGATCCAGCTCCCTCTCAAAAAATAAGATTCCTTTATTCCTCTCCGTTGGAGAGGATGTCCGAAGGGCAGGAGAGGTCGGAGAGGGTTGGGGAGAGGTCGGAAGCGAGTGGAGTGATGGGGTTATTACAGATAATTTTGAGGCAATCAATCAGATAAATAGCAACTGTTCCGGGAATAATTAATAGTCACCACATATAAAAATCAAGAATGAAAAAAAACTTTTGCATTTTAAAAAGAACACTGGTAATGGCACTATCAGCCGCTCTGTTTTTGTTTGTCGCAAATGGATTAAAAGCGCAAACCACTCCGTCTGCGAAAGCGCAGCCGGGAAAGAAATTTACGCATACTTTGGCGGGTAATCCCTACTTGCCGTTGTGGGAGCACTTGCCGGACGGAGAACCGCGCGTGTTCGAGGATCCCGATCATCCGGGCAAATACCGTGTGTATATCATCGGTTCACACGATGTTCGGTTTGGCAGCTACTGCGGACCGGACACCAGAGCCTGGTCGGCACCTGTTGAGGACTTGACGAAATGGACAGATGAAGGTCCTATTTTTACCTACCCGATAGAGGGTCAGTGGGATGTGATGTATGCTCCCGATCTTGTTGAGGTGAAAGGAAAAGATGGCAAAAAGGTCTATTATTTGTATCCGCACAGCCGCGGTCGCAACAGAGAAGCAATGGTTTGCAAAGGCGATCGTCCGACAGGTCCGTTTACCCCGATCAACCTCAACGCAGACGGAACCAAAACCATTCCGGGAAGTACGTTGGGATTTGACCCGGGTATCCTTGTTGACTACGTTACCGACAAGAACGATCCGGATTACAACACCGGATACCGGGTGTATGGCTACTGGGGATTCCAAACCTCGTCGGCAGGTGAGTTGGATCAGAAAACCATGTATTCGCTCAAACCGGGAACCCAACCCATCAACCGTTTCCAAACCAAGATTTATCCCGATCAGGATGC
This sequence comes from uncultured Microbacter sp., assembly GCA_963678265.1. Lineage (GTDB taxonomy): Bacteria > Bacteroidota > Bacteroidia > Bacteroidales > Paludibacteraceae > Microbacter. The sequence goes on from OY782761.1 coordinate 1,830,794, forward strand.
AGCTTCGTTTGCTTTCTTCGAAGCCGCTTCTATTCGCAAGATTGGCAACAAATATGTCTGGGTGTACAGCGGATATTCTGGTCCGGAATACGGACTAAGCAGAACGAACTCAGCTTTACGCTATGCCTTTAGCGATTCACCACTGGGTCCATGGAAAAGTGGCGGTGTACTGGTAGATTCGCGTGGTGTTGTTCTTAATGAGGACGGAACCAAATTGGAAACAACCAATGCCGGACACAATACCCATGGTAGTATTCAACAAATTAACGGTCAGTGGTATGCATTCTATCACAGACCACCAAGAGGATTCGGATTTGCACGCCAGTCAATGGTAGCTCCGATCTCAGTTGAGTGCGATCAAAAATCGGTGGCAGAGGGAGGAAAAGTGGTTATCCGGGCATACGACCCCTATGCGAAAGGGAATTTATGGACGGCTAAGGACAGTCAAAATAAAGAGTATACCGGAGCCGAAGTAACTTCGGAAGGTTTCCATATGTATGGTCTTGACCCGTATCAATACTATTCGGCAGGATATGCCTGCTACCTTTCAAATGTCAACAGCCAACAGGATTCGTGGGATATCTGGGACAACAATATGCCGGTAACTGGGGTCAAAAACGGGGATATTATCGGGTATAAGTACTTCGGTTTCGGAGGTCTTGCAAAAGATACCAAAGGGCTGAAAGCATTCGCAGGTGTAAAAGCAGGTAACAAAACCGCTTTCAACCTTTTTCTTACCCCCAAAACCAAAAACGCCTTTAAGGTGAACGTTTGGATAGACGGACCGTGGAACAATGCTACCTGGAAAGGTAAAAAAATCGGGGTGATAGAGGTACCGGCAAACGCGACACAACAAACAACCCAATTCACGATCGACGTGTCGTCTATTGTAGACAAATTAGGCAAAAAACATGCTGTATACCTTGTTGCCGAAGGGGGTGACTCCGAAGGTCTGTTCGATTTAATCGGACTGGGATTCAGCTCGGCCAAAAAGAAAATCGTGCGCCCGGTTGCGCCTGTCGTAGCCATTCAGGTAAACGGCGAAGCAATTGTAGTTCCCGAAACTCCGGTGCGCTCCACCAATGCCAACGGTATTGTAGGGTATGATATTTATCAGGCTACCTACAAAGTTCCGGCCAGTGCTACGGCTACACCAACCGTAACCGCCTCGGCAAGCAATCCTGCTGTAAAAATAGCCATTACCCAGGCTGCTTCGAAAACAGGTACTGCTGTGGTGAAGTGCGATTATAACGGCGTGGTTAAAACCTACAACGTAGTGTTATCGCCCGCCGAATACTAGATAGTATATAAATTAACCAATTAAGGAATTGATGCATGACGTTTTGCGTTCTACGACCTCTCCCGAGAGAGAGGGGAAAAATCTGCAAAACGAATTGAACTCTATCTGTTTCACGACCTACTCCTCCTCCCCTTGGGGGAGGAGGCTGGGAGGAGAGGTCTGACGTTGAGATTGATAGATACTTAAATGGTTTAACAAAGAAAAAGGCACAAGAGATTGTGCCTTTTTGTGTATCCGGGCAATTTGCCATTCAAATGGATGAGCCATCGATTCAAATGAACGTTCCATCGATCCAGATGGATAACGCATCGATTCAAATGGATAACCGATCGATCCAGATGGATGACAAATCGATCCAGATGGGACGCCGATCCGTTCAGATGGATGACCAATCGATTCAGATGAATGATCAATCTGTTCAGATGGACGACCAATCGGTTCAAATGGACAGCGCATCGGTTTCAATGAATGATCCATTTGAATTGAAGTATGCTCCTTTTTTCCTTTCGGGTAACAGTGTCGCGTCGCTTGCTAATGGCGCAAATGGCTGCCCCAATTATCCCGGATCGGCTGTCGGCGGATTCTATCAGGCGGTTCACACTTCAAACAAAAAATATCCTCTCCCGTTTACGGCAAATAACTTTAACCTAAAAGCCAGTTTATGAATTGTTTTTCGTAGTTTTGAAAACTGATTACGAGCAAAGAAAGCGATGGCTGGTAGTGGATTAGCCGCAAAACAGTCTTAACCGCGATTAACGCAGAGAACAGGAGAACGCAGACGGAAAACAGAATGGGAGACGGCTAAGATATACAATGAATAGTTGTATCGGTGGATCTGCGATCCGTCGCCGTTGGAGTATAAGGATCTGCGATCCGGTAACGATTAAAAACAATAGCGATATTTTTGAATAGTGACCAGTAAATAACTGGATATAGTAACGGATTACAAATCCTAATACTCATTGCCGTCGTCGGATTGCAAATCCGACGGGACGAGAAAATCACATATATAAACAGAAATATGAACGATATTTATCATTATCCACCTGATTTATTTGACTTGATTGTTCAAACGATTCCGTTGCTTAATCGTTCGAAGAAAGCTGTGCTAACATTTTTCAATGGAGCTGGAGTAGATCAACAAATTTATGCTGATGTTACGTTGAAAGTAAACAATAATCCAGATTCTATTTCGAAATACGATATTTGTAGAATCGTATTGGAACGCATTAATCAAGATTCAGATAAATATCTACGTGAAAGGCGTGAAATCTTAAAACGTATAACTGAATTTGAGGCTTTCTCTACTTGTTGGGAAGCTGACCAATTCAAAGCGAAAGGATTAGTTTCTGAGATTCAAAAGGTGATTAACGTAAAGGATTCGTTTACTCGAATGAAACAAGAGCGGGAACTTGAATCAAATTTACGGAAGAAAGAGTACCAAGATAAAATTGCAGAAATACGTAAGCACAAAGAAAATGTTGAGAAAATAAAAAATCAATTATTCTCTCTTTTCTCGGAAACCAATTTTCAGAAGCGAGGTAAATTACTAGAAAAAGTTTTAAATGAATATTTTAACGCATTTCAGATCTTAGTAAGAGAAGATTTTAAACGTATCGGCGATAATAAAGAAGGCATAATCGAACAGGTTGATGGAATTGTTGAAGTCGACAATCAAATATTCTTAGTAGAAATGAAATGGAAAAAAGACGCTGTTGGTGCTGATGACATCTTTGCTCATTTAGGTCGCATATATCATCGAGCAGAAGCCCACGGAATTTATATTTCAGCTTCGGGATATACGAATTCAGGATTAATTGCGGCAAAAGAAGCATTGACTAAGAATGCATTGATTGTCATGTTTGACTTGGAAGAATTTGTGAGAGTAATTGAAAGCGAAACAGATTTTAAACAGTATTTGAGAGACAAGATAAAGACTGCAATTGTAGACAAAGAACCTTTTAAAAAACTTATGAAGTAAATTTTCTGTCCCGTCGGATTGCAAATCACGAGTGGTCGAAAGATGTATACATATATGAAGTTTGCTGTTTATTCTTATGTTGATTTTGCCTATTCCATTTTTTTTGTTTTCAAAATTTTTACGGCAAAGCAAACGTTCTGAAGTATGCCTTATTCATTAAAGCCGGATTTCCACCACATTCTTTTACAATGATTGTGACCAATGTTTCCCATAATTCGATTGTAAATCTACGTTTTGCTGTTTTATAACCTAAGTCATTCAATTTCTTGTATAAAAGCAATAGCATGGATGCAATCAATGTCATATAGAGCATGACTTTGATCCCGTTCTCACTAACAGATAAGAAGTGACTTGCGTTAAGCTCCTGTTTTATAAAACGAAAGAACACCTCTATATCCCATCTTTGCTTATAAATATCAGCGATTTCTTTTGGGGTTAGCTCCAAGTTATTGCTGATGAAATAGAATATGTTTTCTTTCTTTTTGCATTTACCTTTGTTTTTAGGTGGAGTTGTATCAATCTTATTTTTACGTTCGGCAACAATAAGACGATATTGATGATCCTCATCAAATTGTTGTTTTTCATGATTATGCAGATTGACAATCTGATTGCTTATCAATGTCAATTCACCCAAATCATTTGAAGCTTCACAGACTGTATCCTGAACAACAATTTGAAATTTCCTGTTCGTTTTTAATCTCCCAACAAAGTGAATTTGGTTTTTATTAAACGAAGAAAATGTCTGTGATGAAGAAACTCCTCTATCAAATGTGTAAATGTTTAATACAGAATCTTCTTTATTTGCACTTTGCTTAACAACCTCCGGAATAGCCCGATCTTCACTAGTGTAAGACGGATCTGTAAATATCTTAAAGTCACAGGCTGTCAATCCATCAAAGGCAATTGTATATTTGGCTTGTTTGACAACTTTGTTGGGATCCTTACTTTTCTTATCACCAGGGGCAATTCCTTTTTTTAGCTTATTGCATGTTTCTGCAATCATACTACTATCCACTCGTATTATCTTGTATTTTAACTGTTCATCTGTTGTAAAACACTTTGAGAATTCCATATAAATACGTTCGTATGCCAATCGAAAAAACTCTGGATCTATAGTGGATAAACGAGTTGAAATAGAACTTCTGGATACTTTCATGCCTGCATCGTAACAAAACATTGATTTGAAAAGATTACTCTTAAACAGATCTTCCAATGTCCTCTGGCTTGTCCTGTCAGTTGTTAAAATGCCATACAATAACAGGTTGAAAAGACGTTCCCCATATAGTACCTTGGCACAATAATCGACTTTGGTATCTTTGGACAAAGTACTGAGTAATGCCTCAGGAACGAGGCCTATGATCTTTTGAACATTTATTTTTTGATTCGGATACATGACTGAAAAATAATTCGGCACAAAGTTACTTCCAAAGTAAATCCCCAAATTATATTTATCCCATTATTTATCAACAGTATAGTAATTAATGGTTGATAAGACGAGTCTAATTTTAAGTTCCAATTTTTTCGCTTAATTTTGACCTAAAATAATCTTTCGACCACCCGTGATTGCAAATCCGACGGGGCGAGAGCCATACGCCGAACCCAAATCTGCTTTGAATGATAGGGGACGAGCATTACCATCACATATCGACGGCTTTGATGCTGTAGTTTGATCCGGCGCAGAGTAATACATTGCCATTGGAAGCCATGCAGCGCAGATCGTCGGTGCCGATCGGGATCAGTTTGTTGCAGTGTGAGCAGGAGGGGATCTGCATCATAAATCCTTTGTCGCAGGCAAGGAGATAGAGATCGTCGGGATAGTAGTAGTAAATGTCGTTGAGGGCCTCGGTCGGACTGCTCATTTGCCTCTCGTCGTCCGAATAATCGAGTTTACGGTCGGTCCACACGTTGCCCTGCGTTGAAAAGAAGAGTACCGGCGCGCCGTCCTCTCGTTTCCCCACTACGGCAATCCTGCTATCCACCGCGAGTACCCGGGTAAACGAACAGGGCTTGTAATAGCCGGCATAGAGCGCATTGAAATTGAGAATCTCCCACTGTACCCCGTCTTTCGAATGAATAATCTCTCCCTCGTCGGTCACGCCGTAACATACCGAGCTGTTGGCAGACAACGAGACGATATTTCCCTTCAGCGCCAGCTGAATTTTGTTGAACGAGCCATTTTCTGTTCCAACTAAGAGTTCTCCCTGATCCGTTCCGGCAATAATCTTGTTGTTGAAGAGGACAAGGGTATGAATGGTTTTATCCGTTCCGCTGTCGATGGGTTTGAATCCGCCATTGTTTGACGAGACCATCAGGGTGCCTTTCTCTCCGGCGGCAACGATCGTCTGGTCGTGTACCACTAGCGCATTGAATTCGATTCCTGCAAACTTTTCCGATTTGATAACCCCCGCCTTAGAGAGCCGGTCGATTCTCCCTTCCGAACCGGCAACCACAAATCCGTCGGCATAGGCTACTGCGGCGTTGTACCCTTTTGGGCGGTTGGCTTCGGCGTTGTTTGCAGCTACGCTGACGGTGCAATGAACGAAAAACAGGCTACAGGTGAGAAAAAACAGGCTTCGTAGGGTCATAACAAGTGTATCGTAGGGTTAATGAAGTATCTGAGATTTTGTCTAATGGCTTGAAAAGCCTGATTTACATAACCACAGGTCTGTGACCTGTGTGAATAGAACTATCAATCAATAATGACCTGAAAGGTCAGACAAGACTCAATGTAGTGCCTTGCAGGCACGAAAGAATGAGCTGTTGAAAACCGTACGCCATTGGCATACGGTTATGAAAATAATGCCTTTCAGGCAATATGAAATGCAATCAGGTAATAAACTCGTCTTGAGCTTTCTTGAAAAATTATTTTACTCTCAATTTCGTTTACTGACCCCACTCACGACGACTTCGTGTCGGAGTCAGATATTTATCGTCTGACCTAACCTCCACGACCTCTCCCGGCCTTCGGCCACCCTCTCCCAAGTGAGAGGGAAAGCGGAAAATATGTATTCGGGAGGAATTTGATCGCAAAATAAGGCGATTTTATTCGTTTTGCAATGTTACAGCCCTCCTTTGGAGGAACCAACGGTCAACGACCGAAGGGAGTTAATGGGAGGTCAAGAAATAAAAAATCAAGATTATTTTACTATATCCGATAGTCATAAAATTTCAGCATCGGCTGTTTTTAAAACGACCGATGCTGAAGATGACTGTTTTCTATTTCAGTCCGTTATTCGTGATTCGGAAATAGTCGAATGAAACTTCAAATGGCGTGGTCGGTTGAGGAGCCTGCTGCATTCTGGGGAAGCCTCCCATGCGGCCCGATGCAACGCCGTCGCAGACCATCACTCCGCTTTGAATATCTTTCAGAACCACTTCCGCCGTTCCGACGGGTTTGAAATTAATGCCGTCGGCAGAGCACGATGCGGTATAGATGGCTCCTTTCTTTACTAATTTTAGAATCAGCGTGTTGTCGCTCTTTATGATTCCTTCCATGCTGAGGGTTACAGCCGATTTCTGACTGCCGTTGCTCTCTACCGACAACTCCACCGAGCCCGGTTGTTCGCCTGCGCCGGGTCTCATCATGCCTCTTCGTCCGCCACCACCGGCTCTGTAGGCTAATTTCACAAAGTTATTGTCATCCTGATAAGCCACCACTCCGGCGTTTTGAGCGAATCCGGAGGGTTTGCGCGAACAGACGAGCTTTGTCTCTATCGTCCAGTCGGTATTGGCGCTTTGTAACAAAATATTTTCGGCGTTATTGCTTGCTTCGGTAATGTCACCTTTGCCGCTTGTGATGGTCAACGAACCTGCCTTCTTCGAGAGGCTCCATTGAGAACCGTTTTCACGCACCCAATGCCACTGTTTGTTCAACGCCTTGCCATCGAATTCATCGCTGGTCGACCTGATGCCGAAATTCACGGCGTACTCTTTGGTCTCAAAGGTGTTGTAATCTGTCAACGATACAGCAGCCGTTCCCGGAACCCCTTTTGCCTGCACTGTTTCAACCACGATCTCCGGGTCGGACGGCGCGGCACTCACCACCGGCGCTTTGGCCGACGGTTTTCCTTGCAGGTAGCTGTATTGCATGGTGGCAACACTAAAGCCCGGTACCACTTTTTTGTTCACGGTGATTGAAACCGGATTCAGATCGGGAACCACTTTGATGGGATAGCTGCCTGCTACGGTTTTGTTGTCTATCGTTACTGCTGCGGTAATGGTTGCAACGCCCGACGCTTTGGCTGTAACCACTCCCTTGTTGTCGACGGTTGCAACGGCGGGATTGTTGCTGGTGTAGACAATCTTTGCCTTGTTAATGTCGTAGAAACTGTCGTCGTTCATGGCTGCCGTTACGCTGGTATGTGTGGTAGCTCCGTTCTTCAGTACAACGGTGTTGCAATCGGCAACCACCACCTTCAGTTCCGGTTTGAAGCTCCCGTTCATCGTGGCCGAAACGGTACCCTTTATGTCTTTGGACGAGGCTCCGATTTCAAACAGGTAGTTGCCCTGATCGAAAGTTATCCGGTTGTGCTCCATGTCCCAGAACCAGAGGTCGGCACAGTTGATGTCGATATTGACCGTTTTGGTCTGGCCTCTGGGGATGGTTACCCGCTGGAAACCTTTCAGTCGTTTGATGGGGCGTTGCAAAGCCACCGGACTGTCCGGAGTTTTCATATACACCTGCACCACCTCGTCGCCGTCGCAATTTCCGGTGTTGGTAACATCTGCACTCACCGTGATCTTGTCGTGAGGCGTGATACTATTTTTGCTGATTTTGAAATTGTCGTATTTGAAAGTCGTATAGGATAAACCGTAGCCGAATTCGTAGGAGACGTCCTTGTTGAAATACCAGAAGGTACGCCCGTTTTTGCCGTTACCACCCCGGAGAGTATAATCGGTAATGTCCGGCAGGTCTTTCACCGATTTATACCAGGTCCCGTTCAGCTTGCCGCCCGGGTTTGCATCTCCGAAAAGAATGTCGGCAATGGCTTCGCCCTGCACCTGTCCGTTGTAACCCACCCAGATGATACCGGGGATATTCTGCAGGTTTTTGAACTCTTCCACTTCAACGCATCCCAGCGTTTGCATCACTACGATGGTATTCGGATTGACCGCAGCCACCGCTTTGATCAGATCCACCTGATTGCCGGGCAGTACCAGCGAGAGTCGGTCGGCCTCCTCGGTAGCGGTGTTCTCGTCCGTTCCGACAAACACGACGGCAGCATCGGCCGAAGCCGCGGTTGCAATGGCTTTTTCGTCTACTTTGGCATCGGCAGGGGCTTTGTACACGAAATAAAGTGTCTGAAGCCCGTTCAATCCCAGTTTGTTTACTTTTACTTTGGTCAGTTTGCCTCCGCCGTAAGGGCCGCCAGCTTTGAATCCGGCTGTCACGGTGGCATTCAGGGTGGTTAGCAGGTTTCCTTCCGGCGAACCGACCCGGGCTTCGATGATTCCGCCCTCGGTAAGAATGTTCAGGCTGATGCCGATCGTATCGACTTCCGTCAGATCGACATTTTCGTAGGCAGTCCACGAGCCGTCATCGATCGATCGTACCTGAAATTCGGTGCCCATGCCCGAACCGGTAGTGATCCCTTTGGACGAAGAGCTGAATTTGGTGGCATCGTATTTGGTCACGGTGCCGTTGGCTTTGCGAAGTTCGAAGCCTGCGATATAGAGCAGGTTACTTTTGCTTGCCGTATTGCCACCCGAAGAAAGCAGTACTTCGGTCGGGAGTCCTTTCGCCGAAATGTATTTTTTGATGCCGGCATACGGAGAGACCATGTTTTCTTTGGCCGGTCTGCCTGAATAGGGGCCGAGCTCTACCTTGTCGGCTTGCGGCCCGATCAGCGCGATTTTCTTCAATCCGGAGGGATTGAGCGGTAATATCTTTTGGTTCGTTTTTGAGCTGTTATCGTTTTTGAGCAGAACGGGAGTTTTGGTTGCCACCTCTCTGGCAAGTTCCAGATGAGCCTTCGAACCGACCAGCTCTTTCGGATAGAGAGCATAAGGTACTTTTGCCGAAGAGTCGAATTCGCCGGTACGCATACGGATGGCAAAAATATTCACCAACGCTTTGTCGATATCGGCAACCGAGATTAAGCCCTGATTGAGCGCTTTGATGGCGCTTCGTTGGTATACGCTTCCGCAGTCGATGTCCACTCCGGCTTTCAGTCCCATAGCAGCCGCCTCTTCCGGGGTTTTGGCGTAATGATGGCTCGTGTAGATCTCCTCTACCGCCGAGCAGTCCCCGGTGATATATCCTTTCAGACCGTATGTCCGGCGTGCAATGGTGTCGAGGTACAATTTGCTGGCAGAGGTCGGCACGCCGTTTACCGAGTTGTAGGAGGACATGATGGAGGGTAACTTGTCTTGTTCGATCAGGTGCTTGTAGGGGGAGATATAAAATTCCCGCATATCCCGTCCGTCCATCACCGAGTTGCCGTCGTGACGGTTGAATTCGCTATTATTGGCAAAATAGTGTTTGCCGCAGGGAACTGTTTTGAGGTAGGTCGGGTCGTTGCCCATCATCCCTTTTACAAATCCGCTTGCGATCTGCGATACGAGGAATGGGTCTTCGCCGTACGACTCTCCGGTTCGTCCCCACCGCGGGTCACGGATAGGTTCTACCACGGGAGAATAGTAGGTAAGTCCTGTGATGACAGGTGAATTCAGTGCCCGGGCTTCGTCCGCAATGGCGGCGGCTTCCCGCTGCATCAGGAATGGATCCCATGCCGACCCGAGGGCTGCGCTGTTTGAAAATGAACAGGGAGAATTCGATCCGTTTGTAAATCCGAAAGATACCCCGTGCAGGGCTTCGCTCCAGACGTTGAATGTATTGATGCCGAGTCGTGGCACAGGAGCCATGTTGTTTCCCAACAGGCTCTCCTTCTCTTCGAGGGTAAGTCGCGAGACAAGGTCGGCGGCCCGTTCGTCAAAGGAGTAGGCCGTGTTCAGATAGATAGGAATTTTTGTTTTTTGAGGCGCCGGTTTAAACGCCGTAAAAGTGAGTCCGCATAGAATTGCGCAGGTAATTCCGATAAGTTTGTGTTTCATGGATCTATTATGAGAGTGGTTGTGTTATTACTGCCTTTTTTAACAGATAAACTCAGTCTGGTTATTGACGTTGAAGCTATTTATTTTTGACTGTTTTTACATCGCATAGTTTAAATGCAGTTGAACTCGTATTGACGTTTTGTTATATCCTTAGTGTTGAATATAACCGGCATCAAATGTCGTACCTACGGCACTTCATTGCCTCCGGAAACCGGTCTTTCTATAGACATATCTAACATGCCATAGGCATGACATGGTTATAGCACAAAACGATAAATCAGATAGAAAGTTCCACTGGTTTAAGATTTAACCCTATTGATGTATTCGCTGGGAGTCATCGATGTTACCTTCTTGAAGGCTGCGATAAAATTCTGCCGATTCGCAAATCCGCTTTGACTGGCAATGGCATCCAACGTCATGGTTTTCATTAAATCGGATGATATAAGCTTTTTTGCCTGTTCTATCCGTAACTGATTTCGCCAATCAGTAAATTTTACGTTGAGGATGGTCGAAAAATAGTAAGATAGGTGATGCAAAGGAATATTGGTTAAGTTTGATAGTTTGGATTTGGAAAAATCCTGATTACAAAATGCTTTGTTTTTGATTATCGTATCCAGTTTCCTGGCAATTTCATCAATATAAGCGTCGGTAAAAAGGAGAAGATCGGAGGAGCTGCTATTCTTAATCAATTCACCTTCGACCTTCATGGTTACGTTATTCGCGGACGAAGAGGGAGCTTCATTCGCCGGAAATCCATATAAAACTTGCGGGTGAAACAGCAGCATTGTGTTTAAAATCAGAAAGACTACCAGAATGAGAACCTGCATCAGAGGTAAATATTCTAATTGCTGGCTTACATACAATTGTATGGATGCTATTAAGTATATTGTTGCCAGCAGGAGAAAACAACCGAATGTAATTTGAAGCCACCATTCTGCACTGACCTGTTGTTTGGGATTTAATAATGAATGACTCCGGATAGAGGGTAGTTTTTTGTAGTACAAAAAGAGGGCATAGACGATATAGCTGAAAATGGATATTGCCCGTAGTAAATTGATGTACATCGGGGAAATCTTGCTTTTACAGCCAAACAGGAAGGCATGGATGTCCACTCTGATTTGTTTTACAAGATCAAGCTTGAAGTCAAGCGGTTGTATATAGTAATTCCAGTAAGCGATCAGGACGAAAAGCGTCGGAAGAAGGTGCCAGAGATCTTTTGTATAGAGACGTGCAGAATTGGTAATCAGACTTCTGATGTAGAAATAAAAAGAGGTTCCTGTCAAAAAAAGCAGGGGCGTGAAGTTGTGCAGCATAATCACGCCGATCATCGGATGGTTGGATACATGTATCGAATAGATTGCCAGTTCCTGAAGATTGACCAAAAGAAAGAATATGGCAAGATAAATGTTGCCACTAAAGTGTTTCCAGGAGTAGATTGCCAATACCAAGGATAACAGAATTCCAAGTCCGGTAATGTAAAAACCCATATCGAGAATATAGATTGTCCCTCAAATAGTTACATCTTGGCACGAAGTGTCAGGAATGCGAAATAAAGAATATTCGTATGCTCGTAAGACAGCAGAATAGACGTTTCAAACAAAGTTATCAAAATTTAGTTGGATTATTGTTACTTCCGGTAGAGAAAAATGAGTTTAACGAATCGCTGCAGCGAGGTGCTGAAACTGTTTTGGATAAGGGACAATACGGAAAGAGTCGGACTAAGAAAAAACCGGGATCGAATGAATCGACCCCGGTTTTTCTCTTTAGACTATGGTTTATTTCTTTCTGGACAAATAGCCCAAAATATATATGGAATTATATTGACGGCTAAACATTACAAAGTTAATTTTTAAGGGTAGAATCCTTGTTATATGTCAGCATATTGTTGTTATGTTTTTCTAAAATATTACATACTTTTATCCTGGTTATTTTGTTTATTACTAACTATTTGAATTCGAATAAACTTTTTTTTGACAAGGATAGACAGCTGAATATGCCCGATCCTGATTTTTTTCACAGGAAATCATGGAGCAATTTATCGTATTTGTTTGCGAAAAGTATGGTGTGACGCTTGGATTGTTTGCTTACAGAAAACCTGCAGGTTGTCACTGGCGGAATGGGTAGATAATGCGGTGGTGAGGATGAATATGCGGCAGTGGCTATTTTGTGGCTGACGGGTCGGGTTTCTCTTCTTTCTTGGCAAGCATCTCTTTCAATTGTTGGTTTTCATGCTGTAGTGCCTGATACTTTCTTAACGATACACTATTCTCTTCCAAAGCGATATGTTTTTCGCGCAGTTTCAGGTACTTAGGAACAAGATATGTCAGCGCAACAGGACAAAGAATCGTGATAAGAAGGAGTAGTTTCATGGTTGTGCGTGTTATCCTATCAGCTCTTCCGGTAGTTGTTTATTGCTTTTGGCTCCCAGCTCTTTGATGCGTTCGGCAGTGCGGAAGATATTTCCATTACCATTCTGAAGCTTTTTCAGGGCTTCATCGTACGAGCTTCCGGCCCGATCGATGTTCTCTTTCAGTTTGCTCAGATCGCCCACAAAACCGACTAATTTGTCGTAGAGCGTACCGCTGAGGCGGGCAATCTCTTGCGCATTGCGGCTCTGGTTCTCCTGCTTCCAGATGGAGGAGATGGTGCGTAGTGTCGCGAGTAGCGTAGTCGGGCTCACGATTACGATTTTCTTTTCCCATGCATCCGCGAAAAGTTCGTTGTCGCTCTGAACCGCAACGGAAAAGGAGGATTCGATGGGTACGAACATCAGTACGAAATCGGGCGCGTTGATGTTGTGAGCGTTCTGATAATTTTTTTCACTGAGCAGTTTTACGTGGCTGCGCAATGAGGCAATATGTTCCTTCATAAAGAGGGCGCGCTGCTCATCTGTTTCGGCCGACACCAGACGTTCGTAAGCGACCAGCGATACTTTGGAGTCGATAATGATGTGTTTGTTGTCGGGCAGGTGAATGATAACATCGGGGCGTTGTACGCTCATATCGGCACCCTCCACCACCTCTTCGCGTTCATATTCCTGTCCTTTGGTGAGGCCCGAACGTTCCAATACCCGTTCGAGGATCACCTCGCCCCAGTTGCCCTGTTTCTTGACATCGCCTTTCAGAGCACGCGTCAGATTGTTGGCCTCTTCGCTTACCCGCGTGTTGAGCTCGGTCAGTTTTTTAACCTCTTCGCGCAGACTGACTTTGTCGCGGAACTCTTTGTCGTAGGCTTCGTCGACCTTTTTTTCGAACGAAGCTATTTTTTCTTTCAACGGATTCAGTATCTCGCCGATATTTTTTTCGTTGTGTTGTACAAACTCGTTCGAACGCTCTTTCAGAATACGATTGGCAATGTTCTCGAATTCCGTCTGTAGTTTTTTCTGTACCTCTTCAAGTTCAGTCTTCTGTTGGTTGAGTTGGTCGCGCAGGTATCGGTTCTCGGTGGTAGTACGTGCAATTTGTTCGTTTTGCGAGGTCAGGGTAGTTCTTGCGCTCTCCAACTCGGCTTGTAACCGTGTGTTTTCTTCGCTCTTCATACGCAGAGTCTCGTCCACAATCGATTTCTGACGATCGGTTTCGGCTTGCTGCATCAGGAACTGCTTCTCTTTTTCGGAGGCGCTGTTACGGGTTGCCGCCAACTGTTTACTCATCCAAAGGGCAACGCCCAATGCGCCGATGATAAGTCCGCCAACTAACCATAGTGTGTTCATAAGCCGTTGTATTTAAGCTGTTTTTTTATTTTTCGAAAAAGCGGATTACCTTTTGCATCCACTCCCTGCGTTGAGCTTCGGTACTGATCGATTCGAACGGAAATCCGCATACCACCGTTCGGTAAGTGCCTTTGTAGGCTACGGCTGCACTGATATTACTCTCAGGATACAAAGCAATTGTATGTGCGCTATCGGTAGGATCGATTCCGTCGACAGACTCGGCTGCATATTGTTTGTCGTTGAATTGAGTGCAGAAGTTCCATTTGCCCTCAAACATCGGGTAAGCTGATGCCGAGCCCAGCAACTGTCCCGAGACAGAAGCCTTTTCGTTATGCCATTTGTATTTCAGCACCGAAGTTACAAAATTTATGCTTAACGAATCGGTTTTGCCATTATTCCATAAGTCGGAGCCGACGAAGCAGCCTGATATGAACAGATTACCTCCTGTTTTGGAATAGTTGTAGAGCACATCATTCAGCTTTTCGGTAAACGTTTTGAAGGCAAGCCGGTTGGTAGCGGTGCCAAATCCTACCTGCTTTTCTTTTCCTAAAATAAGGTCGACCATTTTGTAGTTATCCCGTAAAAGGCCACTCTCTTCGATAGCCGAACGGCTACAAGATACAAACGAATAACCTGCGGCTTTTAGTGCCTGTCCGTGCACAAACGGAAGATCAAAACTATTGCCGGCCACAATCGTATTCTCATAGTTGGCATCGGAGTTACCGAAGCTGGTAGATTGCTGTCCTTTGTAATTCAGTCGGTTGAAATTGTTTTGTTTGCCCGTAAAAGAAATATCGGCTTTGTCGGGCACCCCGTTGTCTGTGAATCCTCCGTAAGTAGGCGTGTCGAACCAGGTTGGTGCCGATACGCGGTCGAACCCGTTTATAATCATCGCGACCGGGGCATTATTCCAGTTGCGGCATACCGATAAAATTTCTGACGGCATACTTTCTCCACCCTCGTTGACGGCGGTTACTCTGAAGCTGTATATTTTGCCCTTTTCAACAGCAAGCACCATGGAGGTGTCGCCGGTGATTTGTCCGTTGTCGAATCCTTCTCCCTCTACGCGCGAGTATACGATATAACGGTTCGGAATCGCAGAGGGTTCGAGCGAGTCGGTTTCTGCTTTCCACGAGAGCTTGATGTGGGTGTCGTCCACGAATTCGGTGGCAAGCCGACTGACCGGAAGGGGTTGAACAACAAATGGCGTGTGATGCTGGAACGAAATATATTTCAATATCGCCTTGTAAATGGAGCGGCTGACGATGAATTTGAACCGGGGATCGTGACCGTATTTCATGTCGGCAAAATTTTCGTGCGACAGCAGTTCCATCAGAACGGAAGGAACATCCGTCTCGCGTGATTCGGCATACGACCGATCCCACAATCCTCTGCGTGTCCAGTTTTTTGCTCCTCCCTGCCGAAGATCGGTCACAATTTGAGTCTGAATCATATCGGCGAGGTCGCGTGACGTCATGCGTGTCTGTCCGGTGCTGAATAATCCGTTGTTGAGCAGGGTTGTATAAATGGCTAAAGTTCCTACGATGGAGTCGCCACGCACCCTTCCCGCATCCGAGTGTATTGCCATCGACAGGTCGATGGGAATTTTTAATCCGATCGAAGCTGAATCTTTTCCTGAATAAACGGAGCCTCCGTTCAGGTAGTTGACCCAGTAGGGGCGCGACCAGATATCTTCGTTATAATCATTCGGCGATCCGTCCATCCGTTTGTGATACACCTGCATGGGCATTCCGGCCCATTGCAGCCAATAGCGCGCGCCCTCCAGATACCGGGGTCTTCCGCTTGCGGACAGATGTTTTGTAATATAATGAAGGGTATCGGTGCGTAAGCTATCCTGCGGCGATATTTTATTCTGTTGCGCATGGGCATCGGCAAGCGTCTCTTCCTGCATCTCTTGTTGCAGCGTGTCGGGTTTTGATGTTGCAGGTGTCGGTTTTATCAGAACCTTCTCGTAGGTAAAATCAGGACGGGCAATATTGCCCATGCCACCTCCGAACCTGACCGCATCGGCTGTGAGTATAGCGCTTCTTCCTTTGGATGCGCCGGCGAGCGTTACGCGCCCAATCTCCGAATGAACCCCCTTTTTGAAATAAAATTGGCCCAGATAGATCCAGGTGCTGCCACCCATCTGTTGGTTAACCGAAAATTCCGTCTGTCCTCCGGTATGATAAACCGTATAATGCGCATGTTGAGTGCTGTTGGAAACGGTTTTGTAGGCAACGGATACGTAGTACCACCCATCTTCCGGTATGTCGGGTAGCCATTCGAATAGTGCGTTTTCACTGGCTCGTGCAGTTGTTTTGCGGTATGTGCCCAAAGCAAACGGATTTTCAGTATTCTCCAAT
Source organism: uncultured Microbacter sp. (assembly GCA_963678265.1). Taxonomy (GTDB): domain Bacteria; phylum Bacteroidota; class Bacteroidia; order Bacteroidales; family Paludibacteraceae; genus Microbacter. Next base: position 1,847,206 of record OY782761.1, read on the forward strand.
TGCTTTTTGGTAAATCCGAAGCCGGAATTTCCTCCGGTTTCAATGGCTCCTCCTTTTTCGCGGTAGATCGATTTGCCTGAAGATCCGTTGTTGTCCACAATCACTTCGTTGATTTGCGTATCGCGTTCGCGGGGCATAAAGACGGAGGCTCCCGCGTTTTCGAGCATCGGCACCAGATAGGGAAGTACATAGCTCATGGTATATTTGTCTTCTACCGTTTGAAAAACGCGCTCACGTTGCCAGAGCCAACGATCGGTCCGGATATTGTAGTACAGGCCATGACTCTGCCACAGGGCAATGTGGCGGTTTTGTAGTCCTTCGGAGATGGTGTATGGTTTTGAGAGTGACTGCAGAAGAGGTGTTCCTTGAAATTCTTTTTTGGGGAACCGGGTTTTATCTACTTGTTTGTCTGGCCGGAACATATTCGGTATCAGTGAACTGATCTCTTTGTTGCCGGCATAAATCGTCACGTTGTAGTCCGGTTGTCCCGGATGGATTAACGAATCTAACTGAGCGTAAAGTTTAGATACCAGGGCAGGGCGGTAGGGAATGAACGAGAGTGCATCGCTGCAATAAACAGTTACCCGTTTTTCGGTCGGGTTGATGGCAATTTCTTTAGTCCGAAACTTGCCTAATCCGGGATACGATCGTTCATAGCTCAGCAGTAGCGAGTCAACCTGACTTTTTATCTCTTTAGGTTGACGCAATGCCGCAGCATGTGTGATATATAAAATACAACAAAAAAATAATATTAATCGTTTCATTCCTACCGTATTAAAAACAGAGCAAAGATTGAAAAATAATCAACCTTTGCTTTGAGAAGAGAGAGAAGAGCTTGTCTTCTTTATCTTTATGTGATGGCACTATGCCTTAGAGAGCAGCTTTGATAGCTTCGATTTCCTGTGTGTATTCTTCGTCGGTCAGATATCTCTTTTTTGGATTCATTTCAAAAACACCACCCCATCCGTAGCCTCCCTGATATTTCGGAACGATATGAAAGTGCAGGTGAGACAATGTATCGGAATAGGCTCCAAAATTGATTTTGTCCGGGTGAAAAGCCTTGTTCATGGCGGTTGCAGCTTTGGTTACGTCGGCCATAAATGCATTGCGTTCTTCGTCGTTCAGCTCAAAAAGGCCGTCGACATGACCTTTGTATGCCACCAGCGTGCGACCGTGATAAGATTGTTCTTTGAAAAGAAAAAGTTCTGAAACCGAAAGGTCGCAAATCTTAATCATTAACTCATTTAGCATCTGGTTTTTGGTACAATAAAGGCATTCGTCCGGATTGGTTTTCATAAAATCTAATTGTCGATTACAAATTTTATTGTATAATAAATGAGGTCATCGATAATGATCCCATCACTATTTTGTCGTTAAAGAAACTGATGGTTTCGTTGGGTTGTTTCAAACCAAGAGCATAAAATAATGGCCAAAAATGATCCGGAGTAGGGATTGCTTTTTGCACATCCGCCCCCAATCTGGGGTAGTTGCATAAATCATCAATCTTGTCGTTGAGAATCAGTTCTTTGATAGAGTCGCTCACGGTGTTTGCCCAATCATAGCCGAACTCTTCATCATCCTTTTTACTCCAATCGAGCATTCGAAGGTTGTGAATGATGTTTCCACTGCACAAAATTAATACATTTTTGTCACGTAAAAAAGCCAATTGACGGCCAAGTTCAAAATGTTTTTGAGCCGAAAGATTCTCATCCAGACTGAATTGAACTACCGGAATATCCGCTTTGGGATACATGTGAACCAAAACACTCCAGCTGCCATGATCGAGTCCCCATTCCAAATCTCTTTCGATATTCGATTCTTTGAGAGTTTCAATAATTTCGTCAACCAATTCGGGTTTGCCGAGAACCGGATACTGCATATCGGACAGCTCCCGCGGAAAGCCTCCAAAGTCATGTATTGTGCGTGGGTGTCTGGATTGGGTAACGTAAGTGCCGCTTGTCAGCCAATGCGCCGAAATGCACAAAATGGCATCCGGCTTTGGTAGTGCGTCTCCCAATTCTTTCCAGTGTAACGAAAATTCATTGTGTTCGATAGCGTTCATCGGACTTCCGTGTCCAATAAACAAAACGGGAAAATGTCCATTGTTCATAGCATAAGGTGTTTTTAGGGTTCAATGATGTTTTGCTATATTCTCTTTATAAGTCGAAGCGAATGAGTGTATTTTTCGGTGATAACTGACTTCATTCCCTGATTATCGATGGGGGCAATGTGTACTTCCCCTGAAGCATGGAGTATTTGGTGATCGTTTAGTAAAATGCCTACATGGCTGATATATCCGTCATCGTGGTCAAAAAAAGCAATATCGCCGGGTTGTGCCTCGGACAAAAAGCTTACCTGTTCTCCGAATGTAATTTGTTGTCGCGCATTACGGGTGAGCTGCTTTCCGCAGATCAGTGCCGATACCTGTACTAATCCCGAACAATCGATGCCCATGACGTTTTTGCCGCCCCACAGGTAAGGGGCATGAAGGTATGCAAGTGCCGTATCGACAAAGTCGGCCTTGGTTTTGTTTTCATTAGTATCTTCCAGCGCAAATTTAAAAGTACGGGAGCCAATGGAAAATTGCTGTTGGTTCTTGTCGTAAAACGGGAGTAGACTGCCGCCCGGTAGCGGTTGTTGGCTTCCGTCGGAGAGAGTGGCATATGCAATGGGTTTGGCTACGATGGTTGGCTTGTGATCGGCTAATGCATTGAACTGTGCCTCGTCGATAGGAGTCATCATTTTACGATCGATCCAGCCGGTTTCGTTGTCTCGGGTGTTATGAATGTGTACCCAGCGTTCAAGGATTTCATCTACAGTGAAATATTCGCCAAAAAGAATCTGGGTTAGTTGCTCGCTTCCCTCGTTAGCTTCCGATCGTAACGGGATTAATCCGTTAAGGTTGATTCCAAACATAATTTTGTTTCTTATAAGGATTTATACAAAGATAGGCAATTATTCTACGTTTCTTGTCAAGTTACTGTAAAAAATCATAAAATGGTAAATTATTTTATGAAAATATAATCGGATAATTATGATTGTAAAATACGACTATCGGATCTATGATCTAATAGTATTTTATATCGTCTGAATTGACTTGAAAATCAGCATACATAAAATCAGCGCAGCTAAAACAGATGTAGTCAAAGACGCCTCGTTTAGACTTGTCGGCTTTTCATATTGCATAGATTGAAGGGTAGGCCGGTTATTGTATAAATTGGACTTTTCAAGCCATTAGGCAAAGTATTCGATATTCATGTTATAAAAACAGACGAAGTTCCGATAAATCATGGATGGTGAAGGTCGGTTGTCTGCTGAGGTTTTCGGTTGTCATGCCTGGGGTGAAATAGACCTGATCGATGCCAAAATTCATGGCACCTTCGATGTCGGCTTCGAAGTTGTCGCCAATGACTAAGCTCTCTTCTTTGATAGCGTCGGTTGCGGCAAAAATGTGCGCAAAAAATTCGGGTTTCGGCTTGTGGTATCCGATCTCTTCCGACAAAAAAACATTTTTGAAGTATCCGGATAACCCCGAGCGATCCAGTTTGTTGTACTGAATTTCCCGGAATCCGTTTGAAATTATATAGAGATCGTAACGCGATTTCAGATAGTCGAGTACGGTAAACGTGTTTGGCATTACGTCGGTTTTTTGACAGCATCGATCCAGATAAAAGTCACACATTTCCCGGGCCAATGGTTCATTCAGAATGCCGAAACGCCTGAGAGGCGATAAAAATCGCTCGCAATTCAGAAAATCTTTCGTTATTTTGTCGGCTCCGTAAAGTCGCCAGAGAGCAACGTTATTCTCTTCAAATTGTTGTACGTACGAATCGAATTCGGGATAATACCGGGAGAGGTTGTATTGCGTATAAACGTCAAATAGTGCTGATCGGGCGTTTTTTGTGAAATTCCAGAGGGTGTTGTCGAGATCGAAGAAAAGATAGCGATAGTGAGTCATGAAGAATATGGGATTCTTTTTTCGTAAATATTGGGTCGCGATCAGAGTTGTGTCAGTTTCGCGATGATGGTTTCCGTTTGTTTTATTATAGAGTGGCCGCCGTCGTTTACAATGATAAAATCGGATTTTTGGGCTTTGGCCTCTTCTGTCCATTGCTGAGCCATGCGTTGCACGACCTGATCGTGGTTGCAACGGTCGCGGTGCATTACCCGCGCGATGCGTTCTTCCAGTGGAGCCGTGACCAATATGGTTTTATCGGTCTCGCAGTCAAATCCGCTCTCAAACAAAATAGCAGATTCGAAAAAAACGATCGGGCTGCACTGGCGGTCTGCCCAGAGGTGGAAATGGCGTTTTACGGCCGGATGTACAATGCTGTTTAGCAAATGTAGTTGCGCTGTATCGGCAAAGACTTTACGGGCGAGACCTTGTGTGTCCAGAGCCCCTTTGGCAAATATCGTATCGCCGAATGCCTGTCGCAGTTCGTGCGTTACCTGCGGATCGGAGCGCATGAGTTTTTTTGCTTCGCTATCCGAATCGTATACAGGATACTCCATCGTACGCAAAAGTTTGGAAATGATCGATTTTCCCGATCCTATTCCTCCGGTGATTCCAATAATTGTCATGCCTATTTTTTTTGTTCGAGAAGAAAATCGACGGATGCAGGAGAAACGTGATAACGAATTAAATCGGACGATGTAGCGAATACTTCAACTTTAGCTTTTCCCGTGTTGAGTTGCGTTAGTGTTTTATAATTGATAACGGCCTGTATATTGGCCGGTGTCAACGTTTTGAAGTGAGACATGCCGACTATGCACATCACCCTCACGGTAGCGGGAAAAGTTCTTAACAGGTATTGCTCCGGCACATTGATACTTGTGACGGGAATCTCCAGTACTTTTTCCGTAAATAACTCTACGGCGGCATGGACTTTTATTTTGGGTTGAGACAGATGAATGCCCCGGATCGTTTTTAAGTAGAATTCGGCATCTACGGAATCTTTTACCTCTTTCAAACGGATAGGTTCCGTGTATACCGCCTGTAGTGTGTCGAGAGATTTCTTGTCGCCATAAACCTCCATGCGGTTCGGGTATACGGAAATCCCGTGGGTCAGAATATACTGTTGAGCAGGAAGAATTGAGCCGTAAAATCTCACGGGAACTGTTTTCTTGTATAGCGAATAGTATGCAATAAGTAGCGAGTCTGGTGTGATATGTATCTGACTGGCAGTTGGTTTTAGCTGCGTAAATATCTGTCCTTCATATTTACTGGTTGGAAGCGATATACGTCCCGATCCGGTAAACTGACCTGTAACGTCGACCTTGAAAGGAGGTAAATCGGGATTCAGTATATAGGTAAACAATGCCGTCCCTTTGTCTTTGAAATGTACGGTAAGGGTTTTGGGTAGCTTGTTGACAATTTCAATGTTGTTTGGAATTCCCACATACTGGATGGGTACCGTTACCTTAAGATCCTGTAGGTGGCTCGCTTTATAGAGAAACCAGAGCAGGGTGGAGAAGATGAGAAAAGACAAAAAGACAAAAGCTTCTTTCGTGGGGAAAGGAGCTCTTGCCCTTTTAACAAAGCGTTTTATCTGCTGAGTTGGTTTATTAGCAGACATGATGCTGGAAAATTATTTTTGTTGAGTGTCGGCAGCGGTTGCAAAAACAGAGTTTTTGTCTACCCGGATGCGAACATTTTCATCTACTTCAAGAAGAATAGTGTCATCGTTGATCTCTTTGATACGACCATAAATGCCACCCGATGTGATCACTTTGTCGCCCACTTTCATGGCTGCCCGAAAGTTTTTGATCTCTTTTTGACGTTTTGATTGCGGACGAATCATGAAAAAGTAGAAAACGACAAACAGCAATACAATCATAATGATTCCTGAGTAGTTTGCCATTCCGCCCGGTTGAGCAGTAGCTTGCAAAATAATAGATAATGTGTTCATAATTAGGTTTTTGTTTTGATTAATTTTTTAGTGAAATACGATGGTCAGTTAGCTTTCATTAAAGAACCCTCTTTTTTCAGATGGTTAACTATCTTATCGAGAACTCCGTTGACAAACGTTCCGCTTTTATCTGTGCTGTATTGTTTCGCAATTTCAATATATTCGTTGAGCGTTACATTAACCGGAATTGATGGAAAATCGTGCAACTCGGCCAGAGCCACCATCATAATAATCACATCCATGTAGGCAATGCGATCCAGTTCCCAGTTTTTGGTAAACTCTTCAATCAAATCACGGTATTCTTTGCCGTTTTGTAACGTGTTCGCAAAAAGTTTTTTAGCAAATAACTTATCCTCTTCATGGTTGTACATGGGCAGCAATACCTGTTTGGCACCTTTGCTTTCGTCAAACTTTTTGATGGTCTTCAGTATGAAACTTATTACGAAATCGGCTTCGGCGCACCAGTAGATGCTCTGTTCTTCCAGCGCTGACGGCAAAGCTTCGTTATTCAGAATTTCGTTACGGAATATTTTGCGCCACAACTCTTTGTCGGCGGCATAGTCGTTTGTTTCGCTGCTCATATATGCTTGATAACTCTCAGACGAGACAATCGCATCATATAAGGACTTTACCACTTCGGGAGAATCGATCCAGGAGAGCTTTTTTTTATCCACCCTCTCGACGAAAGTCTCATTGATTTCTAATTGCGCAATAAACCGGTTGTCGGCAAAGCGTCTGTTTGGATTCAGATCATCTTCCGTTGGTCTGTATTTTTGCAATCCGGCATCTATTTTATTACGGGCGTAACGGGTAACCTCGATGGCCAGTAGCAATAAATGGTAATACAGGTCGTAAGTTTTCTCAATACTGTGAAATAACTCTTTCTCGGCAACTCCGTACTCTTTCTCGCCGCTCTTGTAATATGCAAATACAATTTGAACGATCTTGATACGAAGCAAAATCCTATTAATCATAATGGTAGCGCTTCTTCTATATGTTGTTGCAAAGATAGGGCATTTTTTGTGGATTGCAAAACGATATGTTGCCCGATCTATGGTGTGTGCGCTATGGTTAATTTGCAGCGTTTGGTTTTACGTTGTCCGTATTAATTTCTTTTCAAGGTTATTACGGTTATCTCGGGGGGCATTCCTAATCGCATGGGGATACCCAGATAGCCCAAGCCCCGGTTGACGTACAGTGCTTTACCTTTATATGTATACAAACCGTCCCATTGTTTAAATATCCATTGAGCCGGCGACCAGTGTATGCCGAATTTATGGATGCCAAGTTGCATGCCATGCGTGTGTCCTGCCAGCATGAGACGTATATTCGGATAGCGGATAGCTTGCGCCATCCAGTGATTCGGATCGTGCGAGAGCAGCAGTACGTATGGAAAACGTTCCGTTCCCTGCATGGCTTTCGGCAGATTTCCGTAGCAATGGAACGGTGGCTTGCTCCAGTTTTGTACTCCGGCAATGACTAATGTGTCGTCTCCCCGGGTCAGGAAGGTATGCTCGTCTATCAGAACATTGAAGCCCATTTCTCTCTCTTTTCGGATAAGCTCTTCCTGATTATTCTTTTTTGCCGATTCCGACTTCCAGTGGGTATAATCGCCATAATCGTGATTGCCCAGTATGGCATATTTTCCACTCTTTGCCTGAAGGGTACCCAATGTTTTTATGATTTGAGGTGTGAGTTCGGTTGCAAAATTATCAATCATATCTCCGGTCATAATCACCAGATCTGGCTTTTCTTTATTGCACAAAGCAACCGATTTTGTCCAAAAAGTACTGTTGGAGCTCAGACTGCCGATATGAAGATCGGATATTTGTACTATTTTTAGATGGTTAAATTCGGTAGGTAGTGATGGATTTTTAATTTCGATATGGGTCACTTCGGAATCAAAGCGTCCCACGAAAGTGCCGTAAAGTAATCCGATAAACACGGATAATGACAAAGCGGCTCCCAGATATAGCATGAAATGAGATTTGCACCTGGTCCATTTGAGTATGGCTTTGTTTAATAACAGTGAAATGGTTAACAGCAATTTTGGAATATATATGGTTAAGAGAACCCCATTGAACCAGATGAATAATTCAAGGAAGATTTCGTTTTGAATATTGGGTAAAACCAATAATAATGAGAATATTCCGAGTATAAAAATACAGTATATCGTCCAATGAACTATTTTTATCCACTTTGCTTGTAACGGTTTTATCCATTTCTGAAAAATAATGATGTCTGGTAATGTGGTTAAAATCAGAAATATAAAAAATATAACAAAGGAACTTCGCATAGTAAATAAAAAATAAAATTTTATAGGCCCGGATAGTTGAATATTTCTGTGTTATAGAAATAAAAAATTTCTTCTTTTTGTTGTTTTATTGGTGTATATCTGTTATTTTTGTCGGTCGAGAAAAATCAACATCAAAAAACATAAAAAATTGATTTAACCATTGTCTTGTACAGATGTTAAAGCTGTCTCTACGTATACAGATACAAATATATCTGTTTTGAACAGAGTTTTTACTATCAGAGCTATATTTTAACTAACCAAATTACGACACAACAATGAAAGGAATTAACACGGAACATCGTATCCTGATGGCTGCTGAAGAAGTTTTCCTTGATAAAGGATTCAGCGCTGCAAAAACGACGGAAATTGCCCGAAAGGCAGAAGTAAATCATGCTTTGGTGCACTATTATTTCCGGTCGAAAGAAAATCTTTTTGAAACCGTATTTATTAACAAGTATAAACAAGTACTTGTCGTACTCACGGAGGCTGTTGACGGAGAGAAACCCTATCTCACAAGATTAAATCAAATGATGGAAGCACAGTTCGATCTGTTTGTTTCCAGCCCTAAAATGCCCTTGTTTATCGTTAATGAGTTTTTGAATAATCCGCAACGATTGAATTTCCTCAAACGTAAAATCTCGCTTTTCCCTCAGGAAATCATGATACGTTTTGAAAGACAAACCAAGGAGGCTATCGAACAGGGTATTATTCGTCCTATCGATACCAAAGAGCTGCTGTTTAGCGTATTTTCATTGCTTTTCTCTGTCTTTATCAATCGTTCGTTCTCTCAGTATATTTTCAACTGGGATGGTATGGATTATCCTGAATTTGCAAAGAAAAGAGAAAAGGAAATTCTTGATTTTGTGATGAAGAGCCTTCGTCCGTAATCGTTTATCGTTCTATATTTTGCAAAAAATAGAATAGAATCTGTTCAAAGGTAGTGCAAATCTCTGTGAAAAATAGTACTTTTGCACTCCGATTGGTCCTATAGTTTAATGGATAGAATGACAGATTCCGGTTCTGTTGGTCTGGGTTCGATTCCCGGTAGGATCACAAATGCAAAATATGTGCATTATAGAAAAAGCTGGCTTTACGAAGCCGGCTTTTTTTATTGCTACGGGTAATGTTATCGGGATTGCATAAATAAACGCAAAGAATAGGCTATTTTTTGTATTTTTGCGTTCAAACCAAAGAGGATGAATATGGACTATTGGAAAGAAACAATGGCGGCCGTGACGGTCTGTGATCGTTCCGGCGTTGTGGTCTATTGCAACGACCGATCTGCTTCTCAGTTTGCTAAATACGGAGACCTTATCGGTAAGAACCTGAAGGATTGTCATGGCGCGGCTTCGTGGGAAAAGATTTGCCACCTGATCGAAACGGGTGAGAGTAATATTTACACAATCGAGAAACGGGGTGTCAGAAAAATGATTCATCAGATGCCATGGCGTGAAGAGGGTGTGATAAAGGGATTGATAGAGATATCGTTTGAACTCCCGGCTGAGATACCTCATTTTGTGCGGGAATAAAAACTAACCAAATAACATTGTATGGAGCAGACACAAGAACCAATTACAGGATTGCCCGAAAATGCGTTTCGGGAGTTGAAACCGGGCGAAAAGTATGAACCCCTGATGAACCCCGGGAAAAAATATCCGGAGGTGAGTCGTTATTCTGTCGGGTGGGGGTTGCTGATGGCAATACTGTTTTCGGCAGCAGCGGCCTATCTGGGACTGAAAATCGGGCAGGTATTCGAAGCGGCTATCCCTATTGCAATTATTGCCGTGGGACTTTCGACGGCAACTAAACGGAAGAATGCGTTGGGCGAGAATGTCATTATCCAGTCGATCGGCGCGAATTCCGGGGTGATTGTGGCCGGTGCCATTTTCACATTGCCGGCACTCTACATTTTACAGGCAAAACATCCCGACCTCTCGGTCGATTTCTTTCAGATCTTTCTGAGCTCCGCACTCGGCGGATTTCTTGGAATCCTCTTCCTGATTCCTTTCCGAAAATATTTTGTATCCGAACAACATGGCAAATATCCTTTTCCCGAAGCTACGGCTACTACACAGGTGCTGGTGTCGGGTGCCAAAGGCGGAAATCAGGCCAAGCCGTTGATCTTTGCCGGAGTAATCGGGGGTATCTACGATTTTGTGGTGGCTACCTTTGGCGCGTGGAGCGAAACATTCTCCACCCGGGCGGTTTATTACGGCGATGTCATCGCTCAAAAAGCCAAGTTGGTCTTTAACCTGAACGTGGGAGCTGCCGTGTTGGGGCTCGGGTACATTGTGGGTGTGCGTTATGCCGCCATTATTTGTGCCGGTTCGGCATTGGTCTGGTTCGTTATTGTTCCGCTGTTGCCTTTGCTGGGCGATGTGACCCTGCAATCGCTGACTCCTACCTACACTCCGGTGCCGGGTGGTGTGGACGGCATGACAGCCGAACAGGTCTTTAAAACATTTGCCCGTCATATCGGTATCGGTGGTATTGCAATGGCCGGAATTATCGGCATCATTCGCTCGTGGAGCATTATTCGCGGGGCGGTTGGTCTGGCAGCCAAAGAGATCGGTGGTGGCAAAGCAACGGATGATAAAACTGCCGTGTTGCGTACGCAGCGCGATCTTTCGATGAAAATTCTGGCTTTCGGTGTGATTGCCGCTTTGATTGCCATCTTTGTATTCTTCTTTTTCGGAGTGGTGCATAACCTCTTCTATGCCCTGGTTGGGCTGGCTGTGATTGCCATTATAGCCTTCCTGTTTACAACGGTAGCTGCAAATGCTATTGCCATTGTAGGTACCAATCCTGTCTCGGGAATGACGCTGATGACGCTTATTCTGGCTTCGGTAGTGATGGTGGCGGTTGGTCTGAAAGGAACAGCCGGAATGGTGGCCGCGTTGGTCATGGGTGGTGTGGTTTGTACGGCGCTTTCGATGGCCGGAGGATTTATCACCGACCTGAAAATCGGATACTGGCTGGGAAGTACCCCTGCCAAACAAGAGGGGTGGAAATTTCTGGGAACCATCGTGTCGGCAGCAACCGTAGGCGTGGTGATGATGATTCTGAACAAAACATACGGGTTTACGGGCCCCAATGCCCTTGTGGCTCCGCAAGCCAATGCGATGGCGGCCGTTATCGAACCGTTGATGTCGGGAACCGGGGCTCCCTGGATCTTGTATGGCATCGGCGCGCTGATTGCGATCGTATTGACCGTATTCAAAATTCCGGCTTTGGCTTTCGCGTTGGGTATGTTTATCCCGATGGAACTGAACGCTCCGCTTTTGGTCGGAGGTATTGTTGCCTGGTATGTCTCGACCCGCTCGAAAGACGAAACATTGAATAAGGCCCGTTTTGAAAAAGGAACGTTGCTCGCTTCCGGATTTATTGCCGGTGGCGCGTTGATGGGCGTTGTGAGCGCTGCGTTGCGCTTTGGTGGTATCAACCTGACCAATGAAGCCTGGGTAGAGAGCGTCGGCGCTCAATGGCTCGGATTAGTGATGTATGGCGCTATTATCGGATACCTTGCCTACGATTCGATGCGGGCAAAACCGGATAAACAGTAATTATAGTACTCAGTTCACACAGTACACAGTACACAGTACTTCGGTACATAGTGGAATGTTGGAATATGATTATCCGCAAGATCTCCTAAGCAAACGGTGAATCCCGGATAATGTACATTATTGCCGTCGGTTTCAACCGACGGATAGCTGCTCCGTAATCCGATACGGCTTTAGCCGAATGGCAGTTGGGCTAAAGCCCCGTAGAAATGGCTATTGCTTCCACCGTCAGCTAAAGCAGACGGCAATAATGAATTTTCAATGCCATCTATTACTTAGTACGCTTTGCGGATAACCATTTATTGGAATTAGGAATTTGAAATTTTTGAACTCATGCTTATGCGGAAATTTATAAACGTCGGTTTGTTGGCCTGCGCTCTGCTGGTTGCCGGTTGCAGCCAGACAAGGCTTGTGCAGCTACGAGCCACTCATATTCCGGTCGACCGGCAGGCTGATGCCATTCAGGATCGGCAGATGGTGACGGTGCTGAAACCGTATGCCGATATCGCGATCAAAACGGCCGATGAGACGATCGGATATACCGATCAGGATTTGACTCCCGGTCATCCGGAGAGCTTGCTGGGCAACTTCTTTGCCGAGGTGATGTTGAGTTATGCGCAGCAGCATTCGACCGGAAAAGTCGATTTTGCGGTTACCAATCCCGGAGGGTTGCGTAAACCGATCCGTCAGGGGGCTATCAAAGTGGCGCATATTTACGAACTGATGCCCTTTGAAAACGCGTTGGTGGTGCTCGATCTGAAGGGCGATCGCGTGCAGGCGCTTGCCGATAGTATTGCGGCTCATAAGGGTGGTCCGGTTGCCGGTATTCGTTTCGGAATCAAAAGCCGGAAGGCGGTACATGTGCTGGTACAGGGCGCACCCCTCGATCCGGACAAAACATATCGGGTGGTGGCCAATGATTATATTGCCAAAGGAAACGATTTTTATCAGGAACTCACCAAGGCACTGGCAACCGAAACGTTCCCCGTTTCGTTGCGGGCGGTCATTCTCGATTGGGTGAAAAAGGAAAATGTGAAGGGTCATCATATCAATGCCACTTTAGACGGGAGGATTTATGAAGATAAAGAGTAGTATACTAATTTGCGCGATAGCTTGTGCACTGGCATCCTGTTCGGTGCAGAAGTCGATGGTGGTGTTGACAACCAACGATACCCATAGCCAGATTTTACCCGGTGATGACGGAACGGGCGGGTATGCCCGGCGGTTGGGCATCATCGATACGGTCAGAGCCAATCACAAATGTGTGGTGCTGGTCGATGACGGCGATTTTTCGCAGGGCACGATCTTCTTCAACTTTTTCAAAGGCGATGTGGAGGTATTGGGCATGAATACGATGAAGTATGATGCGGTGACTCTCGGAAATCATGAGTTCGACAATGGGGTAGATAGCCTGGCGAAACATCTGGCAAAGGCAACATTTCCAATCGTGTGCGCCAATTACGATGTAAAGGGAACGGCACTCGAAGGTTTGATAAAGCCTTATGTTATCGTTAAACGGGGCGGCCTCAAGATCGGTATTTTCGGCTTGGGCATCAGTCCGGCGAATCTTATTGCCGACTATAATTTCAAAGGCATCACGTGGCATAATCCCGAAGAGACGGCCAATGCCGTATCCGAGCAGTTGAAGAAAAAAGAGCGTTGCGATGTCGTTATTTGCATTTCGCATCTTGGTGTTGCCGAAAATGCCAAATTCTCAGATTGGACGGTGGCTGCCCATTCGCGCTACATCGATTTGATTTGCAGCGGCCACTCCCATCTGGTTATCAACAAACAGGTGCCGAACGCGGACGGAAAGCCGGTGCAGATTATACAGGCCGGTAAAACCGGAGCTCAACTCGGACGGGTGGATATGCTGTTTGGGAAATAAGACGATTGATAGACTGCACTCATTTTCTGAAATAGCAGTTCTCTCTTCTGTAAAATTTAATAGCCGTCAGGATACTGTGAAAACGGGTCTTGGCGGCTATTTCATTCTTTGCTGCTCACGGGTCATAAGACCCCGCGCGAGCATAGGAACCGGGGTTTGGCCACACGATACGCTGCGCTAATCGTGCGGCAGCGAGGGAGTAGTTAATTTTTCTTTGTTTTATTCTTTTCTATTTGTTCGATAATTTTATGCAATTTGCTTTCTCGAAAACCTAATCCTTCAAGCTCATAATCAATAAATGTTTCATCGTATGCCAAATCATGCATTCTATGATGTTCGTAATTATTAATCTCATTTTTAATCTTATCCAGTTCCTGTTCAATAATCTTAATCAATCCGACATATAACCCACTCAAATCATTAAAATGAAGACCCTTATCATTAATAATTAAAACGTAGTATTTCTTTTCTTGTACTAAATCATCAACATGCAAGAATCTATCAAATGATAATTCCGAACCTTTGATTTGAGCCTTTAATCCTAATTTAAAGAGGCTATCAACTTTTAGATAAACATCATTTATTTCGTTGCTCATAAATGGTTATTTTAAAACTTGAATTGGCCACCATGGGCCAAATAAAATAATCAAAATACTATATATAATCCCAAATAAGGCCATCAACCAGTATACGGCTCGCTTATTTCTCATTAATCGACCTAAACAGCCTATTTGATATCTTTCACCCTCAATTTTCACCTCTCTACCATTTGCAAAATCTTCACCTTTATCTTTTAATAAGCACCAACCATCAGGCTCAACTTTCTTTGATTGAGCCATTCGAAAATGGTAATAATCAGAATTACGTAAGAATGTGCCTAACCATGGTACAATTAAAATTAATCCAAATATGCCTGCAAGGAAACAAATCGGGTCATAATGTAATGTATAATCTTTACCATCCTTAAATGCAGCTTGAGAAATAAATCCAAGGAAAACTGTATTTACAATCATATATGCAGACATAATCTGCCATAACATTTCTCCTTCGTATTTTAATAAATCTATTGCAATTTTATACTTTTCTATTTCCTTCTCATCCTTATCCATGTCGTGTTTTTTTTTATTACCGCCAACGGACGGAACTATATGCAGTTGGGGATTGCGGTTTGCTTTCCTGTCGAACACCGATGCCGTTGTTGCGGGCTGCGAACTTTGTTGTCCGCACCGAAACCCCAATTGACATATAGTTTTTGTTAACTGCCGTAATTTTCTGTTTCTTTCATTGAATTCTTATGTACCAATGAGCTTGAATAAGATTAGCTAAATTTAATCCAGGGTATTCAACTCGTCCTAAATTAATCACATTTTGTTGATTTGGATATGGATCTCTAACTATAATTGTCTGAATGACTGGATAATTCATTGTTTGAATATAACTACATGCGGTAATTACTACTGCATGTCCAGTGTTCGGTCCCGATTTATAACCTATCAATACTGGTCGACCTGCAGTTAGTTCTTGAATCAAATAAATAGGTGTCGGTGCGCCCCAATGTAATGAAGCAGTCACAGAGTATTGTCTCCCCCTATTATCAATATTCCAATTGTTTAGATTAGCAGTAATTAATTGAAAACTTCCAGTCCAGTTTGGCAAATTACCAAATTCGTCAGTTCCGTAACTTCTTGCAACAATTTGATTTTGATCAATACTTACTCCATAATAATTGAAAATCATTTGCAAAGATGCTGCCCAACACCAATTTGTGTTATTTTGACTTGATGCAAAAAAATTAAATTGGTTTGTTTTAATTCCAACATAAATTGGTTGTTGTCCAAAAGTAAGCTGATTAAAACTAAGTCCTATCAGCAGAAAAAAAATCATTCTAATTTTTTTCATAGTTATATAGTTTTAAGTTTTAAAAAATATCGTGTAGGGTCCTCATATTATGGCAGTTAACGTTTGATATACGAACATTCGTATATTTTCAACTTAGTTTATTGCGTATATGCAAATGATCTGAAGTGATTTAATTTGGGTTAAATATCAGTTAGCCAGCTGAGTGTAATTGTGTATTAGTTAGTCTGTTTTTTTGTATATACCCAATAGGCTACATGACTGTAAATATAAAACCTTTTTTTTGATATAAAATATGGGTTTCCTGTTGGATATTTCAACTGACATGTTTGCTGTGATTCTCTTAATTGGCATATTACCATATTAGCACATTGGCCCGGGCTGGCGCAGGTTTAGCGATAGCGTAATCTGTGCCCAAAACCAGCGTGGTTTTTAACCACAAACAACCTTCATCGAAGCCAATCAGTTCCCAACTCCTTATTACTTCCGCATGGATTCCCATGCAAACCTTCTTGCGTGGCAGCTAAGGTTATGTCTGTTTATTGCTTACCTTTGCGGTCACATACCTCTTTTCTTTTTTTTGATTTGGGGTAGAGGGGTGGCACACAATCCTTCCGGTCGTCGAAAAACTGAAAGATGGGCCGCCCCTTGTTTCTACCTTTTGTCGTAGTTGTTTTATTGTACAACCTGATGTCGGCTGTGGCAGATTCAATCTTCAAATCCTCAAATTGCCACATCCTCAAATTTTCAAATTGTTTTGTCCTCCTCACTCACGTTGCCCGGTAGGTCGAACGCGCGTATCACTATCTTGTCGCCGCTTAGCGAGTCGTTGGAGGCTGTCGTGGTATAGGCCCACTTCGGCTGGCCGGGTTGTTGCTTGGCATCGCCCTGTTCTACCACACTGCCGTCGGGATTGTAAATGGCAACTTTTACCGCGGCTACGCGGAAGTCGTCGCTAATTTCCATCTCGATGGTTTCGCCGGGTTTGCCCGTGTACTTACTCACGTCTACCGATTTAATGTTTGGCGCATGCAAAAAATCGCCCACTGCCACGTTGTAGGCCGTTACCCCTTCGGGAGCGGCAGTTTGGTACGCTGCTTTCAGCGTAGCATCGGTCAATACGCTTTTTCCATACAGTATGGCCTCCTGAAAGCGTTCTTGTTGCCTCTTTTGCGCTTCGCTGAGTTCTCCTGTTCTCTCCTTCGGCTTTGCCGATACAATGGTTTTCCCCGCATGGGTGCGGAATACCAGCATGTCGCCCACCATGCCGCTCAGGCCATGGGTCACGATGTTGTTCTTCGATTCTGCCATGTTTTTTTTGTTTTTTTAATTATTACTACTATCCACCTTCCTTCCGGCGATCCTCCGACCATCCTTCGACGATCGTTCGACCAAACAGAAAGAAGTTTTGCTTTGAAATGTAATATTCGTTAACATTGTGTTGCGTCTGGCATGTGAACTGTTTTCACACGTCCGGTAGCGTACCTTTTCGTCGGTTATTTATCCCGACGTGATCGTCAGTACATAGCGGCAATCGGTACGCGTCGCGATCGGACACAACATACTTCTTCTACAGAATACGATTTTGATTGACAAGCTACCCGTCACGTAGCGGGAGCATTAAGCCGCGAAAACTATCCGATAGCCTCCGGCTTTACATAGCATGTGGGTTAGTAGTACAGAGCTTGGTATGTGGGAAAAACTTAAATATTCAAGCCTGTTTATTGCTGCGAATATTTAACTTATTTGTGACAAAGTTAGCGTTATGCTAATAAGATGCAATAATGAATATCGTAAAAAAACATAAATATTTATTGTTGCGCATTTCGGACGTGAGTCGCGAGCGCCGGGTAGGGTATGGCTGGTATACCTATGCCTCACAGAAAGTGCAGGCTGCTTTTCCGAACCGATTGGAGAAGCAGCCTGCAATAATTCTGTGCCGAAACCGGATTAGAATCCTCTTTTGGGTAAATTTTCCGGCTCTTCGGTGTCCCTTTTTATTTGACTCCTCTTTTTGCCCGAATGGAACTGGTAGCTCATCCGGAACCAGAGCGGCACCGTAGGCATAAGCAGGTATCCGTTATAGCGGCTGGTGAAATTACTTCCATCGGCATCCGATCCCGCGTAGGTAAACTTCCGCGCGAATGGAAGCCCGCTTACTACTCCTATTTTCATGTTTTGATTGATTGTTTTGTCTATAGAGACGAAGTAGAGCGCATCGCAAAATGTATTGCTCTGGATGGCTTGCAACGGCGTGGCATATTGTGCCGAGAGCGAGAGTGCCAGTGTGTTGGTAACCGATACAATGGCCGATAGCCCCGATTCTATTCCGGTTGTGTGTCTGTTTGCAACCGAGTATTGCCGCGCCGTGCTGTTGCCTGCTCCATGCAAACCGTATATCCGAACATAGGGATTCAGTGTGGCGATGCCCAGTCTGAACGAACCGGACAACTGTATGCCGTACTGGTGGATAGTTCCCAGGTTATAGGTTTTGGTCTCAAAAGCGCTGGTGTCGTTGACAAAGGTCAGCTTGTTGATGGCGTCTGTTGTTTTGTTATAGAATAGCCGGGTGGCAAAATAGTTGGAGGCAAACCGGATGGAGTGTTCCAGAAACAAAGCGGTGCGAAACTCCGGCTTCAGCGTCGGATTCCCTTCGCGGATGGTAAACGGGTCGTCGGTGGCTACTGCCGGGTTCAGCTGGTAAAGGTTGGGGCGTGCTATCGAACGACTGAGCGAAAAGCGGATATTCTGCTTGTCGGAGAGCTGCAACCGCATATTGACCGATGGTAAGAGAGCGAACAGATGGGTGTCGAAACTGCTTTTCAGTGTCGATACCGATTGTTCGGCACGCAGTCCGAGGCTTGCATCGAATTTAGTCTGTCTGTACGACAGGGTGGTGTAGGCTGCATAACTATCTTCGTTGTATCGGAAATCGGTGCTGTTCCGGTCTGTCAGTGCCTGTAGTTTTGTTTTGATGCCGGTTGCCAGACCGATCTTTGTTGTCAGAGGTCGTGTATAATCGATTTTTGCACTGAATACGTTTTGTTGCGGTTTGAAAGTATTGGAGGCGAGAATACTCTCCTCCGAAACGCTGCGGTAGTCGGTACTGTTTTCTGCACTCAGCTGATAGTCGCTCGCTTCTACCGATAGTTCATGCCCGGTTGTGTTGAACCGATGGTTGTAAAATAGCGAATAGTAGTTGCGGTTGTTTTTGTCCGTGTCCTTTTTAATGGCTTCCCATTGGCGGTTTTGCACTCCGCTTACGCGTGAAACGGCCGTGCCGCTATGTTTGTTGGAGTAGGGATTGTAAAATCCGTACAAGCTGAGCTGGTTCCGCCTGTCGAAGATGTAGTCGAAGCCATAATGAAAACGGTGCGACCAGTTTCTCTGTTTGACATACTGATCCGAAAACAGTTCGGTTGTGCCTGTGTGATTCCACGTTTTCCGGTAGGTGCTTTCGTGCATGTCGAAATAACTCACCTCTCCGTTGTACGATGTAAAAAGGGTCAGTTTCTTCCATCCGAGGCTCAGGTTGTAGTTGGGGAATATGTAGACCGCGGAGCTGGAAGTCGGGATCTCGGCGTTGATTTGTCCGCTGATGCCGGTGTTGTTCTCTTTCTTCAATACCACGTTAATAACGCCCGTCACATTGCCGTCGTAGTTGGCTGGCGGGCTACTGATAACCTCTATTTTGTCGATCTCTTTGGGATTGAGCTGGCTGATAAAGCTCCGGTCGCGCTCTTTTCCGTTCACCAGAATCAGGATGTTGCTGCTACCCTCCAGCGAGACGTTTTGCATGAAATCGACCTGAATACCAGGGATCAGTTTCAGCAGGTCGGTACCGCTATTAGAGACATCCGTCATTTTTTTCGAGATGAAAAAGGTGGTTTTGTCCCTCTCCGATTTCGCTTTTGTACGTTCGGCCACCACCACCGCTTCGCGCATCGCTACCGCTTTTCCTTGCAGATAAATGGTACCCGCGTCGGCTTTCTCTCTATCAACTACGATGGATTTCGTAGCCTCTTCGTATCCGATGCACGATATCCGTAGACGGTAGGTTCCCCGAGCTACCGGTTGGATGGCGAAGGTGCCATGGTTGTCGCTGACGGCTCCGCCCACAAGGGTGGAGTCCGACGCTCTGAATAGTCGTATGTTTGCGTATTCGATAACATCTTGTGTCGCCCGGTCGATTATTTTTCCGCCGACCGATTGTTTTTCCTGAGCCGACAGACCTGAAATGCCCGCGATAATCATACCTGAGAATAACCACATGACAGCCCGTTTTTGAAGCCAAAAATCTTTCATTGCCACTTTGTTTTGATGTTTGAGTCTGCAAAGGAAGAGCGTGTCGGCTGAGCCTGCAAATTAGTGGGATACAATGACGGTTTTTGTGATGAATAGTAAGTGTGGGTAGAAAATGTGGGACGAACGGCAAGCTTTTGGGACGAACGGTTCAGCGAATCGTTTGCATAAGCTGGTTGAATCGTCCGGTGTTTTGGCGCGATACGGGTATCTCGGTATCTGTGCCGGAAAGTCTCAACTGATATCCCAGCGAATTTCCTTTTTTAGAACGGACTTTTTCCAGATTGACAATAAAAGCGCGGTGTGTCCGCATGAAATGAGGAATGCCGGAGAGCTGCTGTTCGATGTTGCTGATGGAGTTGCGGATGCTCTTTTTTTGAATCCGGTTGTTGGTTTCCAGAAAGAAGATGACATAATTACCGTCGGAAAGGGCATAGATAAACTGGCCCGGATAAAAACTCAGCTCCTCTTTTTTGAGGGTGGAATCTATCTGAATTAGGTGCTCATTGGGCTCTGCCTCCGATGGATTGAAAAACGCTTCGGCCACCGGCGACCCGAACAGATAACGAAAATTGGTGGCGGTAAAAACCCCGAAAGGGATAATGCCGATCAGAAAAGCATTGAGGCACGAATCGAAAAAAGTAGACCAATTCCATCGTGGAGCCGGAGGCTCTACGGCAAATGCGATGAAATAGGCGCCAATGCCCAACGCGATCAGCGTCAGCACAACGGCCACAATCTCTTTCAGAAACGTCCACTCTTCCTCTTTGGAGAAACAGGGTATTTTGCGCAGGAGTTTTGCGCACAAAATAATGGGAATCGCGGAGGCGATGCTATAGACAAGAATGGAAAACGCGTAGCTTACCAGCGGAGCGTAGTGCTGTTGTACCGGTTTGTAGATGAGTGTAAACGTAAAACACAGCGCCATGAATATGCACGACCCGACATATGGTTTCCTGAAAATATAATTCTGAGGATAACGTTGTGTGAGCCAGGAGTAAAAACGCGTTGTCATATCGTGCATTTGAGGTGACCGGTATCGTTTTGTCGCGGGTGGTTACTCCGCGACCGTTCCGAACTGCAAATGTAGTGAGTAGTTCGGAATGTGCAAAGGGATTCGATTATGCTACCGGATCGGCGGAGCTACGATCCTTCTCTTGGGTTATCAACAATTCGTAGTTGGTACTTCTGCCACCCGCCGCTTCTTTTTGAAGAATTGCCTTATTCATCAGGTCCTGAATATCTCTAATCGCTGTATCCTGAGAGCATTTTGTGATCTTTGCCCATTTTGAAGAGGTCAGTTTACCCTCAAAACCATCTAACAGTCGATTGAGCATCAAATGTTGACGCTCGTTCAAAATGGTTGTCGAATGTTGCTTCCAAAAGCCAGCTTTAGACATCACCTTGGCAAGTATCGCATCCGAAGAAATCAATGTGTTCAACAGGCAATTCAAAAACCAGGACAGCCAGTCTGTTATATCGAGGCCACCTTTTTGAGTACGTTCCAAAATATCATAATACGTTTTTCGTTCTTTTCTTATTTGGGAAGACATACTATAAAAACGTTGTGTACTGCCATCTGAACGGGCAAGTAACATATCGGTCAACGCACGGCCAATCCTGCCATTGCCATCTTCGAATGGATGAAGCGTTACAAACCATAAATGTGCAATCGCAGCTTTTAGGACTGGCTCCAGGTCTGTTTTAGCATTGAACCAATCCATAAATTGCTCCATCTCCCGGGGAATAACCGATGAATCCGGAGCCTGATAATGTACCTGCTCCTTACCCATTGCCCCGGATACGACCTGCATGGGGCCCGTTGAATCAATACGCCAGGAGCCAACTGTGATTTTATACAATCCACTTTGTCCGGTCGGAAACAGGGCAGCATGCCAACTGAACAGACGATCTGCAGATATGGGTTCGTTGCAATTTTTGGTTGCATCCATTATCAAATCCACAATGCCATCTACACTTCGGTCGGAATAATTAAGAGCACCGATGTCCACACCGAGATGTTTTGCCAGGGATGAGCGAACCTGATCCAGATTTAAAATCTCACCCTCTATCTCAGTTGTCTTAATCACATCCAGAGTCAATGTTTCCAATACAGCTTCGTTCCTGAGATTGAAACCGATCGCCTCCATCTTTCCCATAAGCCTTCCCTGAAGATTTCGCACTTTACTCAAGGTTGAAAGCAACAGATCATTGTTCCATGTGAAATGAGGCCAGTCTACATTCTGATAAATATACTTCATATTCTACGCAATATTTGCAACAAATATACGCAATAATCTACGCAAATCAAATTGTTCTATGCATTTATTGCGATGAATATGCATTGTAAACTCCGCAAGTGCACCGCTATGCTCTCGCCGAACGGGGGTGGTTCGTACGTTGGGCTTTGGGCTTATTACACATTAAATTCCACTAGTAAATGTAAAAACAATTCTCTGATTGAAAACGATACGTTTGTTATGCAAATCTTTCCTGTGCAGATTCTTAATTAGCACATTACCATATTAGCAAATTGGCACATTTTCCTCGGATATTTTTTGTAATTTTGCAGGTCAAAACCGAAAGGTTATCTCGTTCACTAATAATCGCTTAACTTTTATGGAATTAGCAAGTAAATACAATCCCTCCGAAGTAGAATCGAAATGGTACCAGTATTGGTTAGATAACGGATTTTTCAAATCGAAACCCGACGGACGGGAGCCTTATACCATCGTCATCCCTCCTCCCAATGTAACCGGTGTGTTGCACATGGGCCATATGCTCAACAATACCATTCAGGATATTCTGGTGCGCCGTGCCCGTATGTTGGGCAAAAACGCCTGCTGGGTGCCGGGAACCGACCATGCCTCTATTGCTACTGAAGCCAAAGTGGTGGGAAAACTTGCTGCCGAAGGAATCAAAAAGACCGATCTCTCCCGCGACGAGTTTCTGGAACATGCCTGGGAGTGGACCCGCAAGCATGGAGGTATCATTCTTGAACAGCTGAAAAAACTCGGTGCTTCCTGCGACTGGGATCGTACCTGCTTCACCATGGACGAAGCCCGTTCCGAAAGCGTGCTCAAAGTGTTTGTCGACCTCTACAACAAAGGGTTGATCTATCGCGGTGTGCGCATGGTCAACTGGGATCCGGCCGCTCTCACCGCACTTTCCGACGAAGAGGTGATTTACAAAGAGCATCAGGGGAAATTGTATTACCTGCGCTATAAAATCGAGGGAGAATCGGGGTGTGCCGTGGTGGCAACTACCCGCCCGGAAACCATCATGGGCGATACTGCCATGTGCATCAACCCCAATGATCCTAAAAACGTTCATTTGAAAGGGAAAAAAGTGATTGTCCCGTTGGTCAATCGCGTTATTCCGGTTATTGAAGACGACTACGTGGATATCGAATTCGGTACCGGTTGCCTGAAGGTGACTCCGGCGCACGACGTGAATGACTACATGCTGGGCGAAAAATACAACCTGCCCTCTATCGATATCTTCAACGATAACGGAACATTGAGCGAAGCTGCCGGTTTGTATATTGGTATGGATCGTTTCGATGTCCGCAAGCAGATCGAAAAAGACCTGGCCGATGCCGGTCTGCTCGAAAAGGTGGAAGAGTACACCAACAAGGTGGGATTCTCCGAACGTACCAACGTGCCCATCGAACCGAAGCTCTCCATGCAGTGGTTCCTCAAAATGGAGGATCTTGCAAAACCGGCTCTCGAAGCGGTGATGAGCGATGAGATCAAACTGGTTCCGCCGAAATTCAAAAATACCTACCGTCACTGGATGGAGAATGTGAAGGACTGGTGTATCTCCCGTCAGTTGTGGTGGGGACACCGTATTCCGGCCTATTTCCTTCCGAAAGGTGGATTGGTTGTTGCCGAAAGCAAAGAGGAGGCTTATCAGAAAGCATTGGCTAAAGTCGACTATCCGTTGACCATCGACGATCTGCGTCAGGATGAGGATGTGCTCGATACGTGGTTCTCTTCGTGGTTGTGGCCGATCTCCGTATTCGACGGCATCAATCACCCCGAAAACGAAGATGTGAACTACTATTACCCGACCAGCGATCTGGTGACCGCGCCGGATATTCTCTTCTTCTGGGTGGCTCGTATGATTATTTCGGGTTTTGAATACCGTCAAAAACCCTGTTTTAGTAATGTTTACCTTACCGGTATCGTTCGCGACAAACAAGGACGCAAGATGTCGAAATCGCTGGGTAACTCGCCCGATCCGCTCGATCTGATCGCACAGTTCGGTGCCGACGGGGTGCGTATGGGTATGATGCTCGCAGCGCCTGCCGGTAACGACGTATTGTTCGACGAATCACTCTGCGAACAGGGTCGTAACTTCAACAATAAAATATGGAATGCACTCCGCTTAGTTAAAGGGTGGGAGGTTTCTCCCCTTTCTTCGGGAGAGAGGTCTCAACCCGAATCATCGCAAATCGCTATCAAATGGTTCGATGCCAAACTGAGCCAAACCATCGAAGAGGTGGACGATCTGTTCGGGAAATACCGTATCAGCGAAGCGTTGATGGCGGTTTACAAGCTCTTCTGGGACGAGTTTTCGGCCTGGTATTTGGAGCTTATCAAACCGGCTTACCAACAACCGATCGATAAAACAACGCTGGATGCAACGATCGGCTTCTTCGAAAAACTGCTGAAGCTGCTCCATCCGTTTATGCCGTTTATCACCGAAGAGCTCTATCATGCTTTGGGTGACCGTGCCGAAACCGACAGCATCATGGTAAGTGCCATGCCGAAAGCCGGTGCTATCGATGAGGCGTTGCTGGCACAATTTGAACAAACCAAGGAGATTATTGCCGGCATTCGTACCATTCGTCTCGAAAAAAATATTCCGAACAAAGAACAGTTGGCCTTGCAAATTGTGGGTAATGACGCGTTGGCATTACAGTCTGTGGTTGAAAAGATGGCCAATCTTTCGGCTGTGGAAACGGTTGCCGAAACAGTTGCCGGAGCCACGTCATTCAGGGTTGGTACTACCGAATATGCCGTTCCACTCGGCTCTTTGATCGATGTGGAAGCTGAACTGAAAAAACTGAACGAAGAGCTGAAATATCAGGAGGGATTTTTGATTTCGGTAAACAAGAAACTGAGCAACGAAAAATTTGTGGCCAATGCCAAGCCCGAAATTGTGGCTAACGAACGTAAAAAACTGGCCGATGCCGAAAGCAAAATTGCTTCGTTGAAAGAGAGCATCGTCGCACTATCGAAATAAACATGGATTACGAAGAACTTTGCCTCTCCGTTTGCGAAATTGCCCGGAAAGCAGGCGGTTTTATAGCCAGCGAACGCAGGCATTTCAATCAGGATAAGGTCGAAAATAAAGGTCTGCACGACTTGGTAAGTTATGTGGACAAAACCTCGGAGGCCGTTATTATCGAAGCGCTTTCGGCGTTGCTTCCCGAGTCGGGTTTTATTGCCGAAGAGGGTACTTCCACTAAAAAGGGAGAACGTTTCAATTGGGTGATCGATCCGCTGGATGGTACCACCAACTTTATACAGGGCGTGCCGGTTTATGCTGTCAGCATCGGATTGCTTGAAGGCGATGAACTGGTGCTTGGCGTGGTGTACGAGATCTGTCGCGATGAGTGTTTCTTTGCCTGGAAGGGGAGCAAAGCCTACCTGAATGGCGATGAAATTCACGTTTCGAAAACGGCGGATATGCAGGATGCCTTATTGGCAACAGGCTTTCCCTATTCCAATTTCACGCAACTCGATAGTTACATGGGTTTGCTGAAATGGGCTATGACCGAAGCGCGTGGAGTGCGCCGTCTTGGTTCGGCTGCCACCGATCTGGCTTATGTGGCCTGTGGTCGTTTCGACGCCTTTTTTGAGTACGATTTGAAGCCCTGGGATGTTGCCGCCGGCGCGTTTATCGTTCAGCAGGCCGGAGGTAAAACAGTCGATTTTACTCACGGAGAGGGTTATCTTTTTGGTGGGGAAATTATCGCATCCAATGCTCCTCTGTTGAGCGAAATGCAGCAGAAAGTGGATGAGTTTATGAAATAATACAGAAGCCAAAGCATACAAAAAGCGGTCGTTTTACTTTGTTGTAAAGCGACCGCTTTTTTATGCTACAAACGTTCGGTTTATTTCAATGTTCCGTCGTTAGCTTGTTGAATCATATTGGAATTTGCAGAGATGAACACCTCTACGCGACGGTTTTTTGCACGACCGGAAGGGGTGCTGTTATCAGCAACAGGGTTGTCCCATGCTTTGCCAATAGTAGAAAGGCGGGTTGATTCGATACCACTGTTGTTCAGATATTGTCCGACGGCATTGGCACGTTCCTGCGATAATCTTTGATTGAGGGCTAAGCTTCCGGTGTTATCGGTATAACCGTAGATAGTAACATCGGTTTGAGGATTGTCCTTCAACGAGGAGGCAAATTTGGTAAGGGCATCTTTTGAGGAGACACTTAAAATGCTTTTTCCTGTGCTGAACAGAATACCTTCGGCAAAGGTAACTTTGATGGCATCCAGGTTGTTGGCATCTTTTACAGATTCAACCTGAGCTCCCTGTATTCTTGCCAACTCTGCTTTTTGTTTATCCATTTTTTTGCCAATGATAACTCCTGTAGTGGCACCTACGGCTGTTCCTACGGCAGCTCCGATTATGGCACCTTTACCTTTTCCGAACAATGCGCCAACGCCGGCACCAAGTGCTGCACCGGCACCTCCACCTAATAATCCGCCTTTAGTGGTATTGTTCATGCTGGCGCATCCCGACAGCAAAATAGCTCCGCAGAGAGCTAACGATACGAATACATTTGACTTTTTCATGCACAATAAAATTAATAAAGTGATTGGGTTTTGATTATATATTTTATCTATAAATGCAAAGATAATACATGAGAAAGGAATTTTGACAGAGGAAAAAAGAAAAATCGTCAAAAAAAGCAAATTGTATTTGGTGGTACTGCCGCGATGGGATGATTGTTTTTATTATGCCACAAAAAAAAAGGATCGACCAGCGACCCTTTTTGTACTATTAAACAGACGTTTATTTGGCTCTTTCAACATAAGAACCATCACGGGTATCTACTTTGATTTTTTCGCCGGTTTCGATGAAAAGCGGAACACGAACAGTAGCTCCGGTCTCAACTGTGGCCGGTTTTAATGTATTGGTTGCGGTATCGCCTTTAATACCCGGCTCGGTATAGGTAATCTCGAGAACGACATGAGTTGCTACATCGGCATAAAGTACGGTTTCCGATTCGGCATGTGTCACCACTTCTACATTTTCGCCTTCTTTCAAAAAGTCAACACCATTGATCACTGATTTCTGAATGGAAATTTGCTCGAATGTTTCGTTGTTCATAAAGTTGTAACCCATATCGTCAAGATAAAGGTATTGGTACGGACGACGTTCGATACGGACTTCATCTACCTTAACACCAGAGTTGAAGGTTTTGTCAATAACACGGCCGGTTTGAACGTTTTTCAATTTGGTACGTACGAAAGCCGGACCTTTACCCGGTTTTACGTGAAGAAATTCAATTATAAAATAAAACTGGCCTTCGAGATCGAGGCACATTCCATTTCTAAAATCAGCTGTTGTTGCCATAAAAAGGTTACTGTGGTTTGATATTAGCAGAACTTGAGCAAACTTATCGGGTTTGTAGTCAAGATACTATTGTTTATAAAATTGATTCGGATTTGGTCGACAAAGATAGTGCTATTTGTCGAGTTTTCAAAGGGTTTGTTTTTTGAAGTTCATCAAAGCAGTTCGTTGTCGGCAAAGCTGTAGTAGTTCTGATGTCCGACAATCAGATGGTCCAACAACTTTATGTCAACTATTTTGCAGGCGGCTGCCAGTTGTTGCGTTATTTTGATGTCTTGTTGACTGGGCTTGATGTTCCCCGACGGGTGGTTATGTCCTACTATGATGCCCGAAGCCAGTTTGTCGATGGCAGTTTTCAGTATCAGCGGAATCTCAACAACCGTTTGTCCGGTACCGCCCTGAGTCAGTTTTATCTGGTGGGTAATTTTATTGGCACGGTTGAGAAGCAACATCCAGAACTCTTCGTGAGGTATATCGGCTATTTTCGAATGCAGTATTTCAAACGCATCTTTGCTTGCAAGTACCTGTTTTTTGTCGGCCGGGGCTACCAGTTTGCGTCGTCGGCCGAGCTCCAGTGCGGCTGCAATGGTAATGGCTTTGGCGGTTCCAATGCCATTGAAATTTTTGATGAGGTGCTGAATTTCCAGTTTTCCCAGCTCGTCAAGGTTGTTGTCTACCGAGTGCAAAATGCGCTGTGCCAGTCCGACTGCCGATTCGTGCGCATTACCGGAGCCCAACAAAATTCCCAGCAATTCGGCATCCGAGAGGCTTTGACTCCCTTTTGTCAAAAATTTCTCACGGGGACGGTCTTCTATGTTCCATTCTTTGATATTCAGGTGCTTGTTCATGGCCGGCGTTTATTTGGGTTTGCGAAAGTAAGGCGTAACCGGTAATCTATAGCAACAAATATACAGCCGGAGTAACCGGTTCTATTTATATCCGGATGATTAAATAAGTTTAAAAATAAAAAAACTCATTGCTTTGCTACGGTTGTTTATTGTGTAGCTGCCAATAAATTGTAACTTTGTCGAACAATAATTCATTCTTATTTACATTTTAATCCGATTTGCCTATTGACCAACTTTTACTTTTGAACTCCAAAATTTGAAAGTAATGCCTATTAATTTGTTGAAAAAAACAGATGAAGAGTTGGTACGTCTTTATGCCGAGGGTAATCACGATGCTTTTGCTGTGTTGATGAACCGGCATCAGGATAAAATTTATACGTATATCTACCTCATTGTACGTAACCGGCAGTTGGCCGAAGATATTTTTCAGGACACCTTTATTAAAGTGATTGCCTCCATTAAGCAACAACGCTATGCCGATAGCGGTAAGTTTGTGGCTTGGGTCAACCGGATTGCACATAATCTGATTATCGATTATTTCAGGCGGGAGCAGGGTGAAAATACCATGTCTCACACCGAATTCGATTACGATGTCTTCAATAGTATCAAATTGAGCGATAGCAATGTGGAAGACGATATGGTGCAGGAACAGTTGTTGGGTAACGTGGCTCGGATGGTCGATTTTTTGCCTGATAACCAGAAGTGTGTGGTGAAGATGCGTTTTTATGACGACCTGAGTTTTAAAGAAATAGCGGACAAAACAGGGGTGAGCATCAACACCGCGTTGGGACGGATGCGGTATGCTTTGATTAATATGCGCAAGATGGTGGAAGAGAACGATATGGTTTTGAAAATTTAACTATCAGGTAACAATATAGGGAAGCAATCGTCGTTTATTCTATACATGTATTAAAGAGATTCTTGCCTATGAAAAAAAATTACACTGCTACTTCACATTCGAATGTTTTGAAAAAAGAGGCACCGCTTGTTTCGTTGTCACCCAGTAAAGCGGTGGTTGATCGCATTCTGGCTTTTTCTGCTTCGTATTGGACGGCTTCTATGTCGAATGGTGTTAACATAGAGCTGATTATGAATTAATGTACGGATGACTCAATTCCCGTGCTGTTTATCGTACAAAAACACTTCAAAGAAATTTGAAGTGTTTTTTTTGTAAGCGGCAGGCTGCAAAAAAAACTAAGCCCGGGAACTCCCGGACTTAGTCCTGATGAATCTTCGGGAATGAAGATTCTGTCTGTTTTTTACCGAAGTAAAAAGCCTATTTTTTTGCAGCTTCTTTTGCTGTTTTTACCTTCTTGTCTGCAGTTTTCTTTACTTCAGCAGCTTTTTTTGTGTCGGCTTTTTTTACCTCTTTTGCTGCTTTTACTTCAGTTTTAGCAGCTTCTTTGGTTGCTTTGGCATCTTTCTTGGTTTGAGTTACAGTTGCTTTAGCATCGCTTTTGGTAGCTTTTGCACTCTGAGCATTGGCTGCAAAAATAAAAGCTGCAGCCATCATTACGGAAACAATTACTTTTTTCATTCGATTCAATTTTAAAGATTAAACATGATGAGCAAAAATACATTCAAAAATTACAAATTGTTTTGATTTAGATCATTATTTTTTCAAAGAATGAGTTTAGGCTTTGATTCGTTATACTACAATGTTATTGTAGCACGTATTTCCATTGCCCTCCCGATTTGACAAGAGGAATAATTTCATCGATTGAGGTTCCGTTTTTGAATCTGTAACTGATTCTTACGTAAGCTTTTGATTCGTCCGGAGTAACCGCTTCGCCGATGATATGATAGTTCTGAATTCCCCCGTTTTTGGCAAACTGTTTTTCAGCTTTTTCTCTGATGGCGGCTATGAAATGTTGCTTGTCGCGCACTATTTGTAGTGTATCCGCTCCGCGATCGGATGCCAGATTCTCAGCTATTTTATTATAATCGCCCGACTGGATACATTTCGCCATGTTTTCGGCAGCCGTGGATGGAGTCATTCCTTTACATCCCCAAACAAGCATCGTCAACGTAAGTACTGCAATAAAGCCATGCCATCGCTTCATAATCAATTTTTTTAGTTATTTTTCGGTGAATCATGTGTCTTGGTCGGGAATCTTCGGTATTCTGTTTCGACTCTTTCTCAAAGAATTAATGCGTTTAATCATCAGAACCATAATTGGGTAAGCGGAAAAAATCGGTGAAAGTGCCTCGTCTGACAAATTAGTGGATTCATACTATGCTTTTCCCATTTAAATAAAACGGGATTTTGGGCTGCTTATTGTCTTTATTGACTAAAAAAATGTATTGGAATATAATAATGTGCTATAATCGCTACAGAAGCGGTTGTAATTGGTGTAAACTGAATGTCAAATCGATACAACCTGCGAGTGGTCGGGACATTCAGGAAGAAGATCGGATACGGTTTTTTGTAACACGGGATGAGTTAGCGAAGGTGCGATTTCGGCCAGCGGAATCAATACGAATAGTCGGCGATGAAGGTGTGGATGCGGAATTGTAAGCCGTTCTGTCTGCAGAATTTTATCGTCGTAAAAAAGGATATCAATATCCAACGGACGATCTTCGTAGCCGTTTTGGCTTTTGGTTTGCCGTCCGGCATTGCGTTCGATATTTTGTAGCGTATCGAGCAGTATATCAGGCTCCAATGTGGTTTTTACAGAAACGGCAATATTGATAAATTCGTTTGAAGAGAGGAAGCCCCAGGGTGCTGTGGCATAAAAAGAGGAGCAAGCGGTAATCTCTCCGCAGTATCGTCCGATCTCGCCGACTGCGTTTTCCAAATTACGTTTCCGATCTCCAAGATTGGATCCCAGACTCAGGTAGACGTTGCTCATTGCGTAGGGTATAAAAAAAATAGTGAACAATCGGTCGAATGCCGGTTGTTCACTATTAAACTGTATCTCAACGATTATTCGACATTATGTTCCAGTTTCAATGTGCGGGTCGGTTGTTCGCACACTTCGGCAGGACCGTAATACTGAATAGGGCCTGGATAGACAAAGCTTGTGGTCGAAGCCCAGGTATCACGTTTGGACGCGAAATACTTGAAGGGAGCACCATCCAAAAGTACCAGCGCTTTCTGGATTACCGGTTTCATAGCTCCGTGACGACGTTCCATATTCATCATCATGGTGATGGGCACACCGCCTGCAACCCACTCTTCAGCCGGAGCTGTCAGGTTGCGAACCGATGACATGTAGCCGGTTTTGCCTGCTGAGATCAAAATAGCAGCGGTATAACCGAGAGAATAGGTGTAGTTGGCATCAAAGTTGGAAGGGATGGCACAACGTCCTTCGTAACCGAAGAAGTGGTTGAGAGCCGAAAATTTGCCTTTGTATTCGCCGGCAGCCTTCAGTTTAGCCAACCGTTTGGCAACCATTTCGATCAACAATTTTTCTGTTTCGATCAGAGAAACCTGTACGTTACCATGCGGGTCGCGGTCGAGGGTCAACTGACGGGCAATTCCCTTGGGCAGATCGCGGTATACCTGACTGCTTTCCGCTGAAAGCAACCCTTTTACGTACTGACGTTTTTCATCGTCGGTTTCCAACGCGTTGAAATCGTCGTTGTGAGCCAACAGGTCGTTCAGTTCGGCAATCAGTTTCTTCATGGCAGGAATGAATTCAATCAACCCTTCCGGAATAAGAATGGTACCGAAGTTGAGTCCTTTTCCTGCACGTTCAACAATTACGCTAACGATCTGTTCAACGATGTCGTTCAATGTGAGATTATTTGCTTCTACTTCTTCCGAGATGATGCAGACATTCGGCTGGCTTTGCAGTGCGCATTCGAGAGCGATGTGTGAGGCCGAACGACCCATCAGGCGGATGAAGTGGTAGTATTTTTTAGCTGAGTTGGCATCACGCTGGATGTTACCGATCAGCTCCGAATAAACCTTGCAGGCAGTGTCGAAACCAAAAGATGTTTCGATCATTTCGTTTTTAAGGTCACCGTCGATGGTTTTCGGACAGCCGATTACCTGAATGCCGGTTTTCTTTTGAGCGTAATATTCGGCAAGCACGCAGGCGTTTGTGTTCGAGTCGTCACCACCGATAATTACGATGGCATTGATACCTAATTTTTTGCAAATTTCGGCACCTTTGTCGAATTGAGCCGTTTCTTCCAGTTTGGTACGACCGGAACCGATAATGTCGAAGCCACCGGTATTGCGGTATTCGTCAACAATATCTGCGGTTAACTCTACATATTTATGATCTACCAGACCGCTCGGGCCACCCAGAAAACCATATAGTTTGCTTTCGGAATTGATCGTTTTGATACCGTCGAACAGACCGGAGATAACATTGTGACCGCCGGGAGCCTGACCACCCGAAAGAATAACACCAACGTTGATAGCGGGAGCTGCAACTTTTTCGGCTGTAGGTTCAACCGTAATCAATGGCATGCCATAAGTGTTCGGAAAAAGTTCTTTAATGGCGGCCTGATCGGCAACCGATTCAGTAGCCTTACCCTCTTTCAACACGACAGCTCCACTCAATGCTTTAGGCATTTTGGGATGATAAAGTGACCGGGCAATCTGTAGCGGACTCTTTTCAATGGATTTCATTATGAAAATAATTTAAATAACCGTATCAAGACATCGGATTGTATGCTTCAAGCCAATGGTTCTCATTTGGTTACAAGTTGTTAAGTGTATATGAAAAAATGATTGCAAATTTACTCATTTTCCGACAGAATAATGCAAAATTGCCGTTTTTTTTAGCTCGGCTTCCGACGGGACGAAATTGAAAATTCTGTCACCGGGCGATCATCTTATCACGGATGAGTCGGTTGTTATATTGCTGTAGCACAGCTTTAATTTTAACCGCCATACGGGATGCAATCTCGGGATGTAACAACAAAATGTTGTTTTTCAATGTCATGTCTTTTCGGAACTGATAAAGGCCGATGGGCTTTTTGCCATCAAAACGAATCAGGTAATCGCCTTCCATATATTGCATTACACCGGCATCATCGTTCACTACGAAAGGTTCTGTTTTCGGGTTGAACATGTCAGCTCCAAAGGCAAAATATTTTTTCGGATAGTGCAAATATCCCAACAAAGAGGGCATGATGTTAAGCTGTTGCATCACGCGGGTATCCTGTACCGGCGGCAACGAATGGTCGGGCGTAAAGAAAATAATAGGAATGGCAAAATCGCCCAGCCCGTTTTTATACTCGTCGTGATAAGCTGCAGGCACCGAGTGATCGGCCGTTAACACAAACACCGTATTCTTATACCATGGCTGCTGAGATGCCGTTTTGAAAAAGCGACGCAACGCGTAGTCGGAATAGCGGATACTGCGGTGCAACGGGATTTTTCCTTCGGGGAACATCGCTTTGTACTTATCCGGAATGAAGTATGGGTGATGCGATGAGAGTGTGAAAACGGTAGAGAGAAACGGTTGCTGGAAACTACTCATCTTATGTGCAAAGAACTGCAAAAATTCTTCGTCGCGGATGCCCCAGAATCCGTCGAAATCGGCATTGTTCCCATACTCAGTCATGCCGTAGTACGCATCATATCCCAACAATTTTGACATGGAATTGAAACCCATCGATCCATTCGGTGCTCCGTGGAAGAAGGCCGTCTGGTAACCTTCCTCTTTCAGCACGGCAGCTAACCCTTTCATGTGGTTGCTGACATAACGACTCACGGCAAAGGGTTGATAAAGTGAGGGAACACTCACCAGGGATGAAGGCATTGCCTCGATGGATTTTCGTCCGTTGGCAAAAGCGTCGTAGTAGGCGTGGCTGACCGAAATCAACGAGTCGAGGAACGGAGTATAGCCTTTGTAGGTTCCATGATCGAGATAACGGTTCATCGAACCGACATTTTCCCGGCCAAAACTTTCAAGGATGAGAATAACCACATTCTTTTTTACAAACGGTTCGTTGCCGCTATTCTGATGAATCGGTGAGTAGATATTTTCAACCTCCTGGTCGGAGTAGAAATGCTGTTCTTCCAGTACTTTGTTGCGGGTGGTGCGCAACAGCGAGAACGGGGTGTTGAGTACGAGTCCCATCTCGGCCGGATTGTTCACCCCGGCCCCTGCATCGACCAATGTAATAGGGCGGGTGGTACGGGTAAATCCACCCCGTATGCCGGCAACGGATAATCCGATGATGAGCGCAAGCAATGCTAACGTTATCGGATAAAACAACAATGGCTTCTTCGCAATTTTAGAGGGTTTGGCCTTGCCGTAGCATTTCCACATTATTGCCATCAAAATGAGGAAAAACACAACCAGATACCAGTATTGCAGGCAACCGGCTCCGATGAGTGACAATATATTGTTGTTGTTTTTGAATTCAGTAAAAAACGACCAGTCGGTTCGGTGAAGCGTATAAGGGAAATAGGCAATATCCGCCAGGTTGACAGCAATGGCAAGCCCGTTGGTAATAAAAAACAACCATTTGGTTATTGTCTGGTAAATGTTGTGATAACGTATTCTTAACGGGATGGCTTGCAGTACGATATTCAGTACGTTGACATAAAGTGCCCCGGACAGATCGAAGCGAATGCCTCGCAACATCAATTCGCCAAGATGTGCGCTGCTCATTCCGACAAACAGGTCTCTGTTGATAACATAAAACAGGAACCGGCTTAGGAAAAAAATAACCATCACCACAAAAAAACGCCATACAATCATAATATTGGCGTTGCTGGTTATCAACGGTGTGGTCCAAAACCGTTTCCAGAACTGTTGATTTTTCATTTAAACGTGTTTTTTACGCCTTCACAGCGTAATTAATGATTTCGACTAAAATTTCTTCTCAATTTCTTCATTGCTCAATACCGCCACAATGCGCTTTCCATCGGGGGTGTAGTTCGGGTTTGAACAGGTAAATAATTGTCCTACCAGATGATCCATCTCTTCAAAAGTCATCTGTTGGCCATAGCCTACGGCCGACGCTTTGGCTAATGTAAGGGCAATGTTTTCGTGTAGCACCTCCTTCACGTTGGCATCTTTGTTTTTGATGCAGTCGATGATATCGCCCACAATAGACTGAATGTCTTTTCCTTCGAGTCCGGAAGGGATTCCGTTAATGGAAAAAGTATGTTTCCCAAATAGTGCGATGTCGAGGCCGACGCACTCCAGCTCTTCGATGGCATTTTCCAAAACCAGCGCATCGGCCGCATTCAGTTCCACAATTTCAGGGAACAAAAGTTGTTGCGATATACCGCGACGGTTGTTGAGTTGATCTATAAACTGTTCAAACAGCACCCGGATGTGTGCCCGTTGTTTGTCGATCAGCATAATTCCCGATTTGCCACCGGTAATGATGTAACGTCCTTTGTAGAGCAGGTAGTTACTGGTTTCAGGCGGTGCATCAGGCTGATCGGTCATGGTCGAGAGTTGGCTCGGAGCCGCTGCCGCCATCTCCTGATTGACTTCGGGCGGTGCGAAATATGCCGGCTGTGTGGACGGCTTTTCAAAATCCTGATAGAGTGTCTCCCAGTTCATGGGCGGCCGTGAGTAGTGCTGCGACCGCTCTGAATTGGTCTGAAACGGGTTGTAGGTCGGGTCGACCTTAACCTGAGGTTGCACGGCCGGCCGCGAGCGGTCTATTACCGGAATGTCGATTGCGCCTTCCACATCGAATTCAATGCTGGGCACGGCATTCGATTTCCCCAATATCTCCTTCACGGCAGCGGTAATAATGGGCCAGATGGCCGCTTCATTCTCAAATTTTATCTCCGTTTTGGTGGGATGAATATTCACGTCGATACTTCCGGGGTCGATATCGAAGTAGATAAAATAGTTGGGGCTGACATCGTTGCCAATGAGCCGGTCGTAGGCCTGCATCACCGCCTTGTGAAAATAGGGATGGCGCATATACCGTCCGTTCACGAAGAAATATTGGTTGGAATTGCGCAAAGCTGTTTCGGGAGTTCCTATGTAGCCCGAAATGTTGACCAACGTAGTCGATGTCTCGATGGGTAGCAGCTGCCGGCTGAAGTTGTTGTTTTTACTGCCGAAGATATGGGCGATTCGCTGCCGGCGGTTTGTGGCGGCCAGTTCGTAAATTTCGGTATCGTTGTGTGTCAGCGTAAAGTGATGCTCCGGGTATACCAATGCAATCCGGATAAATTCCGTGATGATATGGCGCAGTTCCGTTTCGTTCGATTTGAGAAATTTTCGACGGGCAGGAACATTAAAAAACAGGTTCTTGATAAAGAAAGAGGTGCCTGCCGGGCAATTCGCGGGCAGCTGACTTTCGACCTGCGAACCGGCAATGCAAATCACCGTACCCAGTTCGTCCTCGGGGCGACGTGTCCGGAGTTCTACCTGTGCCACAGCGGCAACCGAAGCCAGCGCTTCGCCACGGAAGCCCATAGTATGGAGTGAGAAAAGGTCGGCTGCCGATTTAATTTTGGAGGTGGCATGTCGCTCGAATGCCATCCGGGCATCCGTCTCCGACATCCCTTTGCCATCGTCGGTTACCTGAATCAGGGTACGACCGGCATCTTTCAGTATTACCTGTATGTTGCGGGCACCGGCATCGATGGCATTCTCAACCAACTCTTTGATGACCGAAGCCGGGCGTTGAATGACCTCGCCAGCCGCAATCTGGTTGGCAACCGAATCGGGTAAAAGGTGGATAATGTCGTTCATCAATCGACTGATAAATAGACGGGTTTAGCTTGTATGTTCCGTTTTTTTGAAAACGCTGCAAAGGTAGCTAAAATTTGAACAGGATAATGCTTTTGATTCTTTACGGATAATAAAAGAAGCATAAAAACAATTACCGGAAATGACTGTTTCTATGCTTCTTCTGAAAGTAAAAAGTAGCGGAGTCGGGAATCGAACCCGGGTCTCAACCGTGAGAGGGTTGCGTGCTGGGCCACTACACTACACCGCCAGTTGATTTGAGAGTGCAAAGGTATGTTTCCTTTCTAAGTTTTCCAATTTTTTTCGTCTATTTTTTATGCTGAAATTCCGGGCTCCGGAATCAGGGCGTAATTAGGCGATTTTTGTATCTTTGCACCACTTATGGAACTGTCTGAATTTCTATCATATTATGCCACTCATCCGCAGTTGGCAGCGATAGAGAAATGGAGCACATCGGGCGTGCCAAACCTGCAAATCGGAGGATTACTCGGATCTGCACGGGCGCTTGTTGTGGCTTCTCTCTATTTTAAACGCCCCTTCCATGCCTTGATGGTGCTCGACGATGCAGAGGAAGCCGGCTATTTATACCACGATCTGGTACAGCTTTTGGGTAACGAACCGGTCTATTTTTTGCCGTCGTCGTACAAAACAGGTGTTAAATACGGACAAATAGACTCGGCTAACGAAATACTCCGTACGGAAGTGCTCAATTATGCTGCCCGGAAAGAACCCGGAATCATTGTAACCTATCCCGACGCGCTGATTGAGAAGGTAATTGCCAATAGTGCTCTGAATGATTGTACATTGACTCTGCATACCGGTGAACGGGTTAACACCGATTTTGTGATCAGCGTGTTGACCGAATATGGTTTTTCGCGTGTTGATTTTGTGTACGAACCGGGGCAATTTTCGGTGCGCGGAAGCATCATCGATGTGTTTTCCTTTTCGTTCGAGTATCCGTATCGTATCGATTTTTTCGGCGACGAGGTGGAAACGATCCGCACCTTTGACATCGAAACTCAACTCTCGAAAGAGACGAAAAGCGAGGTGTCCATCGTTTCGGACCTGAAGCAACAAGATTCGTTGGAAAAAGTTTCGTTTCTGGAGTTTATATCGCCCGATACGACGTTGTTTTTTACCGACTTTCGCTTTACCAGCGGTCGTATCGGCGATCTGTACGACGACATGCTTATCAAGGCCAACGAAGCCAGGCGGGGCACTCCCAGTCTCGAAGCATCATTGATGACATCCGAATTGTTTGTAGATCAAATTGGCAACTTTCGAAAGGTGGAAATTGGCAACAAAGCTATTTTTACCGACAACGAAAAAATAGAATTCCGTACCTCCATACAACCGCTCTTTCACAAAAACTTCGATTTGGTAAGCCAGAGTTTTATGCAATCGATAAGAGAGGGCTACCACATCTACATTCTGAGCGACAGCAAGAAACAGACCGATCGTATTGCCGGAATTTTCAACGATCGGGGCGATGAAATCAATTTTACTTCGGTGCTCAAAACGTTGCACGAGGGTTTTGTCGATCACGATCTGAAACTCTGTTGCTATACCGACCATCAGATTTTCGACCGCTACCACAAATATTCGCTCCGTTCCGACAGCGCGCGTGCAGGCAAGGTGGTGATGACGCTCAAGGAACTCAACCAACTCAATCAGGGTGACTACGTGGTGCATGTCGATCACGGTATCGGACGTTTTGCCGGCCTGTTCACCATGGATGTGAACGGCAAAAAGCAGGAGGTCATCAAGCTGGTGTATAAAGACGACGACATTATTTTTGTCAGCATTCATGCCCTGCACCGCATTTCGAAATACAAAGGCAAAGAGGGCGAACCTCCGAAGATCAACAAACTCGGTACCGGGGCGTGGGAACGTCTGAAGGAGAAGACGAAGAAAAAGGTCAAAGACATTGCCCGCGAGTTGATTCAACTTTATGCCAAACGGCGTGCCGAAAAAGGGTTTCGCTATTCGCCCGATAGTTACCTTCAACACGAGTTGGAAGCCTCTTTTCTTTACGAGGATACTCCCGATCAGAGTAAGGCGACGACTGATATTAAGCAGGATATGGAGTCGGATTTGCCGATGGATCGGCTTGTTTGTGGTGATGTGGGTTTCGGAAAAACGGAGGTGGCCGTGCGCGCTGCATTCAAAGCCGCAACCGACGGAAAACAGGTG
Organism: uncultured Microbacter sp.; assembly: GCA_963678265.1. Lineage (GTDB taxonomy): Bacteria > Bacteroidota > Bacteroidia > Bacteroidales > Paludibacteraceae > Microbacter. The sequence continues at coordinate 1,886,293 of OY782761.1, forward strand.
GCGGTACTGGTACCTACCACGGTATTGGCTCTTCAGCATTTCCGAACCTTCAGCGATCGACTGAAAGATCTTCCTTGTACGGTCGATTACCTGAGCCGTGCTCGCACCGCTGCCGATACCAAAGAGATTTTAGCCCGCTTGAAAGAGGGAAAAATAGACATCCTGATCGGTACGCACAAGCTGATAGGCAAAAACGTGCAGTTCAAAGATCTGGGTTTGCTGATTGTGGACGAAGAGCAGAAATTCGGTGTCTCGGTGAAGGAGAAACTGCGTCAGATAAAGGTGAACGTGGATACGATGACCATGACGGCAACCCCTATTCCCCGTACGTTGCAGTTTTCGCTGATGGGAGCCCGCGATCTTTCCATTATCAATACGCCGCCACCTAACCGCTATCCGGTGCAGACTTCGCTCTACGAATTCAATGAAGATGTAATCCGTGAGGCGATTACCTTTGAAATGGAGCGGAACGGTCAGGTGTTTTTTATCAATAACCGCATTCACAACATCTACGAAATGGAGGCGTTGGTCAAACGTCTGGTTCCCGGTGTGCGTGTAGTCGTCGGCCACGGACAGATGCCTCCCGACAAGCTGGAAAAGATTATTCTCGATTTTGTCGATTACGAGTACGATGTGATGATTGCGACCTCTATTCTCGAATCGGGTATCGATATGCCCAACGTCAACACAATCATTATCAACAGCGCGCATCAGTTTGGTCTGAGTGACCTGCACCAGTTGCGTGGTCGGGTGGGGCGTACCAATCGGAAAGCGTTTTGCTATTTGATGACTCCGCCGACCAATCTCATCACTCCCGAAGCGCGTCGCCGTTTGCAGGCCATCGAAAATTTCGCCGATCTGGGTAGTGGCTTCAACATAGCCATGCAGGATCTTGACATCCGTGGAGCCGGTAATATGTTGGGAGCCGAACAAAGCGGTTTTATTGCCGAACTGGGCTATGAAACCTACCAAAAAATTCTGAACGAAGCGGTACAGGAGTTGAGAGACGAAGAATTTGCCGACCTTTACCGCGAGGTGGAAGCCGAAAAGAGGGAGAAAACGCTGGAATATGTCACCGATTGCCAGATAGAATCGGATTTCGAGTTGATGTTCCCGGCCTCCTACATCGAAAGTATACCGGAACGAATGAACCTCTACCGCGAATTGGACAACATTACCAATGAACGCGATTTATCCGATTTTGAACAGCGGCTGGCCGACCGTTTCGGAGCCATTCCGCAGGAGGGATTGGAACTTATTCAGGTGGTGCGGCTCCGTTGGCTGGCTAAAGAGTACGGCATCGAAAAACTGGTTTTGAAAAACGAAAAATGGATTGCCTATCTGGTCGCCAATCAGCAATCGCCCTATTACAAATCGAATAATTTCGGTAAGGTGCTTAATTACATGGCCAAATATCCGCGAAAATGCCAGTTGAAAGAGAATAAAGGCAAACGGTCGGTGATTGTTGCTCCGGTACGCAGCGTGATGGAGGCCTACAACGTGATGACAACTATTGCTCAGGGCGAATGAAACGGTTTTGGCGAATTTGAATGTATCTTTGTACTCCCGGTGTCAAAAGCCGGTTAATCATTTAATTTTATAACAATATGAAAATGAGATATATTTCGATTCTTTTGCTCTTTGTTTTGAGCATGACAGGTGTGATTCACGCGCAATCCGCAAAACCGGTTTATCAGTTTACGGTAACCGACCTGTATGGTAAAACCTTCGATTTTGCATCGCTCAAAGGAAAGAAAGTGATGATTGTAAACACTGCTTCCAAATGCGGATTTACACCGCAATACAAACTTTTGGAGGCTTTGTATGAAAAATATAAAGATCAGAATTTTGTAATCGTAGGCTTTCCGGCCAACAATTTTGCCGGGCAGGAGCCGGGCAGTAACAGCGAAATTGCTGAATTTTGCCAACAAAACTATGGGGTTACATTTCCGATGATGGAAAAAATATCGGTGAAGGGTAACGATCAGCATCCGGTTTACAAATACCTGACGACAAAGGCAGAAAACGGTGTGCAGGATTCGGAAGTGCAATGGAACTTTCAGAAATACCTGATCGATGCCAACGGGTATGTTGTGAAAGTAATTCCACCAAAAACATTGCCCGATAGCCCGGAGATTATCAGTTGGATAGAACAACCCTGAACAAGTTAATGGTATCAGATAAGATAGAACGCGAAGCAGAGACGCTTCGTACAATGATCGGCATTTATTGCAAACAGAAGCACAAACAGTCTGAACTTTGCGATGAGTGCCGGTCGTTGCTTGTCTATGCGGAGCACAGGCTTTCGAAGTGCCCTTTTGCTCCCGACAAGCCCTTTTGTAAGAACTGTACGATTCATTGTTATAAACCACAAGCGAGAGAGGAAATTCGTCGTGTGATGCGTTTCGCCGGTCCGCGAATGATTTTTCACTATCCATGGTTGACGATCAAACATGTTCTGAAAATCGGTTAAGTATTATTACACTCTTAGGTTTTTATAGAAATGCCAGATAAAACACTGATTTTATTGACAGAAAGTTTTCCGTTCGGTACAAAGGAAACTTTTCTGGAATCCGAAATGAATTTTTTAGCCGATCGGTTTTCCGCTATTCATATTTTTCCCCTGCATGGAACCGAATCGTGCCGTCCTCAGGCCAGTCATGTAACTGTGCATGAGCCATTTTTGCCATTTCATATCAAAGATCAACGGAAATTACTCCCTGCCGGATTGCTGAATTGGAGCCCTCTTGCATTCATGTTCAGAGAGTTTTTTCTCAAGTCGGTTTACAAACATCCGAAACAGATCCGTGTATGGCTTGCCGCTTTGTTGGTTTTCAGAGCTGCTTTTGCCAACAAAGAGAGGCTCTCCGAACTCAGCTCTTTATTGAACGATCAATCTGTTTTATACTCCTATTGGGGCGATAAACTTGCGGTTTTTATCCCGTTTTTACGAAAAATAAGCCCAGGTTTTACCAGTGTTGTCCGCTTTCATGGTACGGATCTGTATGAGGAACGAAAAGCCGGTTATATTCCTTTTCGTTCGGTTCTTTTTCCCACCATCGATCATTTTGTTTTTATTTCCGAGGATGGAAAAAAATACCTGACCCGCAAATACTTGCAGTGGGTGCACAATCAGCATCTGTTCCGTTTAGGAGTTCCCGATCAGGGTATCAATCCGCAAGGTAAGCCGTGTGTGTTACATCTGGTTAGCTGTTCGTATATGGTTCCCGTCAAGCGTATCCCTTTGCTAATCGAGGCTCTGATGTTAATTGATATGCCGGTTAAATGGACACATATCGGTAGTGGTAGCCAGTGGGAAGAGGTCGATCGGTTGGTGAAAAAATTACCGCAAAACGTAGAAGCGGAATTGATGGGCGCTTTGAAAAATAGCGAAGTCATTGAATACTATCGGCAGACTCCGATCGATATTTTTATGAATGTCAGTGAAAGCGAAGGCGTGCCCGTCTCGATTATGGAAGCTCTCTCTTTTGGTATTCCGGTAATCGCAACCAATGCCGGAGGTACCGGCGAAATTGTGGATGAAGCTGTAGGTACACTATTACCTGTGGCGATCACTGCCGATGAGCTTGCCCCGGCAATAATACAACTACAGCAGCGGCTTCAGGAGTCACATCTCAGACAAAATGCGCGAAACAGGTGGAAAGAACGCTGTAATGCAGAACAACAGTACACCTCATTTGCCGCATTCTTACGTTCGCTATAACTACATTATGGGTTACAACATCTTTGTGCAACGATGAATAGTGACGCAGGTCGAATCGCTGTATCTTTTATTTTTTAATCGACTTGACAAAGCAAACGCCATAATGATATGCCTGAGATAGTACAAAAAGTTTATGTCGGTTGAGAAATGTAATTATTTTCTTGCCTCTCTTCAGCTGACTATAATATTTTGTTTCCTCTTGATAATATTTATCTGCAAATTCTTTTCTTAACGCATTAGAACTCGTTGAAATCATCATACTGGCTTTATGCTTAACCTTTTCAAAGTCTATGACATCTTTATATTTATCATAAACTTGTCGCTTCGATAAAAAATCTTCCAAAAAGGTCCAGAAGGTAAATGCATTCTCAAAATGCATTCGTCTTCTGCTTTGAGCCGAAATTGCTGACGAATTATACTGAATATAGTGGTAAAGCGGTTTGTCTACTTTTGCAATTTTGTCTGTGAAGAAATACAACTGCGTCAGCACAAATCGATCTTCCCAATAATTTTGTCCATCGGGTACCGGAACAAACAGTTCATTATCAAATAACCTCTTCGCAATCAGTTTCCCACATAGATAATTCGGAGACTTAACAGCGATTAACACATTCAACCTGCACGTCTCTATGTCGTCCGAATGTTCATAGCGCTCTATCTGCACTTTTCCGTCCGGATATTCTTTGATAATATCAGCCACAACAATATCCGCATGATTTTCAATAGCTTTATTATACATCAGTTCTACCGTATCCGGTTCAATATAGTCATCGCTATCTACAGTCATGATATATTTGCCCGATGAATTACTGAAACCCGTCTTTCGGGCTGCGGCCAATCCTCTGTTAACCTCATGATTAACAATACGAACGTTCTCTTTTCTTTCCGGGTATTGCTCTATAATATTTAGCAACAGGGCTATGCTGTTATCCGGCGTTGCATCATTGACAAAGATGTATTCTACCGGTTGAAAGGTTTGTTCAAAGAGCGAACGGGCACATTTTTCAATAAACTTCGCTACATTATAGACTGGGACTGAGATTGATACTTCCGGTTGCATTTGTTATTGAATAAATTTGAGAAACGATGTGGTATGCTCAGTAAAGATAATTCTTTTGCATGTCAACCGAATGCCGGTTGCAGGATAAATTTTATGAAGTTTGTCGGCAATACCGTGCCGCCGGCACAACAAAACGATCCGTTTTTCTCTGCAAAAGGAGTAGAACACCGTACTCTACTATCCTGTTCTTTGCAGTTTAAATTATGCCACGGTTGCCCCTGTAGCGTGTCCGATGTTGTGAATATGAACCTCCAATAGTCACTAAACGGTTGTTTTAATTCCGTTCCACAATCCCGAAACCACAGCTTTCAACTTGGAAATCCGATCCTGTTCAAATACCATCTTTAGCACTCTGAAAATCACGTGGTACTTTACAAAATTGAATTTTGTTTTAATTGTAAAATCGTGAGGATAGATCTTCCAAAGCAACAAATTATTTCTGATATAAAAATAGGTACTTTGTGCCGAGTAATTATTAATGGAAATTCCCCAAATGCCTTTCGTTTTATAACCCTCGGTGTGTTCCATAAAAATGGCGGGAAACATAACAATCCGATAGTCGTGCTTACGGGCCCGCATACAAATCTCTGTATCCAGACAATATATTGCCAAATCTTCCCTAAATCCACCCATTTTATCAAATAATGCGGTTTTATAAACAGACCCGGACGAATAAACACTGCCGCCTTTAATATAAACTCTTTGCATGGCTTCTGCCGGTTCTTGGTTCGTACCGGGAGCAAAAATAACGACAGAGTCATCTTCGCAATTTTCTATCAGGTTTTTATATGAGCCAAAACTTTCTTCCGGGAAACAACTGTCCTGATCCATGGTCAATATGTAATCACAATCGTGTTCTCTTGCCCACTGAATACATTTATTAAAAGGGAATGCCAGATATTCGTTTTTGCCGGTCGATACAATTTCAAGCTTATCACTCATCGTAGCGATATTGGCAAGTGAACTTTTCTCTCGCGGGGTATTCTCCCAGACGATAAGGTGATCGACCCAGGGAAGGTAGGACTGAATATTACCTGCCAATTGTGTCGGGTCCGGGTTATATACAGTAACTATGGCAGCTATTTTCATTATTTATCAGGAGTGTTCTTGCATTTCAATTCATAAGCGCCTGTTTTTCCAAGGGCGGCATGGTACAAGCCGAGAAACAACGCCCGAAGCTTGGCTCGTCTGTCTGTTTCAAAGATCATTTTAGCGATGCGAAAAAACACATTGTATTTAAAAAACTGATATTTAGATTTTAATGTGTAATATTCGGGATAGATTTTCCAGATAAGAATACCGTTTCGAATGTAATAATAGGTATTCAGAGGCGGATAATTATTTACCATCAACCCGTTTTTCGATTTCATGGCATAGCCCCGATGGTTCATCAACACATCTGTACATACCACAATGTTATAGCCCATTTTTCGTGCTTTCAGGCACATATACGGATCCAGAAAATAAACTGCAAAATCTTCCAGAAAGCCTCCATCCTGAAAAAGTTCCATGCGATACACAGAGCCGGAAGTTACCACCCCTCCTTCCGGCAGGTATTTTATCCTTTCAGGCAAGATGGTGTTGGCATATACCACGTGAGGAATTCGCATCACTATGTTCGGTCCAAAAATACCGATCGACGGATCTTCATTTTTTTTAATCTGATCGAGATAACATTCAAAATGGCCATCTTCAAACCGACTATCCTGATCCATCGTAAGAAAATGTGTACATCCCATTTTTCTTGCCTCTTCAATAGCCTTGTTAAATGGAAATGCCAGATATTCATTCTTGCCGGTTGTTCTGACCTCCAGTTTATCATCCTGAATGGACAATAAATGCAAGCAACTATCTTTTGCCGGTGTATTTTCCCACACGATTAATTTGTCAAGATACGGAAGATATGAAGATATATTCGTTTCAAGTTCTTCAATATCGGGGTAATACGTTGATACTATTCCTAAAATTTTAAATGTTTTGTCCATCGATCCAATGTTCGAAAATTTATCACTGCATAACATCTGACTTTCACAGAAAAGGTGGAATCCAATCCTAAATATCCTCCGGTTCAATCCCTTTGTAAAACCGTTCGGCCCACATGTCAAACGTATATAAGTTTTCCAGATGGCTTTCTGCCTGTTGGTATGGGGTACTTAAAAAACCGGTCAGATCGGCCATGTCGTCTTCTCCAAGCACAAAAATATTATGTGCGTTATATATCTTGTACTGCTTTATATTTTTATTATTTGTAATCAGTTTCTGATGATAAAACAGAGACTCCATCGTACGCAATGTCACGCCGGTTTGTCCGTTTTGCAAAACTTCCACAATGGATCGTGAGTGAGCATTCAAAAGCAAGACTTCTTCGTAAGACAATCGTTGTTCCTTGTTCTCCACAATTTTAAAGAAAGGTATCAGCCCCTGTTTCTCCATCGAGTCTGACAACATGCCCAGAAGAGCTTCTCTCCCTTTGTTTAACCCGACAAACACGGCATCATATAAAATATTCTGCGGAGGAATCTCCATTTTACAATATGGTGCAGGGTTATACTTCACCCCATATTTTATACAATCATTTTTATCGAAGGACCAGATCTCCCACCGGTCGGAGAGCTTCTCCGGCGAATCATTAATCGGGTTTACAAAATAATATATTAGCTTACAGTCTTTATTTGTAATCTCAGACTCTAATACCGGGATGAAATTTTGCGGCGTATCATCGGCAATAATAACCATGTTGTACGTATTAATATCTTTTGGGATATTAAACAGATGCTGATGAAACGGTAGCTGATGCCTGTTATAGTAATTCCGCAGGAGACGCAGGCCCATGGGCAACGAACGGAAATGGGGTAAAACCGTTATGTCACCTTTTGCAATCTCACGATTATGAGGCGTGGAAAGATTAAAATTATAGCAGTATCTGAGAATTTTCATTTCAATGTAATTTCACCACGTAGCTTTTCAGTACCTCAACAAAATCACTTGGCCTAAGTTTTAACCGCTTGCACACTTCAAGGGGCCAACGCCAGTTCACATACACGCTCAGAGCGATCCCCGACGAAAGGATCATGCTTAAGATTCCTAAATGTGTAAATTTCAACATTATCCAAAAAATAAGCACCGTGTTGATGCCGGAAAGTAATGCTGATTTGAAAAACGGAACCTCATTTTGTGCCAGCAAAATATTTGTTGCGATGCCTTGATTCTGTTCCAGAAAAGAGAATAATAGCATTAGCAGCAGATATGATCCGCAGAGCAAAAATGTTTTGCTCTTTATTAAAACAAGAATCGGATTACCCAAAAGCATCATACCACATCCTAAAATAGCAAAAGCTGCAATAGAGACCAAAATTGATTTAATGTATAATCGTTTAACATCACTCATCCGGTTATGAACGATGTATTGGGAAAGTTGAGGATAAAAAGTTACAAACCAGGTGCCTCCCAAAGAGGTAATAACATCAACCATCGTTCGCGAAATGCCGAAACTCCCCAGATCGGCTAATGTAATGTAATAGGGAGCGATAAGAACAATGGCTTTTGAACGTAGAAAACCACCCAATACATTCAGCCCTATTTTTATCGAATTGGGAGCGATAATTTTGATAACCTCAATAGCTTTTCCGGATTGTACCGCGCGTAGATTTTTCTTTGTATTGGCGTCGTAAAAAGTTTTGTAGCAAAGAATTCTATTGACAACATCCCCAATAAGAATACCCAGAACCAATGCCAATAGTCCCAAACCAAGTTGAAGCATGATAATAGTCAACACAATACGAACGGACTGAGCCAGTACGGTGATCTGTTGCATGGCCTTGATTTTTCCGCATCCGGTCAGAATATTTCCATAGTAGTAGGTGTAAAGTTCATAGGCCAGTACAAATCCGAACAAAAGCCAGGCTACTAAAACCGGCATATGATCGCCACTATATTTATCGAGTATCGGGAGAAAATAGAAAGGGCTGGCAATTACAAAAATCAGCAGGAAAATTAAGGCAATAATGCCGTAGAAAAATTTCATTGAGCTAAGCAGGCTTTTTAATAAGCTATAATCAACATGCCCTTCCTCGACTTCTCCGTAGCCGTTGGCTTTCAACTCTTTTACTCCGCTGAAAACATAGGTGACATTGCGTGCAAAAGAGCTGGCAAAACCAAAATCGAGTAGACTTGTGATTGTTGTAAGCGACAGAAAAATAGCCCATAAGCCCATCTCTTCAGGAGGCAATAAACGCAACGTAATTGGTAAAATAATAATACCAGACAACACACGCATTATCGTTGCCGCATAATTCCATAACAAGTCTTTCCTCCCTGTTTGCATACTACTGTTTTTGTGCGTTTCGAATCGTTCGGGCTATGATGTCCGAAGCATCGCCTTGTCCGTAGAGGTTAGCTGAAAAGTCTGCTGCGATAGCCTGTACTTCATCAAAAGTTTTTGTCAAAAGAGCTTTGTCGGTACCGACGAGAGTATTGAATCCACCGGCGACAAGCTCTGTCCATTCGGTCTGTTCGCGCAGCGTGATGCACTGTTTGCCAAAGAAAAAGGCCTCCTTCTGCACACCACCACTGTCGGTAACGACCAATTGGCACTGTTGCAGGAGCCGGATCATATCGAAATAGCCCACCGGATCGATAACACGGCATTGCAATTCAATTCCGTTTTGTTGCAGAATGGCTCGTGTACGCGGATGCAAAGGCAATACCACCGGCGTTTTCCGGTTTATTTCGTTCAATCCTTCTATCAGCTGACGTAACTTGTGCACGTCGTCGGTATTTTCTTGCCGGTGGATGGTTGCCAGCACAAATTCTTTGAGAGTCAAATCTTCAATGATAGTCGATTTTGCAGCCGCTTTCTTTGCATAAAAAAGTGCCGCATCGAGCATCACATCGCCGCTTTTGATCAATTGTACCGGGAAATGACGGAACCCTTCGTTCTCAAGATTCTGAATGGCCGTATCGGTGGGGCAAAACAAAATATCGGAGATGCGGTCGGTCAGAATGCGGTTGATCTCTTCAGGCATCTGCCTGTTGAACGAGCGCAGACCAGCCTCGACATGAATTACCGGAATGTGGAGCTTGGAGGCTGCCAGAGCACCGGCTAACGTAGAGTTGGTATCGCCGAAAACCATCAGGGCTTCGGGCTTTTCGTTGAGTAAAATGGTTTCGATCCCTTCGAGCATGCGTCCGGTCATGGCTCCATGATTCAAACCGTGAATGTCGAGATTATAGGCCGGTTTCGGGATCTCCATCTCTTCGAAAAAAACCTCCGACATGTTGGCATCGTAATGTTGCCCGGTGTGTACCAGAATCTCTTCAATGCCATGTAGCTTCAGCGACCGCGAAACGGCTGCCGCTTTCACAAACTGGGGTCTTGCCCCTACAATGGTAAGAATACGATTCATGGTCGACTCCTCAAATTAAAGCGTTTCCAGAATAGTAACGATACGTTGTGCCGTTTTTCCGTCCCAATATTTCGGGTTATTTCCGGTTTTGCCTTCGCCCCTGACGATCGCAGCTGCTTCGGCTTCGATATCGTCGATCTTAATCAGTTTGTTGCTCCCTTCCCAAACGGTCACAGGACGTTCGGTATTGGGACGAACTGTCAGGCAGGGAATATTGAGGTGGGTGGTCTCTTCCTGAATGCCGCCCGAATCGGTCAGGGCAAACTTGGCACGGCTCACCAAGTGGATGAATTCCAGGTAACCGAGCGGTTCGATCAGGTAGAGGTTCGGAAATGACGAGATCGTTTCCAGTAAACCGAACTGCTGGATATTTTTGTAGGTTCGTGGGTGAATAGGAAACACAAGCGGAATCTGTTGCGATACCGCTCCCCAGATAGAGACCAAACGTTCCAGCGACGCTTTTTCATCCACATTCGACGGACGATGAAAAGTCATTACGCCGTAACCACTTGCCGAGAGGTCGTTGATGTCGATCCTGCCCGGTTTGTTGATCAAACCGAACACCTGTGGAGATCCCGCGGCTTTCGCCAGATTCGCTTCGAGGGTATCGATCATCAGGTTACCCACCATGAAAATCTTCTCCGGTGCAACGTTCTCTTTCAACAGGTTTTCGTCGGCATCGGCGCTGGTGGTGAAAAAATAGTCACTGATGGAATCGGTAACCAGACGGTTGATCTCTTCGGGCATGGTGCGGTCGTTGCTACGCAGGCCGGCCTCGTAGTGTATCGTTTTGAGATTCAGTTTTGCGGCAACTAATACGCAGGCCGCCGTACTGTTCACGTCGCCTACTACCAGTACAAAATCGGGTTTTTCGTCAAGGCACACCTTCTCAAAACCCGTCATAATGCGGGCAGTCTGCTGGGCATGCGATGCCGACCCGACTTCGAGGTTGATATTTGGAGCCGGAATGCCGAGTTCTTCAAAGAAACGACCCGACATTTGGGTATCGTAATGTTGTCCGGTGTGCACCAGCACCGCTTCGAGCTGAGCATGATTCTTCAGTTCGTGCATCAGAGGCGCTATTTTCATAAAGTTGGGGCGCGCACCGCAAACAAGGATGATTTTTTTCATATTCAGAACAAAGAACAAAGAGTAAAGAACAAAGACTTTCCTCTTTGTTGGAAAGATCAATGAGTTATTTTGTAATGTCGTCGAGCAAACCGGCCATGACGCCGCATTGTGCCCGGCGCGAATATTGTTCGTAGCCGCTTGCCGAAGAGGCCAGGGTTCCGTTCTGGTATTTTCCGAACAGATCGAGCAACCTCTTTTTCATGCCTTCCACATCGTCGAAATCGACAATCGTGCCCGAACCGGTTTCGTTCAATACGCGGGCAATATCGCTGCCCGATGGTCCGATGGCCAGCGTAGGACGACCCGATGCCATGTATTCATACAGTTTGCCGGTAAGAATTCCGTTGGCGTTGGGCGTGTTATTGATTAACAGAAGCAATATTTGCGCTTTTTGCTGAAAGGCAACCGCGTCTTTATGTGACAGATAACCGACCTTTTCAACGTAACCGCCAAGCTGATATTTTTCGATATCCTCAAAAACAACAGCTTCGATATTGCCCACCAACTTGATTTTAATTTTGGATGCCAGCTCTTTATTATCCGCAACCAATTCGCTCAGGGCTTTCCACAACACTTTCGGATTGCGTGCCGCGTTGATGCTGCCGATATGTACTAAGGAGAACTCCTCATCGACAACTATATTCTGTACGGCGACATCCGATTCGTCGTATCCGTTATGCACCAGAGCAATCTTTTTCGGGCCTTTGGCTTCAAACTCGGAGCACCATGTGGGAGTTACACTTACCACGCAGTCGGCCTCGGAGATCACCTGTTGCTCGCAGCGATGGTGTATTTTGTCGGCCAGCCATGTGAGATTAAGCTCTTTGTAAAAATCGATATTGGTCCAAGGATCGCGAAAATCGGCAATCCAGGGCAGCCCTGTTTTACGGTGTAATTTCAGCGCGATCATGTGCATGGAATGCGGAGGTCCGGTCGAAATGACAGCGTCTACAGGATTGCTTTTGAGATATTCTGACAGGTATTTTACCGAAGGATTGATCCAGAAACAGCGGGGATCGGGAATCAGCAAGTTACCGCGTAATGCCAGTGCCAGTTTATGTACCAATCCGCCTTTTTTTCCTCCTGCAGCATACGCTACGTTGACATTTTTTCCTTTGTTGCCGGTCAGTGCCTTATAAATTTCGTAGGGTTCCCATATTTTTGTCTTTAGCACCTCGGTGTCGGGAGCCACATCCTGCAACAGACTTTGATCTTCGATGGCGAAATCGGGATTTTCGGGAGTATAAATCACCGGTTGCCAGCCATATTGGGGTAAATATTTAGCGAATTTCAGCCAGCGTTGTACCCCCGAACCGCCCGATGGAGGCCAATAGTAAGTAATAATAAGTACTCTACGCATGGTGGTTTATTTACCCAGAATTTTATTGTATGCACTCATGTCCCTGAACAGCTCTTCGGCTTTGAGCAGTACTTTATCCTGGGGTAATGTATAGCGTACTACTCCTTTTTGAAAATAGAAGCGTTTTACGATCTCGGCATTAATCAGCGTGGAAATGTCCGTACGGAATGTTTCGAGATCTTTATCGGTGTTCGGAGTCAGCTTGGCTTGTAACGCTTTGAAATCGGCTGCTGTCGCCTCGTCGTATCCCTCTATTTTAGCCGTGGACATCAAATTCTTCAGTAATTTGTCGCTTTGTAACGTGTAGGTGAATTTCTTTGTTTTGACAAATTGTTTGAATTGTTCGTACTCGGCATCGGTTATTTTGAAAATCTCGGGTTCGGCAATGGAGGCATGGGTTTGTGCATATTGCGTAGCAAAATCAAAAATGATGTTTTGGTTTACCAAATAGTATGCAATGCTTATCTTCATCGAATCGCGCACCTCCACATCGGGGCGAATACCACCGCCATCGCGCACCGTGCGTCCGATTTTGGTTTTGAATTCGTGGGTCAGACTGTCGGCCACATGAATCGGGTTTCCGTCGTCGGTCCGGTTGGAGTAGTCGATTGCCTGTATGCAACGTCCGCTTGGAATATAGTATTTTGCAATCGTCACCTTGAGGTGTCCTTCGTACGGTAACTGGCGGATTTGTTGTACCAGCCCTTTCCCGAAAGTGCGCACCCCGATAATCACGGCACGATCCAGATCCTGCAACGATCCGCTCAAAATTTCGGAGGCAGAAGCCGTATTTTGCGAAACAAGAATGGATAGCGGCATGTCGGGCAAAATGGGCGCATTAATGGTGCGGTAAGTACGATCCCACTGTTTGAGTTTACCTCGTGTCGATACCACTTCGGTTCCTTTCGGAACAAAGTATCCCACCATCTTTACGGCCTCATCGATAATCCCGCCACCGTTTTCGCGCAGGTCGATTACCATAGAGGTGACATGGTATCTGTTTTTCAACTCCAGCAACGCAATCCGCATCTCTTCGGCTGCACTGCTTGTGAATTCATTCAACAGAATATATCCGGTGTTGTTGCCCACCACGCCATAATAAACCACCGGGTTGATGACAATCCGTTCCCGCATAACTTCAAAAGTCCGCAGCTTTGTCTCCCCGGGACGTTGGATTTTTAGTTTTATAATGGTTTTCGGTTGCCCTTTGAGCAATGCGCTCACTTCCGATGTCGATTTTTTCTTCAGATCCTGTCCGTCGAGTTCCACCAGAATATCGCCTGCTTTGAGCCCTGCCTTTGCAGCAGGTTTGCCCTCGTAAGGTTCGGAGATCAATACCTGACCCGACTTGCCGCTTATCAATGCACCAATGCCGGCATACTCTCCGGTGGTCATCATTTTGAGCTCGTCGGTCTCTTCTTTAGGCATATATACGGTGTAAGGATCAAGTCCGTCCAGCATATTATCGATACCCGATCGCACTATTTTGTCATAATTCAGGGTGTCCACGTAAAATGCGTCCAGTTCTCTGACCACACTGTTGAACACATCCAGATTTTTGCTCAGGGAAAACCGTCTGTCATTAGCGTCTTGTTGGGCTGCTCCCCAAACAGATACGGCAATCAGACTTATAATCAGCAGGTGAAATTTGCGAAATCGAATCATATAGTGAGTTTCTATAAATTTGTGCAAAAGTACGGATTATTTTCGGGAAAGTTCATTTGTTAAAAGTAAAAATGGTTAAGTGCTAAATGCCTAATGGAAAGAGCATTTATCTGTTTTTGGAATAATTCCGAGATTCCCAAGTTTCAAGATTCGAAAATGGGCAAATCCTATGGTCTTGGAATAATTGAAATCCTGAAATTCTGGAACATAACACACATTTGACGAATCGTAGGTTTAATGTCTATCTTTGCACTCTCTAATAAAATTGTTTATGCAATCCCTTCAACTGACCCTTTCGCCCGAACAGGCGCACACACCCGAGTTGTTGAAGCAGGCTGTAGCCAAAGCGCTTTCGTTGCCTGCGACACAAATATCACATATCCGTCCCGTTCGCAAATCGATCGATGCCCGCGGACATTTCGTCAAAATAAATCTGGCCGTAGAGGTTTTTACCGGCAAAGAGCCGATTACTTCCGACACGGTGGAGCTCCATTATCAGGATGTAACCAACAAAGAGGAGGTGATTGTAGTGGGTGCAGGTCCTGCGGGACTGTTTGCAGCGCTGCGACTCATCGAACTCGGTTTGAAACCGATTCTTCTGGAACGCGGGCAAGCCGTGACCGAACGCAAGAAAGATCTCGCGCAAATGATTCGCAACAACACGCTGAATCCCGAATCGAACTACTGTTTCGGCGAAGGTGGGGCGGGCGCTTTTTCCGACGGAAAGCTCTATACCCGATCGAAGAAAAAGGGTGACGTACAGCGCATTCTTTCCATTTTTCACAGCCACGGAGCCCAGGACGAAATTTTGTACGAGACTCATCCCCATATCGGTACCGATCACCTGCCGCAGGTAATCAAGGCCATGCGCGAAACTATTCTGGAGCATGGAGGCGAGGTGCGCTTCAATACCAAAGTTACCGGGCTGAAAGTGGAGGATTCTCACATAACCGGTGTGGAACTGGCCGACGGAAGCACGCTGAAAAGCAAGGCGGTCATTCTGGCGACCGGACATTCGGCCCGCGATGTGTATCATCTGTTGCATAACAACAATATCGCCCTCGAAGCCAAAGGATTTGCCATGGGTGTGCGCGTAGAACATCCGCAGGAGCTGATAGACGGCATACAGTATCATCATCGCGAACGGGGAGAATTTCTTCCGGCAGCCGCCTACAATCTGGTGGAACAGGTCGATGATCGCGGAGTCTATTCGTTTTGCATGTGTCCCGGCGGGCATATCGTTCCGGCCTCTACCGGAGAGAAAGAGGTGGTGGTGAATGGAATGTCGGCTTCGCACCGTAATTCGCCGTTTGCCAATTCTGGTCTGGTAGTCGAGATCCGATCCGAAGATTTGGGCGAGTATCAGCAATACGGCGTATTGGCCGGACTTCAATTTCAGCAATACGTGGAAGAACTGGCCTTTTTCAACAACGGTAGCAAAGGATTGACCGCTCCGGCACAACGGGTCGGCGATTTTGTCAAAGGGAAACTCTCCGGATCTCTGCCTGACTGCTCTTACCTGCCGGGGGTATTGTCTTCTCCTCTTCATTTCTGGCTACCGCAGCATATTTCAGGCCGTTTGCAGCAGGGCTTTAAAAAATTCGACCGCAAAATGCACGGTTATCTGACCAACGAAGCATTGATTGTCGGTGTGGAAACACGTTCGTCGTCTCCGATTCGTATTCCAAGAGATGCCGAAACGTATCAACATTTGCAAATTGCCGGACTATTTCCATGCGGCGAGGGAGCTGGTTATGCCGGTGGCATCACTTCGTCGGCCATCGACGGAGAGAATTGTGCTGCCGCTGTAAAACGCCATCTGGAATGAGCTTGAGATGATACAAGTGTCTTGAAATGAGAAGGTATTTATGGATTGCATGCGTAGATCCTCTGTTTTATGTACACTTGAACACTGAACTTTGAAAAATTAAAATATTATAAAAATGATTTTTATCGTATCGTTATCTACGAAATGTTCGTAGATTTGCGATGTGATAATAATGGCCGTTTTATTACATGTAGAAAAAACGATTATGGAAAAACTGACACCACAGGAAGAACAAGCCATGCAGGCGCTCTGGAAACTTGAAGAGGGCGGAGTAGTTAAGGATATTCTCGAAACCTATCCCGAGCCGCAACCGCCTTACACTACTCTTGCTTCGACGATGAAGAATCTGGAGAAGAAAGGGTATGTTACCAGCCGCCGCTACGGAAATGTTTACTGGTACGAACCCGTGTTGAGCTCCGAAAGTTACTCGGAGAAGATGCTTTCGGGCATTATCGACAACTACTTTCAAAGCTCCTACCGTTCGCTGGTAGCTTTCTTTGCTAAAAATGAGAAGATTTCGCGCGACGATCTGGAGGAGATCGTAAAGTTGATCGAAAAAAAGAAATAGTATGGAACCGTTTACGCTCTATCTGTTGAAAGCGAACGGGGTATTTATCCTGTTGTTCGCGTTTTATCTGCTGTTTCTGCATCGCGATACTTTTTACAAAGCCAAGCGGGCCTATCTGTTGGGTATTATCGGGACATCGGTTCTTTTGCCTTTGTTGCACCCTGCCGCGCTCATTCCGCAAAGAGAGAGTGTGCAGTATGTTATTCTGCTGGTGGGTGATTCGCTGAACAGTGTGGCGCATCCCGAAACTGTCTCTTTGAGTACAATGCAGTTAATCAATCTGTTGCTTTGCATCGGAATTGCGGGAAGCCTGTTGCTTCTGTTGTTTCGTTATCTGCAACTTTGGTGGGTAATGCGGGGGTGCAGGGAGAAGATTTGCCATGGCAATCAAAAGGTGTATGTTCCTGCGAAAGAGCTCAATCCCTTCTCGTATCAGGGACGGATATTTCTTAACCCGGAATTGTACACCGAAGAGGAGCTGGCAAGAATCATCCGGCACGAGCAGGCTCACATCGATCAGAAGCACGGGATAGACCTGATGCTGGTGGCGTTTTTTCAATCGTTGGTATGGATGAACCCGTTGTATTACTGGTTCGCACGTTCGGTACGCGAGAATGTTGAGTTTTTGGCAGATCAACAGGTGTTACGTTCGGGACAGGATCCGAAAGCATACCAGTATGCTCTGCTGAAGGTGGCTCAGAACAGCTCGCTGCCACTGACTCAACATTTCAGTATTTCACATTTAAAAAAACGAATTATCATGATGAATAAAAAACGCACTCACTCGTTGTGGACCAGCAAATACCTGCTGGTGGTACCCTTGTTAATTACAACCCTACTCGTTGTTAATGCCAAAGAGCTGAAAGATGCCTGGAGTAATGCCGATTTTGCTATTATTGCCCAGAATGAAGCCGATGATCAGACGAATAAGGCATCTAAAAAGAGTATGGACGATATTGTGGTCGTCGGGTATAAAAACGATGACGCAAAAAGCACTCCTGTATCCATTCTCTTTGCAGATACGATTTCCATTCGACAAACTGACGGTGATGCAAAAAAACAACCGCTCTACTTTGTCGACGGTAAACAAGTGACGACTATAAGTAATATTGCTCCGGATCAGATCGAATCTATATCTGTATTGAAAGATAAAAACGCTATCACAAAATATGGGAAAAAAGGCAAGAATGGAGTAATACTCATCACCATGAAGAAAGAGACGAAAGGAAATATAACGATCAGCATAAACGATGTTAAGCAGGGAGAGGTAACGCTTCCTGCAACATATACTGCAACAATTGTTTCGCGTGATCAGGGAAAAAAGGCTATTTCCAAAGATGTTCTCATTATCAAAGATGGAACTGAAATTTTAACAGATATAAAATCCGTTCCTTCCAATGAAATAGAGTCCATCAATGTCTTGAAAGATTCGACTGCCATAAAAATATACGGAGAAAAGGCAAAAAACGGGGTGATTTTGATTAACACAAAGAGGAAATAGTCCGTTGCCGTAAAACGAAAAAATCCTGCTGAAAGAAATGTCTGATAGCAGGATTTTTTATTTTGTAATGCAATGCAACGCTTTGTCTGAACTATTATACCTGTTTTATGGCAAGGATTTTGCCGGAATATTTGTTCAGGTTTATCTCGAATGGTCGTTCGGAAGAGAGTGTCTGCCCCGGTTCTTCCTTCCCGGTAAGCAAATCAAGGGAGCTTACCTGCACATTATCGGCCAGACCGAGGTAATCGAAAGCGTGTTTGGGGATGTTTACAGCCACTTCTGCGGCAGTGTCGGCAAAGTTCACGCAAATCAGCAATAGCTCATCTCCGGCTTTGCGCAGGTAGGCAAACTGCCGGTCGGGATTGAAGCGCGGATTGTTGCAATTGACATACATCAGATCGAACATTTCGCCTTCACGGATGGCTTTTTCCTGTAACGAGACATTCAGCAGCTGTTGGTAAAAAGCGCGGAGTTGCTGTTGCTCCGGAGTGAGAAGCGCTCCGTCGCACTTGCCCTTGTTGTACCAACGACGTAGTGAATCGATGCTCCAATAATCGAAAATAGTTGTCCGCCCGTCATCGCCACTGAATCCTTCCGCATCGGCAGCCGGTTCACCCAATTCCTGTCCGGCATAAACCATCGTCACCGAGGTGGAGAGGGTGGCCGTTACAATCATTGCCGGAACGGCTTTCCACGCATCGCCGGCAAAAAAACGGGAGGCGATCCGTTGTTCGTCGTGGTTTTCGAGAAAGAAGAGCATTTTGGGCAAAATATCGTTTACCCGTTGCCACATCACACTGATATGTCGCGCCGATTCGTTACCACAGGTAATATTCCGCAGGGCATCGTACATTCCCACCTTGTCGTAGAGGTAGTCGAAATGGCCGAAATCGAGATAGCTGCGGTAAACAGCGGGGTTGTATGCTTCGGCGATAAAAATAATATGCGGAAACTGTTCCTTTACTTTGGGAATTACCCACGACCAGAACTCCACCGGCACCATCTCGGCCATGTCGCACCGGAAACCGTCAATCTGTTTGTTCGCCCAAAAGAGCAGAATGTCTAACATTTTCGTCCAGGTATCGGGCGTCGGCACGAAATGCTTCGTGTGGCCACCCTGATAATCCACTCCATAGTTCAGCTTCACCGTTTCGTACCAGTCGTTTACCGTCGGATGTGCCGAAAAGACATCGTTACCGCTTGCTTTGGCCGGATATTCGTGATAAGGCACCTTTTCATCTTTCAGTAGGTTGAATTGGCCGGCAAAGAACTGATTGGGAAGATAGTAGAAATTATTCTGCGGATTGAAAGCATGGTTGATATTGTCGTTTTCGCCCAAATCGGCAATACCTGCCGGTTTGGCATCCGAAGCGTACTGACGCGCCACATGGTTGGGCACAAAATCGATCAATACCTTCATTCTGGCTTTGTGGGTTCGCTCTACCAAAGCCTCAAACTCCTGCATCCGGTTCGTTACATCGACGGCCAGATCGGGATCGATATCGTAGTAGTCCTTGATGGCATAGGGCGATCCGGCTTTCCCTTTCACCACTGCCGCATGATCTTTACGAATGCCGTATGCCGAATAGTCGGTCTGCGTGGCATGTTCGATCACCCCCGTGTACCAGATATGGGTAATGCCCAATTGCTGAATGCTCTTCAGCGCCTGAGACGTAATGGCATTCAGTTTGCCGCAGCCGTTAATGTCGATGGAGCCGTTCGGCAGATTTACATGTGTCGTATTCCCGAAGAGTCGGGGAAATAGTTGGTATATAATAAATTTACGTGACATGTTATTTTAGTATGAAATCGGAGAGACAGCCGTTTTACAACGACAAACTCTCCCTCATTTTCTTTGTAAGTCCTTTGACGGTTAGGTTATACGAAAGCCGTATCCATTCTGCCAGTTCCGCATCCGGAATGGTATCGTTCAGTAAAATCGTGTTCCAGTGCTTTTTACTGAGGTGATAACCGGGTTGCACCGCTGCATACTTTTCTCTCAGTTCGATTGCCAGTTCGGGATCGCACTTGAGTGCAATGGTAGAGTCACCGTCGAGTGCAATAATGGCATACATCTTGCCACCTACCTTTACCACCAGGTGGTCGTCGCCGAAGGGAAAAGTCTCTTCGGTGTGCGGCAATGCGATGCAAAATTCGCGTGCTGCGATAATATCCATAGCAAAAGAGTGAATTGGTTTGCAGGACAAATATACAGTAAATCTTCCTAATTCCGGGGTTAATTTGCATTGTAATGTAACTGTCGGTTCGTTATTCGTGACAACTATTTATTATGTGTAAAGTCACGAGAAAGCTTATTTCAAACCGGAGGTTGTTCTTCTTTTTCTAAAATAAAGAGTACCTTTGCCCCAACAAAAAGTGAACAGTACCCGGTAGACAGTATGGGTTCTCCCGTTGTTGAACCGATTACTGAGTACAGGATACTGCGTACTAAGTACTTTTCCGATCATGGTTCATAAATACGATTTTTTAGTGATAGGCAGCGGTATTGCCGGCATGAGCTTCGCGCTGAAAGTAGCCGACAAAGGAAAAGTTGCCATTTTGTGCAAGTCGTCTCTCGAAGAGGCCAACACATCGTATGCTCAGGGTGGAATTGCTTCGGTAATGAAACAGACCGACAATTTCGAGAAGCATATTCAGGATACCATCATCGCCGGCGATAACATTTGTGATCGCGACGTGGTGGAAAAAGTGGTAAAAGAGGCTCCCGTTCAAATTAAGGAGCTGATAAGTTGGGGTGTCGATTTCGATAAGGATGACAAAGGAAACTTCGACCTTCACCGCGAGGGGGGGCACTCCGAATTCCGTATTCTGCATCACAAAGACACTACCGGGAGTGAAATCCAGGAGAGTCTGATTCGGGAGGTGAAACGCCATCCGAATATCGATGTTTTCAACAATCACTTCGCCATTGAAATTCTGACACAGCACCACCTGGGTCAAATTGTCACTCGCCATACGCCCGGCATCGAATGCTACGGGGCCTACGTGCTTGACAACAATACACGCAATATCGATACTTTTCTGGCAAAGATTACGCTCATTGCTACCGGCGGTATCGGCAATGTATATCACACTACCACCAATCCGGTGATTGCCACCGGCGACGGCATAGCTATGGTACATCGTGCCCGTGGCATAATTCGCGACATGGAGTTCGTGCAATTCCATCCTACTGCATTGTATCACCCAGGCGAACGTCCCTCGTTTCTGATTACGGAAGCGATGCGTGGTTACGGAGCGTTACTCCGCACCAGCGATGGCAAGGAGTTTATGCTCAAATACGATGCCCGTGGTGCGTTGGCTCCCCGCGATATTGTGGCCCGCGCCATCGACAACGAAATGAAAAACCGCGGAGACGATTGTGTCTACCTCGATGTACGCCATAAAGATGCGGAAGAGACGAAAAATCACTTCCCGAATATCTATCAGCATTGCCTCGATCTGGGCATCGACATTACCAAAGATATGATTCCGGTGGCACCTGCCGCTCACTACCTTTGCGGTGGTATCAGTGTCGACCTCAACGGGCAGTCGACCATCAACCGGTTGTATGCCGCGGGCGAATGTTCGCGCACCGGACTTCACGGAGCAAACCGACTCGCTTCCAATTCATTGATCGAAGCAGTGGTGTATGCCGACGCGGTGGCCAAACATGCCGTGCAGCGGCTAAGCGACTATTCATACAAAGAGTTCCCTGTTTGGGACGATACCGGAACCTCTCTGCCGGAAGAGAATGTGTTGATTACCCAGAGTGTGAAGGAGGTACAGCAGATAATGAGTACGTATGTGGGTATTGTACGGTCTAACCTGCGTCTGCAAAGAGCTTTGTCGAGGTTGGAGATATTGTACCGCGAAACGGAAAGCCTGTTCGACCGCTCGGTGGTATCGAAAGAGATTTGCGAATTGCGCAACATCGTTAGTGTGGGTTACCTGATTATCAAGCAGGCGATGCAACGCAAAGAGAGTCGTGGCCTGCATTTCACCATCGATTATCCCGAACCGTGCAAAACGGATGCCGAGAAAGCGGTGAAATAGCAAAGTTCTCAGTAAGCAGTACCCAGTCGAATCCGGATTTCAAATTGTAAATATTAAAATTGTAAATTTCAACTATGAACTTATTCATCCACTGGAACATCGACCCTGAAATTGTAAAGATCTTCGGCATTTCGGTGCGTTACTACGGAATTCTTTTTGTCGGAGGTATTCTGATAGCTATCCTTATGATGGAAAAAATGGCCAAATCGCAGGGATTTACGCAAAAAGAATGGGATAAGCTCACCCTTTACGGGCTGTTGGGAATCGTACTTGGCGCCCGATTGGGACACTGCCTTTTTTACGAACCGGGCTACTTTCTGGCTCATCCGGTCGAAATATTTCTGCCCATGCAGCGGTTGGCCGACGGCGAGTATCACTTTACGGGTTTTCAGGGGTTAGCCAGTCATGGTGGAGCGCTGGGGCTGATTCTGGCCATTGCGCTGTTCACCTATCAGACAAAGCGAAAAGTCTTGGTCACTCTCGATCTGGTAGCTGTGGTCACTCCAATTGCCGCCTTTTTCATTCGCATGGCTAATCTGATGAATTCTGAAATCATTGGCAAACCTACCGATGTGCCCTGGGCATTTGTGTTTGAGAAGGTCGATATGTTGCCCCGCCATCCTTCACAACTGTACGAAGGGGTAGCCTATTTGTCTATTTTTGTGCTGAACATACTGCTTTATCGAAAATACAAAGATAAAATCGGCTCCGGATTCTATTTCGGACTCACCATCGCGCTGATCTTCATCGCACGATTCTTTATCGAATTTCTCAAAGAACGACAGGTTGCTTTCGAGGAGTCGATGACCATGGATATGGGGCAGTGGCTCAGCATCCCGTTTGTTTTGATCGGAGCTTACTTAGTTTGGAGAAGCCTGAAACAGAAAAAGTAACGCTTACGGTAATTTAAACTACCCTCTTTTGCACGAGATTCAAGTCGAGATTGTATATTTGTATCATCAACTAAAAATACAAAGGCTGAATATCATGAACAGCTCACGAATCATTCATCGGATAAGCAAGCTCATCCACCAGAGAGTACCCAATGCAAAGGTTATTCTCTATGGTTCGCAGGCACGTGGGGATGCGGGTACAGAAAGTGATATTGATTTGTTGATTCTAATAGACAAGGATAAAGTCACGCTGAACGATAAACAATCCATTTCTTATCCGTTGTATGATATTGCTCTGGAAACAGGAATAACAATCAGTCCGTTGATATTCAGTCAAAAAGAATGGGATGACAGGCCATTCAAAACCCCATTTTATATTAATATTGCAAACGATGGAGTTGTAATCTGACATTTGTTTCACTAAAATTATAAGAACGAAGGCATGAAACAAACATTAGACGAAGAGAGTACCAATGCACTGGTGCATTATAGACTAAATAGAGCAAAGGAAACCATTGCAGAAGCAAAGGTGATTTCGGACAATGGCTTTTATAATACGGCTTTGAACAGGTTGTACTATGCATGTTACTACGCCGTAATAGCTTTACTGGTAAAGAATCAGCTGCCTACTCAAACTCATGCCGGTGTAAAACAAATGTTAGGACTTCATTTCATTAGTACCAATAGGCTTCACAAAGAATACGGCCGATTTTATTCTCAACTGTTCAACGATCGGATTTCGAGCGATTACGATGACTTTATCACATTTGACAAAGATTCGATAGAAGAACTGATTCCCAAAGTAGAAGAATTTATCGCAGCTATTGAAGTTTTGGTTGTAAATGGGTAAAGCATTGAAGAGCCCTGTACAACAATTTTCCTCAGCCAATAAAAAACGGCGAACTTACATTTTGTAGGTTCGCCGTTTTTCATTAATCATTGATAATTAACCATTATCCTCATACTTTCTTCAGCACATGACCCATCCGCTCTTTTTTGGTATGCATATAAAATGCGTTGTATTTGTTCGGTATAATTTCGATAGGCACATTTTCGGCGATAGTCAGGCCGTAGGATTCGAGACCGATACGCTTTTTGGGATTGTTGGTCATCAGGCGCATTTGTGTAACCCCCAGTTCGCGTAGAATCTGGGCCCCTACGCCATAGTCACGTTCATCGGCCTGAAAACCGAGGTGCAGGTTCGCATCCACAGTGTCCATTCCGTTTTCCTGCAGTTTATAGGCTTTTATTTTGTTCATCAGACCAATGCCGCGTCCTTCCTGATTCATGTATACAATCACACCTTTGCCCTCTTTTTCGATCATTTGCATCGCTTTGTGAAGCTGTTCGCCGCATTCGCAACGCATCGATCCGAATATGTCGCCGGTCATACACGATGAATGTACCCGTACCAGAATCGGTTCGTCGGCACTCCATTCCCCTTTTATCAGGGCAACATGTTCCAGTCCGTTCGATTTCTGGCGGAACGGAATCAGATGAAACTCGCCGTAAGCCGTGGGCATCATCACCTCTTCTCCCTTTTCAACTAACGATTCGCATTTCAGTCGATACGTAATCAGGTCTTTCACCGAAACCACTTTCAAACCGAATTTTTTGGATACTTCCATCAGCTGGGGCAGGCGTGCCATCGTGCCATCTTCGTTAATGATCTCCACCAATACTCCTGCCGGATAGAGTCCGGCTAATTGTGCCAGATCTACTGCAGCTTCGGTATGTCCGGCCCGGCGAAGAACGCCACGGCTACGTGCACGCAAAGGAAAAATATGTCCCGGACGACCCAGATCGGCGGGTAATATCGAGGGATCGCAAAGCGCTTTGATGGTGGCTGCACGGTCGAAGGCAGAGACACCGGTGGTGCAACCATGTTCGAGCAAATCGACCGATACGGTAAACGGAGTTCCGTGCATGGAGGTGTTGTCCTGAGCCTGCATCGGGAGTGACAATTCGTCACAACGTTCTTCTGTCAACGGAGCACAGACTAATCCCCGGCCATTGGTAATCATAAAGTTTACCTTTTCGGGTGTTATCAGTTCGGCAGCACAGATAAAATCGCCTTCGTTTTCGCGATCTTCATCGTCCACAACGATCACAAATTTGCCATTGCGAATGTCTTCAATGGCCTCATCTATAGTATTTAATTGAAATTGTTCCATATCGTGATTTTAGAATAGAATTAATTGACACAATCAAAAATGTTACCGACCTTCCGTAACCGTCGATTTGCCGGTATCAATCCGTTGTTACTTTTTTTCTTTTGCTTTCCTCCGCTTATTGATATATCGCTTGCTCCGTTGCAAATAGCCTGCCAAACGTTTTCGTACGCTTTTGATAATTTGAATATATGCATCCGGATTCATAATCACCGAGTCGCCAACCGCTTTGTAGGTCAGGAAAATTCCGACCGGTAACAGAACCGCAGAGCTGAGCCACATTCCTTTCCACACCGGCCAAAAACCATCACGAGCCATTTTAGTCCCCGTATTGTCTACAATGTAGTAAACGATAAACATCAATACGGAGATCACTACAGGCATACCGAAGCCCCCTTTTCGGATGATGGCTCCCAGCGGTACTCCGATAAAGAAAAAGATGAGGCAGGCAAAAGCCAGGGCAAATTTACGATGCCACTCGATAGCGTGACGGCGAATGCTGATCTGCTTTTCCTGAATTTCCATGTTGGAAAACTCCATTTCTCCTTTGGACTGATTTACGCTGCTTATGGCATTGTTGACAGCACTCCTCTTGTCCATCAAATTTAATGATAAAAATAGCGTATCAGTGTTGTATTTCTCAAAACTGAATTTTTTTGATGTTGCCTGATGGAACGGAATACGGTTCTCCCGGTTTAGGTATTTGGTTGGAAGATAGGCTGTCTGTGTTTTTATCAGTTGTTTCACCTCTTTGTTCAGCGAGTCGATGGTGTGGTTGAGCTCTATTACATTTTTGCTGATCTGTTCGTTTTTAAGTAGGGATTCGTTAAATCGGGTGAAACTGGCATCGAAATCGATAATAATCTGTTTTTTTGAAAAGACTTCACGGCGATAGGGAATCTTGTTAGCGGAAGCCATTGTCTGCTGTTGTTGCAGGTTTTCGAACGATTCGCCGCTATACATGTAAAATGTAAGAAAGTGTTTGTCACTGCTCATAATCAAACGTCCCGAGTCGGCAAGCATTACCGATGCATTGCTGAATCCGTTTGAAAAGTCGTAAACAATGACGTTCTTGAGCAACTGTCCTTTAATGTCTTTACTGCCGACAAATAACGTATATCCATTGATTCCCTGATAAAATTCTCCCGCAGGGATCTCCAACTCGGGCGATTTTTGCTTCATGGAGAGTAACAGGGTGTACATTTTTATCTGGCTCTTGGGCAATACGTAATTGGAAAAGAAAAATGCCCCCACGCATACCATCGAAATGACAACGATTAGCGGGCGCATGATCCGAAACAGCGATATTCCGGCCGATTTCATCGCCAACAGCTCCAGTTGTTCACCCATATTGCCGTACGACATCAGCGATGCAAGCATAATCGACATCGGCAGTGCCAGCGGAATAAGCGAGAGGGCGGCATACATAAAAAACTCAGCCAAAACGGAAATGCCCAGTCCCTTTCCTACCATATCGTCTACATACTTCCACAGAAACTGCATGAGAAAGACAAACAGGCAGATAAAAAAAGTGACTGAAAAGAGCTTCAGAAAATTAGCAAGAGTATATGAATCAATTCGTTTTAGTATTCGCATGACTTAATTCTTTCGACGACAAAGGTAAGGTTAATCTATCAATGTGACAAGATAAGAGCAAAGAACAAAGAACAAAGACAAAAGAGAGCTAACGCTGTTATCCGGTTCGAATCAGGGCTTGAAACGAACGTTATTTCTTTTGCAACCGAATTGTAATTTTGAGCTTTGAATTGCATGAAAGTCAACGTTGGTTAATATACAAATGTATCGAAATTAGACGCAAAACAGCAAAATGCGGATGATGTGATTGTTGCACTATTAAGTTTGGAACAAAAATTATTTTTATCTTCTCGTTGCTGATCGCTGAAATAGCTTGAAAACCTGAATTTCTCAAAATCTTTGCTCTTTGTTCTCATATTGACACATTACAATTACCTTTGCATGGAAATTTTTTGATTATGGCAAAAACAAAATCGGTTTATGTCTGCCAAAACTGTGGGGCGGAGTCGCCTAAATGGATTGGTAAATGTCCGTCGTGTGGCGAGTGGAACAGCTATGTCGAAGAGGTAATTCGCAAAGAGATTCCGTCGAAAGCGGGTTATCATACTGATGAATCCTCTAAATCGAAACCGGTTCGCATCGAAGAGGTTGAGAGTATCAGCGAACAACGCATAGACACCTATTCGGCCGAGTTCAACCGGGTATTGGGCGGTGGATTAGTGAGCGGTTCGCTGGTGTTGCTGGGTGGAGAACCGGGTATCGGTAAATCGACGCTTATTTTGCAGGTGGCTCTCAACATGATCGACAAAAAAGTGTTGTACGTCTCGGGTGAAGAGAGTGTAAAGCAGCTGAAGCTTCGTTCCGAGCGGTTGCGGGAGCCGGCTTCAGAATGTTTTGTGGTAAGCGAGACCTCTCTCGAACAGATTTTCGTTCACATTCGCAACGTGCAACCCGATGTAGTGGTAATCGATTCTATCCAGACCATTTCGACCGAATATGCCGAGTCGTCGCCGGGAAGCGTTACCCAGGTGAGGGAGTGTTCGGCAGCACTGCTCAAATTTGCGAAAGAGACAGGCATTCCCGTACTGCTCATCGGACATATCAACAAAGAGGGCAGCATCGCCGGACCAAAAGTGCTGGAGCATATTGTAGATACGGTGCTTCAGTTTGAGGGCGATCAAAATTACATGTACCGCATTTTACGTGCCAACAAAAACCGTTTTGGCAGTACGGCCGAACTGGGTATTTTCGAGATGTTGCAAAACGGATTGCGCGAGGTTACCAATCCTTCGGAGTTGTTGTTATCGCAAAATCACGAGGGACTCAGTGGCGTTGCCATTGCTTCTGCCATCGAAGGCATCCGTCCGTTTCTGATCGAAGCGCAAGCATTAGTCAGTACGGCAGCCTACGGCACCCCACAACGTTCATCTACCGGGTTCGATATTCGCCGGATGAATATGCTGCTGGCAGTTCTCGAAAAACGTGCCGGATTCAAATTGGCTCAAAAAGATGTATTTCTGAATATTGCCGGAGGATTGAAGGTGAACGATCCGGCCATCGACCTTGCCATTATTTCGTCTATTCTCTCGTCGAGTATGGATATTGCGCTTGAGCATCATATTTGCATGGCCGGCGAGGTGGGTTTGTCGGGCGAAATACGTCCGGTGAACCGCATCGAACAGCGTATTCTGGAGGCTGAGAAGCTGGGCTTTCAAAAAATTATTATTCCCGATTTCAATCTGCATAAAGCCGATAAAAATACCCGTTTTTCGATCGAAGTAATCAAGGCGAAGAAGGTAGAAGATGCTTTCAGCGTTCTTTTTGGAAAACAATAAAATCACTCAGATATGGACAAACAACGATGCCCCTGGCCGGCCAACCATACACTGGCTATTGCATACCACGATACGGAATGGGGCGTTCCGCTTCACGACGATGCGCTGCATTTCGAGTTTATTGTACTCGACAGTTTTCAGGCAGGTTTGAGCTGGAATACGATTCTCAATAAACGCGAAAATTTCCGCAGGGCCTTCGATAATTTCGACTATAAGCTGATTGCTAACTATGACGATGCGAAGATAGAGTCTTTGATGCAGGACGAAGGAATTATCCGCAACCGGTTGAAGATTCTGGCCACCATCGGCAATGCCAAAGCGTTTATGGCCGTGCAAAAAGAGTTCGGTTCGTTCGATCGTTACATCTGGCAATTCACCGGAGGCAAGACGATCGATCATCAAATTACCGATATGGGAACGACACCGGTCTCCACGCCCGAGTCGGATGCGATGAGTAAAGACCTCAAAAAGCGGGGATTCAAATTTGTGGGTACTACCATTTGTTATGCCTACATGCAGGCGGCAGGGATGGTGAACGACCATCTGACCACCTGTTTCCGGCACGATGCTTCTCGGATGAAATAGACGGTTAAATTTCCGGCTCGTCCAACTTCAGTTCGTTGTTCAGATAAAGCTTGTATTTGTGGGAAAGTAGCGCCAGCAGATGGCTGATTTGCGAAAGAGCGATCTGCGTATCCTGCGAAATCTCTTTCTTTTGGATTCGTAACAATAAAACGCCGTACAAAAATACCAGACTGGCCTCGATGTCTTCCACCTCCGGATTGTCCGATCGTTGTTTCAATGCTCCGATGGTAGGTAACGTTTGATAAAAGAGGGCTGCATACTCCGGAAATCTGGGTGATTTCAACAACGCGTAATGCAGGTCGGTAACGTCGGCCACGGTATTGGTTACAAATTGCAGGTGTCCGTTCTGCTGTACACCTTCCCGCCGCATCATTTCAATCAGGCTTTCGTACCAGTCGGTCAGTTGTTTCTTCTCCTCTGCATTGTATGCAGTCCGATTTACAATATTATCGACAATGGCTTGCAGGTTGAGTCCGTAAGCGCGAATCAAATCTTCAACTTGCCACATGTAGAGCACATATTCGGCAATATTTTCCTTTCGTTTTTGTTGTGCAATAAACATAGTTTCAATTTGAAAATGTGAGAATCAGCTTTAAATATCCCAATGTCTTAAATTCAGAAAATCGAATATGGAATTTTGAAATCTGAAATTTTGGAAGCTGGAACCTGAAACCTGAAATTTCAATTTTCCCAATCTTCATCGGAAAAGAAGGGCTCTTCGTCGTCGAGAAAAGCATCCAGCGTGCGTCGATCTTTCTTCGTCGGCCTTCCGGTACCCCGGTCACGACCCATGTATCCGCTTACTTTCGAGAGCTCGAGCAGTTCCAGCTGGTCGGCAGTGGTGACATTCTCCATATATTCTGGCACCAGTTTGGCTCCCAGTCGGTTCTCTGTCAGGGCAAGTACTTTGAATGAATATGTTACCGGAGGCCGCTTCACCTGAATTACATCGCCTACTTTGATGTTACGGGACGGTTTGGCAGCGACCTGCTGCACCATCACTCGTCCTTTCTTGCAGGCTTCGGCGGCAATTGTACGGGTTTTGAACAGCCTCATGGCCCACAACCATTTATCAATACGCGCTTCGTTTTTCATACTATAATCATTCTTTTACCAAAGGGAGTATGGAGTTTCATGTTGCCGAAAATCAGGATAATCCTCCCGGATATTGTGAAGCAAGCTGTTCGTTTCATATCTCGGATCGGGATTTACCTGAAAGTGACGAGGTAATTCATGGCAAAATTCCACAATGTAACCACTCCGGTAGCCACTATTTTAGCCACATAAAAATTGGGATGGAATTTTTTTGTTGACAGAAAAATGACTCCGTTGTTAATGCCAAGGCCGAGCAGGGAGATTGCCATAAATAGCATATACTGTTCGCCTATGGCCGGATTGTGATTCTCGAACGACCATACCCGGTTCAGAATATAATTGGAGGTGGCAGCCGAAATAAACCCTATGGAGTTGGATATATATTTGTTGGCACGAAGCTTCTCTTTGAAGATGTACGTCAATCCAAAATCGATGATCGTACCGGAAGCCCCTACCACACAAAACTTTATAAATTGTGCCAGCATAAGATTAAGAATAAGCAGATACAAAAAAACCACCTCCGCGAGGTGGTTTTAGTATTTGCAATAGTGCGTGTTATGCCGGATGAATTGCTTCTGAAGGACAAACATCAGCACATGTTCCGCAATCGGTACAAACGTCCGGATCAATTTTGTAGATATCGCCTTCGCTGATAGCTTCAACTGGACATTCGCTGATGCAAGAACCACATGCAATACAATCTTCTGAAATTACGTGAGCCATTTTTGTAAATTTTATTATTAGTACTAATTTGCGACACAAAAATAACGCATTTTGGAGCAAGATACAAGCCCCTGACGTTTATTTTTGCAAAAAAAGCAAAACACAACGAATGTCGTTTACAGAGCTCCCTGACAGAAAGGTGCCTTTGTGACTTTTGCCGCAACCGGTTTATTCCGGATACTGATAAAAACAGGAGTGCCGGGCTTCGCAAATCCGACTTCTACGTATCCCATGCCGATACCGGCTTTCAGTACGGGCGATTGCGTTCCGGAGGTTACTTTCCCGATCACACGTCCCTCTTCATTTACGATCTCATAATCGTGACGGGGAATTCCTCTTTCGGTAAGGACAAACCCAACCAAACGACGTTTTACACCGGTTGTTTTTTGAGTCTCGAGCAGCGGCCTGTCGATAAATGCTTTTCCTTCGGTAAATTTGGTTATCCATCCCAATCCGGCCTCGATGGGCGAAGTTGAGTCGTCAATATCGTTGCCGTAAAGAGCGAATCCCATTTCAAGACGCAGGGTGTCGCGCGCTCCCAGTCCGATCGGTTTGATGCCGAATTCCTCTCCGGCTTCAAAAAGAGCATTCCAGATGGTATCGGCAGCTTCGGGATAGAAATAGAGTTCAAATCCTCCGGCACCCGTATATCCTGTATTTGAGAGAATTACATCTTTTGCTCCGGCAAACTCTCCGGTGGTAAAAGCATAATAAGGAATCGTGCTCAAATCGACGGAAGTAAGCTTTTGCAACAATTCAGTTGCCTTCGGGCCCTGCACAGCTAATTGAGCCATGTGGTCGGATGCATTCTCCAGATCGGCTCCTTCTGTGTTGTTTTGTACACACCACGCCCAGTCTTTATCGATGTTAGCGGCATTCACCACCAGCATATATTTTCCCGGTTCGTAGTGATACACCAGCAAATCATCCACGATACCTCCCTTTCCATTCGGGAAACAGGAGTATTGTGCTTTACCCACTGGCAACGCGGAGACGTCGTTCGAGGTGATTTTTTGCAGAAACGGCAATGCTTTGTCGCCTTTTATCCAAAATTCACCCATGTGCGATACGTCGAAAACGCCCACACCCTGACGCACGGTCATGTGTTCGTCGGTAATGCCACTGTACTCGATCGGCATATTGTAGCCGGCAAAAGATGCCATGCGGGCACCCAACGCGATATGTTTGTCCGTAAACGGAGTTGTTTTAATCATAAAAAAAAGAGAAGTAAATTTTAATTATTTCAACACAGCAACTTTCTCCACGATTTTCAAAATAACATCGACCGCTTTTTCCATAGAGGGGATAGGTACGTATTCAAAACGTCCGTGGAAATTGTGTCCTCCTGCAAAGATATTCGGGCAAGGCAACCCTTTGAACGACAATTGAGAGCCGTCTGTACCTCCACGAATCGCTTTTACGTTCGGTTTAACCCCGACTTCCTTCATGGCCTCTTCCGCGATCGTTACGATGTGGAGTACCGGTTCTATCTTTTCGCGCATGTTGAAATACTGGTCTTTGATCTCAGCGGAGGCACAATCGGGAAACTCCGCATTGATTTTATTCACCAGATGGAGCACCTCTTTCTTCCGTTTCTCAAAGCGATCGCGATCGTGGTCGCGTATGATGTATGTCAATGTCGATTTTTCAACATTCCCCTCCATGGATGTCAGGTGGTAAAAGCCCTCATATCCTTCCGTATGCTCCGGCGTTTCGTGGCGGGGCAACATGTTGGCAAACTGGTTGGCCACACGCATGGAGTTGAGCATTTTATGCTTGGCATATCCGGGGTGAACATTCCGGCCTTTGAAGGTGATGGCCGCCGAAGCTGCGTTGAAGTTTTCGTACTCCAGTTCGCCTATTTCGCCTCCATCGAGGGTGTAGGCCCAATCGGCAGCGAATTTTTCGACATCGAATTTGGCGGCACCCATTCCAATCTCTTCGTCTGGAGTGAAAGCGACGCGAATAGTGCCGTGTTTCAGCGACGGATTGGCAGTCAGGATTTCGATAGCCTCCATTATTTCGGCAATTCCTGCTTTATCGTCGGCTCCAAGCAATGTTTTCCCATTGGTTACGATGATATCCTGTCCTTTGTATTGCAACAGTTCAGGAAATTCGGAAGGGCGTAAAACGACATTTTCTTCCTTGTCGAGGAGAATATCCGCGCCGTCATATTGCGATACGATTCTGGGTTTCGGATGTTTTCCCGTCATGTCGGGACTGGTATCCATGTGGGCAATAAATCCGATAGTGGGTACGGCTGCATTGCAATTGGAAGGTAACGTGGCCATTACATATCCGTATTCGCTAACGGAGACATCTGTCATGCCGATATTTTTCAACTCATCTGCCAGCGCATTGGCAAATATCAACTGTCCGGGGGTACTGGGAGTCAGACCTGTTTTCTCGTCGGATGTGGTCACAAACGACACATATTTCAGAAAACGATCTACTAATTTGGAATACATAAATCTGTTTTTAGTGGAATTATGACAATTATTTTCTTTGCTGTTTGTTCTATCTGTCTTTCAATTAGTGTTTTATTGAAATGTAATTTCAGTTACAAATTGAAAGAAAACAGGTGCAAAGATAAAAAATGTCGGCACAAAATAACGCGGTCGTTACGTTTTATTTGTTCTTGATCCGGTTATTTTTCAATGGAAATCAACGATCCGGTCATCGGGTCGAATTTCAGTTTAATAGCGCTTTTGTTGAAAATAGAAGCCGCTAATGACTGTGTTTGTCCGAACTGAGCCACATCAAATTTTTCGTGAGCCAGAATGTTACCGTTCGGGTCGCTAACCGAGATTTCTCCCTGACCGGGAATGCGGTAAAAAAGACCGCTTTGGCTGGCTTTTTCTCTGCTAGGCACGTTTTTGTCGGATATGTCTTTGATGTTAATGTAGTACGGTTGTCCGCTCAAATCGTCTCTCGATACCACACCTCCAAGCGATGAAAGGCGGAAGAGGACTTCGTTTTTCAACTCTTTGTCGGGAGTAACCTCAAAGGTAAGCGTGGTCGGTACATTCACGGTTTTGCCAACAAACAGCGCTGTGAGCTCTTTTTCCGATTTGTCGAGATTGTTCAACATCAGTTCCAGCGCTTTGCCGTCGGGCAATTTGTCGTTGTCACCGGTAATCAGGTTCAGGCGGCTGTCGCGTATCCGGTAGATCTGTTTGGCCGACAGTTCGGCCATTTTTGCTATCGAGTTTGCCTGCAAAGCCTCTTCATTCAGCACGGCTCCGCTGAAGGTGAGCTCGGGTGCGGGTGTTGCTGCCGGTTTATGTGCCGGGTGTTTTGTTGCCGGGATGAACGGAACGTTTACACCATATAAAATGCCGTTGGGGGTGAGGGTGATAAACGAAGCTGCCGATGCCGGGTCGAGTTTCACAATGTAACGGTTCGCCGGATCGGGAATGGCTTTCGAACATACCTTAACTGAACTCACCGACCAGCTGGTGCTGTTTTCGGTAATCACATCTTTGGTGCCGAGATACCGTTCGGAATAGCGGTAGTAAGGTCCGGCCAGCTTGGTGGACTTTACAGCTTCAACTTCTACTACCAGTACGGTTTTGGGCAGGTTGTAAGCCACGCCGTTGGCAAAATTTGCTCTCTCCTGACTGCTTACCACTTCCGTTTGAGCAAACAAAAAGGGTGCAACGCACATTGCTGCAGTTAACAAATAATACTTTATCATATCAACTATGTTTGTTTGACGTTTTATTTTTCAATTCGTTGAATGCAAATCCAAGATTGGCTGTGATATCGCTTGCCGTAATACTTTCAAAGGCAACGGTTCGGGCTGCTATATCACCGGCTGATCCGTGCAGGTAAACACCCAACCGGGCGGCATCGAAAGCGCTGTATCCCTGCGCCTGCAAAGCTACTAAAATTCCTGTTAAAGTGTCTCCGCTTCCGGCGGTTGCCATGCCGGGATTTCCGGTGCTGTTGAAACTAACCTCTCCGTCGGTATTGATAACCGCAGTATAGGCTCCTTTGAGCACTAACGTTACCTTATTGGTGATGGCAAAGGCGCGTGCTTTTTCCAACCGTTCATAGCCCGATGTCGATTTTCCTGCCAGGCGATCGAACTCGGCAGGGTGGGGTGTAAGTATGGAGTGTGCGGGGATCAGCTTCATCCATTCGGGGTGCTGCGACAAAATATTCAGTGCATCGGCATCGATTACCATCGGTTTGTCGCAGGTTTGCAGCAGTTGGTATAACGCTTGCACCGTCTCGGTCGAGGTTCCCATACCGCACCCGATTCCTACGGTGTCGATCTTCTCTCCGGGTCGCACCGACGTGATAGTGTTTTTTCCTTTATCGGGAACCGTCATCGCTTCGGGAACACTTATCTGGAGAATGTCGTTACCCGATGCGGGTACCTGCACTGTCAGCAAACCGACTCCGCTATGCAGGCAACTTCTGGCAGCCAGCACCATCGCTCCCATTTTTCCTTTGCTGCCACCTGCAATTAGTGCATGACCGAAGATGCCTTTGTGGGCAAACCGGTCGCGGGTTTTCAGCAGCAGAGCCATCTCTTCACCGGTCGCGAAGGTGTAAGCGGTCTGGCATTTTTCGATTGCCTGCGGATGCAACCCGATAGGCAATACCTGCCAATCGCCGACCACTTTGCTGTTTTCGGCAAACAGAAAAGCGAGCTTCGGAAACTGGAACGACAGCGTATAAGCCGCATGGATGCAATGTTCCGGGTTGTTCTGGCGGTTGTCTTCGCCGAACAATCCTGAAGGAATGTCGATGGAGACGACTGTAGCACCCGAGGCGTTGATATGGCGGATAAGGGATACGAAGGGTTCGGTCAGCGGTCGGTTCAGTCCTGTGCCAAATAACCCGTCGATTACCCAATCGCTGCTTTTTATCTCAGGCAAAAATCCGGCATTTGTGACTTCTTTGAAATGGAGTGACGTGCTATTTTCGATTTGTTCTTTGTAAAATGCGCAGTCGGGCGAGAGTTTCTGTGTCTGGTTGAACAGAAAACACTCTACGTGAAAGCCATTTTTAGCCAGTAGCTGCGCCACTACTAATGCATCGCCACCGTTGTTCCCGCTTCCGGCCAACACCGTTACCGATACTTCCAAAGGTACATGTTTGGCAATCCAGACAGCCACAGTTGACGCAGCCCGCTTCATCAGATCGACCGATGAAACCGGCTCGTGTTCGATGGTGTAAGCATCGATGCTCATGATTTGAAAAGATGCCGGAATTTTCATAGTTATTTTTTTGAAAAAGCCATCGCTACTCCGGTGCCGATAAAGATGGTTCCGGTGATGCGATTGAAAATTTTCCGGAACGAGGTGATGCGAAAAAGTCTGTTGAGCTTTGCACCCGAAAAAGCATATAGCATATAGCATCCGAAAGCGACAACTCCCAGAGCTGAAACAAGAATGCAATATTCGCTCAGGGTTGAATGTCCCAGGTTTATAAATTGCGGAAAAAGGGCTGTGAAAAAGAGAATCCCTTTCGGGTTCCCAATGGCAATTATAAAGCCGTCAACAAACAAACGGTATCTGCTTTTCGTTTTTTTATTTGAGAAATACTCCTCCGCTTGCTCTTTCCTGACAGGTTCCAGTATCAGTTTCAACCCTACAAAAATAAGGTAAATAATGCCAGTCCATTTAATAATATTGAAAATAATACCGGAGGCGATTAAAATGGCGCCCAACCCCAGAATCGACACCAATGCCATTAGTAGGTTGCCGAATAAATTTCCAAATCCGCTGTAGAGCGTTTTAGAGATGCCATGATTTGCACCATGGTTGATCGCCAGCAGCATACTTGGACCCGGAGTTATGGTGGCAACAAGCAAAATTGCAAAATAGACCAGAAAATAATGAATTGTCATATATGCGGGTGATGTCAAAAATGAAGCTTTTCGTATTTTAATGATGGAACAAACGAACGCCGGTATTGATTAACGTGATGCCCAGTTTATCGCAAGTATCGATAATCTCCTGATCGCGGATGGAACCCATCGGTGTTGCGATATATTTTACACCATATTTGTGTGCCAGTTCGATGTTGTCTTTCTGCGGAAAAAATCCGTCTGACAAAAGGCAGGAGTCGGGGAGCTGATTCAGCATGATTTGTGAACCGAAAGCCTCTTCACGTTTTTGTTCGATTAACTGGTCGAGATCGGTGCGTTTCATGTCGGCATGCTCATTCAGAAAGGAGTAGTCGAGTTGCGACTTCTGATACCAGATATTGGCTTTGCCCAGAGCCAGACCCGAGCAGAGAATGCGCGATTGTTGGCCGGAACCGATGCCGATTACATGTCCGTTGTTGATCACGCAAATGGAGTTGGACTGTGTATATTTCAGGGTGATAAAGCCCAGTTTCAGGTCGTTCAGAATCTTAGCCGGTACAGTTTTGTTGGCGGTAACTACTTTCGTGAACAGGTCGTCCGATACATGGAGATTGTTGCGTTTTTGTTTGACAGTGATACCGAAAACCTCGCGTGATTCGATTTCTGCAGGTTCGTATGCAGCATCGATCTGAAATACCACGAAACCCCCTTTTTTCTTGGCGGCCAACATCTCCAACGCTTCCTGGTCATAACCCGGTGCCACGATACCGTCGCACACTTCCGACTTGATGAGTAGCGCTGTTGCTTTGTCTACCGGATGGCTAAGGGCGATAAAATCGCCGAATGATGCCAGACGGTCGGTGCCGCGTGCCCGGGCGTATGCCGATGCCAGTGGTGATAGTTCGTTCTTAATCAGATAGGCCTGTTTATCTGTTTTGTTTAAGCCTCTCGCAATAGCTACGCCGGATGGGGTGACATGTTTGAACGAGGTGGCAGCCTCCCTGTTTAGTGCCTGGCTGGCCTCTTTTACCAATTGCCACGAGTTGAGGGCGTCCAGCACGTTAATAACACTCGGGTTGCCGTTTTTCAGCGTCAAAGCACCTTTCGGATCAATTACTTCCGCATAATCCTGGTAAGGATTCATGCCATACTTTAATTTCATATTATGTTGATATTTATATTGTTATTTGTATAGGGCGCAATGGCTGCGGCGTGTAATTGTGTGATATGCAGCATTACGCACACTTTTCATTGGGGCATGTCCTGAATTGTCATGCTTCATTTTGATTATCAATTTCTTATAACCGAAAGGTGAAATTCCAGAAGGTCATACAAAAATAACGATTTACCCGTAGTTCCGAATGAGTTTTTAGGATAAATGTTTCCATTTAGTCCGAATAAAATTTGTCGGTTTTCCCGGTTTGTGACGTCTCTGCATCAACCACCATTCGATGCTATTTAAATATCAACCTGCACAATGAATTATATTCGTGGTTCCCCTGATTGATGCTTATTTGATGTAAATCAATTTACTTAGTTGTTCGGCGGAAAAGACCTCCTGAGCAATTTCCTGGAGTTTTTGCGGGATAATTTGTTTTATTCTTTCGGCTGATTCTTCAAGTGAATCGAATCTGTTGAAATGTAACATGCTACGTCCCAAGCTCAGTGCCAGATTTTCCTTGTTTTCCGATGCAATAGCCATCTGACCCAGCAATTGTTTCTTCGCTTTCTCTACATACCGATCCGTCAGAGGCTCTTTCTTTAGCCTTGTGAGTTCTTTTTCGATGAGTTTGGCGCATCGTGGCATGTCCTCAGGATCGGAGCCGAAATAGATGGTCAAAACTCCGGTGTCGGTATAGGGTGTGTAATTGGATTCGACATTATAAACCAATCCGCTTCGTTCCCGCAGCGAGAGGTTAAGGATGCTGTTCATGCCGGGGCCACCCAGAATATTATTCAACAGATATAGCGCCATTCGGTCGGGATGGAAAAGCGTATAGGCGCGGTTAGCCAGCATGTAGTGTGCCTGATGGGTGTCTTTGCCCTCTTTTTTGAATTGGGGAGTGTAATGCTCGGGAATATGACGAATGAGCGAATGCGATCCGGCAGGAATCTCATTGAGGTGCTTTTCGGCAAGGCGCACTATTTTTTTGAAGTCGGTGCCTCCCAACGAAAAAAAGACCATTCGGTCGGCAGTATAGTTTCGTCGATAGAATGTTGTGATATCGTTGTGGGTGAGTTTTTTCAGCGAATCGACATTGCCGAGAATATTGCGCCCGATCGGATATCCGTCAAACAGAATCTCTTCTATCTCATCAAAAATAAGATCGGAAGGAGAGTCGTTGTACGATTCTATCTCGTCGAGTACGATATCCGTCTCTTTCAGCGTCTCTTTTTCCGGGAAAATGGAGTGGGCGGCCATATCGCCGATCAGGCCGATGGCTTTTTCAAAATAACGTTCAAGAAAAACGGCATACAAAAATGTCTCTTCCTTGGTGGTGTAGGCATTCAGTTCGCCTCCGACCTCTTCCATGGCCGTGATAATGTGCCACGATTTTCGGTGTGTAGTGCCTTTGAAAATGAGGTGTTCAATGAAATGAGCCACTCCGTGTTCGTGGGGCAGTTCGTCGCGTGTGCCGACATTGATGGCTAATCCGCAATAGGAAACAGGTGATGCATCGGGTTTATGAACTATGCGGAGTCCGTTGGAAAGTGTATGGGTTTGGTATTGCATGTGTTGGTTTATGCTTCAAAAAAATAAAAGCCGCCTTACGAGGCGGCTTTTCCCAATTATATAAGTTTTAGAATTAGGCGTTTTTGGCTTTCTCAACGATAGCTTTGAAAGCTTCCGGATGGTTCATAGCCAAATCGGCCAATACTTTACGGTTCATTTCAATACCGGCTTTGTGGAGAGCTCCCATCAGTTTGGAATAAGAAAGACCTTCCAGACGGGCAGCTGCGTTGATACGCTGAATCCATAATGCGCGGAAATTACGTTTTTTGTTTTTGCGGTCACGGTATGCATACTGTAACCCTTTTTCCCATGTGTTTTTTGCTACGGTCCATACATTGCGGCGTGCACCGAAGTAACCACGGGTAAGTTTCAATACTTTTTTACGTCTTGCCCTTGAGGCAACATGATTTACTGATCTTGGCATAATAAAATGTGTTGTGAATGGTAGCGCCGCATCTTACTGCGAACTTAAAGCTAAACATTCGGTTACTAAAATGGAATTAAAGAGAGCGTGCTTATTTAAGACACAACATGAATTTAACGTTGTTCAAGTCTGTTGAATCAACCAAACCTGCGTGGGTAAGGTTACGTTTCTGCTTGTTGGTCTTCTTGGTCAAAATATGACTTTTGAAAGCATGTTTTCTCTTGATTTTTCCTGTTCCGGTAAGGGTAAACCTTTTTTTAGCACCGGAATTAGTTTTCATTTTTGGCATGTTCTGTTTTTATTTTAATTGAATAATTGGGACGTTGCAACCGAACTTTGTGTTCGTTTTTTTATTTGCTCGGCTTTTTGGGCGAAAACATAATAATCATACGTTTTCCTTCCAGTGTCGGCAATGAATCTACTTTAGCCAGCTCTTCGAGATCACTCGCAAAACGAAGCAAAAGCACTTCCCCCTGCTCTTTGAACAGAATAGAACGACCCTTGAAGAATACATAGGCTTTTACCTTACATCCTTCTTTTAAGAATTCCTGTGCATGTTTCAGCTTGAAATTGTAGTCGTGATCATCTGTTTGCGGACCGAAACGGATCTCTTTCAAAACCACTTTCGCGGCTTTTAATTTCATCTCCTTTTCGCGTTTCTTTTGTTGGTACAGAAACTTTTGATAGTCCGTAATTCTACATACGGGAGGAACTGCATTGGGGGAGATCTCTACCAAATCTAATTCCAAATCATCGGCTTTACGTAGGGCTACTTCAATAGGATATACGCCCTGTTCGACATTATCGCCTACTAAACGTACTTCTCTTTCACGGATGCGTTCGTTAATCCGATGTAGCTCTTTTTTTTCGACTCTTGTTATCCTTGGCGCTGCTATGGCTTGGTTCCTCCTTAATTTTTATTGTGACTTAATATTTTTGAGCGTGCAAATATAGTGGTTTTTTTATATCCAAACAAGTTATAGCATTATAAATGAAAGAAATATTCATTTTTTAGTGTATCAACTTATGACTCGGATTGGTAGTCGGTTGTACTATTTGTCTCTTCGGGATCATTGTCGGTAGCCGATACTCTTTTGTGAGACCCGATGTGGCGTAACCGATCCTTTCTCAGACTTTTTTTGATTTGCCAGTGATATGCCCATACACAAAGTGACAGGTAGAGTAGCGTTTGTATCCATAACGCGTGATACTCTTTTGCAATGGTTTGTATGTCGGCGCCTAAGGTATTTATTTTAATATATCCCTGAATACCATGCGTACTTGGGAAAATCCAGCCGAAAGCTCTCCAGAATCCGGGCATATTGGAAAACGGCCATGAAATGCCTCCCAGGAACAAAAGAATAAGAGAGAAAATTCCGAAAACGAGCATACCGGTCTCCCGATTGGGTAAAAAAACGGAGATGGTCATTGCGAAAAAGACAGATGCCAGCAAAAATGGTATGATTAATCCGATCAAGTCGATTGAAGAGCCCATGTGGGGCAGCTGAAAGAGCAGCGGAATAACCTTGAGAACATAAATACTCCAGGCCAGATAGATGATAAAATAAGCTCCGCTTTTTCCCAGCACTACCCGTAGTGTTTTGCCTTTGTGCACCGTTTTGTTGACGAGAACATGAAAGCGGTTTTCTTCCCGGGCAGTACCGGCCAGGATGGTGATCCCGAAAAAGAGAGTTTGATGCAGGATGAGAATGAGGACGACAGGCACCAGAAAACTGGCATAACCGGCCTGCGAGTTGAATAACACAACATCGTTGTAGGGCACTGGCTCGGCAATGATTTTGGCAGCTTCACCATTGATGCCTTGTTCGCTCAACCGTTTTAACTGAATATTTTTGCTGAAATCGAGAATTACATGGGAGGTTCCCTGAGCAACCGTTCTGTAATAGAGAAAACTGCTCATGTCGCAATAAACAGACACGGTGGTTTGTTGTCCGGTATTGATTTGCTTGCTGAAATCGGCAGGAACATAGATGACGCCATGCACTTTATGCTCGTCGAATGCTTTTTTTGCCTCCGGGAGTGAGGTGTACGTGCTGTATATCGATAGCTCCGGAGTCGCATCGAGGTGCCTTGTAAATTGGGAAGACTCATAGCTTCTCGAGTTATCTACTACGGCTACCGGCAATTTGAATAACGTTTCGTTTTTATACACTAACGAATAGAGCAGGGGATAGGCAAGTACAGCCAGAATAAAAATAATGACAACACCTCTGTCATGCGACACTACTTTGAGTTCGTTGGTAAATATCTGGAAGGTGTCTTTGCAATTTGCCTTCAGCTTATTTATTTGAGAAGCTATCGCTTTTTTCATTGTGTTGGCACTTATTTAATTGGATAATTTTGGTAAATGGCGGCTTTTTTCAGCCGCACGAGTATGATCAGAGGAAGCAATATGAAGGCCAGTAATATAAAATAGGATCCGATCGATTGCCTGAAATTTACGCCATGAAGTGCCTGCTCTATGTATATGTTGAAATAGTGCCGGATAGGGTATATGAAACTGAAAATACGAGCCGGATAGGGCATTTGTTCGATCGGGAAGGTGAATCCGGAAAAGGTGAATCCGAACATACCGTATATCATTACAATCGAAACCGAATCGCGAAGTACCGGTAGTACGCCGATGATTAACAGGCCTACCGACTGACAGGCGATAACATAGCATACAGCGGCCAGTAACATTTTAAAAAGGCAGGCATTAAGCGGGAAGTGCAGAAACCCGAAAAGGATAATGTTCGACAAAAAGCCCATAACAATGAAAATAGCCGTGTAGGGCAATAGTTTTCCCATAAGTGCGGTTATGAAATTATTATCGGCGGTTCTCAACCATACACGCGATGTTTTTTCTTTCATTTCGATGCCAATGACGAAGACGGTTGTCATGAGTACCAGGAATTCGAGAACCCCCGGCGCAAAAACATTGAGGAAGTAGCTGCTGTAGTTCGACCAGGGATTCCCAATCATATGGGTATCGGCTACAATCGGTTGTATGATACCAGGAATAAGCGACTCATCAATTCCCTTGGCGCGCAGCATTTGCTGCTGAACGCCTCCCGAAGTGAGCAGACTCATTGCCGTGATGTCTTTGAGCAGTAGCGATCCGGCAGTAAGGTAGGCATCGTTGATGTAAAATGTCAGCGGAGGTCTTCGGTTTCCCTGAAGTTTTTCTGCAAATCCCGATTCGATCTCCACAAAAGCGTAGATGTTTCCTTTCTGCATTTCGATACGGGCCTCCTGATAGCTGCTCAGTTGCATTACCACTTTGGCCTGCTGGGTGGCGTTGAGGTTGCGTACGAATTGGCGCGATATTTTCGAATTGTCGTGATCGACGATGCCGATGGGCATTTTCTCAAGTTGACCTTCGTTGAAAAGAGAGATGAAAAAGATGAGGCAAAAGCTCATAATGCCAATTGTCAGTAGGAAATACATCGGACGGCTTTTCATCCGCGTCAATTCACGGCGCAACGTGGAACCAAAGGGTGATATTTGTTTTTTATCGGACATTCGTGATTGAAATTTGAGACTCTGAAGCTGTTGTTTATGCGTTAAATCGTTGAAATATGTTGAATCGGAACAGGTCGCAATGAAATAATGAAATCTTGGAACTTTGAAATTTTGAAATCCTGAATTTTGGAATTTTCAGTCAGCCTTGTTATTTCACTATCTCATCCACCAGGGCACTCATCCCCGGGCGTAACCCGTCGACTTTGCTGGTAGGGCGGGCATGAACCTCAAATGTTTTGACATCAAATTGTCCGGTTGTTTTGGTCGCTTTCCAGGTGGCATACGAGGCCATCGCTTTGAGGTAGGTGACTTTGACCTGAACCATTTTGTTGCCAAGAGCAGGAACTTTTACGTTGAAGGTGCTACCCATTTTCATGTTCGCGAGCAAATCTTCCCGAACATTGAACACAAACCACATATCGTTCAAATCGACGATACTCATGATGGGCGCTCCGGTGCCTACCAGTTCGCCGCGTTTCGGAAAGACTTCGGAAATTTCGCCATCAATCGGAGAGACGAGACAGGTTTCGTGCAGGTAAGATCTTACCTCCTGAACGGCCCCTTTGGCCCGGTTAACCATTGCCATCGCAGCGTCTTTGTCTTCGCTTTCGGTACCGTTTACAGCCATGTCGTACTGTGTTTTAGCGGCGTTTGCCTGAGCAACGGCGGCTTTGTACTGAGCTTCGGCTTCATCATGTTTCTGAGCGGTTACCACTCCTTTGTCGAACAACCGTTGTACACGGTCGTATGATTTTTTGGCAATATCGACACCAACCGTTGCCTTTTGCCACATTTCGTATGCCCCTGCAATCTGCTCTTTGCGGGCGCCTTTCTTGGCTTTGCGGTCTTGTGCCAGAGCAGCATCTTCGGCTGCAGTCGCTTGTTCCAGTTTGGCATTCAGTTCCGGACTGTCGATAATAACCACCGTATCGCCGGCTTTTACTTTGGCTCCCTCTTCGGTCAGGAAGAGTTTGATGCGCCCGGGTACTTTCCCTGAGATTCTGACTTCTGTGGCATCGGCCTCGCCCTGAATTGTT
Organism: uncultured Microbacter sp.; assembly: GCA_963678265.1. GTDB lineage: Bacteria > Bacteroidota > Bacteroidia > Bacteroidales > Paludibacteraceae > Microbacter. Next base: position 1,930,973 of record OY782761.1, read on the forward strand.
ATTGGCTCGGGCCTGAACACGAATAATCCGATGATAAAGAGAATAACAAGAGCTGCCAAAAGACTGATTAATCCGATTCTCAAATCTTTATTATTGACATTTTCCTTTTTCATTTTGTTTCTGTTTATGGGTTTTCTGTTATTTTTTTGTGGTGTTATTTGGTGTCGCTTTAAGTATACCCTGCGATTTCTCGAGGTATAGATTGCATAGCTTCACATCGATGATCGCGTCGATATTTTCAGACTTTGCCGAGAGCCAGGCTGTTTGAGCGGCGAGCAGATCGGTCGATGTAATCACTCCGGCTTCAAACCCTTCGGTTGCATAACGTAAATTCTCAACCGCCTGATCGATGTTGTGTTGTGTCATTGTTTGCTTTTTGAGGCTTTCGACGGTTTTGAACGAGCTTTGCTTGATTTGGAGCTCCATTTTTTCTCTTGTTTCCTCAAGTTCGAGCGTCGCAATGCGGTACTGTGATTTAGAGGCATTCAGCGTGTGAATCTTTTCTCCGAAATGAAACAGCGGTACATGGGCAACCACGCCTACCGTAAACATGCCGCCGAATTTGGTTTCAAAGCCGTTGAAAGAATTCGGATTGGAAACGAGGTAATTTCCGGTGAGGGCAATATCCGGCAAGAAGCGTGAAAACATGGCCTTTTCGCTTGCTTTTGCAATATTTTGCATCTGTGTCAGCGCCTTGATTTCGGGTCGGTTTGCTAATGCCTGATCCAGCGGTATTAGTTTTGTTTCACTCATTTTGGCTTCCAGATTCTGATCTGCAAGGCGGTACGTTTCGTCTAATGGCATACCGCAAACCTGATTCAACGCCATACGCGATAAATTCAGTCCGTCTTCGGCTTTGGTCAGCGATACATCGGCTTCGTTTAGTTTTACACGTACTTTTAGGGCATCGGCTTTCGTAGCCACGCCTTCGTCCACCATGATACGGATATCGGAGTCCATCTTCACAATCAGGCTCTTGTATTCCCTGGCTAAAGCGACTTTGCTTTCCAGCGAAACTACCCGCCAATAATCCTCGTCCACCTCCTGCAGGAGTTCTGTCTCTTTGTTTTCCTGTTGAGCATTGGCAAGATGTTCGCCGTATTTTGCAATGTCGTATAACGCTTTGATTTTACCGCCCATAAAAATGGGTTGCGTAAACCCGATGGTACCTACAAACACATTTTTTACATCATATTCCATGGCATCCCTGGGTAGCAATGCCTTGTTTTTCCATTCAATTTTTTCGGGATTGGTGGATGGATTAAATGGCTTGCCATTTGCGTCTAATGGTACCGGAGTATTGTTGACTACTGCCCATTGGTTGTTCCACGAGTTGGGGTAGCTGATAGATCCGTTGGCATTGTAGGCATAGGTGGGCAGATAGGCATCTTCGGCCAACAGTGAGATATTTTTCTGATTCCAGGTGTAGGCAGCATTTGCCGAAAAATTGGGCAGGAACTGAGCAAACGCGGCTTGTTTGAGTTGGCGGGCCGCCTTTACATTTTCCTGCGCTATCTGTATGCTTTTGTTGTGAGCCAATGCCATCTGCCTGCACTCTTCCAGTTGAAGCGTTTTTTGAGCAAAAAGGGGTATTGCCAGAAGTGCAGTTATAGCTAAAATGCAGATTTTTTTTGCCATAATATTCAATGATTGTAAAATTTGAATGTGTAATAAGGTTGTTTGAACAACTAATAGGATATAAAAATTATTGCAGATTGGACATGATTTTTTTCAACACAACCCGGCTGACGTTCATTTCGTCTTCCGTGATGTTGTTTAGCGTTTTAGCTGCAATGTTTTGTACAATTTCGGTCGCTTTTGTTTGAAGTGCCAGGCCGGTTTGGGTAAGGTGTATCAGGTTGTTGCGCCTGTCGCTTTTGTCGGGCATGCGTTGCACCAGACTTCGTTTCTCCAGATTGTCTATCAACCGGGTCATGCTGGGCTTGTCTTTGGATGTTAGCATACAGAGTGTTTGTTGGGTTACACTGTCTTTTTTCCATAAACAGGCAAGTACCGACCATTGTTCTGTGGTAATATCGATTCCTTCCTGCGCAAAAGAGCGTAGAAAAGTACGATTTATTGCAGTCGATATTTTCCCGGTTAGTATGCTAAAAACCTCATCTTCTTCTATTTGTACCATATAGTTAGTTGTTATATAGTTGCATAAACAACCTTACAAAGATATGGTGATTTTTTGGTTGATGATTTTCTTTGCAGATAAAATAAGGTTAAAGAATCAAAACAAGTATAACATTCCGTGTAAATTACTTGATATTATATACTTGCGTCGCTTTTACGTTTGTGCGAAGCGAAAATCAATAATCGTATCCGGTTCCTGTTTTAGCTTCAAAAAAGCTATCTTTGCAGCCTTGATCAATACATAAGATATATGTCGTTAATTTATAATGCGGTGATTTCGTTTTACCGGACAGGTATAAACGTGGTGGGGAGATGGAATGAAAAAGCCGGCTTACTGGCTCATGGTCAGCAACAGAGTTTTGCTTTGTTGCAGGAGAAAATTGTTGCCGGGCAAAAATATGTCTGGTTTCATGCGTCGTCGCTGGGAGAGTTTGAGCAGGGTCGTCCCTTGATGGAAGAGCTAAAACGGCGCACTCCGGAGGTGAAAATCGTGCTTACGTTTTTCTCTCCCTCGGGCTACGAGGTGCGAAAGAACTACGCCGGAGCCGATGTTATTCTCTATTTGCCAATGGATACGCCGGAGAATGCAGCTCGTTTTCTGGATATTGTAAAGCCGGTGAAGGCAGTCTTTATCAAATATGAATTTTGGGCAAACTATCTCACCGGGTTGAAGAAACGAAATATTCCCACCTACCTTGTTTCGGCTATTTTTCGTCCGCAACAGGCCTTCTTTAAATGGTACGGCGGATGGTACCGCACTCTTTTGTCGGCTTTTACGCATCTTTATGTGCAGGATAAGGCATCCGAAGAGTTGCTGAAAACCATCGGGGTGACCAATGTTACCGTTGCCGGCGATACCCGTTTCGACAGGGTGGCTGAAATTGCAGCACAGGCTAAGGATTTGCCTCTGGTGGAGGCATTTGCCAACGGGCGAAAGGTTTTGGTGGCCGGTAGTTCGTGGCCATTGGACGAAGAGATATTGTTCGACTATTTCAATACGCATAAGGATCTGCACCTGATTGTCGCTCCGCATGTGACGAGTGAATCGCATATCGAGGATATTTGCCGGAAACTGAAACGTCCGTTTGTTCGCTATACTCAAACCGATGCGCAGGAGGCGGCTCAGGCGGAGTGTCTTATCATTGATTGTATCGGTTTGCTCTCTTCGATTTACCGTTACGGTCAGATTGCCTATATCGGCGGCGGTTTTGGCGTGGGCATTCACAATGTGCTGGAGGCTGCTGTTTACGGCGTGCCGGTACTGTTCGGGCCCAATTATCATAAATTCCGGGAGGCGTGCGGTTTGATCGATGCAGGAGGCGGTTTCTCCATTGCAGATGCAAAACAATACGCGGAGATAATGGATAAATTGGTTCTGAATGATAGTTATTTAGCTGCGTGTGGAAAAAAATCGACCGGTTTCGTGCACCTGAATTTAGGGGCGACAAATCTGATTATGGAACAATTGGCATGATTGTTGCTGTAAAAAGGCTTAAAACGGCATAACCAGTCCGTTTTTTCGTTACTTTTATAGGCATAATCGCAATTTCACATGCTGCCTTATTACCAGTTTGTTAATGAATAGTTCACTATTAACTATGGAAAAAATAATCACCGTTTATTGTAAAAACACCAATTCGTATCACAATTTTCAGGCAGGTAGTTCGCTGTTGGAGATTTATCGGGAATTACAAATAAAATTACCGTTTCAGGTGGTGGCTGCTCTGGTGAATAATAAGGTCGAAAGTCTTAATTTTCTGGTTTTTAAGCCTAAAGATATTTTTTACATTGATCTGAGTAGTCCGTCGGGAATGCGGGTGTATGTACGCACCCTGTCGATGGTAATGGCCAATGCTGTTAACGATTTGTATCCTAACGCCATACTTCATATCGAGCATCCGGTTTCAAAAGGCTATTATGGAAATGTTACGCAGGATAAAAAGCTGATTCCGGTCGATCTGAATGCAATTAAGGCACGCATGAAAGATGTTATTGATGCCGACCTGCCCATTCTGCGGGAAGAACGTCAAACCCCGGAGGTGATCGAAATGTTTCGCCAGAGAGATCAACTGGATAAGGTTCGCTTGCTCGAAACAATGGGAGTTCCTTATGCCCGTTATTTCCGCATGGGAGATTTTATCGATTATTATAGCAGTGCCCTTTTGTCGTCGACCGGGCAATTGTCCATATTTGATATAGAACCCTATCAGGATGGATTTTTATTGCGGGTTCCGAATCGGGAAAATCCGGTGAGGCTGGAAGATCTTGTAGATCAGCCTGCTATGTTTAATGTCTTCAAAGAATTTATTGCATGGAACGCATTGATGGGTATGCGAAACATCGGCGATCTGAATCATGCTTGTAAAGCTAACCTTACCTATACGCTGATAAATATTGCGGAGGCATTGCACGAAAAAAAAGTGTCTCAGATTGCCGATATGATTGCTCAACGGAAAGATACGGCTCGCTTTGTGTTTATTGCCGGACCCTCTTCATCGGGAAAGACCACGTTTTGCAAACGGTTAGGAGTGCAGCTGGCAGTTGCCGGCATTCATCCGATCAGTATTTCGCTCGATAACTATTTTGTCAGTCGCGACCATACGCCGAAAGACGAAAACGGGGATTACGATTACGAATCTCTGGAAGCTTTGGATCTTGAGTTGTTTAACGATCATCTTCGCCGTCTGCTTAAAGGGGAGGAAGTCGATATTCCGACCTATAATTTTGAAGACGGGAAACGTTATTACAAAGGAGATAAGATAAAACTGAAACCGGACAATGTGTTGTTGATGGAGGGAATTCATGCGTTGAATCCCGAACTGACAACTACCATTCCGGATGCGAATAAATTTAAGATATATGTTTCGGCGCTAACATCCATCGCATTGGATGACCATAACTGGATTTCGACTACGGATAACAGATTGATTCGTAGGATTGTACGCGACTATCGATTCCGGAATTACAGCGCGCGTGAAACCATCTCGCGCTGGCCGAGCGTACGCCGCGGCGAGGACAAGTGGATTTTTCCCTATCAGGAGAATGCGGACGTGATGTTCAATTCGGCATTGATTTTCGAGCTGGCCGTGCTGAAAAAGCACGTGGAGCCGATTCTGGCCGAGGTGCCGCAAAATTGTGACGAATATACCGAAGCGCACCGTCTGATTAAATTTATGCGATACTTTACCCCTATCCGCGACCGCGAAATTCCACCGACATCGCTTTTGCGGGAGTTTTTGGGAGGAAGCAGTTTTAGATATTAAACAGGATTATTTGCATTTTTGAGTTATGCTTAAACAACAATTGGCACAAAAACAACAACTGAAATTGCTGCCTCAGCAGTTGATGTTGGTGAAGTTGCTCGAGGCTACTACGGTCGAGTTGGATGAGCGTGTCATACAGGAGCTGGAAAGTAATCCCGCGCTGGAAGAATCGGCCGGAGAGGAGTCAAACAACGATGCCGACAGTCAGGATGAATTCGGATCGGATCAGGATAGCGGTGATGCAGATCTGGGCGATTACCGGAATGAAGACGATATTCCCGATTATAAGCTGATTGCCAACAACCGGTCGAAGGATGAAAAAAAGGAGGATATCCCGTTTTCGGCCGATCTCACCTTTCATGAGTTTTTGCAGGAGCAGGTCGGACTGCGCAACCTGACCGAATATGAACGTACGTTGGTAGAGTATATCATCGGAAATATTGATAACGACGGTTATTTGCGCCGTTCGACCGATGACATGAGCAACGATTTGTTGTTTCAGCTCGGACAGGACGTAGGCGAAAAGGAGTTGACCGAAGCCATTGCCTGCGTACAGGAATTCGATCCTCCGGGGGTTTGTGCCCGGTCGCTGCAGGAGTGTTTGCTGTTGCAACTACGTCGGGAAGAGTCTGCATCGAAAATTTGTAATGTGACGAAGGTTGTCATTGAACGTTATTTTGAGGAGTTTGCCCGAAAGAATTATTCGAAAATCATGTCGGAGCTGGGAATCGGAGACGACGTGATGAAACAGGTTGTGCATGAGGTGTTGCGCCTCAATCCGAAGCCGGGAAACGCCTGGAGTACCTTGCTCGAAAAGAACAAAGAGGTGGTGATTCCCGATTTTGTTGTGGAAAACGACAACGGTACATTGGTCGTTACGCTGAACGACCGAAACCACCACTCCTTGCGGGTCAATCCCGATTATCAGCAGATGCAACAGCAGTTCACCTCGGAGAAAACATCCAATAAAAATATAAAAGAGGCTGCGCATTACGTGAAGCAACAGATTGAATCGGCCGAGATCTTTATCGAAACGCTCAACCGGAGAAATGTGACGTTGCTTACCACCATGCGTGCCATTATTGAATTGCAGCAGCCGTTCTTTCTGGATGGCAACGAAGCGCTGCTTAGACCGATGATTTTGAAAGATGTGGCAGAGATAACGGGTTACGACCTGTCTACAATTTCGCGGGTGAGCAACAGTAAATATGTACAGACCGAGTTCGGAACTTTTCCGTTGAAATATTTCTTTTCGCAATTGGTGCAAACCGAGTCGGGTGAAGAGTTCTCGGTGCACGAGGTAAAGAATGTATTGCAGAATATTATTGGCAACGAGGATAAGCAACATCCTTATTCGGATGAAAAACTGGCTGAGTTACTTACGAAAGAGGGATTTGATATTGCCCGCCGAACGGTTGCCAAATACCGCGACCAGCTGGGCCTGCCGACAGCTCAGTTGCGAAAACAATTATAGTTAAATAACAACATAATAACAGATTGAATATGATTCGTAAATTATTGGCAGTATCATTGCTGTTTGTCTCTTGCGTGGTAGTTAATGCGCAAATGAAGCACGAATATGTGCCCGATAGTTTGTGTCAGGGCTTTCAGAAGACAACCCTTGATATGGGTAACGATTATAACGGGCAGGTGGTGGCAACCCTTGTGCGTAAAATGGCGCCCGATACAAATACCCGTAAGGCAGTGCTTTATATTCACGGCTTTAACGACTATTTCTTTCAAACGGAGATGGCCGATCAATACATCATGCATGGGTATAACTTTTATGCCGTCGACCTGCGGAAAAACGGGCGTTCTATTCTTCCGGGGCAGGTGAAAGGCGATGTGCGTAACCTGGTAGAGTATTACAACGAAATAGAGGAGTCGTTGAATATTATCCGTGCCGAGAAGAATACATTTGTTGTGCTCGACGGACACTCTATGGGTGGACTGGTGGCCGCGCTTTATGGCGAAGACCGCATCGGAAAAGAGAAATTCGATGTCGTTTTTCTCAACAGTCCGTTTTTTGCATGGAACATGAGTCCGATTCTTCGGGCAACTCTTCTGCAGGTGGCTGCTAAAGAGGGAGAAAGTCGTCCGGCCAGTACCCGGAAAAGTCCCGATGTGAGTTTGTATGGAGAAAGCTTACATAAAAATTTCAAAGGAGAATGGGATTACAGTCTGGCATTGAAACCGCTGACGGCACCCGACATTACGTATGGCTGGATTCACGCGGTAAATGACGGAATCAAACGTGTTCAGGCCGGATTGCACATTGCCAAACCGGTATTGGTGATGCATTCCGATCGATCCATCAACCCCAAAAAATGGACAGACGATCTGTTTAATGCCGATGCCGTGCTCAACGTGGAAGATATTCATAAATATGCGCGTACTATTTCGACCAATGTAAAAATTATTGGCGTTACCGGTGGAATGCACGATTTGGTGCTGTCGCGTAAACCGGTGCGCGATCAGGTCTATAGTCAGTTGTTTGATTATCTCAAACAATACGAGCCGAAAAAGTGAGATTTGAATTGCTGTTTTTGTGGAATTAAAACTACAAGTATGATAATCGACACGGAATATTACGAACGTTGCATCAAGACATTGCAAAATGCTTATGCCTTACTTATGAAAGCAGAGCCTGAAACGATCGATTATGAAATGTATCGGTCTGCTTGCATCAAAGAGTTTGAAATAATTCTTGAACAAAGTGGAAAACTGCTACGTAAGACATTAGAACCTTACTTCGGTTCGTCGAAAGAGGCAGACAAACTCTATTTTAAAGATTTATTTCGTCATGCTGTTTTGCGTAGTCTTATTGCAGACGATGCCTGTGAACGCTGGTTCGAATATCGCGATAACCGAAACAATACGGCTCATGATTATGGAGTTAATTTTGCGGAGAAAACGCTGACATTATTGCCTGTGTTTATTGCAGACGCATCAGATCTGGCACAAATAATTAAGGAACGAAACCATGCTGCTGAAGAATAAATACAAAAAAATGTTGCTTGACATCTTTTCAGTGCTTTCTGTTCCGGTGGAAGTTTGGGCATATGGTAGCCGGGTAAAAGGAACGGCTCACGAAGGCAGCGATCTTGATTTGGTCATTCTAACACCTGACCGGGCGCCAATGTCTATTGATTTGCTGTTGGAATTGAAAGATAAAATACGTAACAGTAATATTCCTATTTTAGTGGAACTATTTGATTGGGCTCGATTGCCCGAATCATTCCACAAAAATATTGAAGCATGTCATGAAATATTTTATAACGTGTCTGTCGATTTTTTGAATGAAGAATCTTTGGAGTACAACAAAAAAACAACGGAGGAACAAACAGGCGATTAGTCTTTTGTACACAAAGCTATAACTTATGAAACGCAGATTCAATCCGGTTCTTTTTTTATATCAATGGCTTATTTTTATGCCGTTGTTTGTCGTTGCCACAATCCTCACAGCACTGTTTACGATGTTGTTTGCCGCATTGTTCGGCGATAGGGAAATTACCTATTTCCCGGCCCGGATGTGGTCGCGTTTTGCTTGTTACGGCATGTTTATTACCGTGCATGTGGAAGGAGCCGGCAATATTTCGAAAGAGGAATCGTATATTTTTGCGGCCAACCATCAAAGCATGTACGACATCTTTCTGGTGTATGGCTGGCTCGATTCGCGTTTCAAATGGATTATGAAGAAAGAGCTGCGCAAGATTCCGTTCGTGGGAGTTGCCTGCGAAGCTGCCGGACATATTTTTATCGATCGTACGAGTCCGATGTCGGCAAAAAAGAGTATCGACGATGCCAGCCGCAAATTGGTGAACGGTTCGTCGGTGGTTATTTTTCCCGAAGGTACCCGTTCCAAAGATGGTAAATTGGGCAAGTTCAAGCGCGGAGCTTTTTTACTGGCTTCCGAAATAAAACTGCCGATTGTTCCTGTGACGATTAAGGGAACCTTCAAGGCGTTACCTATTTGGAGCTATCTTATCCATCCGGCCAAACTGACATTGGTTATTCATAAGCCAATACCTTATGAGCCTGTTTTTGATCAGGATCAACAGCTACTAATTGAAAGGGTTAGAACAGAAGTTGAAAAAGGTATCTAAATATCGGATTGTTTTTTGCACATTGCTTTCTTTTGGGGCTTTGGCTTCTGTTTGCGGACAAGTTTCTGTGATCACAGCAAAGCCGGTAAACGTCTCGTCGGTCAACTCTCCGGATGATGATTACTGGCCCGCAATTTCGGCCGATAACCATTACTTCGCAACAACGGTAAGCCATCGGGGAGAGACTGCATATCAGGCAACACAGGAAGATTTGATGCTGTTTGTCAAAGATTCTGTCGGTAACTGGCAGCCCGATAGCGTGTTGGTCAAACCATTGAATACGCCATACAACGAGGGATCGCCTGCATTTTCGGCTGACGGGCGTTACCTCTTTTTTGTTGCTGCCGATCGTAAGGACGGCCTGGGCAGCTGCGATATCTATTATGTGATACGTCACGGTAACCGTTGGTCGTTGCCGATTCATGCCGGTGCTCCGTTGAATACCCGTTTCTGGGAAAGCAATCCATCGCTTTCGGCTGACGGACGGACGCTCTTTTTTGTGTCGAACCGTCCCGGTGGCAAAGGGGGAATGGATATCTGGAAATGTCGTGTGGCACTGCAATCCGATGGTTTGTTGCGCTTTTTTAATGCTGAAAATCTGGGTGACAGCATCAATACGGCCAAAAATGAGCTATCGCCGTTTATTCACCCTGATAACGAAACGCTCTATTTCTCATCCAACGGATACGGCGGGGTAGGAGGAAACGATATTTTTGTCGCCCGGCAAAATAGCAACGGGCAGTGGCAACGTCCGGTTAATCTGGAAAGCGGAATCAATACTCCGGGCGACGATACCGGGTTTGTTGTAGAAACTGCCGGAAAATATGGTTACTTCTCGTCCAATGGATTGGAGAGTAACGGCAAAGGGCGTGAGATATACCGTGTAGAGTTGCCGGCTTCGGTCAGGCCGCAGGCGGTAACCTGTTTTGAAGGCACGGTGTCGGATGCCGAAAATAAAAGGCCACTCAGGGCATTGATCGAAGTGACCGATTTGAGTTCCGGAGAGAAAATGCAGACTCTTTATGCCGATGATATTACCGGAAAATTTTCGGTGTGTTATCCGGTTGGTAAAAAATATGGACTTACGGTGTCGGCCAAACCCTATTTGTTCGAGTCGTTTAAGCTTGACAATTCGGCCACGAGTGTGGCAGTGTCGTTGCAAAAAATTGCTAAAGGCAATAAAATCACGCTGCGGAACGTCTATTTCGCCTTTAATTCCTGGCAGTTACAGCCTGAATCGATGCCCGAGCTGAAAAGGCTTGGGCGGCTTTTGCTGGAATATTCCTCGCTGAAAATCGTAATCGAAGGGCATACCGATAATGTCGGCACGGAGAGCTACAACATGGATCTGTCCGAAAAAAGGGCTAAAGCGGTGGTCGATTTTCTTGTGCGTGGTGGTATTGCCATGGACAGGGTCGGTTCTAAAGGCTTTGGGTCTACACGCCCCGTGGTGCCTAACGATTCGGAAGAAGGTCGTGCGCTGAATCGACGGACGGAAGTCGAAATTGAATAGTAATTATCTGAAAAATAAATAATTGAAAAACATAGTGTTATGTATCGTGGGTTAATTTCTTTCGTGTTGGTGTTGGCTTTGTGTGGCGGATGCACCAAAAAAGAACAAGTGAAACGGGTTCATCCCAAACATACGGTTTACGAAATGTACCTTCAACGGGGTATCAATAGTTTGAATAATTATAATGCGACGCATGATTCTACGCAACTGCTGGCTGCCGAACATTATATAGATAGCGCATTCCGACAGAAAAATCTTTTCAAATTTGCCGTAGTGCCGAAGGTGTCGATATTTCTGTATCGTTCACAGATGGATGAGGGGCGTCGATATGTGGCGGGTGTGGATGCTGCGTTGTTCCCCCGTCCGTATCTGAAAGAGATGTATCTGCATTTTTTCGACGCGTTGATTTTCAATAAATCGCAGAATTATCCGCAACGGGATGAAAGTTTGAAGAAGGCGATTGCCTCTGTGGAAGACTACTTGAAGATCCATCCGAAAGATAAAGATGGAATTTCAGACTATTTTTCGTTGAAAATGTATTCAGAACCCAGCGAAAAGCTGCTTGCCGATATGGATGCATATAGTAAAAAATGCCCCGACAGTAAAGCGATTGTCGACAATTTGAAACGATCGTTGACAGGGGTAATCAAAAAGAGTAAGTAATAATATTAATCTCATTATAATGCAGTTAAACTTAAAAAATCCACTGATCATTTTCGATCTTGAAACCACCGGTATGAACATAGCATCCGACCGGATTGTCGAAATTTCTTACCTGAAAGTTTCTCCCAACGGGAAGGAAGAGTGTAAAACCCTGCGGATTAATCCGGGAATGCCTATTCCTCCTCAGTCGACCGAAATTCATGGTATTTCGGATGCCGATGTGGCCGATTGTCCCACATTTGTCGAAGTGGCAAAGACGTTAGCAAAAGATTTTGAAGGATGTGATTTGGGTGGCTACAACTCCAACCGTTTTGATATTCCGCTCTTGGCCGAAGAGTTTATCCGTGCCGATGTGGATATCGATTTGATGAAACGTAAGTTTATCGATGTACAGACCATTTTCTATAAAAAGGAGCCCCGTACGCTTTCGGCTGCATTTAAATTCTACTGCGATGGCGATTTGGAAAATGCCCACAGTGCCGAGGCCGATACCCGTGCTACGTACGAAGTGCTCAAAGCCCAGCTCGATCGGTACGATGATCTGGAAAATGACATCAACTATTTGTCGAAATTTTCTGCATTTACACGCAATGCCGATTTTGCAGGCCGTATCGTGTTGGATGACAACGATGAAGAGGTATTTAATTTTGGAAAGTACAAAGGGCAGAAGGTGGCCGATGTGTTGAAACGCGATCCCGGCTATTATGGTTGGATTTTGCAGGGTGATTTTACATTGCATACCAAAAAGGTGATTACAAATGTGAAACTGAAAAGTTTTAATAAATAGGGAGTGAGGAGATTTTATTTGTTTTGAATTTGTCAATTTTGTGTGCTTAAAATTTCGGATTTTATATTTTTGAGCCGAAAAAGTTACAAACTATTTGCATATCCCAAATAAACCGTGTATCTTTGCACTCACAAAATCGATCAAATGACAACATTCAATTCGATACTACTAAGTCTACTACTCTTGTGCTACCAAAAGCAGAAGTGAGTCGGCATGTGATTATAAAAATATTATCTCAGAAAAACGAAAAAGCCTTTCTCACTTTGGTGTGAGGAGGCTTTTTTAATTAATAAATAGACAATTAATAATTAATAATTGAATCTGATTACAATGGACAAATTATTTATTTTTGATACAACGCTTCGCGACGGCGAACAGGTGCCGGGTTGCCAGTTGAACACCGTGGAAAAAATTCAGGTGGCAAAGGCGCTCGAAGGCTTGGGTGTCGATGTGATTGAGGCCGGATTTCCCATCTCCAGTCCGGGCGATTTCAACTCGGTGGTCGAGATTTCGAAAGCGGTTACCTGGCCGACCATTTGCGCGTTGACCCGTGGCGTGGAGAAAGATATTGAAGTGGCTGCAGAGGCGTTGAAATATGCCAAAAAGAAGCGTATTCATACCGGTATCGGGACTTCCGATTATCATATCCGCTATAAATTCAATTCCAATCAGGAGGAGATTTTGCAACGGGCCGTAGCCGCGGTAAAATATGCCAAACGTTATGTGGAAGATGTGGAGTTTTATGCCGAAGATGCCGGTCGTACCGATAACGAATATCTGGCTCGCGTGGTGGAAGCCGTCATCAAGGCCGGTGCTACCGTGGTCAACATTCCCGACACGACAGGTTATTGCCTTCCGGTAGATTATGCGGCTAAAATCAAGTACCTGTTCGAACATGTCAACGGCATTCAGAATGCAATTATCTCTACGCACTGTCATAACGACCTGGGTATGGCAACAGCGAACACGTTGGCTGGTGTGATGAATGGTGCCCGTCAGGTGGAGGTTACCATCAACGGTATCGGCGAACGTGCCGGTAATACCTCTCTGGAGGAGATTGCCATGATTCTGAAGAGTCACAAAGAGTTGCTGATCGATACCAATATCAATACCCAGAAGCTGACTCCGATGAGCCGCATGATCTCGAGTCTGATGAATATGCCGGTTCAGCCCAACAAAGCCATTGTGGGTCGGAACGCATTTGCGCACTCATCCGGTATTCATCAGGATGGTGTGTTGAAGAATCGCGAGAGCTACGAAATTATCGATCCGAAAGATGTCGGACTGGACGAAAATTCTATCGTACTGACCGCCAGAAGCGGACGTGCAGCGTTGAAACACCGTTTGCACGTACTGGGTGTGGATGTTAAAGATAATGAACGTCTGGACGAAATCTATCAGGAGTTTCTTAAATTAGCAGACCGAAAGAAAGATATCAACGACAATGATATCCTGATGCTTGCCGGCAAAGAGCGTTTGGAAAAACAACGTATCAAACTGGAATATTTGCAGGTTACCTCGGGTGTCGGTATTCGTTCGGTGGCCAGCATCGGACTCAATATTGCCGGCGAACATTTTGAAGCGGCAGCAACGGGTAACGGACCTGTCGATGCCGGTATCAATGCGCTGAAGAAGATTATCAACCGCAAGATGACCTTGCATGATTTTCTTATTCAGGCCATTACAAAGGGAAGTGACGATGTTGGAAAAGTACACATGCAGGTTGAATATGACGGCAATATGTACTATGGATTTTCGGGCAATACCGATATCGTAGCAGCTTCGGTTGAGGCATACATCGACGCAATCAATAAGTTCATTCAATAAAAGCAGTAAGCCGGATGAGATACTCCGGTTTTCGGGCTATGTTCCATTAAAACCGGTAGTATGAAACGCGCATGACAAAATCTACTACTTTTGACATATAAAATAATGATCGTATTTTGTCATGAAGTTCCATGTGTCCTTTTGAAATAATTATAAACACATGAAAACAAAGTCAAAACAGCCCTTGGCGGGGAGATTCAACCAGTTTATTTTCCACGACCTCTGGCACGCGGATACCAAACTGTTGCCCCGATATAAGGCGTTTGGCTACACGGTGATGAAAATCGGGTCGGTCACCTACGACGAGTGGGAGAAGGGCCGATTGGTCTACCGGGCTTCTGCTTTGACCTATTTTACGTTGCTTTCCCTCGTACCGGTTTTTGCATTGTTGTTCGGTATCGCCAAGGGCTTCGGGATGGAAATCCTGCTGACGCAATGGATGCAGGAACATCTTGACTGGGCAGGCGACGCTCTGCCGACGATCCTTGACTTTACCAAATCGTTGTTGGCTCATACCAAAGGTGAAGTGGTGGCCGGTGTCGGATTGCTGTTCTTGTTCTATTCGGTAGTGCAGATGTTCAGCCATATTGAGAAGGCGCTGAATGATATACGGCATGTGGAGAAACAGCGGACCTGGATTCGGAAATTCACCGACTATCTGGCGATGATGATCCTGACACCCATTTTTCTGATCGCTTCGTCGAGTGCGATGATTTATCTGTCGCATACCCTGAAGTCGGTGACGGATCAGGAGCAAATCAACTGGCTGTTCAAAGTGTTCTTTTCATTTGTACCTTATTTGATGAGTTGGGTTTTGTTTGCCTGCATGTACACCATCATGCCCAATATCAAGGTAAAGGTGAAGCCGGTAATCATTGCCAGTATTATTGCCGGGACGGCATTTCAACTCTGGCAGTTTATCTATATCAACTTTCAGATAGGTGTGGCCAGCTACAATGCCATTTACGGTAGTTTTGCCGCGTTGCCTTTGTTGTTGATCTTTCTGTATTACACCTGGATAATTTTTCTGTTGGGAGCCAACATTGCCTATACCATCGAAAATATCAAACGCATCGAAATTGAGCGTAGCGTCGTCTCTTTGTCGATACGCAAGCAGAAGATAGCCTATCTTTTTCTGGTTCATTATATCGTAAAATGTTTTGAACGTCGTGAAGATCCGCCGGTGGTGCTGACCCTTGCCAAAGCGATTAAGTTGCCCGAGCATGTGGTGCAAACGATGCTGACGAAGCTGACAGATTCCGGAATCATACGGGAAGTGATCATTCCCGAGACCGACCGAACGGGTTATCAGCCGGCATTTGCCATTCTGCAGATGACCCTCGGAATGTTGATGGAAACGATTGAAAAGAAAATAGACGAACACGGCTCGCTGCGTGACGTTGCCATTACTAACCAGCTCGAAGAGATTCTCGACGAGTACGACACTCAGTTCTCTAAGGCCAATGTGCTGATAAAAGACCTGTAATAAGTGATTAATGGTTAGCGGTTAACGATTAATGAATTATGAAAGAGGGAATTCTAAAGCAGAAGAGCTTCGAGTTTGCCATTCGGATTGTGAACCTGTTCAAATATCTGAATGAAGAAAAGTCGGAGTTTTTGATGAGTAAACAACTTCTCCGTAGCGGAACATCAGTTGGCGCAATGGTGCGGGAAGCTGAACATGCGGAAAGTAAAACGGATTTTGTGCATAAATTAGCGATTGCACAAAAAGAGATTAATGAAACGATTTATTGGTTGGAGCTATTGCAAGCAACGGCTTATTTGACGGAACAACAGTTTGAAAGTATCAATAAAGATGCAATTGAGCTTATAAAGTTGTTGACAAGTAGCATTAAGACAACTAAATCCAGATTGAATTAATCACTAATAACTATCAATTAATAATTATATTTCATGTCTAAGACTTTATTTGACAAGATTTGGGACGCGCATGTGGTGACGGCAGTTACCGATGGTCCTACGCAGATTTATATCGACCGGCATTTTTGCCACGAAGTAACCAGCCCTCAGGCATTCGACGGTCTTCGTAAACGCGGTCTGAAAGTATTTCGTCCGGAGAAAACGACTTTGTCTCCCGACCACAATATCCCGACTCTGAATCAGGACAGACCGATTCAGGATCCGATTTCTAAAAATCAGGTAGATACACTCTCGAAGAATGCCGCCGATTTCGGCCTTACGCTCTACGGATTGGGACACGAAAAGAATGGTATTATTCATGTGATCGGACCGGAAAACGGTTTGACACAGCCGGGTATGACCATTGTGTGCGGCGATAGCCATACCTCTACTCACGGAGCGTTCGGAGCCATTGCATTTGGTATCGGTACCAGCGAAGTGGAGATGGTACTTGCCTCGCAATGTATTTTGCAACCGCGTCCTAAAACGATGCGTATCAACTATAACGGCAAACTGAAACCGGGCGTTACGGCCAAAGATATTGCCCTTTATACTATTTCGCAACTGACAACCGGTGGTGCAACGGGTTATTTCGTGGAATATGCCGGCGAGGCTATCCGCAACCTGTCGATGGAAGAACGTATGACGGTTTGTAACCTGAGCATCGAGATGGGTGCCCGTGGTGGTATGATTGCCCCCGACGAAACCACTTTCGCTTACGTGAAAGGTCGCGAATTTGCTCCGAAAGGTGAAGCCTGGAACAAAGCGCTTACTTACTGGAAAACCCTGAAATCGGATGACGATGCTAAGTTCGATCGCGAAATTTCGTTCGACGCTGCATCTATCGAACCGTGGATTACGTACGGTACTAACCCCGGCATGGGTATGGCTATCGGAGGTGCAATTCCTGCCATCGATCAGATCGATGAGGCTGGTCGCATTTCGTTCGAAAAATCGTTGAACTACATGGGCTTCAAACCCGGCGAAAAACTGGAAGGCAAACAGATCGACTACGTATTCCTTGGTAGCTGTACCAACGGTCGTATCGAGGATTTCCGCGCTTTTACCGCTTACGTGAAAGGCAAAAAGAAAGCCGACAACGTGATTGCATGGTTGGTGCCGGGATCATGGCTGGTCGAAAAACAGATTCGTGCCGAAGGTTTGGATAAAATCCTTGCCGAAGCCGGTTTTGAATTGCGTCAGCCGGGATGTTCGGCTTGTCTGGCCATGAATGAAGATAAGGTTCCTGCCGGAAAATATGCCGTATCGACCTCTAACCGTAACTTTGAAGGACGTCAGGGTCCGGGTGCTCGTACTATTCTTGCCGGTCCGCTGGTAGCTGCTGCTGCCGCTGTAACCGGAAAAATCACCGATCCGAGAAATTGAATTTGAGCACACAGAATACACAGAGACGACGGAATAATAAATAGTATTCTTGATATTCCGTGGGTTCAGTGTTATCCGTGTGCAAAAAACGATTAGGTATGAGTGTAGTATTTAAATCGAAAGTGCCTATTCAGGTGCGTTTCAACGATGTGGATATCATCGGACATGTCTCCAATACCGTGTATCTTAACTATTACGATGCCGGTAAAATGGACTATTTCGATCTGGTGATACCCGAAATCGATTTTAGCGGTTTAGCTGTTGTCGGGGCATCGATAAAGATCGATTATCTGAAGCCGATCTTTATGCGCTACAATATTTATGTCGAAACCCGTATCTCTGTCTTAGGGAATAAGAGTTTTACGATGGAGCATTTATTGATTAACAGCGATAACGAAGATCTTCTGTCAACGTGTACGGCAGTTGTGGTCTGCTTCGACATCAAGGCTCAAACCAGTTGTGTCATTCCTGACGACTGGCGCAAGCGTATCATCGAATTTGAAGGTGAACAACTGATAGTAAAGTGAGCACACGGATTTTGTAGAGTAACACAGATGCCGATATGTTGCATGAAGCACTGACAGAAGAAATAATATACTGGTTTTATCAAGTGCATAATAAACTTGGATTTGGATTTCTTGAAAAGGTATATAAAAATGCACTTTATCTGGAATTAACAGATGCCGGTTTGAAATGCGAAACCGAGAAGCCAATTAATGTCTATTACAATGGCAAGGTTGTCGGGGTCTTTTATGCGGATATTGTAGTTGACGATAAAGTTATTTTAGAGTTGAAGGCCGTCGAAAGTATGTGTAAAGAACATGAATATCAGTTGATAAATTATTTAAAAGCGTGTGAGTTGGAAGTGGGTTTGCTTTTGAATTTCGGAAAGAAAGCCGAAATGAAACGGCTGATTTATACCAACGATAGAAAAACAGTAAAGTAAAACGTGCATCCGGAAAGTGCAAATCCGTATATTCGGTGTTATCCGTGTGCAAAAAGAATAAAAAATGGAAAAATTTCAAACCATCACATCTTCTTGTGTTCCACTCCCTATCGAGAATGTGGACACCGACCAGATCATCCCGGCACGCTTCCTGAAAGCGACTACCCGCGAAGGTTTTGGTGACAATCTTTTTGCTGACTGGCGTTACGACAAAGCCGGTCAGCCGATCAGTAACTTTGTGTTGAACAACCCGACTTACGCCGGACAAATATTGGTTGGAGGTAAGAATTTCGGTAGCGGTTCCAGTCGTGAACATGCCGCCTGGGCGATTGCAGGTTACGGCTTCAAGGTGGTTGTGTCGAGCTTTTTTGCCGATATTTTCAAGGGAAATGCGCTCAACAACGGCGTTCTTCCGGTAGTAGTATCGGAAAAATTTCTTGCCGATCTGTTTGCGGCTATCAGTAGCGATGCCAAAACAACGGTTACTGTCGATCTCGCAGCACAGACCATCACCAACAATGCCAATGGCGCTGTGGAGTCGTTCGACATCAACATCTACAAAAAGGAGTGTTTGCTGAACGGTCTGGACGACATCGACTACCTGTTGAGCAAAAAAGATAAGATTGAAGCCTGGGAAGCAGCTTCAATTTGATAATAATAAGAGCACACGGAAAACACAGAAAAAACGGAAAATCCCGATTAGATTGGGCCTCCGTTCGCTTAGTGTTTTCCGTGTGCTTGTTTTTGTCGTTTATAGCTGATTTGTTAGCAGAGGTTAACGACGCCAGGGTGGCGATTGCCTTTGATTTTGAACCATTGCAACAATGACGATGATCTCCAAAGGTGTATTGGCATCAGCTTATTTCTTGAAGCTTTTAGTGTGTAGAAAAAACGGAAAACACCGAATGATCGGTAATCCGTTCACTCCGTGTTTTCCGTGTGCTGTTTTTTTGAAAGATTATTTCTTCGCCGGTTTTACCGGAAATTTCTTAAACAGTACTGCACTTGCCTTGGCGATCTCTTCCGGGCTTTTCAGCGCCAGTGTCTTCGGACTCATTTCGGCGCTGACGGCTGCCGAGTAGAGCAACATTTTGTTTTTAGCGGCAACAATGTTGATTACCCAAATCCCTTCCTTGTAAATACGTGTCGAGGTGTATCCTGTGTAGGGGCGACGGAACACGTAGGGACGGTACATCCCGAAACGTCCGTAATAGTAATCGGGATATAGGTTGGTGGTGATGTCGGCGTTGCGTTCCAAAAACAGGCTGAAGTTGATCTTCAGATCGGATGCCGGATCTTCACTATACCCACGGGCAGCCATCTCGCTGCGAATGCCGTTTGCCAGGTTGTTATACTCCTCTTCCGAAAGCTGGGCTTTTCCTTTCTTCGCTATACGGGCACTTTCTTCGAATGGAGCGATGGAGAATGTCCGGTAATTAGCAATCTCGGTTTTGTTCAATACTGCCGTGTGTTCCAGCTTATAGGTGCTTGCGCAACTACTGAGTGCTACCGTTGCAGCAACCAAAAATGAAAATAAAGCTATCTTTTTCATACCTCGTTAAGTTTGATGGTAATTTTACTCTTAAGACTGTAAAAATAACGGTTGGATTACCACATTCGTCTTTAGCAACAACGGATTTAGCACAATTTAATACCAAAATCCGGTTTTCTGAGGTTTGTTAAAGGTGTGGAGCGATCGGTAATGCCTTTTGCGTTACTTATTTCCGAAGTAATGATCCAGTAACTCTTTGGCCGCGATAAACGAACTGATTTTATTGTTTACCACCTTCTGCTCGTACTCGGTTAGCAATGTCTCTATTTTTTCGTTGTTGTAGAAGTGCGATTTGAGCTGGTCGTTGATCGATTCGTACATCCAGTATTTCGACTGGTTGAGGCGTTTGTGATCGAAATATTCCGATTCCTTCACGAATGCGATATACTCGGTAATCATTTGCCACACGCCATCAATATTGATACCGTTCAGCGCCGAACAGGTCAACACCTTGGGCGACCATCCCGATTCGGGCAACGGGAACAAATGGAGTGCGCTGGTTAGTTGTGCTTTGGTCAGGTTGACACGGTCTACGTTGGTGCCGTCGGCTTTGTTGATGGTAATGCCATCGGCCATCTCCATGATACCGCGTTTGATACCCTGCAATTCGTCGCCGGTTCCGGCCACCTGCAGGAAGAGGAAAAAATCTACCATGGAGTGCACGGCTGTTTCCGATTGTCCCACGCCGACCGTTTCCACAAAAATGGTATCGAATCCTGCCGCCTCGCACAGCATGATTGTCTCGCGCGTTTTGCGCGCCACGCCTCCCAGTGAGCCTGCGGATGGCGAAGGACGGATAAATGCGTTAGGGTGGCTTGAAAGCTGTTCCATGCGGGTCTTGTCGCCCAGAATGCTTCCTTTGCTGCGTTCGCTGCTCGGATCGATGGCTAACACTGCCAGACGGTGGTTGTCTTTGACCAGATTCATCCCCATCGCTTCGATAAAGGTGCTTTTGCCTGCACCGGGTACGCCGGTAATGCCAAGACGTATCGAATTGCCGGTGTAAGGGAGGCATTTTTCAATGACTTCCTGTGCCACGGCCTGATGATCGGGTTTCATACTTTCGAGCAGGGTTACTGCCTGACTGAGAATGGTACGGTTTCCCTTCAAAATCCCTTCGGCATATTCGGTTGCCGTGTAGGCTTGTTTTTTCTTCCGTTTCTGAAGGTACGGATTGACGATGGGTGGCTGTTCGATGCCGCTGTTGACGCTCAGTCCCGAATAGCAGTCGTCGTTTTCGATATGATGTTGATCCATAGGAATTACTTTAGACACGCATTGCACAAATTATCACAAATGCAATTCTACGTTTTATATTCGTTGTAAGTGATTTTTATAAAGCTACTCTCTTGTAGCTGAGGCTGTCTTCTCCGAAGTTTACTAAAAGTCCGAGTTTCAGTTTACTTGCAGCCAAATAATTCAATGTTTGCTTGATATGTACTGATGATAACATTTCGATTGCTTTTACCTCCAGAATGATTTTATCCATTAATATAAAATCAGTAATGTAATAGTGTGGTAAAAGGATGTTCTTGTAACGGAGTTCAAATTTCTTTTCCCTTTCGAAACAGATTTGACGATCGGTGAATTCAATTTCTAGTGCATCTTTATACACAATTTCATTGAATCCTTTCCCCAAAGCATTATGAACCTCCATACAGGCTCCGATGATATTATAAGCGTCGTCTTTGTAGATGATATCCGTCATATGCTGAATAATTAGACCCTATGTGCACGAATTGACACTAATGCAATCGGGAATGTATCCGGCGTGAATAATAGATCAGATGCGCATTGCACTAATATGTTCGAAATATAAAGATACAATTTCTACCGATTAATCACAGATTCATTTGTGTTCATTCGTGTAATTAGTGTCTTTGTGAGCTACAAAGTTAATGAAAAAAGCCGCCCGAAAATCGGACGGCTTTTGATATTTGAACCTGAAAAAGATTATTCGGCAGCAGCTTCGTCAGCTTCAGCCTCTTTTTCTTTTTTAGCGGCACGTTTAGCTTTTGCTTCAGCGGCAGCAGCTTTTTGATGAGCTTCTGTCTTTTCAGCTTCCGAAAGTTGGTCTTTCAAATCAGCCAATGATTGAATGTCACCTAAAGTGGTTTTTTCATACGATTGGTTTGTGATTGTTTCTTCAACTTTCTTAGCTCTTTTCGGACTGTTTTCTTTCTTTTCAGTCGAAACGCCCGATGCAGCTTTTTGTTCGTCTTCGTGGATGCGGCTGTGAGAAAGGATAATTCTCTTGGCATCTTTGTTGAATTCGATCACCTTGAACTGAAGTTTTTCGTCCAGTTTAGCCGATGTACCGTCTTCTTTTACCAAATGTTTCGGAGTAGCGAAACCTTCAACACCATAAGGCAATGCAATTACAGCGCCTTTGTCGAGAACTTCAACGATAGTGCCTTCGTGAATGCTGTCAACGGTAAAGATTGTTTCGAATACATCCCATGGGTTTTCTTCGAGTTGTTTGTGGCCGAGGCTCAAACGACGGTTGTCTTTATCGATTTCGAGAACAACTACTTCGAGGTTAGCACCGATCTGAGTAAATTCTGACGGGTGTTTGATTTTGCGGGTCCATGAAAGGTCGCTGATGTGGATCAAACCGTCAACACCTTCTTCGATTTCAACAAATACACCGAAGTTGGTGAAGTTGCGAACGCGAGCGGCATGTTTCGAACCGACAGCATATTTGGTTTCGATGTTTTCCCACGGATCTTGTTTGAGTTGTTTGATACCCAACGACATTTTGCGTTCGTCGCGATCCAGAGTCAGGATCACAGCTTCTACTTCGTCGCCTACTTTCAGGAAGTCCTGAGCGCTACGCAAGTGCTGGCTCCATGACATTTCTGAAACGTGGATCAAACCTTCTACGCCCGGCAATACTTCTACGAATGCACCGTAATCGGCAACCACAACTACTTTGCCTTTTACTTTGTCACCTACTTTGAGTTCGGTATCCAAAGCATCCCATGGGTGCGGAGTAAGTTGTTTCAAACCGAGAGCGATACGTTTCTTTTCGTTGTCGAAGTCGATGATTACAACGTTCAGTTTCTGATCCAGTTGAACCACTTCGTCCGGGTGAGCTACGCGGCCCCACGAAAGGTCGGTGATGTGGATAAGACCGTCAACGCCACCCAGGTCGATGAATACACCGTAGTTGGTGATGTTCTTAACGGTTCCTTCCAAAACCTGTCCTTTTTCAAGTTTCGAGATAATTTCTTTCTTCTGTTGTTCGAGCTCGGCTTCGATAAGCGCTTTGTGCGATACAACAACGTTTTTGAATTCGTGGTTGATTTTAACAACCTTGAATTCCATAGTTTTGCCAACGAATACATCGTAGTCGCGGATAGGTTTCACGTCGATCTGAGAACCCGGCAAGAAAGCTTCGATGCCGAATACGTCTACGATCATACCACCCTTTGTGCGGCATTTTACAAAACCCTTGATTGTTTCGTCGTTTTCGAGGGCTGCGTTTACGCGATCCCAAGAGCGAGAAGTACGGGCTTGTTTGTGAGACAACAAAAGCTGACCTTTTTTGTCTTCCTGGTTTTCGATGTAAACTTCTACAACGTCACCTACTTTGAGGTCCGGATTGTAGCGGAATTCGTTCAACGGAATAATACCGTCTGATTTGAAGCCGATGTTAACTACGACTTCGCGTTTATTCATTGAGATAACAGTACCGTCAACAACCTCTTTTTCTTTGATTGTGTTGAGGGTAGCGTCATACTGTTGGGTAAGAGCGACACGATCTTCAATAATGTGATCGCCTTTTTCATAAGCATCCCAGTCGAAATCTTCGGTAGGAGTGGTTTTTGGTGCGGGAGCCGCGGTGGCTGTAGCTTCTTCAGCTGCGGGAGTTTTTACATCTTCCACGATGTTTTCGTTTTGTTCTGACATAACTAATTTTGTAACGTTAATAAGGTTAGACTTTATGTTGTCTTAAAAGCGCGGCAAAGATACTGCATTTTTTTTGTTCTGCCAAACGGAAAAAGTTTGTGAGCGATAGAGTGTTGCATAGCCTAAATTGCTAAATTTGTAAGGTAATTTGAAAATTTGAGAATGTGGCGGTTTGAGGATTTGAAAATTCAATATCGATAATTGTATATCATGTTGTTAACTTCTTTTTTTTCGTTCACTTCACAGCTACTGACTACTAACTACTATCTACTGACTACAAGAAAAAATATGCTTACGATAACTATTGATGAAAAGGTGAAGAGTGCTTGTCCTGCGCTAACGCTGGGGCTGATTTATTGCGAGGTGACGAACTCGGAACATAATACCGGTTTATGGACAGAAATAGCGGCAGTCGACCGCGAGTTTAAGACAACGTACACAATCGAGCAGATCAATAAAATTCTCGCCATCAAAGCGACCCGCGATGCCTACAAGGCTTTGGGCAAAGATCCGAACCGTTACCGGCCGTCGGCAGAGGCGTTGTGCCGTCGCATTTTGCGCGATCTGCCCCTTTATCAAATCAATACGCTGGTCGACCTGATCAACCTGGTCTCAATCCGTACGGGATATTCCATCGGAGGGTTCGATGCCGATAAAATTCAGAGTGATCTGCTGCTTACGGCGGGTACTGCCGACGACGAGTTCGAGGGTATCGGTAGGGGAGTGCTCAATATCGAAGGATTACCGGTGTACAAAGACACGGTCGGTGGCATCGGTACTCCCACCAGTGACCACGAACGCACCAAACTCTCGTTGGAGTCAAACCATCTGTTGATGATTATCAACGGTTATTCCGGTGGTGATGGCATTCGCGGGGCGGTAGATTGGTCGGTGGAGTTATTGCAAAAATATGCCGGCGCGAAATCAATCGAGACGAAAATTATGTAGCTTTGCTCTATAAATGGCCTGATTGTGAGATAACCAACTAATTTTTTACTCCATGCAAAAACTTGCTTTGTTTTTTAGCTGTTTTGCCTTCTGTTTTTTGTACAATCAGATGGTAAGTGCGCAGACGACGGTGGTTCGTTTTACGGTGGAACTTCCCGGACAGGGAATCTCTCAGGATTCGGCGGTATATCTTGCAGGTAGCTTCAACGGATGGAGTTTTCAGGACGAGAACTACCGCATGAAACGAATCGACGGTACGCACTACACGCTCGATGTACCCTGTTTTACCGGCAAAAACTACGAATATAAATACTCTCTTGGCGGAAAAAAGCATGTTGAAAAGACGGCCGACGGTAAAGATGTTGCTAATCGTAAATTTGTTTCTGCCAAAAAGCTGAAGATTAAAGATACGGTGGCTGCCTGGAATGTACCGGCACCCAAAAAAGAGGTGCCGCAAAATCCGCTTTCGGGCATGTTGACGGAGGATCAGATAAAGAAGATGATGCAGTTGAAAGATTCCGTGACTCAAAGTCTGGCTCCCGTAGTGCCGCAGTTGTTGGTCGTTGTGCAGAAAATGGCGACGAACATACTGGCCGATAAACCCGATGCCGGTTTGAGTAAACAGTATAATGCCGAAGTGACCGGTGTCGTTTCTCAACTACTTGGAACGGTAACCGACGTGTTGATGAAGATTACGGCGGTGCTCACTCCCGAGCAGAAACAGAAACTGCGCGATGCGATGAAGGGCTCTTCCAATCCGGCCGATCTCTTCAATATCGTTACCGATTCCAAATTGACGCCAGCCGATAAATAACTGCATTATGACCAGCAAAGAACTGATAGAAGATATCCGCGCGTTTTGCCGGGCGAATGCCGATGAAGAGTTGGTGAAAAAATACAGCCGCTATTTCAAAGGCGATTATTGTGCCTATGGCATCGACCGGCCGTTGTTTGAGGCGAAGGTAAAAGAGTTGGTAGAGCAGCAGACAGGCTTAAATGTGATTACGGAGGCGGCTCCGGTGTTACTCGCAGCTCCCGAATACGAAGAACCGTCGTTCGTCCTGATGCTGACCGATAAATATAGAAAGCAGTACAGTCGCGAGCTGTTCGATACGATTGCCTCCTGGTACGACCTGGGCATCCGCAACTGGGCTCATGCCGATACATTGGGAATGATGATTTTGCCCGTTTTTCTCGAAAAAGGCATCGTGACTCCCGACGACTTCCGCCCGTGGCTCTCTGCGGAAAATCCTTTTCAGCGCCGTTCGGTGCCGGTCACCTTTATCAAGCATATCAAAAAGCATCACGAAGCGATTGAGCCTTTCTTCGCTTTTCTGGCGCCACTGATGAGCGATCCTATCCGTGAAGTGCATCAGGGCATTGGCTGGTATCTGCGCGAGGCGTGGAAACTGGCGCCCGAACCCACCGAAGCATTCTTGTTGAAATGGAAAGAGACGGCTGCCCGCCTTATTTTCCAGTACGCTTGCGAAAAAATGACCAAGGAGAAGAAAGAGCTCTTCCGGCGCAGCAAGAAATAGGTGCATCGCACACGGAATACATAGACGATACGGAATTACACGAAAAAGTCAGGGCTTCATTTATGCGAGGCGCTGACTTTTTTTGTTTGGAGACCTCTCCCCAACCCTCTCCGATGGAGCAAAGAGCGTATTGCACACGGAAAACACAGATTTGACGGAGCTACACGAAAAAATCAGGGCTTCATTTGTTGTGAAACGCTGATTTCTTTTAATTTAATACCTCATACCACACCCCCTTTCCGATGAAGAGGACGTCTAAAGGTTTTATTGGGTTCTAAATTATTCTACCGGACTGATAGGAAGAAGACATACGTGATATTCCGTGTTGTCTGTGTTGTCCGTGTGCAACGGGAAACAACAGTGATATTCTGTTTTATCCGTGTATTCCGTGTGCAACGAAACAAAAACGGTGATATTCCGTATAATCCGTGTTGTCCGTGTGCTAAATTAATCATGCTCCACCACCCGTAGCGACTCTATCTTCTCTAATTTTCCCGTGAACATCGGGTAGATAGCCTGCCGTACCGATAGCTTCATGCGACAGGTCATGTCGAACTGCTGTTCGGTGACGGCAGTGTCGGTCTCTTTCAGCAGCGACATCACATCATTCATGGTCAGGTAGTCGAACTCTATTTCGAGGGCAATGGTTACCTCCTGTTCCGTGATTTCGTTGTTGGCGATGGCATCGGCCGCCGCGGCCTTGTAGGCGGTAATCAGTCCGCCGGTGCCCAGCAAGATGCCGCCGAAGTAGCGTACCACGATAATCAAAATGTTGGTAAGGTTGGCAGAATGTATTTGGCCCAGAATAGGGCGACCGGCAGTGCCCGAGGGCTCGCCGTCGTCGTTGGCGCGGAATTCCGTACGGTCGGCACCCAGCACGTAGGCGTAGCAGACGTGGCGTGCATCGTAATACTCTTTCCGGAAAGCAGCTACAATGCCTTTTACCTCCTTCGCATCGGATACGGGAATAGCGAACGAGAGAAATTTACTCCCCTTCTCTTTGTAAATGCCTTCGGAGCGGCGCGTTATGGTAAGAAAACTGTCCAAATGTGTGAATATTTGCGATTATTGTACGTGATTAAATTTATCGTCGTCCCATTTCGCAGGATTGTCGATGATATAGGCCGATATCCGGATATCCTCTTGCCAATCGCGGATGATATGATCATAATAATTGCGTTGCCATAATTTTCCATCGAATCGTTTCCATCCGTCGTTTTTCACCCCACGAATGTATTCGTTGGTGGTCATCGTTTTGAACCAATCCATTACATCGCCGATGGTTGCCCCGTGTTTTTTGTTGTGCATACCGTACGGATTATCGGTATTTGTATGGGGATTTATTTGGGAATCCGTGTCGGGATGTGCGTGGGGTTGCGTTGCGGAACGCCCACGTTGGGGCGCCCCTACGTGGGCGTCCGTTTCCGTTCCGTGTGTGTCCGTACCCATAACGTGGGTATCCGTATTCGTCCCCGTATCCAAAATTTCGATAATGCAATGTATGTGATTGGGCATTACCACCATTTCACGACAACGTTTATCGGGATATTTGTTTTCGATTGCGTGATACCATTTTTCAACCATGTGCCCCGCATCGTTCAATATCATTTCGCCATTTACCACCTGCCCGAACAAATGCAACCGGTTTTGTACCACAACGGTCAAAAATACAATCCGGCACGGGCATAATCGTACCCTTGCAGGCGGATATTTTTGCGTCGGGGTTCTTTATTATGTAGGGTCATGGGTGGCGTGCAATGGTCAAAGATAACCAGTCGGTTTGAACGCGAATGACGCGAATTTCCACAAATCAATTTGCGCTTATTTGCGGCGATTGGCGTTTGTAGGCTGTTCTTGGTTCAATGGTTTGCAAAGATATGGAATTTTATAAAGTATAGAATGTTTTTTTCTGTAGGACGATCATTGGAAACTATTCATCGCGGTTGATTGTGGAACCTTACTTTTTAGAAGGATTGGATAGATGGTATGTTTTTTATGTCCTCAAATTAGTGTGTTTTGATTGCTAATGTGATTTTTTCACTACATTTGCACAAAATATAATCATATCTGCTATGTTAGTCCGTTTTTCTGTAGAAAATTTTCTCTCTTTTAATGAAAGAGTTACTTTTTCAATGATACCTGGAAAAGGAACATTGAAAAAAGATCATAAAACAGTGCCTGTTAATGGTATTGCTGCTCTTAAAACAAGTATTTTGCTGGGAGCAAATGCCTCCGGAAAATCTAATCTTATTAAAGCAATTTCTTTTGGAAAAAGAATGGTTTTAAGGGGCGTTTTAAATGACCAAGTTATTGACTATTCCAAATTTAGGCTTAATGCGGATAGTAAGAAAAGAAATTCGCGTATTGAATATGAATTTCAATATGAAGATAAGAATTATGCATATGGCTTTGTCTTTAACAATAATGTAATTGTTGAAGAATGGTTGTATGTCATTACAAATAAGTCTGGGGGTGGAAAAATGATTTTTGAGCGAGATTCTTCGAAAGAGGATACTTTTAATATAGATCCCCTACTTAGAATGAATCCAAAAAATGAGCATTCTCAATTTTTGAAATTTGTGGCGAAGGGAACTCCAGATAATCAATTATTTATTAAGGAAGTCGTTTCGAGAAAAGTCAAAGAAAATGTAGAAAATATTTCGGATATAATTGCTGTTTACAAGTGGTTTTTGAATTCTTTAAAAGTTATTTTTCCTGATGATAAATATAAGGAAGGTATAAAATCAGAGTTAGTTGATAATGATAGTTTACAAAAGATATTTGAAGAACTACTTACGTATTTTGGAACAGGGATAGATGGAATTTGTTTACAGGACGTTGATATGCAAAATATCAATATACCGGGGAAACTGATAGAAGAAATTAAAAAGGATTTATTAAATAACAAATCTGAAGAAGTAAGATCAATGCTTTCAACTCCTGAATTCACATATTTTATATCGAGGCATGGAGATGAAATTCGTACACAGAAATTTATGACAAAACATGAAGTCGTTGGTCGTGATGAACCTGAATTTTTTGATACGCAAGATGAGTCTGATGGTACTAATCGAATAATTGACTATATTCCATTAGTGATGGATTTGTTAAAAGGAGGGAATGTCTTTGTTATTGATGAGATGGAACGCAGCTTACATCCGAATTTGATTTATGACCTTTTTGATTTGTTTTTAACATTTTCTTCAAAGACAGATAGTCAGCTTATTGTGGCTACACATGAGTCTTCTCTTTTGACTCAAAAATTGTTTAGAAAAGACGAAATATGGTTTGTTGTAAAAGATCAAAATGGAGCTAGTCATTTACACTCTCTCGAAGATTATAATGTCAGATTTGACAAAAAAATTCGAAAAGATTATTTATTGGGCAGATATAAAGCAATACCTCGGATTGGAAATAGATATGAATTGAAAACCATAAAACCTCAATAATATGCCAAGAGAATCGATACCATTAGTTCGGAAAGGAGGTTTTGCTGAAGCGGAAAAATTTTATGTCTTATCTTACGAGGGAAATACAACCGAAAAAAAATATTTCGAAGACTTAAGACTATCCGATTATTTCAATGACTCAGGACAAATTGAAACAATACCCTTGAAAAGGCCTCAAAATACTGGCACTAACCCATTAAATGTAAAATCATTATTATTACAAGCCAAGCGTGAATATAATTTTAAGTCTACAGACGAGTTCTGGCTGATCATTGATAGGGATCATTGGGAGACTAAGCATAAAATTGATATGGGGGTATTAGTGCAAGATTGCAAAAAGGAGAAAAACTTCTTTCTTGCAGTGAGTAATCCCTGTTTTGAAATATGGTTAATTTTGCATTTGTCTCCATTAGTTGATTTTTCGACTGAGGAACAAAAAAAAATCTTTGAAAACAAGAAAATAAGTGATAAGAAGCATTATATTGATCAGGTGCTTGCAGATTGCATAGGCAATAATCGTGGATATAATAAGAGGCCTGATCCGAGTATATTTTTACCTAAAATTTATGATGCGATAAAAAATGCGCAGGCGATTTCTAATTCTAAAGAAGATTATCCTGTGCAAATTGGAACGGATGTGTTTAAGCTGGTTCTGCAATTGATCAAATAGGGTACTGTGTATTTATGTGTTTACTGTAAAATAAAGAATCCCCGCAGCTACCTGCGGGGGAGTTTCATCCTATTTTCAACCACGATTTTTAGTTAGTAACTGCTTTGTTCTCTGTTTTGGAGCCGTTGGAGGTGCCCAGCCGTTTTTCGAGTACGGAAATGGTATAATCTTTCATTTTTAGTTCGTTCACCCCTTTGTACATGGCTTTAGCGGCATCCAATATTGGTGTTATTGTCTCCCAGAGGGCATTCAGTGACTTTGTATTCTCTTCGGTAAGGTGAATCCGTTCTGTCAGTTTGTTCACCTGTGTGGCGTTGAGCAGCGCGATGTCGTTGCTCAGTTGTGTCAATGTGGTGGGTAATGAGGCGGGCATTCCTTCGGCCTGCAAGGCGGTAGCGTTGCGTGTCAGGTTGTCAACTACTCTCGGTAGCGCCTTCAGTGCCCCTTCGGTGTTGTTATTGTTGAGTTTGCTCCGTAGGGCAGCAATTCCAAAATCGGCGCTGTCGATATCGAGCTTGTTGCCGGCCAGTTTGATATACCCTTCCGCTTTGTTAAGTAATAGGCGTATCTCTTTTCCCTTACTCTCCAGTTCGGCGGTCGCGGCTTTTCGTTGTGCATTCATAATGGCCGAATCCACAATAGCATCACATGCGCTCTTTTGAGTTTGTGCCTGGGTAAGATAGGCGGAGGTAAACCGCGGCGAGTAGGCGGTAAAATCGGTTAGGTCTCTTGCGAAAGCATCCAGTAACAACCCTGCAATGGGAGTTACGTTTTCGACACTACAACTGAATAATTTTTGTTTCATAGGTTAAAGATTAAAGTTAATAATTGGTGTCTATTTGGTAGCCTCTCTTTTGGCTTGCCGATTTCGTCTCGATATGTGTGTCTTGTTTCTGTTTGTGTCAGTCAGGATACCCTTCGGGAATGTTTTGATTCTTTCCGTGTTTATCCTGCTGCCCTTCGTGCCTGTTATGATACCGGCCGTGGTTGTCACGGTGCCTTTTGTGTCTGTTCTATTATCAACCGGAGTCGCCATGTAACCTTCCGTGCCTGTTTTGCTATCAGCCGTACCTGTCGTGCAACCCTCCGTGCCTGTCGCTTATTTTGAAATGGATAACAACTTGCATTCTATCTGGTATTGTCGTCAGTAGGGTCGTATATTGCTGGTAGCCTCTCTGTTGTGCTATGCAAAAAGCATTTATTCGGTAGTTTTTAGGCTGTAATTTTGTTCGTTTTTTCTCAAAAAGCACTCTTTCATTCAGAAAATTGACACATAGAACGCGATATGATAAAACCGGATGGTTTCTTCAAACCCACTGTTGATCGGGGTTGGAGCCTTTTTGCTATTGAATACGACCTATTGTTTAATTTTCGATGACAATATAGTTAGGTAATTCATGAAAAGCAAACAATTTTATAAAAAAATTACGTCAATAAGTTGCTGTTATAAAATGAGGTAGTGTGTAAATTGGTGGATGGCTTCAACAAGACTTGTGAAGTAAAGGGTTGATTGCAGATAAAAAGTTACCGGTGTACAATTGTTAATACCGGCTCTTCGGTTGTGTTGTGATACGTAACAGGGTTGCGTCGCATTATCGGAGATGATTTTCAGTTCTGGTTTGGACTTTGTTTTTGTGAATTTATGCTCGTTTCAAATCAAAAAACAGTACATTTGCAGCCAAAATCGGAAAAGTTACGGATTGGCTTGATCCTTACACGGAGGTCTCTTCTTCGGAGGCGTTGTTTGTGTAACTCCGTCCTTCAGGGCGGAGTAGTAGGTCAACTCTCCGAGAATGGGCTTTAGCCCTGACGTGAATTCTTCAAGGCTAAAGCCGACCGGACGTTTTTCTTCTTTTCCTCCGCCCTGAAGGACGGAGTTATGAATAGGTACTTATATAATCGGTATAATATCCAATCTTTATGACGATGAAAACTGTATTTTCTGCCGGTGTACGTCAAATGACTGCATTATTGCTGCTTACTGCAGCCCTTGTAATCTCTTCCTGCTCTAAAAAGGAGTATCCCGATAATCTTACCTTTATTCCCAAAGAGAGTTCGTTGGTGGCCTGTATCGATTTGAAGGCGTTGGCCGAAAAAGCCGATATGAAAGCGCTGAAGAAGTCGGATACGTTCAAATCGCTCAGTCAGGATATGTTTGCCGATCAACCGGCGCTGAAAGCTATTCTTGACGATCCCTCCAAAAGCGGTGTCGCCTTCAAGCAGGTTTTTCTCTTCCTTAGCGGAACCAAGAATGTGGGCGTAACGCTCGAGTTGGACGATGCCTCCGACTTTGAGTCGATGCTCAAAAAGATTGCCGAGCAGTCGGGTATCGCGCTCGAAGTGCAGAAAGGCGACGATTGCAAGTATGTCACCATGCCTCAAAACGACAGCACGCTGTTGGTGTGGGACAAACACAAAGCCCTGCTGATGGCCAACACGCCCAAAGAGCAGGCGATAAAGATATTTGCCACGCCCAAAGAGTCGGGTATTGTGGCTGTGAAGGATTTTGCCGATGCTTACAAGCAGAAGAAAGACCTCTTTCTATGGACGAAAAACGATGGTGTAACCAGCAGCATCGGCGCTCTTTTGCAAATTCCCGCGATGGGAGCCGAAACGGAGTTGATGAAGGGTACCTTTACCCACGTCAATGTAGAATTCAAAGAGGGTGAAGTGCTCTGCACCTCCGAGACAACACCCGTGGAGCTTGCCAAAAAGCTCGACGCGAAATACCTCAATGCCCGTCCCGACAACGACCTGCTGAAATATTTCCCGGGTACGGCATTCCTGATGGGGCGTCTGGCGCTTAATATGCCGGCTATTACGCAATATCTGGCGCAAAGTAACGACTATAAAGAGTATATGACTTCCGAGAATCGCAAAGCTCTCGACTCGTTTAACGGTGATGTGGCCTTGTCTGTCTTCAACTTTACTACCGGCGTGATTCCTACGCCGCAACTGGCGGTGGTGGCTGGTGTGAAAGATCAGTCGTTGTATAATTATATTCTGAAGCAATTGCCAGCCATGGTCGAAAGGAAGACAACGGGAGCTTATCTCACTCTTAAGTTCGATCAGTATGCTTTCTTTTTGGCACAAAAGGGTAAATTGTTGATGGCAGCCAATAGCGAGGATGCTATCAAAGCATTTGTGGCTGGGCGTTCGCAACCGGTTAGCCTTTTGCAGTCATCGCCTGTTGCCGGATTGAACACCACCCCCGGCGCGTTCTATCTCAACCTCGATCCCGACAGCTATCCGCAGGCCATTATGAGTCTGCTCGATACCTTTGGTGGTGCCGGCTCAAAATTCAAGTCGATGCTCTTTCTGAAAGACCTTCAGGGGACCTACGACCCGAATACGGCTCAGGGAAAAGTGGTGCTGAGGCTGAAAGATAACAGCAAAAACAGTCTGGCGGTGATTTTACAAAAAGCAGACGAACTGGTTGCCGCAAGGTAAGGAACCAAATTACATTAACCATTAAGAAATTAAGAAACATGGAGTTGTTTCTGGACTGATTTTTTGGTGTTCTTAATATCCTTCATTTCTTAATGGTAAAAAAATAATGCTTCAAATTTAATTATTCATTACATAAAGTGCAAACAATAGAAATACACGACATTGTTCCCGATCCTATTGCCGATGTCGCATCTAAAACATCGGAGGTATGGTTTAAGGATCATTCGTTTACACGCGGCAAACACTACCTGATCAGTGCCGAGTCGGGTACCGGTAAATCTTCGTTTTTCGATTTTCTCTACGGTCGGCGCCACGATTACCAGGGTTCCATCACCTTCGACGGAGCCTCTCTTCATTCGTTCAAAGTGCGCGACTGGAACAAAATCCGCCAGCACAACATCAGTCTGGTATTTCAGGGTTTTCGCCTCTTTCCCGAGCTTACCGTTTGGGAAAATCTTCAGTTGAAGAACCATCAAACCGGTTATCTCTCCGATCAGAAGATGATGCAGATGCTCGAAACGCTCGGCATTCCGGAGAAACGCGATATTCCGCTTCGTTTTATCTCTTACGGACAGCAACAGCGCGTGGCTCTTATTCGTGCCATGTGTCAGCCTTTCGACTTTCTGTTGCTCGACGAGCCCTTCAGTCACCTCGACGAGGTGAACCAGCGTATCATTTGCAATCTGGTAAGCGAAGAGCTGAAAGAACGTGGCGCAAGCCTTATGCTCTGCTCCCTCGGCGATCCCTATTTCTTTGAATACGACGAAAAACTGAATATGTAAACGAAACAGAGGTATAAGGTACAAGGTGTAAGGTGCAAGGAAATTGCAAAATGTTGATAATGTCTTTTTGTGAATCACTTATCACTTATTCCTTACCACTTACTACTTGTTGCATTTACCATTTACCATTTACCATTTACCGTTAACCGTTAATTATGTTACTCTGGAAATTATTACGTAAAAATATTGCGGCAGGGCAATTGCTCGGATATGTTGCCGCTACGCTGCTGGGACTGACTATCGTGTTGCTCTCCATCCAATTTTATAACGACCTTCAACCGGTCTTCAGCGCCAAAGAGGGTGTTTTTGCCCGCGATTATCTGGTGGTGAGCAAAAAAGTTTCTGTGCTCAAAACCCTCAAGATCAGCTCTACCGAATTTTCAAAAAACGAAATATCGCAAATAGAGTCGCAACCGTTTGTGAAACGGATGGCCGGCTTCACCGCAGCGACGTTCCGGGTGTACGCTTCTACCGCTATTTCGGGTAAGGTGGCCAATTTCGGCACCATGCTCTTTTTTGAATCGGTGCCTGATACCTTCCTCGATATCAACTCCACCGACTGGCGGTGGAATCAGAAAAATAATTTTATTCCTATCATTATTCCCCGTTCGTATCTTACGCTTTACAACTTCGGGTTTGCTCCGAGCCAGGGCTTGCCTCAGTTGTCGGAAAAGACCATCGGACTGCTTAATATGAATATCGAGCTTTCGGGAAATGGTAAGGATGCTGTTTTTCAGAGCCGTATTGTGGGCTTCACCGATCGCATCAACTCCATTCTGGTGCCACAAAATTTTATGGAATGGGCCAATGCACAGTTCGGAACGGGCAGTGCGCAGCCTTCGCGGATGATTATCGAGCCGCACAACGTGACCGATCCGAAGCTGGGAGAGTACTTCACCTCGCATCAGTACGAAATAGCCAACGATAAGGCTTCGGCCGGACAGGCTTCCTCGTTTTTACGGACGCTGATTCTTATTGTGATGGGAGTAGGGGTTATCATCACGCTGCTGGCACTCGGTCTGATGCTGTTGAGTATCAATTTGCTGATTCAGAAAAACCATGCCAAGATAGAAAATCTTTCGCTCATGGGCTTCTCCACCGAGAAGATGGCCAAGCCGTATCAATATCTGGTGGTGGTACTCAATGTCGTTATTTTGCTTGTTTCACTGTTACTTGTCAGCTATTTCAGGGGGCAGTACACCGCCAGTTTCAATACCAGTATTCATATTGATGACGATAATCTGGCATGGAACTATATTTTGTGGGGTGTCTATATTGTTTTAGCCCTGTCGGCGGTCAATATTGCCTGGATTTATATGAAAGTGAAAGAGATTCGCAAATAAATAATCGGTCTCATTTGAATAAAAAGCAATCCTGGAATGCATAATCTGCATTTCGGGATTGCTTTTATATAGGGGCAGAATAAATTCTGCTATGGATATAACGTGGTCGATCGGAGTACAATCTTATATCGATCGAATGCTACGCTCAATCTTTGTTTGATTGTACAGGAACTCCACAAGTCGGGTCGGTTTATCCCCAATCGAACCATGCAATCTTGTTGCTGATGATTGTGATGGTTGTAGGAATTATTTCCGTGTCGCTGACAAGAGTTGTCGTTATGATCGTCTTTTCAATTTGTCCGGATTGTTTGTCTGTTGCGGCCTGATGATTAACACGAGCTCTTCCGGTAAAGGTTTTGTGTGGCTGCAAAGCGGTTGTTTTCATATTTGTAATAATTTATTCAAATAGTACCAGTGATGCAGATGCTGAAGGCGGTTCGGATGTCATTCGGTTAATACTTACCCTACATTCAGCTTTACAATAAAAAAGAGAGTATCACAGTGGAAGATCGT
Source organism: uncultured Microbacter sp. (assembly GCA_963678265.1). Classification (GTDB taxonomy): domain Bacteria; phylum Bacteroidota; class Bacteroidia; order Bacteroidales; family Paludibacteraceae; genus Microbacter. The sequence continues at coordinate 1,967,680 of OY782761.1, forward strand.
ATAGACAATACAAATATAAGCCGGGAAACAGGAAATTGTTTATGTGAAGATGTTTAATTCAATGACAATGGCGTTAAATAGTATAAAACGAATATGTCAAATCTAAAGCAAGTGGAATTGTATGGTATGGAGTTCTGTCTCCTGTTGGTTATGTGGATTTACGGTTAATCAGAACATCATTCAATGCATTCGTTAAATTTTTACAGATATTCCGTTGTAACCGAAAATGTCTGAATTTGTCAGGTGATTCTTTATAAAAAAGCAGTTTATATGGTTTTGTTATAGTTGGAAATTTTGTATATTTGTTATAGAGAGCGTGTGTGATGATTTATTGCTGTGAAATGCAAATCAAGTCAGCTATTTGATAATTGACAATATGACCTTTTATTGCCTATGAATTTGGATATTGCTTTGGGAGTACCGTGCTTGGTATTGGCGATTATTTTTCTTGTATTACCTTTACCTTCCGAATTGAAAGGGTTAAGAAGCTACCGTATATCGCTTAATATTTTGGCTGCTTCTTATTTGATTTTTGCCGTTTTGCTTTTTCTTTCTCATGTGTTGGGAGAGCCTCCCATCGATTTATTATCTATAGTGAATCTCAATATATCTTCTCTTCAGGCTCTTCTTATAGCTATGACGCTGATAGTGCTTTTGAATCCCGGCCTTGTTACGTTTAAATACCTGCTGAGACATATGACTCCGATTATCATTTTTGATATAGTTTATATCATAATGGCGGTTAAATGGGGTAATCCGACTATTGCCAATAAGACGGAACTTTTTCAAAATTGGAATTCTCCTCCGGTCATTGTGAGAGCACTGTTTTTGTTGTTTTATGTTGTACAACTGGTATACCTGACCCGGATCTTCATACGCCAAACCAAGTATTATGCCTCTTTGCTGGACGATTATTTTGCCGATGAATATAAGCTTCGGCTTTCGTGGGTTGTGGTCTGTTTCATATCGGCTCTTCTGTTGGGTATTTGGGGTATTGTAATGATGATCTCGTTTTCGGTACCGGGTAATGTGCTGTTTAGAATATATTGTATTGTGTTTTATACTGTTTTTGGCGTGTGTTATATTCAATATCCCCGTACATACGTCAAAATCGAGAGATCTATGAACTTGAAGGATAGCCAGCCGGAAGCCTATCCGAAAATAACTGCAAAATTATTCTGGCCCGATCTTAGAGCGAAGGTTGTTAACGATAAATATTATATACGGGTGGGGGTAAACATCGAAGATATGGCTCATTATCTGCAGATAGGGAGAACTACATTGTCTGGCTTTATTAATAAAGAGGAAGGAATGAATTTTAATGCATGGATTCGAAAGTTGCGAACCGAAGAGGCCATACAGATTTTTCGCGATAAACCCTATTTGAGTATTTCTCAGGTATCGGAGATGGTTGGCTATAGCGAACCATCCAACTTCAGTCGTCAATTTAAAATTGCTACCGGTATTTCTCCATCGGAATGGTGTGCTCGTGAATATAATATTTAATAATGGCTGTCTTTTTGTTTTGATGGATAGTATTAATCAAGCAGAACGATCCCGCTCAACATGCGTCCGGAATGGATGCCCTGGCGGCGAGCCGAAAAGAAAAGTTCGGGTTCGCTGAAGGTGCAATGCTGAGAGACTTCAATGTTGCAAACGCCCGAAGTTTCCAGCTGTTTTTGTACAGCCAGACGGATGTCGAACAGGTATTTTCCGTTGCTTTGGGGCGAAAAGAGTTGTTGGGTGTCGAATCCGTTGATATGAAATTGCGATTCGAGTTCGGCACCTACTTCGTATACCGCCCCGCCAATGCAAGGGCCAACGGCAGCAATCAGATTCTCAGGCTTCAATCCGAAGTGTTGAACCATGGCTTTGATGGTGCATCCGACGATGTTACGCAGGGTGCCGCGCCATCCCGAATGGATAGCCGCGATGCTGTGTGTTGCCGGATCGAAAAGCAAAACGGGAACGCAATCGGCAGTGGTGGCCGAGATGCAGATGCCCGGAGTCCGGCAAATCAGGGCATCAAAGCCATTCAATGCAGCTTCGCGTTCGCTATCTTCCATTGTAAGCAATGACTCGTCTGCTACCTTTATAGCCGTGCCATGTACCTGATGTGCTCCAACCAGATGGTTGAAGGGGATACCCAACTCGGCGCAAAGTAACCGCCGATTGTGCAGAATATTGTCGCGGCTATCATCCGAAAAATTTCCCAGATTCAACGAGGCATACTCTCCGACGCTCACTCCACCCGAACGGGTAGAGCTGAAATGGCGTATTTGATTGTCGAAACGGTTGAGATTGGAGTATGTGAGGAGTTGTATCGCCATTTTCGATCAGAACCCGATGGTTTCTTTGGTGATGTAGGCCGTACCTTTGAAGTTGGCCAACAGTTGTCCCTGTTCGTTTGTGATGTTGATGTCGCAGCTGCACAACTTATTGCTACGGGCAATCTCTTTTGCTTCGGCAATAATCGTACCTTCGGTGCTCTTGGCAAAAAACGACACGGAGGCATTGATGGATAAAGTAACGAACCCATACGAGTTGACCGCAGCGGCAAAGCAAAAATCGGCAAGCGTAAAGAGCAATCCTCCATGTACCACACCGGCACCGTTCAGATGGTTGTTTCCGATCCTGACTTTGGCCCTGGCATACCCCGGACGGCATTCTTCCAGCTCGATGCCGTTGCTCATTGCAAAACGGTCGGCGGTAAAATATTGTTGGCATTTATCCATGAGACGAACGTAGATTAAACAGCTGCAGCTCCCAGTCTGAAAGCGTTGATGTTGAGTTGAACTACCGCATCTCCTTTGGCGGAGAAATAACTTTCTATTGCCTTTTCGAGGGCCTCTTTTTTGATTCCGATGTATCCGGCCGCAGCTCCCAGCATCACGGTGTTGAATGCTTTGAGGTTTCCTGCTTCGCGGGCCAAAGCTTCCGCATCGACAAAGAGATGTTTGCCGCTATTGGCAATTGCCTCTTTGATATTCGCTTCTTCGGGATAATTGCCGATGTTCTTGAATGGCTCGGTAGCCGTTACAATCATTCCGTCGGATGCGAGGAAGGGCAGGTAGCGCAACGATTCCATCGGTTCGATGGCAAGAATCAGATTGGCTTTGCCTTTGGGAATCAGATCGGAATAAATTTCGCTGTCGGAAATACGCAGGTGCGACTCTACGGCACCCCCACGTTGACTCATGCCGTGTACTTCGGCCTGTTTTACCTGCAATCCCTGTTGCATGGCGGCTAAATCGATAATGGATGCGATGGTGAGGATTCCTTGTCCGCCCACACCGGCTATTATAATGTTCGTTTGCATGGCTTCGGTCTTTTACTTTTTACTTTGCTCTCTTTTTTTGCGGCTGGCAGTCTGTACGCATTCGCGTTGCGCGATGATTACGGAGACGCCTTTGTATTCCATCTCTTCTTTCAGAATGGCAACGTTTTCGTCCAGATTTTTTTTCAGTGGAACGAAGGTACGGATATGCGATTCTTCTACGCCGACTCCTTTGCAGATGTCGGCCAGTTTGCCGGTTCCTGCAGAGTCTTGTCCGCCCGTCATGGCGGTGGTGGAGTTATCGGAAATGATGATGGTAACAGCCGATTGGTCGTTGACGGCATCCAGCAATCCGGTAATGCCCGAATGGGTAAATGTTGAGTCGCCGATGACCGCTACGGCAGGATGAAGTCCCGCGTCGGCAGCTCCTTTGGCCATGGTAACCGAAGCGCCCATATCCACGCAGGTGCTGATAGCGCTGAAAGGAGGTAACGCTCCAAGTGTGTAGCATCCGATGTCGGAAAAGACATGATGTTCGGGATATTCGTCGAAAATAGCATTCAGCGCTTCGAATACGTCGCGGTGGCTGCATCCCTGGCACAACATGGGCGGCCGGCCGGCTACAATCGAAGGAATAGTGCGTACGGTATCGGTAGCGACGCCCATTGCTTTAGCCACGACATCGGGCGAAAGTTCACCGGTTCGGGGAAGTGCTCCGTCGAGTCGGCCGCGGAATTTTTTGTTGCCGAAGTAGCCTTTCAAATACTCTTCGTATACCGGATAGCCCTCTTCGGCGATCAGGATATCGTCGTATTTTTCGGCAAATGCCTTGATCTGACTGTCGGGCAGCGGGTATTGCGAAATTTTTAATACTGGTATATCCAGATTTTCGGCTTGTTTCACCTCCATTACATAGTTGTAGGCTATCCCGAAGGCAATAATGGCTTTAGAACCACTTCCGGCGATGGTTTTGTTGAGAAACGATTGTTCGGAGATGGCAGATAAAGTAGCCTGTTTCTCCAATAACTGTTGGTAATTGACCCGGGCATTGGCCGGCAGCAATATCCATTTCCGTTTCTCCTGTGAGGGGTTCAGCTTGTTCTCGGCGCGTGGCGGTTGCTGTTTTACAACGGCGCGTGAGTGCGACAGACGTGTGGTGATGCGGAGAAGTACCGGAAGGTTTTGTTGTTCCGAAAGATCGAAAGCATACCGCACGGCATCGTAGGTCTCCTGCTGGTTGGATGGTTCTATAACCGGGAGAAAAGCAAACTTGCCATACATGCGGGTGTCCTGTTCGTTTTGCGAAGAGTGCATGGAGGGGTCGTCGGCAACAACCACAACCATACCGCCGTTTACTCCGGTAATGGCCGAATTGAGAAACGCATCGGCGGCAACATTCAGGCCGACATGCTTCATGCAGACCAGACATCTCTTACCTGCATACGACATGCCCAAAGCGGCTTCGTAAGCGGTTTTTTCGTTGGTAGCCCAGGTAGAATGCACCCTCTTTTTGCGGGCTACGGGCGATTGTTGAATATACTCGGTGATTTCAGTGGAGGGAGTGCCGGGATAAGCGTAAACACCCGAAATACCCGCATCGATAGCGGCAAGCGCAATTGCTTCGGCTCCCAAAAGAAGTTGTGATTCCATTGAACGAAATATGTGAACTTTATATGGTTTTTGATAAAAAATGCAACATCAAACAGCAGAAATGGTCTGTTTTGAAAGGATTTTGGCATCTTTTCTTTGAGATTGCAAGTTACTTATTTTTGCCGGAACATGAAAATTTTCTTTCGGGAGGAGCCGCCGGATCACGGTTGTCGCTTCACTCTTCGTGTCTGTTGATCAGACCCAGCGTTCCGTCAACTGCTCTCCCTGAACACTGATCACAATCTCTTTCAACGGAACTTTTCGTTCGGCTTGTTGCAGGGCAATCTGAGCCAGTTGGGTAAGCCCTCCGCAGCAGGGAACTTCCATCCGTACTACAATTAGCGTGTTTATGTTCGATTCGTCGATCATGGCAGTCAGTTTGGCGATGTACGAATCTTTGCCATCGTCCAATTTCGGACAGGCAATAGCTAAAACTTTATTTTTGAGATAGGCCGAATGGAAATTACCTGCGGCAAAAGCGACACAGTCGGCAGCCAGCAGCACATCGGCTCCCTGAAAATAACCGGCGTGAGGATTGAGCAGGTGCAGCTGTACCGGCCATTGACGGAGTTGTGAGGCCGTGTCTCCCTGCGTGGTTTTTGTTTCGGCAGCGGCAATCGCAAAGCTCTTCGAGCCCGGGCATCCCTGATGGTGACCGTGCGCCTGCACCATTGCGGCAGTCGGTTTGTTGCGGATCGAACTCAGATCGACCGGAATATTGTGTTCCTGAAGATACTTAACACCCTCCTGTAGGTAGCCCGTTTCGCCATGTTCTTTGAGGTGACGTAGGTGCGCCAGAATGGTTTTTTCTCCTTTTTCGGCAATGCGTTCCATTACAGCCGTTTCGCTGTAGGGCTCGGCTTCACGCTCTTCCAGTTCGATGGCTCCCACCGGGCATTCACCGATGCAGGCTCCCAGACCGTCGCAAAAGAGTTCGCTTACCATGCGGGCTTTTCCGTCGATCAATTGTAGCGCGCCTTCGTGGCAACCCGTGACGCATTGCCCGCAACCGTTGCACTTTTCTTCGTCTATTTTGATAATTGTCCGTTTCATTGTTGTATGGTGTTTTATTTGTTTTCCGATGCAAAGATAGAGCGCTTCGGCGGTTGAAAAGTGTAACTAATATTACAACGGGAAGATTTTTGTGCCGTGCATCGGAATCCGGAAGAATGGTGTTATTTTTGCAGAGCAATGGAACAGACTCCCGAAATAGTAACTCACCTGATCGACGATCATCTCTTCGAGACTTCCGGTTTCGCCCTGAAACGAATGCAGGATCTCTATCGCAAAAACAACGGAGCTCCCGATGTGCCGCACCGTCACGATTACTATTCCATTATTTTTATCGAACGGGGCGAGGGCGAACATGTGGTCGATTTTACCACTTACAAGGTAGAAAACCAGACCATCTATTTCTTGTTGCCGCAACAGATGCATCAGGTGATTATGAAGAGCGAACCGAAAGGGTGGGCTATCACCTTCACCGAACAATTCCTGATCCGTAACGCCATTCCCGACAAGATGATTAACGATCTTTATCTCTTCAACGATTACGGACAGTCGCCTCCGTTGCCCATTCGCGATGAGGATATGGCGGTCTATGTGGGTCTGGTGGAGCAGATGTTTCATTTTGCACAGGCGATAGAAAACTACAAGCTGGAAGCGGTAGGTTCGCTGGTGAAGTTGTTCCTTATCCAGAGCAACAACCACTGCTCCCTGCACAAACTGCATAATCCGCAAATGGTGGAGACCAGTAATCATTTGCTGCGTAACTTCAAAAAACTGCTCGACGAACAGTATGCCTCGTGGCATATGGTCTCCGATTATGCCGCGGAGATGGCCGTGACCGGCGACTATCTCAACAAAACGGTGAAAGCGCTTACCGGCAAGTCGGCCAAAGAGATGATTCAGAGCAAGCTGCTGACCGAAGCCAAACGCGCGCTGATCTTTACTCCGGTATCCAACAAAGAGTTGGCCTTCTCTCTCGGTTTTGAGGAGGCGGCTCATTTCAACAATTTCTTCAAGAAGATTTCGGGGCAGACTCCTTCCGAATTCCGCGCTTCGGTGCATTAGTCCTGATTTTTGCAATTTTTTCCCCGATTTCTGTACTTCGACCGCTTTTTTGCTGCCGTACCTTTGTCACATCAAACAACACGGTACATGGAACAAGCGACATCCGGGTCGCTTAGCGTTACAACCACTAAAACATCAGGACAATGAAAACAATACTTCATACGGCAACCAGCAGGGGACATGCCTATCACGGATGGCTCAATACCTACCATACCTTTAGTTTTGCCAACTATTACAATCCCGAAAGGGTTCATTTCGGGGCGCTTCGGGTGCTCAACGACGATACCATTGCCGAGGGTGAAGGTTTTGATACCCATCCGCACGACAACATGGAGGTGATTACCATTCCGTTGCATGGCGCGGTCGAACACAAAGACAGCATGCACAACAGCGAGATTATCCGTTCGGGCGAGATTCAGGTGATGAGTGCCGGCACCGGCATTTTTCACAGCGAATACAGCAAAGAAGGTTTTGGCGATACCTCGCTGTTGCAGATCTGGGTTTTCCCGAATAAGAAAAACGTGACACCCCGTTACGGTCAGATTTCGCTGGCCGATGTGGCGAAGAAAGACGAACTCTATCAGGTTCTCTCGCCCGATCCTGATGGTCAGGGTGTCTGGATTCATCAGAACGCATGGTTTCATCTGGGCGATCTGTCGGAAGGATGGAGCGGCGAGTATAAATTGAAAAATACCGGCGATGGCGTTTATTTCTTCGTGATAGAAGGTGAAGCAGAGGTGGCCGGACAAACGCTGAGCCGACGCGATGGCTTCGGGGTTTGGGAAACCGACACGATTTCAATCAAAGCAACCAAACAAACACAACTTCTATTGATGGAAGTTCCAATGTTTTTTTAAAGACCTCACCTCACCCCAACCCTCTCCGAGGGAGAGGGAGTTAGACTGTTCATTTAGCAGATTTGCCTTCTCCTTGGGAGAAGGTGCCCGCAGGGCGGATGAGGTCACAACAAAAATAGAATTTATTTACACTAAAAATTTAGAATAGTATGATTAAGCAATTTTTATCAACGAACACACAATCGTGGTCGTTACTTGTAAGCAGATTAGCCCTTGGGGCAGTGATTTTACCTCACGGTATGCAAAAAGCGTTAGGCGCTTTCGGTGGATATGGTTTGAGCGGAACCCTCGGGTTTATGCACGGACAGATGGGAATGCCTGTGATTCTGGCATTGATGGTCATCTCAGCTGAGTTTCTCGGCAGTATCGGAGTGATTCTGGGTGCCGGAACCCGATTTATGGCCTTCTCCATCGCACTTACGCTGGGTGGTGCCATGTTCCTGGGTGGACATGTCGACAACGGGTTCTTTATGAACTGGTTTGGCGCACAGAAAGGCGAAGGAATGGAGTATTTTATTTTGGTTCTGGGTCTTGCAATTTCGATTCTTATTGGCGGTAGCGGTAAATTTTCTGTCGACAACTGGATATCAAAGAAGCTGAAATAACTTTCCAATTATATTCTCCGCACACGGGTAAGCCGGACCTCCGGTTTATTTCGTGTGTTTTTATTTGAAACCCGAAGAAAAGTAAATCTATATGCAAAGAGGCTGTCTCAAATAAAATTGAGACAGCCTCTTTTATCATATTGGTATTTCTCTTACTTAGAAGATCAATTTAACGCCTACCTGAGCATGCCAACGGGTATAAATGTCGCTTAAAGGAACAGTATTGTTGGTATTACTGGTATTGTAATAGACTGCAGCTGCACTTCCACTTGTTGCTGTTTTAACTGCTAAAGGTGTAACATTGTAGCTGGATGCATAATTTACACCCCATTTCTTATTCAACATGTTCGAGAAATTGATGATGTCAAATGTCACTTGCAGTTTTGTTCCTTTTTCTTTCAAGAAGAAAATGTTCTCTGCAAAATGCACATCAAAATGATTCTCCCATGGAGCCTGGCAAGAGTTACGTTTAGCATATTGCCCTCTGTGGTCTTTAGCATATGAATTCCCCTGAATCCAGTTTTCAAAGTTTTTACGGCTATCGGCAGCACTCATAATAACAGCACCTGTCTTCGTATTAACATTATCTACAAAGTTCATGTTCTGCAGTTCGTCTACTGTTGGGATATAGAGCAATGAATTGCCTTTATATCCATCACCGTTATAATCAGCGCTTTCATTCATTGTCAAGCTATAACGCATTCCGTTTGAACCGGTATAAGTAACCGATACATCAGAGCTAAGCAAGCCGTTGATATATTTTGGAGTGGTATATCCTACCGATACTACGATACGATTCGGAATATCGAATGAAGAGTACGACAATGCCGGATTATTGGAATCGTAAGTATAGTTATATTTCCAGTTTGAATAAGCGACTGAAGAGGTTCCATCATAAACTGATTTTGAATGTCCAAAGGTGTAAGAAGCCATTGCATTCAAACCAAAATCAAATTTTTTCTCAAACATGGCCGATAACGAATAGGTATAACCTTTATTGGTGTTTTCCAAATCAATGATAGAAGCGTAACTTTTATTCACCGTATAATAAGGAGACGCAGAAGCTTCATTTCCACTAACTGCATAGATTTTACCAGTTTGTGTTATAGCCAAATTCCTAAAGTAAGCATCATTTAATGTTTTAGAGAACAAACCTTCCAAAGTCATTTTAATATCATAAGGCAATTTTTGTTCTAAAGCAAGGTTTGTACGGAATACCTGAGGGAATTTGAATTTTTTGCTTACCGTGCAAATATCAGGGGATGCCTGAGCTCCGCTTGCAGCGGCTCCTGCAGGATTATTGTAATATTGCGAGAAAGAAGGTGCCCATGTTGTAACATTCGTAGTCTTGTTGGTGCTTGAATATATAGTAGTCCCTTTCTGTTCAACTCCATCATTTGTAAATACATTCGATAACCATACAAAAGGTACCCGACCGGTAAACAGACCAGTACCACCACGCAACAATGTACTATGATCGTTGTTAAGATACCAACGGAAACCAAAACGTGGCGACAACATGGCTTTGGCTGAAGGAACAGTTCCTACAGTAGCATCAAGATTGTTTGCTTGTGCAAAAGCATTGAAGGCTGCATTGGTTGATGGATTATCAAATACTTTAGGAATGTCTACACGGAGTCCGTATTCAAACGTCAGATTTCTTGTTGCAGTCCATTTATCCTGAGCATAAAATCCAAACTGTCCACCATTAAATTTAGGAACGAAACCTGCCGGATCTGAATATTTGAAATAGAATGTAGAGGCATGGTCTGCAAGATAGTCTGTCATAGACGAATAATACCATTCGCCATTGTTATATTGAGTAAACAAGTTTTCAAAATGGAATATTTCATTATGCGTGCCGAAAGTGAATGTGTGCGCTCCTTTGGACCACGACAGGTTGTCTTCAAATGTATATACATTTGTATTCAATCTGTTTGCTCCAGATGAATATTCGGTACCTAAACTAACAGATACATTATCATTAGTTGCATTACTTCCCATATAAATAGTCGGACCCTGATAAGGAACTTCTCTCTTATCACGGACAGTAGTCATTGATGCACGCAATTCATTTGAAAGAGAATTACTAAGACGAGAATTTAGTTCTGCCACAAATGAATTTGTGTTATCTTTCATTACGTAACTGCTATTGGCAAATGTGTAGGAACTACTGCTATTGCTATAATTATCCTTGGATGAATTGCTGTGTTGGTAACGTAAAGCAAACTTATTATTCTTATCGATATTCCAGTCAATACGAGCCAAAATGCCAAGAGACTTCTGCGCAACATCACGCGATCCATAATTATCATTCAATCCTGTAACTGCTGTATAACGATCCAGGATATTTTTTGCTGTTGTAGTTGAAATACCCGGTGTAGCATAACCAGGATAATAAGTAGAAGGATATGATTGATCGTAATTTTCAATGTTGGCAAAAAAGAACAATTTGTCTTTAATAATCGGACCGCCCAACGATGCTCCCAGTGTGGTTGCATGTTGACTGATAAGTTTTTGGTTCGCATAGTTGTTAGGAGCGCTATAGCGTCCGTAGAGATCTTGATTGAAGTAGTACGTGTAGGCAGAACCATGAAATTCATTGGTTCCCTGCTTGGTAATGGCATTGATTCCACCACCGGTAAATCCACTTTGGCGTACATCGTATGGTGCTACCACAACCTGAATTTCCTGTATGGCATCAAGAGAAATCGGATTGGCACTTGTCTGACCACCATTTGTTCCCGTAGAAGAGAGTCCGAATACATCATTACTAACAGTACCATCAATTTGGAAACTATTGTAACGATTGTTTGTTCCGGCAAAAGATATACCTCCGATTTTATTCGTTTGGACCATCGGCATATTCTTCACAATATCATAAATACTCCGGTCAACAGTCGGTACACTTTGAATCTTTTCTGTTGAAAAATTCTGTCCGGCTCCGGTTCTCAGTCGGTTTGCACCCGATGCTGTAACAACAACTTCGTTGAGCGTTTGTGAAGACTCTTTTAACTGAGCATTCATAACAAAAGCATCTCCCAATTCAAGATAAATATCGTTATAAATCACTTTATTATATCCGACATAAGATATAATAACCTTGTATGGACCACCCACACGCATCCCCTGAATAGCATAACGGCCTTTTCCATTTGTAATGGCACCGTACACTGTTCCGGAGGGTTGATGAATAGCCTGGACGGTTGCCCCGATAATGGCTTCTTTATTATCAGAAACCTGCCCATTGAGACTTGCGGTTGTGACTTGCGCCATGGCAGAAAGTGTCATGAAGCACACCAACAACATCAATGCTAATCGCTTACCTGTTTTTTTCATAAAAATAAAATTAAATTCGACATCAAATTAGTTCTTTTATACGAAAGCCGATTTCTTATAGCATTACTTTAAGGAAAGAAGTTTCAACAAAATTATAACTCGTTGAAAATAAAAAAAGAAACTCTAATATGCGGAAAGTCAATAATACACGACAAAAATATTTATAATTATTCATTTTTTACACATTTGCTTTATGAAGTTTTCAACAATTTGTGCTCCGCATATGTTAATTAAGAAAATGAAAATGATTGGGTTTATTTTTTGGGGAGCACAAAATTACGTCAGCAAGTCGAAAAAAATATTACAAATATGTGAAGAATCATAACGATAACACATAATTATTTTAAGAATTAAATTTGCGTGAAAGCCTATTGCCCACGAAAGATATTATTTTTACTTTTGTCTCTAAATAGACTTCACACTTGAAGAATGACAAACCGTTTTGAATGAAGCATATACGAAATTTTTGCATTATTGCCCACATCGACCATGGTAAAAGTACACTGGCTGATCGCCTGCTGGAAATCACCAACACAATCGCTCAAAAAGATTTGCAGGCTCAGGTGCTCGATAACATGGATTTGGAGCGAGAGCGCGGTATTACTATTAAAAGCCATGCCATTCAGATGGAATATGAACTGGATGGTCAACAATATATTCTCAATCTGATCGACACTCCGGGCCATGTCGATTTTTCGTACGAGGTGTCGCGCTCCATCGCCGCGTGCGAGGGTGCGCTGCTTATTGTCGATGCTACGCAGGGTATTCAGGCTCAAACAATTTCAAACCTTTACATGGCTATCGAACACGATCTTGAAATCATTCCGGTGATGAACAAGATGGATATGGATAGTGCCATGCCCGAGGAGGTGGAAGATCAAATTGTTGAATTGCTCGGATGCAAGCGGGAAGAGGTTATCCGTGCCAGCGGTAAAACGGGACTTGGTGTGGAAGAGATTCTACACGCCATCGTTACCCGTGTAAAACCTCCGGTAGGCGATCCGGAGGCTCCGCTGCAATGCCTTATTTTCGACTCTGTCTTTAACTCGTTTCGTGGTATTATAGCCTATTATAAAATTATCAACGGGACGATTAATAAGGGCGATCTGGTTAAATTCGTCGCTACTCAAAAGGAGTACGAGGCCGACGAAATCGGAGTGCTGAAATTGGATATGTCGCCACGCAGTACGCTTAGTGCAGGCGATGTAGGGTACATTATATCCGGAATTAAAACCTCCAAGGAGGTAAAGGTGGGCGATACCATCACTCACGTCAAACGTCCGTGTGAGAAAGCGATTGACGGTTTTGAAGAGGTTAAACCGATGGTTTTTGCCGGTGTCTATCCTATTGAAACGGAAGATTTTGAGGATCTTCGTTCTTCGATCGAAAAATTGCAGCTCAACGATGCTTCGCTCACTTTCGAACCGGAGTCATCCATCGCGCTGGGATTCGGATTTCGTTGCGGATTTTTGGGTTTACTCCACATGGAGATCATTCAGGAGCGTCTCGACAGAGAGTTCGATATGAATGTAATCACCACCGTACCGAACGTAAGCTACCGTGTATTTACCAGGAAAGGCGACATGATCGAGGTTCATAACCCATCCGGGTTACCCGATATAACGCTTATCGACCATATCGAAGAGCCGTACATCCGGGCTTCCGTGATTACGCAGACTAATTTTTTGGGTGCGATTATGACCCTTTGCCTCGGCAAGCGAGGTATTTTGATAAAGCAGGATTATATTTCGTCGAACCGGGTGGAGCTGATTTACGACATTCCACTGGGTGAAATCGTATTCGATTTTTACGACAAACTGAAAAGCATTTCAAAAGGCTATGCTTCGTTTGATTATCACATGCACGATTTTCGCGAGTCGAAGCTAGCCAAGCTCGATATTTTGCTGAATGGGGAACCTGTGGATGCCTTGTCATCGCTTACGCATATCGATAATGCCTACAATCTCGGCCGCCGGATGTGTGAAAAGCTGAAAGAGCTGATTCCGCGTCAGCAATTCGATATTGCCATACAGGCTGCTATCGGAGCAAAAATTATTGCCCGCGAAACCATCAAGGCCGTACGTAAGGATGTTACTGCCAAATGTTATGGCGGAGATATCTCCCGAAAACGCAAGCTGCTTGAAAAACAGAAAAAGGGAAAGAAGAAAATGAAACAGATCGGTTCCGTAGAAGTACCGCAAAAAGCTTTCTTAGCTGTACTTAAACTGGATTAAATCGTTTCAATTTTATTATTGTCAGTTAAAATAATAGATATATGACCAAAAAAGAGATCACGCCACAGGCCAGGAAGATGTTGAAATGGTTTTGGCTAAGTTTTGCAGGGTTTTTATTGGCTGTTGTGTTGCTGTTTATTGCCATATCGTTCGGATGGATCGGCTATTTGCCTCCAATCAGCGAATTACAGAACCCCCGCAACCGGTATGCTTCCGAAATTTACTCTTCGGACATGAAACTGTTGGGCAGTTTCTCGCTCAGTTCCGGCAACCGGATGAACGAGATCTATCAAAATCTTTCGCCCGGTCTGATTAACGCATTGGTTGCCACCGAGGATTCCCGGTTTTACGACCACTCCGGAATCGACGGATGGGCGCTGGCCCGCTCTTTGGTTCTGAGGGGCATTTTTCAGATTAAAAGTGCCGGTGGTGCCAGTACGCTGACTCAGCAATTGGCCAAGCAGCTCTACTCGCCCCATGCGCCGAACTTCCTCACCCGCTTGCTACAAAAACCAAACGAATGGGTTATTGCCGTTAAGCTGGAGCGGCTCTACACCAAAGAGGAGATTATCAATATGTATCTGAATCAGTTCGACTTCCTCAACAATGCCGTGGGAATTCGTACTGCAGCTCAGGTTTATTTCAGCACGACGCCTGATAAGCTTACCATCGACCAGGCAGCTACATTGGTTGGAATGTGCAAGAATCCGGCATATTACAATCCGTTGCGTTTCAACGAACGTACCCGCGGTCGTCGAAATACCGTCTTCCTCCAGATGGAGAAGGCCAATATGCTGACTCACGCTCAGGTCGATTCATTGAGCAGGTTGCCGCTTGTTCTCAAATACCAACGGGTCGACCATAAAATCGGAGCGGCTCCCTATTTTCGCGAATATCTCCGGAGAATCATGACGGCAGATAAGCCCGAACGATCGGACTATGCATCGTGGCAAAAGCAGCAATTCGTAGACGATTCGATCTCCTGGGCAACCAATCCGCTGTACGGATTCTGTAACAAAAATCACAAGGCGGACGGTTCTCCATACAACCTCTATACCGATGGATTAAAAATATACACGACGATCGACTCGCGTATGCAGAAATATGCCGAAGAGTCCGTTCATGAGCAAATGACATCGTTGCAGGCGAAATTCTTCAAAGAGAAGAAAGGGCGGAGTTATGCTCCATTCTCGCGTACGTTGCGTCAACAGGATATTAACGACATTATGAATCGTTCCATGAAGTTGACGGATCGTTACCGCAACATGAAACATGCCGGAGCAACCATGGCTCAGATTCAGAAAGCATTCAATACGAAGGTTTCCATGCAGGTATATTCCTACCGGGGACAGATTGATACGGTGATGACTCCGATGGATTCTATCCGCTACCTGAAATATTTCCTCCGTTGCGGTTTTATGTGTATGGATCCGAACAACGGGCATGTCAAAGCCTATGTCGGAGGTCCCGATTATAATATGTTCCAGTACGACATGGCCACCATGGGGCGTCGGCAGGTAGGTTCTACTATCAAACCGTTCCTCTATTCGCTGGCGATGGAAGAAGGATTTACCCCCTGCAGCGAAATTCTCAACGCGCCCATTACCATGAATCTGGGCAATGGAGAGAGCTGGACTCCCCGTAACGGCAGTCAAAGCCGTCTCGGAGAGATGGTTCCGCTCAAATGGGGTCTTGCCCAGTCGAACAACTACATTACGGCTCGTCTGATGAGTAACTTCACACCGGCAGCCATGGTGAAAATGATGCGTTCATTTGGTATTCATGGTTATATTCCGGCCGTATGGTCGCTCTGCGTCGGCCCGGCTGAAGTATCTCTGCAGGAGATGGTGGATGCATACACTGCATTTCCTAACAAAGGAGTGCGTGTCGATCCGATATATGTAACCCGGATTGAAGACAACAACGGCGCCGTAGTCGCTTCATTCGAACCCAAGATGAACGAAATTCTGAGCGAACAGACTTCATATAAAATGCTGACACTACTCCGAGGTGTTGTCGATAACGGAACTGCAGGGCGCTTACGGTACAATTATCGGTTCACCGGACAGCTTGCCGGTAAAACAGGTACCACGCAGAACAACTCGGATGGTTGGTTTATCGGTTTTTCACCAAGTTTGATTGCCGGAGTGTGGGTCGGAGGAGAAGACCGGGCCGTCCATTTCGACTATACAAGCGACGGTCAGGGTGCAAGTATGGCACTACCGATTTGGGCAGTGTTTATGCGGAAAGTATATTCCGATCCGATGTTGGGTTATTCGGAGGCCGAAAAATTCAAAATACCACCGACCTTTGATGCCGGCGGATGTGGAGTTGGTCAGGCTTCGACGGATGACTCCTCATCTTCATCTGCCGCCGTTGAAGAGTTCTGATGCCAAACAAATATGACAATCATGCCCGGGCTAAAATTTTAGTGCAGGCATGATTGCCTTTTTTGGAGATCATATTTATTGTACAAACCACGCCTTGAAAATTCATGAACATTCAGACTCGTATGAAAAAAAAGATTTTATCTCTCATCGTTATCTTGTTCACATGGAGTGCCTCCTGGGCACAACTCAACACAGACAGGGTAATGGCTATTGCACAAAATGCGCTCTATTTTGAAGATTATGTTTTGGCAATTCAATATTTCAATCAAATAATCAGTGTAAAGCCATATTTGACTGAACCTTATGTACTACGGGGAATTGCAAAAATACAATTGGGCGATTTTGCCGGAGCGGAAGCCGATTGCACGTCGGCATTAAATCTGAACCCGTTTATTCCCGGAGCCTACTATGCCCGGGGATTTGCCCGCATCAAGCAAAAAGAACTGGAGGGAGCGGAAACCGACCTGAACAAATACCTTGAGTATAGTCCTGTCAATGACGAACTGCTCCGCCTGCGTATTTGGGTGTATGATCTGCAGAAAAAATACGATTTGGCTCTGAAAGATATCGACGAGTTGGTCAAAAAGAACAAGGACAGCGACCTGTTGATGGATAAAGGGCAGATATTGATGGAAAAGAAGGATACTATCGGCGCCATGACCTATTTCCAGGATGCGATCAAAGCCGACAGTACCAAGGCGAATGGCTGGAGTGCCCTGGCAACTCTCAAAATGATGCAACACGATAATCCGGGTGCGTTGCACGATTTCGACAAGGCGATTGCGTTGAAATCGAAATATGCAGGTGACTATATCAACCGGGGATTGCTCAACTACTGGAACAAAAACTACCGTGGTGCATTTGCCGATTACGATAAGGCAATCGAACTGGACGACAAAAGCACGATTGCGCATTTGAATCGCGGTATGCTTCGTACCGAAGTAGGCGATCTCAATAATGCCGTGCTCGATTTCAATAAAGTACTGACCGCCGAACCGGAGAATTATGAAGCGCTGTACCAACGGGCACTACTCAACACCGAAATCGGCAATTTCCATCAGGCAACGCAGGATTTCAACGGAATTATTGCCCGCTATCCGAATTTTTCGCCGGCCTACTGGGGACGAGCCAAGATAAAACAACTTCAACACGACGCAAAAGGAGCCTATCTCGATCAGGTGGCTGCACAGGAGATAGAAAAGAGGAGACCCAGAAACGGAGCTAAGAAGGAGGAAGATGAACCCGATACGAAGGCTCAGATGGCAAAAAGTGCCAAAAGTAATGAAAACAAAGCCTCTATATTTAATGATGTGTTAGCCCGGGGAGGTAATCCTTCTGACGAAGCACCAAAGAAAGGTGGTTTGCGTGGTGCCATTCAGAATGTCAATATCGAAATATCGAACGAACCGAACTTTGTTTTGAGCTATTACAGCAAAGAAAACGAACTGAAACGGTTGGGTTACTACTTCTCGGTGGTTGACGACTACAACAAACAGCACAAAGTCAACGCCAAACTGAAAATTACCAACGACGAGATTGCCCTCACGCAGGAAATGATTCAGATGCATTTCAAAACCGTTGATAATCTGACCCTTGAAATCAACAAGAAACCAAGTGCCGATGCCTACTTTATCCGGGGAGTCAACTATGCGTTGGTACAGGACTACAACAATGCGGTGCAGGATTTCACCAAAGTGATTGAGTTGCGTTCCGATTTTACAATGGCCTATTTCTGTCGTGCCAACACCCTGTTTAAGCTACTTGATTACAAGCTGAACAACCCGGATAACAAAAATCCGAAATCCGAATTCAAAGACGATAAGCTATACCGTCACGATTTTGAAGTTATCATCAAAGATTATCAAAAAGTGATCGATCTGGCTCCCGATTTTTCATTTGCCAAGTTTAATCTGGGTAATCTTTATTGTCAGGAAAAAGATTTTCAGGCTGCAATCGATATCTATACCGAGGCTATCAAGAACCAGCCTGATTTTGCGGAAGCCTATTTCAACCGGGGTCTCGCTTACCTGTTTCTGAACGATGCGAAAAAAGCCAATGCAGATCTGAGTAAATCGGGAGAATTGGGTATCTATCAGGCTTATAACATTATAAAACGTCTCAACGATAATTAATTCCGTAATTATTCCGTGTTTCGTTCTCTTTTTTGTAGTTTTGCAACTTAATTTTTTCAGGGCTATCCTGAAAGTAATTTCAGTTGATCGATTATACAAAAAACCTAAGTATGAAGACTATAAAGATAAAAGATAAAGAATTTTCTGTTTCTATTCCCGAAGAAAAAATTCAGGAAGCAGTAAAAAATGTTGCCGAACGAATCAATTGGGATTTGGCCGGAAAAGATCCGCTGTTTCTGGTTGTTCTCAACGGCGCGTTTATGTTTGCTGCCGATTTGATGAAAAGCGTCAACATTCCGAGCGAAATTACCTTTATCAAATTATCATCCTATCAGGGAACCTCCACAACCGGTGTCGTGAAAGAAATTTTCGGACTGAACGAAAGTGTGGAAGGCCGTACTGTTGTGGTAGTCGAAGACATTGTGGACACCGGTTTCACCATGCAGAAAATTATCAATTCGCTGAAAGAAAAAAAGGCGGCCGACATCAAAGTGGCAACTTTTTTCCTGAAACCGAACTCGTTGCAATGCGACATCGAACTCAATTATGTAGCTATGGAAATACCCAACGATTTCATTGTGGGGTATGGACTCGATTATGACGGCTATGGCCGTAACCTTAAGGAAATCTATACATTAATACCCGAAAAAGCACATTAAAAGCTAACCAATTTTAATGAACTGTCTCCACGAGAGTGAAGGCGCAAAAGGATTTACATCATGCTCAACATTATCATTTTTGGAGCTCCGGGCTCAGGTAAAGGAACTCAAAGCGAACGTATCACCGAAAAGTATAACCTGCTTCACATCTCCACCGGCGATATGCTGCGTGCCGAAATTGCAGCAAAAACCGAACTGGGAGAGCTGGCTAACAGCTATATATCAAAAGGTCAATTGCTCCCCGATCAGGTAATTATCGATATGCTTGCAAAGAAACTTACCGACACGGCCGCCGGACGCAAAGGTGTTATTTTTGATGGATTTCCCCGCACGGTAGCTCAGGCCGAGGCGCTTGACGTTCTGCTGAAAAAAAATAATCAGGATGTTTCCATCATGCTCGAACTCGATGTTGAAAAAGAGGAACTGATTACCCGCCTCCTGAAACGCGGACAGGAAACCGGTCGTTCGGACGACAACCTCGAAGTAATTCAAAACCGTCTCGAAGTATATCATAGCCAAACCACTCCTGTGATGGACTATTACAAGGCTGCCGGCAAATACACTCATATCAAGGGTACCGGCTCTATCGACGAAATTTTCGGACGCATTGCAACTGCCCTCGACAAGGTAGCAAACTAAGAAACCGTTTACAAACTCAATACAATGAAGACTTCCAAAGAAATTCGCCAATCGTTTCTCGATTTCTTTCAATCCAAGCAGCACCACATTGTGCCGTCGGCGCCGATGGTTATCAAGGATGACCCCACGCTGATGTTTACCAATGCCGGGATGAACCAATTCAAGAATATCATTCTGGGGAATGACCCGATTCAGTACCCGCGCATCGCCGACTCGCAAAAATGTTTGCGCGTGAGCGGAAAACACAACGATCTGGAGGAAGTAGGACACGACACCTACCACCACACCATGTTCGAAATGTTGGGCAACTGGTCGTTTGGCGACTATTTCAAGAAGGAAGCCATCGGATGGGCATGGGAATACCTCACCGAAGTACTCGGTCTGGATAAAAACCGCCTCTACGTTACCGTTTTTGAAGGATCGCCCGACGAAGGGCTGGAGCGTGACAACGAAGCTGCCGGATACTGGGAGCAGCACATCGCTGCCGATCGTATTATCAACGGCAACCGCCACGACAATTTCTGGGAAATGGGTGATACCGGCCCCTGCGGTCCCTGCTCCGAAATTCATATCGACATCCGTCCCGACAGCGAACGTGCTAAGGTGAATGGTCTGACTTTAGTCAACCAAAGTCACCCGCAGGTAATCGAAATCTGGAACTTAGTGTTTATGCAATACAACCGCAAAGCCGACAGTTCGCTCGAACCGCTGCCAGCCAGGGTAATCGATACCGGGATGGGCTTCGAACGTCTTTGCATGGCTCTGCAGGGCAAACTGTCGAACTACGACACCGACGTGTTCCAACCGATTATCATCGAAATTGGTAAATTATGCGGCATCAGGTATGGCACTAACGACAAAACGGATATTGCCATGCGCGTTATCGCCGACCATATCCGCACTATCGCGTTTTCAATTACCGACGGACAATTGCCGTCGAATGCAAAAGCAGGTTACGTTATTCGACGCATTCTGCGCCGCGCCGTGCGTTACGGATATACCTTCCTTGACCAAAAACAGGCATTCCTGTACAAACTGTTGCCTGCACTGATCGATAGTATGGGCATTGCTTATCCCGAATTACAGGCACAGCAATCGCTTATTTCAAAGGTGATTAAAGAAGAGGAAGAGTCGTTCCTTCGTACCCTCGAAACCGGTATCCGTTTGCTCGACAAAGTGATTGAAGATACGAAAGCAGAAGGCAAAACCGAGATCAGCGGGGTAAATGCCTTTACGCTTTACGATACGTTCGGGTTTCCTCTTGATTTGACTGAATTGATTTTGCGTGAAAACGGCATGACAGTCAATATCGACGAATTCAATGCCGAAATGCAGAAACAAAAAGAACGTGCCCGCAACGCTGCTGCCGTCGAAACCGGCGACTGGGTGAGCGTTCGCGACGGAGAAACTGCTTTCGTCGGATATGACTTTTTGGAAACGGAAGCTCATATTCTTCGTTACCGTCTTGTAAAACAAAAGAACAAATCGTTCTATCAGATTGTGCTTGACCAGACTCCTTTCTATGCCGAAATGGGTGGCCAGGTTGGCGACAGCGGCATTATGACCGACGGTAACGAGACGATAGAAATTTTCGATACCAAACGCGAGAATAACCTGCCCGTTCACCTGACGGCTAAATTGCCCTCCGATGTTACCGCTGCGTTTAACGTAAAGGTGAACGGAGAAAAACGTCAGGCAACGGAAAATAACCACTCGGCAACCCACTTGCTGCACGAAGCTTTGCGCGAAGTGCTGGGAACGCATGTCGAACAGAAAGGTTCGTTCGTTTCTCCCGACACATTGCGTTTCGACTTTTCTCACTTCCAGAAAGTGACCGACGAGGAGATTCGCAAGGTGGAAGAGTTGGTGAATGCCAAGATTCGCGAAAATCGTCCGCTCGACGAACACCGTAACATGCCGATTGCCGAAGCCCGTGCTTTGGGAGCCATGGCGCTGTTCGGCGAAAAATACGGCGATCACGTACGTGTGGTAAAATTCGGTTCATCTGTTGAACTCTGCGGTGGAACACACGTGCAAGCCACCGGCGAAATCGGATTCTTCAAAGTAGCGGCCGAAAGTTCGGTAGCAGCCGGAATCCGCCGTATCGAAGCCGTAACAGGTGCAGGTGCCGAAAAATTTGTTCAGGATCAGCAAGATTTGTTGAAAAACATCCATCAGTTCTTCAACAATGCACCGAATATGATGCAATCGATCCAAAAAGCGCTGGATGAAAATGCCACACTAAAAAAACAGGTGGACAGCTTTGTGCAGGAAAAGATGCTGCAACTGCGCGACATTCTTATACAACGTGCCGAAGAGATCAACGGAGTGAAAGTGATCCGTCATCAGGGCGACGAAAACCCCGATCTGGTTCGTGGACTTGCGTCGCAGTTCAGAGGTAAATTCAAAGATGTAAAATTCCTGTTCGTGGCCGGAACCGTATTCGATGACAAACCATCGCTCACAATTTTCCTTAGCCAACCGATGGTGGAAGCCGGATACAATGCCTCCAATATGGTGCGCGAAGCAGCCAAATTCATTAACGGCGGCGGTGGAGGACAACCATTCCTTGCAACGGCAGGAGGCAAAAACCCGGAAGGTCTCGATCAGGCTGTAGCCAAAGTTTTGGAGTTGATTTAATTGTCACTCAAATCATAAAAAAGCCCCTTGAACAGATTATCCGTTCAAGGGGCTTCTCCTTTGTAAAAAACAAATTACAACTTCACTGTCAACCCGAATTTTCCATCGGCAAAAGCATTTCCTCCACCGAATTCAAGATTGAGAGCAACTGTTCTGGAAATAAAATAGCGTCCTCCGATCTGCGCCCCAAGACCAAGTCCTGAAGTATGCGAACCATGGTATGTGTCGGGCGAACTCCAAACGAAAAACCCGAGATTGAGCCCGGCATAGAGATCCCAGTTGCGGGGAATATTAAAAAGATTATTGAAATGATAGTTGGCATTTCCCGAGACTCCGACTATCGAATGGTCGTAATAATAATTGTTCCAATCTTCCCGGTAAGAACGATAGGAGAGCTCTCCACCCAGCGTCACATCCCGGCTTACGGCATGGTCGAATCCAAAATAGACAGGAACGCCCCAATCGGAGAAGCCGACACCGAAATTCAACTGAGTACCTCCTGTCGCCAACGAATTCTGGCTGAAGGAGATTACTGAAATAAATGCGAATGCGGTAAGTAAGAAATATTTCTTCATTTTTTCAATATATTGATTGATAATAACTAACTGTTTTTATTCTCTTCCGTGAGCATACCCACTATATTGCGGATAATTATCATGGTCACGACCACGACCCCGGTCAAAGTCATTGTCATGCCGGCGATCCCAGTCTCTCTTTTTCCAACCCCGGTGTTTTCCGTTATCCTCTCTGCAATCGCGCCAGATCTCCTGATGCATATTTCTGTAGTCGCGGTAGTGCTCTACGTAATATCCGTGCCGCATGTAAGGTTTGGGCTCGTTTACCACCACTTTGTAAGTTGAATAAAGATCAAAGTGCCGGTAGAGTCTTGGAAGCTTTCGGCCAAACTCCCATCCGTTTCCGTGGGGATAGATAAACACGCGATCGGGAACCGAATAATAGACTCCCAATTCGGGAAGAAAATAGTACTCGGCATAATCGTACGATGCCGGACCCCACTTGGGTTGAAGATTGAGATTAACATTGACTCTAACCTGTGCGTGGAGTGCCGAAAAACAGGCTACAAACACAAAGCAGATCACGAACGGAATTCTATTCTTTTTCATAGCTACAGATAATTAAATTAAGATTGACAGCCACTGCGGTTACACTCTTCAATGGCTCTCTGTTGTTGAATAATCAATAATCGTACCATTGCCAATAAAGCATTGAAAATCAATTCAAAATAACTTGTTGTATTTGTGTAATAGTGTGGAAAAATGTAGAAGAAACGAGGAAAACGGCCATCCGGAATGGCTATATGATCAGTTATGGATGGAACGTTGCACGACCCATAACCAAGACATCGTTTTCGGACGCAGAGATCTTATAAAGCAGGCAATTCGGAAGGCGTAAATTGACTGATAGAACCCCCGAATTCAACCTTTTTAACCCTTCCTTAATATAGTTAGTGCAAAACAAATGGTATATTTGCGTCCCGAAACTAATTTTTTCATGTGTTAGCAAAAACGATGTGTGTATTGTTGTTTTATTTTGCGAATTAGTATCACGCCACAGGAATATTCGGCAAACAAACATCTGCATTTGCTCTTACAAATCAACTTAATTCCAACATCTATAATATGGCTAAAAACAGAGGAGCCGTTGTAATCGACACCGAACGGTGCAAAGGATGTCAGCTTTGCAAAGAAGCATGTCCGTCGAAAGTGTTGAGTATGAACATCGAGGCCAACTCCAAGGGGTATCATTATGCCTACATGGAGGCAGTCGAAGCTTGCACGGGATGTGCTTCATGTGCTTATGTGTGTCCCGATGCCTGTATAACGGTTTACAGAGTAAAAAACGATTGAAAATGGAAGAAATAAAATTAATGAAAGGTAACGAAGCTGTTGCAGAGGCCGCTATACGCTGCGGATGTGACGGTTATTTCGGTTACCCAATAACGCCCCAGTCGGAAATATTGGAAACATTGATGGCGCTCGAACCCTGGGAAACGACTGGAATGGTAGTTTTACAGGCAGAAAGCGAAACCGCCTCCATCAACATGGTTTACGGAGGTGCCGGTTGCGGTAAAAAAGTGATGACTTCATCCTCCAGTCCGGGCATCAGCCTGATGCAGGAGGGACTATCTTACATTGCCGGTGCCGAACTGCCGTGTGTGGTTATTAATGTTACCCGTGGGGGGCCCGGTCTGGGAACCATTCAGCCGAGTCAGGCCGACTATTTCCAAACTGTCAAAGGCGGTGGTCACGGCGATTATAAACTTATCACGCTTGCTCCTGCTTCCGTTCAGGAAATGGCCGATCACACCGTACTGGCATTCGATCTGGCATTCAAATACCGTAATCCGGTCATGGTGCTTTCCGACGGTATTATCGGGCAGATGATGGAGAAGGTACAACTTCCTCCTTATCAGCCGCGTCTTACCGACGAGCAGGTTCGCGAAAAATATCCGTGGGCTACAACCGGCAAGCATGGCCGTGCAAAACAAAACATCATTACCTCTTTGGAACTACGTTCGGAAGAGATGGAGAAGATCAACAACCGCTTGCAGGATAAATATCGTCAGGTTGAAAAGGACGAAGTCCGTTTTGAAGAATATTTCTGTGAGGATGCCGAATACCTCATTACCGCTTTCGGTTCGTGTGCACGTATTTGCCAGAAGACAATCGAACTGTTGCGTGCCGAAGGTATTAAAGTCGGATTATTACGTCCGATCACACTCTATCCGTTTCCTACCGAAGCTATTGCTCGATTTGCAAAACAAGTGAAAGGTATTCTCTCTGTCGAGTTGAATGCAGGTCAAATGGTAGAGGATGTTCGACTCGCTGTGAACGGGGTTACTCCTGTAGAGTTTTATGGTCGCCAGGGAGGAATGACTCCCACACCCGATGAAGTAGTAAAAGCGTTGAAGACCAAATTGATTAAGTAAGATCGGTTTGTCGGAACACTTTTTTCACTCATTAAATTTTACAACAATGACATTAGAAGAAATAATCAAACCCGAAAATAAAATATACGGTAAAACTCCGCTTTTGACCGATACCCCGATGCACTATTGTCCGGGTTGTAGTCACGGCGTAGTTCATAAACTCATCGCCGAAGTGATTGAAGAGATGAACATTGCCGAAAAAACGGTTGGTGTTGCACCGGTGGGTTGTGCTGTGTTTGCATACAACTACATCGATATCGACTGGCAGGAAGCTGCTCACGGTCGGGCTCCAGCATTAGCCACCGCCATTAAGCGACTGAATCCGGATAATTGCGTATTCACCTATCAGGGCGATGGCGACCTTGCTGCTATCGGTACGGCCGAAACTATTCATGCCTGTAACCGCGGCGAAAACATTGCCATATTTTTCATCAATAATGGAATCTACGGGATGACGGGAGGTCAAATGGCTCCTACCACGCTCGAAGGCATGAAAACGGCTACTTGTCCTAACGGACGCGATGTGTCTATGGAGGGTTATCCTTTAAAGATCAGTGAAATGTTGGCTCTGCTTGACGGCACATGTTATGTTACCCGACAGGCAGTGCATACGGCGGCAGCTACTGTCAGGGCAAAAAAATCCATTCGCAAAGCGCTTGAGAATTCGATGAATAGCAAAGGAACTTCCATTGTCGAAATCGTATCTACGTGTAATTCAGGGTGGAAAATGACACCCCATGAAGCAAATAAATGGATGGTAGAAAATATGTTTGTAAAATATCCATTGGGAGATATTAAAGACAGATAAAAATATCCGATACTACAATAAGTGGTGGCGGGGTATCTTCCGTTTCCACTTACTTGTGGTTTTGATTACTAAACTGTAGCATACAAAATGAAAGAAGAAATAATAATAGCAGGATTTGGAGGTCAGGGAGTTTTATCGATGGGTAAAATTCTGGCTTACTCCGGTCTTATGCAGGGTAAAGAAGTATCGTGGATGCCTTCGTATGGTCCTGAACAACGCGGTGGAACGGCTAACGTAACCGTAATTCTGAGCGACGAACGGATCAGTTCCCCGATTTTGTACGAGTACGATACCGCTATCATACTCAACCAACCGTCGCTCGATAAGTTTGAAAGCCACATTAAACCCGGCGGAACCTTGATTTATGATGGCCATGGCTTCGTACGTCAACCTACACGAACGGATATTAATATTTACAAAATCGATGCGCTTGAGCAATCCATGGCTCTCAACATGTCCAAAACATTCAATATGTTTATATTGGGAGGTTTTCTCAAAGTGCGCCCGATTGTGAAAGTTGAAGATGTCCTGTCGGGACTGAAAAAGTCGTTACCAGAACGTCATCATCACCTGTTGCCGCAAAATGAAAAAGCCCTGCGAAAAGGGATGGAAATCATTGTTCCTGTGCACACTATAGGTTGAGCGAATGTTGCATTTATCAAAAAAACCAGAAATAAAACAAAAACGGCAACAATAAATAAAAAAAACAGTACATTTGTCCTATTGTTCTTGTTTGTAAACAAAATAGAGCGCAAACAGGAATTATGTTCAGTATAAATTACAACTACTCCGTAATCTTAAAAAACAACGCAGATAGAAGAATGCAAAAGTTTGGCAAATACATTTCGTTTGCAGTAATTTTCATGTATTTTATACTGGGACTTTTACTGTTGATAAATCCGCAGGTTATTATTTTTAAACATCAGTTTTATCTTGGGAATATT
This sequence comes from uncultured Microbacter sp., assembly GCA_963678265.1. Classification (GTDB taxonomy): domain Bacteria; phylum Bacteroidota; class Bacteroidia; order Bacteroidales; family Paludibacteraceae; genus Microbacter. The sequence continues at coordinate 1,994,877 of OY782761.1, forward strand.
CAACCCGAACTTCGAATTATTATTGGAATCGTTTTGTTGTTATACGGTTGTTACCGTTTAGCTAAAGTTCTGACAAAAAAGAACGAAATTACCCCATCTCAAGACGAGAATAATTGATCGATTTAATTATTTGACAACCAAACTAAAATTCTAAAGACCATGAAATGTCGTGCCATACAGACTGTTGTGTCCACTGCTTTGATTCTCATTTTATCTGTTTTTTTCATTGTGTCATGTGGGCCGCGCAAGTCCAATAAAAGTACGGACACCCCGACATCAGGTAAGATTAAAGTTGGTATCGACGATTCTTACAAGCTCATGATGGAGGCTCAGTTCGACCTTTTTACCCATTTCTATAAAGATGCCAGTTTCGATACCATTTATGATGCCGAAACCAACATCGTCAATCTGTTCCTGAAGGATTCTATCGAGACAATGGTTATCAGTAAGCAGTTGTCGAAAAAACAGATGGAAGATCTGAGAGCAAATCTGATTGTTCCGACATCGACGTTGATTGCTCACGATGCGATTGCATTTATACTGAACAAAAACAACAAAACGAATCAATTTTTATACGATCAGATACGTGATATCTTTCAGGGAAAGATTAAGACCTGGAATCAAATAGATTCAAAATCCGGCTTGGGAGGCTTGAAGATGATTTTTGATAAGAACGGCTCTGCCAACGTACGCTATTTCAAGGATAAATTTAAAATCACAGAATTCCCTTCTACATTTTCGGCTGCCGCATCAAACGATCAGGTTATCAGTTATGTAGAAAAGAATAAAAATGCGATCGGTATTATCAGTGTAAACTGGATTAGTGATCCTCAGGATTCAATTTCGCATAACTTTTTGCAACGGACTCAAGTGGCCGGAATTACTGCTTTTGAAGGAAGCTCATCATCCGACACTCACTACAAACCTTTTCAGGCATATATCGTAGATCAGAGTTATCCGTTTACCAGAGACGTATATTTTATAAACAGACAAACATATAACGGTTTAGGCTTAGGGTTGGCCTCTTTTATTGCCGGAGAAAAAGGACAAACAGTTATCCTTCGTTCGGGAATGGTACCCGCCGCGGCTCCCGTCAGAGTAATTGAGCTTAAAAAATAATCAATAGAAGCTACTTAACAATCAATTCTAAAATCTATGTTATCTAGAACAAAAACAATCGGACTATTTATTTGCGTAGCCTTGTGGGTAGCAGGAGTGGGCGTTACAAAAGCTCAAACCTTACAGGATGCGATTCGCTTTACGCAAAGTGAACAATTTGAGAATGCCAACAAAGCTTTCCAAACGCTTATCAGCCAACAACCTCAAAACGGAACCAACTATTTCTATTACGGAGATTACTATATCCGTAAATATTTGGCAGATACAGTGTCTGTTAGCATAAAGAAAGCAACTGGCGACGCCGCTAAAACATTTGACAAAGGAGCATCGGTTGATGCAAATAACCCGTTAAACTTTATCGGGTTGGCTGAATCTTCTTTGTTTCTGAAAAATACGGCAAAGGCTCAGGAATATATTGCAAAAGCGAAAGCGTTATTGCCCAGTAAACAAAATAAAATTAAGATGCCGAAAGACGAACAAGCTACTGCGTATGTCAAAATAGCGGAAGCTTATGTTATGAGTTTGTCAAACGACACGGCGATTATTTTTTCATCTTTACGCCAGGCAGAAAAACTGAATCCGAAAGATATAAATATCTATCTGGTAGAGGGAGATGCTTATTTTTATTTGTTGAATGATGGTTCTAATGCTATTAAGAACTACAATCAGGCATTCAAAATCGATCCGAAATCACCGGCAGCACAATTACGTATCGGTCGTCTTTGGGTTCGTTCTAAAAACTATGCAGATGGATTGACAGCCTATAAATTAGTTGTTCAACTCGATGCAACGTATGCACCGGCTTACAAGGAACTCGGGTTCCTCAATGCTCAACTGGGTAATGCAAACGATGCAAAACAAAACTTCCAGAAATTCCTGGAACTTTCCTCTGGCAATACCGATGCGCAAATGCAATATATTAACACATTGTTTGAACTGAAGGATTTTGCCGAAGTAGCAAAACAGGCTCAAAACGCGCTCACCACCAATACGAACAATGTCGACTTGTATCGTGCGTTGGCTTATGCGAACTACGAAACTGGCAAATACACCGAAGCCAAAGAGGCTCTGGAAACATTCCTCAAAAAAGCATCCGACGAGAGCATTCGTCCTTCCGATTATGCTTATCTGGGCCGTTCGTATGCGAAACTCAAACAGGATACCATTGCCGGAAATTTCTTGATGAAAGCATACTCGCTCGACAGTGTACGCGTTGAATATTTGTCGGAAGCCGCTGTTTCATTTACCAGTGCAAAAGCTTATCCGAAAGCCATAGAAGCGTATAAGAAAAAACTGGCAACACCGTTCAAAACAATACAGGATTACTATTTCCTGGGTACAGCTTATTACAGCACACAACAATTTGCAAAGGCCGATAGCACATTCACCACACTGATTGAAAAAGTTCCTGCTTATATTGGTGGCTATTTGTGGAAAGCCCGATCGTTATCAATGACCGATCCCGATAGCAAAACGGGTGCTGCGCTTGGAGCATATCAAACACTACTCGAAAAGACGCAAGCTGAACCTGATAAAAATAAAGTTGAGCGGAAAGAGGCATATTCTTATATGAACTACTATTATTTTGTTCAGTTCAACGCAACTAAATCGCATGAACTCGGACGTAAATCGATAGAGTGCGGTAATAAAGTCTTGGAAATCGATCCGAATGATACCAATGCCAAGAAAATCAACGAGGCAATTGAACGAATCATGAACCGACCGGCTCAGCCTAAAAAATAATATCATTATCTATAACTGATAGATTGAATAAAAAATAAAAAAGTATTTTTCAACCGACAAAAACAAAGTTACGTGCATTGGGATAATAAATATTTTTTTACCTTTGCATCCGTAAGAAAACAAATTATCAACTCAAACCATTAAATTTTTTTACAATGAGCAAGACAAATCAAAAAAAAGAACAGAAATTGGGGGATGCAATGAGATCCACCATGACTATCGTCGCCATGCTAGTTGCATTGGTGGTGTGCGTATTAGTTTATCATTTCGTTATGGGTAACCCCATTAACTTTGAAGGAGGAAATCCTGAAGGAAAAGGTTTACCTGGTAACTATTTAGCTATTATCTACAAAGGTGGATTTATCGTGCCTCTGTTGATGACGATTAACCTGATATTGATTATCTTTACCATCGAACGTTTTATCTCATTAGGTCAAGCTGCAGGTAAAGGACGTTTGAATGTATTCGTAAAAAACATTCAGGAAGATTTGAAGAGCGACAAAATCGAAGAAGCTCTCGTTCGTTGCGACAAACAAAAAGGTTCGTTGGCTAACGTTTTGAAAGCAGGTTTACTTCGTTACCGTGCGTTGCAAACAGAATCAACATTGTCTAAAGACCAGAAAATTTTGGCTTTGCAAAAAGAATTTGAAGAAGCTACAGCTCTTGAATTGCCAATCCTTTCTCGTAATGTTGTAATTATTTCTACTATCGCTTCTATTTCCGTGTTATGCGGTCTTATGGGAACTGTAATGGGTATGATCCGTGCGTTCGCCGCTTTGGCTACTGCAGGTTCTCCTGATGCTGTTGCTCTGTCAACCGGTATTTCTGAAGCTCTTATCAACACTGCATTTGGTATTGGTGGTTCTTTGTTGGCAATCGTATTGTACAACTATTTCTCAACCCGTATTGATAACTTTACTTATAAAATTGACGAAGCAGGTTTTAGCTTAGTACAATCGTTTGCAGCTTCCACCAAATAAAGAGGGAATAAGCAGGCGGACTTATTAAAAGATTAACTACAAAGAACAATTAAATAATAATTCCATGCCAAAAATAAAATCAATTGCGAGATCACCGCACATAGACATGACGCCTATGGTGGACTTATTTTCGCTGCTGCTTACTTTCTTTATTTTAACTGCAACATTTCGTCCTGTTGATCCGGCAAAATTAACAATACCTAATTCAGTATCGGAAAAAGTAGCTCCCGATAATGATATTATGACTATTTTTATTTCGCCCGATAAAAAAATCTTTTTCAATTTCGATAACGGTAAGGATACATCCAAACATTTTCGTGCAGAATTAATCAAGGCAATGGGTGATCAGTACAAGATCAACTTTACGCCGAAAGAGATTAAAGAATTCTCTAAGAAGACTGCATTCGGAATGCCTGTCGCTTACATGAAACAATGGTTAAGCATTGAAGATACGAAAGAAGCCGATAAATTACAGGTTGGTATTCCGACGGACTCCATTGACAACCAGTTTGCATGGTGGCTCAACAAAGCTCGCTTTGTGAATCCACAAGCTCAGGTGGCTATTAAAGCAGATGGTAATGTTCCTTATCCGGCTGTAAAAAAAGTATTGGATCTCATTCAGAAGAATGGAATTAACAAATTCAACTTTGTTACCATATACGACAAACAGGAAGTCGGAATAAAAGATATTCCTAAACAATAGGATTAACTGAGAAAAAGATTTATCTAACAGATATAAATTAAAAAATTATGGGTGAAGTAGTTCAAGAAGAAAAAGCGCAGAAAGGTGCTAAAAGACGCCCGAAGAAACATCCTGGCCGTATCGACATGACGCCGATGGTGGACTTGATGTGTCTTTTGTTGACGTTCTTTATTCTTACCGCCGCATTCAGCAAACCCAAAATAATGACCATTACCATGCCTGAGAAGGATCCTAATGCACCGGCACCAAAAATTGATGCTCGTCGTACATTAAATATCCTGTTAACGGACAGTGATCGCGTATATTATTACGTGGGTGCAATTGAACCCGGTAAGCCCCAACCTGAAATTGTAAAATCGAACTTTAGTAAAGACGGAATACGAAAAGTCCTCTTGTTGAAAAACAAAGACCTGTTTACTAAAATTTCGGAATTCAATGACAAAAGGGTGAAAGGTAAAATACATGTATCCGATGCTGCTGCAGAGGACTTCATTAAAGACTTGAAGAAAGACGATAATGTAGGACCTATCATATTGATAAAAGCAGACGAAGGTGCCAGATACAAGGACATCGTCTCTATTGTAGATGAAATGGCAATTACAAACATAGCTAGTTATGCGATTGTAGATTTAAGTGCTCCTGAAAAGGCGCTCCTTAAAGCTCAACCCCGATAGTTAGTACTAATACTGAAATAGAATGGCTATGACTAATGAAAAACAGTATATAGAATCACTTGAGGAAATGGTCTTCAAGAACCGTAACAAAGAGTACGGTTCTTATCAGCTCCGGAAAAAGTACAAGAAATATGTACTTATTTCTCTGGCGTTAGGACTTTTCCTGTTGGGAGCTGTAATTGCTTACCCTTTGGTAAAAAGTTTGATTGCAAAAGAAAACTTTGGTAAAAAGACTCAGGTAGAAGTTAGTGTCGATTTGAAAAAAATGGAGAACGCACCACCTCCTCCACCTCCTCCGCCTCCTGCAGAGAAGATAGTTGAGCAGGTGAAGTTTGTGGCTCCTAAGGTTACAACCGATACTACACAGGTTACAAAAGACTTCGGAAAACAGGCCGTACTGGTTGAAACAGGTGGACCTCCTCCTACAATTGAACCGGTCAAAGTAGAACCTGTTATTGAAGTGAAGAAGGAAGTGGATGAAACTCCCTTCATGATTGTAGAAGAGATGCCTCAATTCCCGGACGGCGATGTTGCCAGTTATTTGGGTAAAAACATCAAATATCCGGTGGTAGCTCAGGAAAATGGTATACAAGGACGTGTTATTTGTCAGTTTGTGATCAATAGAGACGGTTCTATCGTCGATGTACAGGTTGTACGTGGTGTTGATCCAAGTCTTGATAAAGAAGCTGTACGTGTGATACAAAACATGCCTCGATGGACGCCAGGAAAACAACGTGGTCAGGCTGTACGTGTAAAATATACGCTCCCTGTAAACTTCAAATTGCAGTAATTTTTACTTTTTGATATTTAAGAAAACCGTTTGGCTTAATGTCAAACGGTTTTTTTTACTTGTTTACTCTATATGATCGAAACAACCGAGATTTATTCAGAACAAACCGTTCTTGTGGGATTGATTACCCGCGAACAAAACGAGCAGCAGGCAAAAGAATATTTGTCTGAGCTGGCTTTTCTTGCTGAAACCGCTGGTGCAATACCGGTCAAACAATTCTTTCAACGGTTAGAATACCCCAATCCGAAAACTTTTGTCGGGCAAGGAAAACTGGAGGAAATCAAGAACTACATTACCGATCGTGAAGAGATTGGAATGATTGTATTCGACGACGAGTTAACTCCTGTGCAGCTGAAGAATATTGAAGATGCCCTTCAGGTAAAAGTGTTAGACAGAACCAATCTGATTCTTGATATTTTTGCCAAACGGGCTCAAACCGCACATGCAAAAACACAGGTAGAGCTTGCTCAATACCAATACCTGCTGCCACGACTTACCCGAATGTGGACTCACCTTGAACGTCAACGGGGTGGTATCGGTATGCGTGGGCCGGGTGAAGCCCAGATTGAAACCGACCGACGGATTATCCTTACAAAAATATCGCTGCTGAAAGAGGAGCTTAAAGCAATTGACAAACAAAAAGCGTCACAGCGTAAAAACAGGGGCAAAATGGTACGGGTTGCTTTGGTCGGTTATACAAACGTCGGCAAATCGACGCTGATGAATCTTCTGAGCAAATCGGATGTTTTTGCCGAGAATAAACTGTTTGCTACTCTCGATACTACGGTACGGAAAGTAATTATCGACAACCTTCCTTTCTTACTGACGGATACCGTGGGTTTTATCAGAAAGTTGCCCCATCATCTTGTGGAATCTTTCAAATCCACACTCGACGAAGTGCGTGAAGCGGATCTGTTGGTGCATGTAGTCGACATATCGCATCCGAATTTTGAAGAACAATACGAAGTCGTAAACAAAACGTTGCTCGAAATCAACAAAGAGGAGAAACCTGCGATTGTTGTATTCAATAAAACGGACGCATTCTCCTATACCCCTAAAGCGGCAGATGATTTGACTCCGTCTACGAAAGAAAATATAAGTCTGGCCGATCTGGAACAGACCTGGATGAGTAAAATGCATGACAATTGCATCTTTATCTCGGCTAAAAACCGGACAAATATTGAAGCGATGCGATTGCTTTTTTATAATAAGGTGAAGGAAATCCATGTTATGCGTTTCCCTTACAACGATTTTTTATATCAAAATTATACAGAAGAGGACTTTGAATAAATAAAGTCTGTAACAAAAACGTACTCAAAATATCATTCAATGAAACCGCCCTATTTGCAATACGGAGATAAAATTGCGATCATCTCTCCATCCGGAAATATCGATTCATCCTTAATAGACAATGCTGCCGGGGTTCTCGAATCGTGGGGGCTTGTTCCTGTAATTGGAAAGAATGCAAAGAACAGTTACGGTCGATATGCCGGCACCCCCGAAGAGCGGCTCGAAGATCTGCAGTGGGCTCTCGATCAAAAAGAGATCAAAGCCGTGCTTTGCAGTCGTGGAGGGTATGGCCTGGTTCAGATCATAGATGATGTCGATTTTTCGCATTTCGAATTGTATCCCAAGTGGTTGATCGGATTTAGCGATATCACGGTTCTGCATATGGGCATTGCCGCCTACGACATAGCCTCGTGTCATGGTGTTATGGCAAAAGATATCTGCGCAAACGGCAAAGCTGCTGACGCTTTGAAAGAACTACTGTTCGGAACATTAACGGAGTATGCCGGCATAGCCCCTAATCCGCTGAATCGTACCGGAGAGGTGCAGGGAAAAATTATCGGAGGCAATTTGTCGGTGATGTGCGGTATGCGGGGAACCCATTTTGATCTGGATCCTCAGGGAAAAATATTGTTTATCGAGGATGTCGGAGAAAAACCGTATCAAATCGATCGCTATATCTGGAATCTGAAAACAGGAGGTATTCTGGAGCAAATATTCGGTTTACTCGTTGGGCAGTTTACCGAATATGAGGAGGACGAAGAGATGAAGGCTACTGTCTATGAACTGATTGCAGGCGCTGTGGCAGAATATGATTATCCGGTCGCTTTCGGGTTTCCGGGTGGGCATGTCGACAATAACTTATCGCTCCCGTTTGGGGTCGACACCACAATGAATGTTTCTGACGAAGGGATTACACTTCGTTTTACATAAAATCATCTGTTTCGACCCAAAATAGGGGGAAGAAACATGCAATTTGAATAGCGCAACAGAAAAAACCGTCAACCGACGATTTCTGTTGCGCTATTTTGCCATTCTATCCTAAAATAAGAGGCAATTTATCCTACCTGCCTGCTCGGGATACAAAGACGATACACAAAATCTGTTAACATAACTTTCATTCACCCCGATTGTTCGTTAAATTAAACTGGTATTCCAATTTAATATGCTTATATGTAGATGTTTGTGTTTGGATGTGGCGTCTTTTATCAGCGCTTAAATTTAACATTAATAAAGCATAAAGAACCGATGTTTATCCAAACATTTTGCTACTTTTGAGATTGTTATTTTCATGAAAAGCTGATGATAAGTAAGTTGTAATAGATCCGGATTCTATTTCTCAAAGATGCGATATTCCGGTGCCGACAGTACGATCTTCAGTTTTTAATACCATAATAGTTGAAACGATATATAAAAAATGTATCTCTCAATTGATGGTGATGTCTCGCTATTTTGTCTTTTAAATCTTAATCAATACTTTCTAATTATCACAAACACATGATCATGAGTACACAAAATGTTTATTTTTTTGGCAATAAAACAGCCGAAGGTGACGGCAAAATGAGAGAACTGCTGGGTGGTAAAGGAGCCAATCTGGCAGAGATGAATTTAATCGGTATCCCGGTGCCTCCCGGTTTCACTATCACAACCGAAATGTGCAACGAGTACTTCAGAATCGGACAGAATGCCGTTGTAGAGCTGATTAAGCCGGAGGTAACAAGTGCTATGAAACGCGTTGAAGAGGCTGTCAGCGGCCCGAAATTCGGTGACAACTCTAATCCTCTGCTCGTATCGGTTCGATCCGGAGCACGTGCTTCGATGCCCGGTATGATGGATACCATCCTTAACCTGGGGTTGAATGATGCCGCTGTGGAAACGTTGGCTGCCAAAAGTGGTAATCCCCGTTTTGCATGGGATTCGTATCGTCGCTTCGTGCAAATGTACGGTGATGTCGTACTGGGTATGAAACCCGTCAGTAAAGAGGATGAAGATCCGTTTGAAGTCATCATACATAACGCAAAACGCGACAAAGGCATTGTAAACGATACCGACCTTACAACCGAAGACCTCAGGGAATTGGTTGTTAAATTTAAAGCTGCCGTAAAACAAAATACAGGAAAGGATTTTCCAACCGATCCGTGGGAACAACTTTGGGGCGCAGTGATGGCCGTATTCGATAGTTGGATGAACGAACGTGCCATCCTTTATCGTAAACTGAACAAAATTCCCGCCGAATGGGGTACTGCCGTTAATGTGCAGGCTATGGTATTCGGTAATATGGGTAACAACTCCGCAACAGGAGTGGCCTTTACCCGGGATGCATCTACCGGCGAAGATATATTCAATGGAGAGTATCTGATCAATGCACAGGGTGAAGATGTGGTTGCCGGTATTCGTACTCCGCAACAAATTACCATCGAAGGATCACGCCGTTGGGCTGCTCTGCAAAATATTGCAGAAGAGGTACGGAAAGAGAAATATCCTTCACTCGAAGAAGCCATGCCGGCTGCTTATGCCGATCTGAACGAGATACAACAAAAGCTCGAAGATCACAGCGCCGATATGCAGGACATTGAATTTACCATTCAGGACGGCAAACTCTGGCTACTCCAGACCCGTAACGGAAAACGTACCGGTGCTGCCATGGTTCGTATCGCGAATGAGATGCTGAAGCAGGGTATGATCGACGAAAAAGCGTCACTTTTGCGCATCGAGCCTCAAAAGCTGGATGAGTTGCTTCACCCTGTATTCGATCCGAAAGCGGTGAAAGCCGCCAAAGTGGTTGCAAAAGGGTTACCAGCCTCTCCCGGTGCCGCGACCGGACGTATTGTCTTTTTTGCCGATGATGCCGAGGCTTGGGCAGAAAGACGCGAAAAGGTAATTCTGGTACGTATCGAAACCTCTCCCGAGGATCTTCGCGGTATGCACGTTGCTCAGGGTATCCTCACCGCCCGTGGTGGTATGACCTCTCACGCTGCTGTTGTGGCCCGTGGTATGGGGAAATGCTGCGTGTCGGGTGCCGGTGAAATAAAAATAGATTACAAAGTTCGCACCATTACTATGCGCGGAACTACATACAAAGAAGGCGACTGGATTTCGTTGAACGGGTCTACCGGCGATGTGTATGATGGAAAAGTAACAACGCAGGACGCAGAGGTAAGCGGAGACTTTGCTGAAATAATGAAACTGGCTGATAAGTATGCCAAGATGGAGGTTCGTACCAATGCTGATACGCCTCATGATGCCATGGTTGCCCGTAATTTCGGCGCGAAAGGTATCGGACTTTGCCGTACCGAACATATGTTTTTCGAGGGCGTGCGCATTAAGGCAATGCGTGAAATGATTCTCTCTAAAGACGAGGCTGGTCGTCGCCAAGCTTTGAAAAAGCTGTTGCCCATGCAACGTAGCGACTTTGAAGGTATTTTTGAAGCGATGGATGGCTTTGGAGTAACAATTCGTTTGCTCGATCCTCCTCTTCATGAGTTTGTCCCGCATCAATTGGCTACTCAGAAAGAGTTGGCCGAAGAGATGGGCCTGACTCTGGACGAAGTGGTTTCTGCCTGCAACTCGCTTGAGGAGTTTAATCCGATGCTTGGACACCGCGGATGTCGCTTGGGTAACACCTATCCCGAAATAACCGAAATGCAGGCTCGCGCCATCATCGAAGCGGCGCTGAATATGCAGGAAAAAGGCATTGACGTTCATCCTGAAATTATGGTACCGCTTGTGGGGGTGATTGAAGAGTTGAAACTACAGGCTCAGATTATCAACGAAACGGCGGAAAAGGTCTTTGCCGAAAGAGGCAAGCGCATTGCTTATAAAATAGGTACAATGATAGAGGTGCCCCGCGCAGCAGTTACCGCTGGAAAAATTGCTGAAGTGGCCGAGTTTTTCTCGTTCGGTACCAATGACCTGACTCAAATGACCTTCGGTTATTCACGTGATGATGCCGGTAAGTTCCTGAAAATTTATCAGGATCTCGGAATACTGAAAAACGATCCGTTTGAAGTATTGGATCAGGAGGGAGTAGGGGGATTGATGCGTCAGGCAGTAACGAGTGGCCGCGCAACGAAGCCTGGATTGAAAGTGGGTATTTGCGGTGAACATGGAGGTGAACCGTCGTCGGTAGAATTCTGCCATACGTTGGGCATGAACTATGTGAGCTGTTCTCCGTTCCGTGTACCTATCGCGCGTTTGTCTGCTGCTCAGGCGGCTGTGCGGTAAAACATACGATAACAATCAAAGGCCGTCTCACCACGAGATGGCCTTTTTTATGAAGCTTTTACCTGAGAACAGAAACCGGACCCGATACTTTATTTACTAACATAATAATTTCAGAAAAAACGATGAAAGAGAATGAGGAGTTGATTATTCGTGAGGTGGATATCTATCAATCGCCAATAAAACTGAAAGAGCCGTTTGTGATTTCGCTGGGGCCGTTGGCTTATGCGCAAAATGTGGTGGTGGTGATTCGTACCGATCCGGGAATTATCGGTTTCGGCGAATGCAGCCCCTTTATGACTATCAACGGCGAAAGCATGGATACCGGATTTATAGTAGGGCAATATCTTGCCCGTGCATTGAAAGGAAAAAATGCGCTCGACATTGCGGCCTGTACGCAGGTGATGAATAAAACGATTTATGCCAACGCCAGCATTAAAAGTGCATTCGATATGGCGTTATACGACATTGCCGCTCAACACGCCGGCCTGCCGCTGTACAAGTATCTGGGGGGCACTAAAACGAAAAAGATATTTACTGACTACACCGTCAGCATCGGCGATCCGCAAAAGATGGCAAAAGAGGCGCTCAAAATCAAAAAACAGGGCTTTACGGTAATTAAAATCAAACTGGGCGAATCGAAAGAGACCGATATAGAGCGTATCCGCTTGATTCGCGAAGCCATTGGAATGGACCTGCCCATGCGCATCGATGCCAATCAGGGATGGGGCGTAGAAGAGGCGATAGAGACCCTGAAGGCAATGGAGCCATACAACATCCAGCTTTGCGAAGAACCGATCGCCCGCTGGAATTTTACGGAGCTGCCCCGCATTCGCAAAGAGAGCCCGATACCCATTATGGCCGATGAGTCGTGTTGCGATCATCACGACGCGCAACGATTGCTGCAACTCGGTGGCTGCGATTTTTTCAATATCAAGCTGGGGAAATCAGGCGGAATTTTCGACGCGTTGAAAATTATAGAAGTGGCAAAAACCAACAACACCCGCATTCAGATCGGAGGATTTCTGGAATCACGGTTGGCGTTTACAGCCTCGGCACACCTTGCATTGACAAGCAATCTGGTGATTCATTACGATTTCGATACTCCGCTGATGTTTATGGAAGATCCTGTTGTCGGAGGAATTACTTACGGCCAATATGCCGAGGTAACCGTTCCCGATGCTCCCGGACTTGGCGCCAGGATGAAAGAGGAGTATCTTTCAACATTAAAAAAGGTGACCATTTAGAAGCTCAACTTCAAACAAGCTTCACTATAGCATTAATACATAAAAAAAACAGGGATATCCGAACTTCTCGAATATCCCTGTCTGTAATAACCAATCTTTGTCGAGTCTGGCAATGCCAGAGCAGGACGATTTTTGCAATCCATAATCAACTTATTTTTCGCTTAATGCCAATTCCTGATATCTGTTTGTCATTGTCAAATTGAGCATCGACAAATATTTGATATACTGAGAATGTGAAAGAATATTCTTTGCATTTGCGAGGTTAAAGCTGACAGCTTTGTTGTAAGCAGCTTCGTTTCCGCTTTTTGAAGCTGTTTTCAGCTTGTTGGTGGTTGCTTCAAAAATATACTTCAAATTATCACTCTGTTCACCATCTGCATCGATGTACTTCATCAAGCGATTGAACACCGGTTCGTTGTTAATCGTATAAAATACGCCTGTCTCTACCGGATTTACGGCATACGTTGAAGTTGCGCCTGCAACTAAAACGGCTAAAACTAACATCATCTTTTTCATAATCAAAACAAATTAAAAGTTACACAATCTTTTTTTACTATACCTTAAAACTAACTAAAACTAATATCTAAAAACTACACTGCTTACATCAATTTTCCAAGTAAGCTTTTTCTCAAATTCCTTGTTACTATTTTTCTCTCTAATGACAATGCAAATTTATATGTTGTACAACATGTTTTCCAAATGTTTTAGGTTATATTTGCCATATATGCTCATATTTAACTTTTTTACATATATCAAAAATGCTCGTATTTATTTGTATATCAGTAAAATAGGCCAAAATGTATAAGTGTACAAAATACGCTTAATGCGATTTCTCCAATTTTCAATTTGCCAAGGAAATTACCAAAATATTGCCATTTTACTACAAAAATGAGAAGTTTTATTCTACATTCTGTCGTATTTTGCTGCAATAGCAATCATTTTTACACAAAAAAGGATGGAGCAACTGAGGTTACTCCATCCCGGTAATCTAAAGAGAAAAATAGAAGAATGCCTGCATTTTCACAAACTCAGCACTCTGTTGTCAATTCAAAATTGTTACTATGCTTTATATTATCCTTTGTAAAACAGGCAAGACTTTACCGTAGGGTAAAAGTCTTGCCAAAAAAAACTTGGTTAGTGAAAGCCGAAATTAAGATCAGTGGTCACGGTTAAAAAGTCAGATTGAGCTCAACACCATATTGAGCCGGTTTGCCTTTCTGCGCAAATTCATTTCCCACCGAAGTAAAATAGAATACCAGATAGCCTGTATTCAATGCATTTTTAGTCCATACCCCGAAGCGAATATTGCCTTTCTCGGCGGTTATTCGCCCATTAACTAACGTGTAGAAGGCTTGCGAAACACTATTGCTCTCATTCCAGTAAATACGACCCACGCCGGTTCCCTGTGCATTAATTACCAAACGATCTATCAACGAAGCGTTGACAGGAATCGAATAGTCGGCCGAAAGGGCTACGGTATGTTGTGGGGCAAACGGAATGTGATTTCCCCGGTAACTGACGGTCTGTCCGGCCTGGTTGTTGACCGTGTATTGCGTAAAAGTGGCATCGGTATAGCCATAAGACAAAGAGGCAGAGAGATTGTCTGTAAACAGAGCCCGCAGCGAGGCTTCCACCCCTTTGCTTTGCGAGCGGCCGGCATTTTGCACCGTACGTCCACCGATGTTGGTATAAGTCACAATCTGCTGGTTTCTTGAGTCTATCAGGAAAACTGCCATGTCGGCAAATAAGCGTCCCTTGATAGGCTGGCTATGCATTCCGATTTCGTAATTCCAGTTATATTCCGGTTTGAAGGTGATATATTGGTCGATATCGGCAGGCGTTTTTTTGCCGCTCATTTTCAGATTCAGAATATCCGAAAGCATTGTGTAATTGTATCCTCCGGCTTTGTATCCTTTTGAAACCGAAACATACACGCTGTGTTGGGGACAAAAATCATATTTCAAAGCAAGTTTTGGCAACAGTTCCCAATACTCGTGCACACTTTTGCCTGCAACTGAATAGGTGGAGTCGACCGGAAAAGCGGGGATATAAGGCTGGGGCAGTTTAACCAGGGTTTTCAATGTGCCGGAAGTGCTGTAATTGATACGGGTCTGCTCATACTCCAGCCGTAATCCGGCAGTAAAGGTCAGTTTACCCAGTTTGTACGATGACTGGTGGTATGCGGCAATTCCCTGCGAAGGATTGATAAACAAGCCGGGAACCGGCATCTCCTTATTGGTAATTGTAATGGTCGGCATATACGGATTGGATGCTTTGGCCGCGGTCAGATATCCCTGAATCATTGCAAGACCACCCTTCTCGAACATCATTGGAGAATCGGTTGTGAAATCCTGATGAAATCCGAAAATGCCGGCAACCCATTGATATTTAGACTCGTTTCTTGACTTAACGACAAATTCCTGTGTCCATGCTTTGAGGTTTTGTTTTTGAGTCAGATTGAACATCGAATCGGGCGTAAAGTCCTGATCGAGCTGCATCCGGTCTTTCATATACTGATAACTGGTTGTCGAACTAACGGCAAACTTATCGGCTTTGTATTCTACAAAAAGACCATTGGTCAACAGTTTACGATTATACGCGCCCGGATCGTTGTAGTTGATGTTGCCAATCACGCCATTCGTCAGTTTGGCATAGGGATAGCCGTTTTGATCGCTATAATCGTAAGCAACGGTATATTCGGCTTTTAGTCGGGCTGTCGGATGCCATGCGAGGTGTGCGCGTCCTCCCGATGACCGGCTCTTGTCGGCTTTCTCTCCATTGAACTGGTTGGTGAAGAAACCGTTTGAGTTATTGAAATAACCACTCAATGAAAGCGCCAGCTTATCGTTGAATTTAGCGTAATGCGATAATTGAGCCTTGTATTGCCCGTAATTACCGGCCGAAAGCAATAATTTCGTTCCCTGAAAATTGAATGGAGATAACGTTCTGACATTCACAATTCCGCCTAATGAATTACGGCCGTAGAGTACTCCTTGCGGACCACGCAACATCTCGATATGCTCGATGTCATAAAAATCGCAGTCGAAAGCGCTCTTGTCAAGATAGGGAATGTTATCGACATATAAACCCAGCGTAGAACCGCTCATACGGGTTCCGACACCACGAACATAGACTGCCGAGGTAAGTTTGGAACCGTAATCGGGAATATAAAAGTTGGGAGCAAAAGCCGATACATCTTTCAACGAAGAGATATTTCTATCGGAAAGAGTTTGAGCCGAAAGAGTAGTTCCCGATGCAGGAAGCTCTTTGAGAGGCAGCGTTTCGCGGGTAGAGACTACCGTAACCTCGTTCAGGTTGTAACGATTACTGATAATGGTATCGGAAGCATTATCAGCTTTGATGAATTGAAGGGTTGTTAAAACTACAAGTGTTGCAAGTAAAAAGTAACGTTTTGCCATTATGAAGTGTTTGTAAAGAGTAATCAAACGTGAATTTCAGATCGAAACAAATGGTCGGTTGGAGACCCGGGTTGATCTGAATTATTTTTACGGTGCAAAGGACGGGTAAAAAAACGAGGTGCAAAATCCCTAAATGTGGGGATAAATCGGGGATGACAAAAGAGGAGGAGGGAAATGCTAAACAGTTAATTGGCTGTAAACTAAACGACTAAATAAAGATGGCTTATGAGGATTGATTAATCCGTAGTAATAATCAGGGACGAATCAACTCATAGAAATCAATCCGTTCATAGCCGCATACATGGTAAATCCGGAAACCGTTTTGATGCCGAGCTTGGACGCGATATTTTTGCGGTGAGAGATAACGGTATGCAGGCTGATGCCCAGTTGATCGGCAATTTCTTTGTTGAGGAGCCCCTGAGCCACCAGAGTCAGTACTTCAGTTTCACGGGCTGTCAACCCATCACTGTTTTCCTGATGAATGGAGGTCTTGAGTAGATTGTTCAGCTGATCAATCAAATCAGCCTCCGGCATATTGGTATTGAGAAACGGTTGGGTAGAGTGGGGCACATCGGGCGACAGGGTGTGTCCAAAGACAATAATTTTGTTTTTTCTCGGCAAGAAATAATCGTGATGGAGAATAAACAGATCGGTGGAGATAAAGAACAGATCGTAGCTATTACTCTCATTTTCGGTTAATTCGGATGGCGATGAAAATAATGTGGTTCCGGTGCCTTCAAAGCTCTCCATCAGGAGCGATTGCAATCCCCGTCCTTCGAGAACACGGCTGGTCATAATAGCTATATTCTTATCTTTCAGCATCTTTTTTCGATATGTCCAATCGCCGGATCGAGTAATTTTTCGCAAATTTTATTGTATTGCCGGATATCGTTTTCGAGCGTAAACAGGGCAAAAAAGACGGCATAGCAAAGATTCTGATCGGCCTCTCCGGTCAGGTATTTCATCAACATGCTGCGTAGGTCGAAAATTTTCTCATCTACCGGCTCTTGCACCGGCGAGTCGTTTGGTTTTGTAGCTTCCGCCTCCGGCATTCCGGTGCATAAGCGTTCGATATAGGGAAACCGTTGTTCATTATCATAACTGATTCCGGTCAGTAGTTCGGCTTTGATCTCCTGAAAAAAATTATTGATAAGACCGATCGTTTTGTTGTGTTCAAAACTGTTGGACATGAGCGCGTGTAAATGCCGCTCCACATTGGGTAGCTGAGCCTGTACTATCTGAGAGTTGGTATTCTTCATGTAATCAACGGTCGCTGCGATCTGATTAATCGTCAAAGGACGATCCATCGCATATGTTTGTTGAATATACAGATTGATTACTGCCAGAAAAAGGTCGACATCGAGGCTGTACTCTTCGCACACTTTTCTTATCGTTTTCTCCCCAAATCCCAGTTTTATATTAAAGCGACGGATCACCGGCATCAGCACGTAATGCTGAAGAATAACCTCGCTCAGTTTCATATCGGATAAAATCAATGGCATATCACTTTAATTTGTTTGCAAAGTTAATGAATGGTTTGGATTGGAGCAACGCTGCCGCACGGGCATCCAATAGCCAGAATAAATTTCCGGATGCAGGCGCTACTTTGGCTGCGGGATAACTGTTTATGTGCTCTTTTCGGTGCAGGATAATCTCTTCCACTTTCGCCGCCTTACTACTTCCTGTAACAAGAAATGCTACATAGCTTGCCCCATTAACGACTTTTCCGGTTATTGTGATTCGCTCCATTCCGCTTTCGGGATGGTGGTTTACGACACAGGTTTGCGGACTTTTCCAGAGCTTAACAGACGGAGGGAAAATGGAAACCGTATGTCCGTCATCTCCCAATCCGAGTAAAATCAGATCGAAGGAGTGCACCTCTTTTTCAATTAATTCACCGTAACGAACCGCTTCCTGCCCGGGATCATTTTCGCCCACGATGCGGAAAATATTTCCGGGAGGAATGGGTATTTTGTCAAGCAGATGCTCTTTGGTCATGCCGAAATTGCTCATTTCGTCATCGGGAGGCACACAACGTTCGTCCCCCCAAAAGAGACGAATGCGCTTCCAGTAATCGAATTCGCGCTTTGCTTTTGACCAATAATCGAACAATGCTTTCGGGGTAGAACCTCCTGAAAGGGCGATACTGATTGTTGGCCTGGATTGCAGCAGGTAATCGATCAGATTGACGACCTCGCGGTTGAGGTCGTCTATGGTTTCAAACACAGATATTTGTCGAATCATAATTCACAATAGATGCCATCGCCTGCCAGATTTTTGCAGGGATAGCGCCAGGTTTGATTTTCGCCTTCCACTAATTTATCGGCACAATCGGGGCCCCAGGTTCCGGCGGGATAGCCGTAGAGCGGTGCATTCGGATTGTGCTTCCAGAAATCGAGAATGGGTTGCACGAAGCACCAGGCAGCCTCCAGCCCATCGCCACGGGTATAAAGAGTGGCATCGCCCATCATTCCGTCAAGCAACAGCCGCTCGTAAGCTCCCGGCACGTAGGTCGCCTGCAAATCTTTGTAATGAAAATCCATATTGACCGTCTTCACTTCAAATCCGGCTCCCGGAATCTTCATCCCCGTTTTCAGCAAGATGCCCTCATCGGGATGAATGCGCAGTACCAATTGATTGCCCATCGTCCAGAAATCAGGATTCCTAACGAAGAGTTTATGAGGTGTAGGCTTGAAATGAATCACAATTTCCGAAACACGCGTCGGCATCCGTTTGCCGGTACGGATATAAAACGGCACTCCGCCCCAACGCCAGTTGTCGATATAAAATTTTAGCGCCGCATAGGTTTCGGTGCGCGACATCGGGTCAACACCCTCTTCTTCACGGTAACCTTTGAAATGACCTCCGCGAATGTTCGACGACAAATATTGTCCGCGAATCACGCTATTGAACAGATCGGTCTCTTTCAGCGGTCGAAGCGACTGAAAAACCTTCATCTTTTCGTTGCGGATAGCTCCGGCGCTAATCTCGGTGGGAGGCTCCATTGCAACCAGCGCGACTAACTGCAACAAGTGATTTTGCACCATATCGCGAAGCGCCCCGGCATGGTCGTAATACCCGCCACGACCCTCTACGCCCAGACTCTCGGCTGCCGTTATCTCTACGCGGTCGATATAATTCCGGTTCCAGAGAGGTTCGTATATTCCATTGGCAAAACGGGTTACGAGAACGTTTTGTACTGTCTCCTTACCCAGATAGTGATCGATCCGGTAAATTTGTTCTTCTTTGAAAAAGTTGAGAAGCAGTTTGTTGAGTTGGAAGGCCGAATAGACATCCTCGCCGAATGGTTTTTCGATAATCAGTCGTGGAAAGCCGTTGTGCCCTTTATTGAGCCCCTGTTGTGCCAAAAACTGAGGAATCAGGCCATACAAACTGGGAGGCGTAGAAAGGTAAAACAGATAATTACCTCCGGTATGATGATCGCTATCAATCTTTTTGAGCTTGTGAACCAATTTTGCATACTCCGTAGCCTCTTTCGTCTCGATAGAAAGGTAGTGCAACTTTTCATCAAAAACAGCCAGCTTCTCTTTGTCAGGATTTTTGAAATAGGCAAACTGGCGAATGCCGTCGTTCATTTTATCGCGGAATGCTTTATCGGTGAACTCAGTACGACTCACACCCAAAATGGTGAAATTTTGGGGCAACAGATCCTGCATAAACAGATCGAATAGTGCAGGAATCAGTTTGCGGTAGGTGAGATCGCCCGAGGCTCCGAAGATAACCAGCACCTGGTCTTGAATTTGTGCCATAACAATATCCTCCTTTACGATTTCTTTACCTCATGACCGCCGAACTGGTTTCGCATGGCAGCCAACAGTTTCATGGCATACGAATTCTCCTGACGCGACTGGAAACGGGCAAAAAGCGACGAGGTGATGACCGGTGCCGGCACGTCGAAGTCCATGGCCGTTTGCACCGTCCAGCGACCCTCGCCACTGTCGGCCACCCACGGTTGCAGATCGGTGAGCTCCTGATCTTTTTCCAGCGCATTTCCAATCAGTTCGAGTAACCACGAACGCACCACCGAACCATGCATCCAAACTTTCGACACCTTTTCCAAATCGATATCGTAAGGCGAATTTTTCATTATTTCAAAGCCTTCGGCATAAGCCTGCATCATTCCGTATTCAATGCCGTTGTGCACCATCTTGGTCATGTGACCGGCACCGCTTTCGCCGCAATAGATGTAGCCGTTTTCGGGAGCCAGACTTTTGAAAAGCGGTTCCGCAAAATCGCAAGCCTCTTTCGTACCGCCATACATCAGGCAATAGCCGTTTTGCAGTCCCCACACGCCACCGCTGGTACCGCAATCGATATAGTCGATTCCTCTTTCTTTGAGCTTTTTGCCACGGGCCACGGAGTCGCGCCAGTAGCTATTGCCACCGTCGACGATAACATCACCCTCTTTCAGCAATTCAGACAGCGCGGCAAGATTCGCGTCGACAGGTTTCCCCGACGGAACCATCAGCCACACCAGTTTCTTTCCATCCAGTTTTCGGACCAGATCGTGAAGGTCGGTTGCCGCCTCGGCTCCTTTTTCTACAGCCTCATCGACCTCTTTCTTGGTGAGATTATACACTACGACCTGATGTCCGTTATTGAGAAGGCGTTCCACCATTTTCCCGCCCATTTTTCCTAAACCGATAAATCCTATTTTCATATTTATTATTGCTTTTAATAAATCAATGAACGCCGGACAAATTGCCCGGTAAAAAATATCCGGTATTGCCTATCACAATCCGGACGAGTGATACAAAGATACGTTACGGCGGAGCGAAATGCAATTGCAGCTATCAAAAAAATAATATTTCCAAAAGCAGAAAAGTTCATGTCGGGGACTTTGTTTGTGGCCATAAAACGGTTACTTTTGTGAAAAAATATACAGAATGGATTCAATTACCGAACTCTACCGGATAGGATACGGACCTTCAAGCAGTCACACCATGGGCCCGTCCAAAGCAGCAGCTCAATTCAATGCAAAACATCCCGAAGCACACCATTTCAACGTAACGCTTTACGGAAGTCTGGCCGCAACCGGTAAGGGACACCTCACCAATATCGCCATTCTCGAACAGATCAAAGAGAGGCCTGTTCATCTGAACTGGGAACCGAAGATTTTTTTGCCTTTTCATCCCAACGCGATGAAGTTTGAAGCGGTAGATGCAAACGACAACATTACCGATACCTGGGTGGTATACAGCATTGGCGGTGGCGCTTTGGCCGAAGAGGGAGAGAATCACAGTAAGACATCTACCTATTCGCTCAGCACCATGGATGAGATACTGGCCTATTGCGACAAAGAGGGGTTGGCATTTTGGCAGGTGGTAGAGCAGTTTGAAGGTGAGTCCATCAACGACTATCTCAAAAAGGTATGGAAAACCATGTGCAATGCCGTAGAGAGGGGCATTGAAAATGAAGGAACACTTCCGGGCGTCTTAAAACTACAACGGAAAGCTCCCAACTACTACGTAAAAGCAAAAGGTTACAGCGACTCCCTGCAACGACGCGGCCTGGTGTATGCCTACGCCCTGGCAGTGGCCGAAGAGAATGCTGCCGGAGGGTTGATTGCCACCGCCCCGACATGCGGAGCATGCGCCGTGGTTCCCGCGGTGTTATACCAATTGCGTCAATACCACCATTTTTCGGAAGCCCGCATTTTAAGAGCTTTAGCTACGGCAGGATTGATTGGTACCTTAGTCAAAACCAATGCCTCCATATCGGGAGCCGAAGTGGGATGCCAGGGCGAAATCGGCACCGCTTGTTCCATGGCAGCTGCTGCCGCGACCCAACTGCTGGGAGGAACCAACACACAGATCGAATATGCCGCCGAAATGGGGATGGAACACCACTTGGGTCTCACCTGCGATCCGATAGCCGGATTGGTGCAAATACCCTGCATCGAACGAAACGCAATGGCAGCCGACCGTGCATTCAATTGCTGCACCTATGCGCTGTTTTCGGACGGAAATCACCGCATCTCGTTCGACCAGATATGCAACACCATGCTGCGTACCGGACGTGATCTGGCATCGTCGTATAAAGAAACAGCCACGGGAGGATTGGCAACCCTCTAAATCTCCGGTTCTCTTATTTCAATGCCGTTGCTTTATACCCCGCTTTTTGCAGAACAGCGACCACATCGTCATTTTCAAGGCTATTGGTTTGAACAGTCAGGATTTTTTGTGGATTTGCCGTATCCACTTCCCAGTGTTCAATTCCATCAGCGCTATTGAGAAATGGCGTTACTTTGGCTATACAGCCCTGACAGTTGATGTTGGTTGTAAATTGTAGTATTTTCATTATTAATTATTTATAAAGTTTATTTATCGTTATTGCTCAATATTTTTCGTTTTTAAGCGGAGGCTGTTACTCACCACCGAGACAGAGCTCAGCGCCATGGCCGCACCCGCAATCATCGGACTCAGCAGGAATCCCCAAACGGGATACAACACACCGGCTGCGATGGGAATTCCGATTACATTGTAGACGAATGCCCAAAACAGATTTTGCCGGATAGAGCGAACCGTCAGCGCCGATAACCGGATCGCCTTGACCACCGCTTGCAGGTCGGACGAGATAATGGTCATTTTTGCCACATCCATCGCGATATCAGATCCGGCTCCCATGGCAATACTCACGTCGGCCTGAGCCAGGGCCTGCGAATCGTTGATGCCGTCACCAACCATTGCAACCACTTTCCCCTGCGTTTGTAGCCCGTGAATGAAGTCCGCCTTTTCGGAAGGCAACAATCCGGATTTATAACTCTTCACGCCCACCATTCGGGCTACTGCCTGTGCCGTATGCTCGTTATCGCCGGTAAGCAAACAGACCTCTATGCCACGACGTTGCAAATCGGCAATGGCCTTTGCCGAGGTACTTTTGATTTTATCTGCAATTCCGAACAACGCCACCAACTCCTTGTCGCGGGCAAAGCAGACAACCGTTTTTGCCTCACGCTGCCACTGCTCCATCAACGCCAATGTCGACGTCGGAATCTCCACTCCGCCATCATCCATAAGCTTTTGGTTCCCTACCGAAAAAACTATTTTGTCATAAGTTGCCCGTACCCCTTTCCCCGGAATACTTTCAAACGCGTCGGGTGCCGTATAAGGCTCCGTGGACTTGCCCAGCGACGCAACAACGGCCTCTGCCAACGGGTGTTCGGACTGGGTTTCAATAGCGTGAAGAATATGCTCCAACTCCAACCTCTCTTCTCCGGCGACAAACCATTCTGCATTCGTCACAACCGGTTTGCCTTCCGTCACCGTACCGGTTTTGTCCAACACAACGACATTGATTGTATGCGCCAGCTCCAGACTCTCCGCATCTTTTATCAGAATTCCATTTTCGGCTCCCTTGCCCATGCCTACCATGATAGCCGTGGGTGTGGCAAGTCCCAAAGCACACGGGCAAGCGATAACCAACACGGAAACCATCACAAGCAAAGCCTGCGGCAAAACACTCTCGCCACCGACCATCATCCAGATGGCAAAACTCAGTACCGCAATCGCCAACACAACGGGCACAAAAACCGATGCAATTTTATCGACCAAATGTTGTACCGGAGGCTTGCTTCCCTGAGCAAGCTGAACCATTTTAATGATTTGCGATAGCAACGTTTCAGACCCTACTTTTTTCGCTTCGAAAATAAAGCTGCCTTTCTGATTGATCGTACCGGCAAATACGTTGTCGCCTTGCCCTTTTTCAACCGGAACCGGTTCTCCGGTGATGGTACTCTCGTCGACAAAAGAGGTGCCCGACACAACTTCTCCATCCAGCGGAATTTTATCGCCGGGCTTCACCAGCAGAGCATCACCCACATTCACCCGCTCCACAGAAACTTCCGTAATTTCTCCATCCGGCTGAACGACACAGGCCGTATTGGGCTGCATTCCTATCAGTTTCTTGATAGCCGATGAAGTATTCGACTTCGCCCTCTCTTCGAGCATCTTGCCCAATAGAATAAACGCAATGATGACAGCCGAAGATTCAAAATAGACATGAGGTTCCTGCCCCCGGCTTGTCCAGAATTGCGGAAAAAGCGTGCTGAAAAGACTGAACAGATAGGCAATTCCGGTACTTAGGGCTACCAATGTGTCCATGTTAGCCTTCCCATGTTTTGTCTGACGAAAAGCATTGATAAAGAAGCTCCGCCCATACCAGGCAACCACGGGAGTTGTAAGTGCCAGCATAATCCAGTGGGCATACGGCATGTGCATCAACAGCATTGCAATGATCACCACAGGCAGTGCCAAAACAGATGCACCGATCGTATTGTGCCTGAGTTCGGAAAGATGCGTTTTTTTAATCTCTTCCTGAACGAGGCGGCTCTCCTCTTCGACCAGCATATCGTATCCTGCCGATTGTACGGCCAACTTTATTGCGGAAAGATCGGCAACTTCCGGCTGAAATTCAATCCATGCGGTAGAGTCGGCAAAGTTTACCGACGCGCTTTTTACCCCGGTCTGTACCTTCAACGTGCTCTCAACATTGGCAGCACACGAGGCACAACTTAACCCGATAACCGGGAAGCTCTTTTTTATTGTTGTCATTTGCTCTATGTTTCGTCATTTAACTTCAATTATTTTCTTAACAAGATCCATGCCACACTTCGGGCACTTTCCCGGATGATCCGACACAACGTCGGCATCCTCTTTCATCGGACAGACATACACCACCTTTTTATGGTGTGTCGTTTTCTCTGTTGTTGTTTTTTGTACGGTAGAAGGTGGCGTTTCTGTATGGTTCATCATACTTGGCTTACCGGCCAGTTGTGCCGCAGCGTCCACACTAAAGACTCCATTGGTTACCACCTGTTCTCCCTCCTGCAAACCTTTTGTTACCACAATGCTCTCGCCCAGATCGGCGCCAAGAGTTACCTCCCGCATCTCAAAGGAAGGAGTAGCCATACTCTGCAATTTTACATAGACTACCGAGCGCCGACCCGTCCAGAGCACAGCCGAACGAGGAACCAGCAGATCGCCGACACTCCCTTTGAGTCGGGCTTTCAACACTCCCATCGCCAGCATTCCGGGTTTGAAAAGTGAATTACGATTGGGTGCCTCCACCCGGATTTTAACCGTGCGCGAACGGCTATCGACCATAGGAGCAACAAACGAAACCCTGCCGGAGAACCCTTTGCCGGGCATCGACTGCAGTTCGTATGAAAGATTATCTCCGTTTTTGATCCAGGGCAAATCGGTCTCATACACATCGAACAGCACCCAGAGACGCGATAAATCGGTCACCTCGTACAACGGGGTACCCTGCGATACGTAATCGCCCTGAGTCACCATCTTCTTAGTTACGACACCCGAAGTCGTCGCTTTTACGGCAAATTCGGTTGCCGGACGACCACCATTTTCCAACGCATCGATTTGCGCCGAAGAGAGTTTCCACTGACGGAGTTTTTCGCGGGCGGCGTCCAATGCACCGGGCACACTGCCGTTCAGTTTCTTCGCTTCCAGCAACTCCTGCTGAGCCTGAATCAATTCGGAGGAGTAGACGATGGCAATGGTTTGTCCTTTCACCACCCTGTCGCCAGTAAAGTTGACCAACAGTTTGTCGACCCTACCCGGCAGATGAGCCGGTAAAACCGATACCGCGCGTTCATCGCTTTCGACCCGGCCATACAGATGGATCTCTTTCGAGGCCGAGCCTTTCATGACGGGTGTGGTTTGAATATTTGCCGTCTGCATCGCATCCTCCGACAACGTAATTACCGCAGCATTTTGATTATCATTGCTTTGTTGCAACGGAATCAGATCCATTCCACAAAGTGGACACTTGCCCGGATGATCCTGCCGGATCTGCGGGTGCATGGAACAAGTCCATATCTGTTTGGCGCTTTCCGATTTTTGAACTTCGGCTTGCTTGCCGGTCGACGAATGAGAAAAGAAGAGCCAACCCAATCCCAGACCGACTACAAAAATCAGCGTCCATTGAATATATTTATTTCGAATCATAATTTTTTAGATCAAAGAGTAAAGAACCAAGATTCAAGACTCCAAAATTTTTACTGTGTACTGAATACTGTTTACTGAGTACTTCCAATTATTTTGCTACCAATTTCTGCAATGCTGCGTAGGCAATTCGTTTGTCGGTTTCGGCCTGCAAAACAGCGATCCGGTAATCGAGCAATACCTTATGGGTACGCACCAAGTCGTTGAGACCGATACCGGAAGTCGCAAATTGCGTCCGCTGCAAACTGAAACTTTGTTGAGTCAGCTCCCGGTTTTGTTTCGTGAGCCGCAGGTTCCGGTTTGCTTCGTCAATAGCCAGCTGTGTGTCTGTAAATTCCATAAAAAGCATATTTTGTACATTGACAGCATTCTCCGTTGCCGATTGCTCCAGCAATTGCGCTTCGCGTACCGATGCCGTATACTTCTTCCTGTAGAGAGGCAGTTTGACCGACAACATCGGCATCACCATATCCTTGCCGTTCATCGACGACGTACTCATTTCGCTTTTACCCACCACCGTGTAGTTCAATCCGATACCAATCATCGGATAACCCATTTTGCGGTTCATCACCTGCCGGGCATGAAAAGCCTCGATGTCGGCTTTCGACATTTTCAACATCGGATTATTTTGTTTGATAGAATCGAACAACGCGACGCTCTGGTAATCACCATCCGGAACCTGAAGCTCTGTCGGCAGAGTGACCGGCAGATTAGGTTCACGATTCAACAACAGATTAAACTGGGTTGTCATCACCTGCCGGCGCTGCTTCAACGAAGCAATCGTATTAATGACGGTTCCGGTTTCTATCCGCAATTGCAACAAATCGTTCAGCGCCGCCCCGGGTTTACCCATCGAACTGCCGCCTCCCATCGCCGGAGCCTGACGCAGACTATTGTCGCGACTATCACCGGGATTCATACCCATAGTTGTCTTTTGCGGCGCCTCGTTCATCGCCGATCGCGAAGCGGTTGCGGTAACACTACCGTTTTCACTACCAAATTTCGCAAGCAACAATTTTTCTATGCTCTGCAAAAGCACCAGTGCCGAATCGTTGACAGCGATCTGCCGGTCGGTAAGCCAAAGCTGAAAATAGCTCTTGCGCACGTTGTAGAACAGCTCCTCTTTTTCAGCACGGAAAGCTTCAAAATCGGATTGCGCCATCTGTGCCGCTTCGTTTTTAGCCGCTTTGAGTGTTCCCCGCCAGGGAAACATCTGCATCAACTGGATCTGAGCACGTTGCTTTCCACCCAATACCTCCATCGGCTCGATAAAATAGCCGAACGACAGATCAGGATCGGGCAACGCGCCGACCTGAGGCACCTTTTGCAACGAAGCCAGATATTTGGTGTACTTAGACTTCAAAGCAGGATTGTTTTGAGCGGCAATTTTCAAATAATCATCCAATGAATCCACTGCTTTAGCCGATCCAACGACAAAAACAAGTAGCATGAAAAATAATATTGTTCTCATTTTCAAATTATTCAGTTCAACCATTAAGGCATTAAGTAAGTTTAGTTTGATCTTCATGTTCCTAAATGTCTTAATAGTTTATAATTGATTTTTTCACTTTCCGTTCTCTCCAGATCGACTGTAAAACAGGCACCACATACATGGTCATGATCTGGATAATCATTCCCCCGAAGGTCGGGATGGCCATCGGAACCATAATGTCGGCACCTTTTCCGGTTGACGTCAGAACCGGCAGCAGGGCAATAATGGCCACAGCTGCCGTCATCATGGCAGGCCGCACACGCTTTTTACCGGCTTCCACCACCGCTTCACGAACGGCAGGTACTGAGTCGGGTTTGCGCTCTTCAAAGATTTGATGGATGTAAGTTCCCATAATCACACCGTCGTTGGTGGCCAGTCCGAACAGGGCGATAAATCCGACCCAGACCGCCACGCTCAGGTTGATCGGGTGCATCTGGAACAGATCGCGCATGTTGACCCCTGCAAACGAGAAGTTAAGAAACCACCCCTGACCATACAGCCACAGCATGATAAAACCTCCGGCAAAAGCGACAAAAACACCCGAAAAGTGAATACACGAGGCAGTTATGGTTTTGAACTGCCGGTACAAAATCAGGAAAATCAGCAACAAACTGATGGGAATCACAATCGACAGCCGTTTGGTGGCACGAATCTCCTGCTCGTAATTTCCGGCAAACTGATAGGTAACGCCTTTGCCGAGCCTGAGCTTGCCTGCGTCGATCTGTTGCTTCAGAAACTTATCGGCCTGATTGACCACATCCACCTCTGCAAATTCCGGTTTGCGGTCGAAGGTGACGTACCCGGTCAGGAAGGTATTCTCGCTCCGAATCATCTGCGGTCCGCTGGCATATTCGATTTTTGCCAGTTCCCCCAACGGAATTTGCGAACCGTCGGTCATAGCCGGAACCAGAATATTCTTCAAATCTTCGGGCGTAGAGCGCAACTCGCGGGCATAACGCACCCGAACCGGAAAACGTTCACGCCCTTCCACAGTAGTACTCAGGGCCATTCCGCCCACCGCCGACTGAATCACATCCTGTACATCTTTTACACTCAATCCGTAACGGGCAATCGCTTCACGGTCGATATCGATCAACAGGTAAGGCGCGGCCACGCTACGTTCGGCAAACACCGAAGAGGCCTGCACTGATGGCACCTGCTTCAACTGCTGCTCGATGGCAATGCCGCTCTTTTCTATCGTCTCCAGATCGGGACCATAGATTTTGATTCCCATCGGAGCGCGCATGCCGGTAGAGAGCATCACCAAACGTGTCTCAATCGGTTGCAGCTTGGGAGCAGAGGTAAGCCCGGGAAGTTGTGTTGCCTTCACAATCTCCTGCCAAATATCGTCCGGCTTATGAATCTGCGGACGCCATTGTCGGAAATAATCGCCATACTTATCCTCAATCAAAAACTCTTGAATGTTTGTAGAAATAGATTGAGACACATTGAAATAGATAGAACTATTTTTCAAAGCATTACGCCTCTTTTTTTTATTTTCTTTCAACGAAATATCCACTTTTTGCTCTTTGTAATTAAATTCAATAGACTCAATATCAGATATTTCTATTGTATTTCCATTTATTTCAACAGTATTTCTATCTTTTCCAATCTTATTTCCATGCAACCCAGCCAACTCACCGATTGTCTTGCTTTTATCCAAAACAAAATTTCCCTGTCTGTCTGTTTTGAATCGCTTTCGATGCCCATCCTGATCCAGAATGTATTCCGATTTGTAATTGATCACATTCTCAAACATCTGGATATTGGCCGGATCGAGCGCGGAATTGACACGTCCCCATTTTCCGACGGCAATCTCCACTTCGGGAATAGACGCCAGTCGTTGATCGAGTTGTTTCTCATACCCGATATTTCGTTCCACCCCCGCATGGGGCATACTGGTGGGCATGAGCAGGAAAGAACCCTCGTTGAGCGAGGGCATAAACTCTTTGCCGATGCCCGGAAAAGCGGAAGTGGCCTTTTGCCAACCGCTACTCTGACGAATATTCCATCCCGTTTTTTCAATACCATCGGCAGCAAAACCGAAAATACGATCCACGCCGAGCCAGATCAGGATTCCGAACAACAGCGTCGCCACCGGAATGGTCAGAAACTTCGTTTTGTTTGCCAAGCAC
Source organism: uncultured Microbacter sp. (assembly GCA_963678265.1). Taxonomy (GTDB): domain Bacteria; phylum Bacteroidota; class Bacteroidia; order Bacteroidales; family Paludibacteraceae; genus Microbacter. Next base: position 2,024,670 of record OY782761.1, read on the forward strand.
CAGCGCAATACAGGTTCGTAGTAGTGCACCATCAACGAAAGCAATGCCAACACAAAACCAACAACAAGGATGATAAAGATAAAATTGAGTCCAAAATGGTTTTGTGCGCCTAACGGTAGCCACTCTTCCGTGAGATAATAAAGAGCAAACAAGAGCGCAATAACCAGGTTCACATACTTTTGATACCGTTGCCACGGCTCTTTCCACAAGTGAGCAGTTAAGTTATTAGCACCGACCAACGACAAAGCCAATGCAGGCCAGCTTCCCCAGACGATTGCGAAAAAGAGTCCGGCTCCGATTAAGATACCGTTGCCGATTTGGCGCGATTTGGGGGTATTCAATTTAAACGAGAATATCCATTTGGCAAGCGTCGGGAGTACCATCAAGCCGAGCAGCATGGAAGCAACAATGGCAAAGGTCTTGGTGAAAGCCAACGGCCGGAACAGTTTTCCTTCGGCAGCCTCCATGGCAAATACCGGCAAGAAACTGATAACCGTCGTAAGCAAAGCCGTGATGATGGCCGGAGCCACTTCGGTGGTTGCCTTGAGAATCAGGTCGTCGTATTGTTTCTTCGAAAGATTCCTGTTCTCGGGCAGTTCGAGATGCCGGACAATATTTTCAGTAAAGACAATGCCGATATCGACCATCACCCCGATGGCAATGGCAATACCCGACAGGGCCACGATGTTGGCATCTACCCCAACCAAGCGCATCACGATAAAGGTCATCAGCACCGCAATCGGCAGCAGACCCGAGATGATCGCGGATGCCCGCAGGTTGGTCACCAACACGATGATAACGATGATACAGATCAGAATTTCATGCGTCAGCGCCGTTTCCAGCGTACCGATAGTTTCGCGGATCAATCCTGTGCGGTCGTAAAACGGCACAACTGTCACCTTACTCACCGTTCCGTCGGGCAGGGTTTTCGATGGCAGCGACTGCTCTATTTCGGCAATCTTCTTCTTGACATTGGAAATCACCTCCAGCGGATTCGATTTGTAGCGCGCCACCACGACGCCGCCCACCGCTTCCACCCCGTTCTTGTCGAGGCCTCCGCGACGTGTTGCCGGACCGAAAGCGACGCGTCCGATCTGTTTGACCGTGATCGGCGTATTGTCTTCGCTGACGGCAACAACAGCTTTTTCGATATCGGCCAGCGATTTGACATAGCCTAAGCCGCGCACCACATATTCCACCTGATTCATCTCCATGGTTTCGGCACCGATGTCGAGGTTGGAATTTTGCACCGCCTTCATCACATCCATCACCGTTACGCCATAGGTTTTCATAGCATCGGGGTTGAGATCGATCTGATACTCTTTGACAAAACCTCCGACACCGGCCACTTCCGACACCCCGTCAGCCGACGAAAGGGTATATTTTACGTAGTAATCCTGCAAGGTGCGCAACTCCTGCGGATCCCATCCTCCGGTGGGCTTGCCGGTCTTGGGATTCCGACCTTCGAGCGTGTACCAAAATATCTGTCCGAGTGCCGTAGCATCAGGCCCCAAAGCCGGTTTAACACCTTCGGGCAAGGTGCCGGGCGGTAACGAACTCAGCTTCTCAAGCACCCGCGAACGACTCCAGTAAAACTCCACATTATCCTTGAAAATGACATAGATAAACGACATGCCGAACATGGAGGTGCTTCGGATGGTTTTTACCCCCGGCATACCCATCAATGCCGTCGTCAACGGATAGGTGATTTGATCCTGAATGTCCTTGGGCGATCGCCCCATCCATTCGGTGGCTACAATCTGCTGATTCTCTCCGTAATCCGGGATGGCATCGACCGGAACCGGATCACGCGGGAGAAATGAGACGTTCCAATCGAATGGCGTAGTAATTATTCCCCACACCACAAAAATGACCAACAGCAGAGCCGTTATCAGTTTGTTATGCAGAAAAAAACGTATAATCCGATTAATCATAAGATCTATTTACAATTGACATGATATAAAACAAGTGTGCATAAGCCTCAACCTCAGACCTCTCCTCCTAACCTCCTCCCCACAAGGGAGGAGGAACCGGTTGCGGAAATCAGCATGGAGATACCCCTCCCTGGTGGGGAGGGGATGGGGAGAGGCTTAGCACATTTATTTGCTTCTCGGATAATGGCAGCAACCGGGTAAAGCGTTGTAGACTTTGGAGTCGGCTTTGTATTTTTCAGTGTCGTGACCTACGGCGGCAAGGGCTTTGCTCACTTTATCGACATTGGTTTTCGAAGCGTCGAAAGTGACTTTCAGCATTTTGCTCGATTCGTTCCAGTTGGCAGTGGTTGTACCTGCCGATTTCGCCGCTTTTTCAATGTGGGCTTTACACATAGAGCAGTTGCCCCACACCTTTATGGATGCGGTTTGTGTTGGTTTTTGAGCGTTGAGTTGGGTTGTAAATGCCACGATAATGGCTACAAGGATAAATTTGATTGATTTCATGACTTCTAAATTTGAAAATTTTGGGATTTGAAAATGTGAAAATTCTAAATTGCATCAAGACCCGCAAAAACAGGTTCTATCGGCAAATTAGCACATTGTCAAATTGTTAAATTAAATTTTACTTCGACGTATTATACGCCAAAATACAACGAGAACTTCCGGATCGGGACGATCCGAAACAATCATAAAATCAAATCAAAAGGACGGATTTCAGGCTAAGCAGGAGTCTGGAGGAGTGCAAAGGGGGTGGATAAACGGGCTCTGTCGATACGACCGGGCGTTCGGCAATTGCGGAGAGCAGCTGATTGTTGGGTAAATCGATATGCCATGTAAAATCAGCGTTGACCGTAATTTTGGCAATCTGGTCGTTGAGGTCGACCTGCAGGCGGGTAATCTTACAGCAATCCTGTTTTCCGGTTTGCATCGTATGTCCGCACGTCATCGGTTTCGGGGTTTCCGTTTTTCCGGCGCAACAGTCGTCAGCTTCGGACGAATGCACCGGCGCAACAGGCAGATTAGCCAGATTGAGCTCTTTTGCCACTTCGCCAATACCTTTCTTGCTACATTCGGAACAACAGTAGTGAATGTAGTTCACCCCGCTGCCCACCAGAAAAACCACAAGGGCAAGCGAGAGAATGGAAAAATATCGGAGAAATTGCTTCATCGTTTGCAAAGATACATGCACCAAAAGGGCATGCGCCACATGCCGCACACTATTTATATTTTTTTGATAAAAAAGAGGGTCAAGAAACAAAGAAGTCCCGGTTCCGGGACTCTCTTGTTATAATTCTTCCAAACGTTTCAAATCGTAGTACATGATGCGGGCATCGGAGTCTACGTCGTCGTTGGTAATGTAGTAAAAGCCGTTTTTTTCGTAGAATGGAAGTGACTCTTTGATTCCTTCTACCGTCAGGAAGCGGCAACCCGTAAAGCGGTTGGTCATTAGCCAGCGTTTTACATAATCGACCACAGCGGTACCTACCTGCTGATTTTGATAATACTTTGAAACACCAAGCTGAACCATTTTTACGGCCGGATAGCTGATATATTTCTTCCCGATAGGCAGGTATTCAAAAAAATATTTTTTCCACCTTCCGGTAATCGGGGTCGATTCCAGCGTGATGCGGTCGTTGGTCAGGGCTACGAAAGCAATGGTTTCATCACCATTCTCAATAAGATACGTAACCGAAAGCAGCTGCTTGTCGTACGATTTTGCTCCGTCAAAAAGATATGAATTTACATCTTCGCGACCACAATCGAAAGGTTTCAATTGCAGATCCTGCGAGAGGCGGATCATCTTACAAGTGGAAAAATCCATAGCTTATCGGAAATTGGAAATGGCAGCTAACTGAGCAAAGTGATTGAATGTACGTTCTTTTTCTACGCGACAGGCTTTATTTACGTCAGCCTCTTTCATCTCATTGATAAAGTTAATCGCATCAATCCCTTTCAAAACGGGAGTTTCTTTGTTCGGCTTAGTCATACGTTTGGTTAGATGTAAAAGTCGGACAAAATTACAGCAAATAGTTTACAATGGTATTCCATATTAGAAAAAAGAGAGTCTTCTAATATGCAAAAAATACTAACTAATTCAAACTGAATTAAATTTATTGCCGGATGTAAGCCCGAATGGTAAAATTTAAACAATTGACAATTGGATTATTAGAAATTTGCTAATCGGGCGGCATTTATCTTTTTTAGTAGCAGAGGCAATTCTACTGTTACAGATCATTATCCGTCACAGGTTTCGTCAACTTGTTAGGCATGGCTAAAACAAATGCGTAACTTTGCATGTTTCATACTATAATAATTTTTTCATCTAAGGAAGAATGGAACTCCATTGTTGCTGTAAATTATTTCCCGATAGCTATCGGGATCTCTTGGGCGTTGTGCAGCAACATGTTCGTTTCATATATTAAGCATCTATGTCCAACAAAGGAAATATCATAATCAAAGGAGCCAGGGTCAACAATCTCAAAAATATTGACGTAGAAATTCCACGTAATTCGCTGGTTGTCATTACCGGATTGTCGGGTTCCGGCAAATCGTCGCTGGCATTCGACACACTGTATGCCGAGGGACAACGCCGATACGTAGAGAGCCTTTCGGCTTATGCCCGGCAGTTTCTGGGGCGCATGAATAAGCCCGAGGTCGATTACATCAAAGGGCTGCCTCCTGCTATTGCCATCCAACAAAAGGTAAACACCCGCAATCCGCGTTCCACGGTGGGAACTTCCACCGAAATTTACGAATACATCAAGCTGCTTTATTCGCGTGTGGGTAAAACCTATTCGCCGGTATCGGGCGAACCGGTCAAAAAACATACGGTGGAAGATGTGGTTAACTATTTTACAGCTTTGCCCGAAGGAACTGCTGTCGTGGTTATGGTTCCGTTTCTTGTACCCGAAGGAAGAACAATAGAGAAACATGCCGGAATTCTCCAAAAAGAGGGTTTCAACCGGTTGAAGATCGGAGAAGAGTTTATGCGTATTGGCGATGCCCTGAAAAACGGAGCGCTGAGTGCGGATGCCGAAACCTTTGTGGTAGTCGACCGCCTGGCGGTACAGACCGATAAGGAGACCCTCAGCCGACTGGCCGACTCGGTAGAAACCGCCTTTTTTGAAGGAAAAAACAGTTGTGTGGTTGAGGTACAAACCGAAGAGGGCCGACACCAACAGCTCTTCTCGAAATCGTTTGAGGCGGACGGCATTATCTTTGAAGAGCCGTCGGAACAGCTGTTCAGTTTTAACAGCCCGGTGGGAGCCTGTCCCCGTTGCGAAGGGTTTGGCAAAGTGATCGGCATCGATGAAAATCTGGTGATCCCCGATAAGCAGCTATCTGTGTATGAAGGCGCGGTAGTTTGCTGGCGCGGCGAGGTGATGGGCGAATGGAAAAATCAGGTGGTGGCCGGAGCCCGCAAAGCCGGGTTCCCTATTCATCATCCCTACATCAACCTGACCAAAGAGGAGAAAAAAATGCTTTGGGAAGGGTGCCAATATTTTGAGGGCATCGACGCGTTCTTCCGCTTTCTGGAAACCAATCAGTATAAAATTCAATACCGGGTGATGCTGGCACGTTACCGGGGAAAAACCGTTTGTCCCGAATGCCACGGCACCCGCCTGAAAAAAGAGGCGCAGTGGGTAAAGATCGGTGGCAAATCGATAACGGAACTGGTAGAGTTGCCCATGTCGGAGCTCAAACAGTTTTTCGACAGCCTCAAGCTGACTGAGCAGGAGATACAGATCACCAAACGACTGCTCATCGAGATCAATAACCGCGTCCGGTTCCTACTCGATGTCGGTCTGGGATACCTCACACTGAACCGACTCTCCAACACACTGTCGGGCGGTGAAAGTCAACGCATCAACTTAGCCACGTCACTGGGCAGTAGCCTCGTGGGTTCGCTTTACATCCTCGACGAACCGAGCATCGGGCTGCATTCGCGCGACACGGCGCTGTTGGTAAAAGTGCTGAAACAGCTGCGCGACCTGGGCAACACGGTGGTGGTGGTGGAACACGACGAAGACATTATCCGTGCCGCCGACTACATTATCGACATCGGTCCGAATGCCGGTCGACTGGGCGGTGAAGTGGTACTGGCATCGCCTTTTCCCGTACCGCAGGAGACCATTGACACGACCAAACAATCGCACACGCTCAATTACCTTGCCGGAACGGAGAAGATTCCGGTGCCCGCCAAGCGCCGTAAATGGAACAACTACATCGAAGTGACCGGTGCCAACGAAAACAATCTGAAGAATATTTCGGTACGCTTTCCGCTCAACGTGATGACGGTGGTTACCGGCGTGAGCGGTAGCGGCAAATCGTCGCTGGTGCGCGATATTTTGTACCCTGCTCTGAAAAAACATTACGGCGGCGTAGCCGAACATGTGGGCGTGTACGGCAAACTCGACGGCAGTATGCACTTAGCTACCGACATCGAGTTTGTGGATCAGAACCCGATCGGGAAGTCGTCGCGCTCCAACCCCGTGACCTACATGAAAGCCTACGACGAGATACGTCGTCTCTTTGCCGAGCAACAGCTGGCCAAACAGATGGGCTTTTCCGCATCGCACTTCTCGTTCAACGTGGAGGGCGGACGCTGCGAAGAGTGCCAGGGCGAGGGAACCATCACGGTAGAGATGCAGTTTATGGCCGACATCACGCTCGAATGCGAACATTGCCACGGCAAACGGTTCAAATCGGATGTGCTGGAGGTGATGTACAATGGCGTCAACATTTTCGACGTGCTGGAGATGACCGTCGACCAGTCCATCGAGTTCTTTTCCGAAGGCAAAGGGCTCACCGAAAAGAAAATCGTGAAACGGCTAAAACCCCTGCAAGACGTGGGACTCGGCTATATCAAACTGGGACAGGCATCGAGTACACTCTCGGGCGGTGAGAGCCAGCGTGTGAAACTAGCCTCGTTCCTTTCCGAAGAGAAGACGTCGCCGATGCTCTTCGTGTTCGACGAACCGACCACCGGGCTGCACTTTCACGATATCAAGACGTTGATGAAGGCCTTCGACGCACTGATCGACCGCGGACATACGGTAATCATTATCGAGCACAACATGGAGGTGATTAAATGCGCCGACCACATCATCGACCTTGGTCCCGAAAGCGGTGCCGGCGGCGGTGAAATTGTCTTCGAGGGAACCCCCGAAAAACTGGTGCTGTGCAAGAAGTCGTATACGGGAAGGTTTTTGGAAAAGGAGTTGAAATAAGCGACAGACACGGAAGGTACCGTGACGATCCCGGCTGGTGGCAAAACAGTCACGGAAGATACCGTAACAGTTCCGGTTGCTATTATGATAGTCATGGTGGGGATCATAATAACTCTGGCTGGTAGCATGACAAGTACGGAAGGTGTCGTGACGATCCGGGTTGGTTGCCTGACAGATACGGAAGTAATCAAGACAACTATCAACCCAACTGTGACAGGTCTCGATTGAACTGATACAGTTGTCGAACGATAGCAAGAAGATTGAGACAAAGCAGATACGTCTCTAATTGTAGATGTTTTGCTCAGAGTGTTCTGTTTTGTGATAATCTATTTGTTGAAAAAGTGTGGAGTGATTTTGAGAAAAGCGAACTCTCTTTTCGGTTCAATTTCAAAAAGGTTAAGATAAAACTCAATAAAAACATTCACATCAAACTAATTGCCATGAATTTAACCGACGCCTTAAATTGTTACTGTTCCAAACATTTGGACAATAGAAATTGGTATCGATGGAAGATTCAAGAAAAGTACTTTCATACCCATTTCGAAATAACCCTTAAAGGTAAAACTTGCTTTGACAAAACCGTGGAGTTGAAAAATAAATTGCATGACTTATGGCAAAGCGATAGTACTAAACGCACAAGTATCATTAAGGCTTACATATCCGTCTGGGGCGGAATTAGGAAAAATTCGGATGAAACGATGGCTAAATACATGCAGTCATGTCCAAAACGTCTGATTAATCTTGGCAAGAAAGGGGTGCCCTCGTGGTCAAAAGCGTTGGTAATACATAATCCACAGCAATATGCTATTTTCGATGCAAGAGTATCTCTAAGCTTGAATTGTCTACAGGAATTATACGGCATCGAAGATAAAACCTTATTTCCCATCCTAAGCAGTAGAAATAAAAAGATACAAGAAGGAAATAAAAAAATCGCAGATATATCGGGTAATTGGGAAAAACCGGACGATTCGAAATTTTATGATCGCTACTTATCCGATCTAAAATCAGTTGCAGATCATAATCATACCGATATAGCAACTATTGAAATGCTATTGTTTGCAAAAGCTGAAGACATTTGGATGTGCTTAAAAAACAATTGTAAATATAGCGACATACAAAAGGGCAATCACAACCAAATAAGACTTTGTAGCGCCTGCCTGTTGGGACTTGCCTGCCGATACAACGGGGAGAGCGTCCCCCATGAAAAAGTGTTGCGGCTGGCAGAAGAAGAGGTATTGATACCGGTCTGCCCCGGTAACGGAATCACAGCGAAGCTGCTATTGGAAAACGGCATAAAAGTGCTAACCGAAGAAGATTTGTAATGTCTTCAACAACCAAATAAATGTTCTTGGCATGGAAAACAAGATTGAGATATATCAGGAAAGCAATAGCAGTTATCGGTGTCAATGTGAAGTTTGATGATGATACGGTGTGGCTGATGCAAAAGCAGATGGCTGATCTTTATCACTCTTCACGAACCAACGTTGTTGAGTATATAAAGCATATTTACGAAGAAGGAGAATTACCTGAAATTTCAACGTGTCGGAAATTCCGACAGGTTCAACAAGAAGGAACCCGAAACGTATCAAGAGAGATTCCATTCTATAACCTCGATATGATTATTTCACTGGGTTACAGAATCAAATCGAGTATTGCCACAAAGTTCCGCCAGTGGGCAACACAACGGTTGAAAGAGTATCTGGTGCAGGGCTACTTCTTTATAAATCGGCAGCCATCCCGGCTAATTTACAGGTCGTTGTCCAGTTGCGTGCGGTGACGGTGGTCCGGAGCTGCTTTTCGAAAAAGTTGGAGTGCCATTTGGTCTGTCCGTAGCCGTCGGGGTAGAAGAAGTAGAGCATGTTGCCGATAAAGGCGAAGCGGCTGTTGTCGTCGATTTTCTCCTTTATTTTTGCAAGCGTAACGATATCGGGTGCCGAGCCCAAAAACATCACCACCATTTTGTCAGGCGCTGTTTCTGCCTCTTCGGTAAAAGGGTTTTGTGTCACAATCTGTTGCATCTCCTCCTTTGTCCGGATCACCACAGGCACTCCGAATCCGAATTTCGCCTCAATAGCGAGGCTGATGCGGCTGGCAAGTTCCTCTTTTGTTTCGTTCTTTTCCGACGAAAACAATACGTTTCCGCTCTGGATATAGGTGGTTACCTGTCCCAGTCCGAGCGATTCGTACAGCGCCTTCAGGTCGGCTATTTTGATTTTGTTGTGTCCGCCGATATTGATTCCCCGCAACAGCGAGAGGTAGATCGTTCGTTTTTTATCCATCAGACGTAATTACGCATTAAAAAGAAATGATAGCTTTGCAAAGATAAAACCGTAACCGAACAATTCCAATGAAACAGCTACGACTCGGAACCGTTTTTTTGATTCTTTCGCTATTCTTTGCCTGCCAGTCGCGGCCTGCCGGACAACCGGCCTCCGATGGTGGCGGGTTGAACCGTAATCCTGCCAGAATAAGCTATTCCAACCATGCCCGTTGCCGGATGGAGTGCCGCAATATCGACGAAAGAGAGGTGGCCGACCTGCTGCATCATGGCTATATTAACTACAAAAAGAGCAACCTGCGCGCCGACGATTGCCACAAGCGTTATGCTCTGGAAGGGTATGAAGGCGGCGAAAAGGTGCGCATCATCGTGGCTTCGTGCGGCAACGAAACTACCGTTATCACCTGCATCGACCTCTCGCACGACTGGCCCTGCCATTGCCCGGGCGATGAACGGCACCACTAAATAGTGAGAAAGGCACCCCGAATCGCTCGGGATGCCTTTCTGCTTACATTCACTTTTTCACTTTATTCTGCTTTTACCGGAGCCTTTCCTTTTTTTACCGGATAAGAGCCCGGTAGAATGACGTCGATAAGGTGCTTGCCCAGCAGGCCGAGACGAACGGCAAAGCCCAGACTGAAGAGGCTGCAAATAAATCCCCACACATTGTATTCTCCGTGATAGGAGAGCGCAAAGGTGAGCCCCGAGCTGATCAGGATCAGGCAACTGTATAGAATTTTTGCTTTCAGCAGCGGCGGAGCCAGCGATTTGAAACGGAACAACCCATCGATAATACCGGTGGCTATCGAAGCCAGAATGGTGAGCGGATAGACGTAGATCGTGAAGATCAGCACATTCGCGAATACCTCGTTCAGCAGGTTCGGAAATAGCCAGATAAAGGCCATCAGCGCCGGAATCATTATAACAAAAGTTTGCGATAGATGGATAGCTATAGGGTGCATATCGAGGCTGAGCACTAAAAGGCGATTGGCGGCAACGCGTTCGCGATATGGTTCGAAAGCCTTGCGGGGCATTCCGCAAGCCGGGCATACATCGCCCAGTTTGTCGGCCTCCATCACATAACCGCAAGGTTTACAGCGTACAAGTTCTTTCATTGAAATTTATCTGTTGGTTTGAAAATAACGGGTCGGATAAACCGGTACTTTTGCATATTTGTTTAGTCGGTTTACCAATCCGACTTCAAAGATAATGGTTTTTTAAGTTACCGAAATATTTCCTGTGTTATTTTTTAGGTATAATCGCTGTTGTTTTTTTATTGTTAGTTACAGCAGGGATGCTTCTTGTATTGTACCTGATGGAAAATATCGTTGGCTTGAAACGTACAGATTTTAGCCGTTAAAAGATAGCTGTTTTAAAAAGATGAAAAATGTTTTTTACTTCGTTAAACGTTCGATAGGCAAAATGGTCTTATTTACAAACCATTCGATAGTACGAAAGATGAAATTGAAATTGTACTTTACGCTTATTCTGGTTGGATCGGCAACTACCTTTTTTGCGCAGGTTGCTACCCGTCGTGCCGGTTCTGGAACCTCTGTTCCTGTCGTAACAGTGGCGACAGTCAGGGCTGCGATTGTCGATTCGTTAAGTAGTCAGCCGATCGAATTTGCCTCGGTACGGTTGTTCGCCGCGAAAACAAATCAAATGGTACAGGGTGCCGTCACTGCTCAAAACGGACAAGTCGAGATAAAAGATGTGAAACCGGGTGGCTATTACCTCCTGATATCGTTTACCGGCTACAACACCAAGCGGCTTACTATTCGTGAACAACAATTCAGAAGAACTATCATCAATCTGGGAAATGTCAGGTTGGGAGCGTCGAATGTGATGCTGGGAACGGTGACGGTAACCGGAAAACTGCCTGAGATGGTGGTGAAAGAGGATACGGTGGAGTACAATGCCGCTGCTTTTAAAACGCCGGATGGCGCGGTGGTGGAGGATTTGATAAAGCGATTGCCCGGAGTGCAGGTGGATGCCGATGGTAAAATAACGACGGCGGCGGGCAAGCAGGTTAGCAAGGTACGGGTCAACGGGAAGGATTTTTTTGGCGATGATCCGAAGATGGCAACCAAAAATCTGACCGCGGATATTGTAGAGAAAGTGCAGGTGATTGAAAAGAAATCGGATCTGGCCATACTGACCGGAGTGGATGACGATGAACCGGAAACCATTATCAACCTGACTATCAAAAAAGGAATGATGAAGGGGTGGATGGGCAATCTCTCGGGTGGTGCCGGTCAGCTTTTCGACAACAAGAACAACGAGAGCGCCCGGTATACTACCGGATCGATGCTTAACCGCTTTACGGAAACCGATCAGGTATCGGTGGTGGCCAACTCGAATAATATCAATGAAAGAGCCTCAACCGACAGGGGGAATAATGTCAGAACAGGTAGAGGCGGCAGTGGAAGTACAGCAGGTAATGGTGGCATAACCAGCTCTTCTACAGCAGGACTTAACTTGGCAAAAGTTGCCAGCGATAAGCTTAAATGGGGAGCAAACGTTTCGTACAACTACAGTGACAACTATACCAATAGTCGTAGTTCGCGCGAAAATATATTTACCGATAGCGTTTCGTACCGGCGTAGCACCTCTACTGTACACAATTTCAGCCATAACTTCTCGGCGGGGGGTAAAATGGAGTACCAGATGGATACCCTTACCACTATCGTTTTCACTCCGACCTTTTCATACAACTCATCGCTTGCGCGCAACACCTCCTACCAGAAAACAATGGCGGGAGATATCGATTCTACAGCTGTCAACGAGAGCAATTCTGCCAGTACATTGAACTCTGATGGAACCAATGTGGGTGCCGAGCTGGACATTTCGCGTAAGTTATCGGCCAAAGGGCGAAGGGTGAGTTTGAGCGGATCGTTCAATCTCAGCGATAGTCAGGGGACGGGCACTAACAATTCGGATAATATTTTTTATCAGGCAACGGGCCGGAACACACTTTACAATCAGCAATCGGCCAACTCCGCCAACCGCAATTCGTACAACCTGCGTTTTACCTACGTGGAGCCTATTGCCAAGAATTATTTCATCGATTTACTCTATAATATTCAGTTCAACAATACGGTCAATGAAAAGGAGACGTACGATTACGACTCGTCAACCGGATTGTATGACGATCTGAATGCCAACTACAGCCGCAGTTCGTCCGTTCATTCGACAAGTCAGAATATTCGTGCCAATTTCCGGTCGGTGCAAACAAAATATACCTACAACATCGGCCTTTCTGTGGCTCCGAGTTCTACCCGCAGCATAGGCTACATCAAAGATTGGTATGGCGATGGACTTGATTCTGTTTACAACCGGATACCTACCCGCAAAACGGTTAATTATGCACCCCAGTTCGAGTTTACCTATCGTTTTGGCAATAACAAGATGATGCGTAAATACATGCGTTTGCGTTATAACGGGCGTACCACTCAGCCCTCCGTTTCGCAACTCGATCCGTCGCAGGATGTTACCAATCCTTTGAATATTACCAGCGGTAATCCCGATCTGTTGCCCTCGTTCAGCCACAATATTTCACTCGAATACAACAGTAATAATCGCACTTCGCAACATTCGTTCAGCGCCATACTGACCCATACGTTTATACAGAATTCGATTGTCAACTACACCACGTATGAACAGGGAACGGGAGTGCAGTACACCAAGCCAATCAACGAAAACGGAACATGGAATTCGCAGGCCAATTTGTTGTTTTCCAGTCCGCTTGATGAAAAGATGCACTTTAATTTCAATTTTCAGACCGTTGCCGGATATAGCAATCAGGTGGGCTACACCCTGCTTCAGAAACAAAGCGAACGCAACATTACCCATACGGCTACGGTCACGCCCAGCCTGTCGATCAGTTACAAGAACGATTGGTTTTACGGGCAATTTCGCGGTCGGTTGGGCTACAGTTCGTCCACCTATTCCATGTCGGGACTTTCACCACGGCAGTCGAATACGTACGATATCACCTACAACACGCAGTTGACATTGCCCTGGTCGACCTCTCTTTCGTCTGATATAACCTACACGGCTAACCGGGGACTCAGCGCCGGATACAATCAGGATGAGGTGATGTGGAATGCGCAGTTGAGCAAGTCCTTTCTGGCCAATAAAGCCGCTTCGTTGCGGCTTCAGTTCAACGATATTCTCCATCAACGGTTGAATCTGAGTCGCAGCATTACTACCAACTCCATTACCGATACACAGTACACCGCGCTTACCAGCTATTATATGGTCACTTTTGCCTATCGTTTCAACAATGTAGGTGGTAATCGAAGAGGCGGTAATCGCTTCCGTTCGGGCTACTCAGGTGGCGATTACGATCCGTCGCAGATGCCGGGCGGAGGTGATCGTCCTGCCGGTGGAGGATTTCCCGGTGGTGGCAGATTCCCGGGCGGTGGCGGCCGGCCCCGGTAATGGACTGTTAGAATACGAAACGGGAGGTATGTTAGAAATCATATCTCCCGTTTTGTAATGTTACGCTTTCGTTCGAAACATATCCTGTTTGTTTTATTCATTGGGTTTTTCTATAAACCTGTCATCCCTGACGGGATTTTTGCTTACCGAATATTGCCGGTTCAGTGCCGTTAGGTACATTCTACTACTCCCGTATCAAATTGTTTGCGTATTTTTGTATTCCGAAAATCTGAGCACACGGATTACACCGATGCCTTCGGCTACGCGGACTATTATTTGTATAAAATCAGTGTTAGTCCGTGGAAAATTCCGTGCAATCCGTGTGCCCCGATTCCGATTCCGATTCAATTGACACATTCGTAAATTAGCATATTAGCCATTGGCATGATTTATCCTTCCAATTTTGAGCATAAAGTGGGGTTCGATACCGTTCGCAACCTGCTGCAGGAACGCTGCCTCAGCGCCATCGGGCGTGAAGAGGTGGAGATGACCGTCTTTTCTTCGATTTACGATGAGGTGGTGCGCCGCCTTGCCGAGACACGCGAAATGATGGATATCCTGATGGAAGAGGCCGATGCCTGGCCGGTGAGCTACTATTTTGATTTGCGTGAAATGCTCTCGCGGCTGCGGGTGGAGGGAACCTTTCCGCAGGAGTCGGAACTGTTCGACCTGCAACGCTCGCTGAGCACTATCCGCGATCTGGTACAGTTTTTTGCCCGTCGCGACGAGACCCGCTATGTGGCGTTGCGCGCTTGTGCCGAAGGTACCGCGCTTTTCCCCGAGGTGCTCAAACGGCTCGACGCGTTGCTCAATGCCCACGGATTGTTGAAGGATAACGCTTCGCCTGCTTTGGCGCAGATCCGTCGCGAGCTGTTTCAGGTACAGGGAAGTATATCGCGTACCCTGCAATCTATTTTGCGAAAGGCGCAGTCCGAAGGTTTTGTGGAGAAAGATGCCGCTCCTTCCGTGCGCGATGGTCGTCTGGTGATCCCCGTATCACCTTCGTTCAAACGCAAGATGAAGGGTATCGTGCACGACGAATCGGCTACCGGAAAGACGGTGTTTATAGAGCCTGCCGAGGTGGTGGAGGCCAACAACCGCATACGCGAACTGGAGTCGGAAGAGCGGCGGGAGAAGATTCGTATACTTACCGAGTTTGCCAACTACGTCCGTCCCGATCTCGAAGAGTTGAAGGAGGCCTATCGTGTGTTGGGTATTTTCGATTTTATCCGCGCCAAGGCACTTTTTGCCCTCGATAACGGAGCGATTGTTCCCCGCATCGACAACGATTGCCGTGTGGAGTGGGAGCGAGCCGTACATCCGTTGTTGCAACGCACCCTCAAAAAGGTGGGTAAATCGATTGTGCCGCTTGATCTTACGTTGAATGAGAAACAACGCATCCTGCTGATTTCGGGACCGAATGCCGGAGGTAAATCGGTCTGCCTGAAAACGGTGGGTTTGTTGCAATATATGGTACAGTGCGGTGTTCCGGTGCCGGTGAGCGATACCAGCCGTTTCGGAATTTTCGATAAACTCTTTATCGATATCGGCGATGAGCAGTCGATCGAGGACGACCTCTCGACCTACAGTTCGCACCTGTTGCATATGAAACATTTTATCCGCAACAGCAACGGAAAAACTCTTCTGCTGATCGACGAATTCGGTACAGGTACCGAACCGCAGATCGGGGGCGCCATTGCCGAAGCGGTGCTGAACCGTCTCAATACCAACGGCGCTTTCGGAGTCATCACCACGCACTATACCAACCTGAAAAAGTTTGCCGATTCGGCTGAGGGAATCGTCAACGGTGCCATGCTGTTCGACCGCCAGCACCTGCAACCGCTCTATAAATTGCAGATCGGTATCCCCGGCAGTTCGTTTGCCATCGAAATTGCCCGTAAGATCGGGCTTTCGGAAGAGGTCATTGCCGAAGCCTCGGAAAAAGCCGGTTCGGCGCATGTCGATCTGGATAAATATGTACAGGATATACTCCGTGATAAACATTACTGGGAAAACAAACGACAACAGATTCGCCAAAAAGAAAAGCGTCTGGAAGAGCTGACAGCCCGTTATGAAACCGATCAGAGCGACCTGAAAGCCCAGCGCAAGGAGATGCTAAACAAGGCGAAAGCCGAGGCGCAACAGCTGTTGTCGGAGGCCAATGCCACTATCGAAAATACGATTCGGCGCATCAAGGAGGCACAGGCTGAACGGGAGGCTACCCGTGGCGCGCGTCAGGAATTCGATGAGTTTCGCAGCAAACTCGATCAACAACCGAAGCCCGAAAAACAGCCCAAAGAAAAGCATAAACCCAAACCTGAAAAGCAACAAAAACAACCGGAAAAACCAAAACCAGAGCCGATCAAAGCCGGCGACAGGGTACAACTGGCCGGACACGATTCGGTGGGCGATGTGATGGAGGTGGACGGAAATAATGTGACGGTAGCGTTCGGTAATATTAAGTCGACCGTCAAAGTCAACCGCCTCGAACGGATTAGTCGTAACAAAGAGAAAGAGATTGTTCGTCAGAAGAGTGCTTTGGGGAGTGATAGTGATGAGGTATTGCGCCAACGCAAGCTCAGCTTCAAACAGGATATCGATGTGCGGGGAATGCGGGGCGATGAGGCGTTACAGGCGGTGCAATATTTTATTGACGATGCCCTGATGATGGGCGTGGAGCGGGTACGTATTCTTCACGGAACGGGCACCGGTATTCTGCGTCAGTTGATTCGCCAGTACCTGGGAGCCATTCCAGGAGTCACCCATTTCGCTGACGAACATGTGCAGTTGGGTGGAGCCGGAATTACGGTGGTGGATTTGTAGTTTAGTCCTCAGTACGCAGTCAACAGTACACAGTGGGGTGAATCGTGTAATCGTTGAATTGTTTAATCGGCAGATTACTGGAATATTGAATCTCGGAATAAAGTTCTGCGTACTGCAGACTGAATACTGCGTACTATTTCTGCGGTTTATACAGCACCCATGCTTCTGCAAACTCTTTGTGTTTGTGGAGTTCTCTGGCTTTTGCGGTCGCAGTCTGCTGGCTGTTGAATGATCCGGCGATCACGCGATATAATTTTTTGTCTTTTACCACGCTGAGCGTCACATTCTCTTTCTTACCTGCCGAATTTGCATATGCTTGAGCCTGCTTTTGAGAACAATAGTTGACAATCACCACATACCATAAAGAAGGGTTGAAGAGGGCTGCACCGGCTTGCTGCGGCGTTGCAGGCGTAGCTGCTGCGGGCTTGGCTTTTACTGTCGGCTGAGGTGCTTGCCCGTTTTGCACAGGATGTGTGAGCAGGGTGGCATTGCGTAATAACCATGCTCCCTGAAAATCGGCTGTTTTTCTTATTTCCGCTAATTTAATAGCAGCCTCTTTCTCTGTGCTGTACGATGCGGCAACGATTCTATACACTGAGTTTACTCCGTAGATGGAGAGCTTTATTTTGTGCGATCGTTCCATATCGGCAACAAAAGTCTTCGCTTTTGTGGCTGTCTCAAAATTACCGACCACCACATGCCAGGATGCCGTGGACGCGGCGACAGGCGAATTGACCGCCGGAACAGTGCTTTTGCGCAGGCTGGAACTGTAAGCTATGGCTAAGTTGTTCCCCGGAATCTGCTTTTCCAGGTCGTGCGCTTTGTCGACAGCCTGTGTTTTAGTCGGGTAAGATCCGGCAATTACATGCCAGGGAGCTACGCATCTGTTTTTTGTGGTAGCCCGTTTGGCGCTGTCTCTCGCCAACGAATCTGCATTCGTTGCTTTGGCGCTATCCGTTTCTGTGTAGCGCTTGTGTAGCGAATTAAACGAGGGCAACGAGTCTGCTGCAAAGAACGCTAACGGATTCAGTTTGGCCAAATAAGGCGAAAAATGGGGATGCAACACAGGGGTCAGAATAGCCAGAGCCAGAATGATTCCAATTGCGGCTGCATATTTATAGAGCTGTCGTTTGTTCGACGGAAGCTGCAAAACTATTTGTCGGGTCTCCTCCTCATCTGTTTTTTTGCTTCCCAGACGAACGTCGTAATTGCCAATGTTATCAGGCAGAAAGTCATACGAATCGGCCGGAAGAAATTCCGTTTGTCCGTTTTCGTTCAGGCGCAACGATCCGATCTTCCCAAGGGTGACCGTCTCTCCGTTTTTCAACTGTTTTCGGATCGTCTCGATGCTATCGCGAACCAGCAGGTTTGCCTTACGAAAAGAGATATTTTCCGTTCGTTGTATCAAACCGGCCAGTAGCCCATCGTTATAGTTCAGTGCCGGATTGAAGCATATCTCTTTGCGCGGAGCGGAGATCAGACTCTTCGATTCGTCAATTTTTGCAGGAACATAATTCACAATAAACCCGCCAAACTCGGGAAGGATGGCGTAGTCGTGCTGAATAATGAGCTGTTCTAAATAGTGAAGTAATCTATCCATGCAAAAGTGTCGATTAAACGGAATCAGTTACCATAGTTGCAGGTAATCAGAACCATAAGTTTGCAAAAATACGGATAATTTCAATAGAATCAGCATATCTCCCTGATATTTATCAACATCTTTTCAAATGTTGAGTCGTGCTTATCTCTCGTAAAGAAAGGATGAGGTAGGAAAAACCGACGATTAGCATTATATTTGTAACATAGTTTAATTTGGATAACAGATGCTTTTTGTTGTTCGTAATCTATTGAAATATATATAATTGTATGAATTCTATTCTCGAATTGATAAAACAACGCCGTAGCATTCGGAAATTCTTACCACAGGCTGTGGAGCCTGAAAAAGTTGAGGTATTGATTAAGTCTGCTTTGATGGCGCCAACCTCCAAAAACTCAAAATCATGGCAGTTTGTGATGGTGGATGATACCGCTCTTTTGCAACAATTAGCCGTTAGTCGTCCGATGGGAAGCACATTGATAGCCAACGCGCCGTTGGCCATTGTGGTGCTTGCCGATCCTTCACAAAGCGATGCCTGGCTCGAAGATGCTTCCATCGCGTCGGCGTTTTTGCAGCTGCAGGTCGAGTCGCTGGGTCTGGGAAGTTGCTGGGTGCAGGTTGCCCGCCGTCCTCACAACGATAAGGTGACGGCCGAACAATATATTCGGGGAGTTTTGCAGATACCCGACACAATGAATGTGGTGAATGTGATAGCGATCGGATACAAAAACGAAGAACGCCGTCCGTACGACGAAACAAAACTCCCGTACGACAAGATTCACCGAAACAAATTTTGAAAGGTACGTGGTAAAGGGTAAAAGGTATGTGGAAATTTATTTTGTTGTTCCATTTACCATTTACCGTTCACCATTCACCGTGTATTTTATGATTGTTTTTGATCGCATAACCAATGATAAACATCCCCATTGGCAATTTATGGTGGATTGTTACACGGAGGCGTTTCCTCCCGATGAGCGGCGGCCGTTGGCTGACCTGAAGAGGTTACTGAAGCGGAATGACTATTTTTGTAATGTGCTGTTGACGGACGGAGAACCGGTCGGTCTGTTCTTTGCATGGAATATGGACGAATTTCGATACATAGAACATTTTGCCATAGCAAAGGCTTTTCGTGGACAACATATTGGAGAAACGGTACTATGCCGCTATTTAGCTCAAAGTACACTTCCTGTTGTGTTGGAGGTGGAGCCGCCGGCGACCGGGATAAGCTGCCGCCGGATCCGGTTTTACGCGCGAGCGGGATTTGAATTTTGTCAACAGCCATTTATTCAACCTCCGTATGCCCCGGGTCAAAACAGGGTGGAGTTGCGATTGATGGAGTGGGGAGGAGAGCTGCTCAAACAGAATTTCGAACGAGTAAAAAATGAGTTGTATCGCACGGTTTACGGTTGCGATACCATCTGAATTGAAAAATAGATGACACCACAGGAGCGTTGTAACCATCTGATAGAGTGGTTTCAGAAAAATATGCCGGTAGCAGAGAGCGAGCTGCATTACAATAATCCGTTTGAATTGTTGGTGGCAGTGATTTTGTCGGCGCAGTGCACCGATAAGCGTGTCAATATGGTGACACCGAAACTGCTGGCCGATTTTCCGACTGCAGAAGCGATGGCTGCCACCACGCACGAAGTGATCTTTGAATATATCAAAAGTGTCTCTTATCCTAACAATAAAGCCAAACATCTGGCCGCGATGGCCCGTCAGCTGGTGGAAAATTTCGGGGGTGAGGTGTCTTCCGAGCCGGAAGAGTTGCAAAAGCTTCAGGGCGTGGGGCGCAAGACGGCTAATGTAGTGGCTTCGGTTATTTTCAACAAACCCGCCATGGCTGTCGATACGCACGTGTTCCGTATCTCCGAGCGATTGGGATTGACCACCAATTCCAAATCACCGCTTGAAACGGAAAAGGCATTGGTTGCCCTCTTTCCACCGGAGCTGATTCCGAAAGCGCATCACTGGCTCATCCTCCATGGACGCTATGTCTGCGTCGCCCGCAAACCGAAATGCGAAGAGTGCGGCATTCGGCAATGGTGCAGGTTTTATACGAAGATATAAACTCAACATAAAACATTAAGGCATTAAGAGTAATAAGAAAAAGGCTTAATCTACTTACTTTCTTTCTTAATGGTTGAAAAATTGGACTTCCTATGACAAAAAAAGAGATAACTCAGTTGTCGTACAAAATAGTTGGATGCGCGATTGATGTGCATAAAGCCTTAGGTCCGGGGTTGCTTGAAAGCATCTATGAAAAATGTCTGAAGTATGAGCTGGAAAAAAATGGATTGCAAGTAAAACAGCAGGTGCATGTTCCAATACATTATGATGAATTGGAATTAGATGTGGATTTGCGTCTTGATTTGTTGGTAAATGATGTTGTCGTAGTAGAACTAAAAACGGTAGAAAATATTTTGCCGGTTCATGAAGCTCAGGTATTGAGTTATATGAAGCTGCTCGAAGCACCTCAGGGATTATTGATTAATTTTTTCACAGATAACATTTCAAAATCAATGAAACCATTGGTCAATGAGTATTTTGCTTCGTTACCTGATTGATAAATTTCAATATATAAATCATTAAGACCAATAGAAGAATCTTACTTAATCTTCTTAATTTCTTAATGGTTGAAAATAAACGGTATGGCACGTTTCAAATTGTCATCATTAATAATTTATAATTCATCATTACATGAAATATTGTCCCGATTTATTTAATTATCGTCGCCGTATGTCACACGAAGTGACTATCGGAGCACTGAAGATGGGAGGGGTTAATCCTGTCCGCATTCAGTCGATGACCAATACCTCCACACTCGACACCGAACGCAGCGTGGATCAGGCCATCCGCATTTTCAATGCCGGTGGAGAATTGGTACGTCTTACCGCTCAGGGAGTGCGTGAAGCGGAAAATTTGCAGAATATTCGTTTCGGATTGATCGAGCGGGGATACCGTCAGCCTATTTCGGCCGATATTCACTTCAACCCGGCAGCTGCCGAAGTGGCTGCGCAGTACGTTGAAAAAGTACGCATCAATCCGGGTAACTTTGTCGATAGCGCCCGCACTTTCAAAAAGCTGGAATATGACGATGAAAGCTATTGTCAGGAGTTGGAGAAAATACGGGCAAAGCTTATTCCTTTGCTTGAGATCTGTAGCCGCAACCATACCGCTTTGCGTCTGGGGGTGAACCACGGTTCGTTGTCCGACCGCATTATGAGTCGTTACGGCGATACACCGGCCGGAATGGTGGAGTCATGTATGGAGTTTTTGCGTATTTGCCGCGAAGAGCATTTCGATAATATTGTGATTTCTATCAAGGCATCGAACACTGTAGTGATGGTGCAAACCGTACGTTTGCTGGTGGCTACCATGCTCGATGAGGGAATGTCGTATCCGCTCCATCTGGGCGTTACCGAAGCGGGCGATGCCGAAGATGGGCGCATCAAATCGGCAGTGGGTATCGGTGCTTTGCTGGCCGACGGCATTGGCGATACCATTCGCGTTTCGTTGAGCGAAGAACCTGAAAAGGAGATTCCGGTGGCGTTGAAACTGATGAAGCACGTTGTGGGTTGCGCATGTCATTTGCCGATCAAGGCAAAGCCGTCTGACCTGTTCAATCCCTATGTATATCAACGGCGCGAGTCACTGCCTGTGGGTAATATCGGAAATAGCTATGTGCCGGTTGTAATTGGTACGGGCACTGATTTCGGCGATTTACAACCCGATTACCTCAAAAACCATCTGGCTCTTTTTACAGCCAAGCAAATCGAAGCGGCTCTTGTATCTCCTGTGCCTGTACGTTTTGTGCAGCTTACCTATCGCGATCTGACAGCAGAGATGATCGGGCAACTGAAAACTGCCGAAAATATTGTCGTTATCCTCTCGTCCGACCATGCCAATCCGGTGGGTGAAATGCGGGCATTCTTTCATACGTTGATGACGAACAACTGTCAGGTGCCGGTGATTCTTTACCGTAAGTATGTGGACGATGACAAGGAAAATTTCCAGGTGTCGGCAGCTGCCGATCTGGGAGTGCTCTTTATCGATGGATTCGGTGATGGCATCTGGCTCGAAAATCCGATGCTCTCCGATGACGATGTTGTCTCTACCGCTTTCGGTATTTTGCAGGCATCGCGTGTCAGGACGTCCAAAACCGAATATGTCTCTTGTCCCGGTTGCGGACGCACCCTGTTCGATCTGCAAAGTACGGTTGGTAAAATTAAGGCTGCCACCAAACACCTTACCGGATTGAAAATCGGTATCATGGGGTGCATCGTGAATGGTCCCGGCGAGATGGCCGATGCCGACTACGGATATGTGGGAGCCGGCAAAGGCAAGGTGAGTCTCTATCGCCGCAAAGAGTGCGTGGAGAAGAATATTCCGGAAGAAGAAGCCGTGGAAAAACTGCTGGCGCTGATTAAGGAGTGCGAGGGAAAATAAAAAGTACCCAGTATCCAGTACTCAGTACGCAGTGGGCTGTTTCTAAATACAATCGTGATCAGGAAACTGATAAAAGACAATCCCATTTGTCTTTATTCTTTATTCTTTATTCTTTGTTCTTGATTCTTTGTTCTTGATTTATGTTGAAAAATATATTCAGTAAAGTTGGTCACAATCCGGTATTCGGGGGGCTTGATGTATTGAAATACATCGGGCCGGGATTGCTGGTTACCATGGGGTTTATCGATCCGGGTAACTGGGCGACGAATATTGCCGGAGGGGCAGGCTACGGCTATACCTTGCTTTGGGTGGTGACGCTCAGTACGCTGATGCTGATTGTGCTGCAGCACAACGTGGCGCATCTGGGTATTGCTACCGGGTTGTGTCTTTCCGAAGCGGCTACCACGCATCTGCGCCCGGTGGTTTCCCGTTCGGTGTTGGGCACGGCCATGATTGCGTCGGTATCGACTTCACTTGCCGAAATACTCGGTGCTGCTATCGCGTTGCAAATGCTTTTTAATGTTCCGCTCAAGGTGGGAGCTGTGCTGTCGGCTGTCGTTGTGCTGATACTATTGCTCACCAACTCCTATCGTAAAATTGAGCGTTGGATCATCGGATTCGTATCGCTCATCGGTATCTCGTTTATATACGAACTTTCCTTGGTCAATGTGGAGTGGGGGAAAGTCGCAGTCGGCACTGTTATGCCTCAGATACCGCACGGATCGCTTTTGATCGTGCTCAGCGTGTTGGGGGCCGTGGTGATGCCGCATAATCTGTTCCTCCATTCGGAAGTGATTCAGAGCCGGCAGCTGCATAAGCGCGACGATACCTCCATTCGCAAGTTGCTGAAGTATGAATTTGCCGATACGCTGCTTTCCATGTTTGTGGGGTGGGCCATCAACAGCGCCATGTTTATTATGGCGGCGGCCACCTTCTTCAAAGTGGGTAAATCGGTAACAGAATTGCAACAGGCGCACGAGTTGTTACAACCTTTGTTAGGCAGCAATGCATCGGTTATTTTTGCGGTGGCTTTGCTGATGGCGGGTGTAGCCTCCAGTGTTACCTCGGGAATGGCGGGTGGTTCCATCTTTGCCGGCCTCTTTGCCGAACCGTACGACATCAAAGATAACCACTCCCGTTGGGGTGTGCTCATCTCTATCGTGGGTGCTGTGGCGGTTATCTTCTTTATCTCCGATCCGTTTCAGGGATTGTTGCTTTCGCAGATGTTGCTAAGTATTCAGTTACCCATAACGGTACTGCTGCAGGTATACCTCACCTCGTCTCAAAAGGTGATGGGCAAATATGCCAACAAAAAACGAACCATTCTCCTTATTTCGGGCATCGCAGTCATTGTGATTCTACTCAATCTGACATTGCTGTTGCAAACGGTTGGGGTGGTGAAGTGGTAAGAAAAATACGAAAGGCGTAACTTCGAGTTACGCCTTTCGTATTTTTGCCAGATGAGAAAGTCCATTATTCCGGTAATGAACAAAACTCAAGCTCTGC
Source organism: uncultured Microbacter sp. (assembly GCA_963678265.1). Lineage (GTDB taxonomy): Bacteria > Bacteroidota > Bacteroidia > Bacteroidales > Paludibacteraceae > Microbacter. Next base: position 2,048,931 of record OY782761.1, read on the forward strand.
TTTCAATCCATCCAACTCTGCGTCCCATAGTGAATTATTTTTTAAGAGGTGTTCGAGTGTCTGAAAATTTGTGTCGGATAGAATGATAGTTGATACTAATGCCGCATACTCTTTTTTGCGATTTCCTTGTTGAAGCAAACTTTTGAATCGATAAATATATCTTATACGTGTCCGACTATGAGTGATTAGAGCAAAGCTATCTAAAAAATCCAGTAACCTCTCAGTTACTTCTTTGCCAACAATGGAGCGGCGATTCACAAATTGAGCTCGATCATTTAGAGCAACAATATCAATTGTTCTTCTCCCGATTTCATTTTTAGAATAGTACCGATAGTTTTTAAAAAACAAATAGTCTTTAGGTTTATCTGTAAATGGATTTACTATCCGATCTACAACGGTGTCATGATCACCTTTTATGCCATTACACTTTTTACAAGATGGTAACAAATTTCCCCATAACATTACTTCGTCAGGATATTTACTTTTGGGATGAAAGTGTTCTATCTCTGGAAATTTACTCTCTTCTCCCAAGCGGATTTCAGAATAGCAACACTTGCCAAATGCCATATGAAAAACGGCATCTTTTAACCATGAAATCTTCCAAACAGCATTACCTGTGTCTTTAAATTCTTGTGTTTTTTGGGCTTGCAGTTCGGGGGTTAATTGTGTTGGCTTCTTTGGTAAATCAAGCTTTATCATCGTCAGGTGCCAATTGTGAAAATTGAATGTCCAATAGTTTTCTCTCTGCACTCTGGGGATGAAGGATGCGCATCAGTTCTTCGTAAGCAGCTTTCCCTTTTGGATAATCGTCTTCATCAAGGGCCTGATCGAATTGCTGCATAAGTGTATTATAACGATCGGTGTTGATTTTGTCTTCCAATCCCATGATTTCGCTCAGTATCTCTTCAATTTTCCAACCGATAAATGAGTGGTGTCCGAGATGTTTTTCTACAGTATGATCACCCTCTCTGTTCAGTATATAGAGATTTACATTTTCCATCGACTGGATGATAAAGGGACTGTGGGTGGTAACGATAAATTGTGTGGCAGAGAATATATCTGACAGATATTTAATAATGGAGCGTTGCCATTGTGGGTGCAGGTGCAAATCGATCTCATCAATCAGTAAAACTGCCGGTTCTTTCAGCGGGTTTTCGTTGTCGGGGTAGCGATCGAAAAGCTTCTTGCAGAAATCGACCATCCACGACAAGGTTGCCTGATAACCATAACCTAGTTCAGATAATTTATGCCATCCATCTTCGGTCTGAAATTCGATATAGTTATTTAATTGTTCATCAGATATAAATCGGATGTCTTTTATTTCAGGGTAAATCTCACTTGTTAAGATGTTTTTAAGTAAATCTCGTCTTTGAGCTGCTTTAATTCTTACTGTATCTGATGCTGATGCATTATTTGCAGCATAATTAATTTGAGAGAGCCAGTCTTCAAAATTTATAAGTTTTGTATTATTGAAGAGATTGTCGGAGTTTAATAGTGCGGCAGATGTTATAATTCCTTGTTTGTCAATATCTCTAACGACACCATATCCATAGATCATTAAATTTGAAAATATGCTGACATGATCAGAGCTAAAACCAGCAGATAGCAACGGTGACTGTAAGTACATTAAGTTGTAATCTTGCTTTGGAAAAAGTTGAGACATCTCAGGATCAAAAATATTTGGCACTTGAGTTGGAAATATATTTAAGCCTAGTATGCTATTACTATAGATAGGTGTGTTAGAAAATGAAGCTCTAAATCCTAATGGATAAAAGACATCGTTTTTGTCTTTATTATCTTCTTTCTTTGGCTCCAAGCTTTCTTTCTTTGGTTCCAAGCTTGCAATGGCCTTCAATAAGTTGGTTTTTCCGGTATTATTATTACCCAGAAATACAGTCCAGCGGCACCATTCTCCTTTGTCGTCCACAAATGAAAATTTGTGCTCGCCCCGGAAACCTTTAAAATCCACTAAGGCAACTTCTTTAATATAAACAGGAGTTTGTATTGGCATATTGGTTGGTGTTTTGTCTATGCAAACTTACAATAATAATTTGATAATGGGCGTAGAACGATTGAATAATTTCAAGCCGAACCCCCTTGCGGAGGTTCGGCTTTTTAGTGCGAATCAGTGCTTGTCGGTGATGCCGAACTGAGCCCATTGCTCTTTCGGAAAATCCATCTTGACTACTTTCTTCGCTTCTGCCATTTTCTTGTCGAGCTCGGCCAGTTTGGCTTCCAGATCGGCAGTTTTTTGCTTCAAGTCCGACTTGAGCTTCTCCTGCTGGTCGTTCAGTGTAGAAACTTCCGTCCGGTTGGTCTCCAGATCGGTAATGAACTGAGCATCGAGCCCACGATGAGCTACTTGTGTGGCATTGTTTTTCAAACCGGCTGCCATCACCTGAGCATTACTGATTTGCTCGGCATAAGTAAGTGTTGCCATAGAAATATGGTATTGAAGGTTAAAAATCGGAGGCGTTTTCTCGTCTGTATGGACCTTGCCTCCATAGGCACATCAGTATATCGGATAGTATTCGTCCTTTTGTCCATAGGTATTGACCCGAAACCTTCGGGCATCTTCCTTTTCTTTTCGGGCAGTTGCCTTTTTGTTCCGGGTAAGTCTCTTTTTGTAAAAGGAACATTCCTTTTGGCTTCGGGCAAGTGGCTTTTTTAAAAAGACAAGTTCCTTTTTGTTTCGGGATGATGCCTTTCGATTCCGTGCATGTGCTTAAAACCTTGAGGAGGGTTCCTCCTCTGGAAAACATTGTGTGGGTTAGTAGAAGCTTGGTCTTGTCAGCTTGTAGATGTCAGCTGATTGAGTGAGGCAAATGTAGAAAAAGGTTTTTGATTTGCAAAAGAGGGGAGGTAAATTGTTTGGGAAGTGTTCTATATGCCGCTTAATAGCTTTTCTGACTTGTGAAAACGCAAAACGGGATTGCCTCGCTCTGAGACAATCCCGTTTTTAAGGTTATGATGGGAAAGAATTACATCATGCCGCCCATTCCGCCACCCATCGGAGGCATTGCAGGTGCAGGATTATCTTCTTTCTTTTCTGTGATTACACATTCTGTTGTCAGCATCATGCCGGCAATAGAGGCTGCGTTTTCGAGCGCTACACGGGTAACTTTAGCAGGATCGAGTACGCCGGCAGCATACATTTCCTGATATTCGTCGGTACGGGCGTTGTATCCGAAGTCGGCTTTGCCCTCTTTTACCTTCTGAACTACTACAGCGCCTTCTTTACCGGCATTAGCCACGATCTGACGCAACGGTTCTTCGATAGCGCGTTTTACGATTTCGATACCGGTTGTTTCGTCTTCGTTATCACCCTTCATGCCTTCGAGCGATTCGATAGCACGGATGTAAGCGACACCACCACCGGGAACAATACCTTCGGCAATCGCAGCACGGGTTGCGCTCAACGCATCGTCAACGCGGTCTTTCTTCTCTTTCATTTCAACTTCGGAAGCAGCACCTACGTAAAGAACGGCAACACCACCGGCCAGTTTAGCCAGACGTTCCTGCAGTTTTTCACGATCGTAGTCGCTGGTAGTTGCTTCGATCTGAGCTTTGATCTGAGCAACACGGGTAGCGATAGCTTCTTTTGTTCCGGCACCGTTTACGATAGTTGTGTTGTCTTTGTTGATTGTGATCTTTTCGGCAGTACCCAACATTTCGAGGGTAGTGCTGTCAAGCTTCATTCCTTTTTCTTCGGAGATAACCACGCCACCGGTCAGGATAGCGATATCTTCCAGCATCTCTTTACGACGATCGCCGAAGCCCGGAGCCTTAACAGCTGCAATCTTCAACGAACCGCGCAGACGGTTTACAACCAATGTGCCGAGTGCTTCGCCGTCGATATCTTCGGCAATAATCAACAAAGGACGACCGCTCTGTACGGTAGCTTCGAGGATAGGAAGAATCTCTTTGAGGTTGGATATTTTTTTGTCGTAGATCAGGATATATGGTTTTTCCTGTTCAACTTCCATCTTTTCGGTGTTGGTTACAAAGTACGGAGAGATATAACCACGGTCGAACTGCATACCTTCCACTACTTCGATAGTAGTTTCCATGCCTTTGGCTTCTTCGATGGTGATAACGCCCTCTTTCTTTACTTTTTTCATTGCATCGGCAATCAGTTTGCCGATTGTAGCGTCGTTGTTGGCCGACACGGTGGCAACCTGTTCGATTTTGTTGAAATCGTCATCCACCTCTTTTGCCTGAGATTTGATATTGCTCACAACAGCAGTAACGGCTTTGTCGATACCACGTTTCAGATCCATCGGGTTAGCGCCGGCGGTTACGTTTTTCAAACCTACCGAAATAATCGATTGAGCCAAAACGGTTGCGGTAGTAGTACCGTCACCTGCATCGTCACCGGTTTTGGAAGCAACTTCCTTTACCAGCTGAGCGCCCATATTTTCATACGGATCGGTCAATTCAATCTCTTTTGCAACTGTTACACCATCTTTGGTGATATGGGGAGCACCGAATTTCTTTTCGATAATCACGTTGCGGCCTTTCGGACCGAGAGTTACTTTAACGGCATTTGCCAGTTCGTCCACGCCTTTTTTCAGCAGGTCGCGGGCATCCGTATCAAATTTAATTTCTTTTGCCATAGTATTGGTTTATAATTTAGATGTTTACAAATAAAAGAGTTCTTTTATGCAACCGGTTGATTAAATTACAGCCAGAATATCGGACTGACGCATAATCAGATATTTTACGCCATCCAGTTCCAGTTCGGTGCCGGCGTATTTGCCATAAAGAACCTGATCGCCTGCTTTAACTACCATTTCTTCGTCTTTTGTACCCTGTCCTACCGCTTTTACTTCGCCTTTCAACGGTTTTTCTTTTGCAGAATCCGGGATAATGATACCACTTGCTGTTTTTTCCTCGGCAGCTGCCGGTTGAATCAGCACTCTGTCCGCTAATGGTTTGATTGTCATAACATCAACTATTTTAAATGATTAAACAAATAATTTGTAGATTACATTAATTGGCATTTGCCGCAAATGCTGCAAAGCACGCTGCTATTCCTTGCATATTGTGTGCCAACAGAGAGAATGAGAACGCGGAAATTGAAAGAGGAAACTGTTTTGCCGGTTTGTTATCAGATCGTTAGATGTTGTTTCTCTTCAAAAGGGAGTATGGAATTATCGGTTTCGGAAAAACGAACCAGTGTCAAAAGTTCCATTTTATTGTCGGTCGCACGGATCAAATTCTGACAGCTTGTCAGTCGTTATCTCAAAATGTGTCACCGTTGTTGTGTTTCATCCTTTCAGAAAAACCGATGCCGGTTCGGTGCTCAACGATGTTTCAGGTATTTTTCATATCGGGCCGTCACATCCGATACATAGCGGATAGTCTGGCTGGCGTTGAAGTAACCATAACGGCATACGTCGTCGTTGTAATATTGCGATTGAGATTTCAATCGTAAAAACTTCTCCACATTGCCTTTCCACAGGTGGCTGTTTTTACCGTATTTCTTAGCCAGCGCCATTGCATCCAGCACATGGCTGGGTCCCGAATGGTAGGATGCCAGAATAAATTTGATCCGCTCTTCTTTGTTTGTAATTTCGTGAAACATCATGTTGAGCATCTTGATGTACTGCACCGCTGCTTCCAGATTCTTGGACGGATTAAAAATTTCGGTTTTATCCACTCCGTAGTGTTGCGCGGTGTTGGGCATCAGTTGCATCAACCCCGAAGCGCCCGACCAGGAGACACATTCCGGATCGAAATTGGATTCGGCGTAGGCCTGAGCGGCAAGCATCTGCCATTTCCAGCCCAGTTGCTTTGCAAATTTCTTAAAAAGATGATCGAACGGCGAAACGGCTCCACGCGGAATCTTCACGGACAGCGTTGCGAAAAACTTGTTTTCAAAGAAGTATTTGTCGTTAATGGCATTTACCGTATTCAAATCCACGGCGGTGGCATACCATTGATTTATTTTATCGAAAAGCGAGCGATCACCTCCGGCTGTGATCCACGATCCTTTTTGATCGAAGCTGACATCGACATGGATATCGATGCCTGACATGTTTTTGTTGCTCATTTCGGCCACGGTATTCGATGTAACCGTGTAATCGATTTCTCCTTTGGAAGCCATCTCGATTAGCTGATCCATGTTGATAGAGTCGCCCACCTCCTTGATGAGAATGCCTCCGCCCAGCTCCTGATTGAGGTGATACATCCGGTCGGCATAGCGCGAATCGGCTTTTACATAGACCTGTTTGCCGATCAGTTCGGTCACGTCGTTAACCATTGTCGCTCTGTTGTGCTGTACCAGCAACTGCTTGCTTACCTCCGTTACATCGGTAAACAAAAAGTTTCGGGTCGATTGTGTCTTGTAAACCGGATTGGCAATCAGATCGGCTTTCCCGCTTTTCAAAAGGCGATACGCATCCTGAATGTTTTTCGCGATAATGACGTGAAGATTTACTCCGAGTGTGTCGGCCAGGTTGGAGCACAGATCGTAATCGTACCCCATCGGCTGATCTTTGTAAATGAAATAGGAGGTGGAGCCGTAGAGCATGACCGCATTCAGGGTATCGCGTTCAACGATACGGTCGAATAGCGTTTTTACCCGGGCAGGTTTCTTCCATGTTTTGCAACCCGATACGAACAACGAAACTGCAACGAATAATAATAGAAAACGATATGTAGGTTTGGTTAACAAGAATCTGATTTTAGGTTTCGCTCAATGCTATCTTACAGCTATACATGCTCTATGTATTCTTCCGCAATCAACGGGCATCCATTCAGGCGCAACCACAACTGTGCGGTGGCTACCACATCTTTCTGACAGTAGACGGAAATGCGTTCTACGTCTCTCTCTTCATAATATACTTGCGCTACCTGACTGCCGTTAATATCATCCTTCGGTGTCGGAATATTAAAGATCGCGGTCAGCAAGTTCAGCGAGGTGAAGTTTTTATAATCGCCGAATTTCCACATCTCCAACGTGTCGAGAAATGGTACTTCCCACGGTTTTTTAGAGGCTACGTCCAATATGCCGGGTATCGGAAGTCCGTTCACCAACAACCTACGGCAAATATAGGGTACGTCGAACTCTTTGATGTTATGCCCGCACAAATTTATTTCCGACGGGCGTCCAAACAGTTCGAGCATGGCACAAAATTCGATCAGTAATTTTGACTCGTCGTCGCCATAAAATGATTTTACACGAAAATGTTCCTGTCCCTCTTTTCGGTAGATGAAACCGGCAGATATACAGACTATTTTGCCAAATTCGGCAAATATGCCGGCTCCGTTGGCAAATACGTACTGCGCATCCGATTCGGTCGGGTAGCGGTCGGGCATTCTCTTCTTTAGCGTCTCGGCTTTCTCTTCCCACAAATCCGGCAGTCGACCCGGTAGCTCTTTGTAATCGACCGTTTGCGGCACGGTTTCTATGTCAAGAAAAATAATCCGCTCTTTGTTTATATTCTTCATTTTAAGGCATATTAGCGTGGCAAAGATAAAGTTTAAACTCTGTAACGGCAAATATTGTGGATTTCAGGCTTTAAAATTCCGGGATTCACAATATAGCTTTGCCGTCTCGCAACTTATCAATCCTTTCTTTTAGTATGTGAGAATTATCATGTAATTTTGTACCCCTAAACTATTTTCGCGTGCAAACAGGAGAAATATCTGCCATCGGAGTTGCTGTGTGCTGGACATTCAGCGCATTGTTTTTTGAAAAGGCGGGTAATCGTATCGGATCGCTGGCTGTCAACATCATTCGGTTGGCAATGGCTATTGTCCTGCTTGGCATCGGCACGTGGGTCACGCGTGGAATGTTTGTCCCGCTCGATGCGACTGCTGAACAGTGGTTTTGGCTCTCCCTGTCGGGTTTTGTGGGCTTTTTCCTCGGTGACCTTTGCCTGTTTTACTCCTATACCCTCATCGGGTCGCGCATGGCGCAACTTGTGATGACTCTTGCTCCTCCCATCACGGCCCTGATCGGGTTTCTCTTCTTGGGCGAAAGTCTGATGCTGCTCCAAACGACAGGTATTGCTATCACCGTATTGGGAATTGTCATTGCCATGCTGGGAAAAGAGAAAGGCGAAAGACTCAATTTCAAAGTACCTTTCAAAGGATTCCTGTTCGCATTAGGGGGCGCCGTAGGGCAAGCGCTTGGTTTGATTATCAGTAAAAAAGGTATCGGTCATTACGATGCGATGGCAGCGACCCAAATACGGGCTTTTACCGGAGGATTGTGTTTCTTTTTGCTGGTGACTTTCATGAAACGGTGGGGCGCCATTCGGAGCGCCTCCAGAGACCGTGCCGGTATCGGTTCGGTACTGATCGGCTCTTTCTTCGGGCCGGTAGTCGGCGTTGCCCTTTCGTTGTATACCATTCAGCATACCGAAGCCGGTGTAGCGGCAACATTGATGGGGCTGGTTCCGATTTTTATCATCGTTCCGTCAGCTATCATGTTCAGGGAGAAAATATCGATCTATCAAATCATCGGAGCTTTCGTCAGTGTCGGCGGGTGTATCCTCCTTTTTATGAAACCGTAATGAAACGTTGGACAATATGCACGACTACATAGTTATTCTCTCCGATATAAACCATTTTCCACAGAAAGCCCTTCAGTTGGCCTCTTTGCTGGCTGAAGGATTCAGAAAAGAGATCTGCTTCCTCAGTTTTGCGGCAGACGAAGCGGAGCAACAGCTGACGGAAGAGAGGCACCGGCAATGGATCGACGAATCGGCACATGCGGCAATCAGTATGATCCGGCCGGCAAGGATGATGCTTCATGAGGCTTTAACCGGGATGGAGGCTGCGTTTTTGATTATCGAACCTGCATCCGGTTCCGTGTACAACAAGCTACAGCCGATATTGAATAACTGCAAGCCGTTGCGTATACCGTACTTTTTTGTCAATCAGCAAACAACATCGATCAGTCTCGATAGCGTGCTGGTTCCGGTTGGTTTTTTAACCGAGGAGAAGGAGAAGGGAATTTTTGCGTCTAAACTGGCCCGGTTTTGTGGTAGCGCTATCACATTGCTTCAGGCTAAGGACTATGGTTCGCGTGCCGAACGGAGCGTACAACAGATACAAACGTTGTTTGAAAAGCTGAATGTAACCTGTACCATAGAACAGGCCCGCAAAGATAGCTTCAGGGTACAATCCGAAGCTTCGTCGCGAGCCTGCAATGGAAATGCCGGTATGATTGTGATCACCGCCTCCCGGGAGTATGGTCTGGATGATGTTCTTTTCGGTCCTCCCGAGCGGAAAATCATTCAAAACGCAACCGTTCCGGTAATGGTCCTCAATCCTCGGCCCGATTTGTATGTTTTGTGCGATTGATTCGTACGCTTATTTACCTCCGTAGATATAATTCAATACAGAAGCCAAATGGTCGCCGGCCAGTGTGAGTCTCTCTTCCAGCAGTGAAATATATTTAAAATTGTATTTGTACTGATTTTCTGTTTCCGGAACCGAATCGTACACTTTTTGAGTTGTCTGGTAGGTTCCCCAAGCCCAGTCCAGCACCAGCGAGGGTTGGAAAGTGACCGGTTTCACCCTGTGGGTTTTGAACAGATAGTTGGCATACTCCGTATAGCTTAGTCGTTGAAAATCGATCAATCCGTCGTCCCACAAAGCGTGAAGCGAGGTTTCGCGTCCCTGCCATTTGAAGCGGATCGCATTGCCTCCTTTATCTTCCGGATGTCCCATGTGCATCGGTTGATGCATATCGCCGATCAAATGAATCAGCATTTTCAGATTTTCTTCGTTGTTAGGATCTTTTTTGAGTTTTGCAATCAGCTCCTGAACCCTGAAAACCGCTTCACCGTCATTTTTTGTGACGGCCTCTTTGTTAAAAGCATCCCGGTGCAATCCCGGTGCAATATCCTTGTAGTGCCATACTTCCTGTCCTTTGTATTTGTCATCACTTCTGACAAAGTCACCCCAGTTGGCCACCATCGCCACACTGGCATGTTGCAGCACCGCGTCGATACGGTTCGCGGCCGTTTTGTTCAGTTTTTTCTGTGCTAATTCGCCGATTACACGGTGTCCGGTCGTTCCCCAGCCCCAGACCATTTGAGGTGCTAAAGCTAAAAATACTAATAAACAAGCTGTTATATTTTTCTTCATTGCTAAAAATTTTTGCCCAAATATAGCTAATTTTACATGCCCGCTCAAAATGTAGCCCGCCTGAATGTTAAATAAAATAAACGAGCGTAACCTTTTCCCATCCCGGATCGTCATCTATTTTGTACATGGATTTACAGCAATTTGAAATAAAAATCCTACCGCTGAAGAATAAAATCTACCGATTGGCAAAAGCAATGCTAACCGATACAAGCGAAGCCGAAGATGCCGTGCAGGATATTTATCTAAAGCTGTGGTCGTCGCGAAAAGAGCTTGAAAAAGCCGATAACGTAACGGCGCTTACACTGCAAATTGCCCGTAATCATTGTATTGATAAAATCAGAGTGCGCAATCGGGTTCAGTTCAATAGCCTGATTGATAACGATGAGAGTTTATCGGCCGATCTTTCTCCTTACGAACAGGCAGAGCAGAAAGATTTGGTAAAGAACGTAAAGCAACTGATCGACGGCTTACCCGAACAACAACGCATTGTGATTCACCTGAGAGATGTTGAAGGGTTGGAGATGGATGAAATAGCCGCCATTACAGGAATGACCGAAAATGCTATCAAGGTCTATCTTTCGAGAGCGCGTCAAAGCATCCGGAAGTCATTTGCAGGAAGATAAAACAAATTGCCAATCAAAGATTAGATTGTCATGAATAACATAAAAAAATTATTGCAAAAATATTTTGACGGAGAGACTTCGCTGGCCGAGGAACATCTCCTGCAAGCATATTTTGCACAAGCTGAAATAGCTGAAGATCTGAAGCAATACAAACCGATGTTTGAATGTTTCGCCGGTCTGGAAGCTGAAACGTTGCCAAACCCGGCCTTTGACGAAGAATTTAGTAAAAAGGTCAGTGTACACCGGAAACATCATGGATTGGTATACCACATCTCTTTGTGGAGTTCGGCGGCAGCAGCCTGTGTCGTTTTGGCGATGGGCTCTATCTATTATATAGAGCGACAGAATAACTATATGATAGTCAATGGAAAACGAGTAAATGATCCTGAAAAAGCATTGATGATCGCAGCCGATAAATTACACCTTGTAACCGGAAAATTCAACAATAGCGTCTCTCATGTTCAGCAGATAAGACGAGTAGGCAAACAATTAAGTGTAATGGAAATATTCAATAAACACGACCACTCAACCGACTCTTTGAACACAAACAACGCAATAAAGACCAATGAAAACTAAGCTGATTCTTTTGATGATCCTCCTTTCGTCCGTAGGACTTCAGGCGCAGACCATCGACAAACTGATTGAAAAATATTCAACAAATAAAAATTTCGAGTACGTATCTATTAGCAAGGGCCTCTTCAACCTGACACAGTGGTTGGGTGGCAGTAACATCGATAAAGATACCAAAGAGGTATTAGGCCGAATTAAGAGCATGAAGATATTGACTCTTAATACGACAACAAATAGTCAGGCGAAGGTAAGTTTCCAGAAAGAACTGAACAGCTTCCTTAAACGGGGCCGTTACGAACAGATGATGGAAACCAGAAACAAATCGGATCAATCGACCGTATATGGTTACACCGACAACAAAGGGGTTGCACACCTGTTGATCGTCGTAAAAAACGATGCGGAAATGAGTCTGATTGTAATGAAAGGAAACCTGACTCACGAAGATTTAGAAAAAATAGCAAAATAACAACAGAGCATATAACTAGACATTCACTTTTTCATCTTTTTACCTGAAAATTGATTACTTTTGCCGGTGTTTGTGAAAACCCCGGCAAATTCTTTTTTAAACAAAGCATCACATTCACTATCAAATCGTTTCATTAAAAATTTATTTTTCCCAATGAACGTAGTTATTATCAAATACAATGCAGGCAATATCCGGTCGGTTAGTTTTGCGCTGGAACGCCTGGGAATAAACGCCACGGTGAGTGACGATCCGGAGGTGATTAAAGCGGCCGATAAGGTGATTTTTCCGGGTGTGGGCGAAGCCTCTTCTGCGATGCACTACCTGAAAGAAAAGGGATTGGATGAAGTTATCAAATCACTCAAACAACCCACGCTGGGTATTTGTCTGGGAATGCAATTGCTTTGTGCTCATTCAGAAGAAAACGATGTCGATTGCCTTGGCCTGATTCCGCAAGAGGTGAAGAAGTTTCGACCCGAAGCAGGTAAAGTGCCGCAAATAGGTTGGAATGATATTTATAATTTGAAGTCGCCTCTGTTTGAAAATGTTGACGAACACTGCTATGTCTATTTTGTACACGGATATTATGCCGCATACGGAGACAATACAATAGCTACCGCCATGTACGGACTGGAATATAGCGCCGCTCTACAAAAAGATAATTTTTATGCAGTTCAGTTCCACCCGGAGAAATCGGGTGATGTGGGGCAAAAAATTCTGGAAAATTTTCTGAAACTATAGAGAGAAAGAGCCGGTGATCAGATACCGGCACTTCTTTTTAGATTTTCAACCTGCTTGTTCCAAAGCATAATAGCATCACGTTTTTCATCCGGATCGGCAAAGTCGGTGATTACTAAGGCTACAGCCGATGTCAGTTCATCCACGCTGATCTTAAACTCGAAATAGACCTTTTCGTTTTCGTCTTCCAACCAATGGAAACGAACAAAGGAGCCGTTGTGTGATAAAATCAATTCGGCCTGTTGGCTATGATCGCCCCAGATAAAAGTATATAAACGCCCATTCACAACGACCTTGTCCGCAAACCAGTCCGACAGACCGACCGACGTACTGAGACTATTCCACAACACAGAAAAAGAAATGTTTTGAAAAACGTATTCAATCTGGAATTTTTCTTTTCCCATAATTTTTTGATTGTTTATTCGGCTGCAAAATAGGGTTTTTTAGTGAATATACCAAATAAGCCCCGTTTTTTATATACCAATCATCTGTCTGAAGCTGTTTTTTTCTTCAGAATGAGAGCGGAGAAAGAGGTATCGTCCGATATTGTTGTCGTTTAAAATGCAATTTTCTTTTTCACGATGGGCTTTAGGATGCCCTATTTATAATAAATCACAAAATTGCAGACGGCTTAGTCGTTTGTGAACCGGATATCCGCATAAAATACAACGTTTTACAACGCAATGGCGTTTTTTGCTGTTATTTACCCGTCAAATATATGGTAAATAATAGTATAAATTGTTACCTTTGCGCTCTAAAACTATAAATACTCATATATGGGAAGCGCATCACTTATAGCTCTGCTAATCATTGCAATAGTTATGGCTGTTGTCATGATTTATATCGGAAAAATATTCGGTATTTCTTCCACCAACCCCCAAAAGGGAGAGCCCTACGAATGTGGGATTGAAACCAAAGGCGTTACGTGGGTTCAGTTTAATATCGGATATTACCTCTTTGCCTTGTTATTTTTAGTATTCGACGTGGAAATTGTGTTTTTGTTCCCCTGGGCTACCGTAGTTCGGGAGTTAGGCATGGTTGCCTTCGTCGAAATCCTCTTTTTTACCGGTTTCCTTTTCATTGGACTTTTGTACGCATATAAAAAGAAAGCACTCTCATGGATGTAAAAAAAGAATATATTCCCGAATTTGACGGGGACTTGTATAAAGATGAATTCGGACGTACGAATTTCATCGTAACGACTATTGATAAGATTGCCAACTGGGGCCGTAGCAACTCGCCATGGCCTTTGTCTTTTGGAACAAGCTGTTGTGCTATCGAGCTGATGAGTACCGTGTCGGCCAAGTACGACTGGTCTCGTTTCGGGTTTGAAGTAATGCGTGCCAGCCCGCGTCAGTGCGACGTGATTGTAGTTGCCGGTACCATCACCTACAAAATGGCTCCGGTGCTGAAACGTCTTTACGACCAGATGCCTGATCCGAAATATGTAATTGCTATGGGTGCCTGTGCTGTTTCCGGCGGGCCGTTTTATTATAATTCGTATGCCGTATTGAGAGGGGTCGATAATATTATTCCGGTCGATGTTTATATTCCCGGATGTCCTCCACGCCCCGAATCGTTGATTCACGGTATGATGACTCTGCAGGAAAAAATCCGGAAATCGAAAGCATACGTTATTCAGAAACCCAAAAAGAATAAGGAAGAAGACAAATGATAAAAGAGGAATTAAAACAGTATCTCGAACAAACTTTCCCGAATGCGAAAGTGGATGAGACATTTGATTTTCCGGTATTGTTTCTTACCAAAGAGGAGCTTATTCCTGTGATGAAACAATTGCGGGATGCCCCGGAAACGAAGTTCAACTTTCTTTTCTGCGAAACAGCCGTAGATCGCAATCCCGAGTTTGAAATGGTGTATCACCTCACTTCCACCTATTATCATCACGATATGATGGTAAAAGTGATACTCGAGGATCGTGAAAACCCGGAAATCGAATCGGTTTATTCTGTATGGGAAGCTGCCGATTTGTACGAAGACGAAATTTACGACCTGTTCGGCATCCGTTTCACCAATCATCCCAATCTTCGCCGTATCTTTTTGACCGACGAGTGGGTAGGGTATCCTCTTCGTAAAGATTATCAAGACGATAGAATCATTTCTTTGTAAAATAGAATGGAAAACCAAACAGTAACCCCATCAGAGCTGAAAACTGAAGAATTTGTAGTCAATATCGGCCCTCAACACCCTGCCACTCACGGTGTTTTGCGTGTCGAAGTTACATTGGACGGTGAAACCGTCAAAGACGTTCTTCCCCATCTCGGATATATCCACAGAGGCATCGAAAAAATGACCGAATCGCTTGGTTACAAGCAATCCATTTTTTTGACCAGCCGTATGGACTATCTCTCGGCTCATATTAACAATCATCTTTGTGCGCTGGCTATTGAAAAAGCTGCTCAAATAGAAGTTCCTGCCCGTGCAAAAGCAATTCGTATCATCATGGACGAGTTGCAGCGTTTAACCTCTCACGAATTGTGGTGGGGGTCCTGCGCGATGGACATCGGGGCAGTAACCCCTTTCTTTTTGGGATTCCGCGATCGTGAACGCATTCTCGAATTATTCGAACAAAATACCGGTAACCGGCTTACGATGAGCTATATTATTCCGGGTGGCGTGATGAACGACGTTCGTCCCGACTTTGTGCCGAAGCTCAAAGCGTTGCTTAAAAGTATCAAAGATTACCGCAAAGAATACGACCAATTGATTACCGGAAACTATATTTTCCAACACCGTACGCAAGGTATCGGAGTGCTGTCGAAAGAACAAGCCATTTCGTTGGGATGTACCGGTCCTACCGCACGTGCTTCCGGTCTTAGCTGCGACATTCGTAAGCTCTATCCGTACGACGGGTATGAAAAGCTCGATTTCAAAGAGGTGATCGATTACGGTTGCGACAACTGGGCCCGTTATGTTGTTCGTATGGAAGAGATGAGTCAATCGATCCACATTATCGAACAACTGCTCGATAATCTTCCCACCGGAGACTACCGAACCAAATTGAAAGGTGTGCTGAAATTGCCGGCAGGTGAATACTATCAACGCGTCGAATCTGCCCGTGGCGAACTGGGTGTGTATATCGTAAGCGATGGCGGAGCAAAACCTTACCGCATGAAGTTCCGCACCCCGTGCTATTCAAACCTTGGTGCTGTAAAACCGATTTCTGTAGGGATGAAGATTGCCGACCTTATGGCAAATATGGCTACGATAGATTTGGTAATCCCTGATATGGACAGATAAAAACAGAGATATGATTTCAATGATACAATTTTCGGATGTTACAACCTGGATTCATCAGCTGCTTTCAAGCTGCATGGCTCCCTGGCTGGTATTTCTCATTGAGTTGGTAGTTGCCGCTGTGGCTGCTGTTGTGGCACTGCTGGTTTGCGTTATCATCATGGTGTACATGGAACGTAAGGTTGCCGGTCACATGCAATTGCGTCACGGACCAAACCGCGTTGGTTGGCACGGACTCTGCCAGCTGTTTGCCGACATCATCAAACTGCTTTTAAAAGAGAGTTTTACGCCTAACCGTGCCGACAAGCTTTTATTTACAGTGGCACCGGTCTTGTCTCTTTGTGTTTCGTTACTGGCGCTTGCTCCCATTTCGTGGGGTCCTGGGTTGGTATTGTGGAACACCAATATCGGCGTTCTGTTTGTTACCGCAATTTCATCGATGGGTGTCATCGGTATTCTGATGGCCGGATGGTCGAGTAATAACAAATATGCACTGCTGGGTGCAATGCGTAGTGGCGCTCAGATTGTCAGCTACGAATTGTCGGCAGGATTGTCCATCGTAACCATTGTAGCCCTTGCAGGCACACTGAATACCGGTGGTATTATCGAATCGCAGGCAAACGGCTGGTGGGTTCTGAAAGGACATCTTCCCGCCATTTTTGCTTTTATAATTTATATTATTGCCAGTACCGCCGAATGTAACCGTGCTCCGTTCGACCTTGCAGAGGCTGAATCGGAGCTTACGGCTGGATACCACACCGAATATTCGGGTATGCAGTTCGGTATTTTTTACCTGAACGAATACATCAACATGGGGGTTGTTGCGATGATTGCCTCTACATTGTTTTTAGGTGGATGGCAGCCTTTCTATCTCCCGTTTGATTTTCCGTTGGCTCATGCCTTCAACGACATTATGGCGCTGAAGTTTATGGAAACATGGCCTGCCTGGATTTCATGGGTTTCGTTGGCCTGGCCGTTGGTTTGGTTCTTCGGAAAACTGTTCCTTATCATCTTCTTTATGATGTGGTTCCGTTGGACGTTCCCCCGCTTAAGGATCGACCAGTTGTTGAAACTTGAATGGAAATATCTGTTACCGTTGAGCATCGTTAATCTGGTAATCGTTGCACTGTTTATTGTGTTGGGATTACATTTTTAATCGTGAGTCATTCGATAGTCATTAATTCGTAATTAATAATAGAGTGAAAGCACTATATAACTATTTGAAAGAGGTCGCATTTGCGTTTGTATCGCTTGCAAACGGACTTTTGCTGACCCTGAAGTATTTCGTTACTCCGTGGAAATCGATCATTACCGAAAATTATCCGGACAACCGTGACCATCCAAGCGTTGCTGATGAGTTTGCCGGCGAAGTGATTTTGATTCACGACGAGAACAACGAACATAAGTGTACCGCTTGTACGCTTTGTCAGATGGCATGTCCGAACAACTCCATCCAGATTATTTCAAAACAGGTGGAGACGGAGGATGGAAAGAAGAAGAAAGTGCTTGATAAGTGGGTATATCATTTGGAAATGTGTACTTTCTGTAAACAGTGTATTGACGCTTGCCCGCAAGACGCTATCAAAATGATTAACTCTTACGAATTAAGCTGTTTTGATCGGAGTACGTTGACCAAGGTTCTTAACCGTCCTGGATCGAAATTGAAAGAAAAACCAAAAGTAACTGCTAAAGTTCAAGAATAATGAGTGCATCGACAATTATATTCTATATCCTGGCAACCTTAGTGGTTGTTTTCGGAGCGCTGACAGTGTTCAGCCGTAAGATTTTCAGAGCTGCCATCAGCCTGTTGTTATCGTTGACTTTTATTGCCGGCATCTATTTTCTGTGGAATGTCGATTTTATCGGTGCCCTGCAAATCATCATTTATGTGGGAGGTATTGTTGTCCTGATTATCTTCTCTATTTTTCTTACGCACCATTCGGGACAGAGTTTGCCGAAGGCGAAAATAGGCAAGAAGTTGCTTTCCGGTATAATGGCCGTTGCAGGATTGGGTTTTACCACCTGGGTGGTTTCGCAATATGTTTTCAAACCGGCGCCCGGTGTTGTACCGGTAGAACCATCGGTTCATAATATCGGTATACAAATGCTCAGCTATAGCGATTATGGTTACGTATTTCCGTTTGAAGTCATCAATATTCTGTTACTGGCGGCTTTGGTGGGTGCAATCGTTATTGCAATCAAAAAGAGTCAGGATACGGAAGAATAGAATCAAAAGCAGATCAATAAACTTCTTTTAGAATAAATATAAAAGATATGGAACAAGTCCCCTTATCGCACATTCTGATATTAAGTTCCACTCTCTTCTTTTTGGGAGTGTACGGCTTTTTCTCGCGTCGTAACCTGATTACGATGCTCATGTCGGTGGAACTAATACTCAACAGCGTGAATATTAATTTCATTGCGTTCAACAAATATCTTTTTCCGCACCAATTGGAAGGCATTTTCTTCACCATGTTTATCATCGTGGTTGCTGCGGCAGAGGTATCCATTTCCATCGCTATTATCATTAATCTGTATCGTCGATTCAAGACTATTGACATTGAAGATACTACAACAATGAAGTACTAAACTATGAATAGCTACGATTTATCTGCTCTCT
Source organism: uncultured Microbacter sp. (assembly GCA_963678265.1). Lineage (GTDB taxonomy): Bacteria > Bacteroidota > Bacteroidia > Bacteroidales > Paludibacteraceae > Microbacter. The sequence goes on from OY782761.1 coordinate 2,067,307, forward strand.
TAATTGTAATATTGCCGATACTCAGCTTTACTGTGTTGGGTTTGCTCGGTAATCGCTTCAGCAATCGTACCTCCGGTTTGATTGGCTGTGCCTCTTTAGTAACAACAGCTATTCTGGCATTATATGTTGCTGCCGGTTATTTCTTCGATTTCGGATTGGTGAATGGCGAACATGTAAAACATATTGCTCTGCAGTTCCAGTGGTTGAAATTCACCGATAGCCTTTCCATCGATCTGGGTATCGTTCTCGATCCTATTTCGGTAATGATGCTGCTTGTAATCACTATCGTTTCGTCGATGGTGCATATTTACAGTTTGGGTTATATGAAAGGCGAAGATTATTTTGAACGGTATTACGCTTATTTATCCCTCTTCTCTTTCTCGATGCTGGGGTTGGTTGTTGCCGTCAATATCTTCCAAATGTATATTTTCTGGGAGTTGGTTGGTGTTTCATCCTTCCTGCTGATAGGTTTTTACTTTACGAAGCCTTCGGCCATCGCGGCTGCCAAGAAAGCATTTATCGTTACCCGTTTTGCCGACCTCGGATTCCTTATCGGTATCCTGATGTTGAGCTACAATACAAAATCGCTCGATTTCTTTACCATTATCGATCGTCTGACACAGGTCGGTTCTCCCTATCTGGCTAATTTCACAGCCACCAGTTTTATGGGAATGTCGGCCTTGTCGTGGGCATTGTTACTCGTGTTTATGGGAGGTGCCGGTAAATCGGCCATGTTCCCGTTGCACATCTGGTTGCCCGACGCGATGGAGGGTCCTACTCCGGTTTCGGCATTGATCCATGCGGCAACGATGGTTGTAGCCGGGGTATTCCTTGTTGCACGTCTGTTCCCTGTATTTGCCATCTCAGCTCCCGATGCTCTTTTGATTATTGCGTATATCGGAGCGTTTACCGCGCTGTTCGCGGCTGTGATTGCCTGTACGCAAACCGATATAAAACGCGTTTTGGCTTACTCTACCATCTCTCAGATTGCATACATGATGTTTGCTCTCGGTGTTGCCGGTTGGGGTGAAGGCAAGATGGAAGGATTTACAGCATCCATGTTCCACCTGTTTACTCATGCATTCTTCAAAGCATTGTTATTCCTTGGTGCCGGAGCTGTTATTCATGCCGTTCATACCAACGAAATGGAAGGTATGGGAGGCCTGCGGAAATCATTGCCAATTACACATTTTACATTTTTGATTGCCTGTCTGGCTATTGCGGGGGTTCCTCCTTTTGCCGGTTTCTTCAGCAAGGAAGCTATTTTGTCGTCGGCTTTACAAACTCAACCGTTGATTTTCTACGTCGGTTTGTTCACCAGCGGTTTGACTGCATTCTATATGTTCCGTTTGTATTTCCGCATTTTCTGGTACAATCCGGTTCCCGAACACAGCCACAATCACGAAACACATACCTGGGCAATGAATATTCCGTTGATTATTCTGGGTGTGGGTGCTGCCTTTGCAGGTTTGATCCCATTCGGTTCGTTTGTTAGTGCCGATGGTAAAGCTCTTGAACTTCCGTTCCACCTGACATTCTCCATTGCTCCTGTTGCTGTCGGACTGATCGGTATCGGTATCGCTTATTTGCTGTATGGCAAGAAGAATGAGATACCCGATAAAATTGCATCGGCTGTCAGCGGTTTTTATCAGGCTGCTTATCATAAGTTCTACATCGACGAAATATACCTGTTTATCACAAAGAAAGTGTTATTCAATTTGGTAGGACGCCCTGCTGCCTGGTTCGATCGTACGGTGGTGAATGGTCTGTTCATCAATGGTTCGGCCGAAACTGCCGTAGCAACTTCCAATGCGATTAAGCCGATGCAATCGGGTCGATTGCAATCGTACACCATGTTTTTCCTTGGTGGTGTGTTGTTGCTCGCAGCTTTGTTAATCATAAAATTCATGTAACGCCCAATGGATATTTTATCATTATTACTCGTTTTACCCGTCATTACAGCACTGGCAATTCTTATTGTAAAGAAGGATCAGGCTGTGAGATGGATTGCCCTTTCGGGAAGTATAATCCAATTAGCTCTGGCAATTGGTATTACAGCTTATTACGTAAGCCTTCGTCAGGCTGGCGCAACAGGCAATATGTTGCTTGAGAGCAGTTATGAGTGGTTCGCTCCGTTACAAATCTATTTCAGCACTGCGGTTGACGGCATCTCGTTGGTAATGATTCTGATGACTGCCATGGTGGTAGTTGCCGGCATTCTGGTGTCGTGGCGCATTACCAAGCAGGTAAAAGAGTTCTTTTTCCTGATCGTGTTGCTTAGTTTGAGCGCCTACGGGTTCTTTACATCGACCAATTTGTTTGTCATGTTTTTCTTCCTCGAACTTGCCGTTATTCCGAAATATCTGTTGATCGGTGTATGGGGAAGCGGGCGTAAGGAGTATAGCGCAATGAAACTAGCTTTGATGCTGATGTTCGGATCGGCGTTGGTTTTTATCGGTATCTTAGGCCTGTTCTACTTTACCGGAGCTCAAACCTGGGACTTTCAGGAAATCGCTAAAATGCACATTCCTATTGCAACACAACGTATTCTTTACGTTTTGCTGTTTACCGGTTTCGGCGTATTTACCGCCATGTTTCCGTTCCATACCTGGGCTCCCGACGGTCACTCCTCGGCACCTACGGCAGCTTCGATGTTTCTCGCCGGTATTTCAATGAAACTGGGAGGTTACGGTTGTTTGCGTGTCGCAACCTATTTGTTGCCGGATGCAGCGGTCGAACTTTCATGGATATTTATTATTGCGGCTTCAATAGCGATTATCTACGGTGCTTTTGCTACCATGATGCAAAAAGACCTCAAATATATGAACGCATACTCATCCGTTAGTCACTGTGGATTCGTTATTCTTGGTATTGCGATGCTTACCAAAGTGGCAGTAACGGGAGCTGTGATGCAGATGGTATCGCACGGTATTATGACAGCCCTTTTCTTTGCCAGTATCGGTATGATTTATGATCGTGCCCATACCCGTCAGGTAGATGAGTTGGGTGGTATGTTGAAACAGGTTCCATTCATCGGTTCCGCGTTTATCATTTCGGGTTTGTGTTCTCTCGGACTTCCCGGATTCAGCGGATTCGTTTCCGAAATGACGGTCTTCGTCGGTTCGTGGGAACGTACGGGGGTATTCTACCGTGTGGCAACTATTTTAGCGTGTGCTTCTATTGTGGTAACTGCGGTCTATATTTTACGAGCCGTAGGGTTTGCCATTTGGGGAACAGTTACCAATAAAGAGTACCTGAAGTTCAAAGATGCAAGCTGGAGCGAACGTTCGGCTGCCGTTTTGCTGATTATCGGTATTTTGCTCATCGGTTTGGCTCCGTTCCTGCTGACCAACCTGATCGACATTGATACGACTTCAATTGCACAACGTTTTATTGCTGTGGTAGGAAAATAATCCTATTGCTTTATCACTGAAATTGTAATACAGTAAATTAAAAGATACATGGATATAGTTTTGATGTTTCGGTTCGAGATTATCCTGGCAGTGCTCATTCTGGCTATTTTTATAATGTCACTGCGTGGTTTTGATACGAACGTAAAGTGTTTCCTTAACACGATGAACGTGCTGTTGTTGCTTAACTTCATTGCCGGTTGGTTGCCGCTAAGTGAAGGAAGCTACTTTTCGGATTTCTTCCGCACCAACGGTCTGATTGTTTTGCAGAAAAACATTATTAACCTTGGCCTTTTGCTGATTTCGTTAACCTCGTATGCCTGGCTTACCCAATCGAAATACCGTTTGGAATTCTATATCCTGATGCTCAGTAGTATTTTCGGCGTGTATGTCATGCTTTCAAGTGGACATATCCTGATGCTTTATCTGGGACTTGAGATGTCGACCATACCCATTGCGGCCATGTCGAACTTCAATCTGAAAGAACAACGCTCTTCGGAAGCAGGTATCAAGTTGATTCTGTCGTCGGCATTTTCTACAGGCATCATGTTGTTCGGTATTTCGTTGTTGTATGGCGCTGTCGGCAATCTGTCGTTTGCTTCTGTAATTGCCAACCTGCATCCGAACGTTCTTACCTTATTCGCTTTTGCTTTTATTCTTGCCGGTTTTGCATTCAAAATGTCTATCGTGCCGTTCCACTTGTGGACAGCCGATGTGTACGAAGGCTCTCCGATCGGAGTAACCAATTTCCTCTCCGTTATCAGTAAAGGTTCGGTTATTTTCGTTTTCCTTACCGTTTTATATACGCTTTTCGGCGGATTGAAAGAGGCTTGGTTGTTGGGAATAAGCATTCTGTCTATTCTCAGTATGACAATCGGTAACCTCTTTGCCTTACGTCAACAAAACGCCAAACGATTTCTTGCATTTTCTTCTATTGCTCAGGTCGGTTTCGTCTTAGTGGGTGTTACGGCAGCTTCAACCATCGGATCGGCATCTGTTGTCTATTTCGTTTTAATTTATCTCCTGAGTAATATCGCCGCATTTGGTGTAATTGGCGCTGTAGCCGATAGCACTGGTTCGGAATCGCTTCAGTTATTTAAAGGTCTCTATAAATCGAATCCTTTTTACGCGTTGATTATGGCGGTAGCCCTCTTCTCGTTGGCAGGAGTTCCTCCTATTGCCGGTTTCTTCGGAAAGTTATTCCTGCTTACAGCCGGTATGAAGAGTGGTTTGTATTTTTTGATGGGATTTGCCGGAGTTAACCTGGTTTTGTCGCTTTATAACTATTTACGTGTAGTAAAATATATGTTTATCGACGAAGCCGAGCAGCCTTTAGCCCCGTTGAACAGAAACGGAAGCCTTACTACAGCACTCTATGTATGTCTGATCGGTTTACTTGCCATCGGTTTCGTTACTCCGATTTATCAATATATCGATTCTCTTTGCGGAATCTGATCGGTCAATTCGATTGAATGAAAACGAAAGACCCGGGTATCAATGCCCGGGTCTTTCTGCTTTTAGGCGGTTGATTGTAGATAAATCTATCCGATAGTATTACCGAATAAATATTTTTTATGATTGAGATAAAAGCAGAAGTGCTCTTTTTTCCTACCTTTGTGAGGTATAACGAACAAAAGTATATTTTCAGATACTTTTTCCCCTTCAAAATGATAATTTAATTTGACTAACGATAATTATTAAGCATTTCAGACATGAAAAAACTATCTTTTATAGCATTGATGCTATGTTTTACAGCTCTTGTTTTTGCTCAGAATGAGAATAAACCCGTGCTGACTTTTGCAGAAAAAAGTTTTGATTTTGGTACGGTAAAGGAAGAAGCCGGTAAAATTACACATGAATTTACGTTTACCAATACGGGTAAGGCTCCGTTGGTAATTCAACAGGTTACGGCATCGTGCGGCTGCACAACTCCTTCATGGACAAAAGCGCCGATCGCTCCGGGTGCAAAGGGTGCTATTACCGTAACGTATTCTGCAGCTGGTCGACCCAATAGCTTTCAAAAGGCCATTACAGTTGTAAACAATTCGGCTGAAAATCCGATTATTCTTACAATTAAAGGGTTTGTTACGCCTAAAGCAACGGCTCAGAAATAATATTGAATTATGTTCAGGAGTATACTGTTCGGTCTATTCTTGTGCTTTGCGATGACAGGCTTTTCCCAACTCAAGGAGAAGCCTGTCATCTCTTTTGAGGCACGAAGTCACGATTTCGGCTCTGTCAGAGAAGAGGTTGGTAAAGTATCGACCGATTTCGTGTTTACCAATACGGGTAAAGCTCCGTTGGTAATTCAGCAGGTTACGGCGTCGTGCGGCTGCACTACACCCAAATGGACAAAACAGCCGGTGGCTCCCGGCGGACAGGGAAAAATTACGGTTACCTATTCGGCTGCCGGTCGGCCCGGTATTTTTACCAAAACGATAACCGTTACCAATAATTCGGCTGAAAATCCGGTGCAGTTGACGGTTCATGGAGTCGTTACTCCCAAGCCGTTGTCGCAAAGTCAGCTATTTCCGGTCGATTTTGGATCGGTTAGATTGAAATCTACAACGATTCCGCTGGGAGATATCCGAAAAGGCGAAACAAAAAGTGTTAGCGTTTCGGTATTCAATAGCTCGGATAAAAATATCACCTTGTCTTTCGGATCGCTTCCCCGCTACATTACTACGGAAACAGAACCAATACGGGTTGCTCCGGGCAAAACGGCTCTGTTGAAACTGAACTACAACAGTGCGTTGATAAATGACTGGGGTTTCAGAAACGACCGGATAGCATTGATCGTGAAGAACGATGCTGCCGCTTCAAAAGAGAATTGGTTGACCGTAGCAGGGTTTATTTCGGAGAATTTTTCAAAATTGACACCGGCTCAAAAAACGTCGGCTCCGGTTGCAGTTTTGCTGACGAAGAAGGTCGCTCTCGGAAAAACAAAAAGCAATGGCAGCCTAACCGGTAGTTTTGAACTACGCAATGCCGGTAAAACGACGTTGTTTATCCGTAAGCTTTTCTCAGACTGTGGCTGCATCTCAGCTCAACAGCTGCAACAGGGCATCGCGGCAGGAAAGAGTGCCACAATCCGGTTTACCCTCAATACCGGCAAAACAATCGGACACAAGATAGAGAATGTGAACCTGATGACCAATTCGCCATCCACAACCGATCTTCAACTCCCGGTAGAGTGGGAAACAACCAAATAAAAAAGCCCGTTCGTCATTGTGATGACGAGCGGGGTTGGTTGAGAGTGTGTTTGTGTTATCGTACCGCTAAACGGCGAAATAGCTTTCCAACTCTTTCAGGGTATCCTCGCCGGTAGCAATATCTTTCACTACGTTGCCCTTTTCGAGCACCACAATACGTTTACATACCTCGGTAACGTGATTCAGGTCGTGGCTGGAGATCAGCATCGTCATGTTGCGGGTTGTCTGCAGATCGGTCAGGATCCGTTTTAACCGTATCTGCGAGGATGGATCGAGCGCGGTAAAGGGCTCATCCAAAATCAGCAGTTGCGGGTCGCAAAGCAGGGCGGCTGCAATGCCTATTTTCTTCTGGTTGCCTTTGGAGAACTCACGGATAAGTTTTTTGCTGCCGTTAATTTCTCCATTGAAAAATTCTTCCATCGACTCGAGAAACAGCGCGATATCTCCTTCCGATTTGTTGTATAGTTTGCCCACAAACTGAAAATATTCCTGTGGAGTAAAAAAATCGATCAGAAATCCTTCGTCGAGGAAAGAGCCCGTAAACGGTTTCCAGCTTTCGCTACGGGCAACCTTCTGTCCGTCAATTTGTATTTCACCGTCACTGGCTTCGATCAGATCGAGAATAAGACGGAAAAAGGTGGTCTTGCCGGCTCCGTTGTTACCTACCAGCCCGAAGCTTTCGCCTTTGGCAATATTTAGCCCGGGAATGTCGAGTACGGTTACTCCGTTGTATGCTTTCTTGAGATTGGAAACTTGTATCATAGGTCGTTTAATGTTGAAGGTTTAATGTTGAGAGAGACTGTGTGATATGATAGCATTGACATGATATATTTGAACTGTGTCTATTCTACCTCGCGAAATCCCTGTGCGATAATATATTTGCGACTATTGAACTGTTTTACGCAAAGGTTGAGCAGGGGTTTTCTCAGGATCAGCCCGATCAGACCCATTGCGGCCAGCGACCATAATGCAACCGCCAGCGAAGCGAGCCATGAAATGGCAAACACCCACATCATCGGGAATAACAATACGGGCAACATAACCAGAAAACTCTTATAAGTGGTGCCCTGATAGTTCATGGCCGACGAGCGCGAAAGATCGACCCGCTTGTTGTTGAACGTGGCGCAAAATAGTAATAAAATAATGTTACAGCCGGTATTGAACAGGAAAGCTGTCAGGTGCAGGTAGATAATTTTCGTTCCGAAAAAGAAATAGGGTGTGGTCAGTACGAAGCAGATAACGTTGAAGGCCAGCATCAGGTAATAGTTGGCAAGGATATAGGTGTGTGCCGGAATATTCTTTGTCAGGATACTGTCGAAATGGGCACTGTCCCAGCTGATAGACCATTGCCCATACATAAACATCAGGATGCCGGTCATAAACATGGCACAGAAGAAACGCATTCCGTCGCCCTGCTGACCGTTTGTATAGAAAAGCAACCCATAGAAAAGAAAGAGTGCCGATAGGAAAAGAATAGTACGTGTTCGTTTATGGCGTAGCATCAGTTTTATCTGCAGGGATATCAATTCTCCGATAATGCCGAAGCGATTCAGAAAAGACAAGTCGGTTGTGGCTGTACGCGAGGTCTGTAGCTTGCTGTTGAACCGTTCAGGGTAATAGTTTTGAGCGAAAAACCATTTGTTGAGAAGAAAGGCGCAGGCAACGATGGCTAACGGTATCAACAGTCCGGCAGGGCTCATTACCACGAAGCCGAAGAACGCTTTGGAAATGGCAAACAACGAAAACAGATGCAGGTATTCGCATAAAAATATGGCTGCGATAGAGGCCAGCACCACAATAAACGAGAGAAATCCCGATCCGAAACGGCGCTTGAGAAATGAGGTCAGTAGCGAATTGCTCCACACCATCAATTCAAAGGCAATAATAAACCGTAAGGCTACACCTCCACCGTAATAGGCCGATACCGAACGAATGGCAAAGGGCACAATAACCAGCAACATGATGTAGTTGGCCGGACTTACCAGCGGTCTTAGCAACAAAAAGTTAATGAGTGCCGACCTTTTGAGCGGTAATATCTGATACGTGGTAAGATTGACGGTGTTGAGCTGCTGCATCACAAAACGAAGAGCCAGCCCCGTTAGAAGCAGATAGAGCAGTGCTCCGTTGAAAAGTTGCATGGGTGTTCCACCCGGCGTCTCTTCCAGAATTTTGTTGAGTGAAAAACCCATGAAAAGCAGTAAACCTCCGAGGTAGAGTGAAAATATGCCCATGAAAATGCGCACCGTAACATTTTTATAGAAACCCGACGAGCGAATTCCCTTCAGCCACTCCTGTTTGACCAAATCGAGTAATAGCATAGTAATTAATTGTTTTTTGACGCAACAAAGATATATAAATTTACGATATGACACACTTTTGTCTATTATTCTTTTAATCTATTAGATGTAAAAAGAGGCGAAAAATTACATGAGCCCATATCTTTTTTTGCAAATTTAGCTCTTGCTGCCATACAAAGTAGAATTCGCTGTTTCAGATCGTTTCTCTGTTAAAACTTTTTCCTTACTTTTGCAACCGCAAAAAAGAATTAGTTTTACATTTATGACCACTACAGACGAAATAGTTCTGATCAATATTTCGGGCGAGGATCAGTCTGGAGTAACCTCGGCTCTTACCGAAATTCTTGCGCGTTACGGCGCCTTCATTCTCGATATCGGTCAGGCCGATATTCACAACCACCTGGCATTAGGAATCCTTTATAAAACCGAAAGCGGTAACTCCGGCGAAATCATGAAGGAGTTGCTTTTCAAGTCGTACGAATTGGGTGTTAGCATCAGATTTACGCCGATTACCGAAGAACGTTACGAACGTTGGGTAAGCCTTCAGGGGAAAAACCGGTATATTTTGACGCTGCTCGGTCGGAAACTGACGGCTGTTCAGATTGCCGAGGTGACGCGCGTTGTGGCCGATCAGGGACTGAATATTGATATGATTCAACGCCTTACCGGGCGTATTCCGCTCCGGGAGGATGTGCGCAGTTCCAAGTCGTGTGTGGAGCTATCGGTACGGGGAACACCGCGCAATAAAGGAGAGATGCAGCGTATGTTTATGGAGCTGAGTATGCGGCTTCAACTCGATATCTCGTTTCAGGAAGACGATATGTACCGTCGCAGTCGCCGTCTGATTTGCTTCGATATGGACTCTACGCTCATAGAGGCCGAAGTAATCGACGAACTGGCTGAACGTGCCGGGGTAGGGGCCGAGGTGCGGGCAATTACCGAGTCGGCCATGCGGGGCGAGATAGACTTTTCCGAAAGTTTTGCCCGCCGGGTCAAGTTGCTCAAAGGACTCGACGAGTCGGTGATGCATGAAATTGCCGAGAATTTACCTATTACCGAAGGTCTGGAACGGCTGATGAGCGTGTTGAAACGGGTGGGCTTTAAGATTGCCATTCTCTCCGGTGGGTTTACCTATTTTGGTAATTACCTCAAACAAAAATATAACTTCGATTATGTGTATGCTAACGAATTGGAAATAGTGGATGGCAAACTGACCGGAAACTACGTGGGCGATATTGTGGATGGAAAGCGCAAGGCGGAGCTCCTGCGGCTTATTGCTCAGGTAGAAAAGGTAGATATTGCACAAACCATTGCCGTGGGTGATGGAGCGAATGACCTTCCGATGCTTGGTGTCGCCGGATTGGGAATTGCATTTCATGCCAAGCCGAAGGTGAAGGAAAATGCCCGGCAGTCGCTCTCTACCATCGGTCTGGATGGCATTCTCTATTTCCTTGGCTTTAAGGATTCGTATCTGAATGAATAACGTTATTATCCGACAAATAAAACCGGAGGACAATTTGCTGCTGGCAACGTTGATCCGCAAGGTGTTTCGCGAATATGGCATCGACCGTCCCGGAACGGTTTATACCGATCCGACCACCGATGCGCTTTATCAGCTGTTCGAAACGCCCGGTTCGGTTTGCTGGGTGGCGGTCGACGATGGCATACCGGTTGGCAGTTGTGGGGTATATCCGACCGAAGGCTTACCTCTCGGGTGCGCGGAGTTGGTCAAATTTTATCTCTCTTCCGATTACCGGGGAAAAGGCGTTGGCAAACAACTGTTGCAGCAATGCTTTGAATCAGCTGTCGAACTGGGATACAACCAACTTTATCTCGAAAGTTTTCCCGAGCTGGCTAAGGCGGTTGGAATGTACGAGAAAGCAGGCTTTTGCGCAATTTCGCATCCGCTGGGTAATTCCGGTCATACCGCCTGTACGATCTGGATGGTAAAAATGTTGGGTTGAGGTTGAATAATGCATAATGAACAACGGGAAGCATTCGGTTAAGAGTGCTTCCCGTTGTTGTATGAATTAATTACGAATATCCTAATAGCCGATCGTAGATAGCCCGCACCTTTTTACCGGCATCTTCCCAGGTAATGCGGTTTACTTCGGCGCGTCCCTCTTCACGCAGGCTTTTGTACATAGCCGGATATTTTACAATAGAGTAGATGGCGTCGGCCATGGCATCGATATCCCAATAATCGGTTTTGATGGCATGGGTCAGAATTTCGGCGCATCCCGATTGTTTGGAAATAATGGTAGGCGTGCCCACCTGCATAGCCTCCAGGGGAGAAATGCCGAATGGTTCCGACACCGAAGGCATCATGTAAACGTCGCTTTGAGCCAGCATGTTGTGTACTTCCGATCCTTTAAGAAAACCGGTGAAATGAAATTTGTCGGCAATGCCTCGTTGTGCTACCAGATGAATCATCTGGTTCATCATATCGCCGCTACCGGCCATTACAAAGCGTACGTGACGCGTTTTCTCAAGCACACGCGCGGCAGCTTCTACAAAATATTCCGGCCCTTTTTGCATGGTGATTCGACCGAGAAAAGTCACTATTTTATCTTTTCGTGGTTCTTTGACGAACGTATCCACATTTGCAAGCGGTTCTACCGCATTATGCACGGTAGAGACCTTGTTCGGATCGATATGATATTTTTCGATTACGATTTCGCGGGTCAGGTCACTGACCGTAATAATATGGTCGGCCGTGTCCATTCCCCGTTTTTCAATTCCATACACCGTCGGATTCACATTGCCACGGCTACGGTCGAAGTCGGTGGCATGTACATGAATCACTAACGGTTTGCCTGTGATCTGTTTCGCAAATATTCCGGCTGGATAGGTAAGCCAGTCGTGCGAATGGATAATATCGAATGGATAGGCATGGGCAATGACACTGGCAGCGGCTTCGTAATTGGAAATTTCTTCCAGCAGGTTGTCAGGATAACGTCCCGAGAAGCCGATACAGCCCAGTTCGTTGGTGCCGATGCGGCTGTAATCGTACCGGATGTGATTTCGCAGATGAAAATATTCGTCGGGATGCATGATGGTACCGATTCGTTCGTTCACGAAGTTCCAGTCTACGTCACGCCAAACGACGGGTACGTTGCACGTGCCTATAATTTTAAGAAAACTCTGATCTTCATCTCCGTGCGGACGGGGAATGACGAAAGTGATCTCCATGTCGGGTTGTAGAGCCATTCCACGGGTCAATCCATAGCTTGCCGTGCCTAAACCACCCAGAATATGAGGGGGAAATTCCCATCCAAACATTAATGCTTTCATATCGTATGTTGTTGGAAGAGTTGCTTTTTAGAGTTGTTTTGTTTGTTCGGTGGGTTGTTCTATCGTTTCGAGCAATCGGAGCGTACGCAAAATTTCAGCGACGCTCATGGCAAACGACATTGCTCCGTGTCCGGCAAAAGGCGGATTCCCATCGTGCAATTCCGAAAGTGTTCCCAAACAGAGTTCGCTCATTTCACTCTCAAAGCCGATTAATAAACGTTCTATGAAAGAGGTTCCGCTACGTTTGTATATTTTGAGATAGGCGTCGGCAAATGCTCCGGTTAGCCATGGCCATACCGGCCCGTTATGATAATTCCGGTTGCGCTCGAGCATGCTTCCTATATAAACAGGACTATAAAACTGGCTCTTGGGGCTGAGAGTGCGCAATCCTTTGGACGTTAGCAACTCACGCGTGGTAATATCGACAATCGATTTTTGTTGTGCTTTTTCCAACGGAGAGTAGGGGAGTGACACTGCAAATATCATGTTGGGACGAACTTCCCAGTCTTTGTAATCACCGTCGATGTAATCATGCAGGTAGGTGCCGTTCCAGAACAGATGGCAAAACGATTGGCGTGTCATTTCCGACTGATAATCGAGCAGGTCGGCGGCATATTCATCCTGCCTGATTTTGGCAATTTCGGCTCCGAATCTCAGGGCGTTGTACCATAAAGCATTTATTTCTACTACATACCCTGTACGGGGTGTAATCGGTCGATTGTCTTCAATGGCATTCATCCACGAAATGGCTGTTTGAATTCCGTTGGTGTACAAAAGGCCGTTCTCGTGCAGAAACATGTTCGGATGACTCTGTTTTCGTATGAATGAAATCACTTGTAGAACCGCTTCTCCGTAAAGCTGAGCTGCCTGTTCGGTGGATGTTGCCTTTGCGTATTGCTGAACGGTATGTATAAACCAGAGCAATACGTCCGGAGCCTCTAATTCGTAAATCGCTTTGTCGATCGGTTTTCCCGTTGTAAAATTGGTGACGGCAATCAGCGCCGTGGCCATTATTTTTTCAAAAGTGGCGATGTCATCTATGGCAAGCGTACACCCGGGAAGAGCGATGAATTCATCTCTGGCCCGGCTTTTAAACCAGGGGTATCCGGCCAAAAGATAGTAGTCGCCGTTGCGTTTGAGATAAAACTGTTGAGCGGCATTTTTCAGACTGTTGAAAAAGCTGTTGCGGACGGTTCGTTTCTCAATTTCGGCTTCATACAACGTCTTCAGCTCCTTCGTATCCGCGGGCGAGGTTCCTGCCGAGAAAACAATGCTCTCTCCTTTGTTTATCGATAACTCGAAATAACCGGGCACAAGCATATCTTCCTTGTAATTATACCCGCGTTCCTGCTCTTTCGGGTATTCAATACCGCGATACCAGTCGGGTTGATGGATAAACTTGTTTTGTTTGTCGGTTTGCATGAAGAGTGTGGGATAGCCATTGTACAGACACATGCCTATGCCATTTTCGGTTTCGGAGTAACCGGTATTGGCAACATTGTTAGCAACACACAAATCATTTACGCTTCGGAAAGCTAAGAAGGGGCGCAGACGTAATGTCGTCTGAGAGTGAGCATCCAATAGCGTGTATTTAATCAGATAGCGATTATCGTGCGAGATGAAAATTCTTTCTTTCTCTAAAATAACGCCACCTACACGGTATATGGTGCGGGCTGCCACATCAAAGTGAAATTCACGTATATATTTATGTCCGTTCGGACTAAAATGATTCCCTTCGTATTTATGTAATCCCAGATTGAACTCCGCTCCATGCTGGACAACCGTTTCGTCAAGAGAGGAGAGGAGCACGTGGTTGTTGTCATCCAGATCGGGAATCGGAACAACCAAAAGACCGTGATATTTTCTGGTATTACAGTCGGTGATTGTATTTGCGCTATAGGCACCCGATTTGTTGGTGCGTAGAATCTCTTTCCGCAACGATTTCTGCAGATTGGTCAATAATGTTTTGTCGAATTTCAGGTAACTCATGGCAATGACGTTTTTTGTGAGTTTTTATGCCTATCATTCAGTTTCTTATCCTGTTCTGTCGACGTGCCGGTTAGCCTGTGAAAAGGAAACGGAATTGTCTGCTGTTTTCAGAATAGAAACGATTTTCGGATGAAAACCGTTGCAAGTTATCATTTATTTTTAATAAAAACAATCAGTTCTGATTGTTCTTAAACATGAAAATAGAAAAATATGCCGTTTGAAGCAATTGGTGGGCATGTTGCTGTTTCTTGTGGCTGAATATAAGTAAGTAAAGTGAATTGATGGTTTGTGTTTTTGGCTGATAGAGCAAGTATCTTAATTGATTTATCTGATTTCTACAAATGGATTGAATGTAATTAACTATAATTAACACTAAATTTATGTATAATTAGCCGAAAAAAATGGTGCTAATGTTGGAGTTAATAAAAAAACACTATCTTTGCGTTGATTATGATTGATAGCGATTTTGATTTTTACCAAGTTGTTTTCAATGGCATAATTGCGGTTTTATATTATTTAATTATTTTTTCAAATGAACATTTACATTTCGCACCTTAGTTATGGTGTTGACGACAACGGGTTAAAAGAAGTTTTTGAAGCTTACGGACAGGTAGATTCTGCAAAAGTAATCACTGACAAGTTTACAGGAAAATCAAGAGGTTTCGGTTTTGTCGAAATGCCTGATGAAGCAGAGGCAAACAAAGCAATCGAAGCTTTGAATCAATCAGAAGTTAATGGTATGACTATCAATGTAAACATTGCAAAACCGCGCGAAGAACGTCCTCGTCGCGAATTTGGTGGCAATGGTGGTGGTCGTGGTGGTTTTAGCGATCGCCGCAATAGCAACAGATGGTAATTCTATCCTGAATTTATACAAAAAGGGAGTGCTTTTTATAAGTACTCCCTTTTTTGATTATCGGATGATGTTAATGATAAAATCGTGTTTCAGCGGCCAATTCCGCTATTTTCGTGAAGAGGCATCCCATAATTCGCCCAGCCGTATCAATAGATTCGGTTTCCGCTTGCTTACATAATCGGTTTCGGGATTACCGATTGCTTCGGACCAAGACTGCTTGTATTTTATCATGCGGTAAATCACTCCCCAATCGGGTAAGCCACCTACATTGCGATCGTCAATAAAAAGATCGGCGTTGAGTTTTCTGGTCTTTATTTCATCGGCATAGGGCTCTCCCGGATGATCACTATTGACGGCATAAAACTCGAGGCCACGCTGACGGCAATACTCCACTGCCTCATTCAGCAGGTCTCCTTCCCGCACACTCCACAAAATAAGCTGATGAAACTCCTCTTTTTGTAATCGTTTCAACACATCTATCGCAAACGGTATTTCACGTCCGATTTTCGGATATTCGTGCTCTACTATTGTGCCGTCAAAATCAACCGCTATAACCATAATTGTGGGAATTTTACCGATTATTTTTCGTCCGCTATGTCAGTCTCATCATCATCAGATTCCGGAACAATGATGCTGAGTTCCGATTCAATATTGTGCTCATTGGGACGACAAAACAGAAGAACAATAGCCGCAATAGCCGCGCACATAAAAAAAGATTTGTCGGCATAGAGAAAAAACAAGAGGATATTCAGCACGATATTTAAATCAACTACCAACAAACGAAAGGCTACCAACCGTTTGTATCTGTTCTCTTTTTCATCCTCACGATACCCTCCGATTCCTTTTGCAGTACGATGATACCACCACAGGATGCCCGGCAAACTACCCAACAGCAACAAAAAAACAAGTGATTGCACTGCTATACCCGATTCCGAGCTTTTGTCGAGATGAATAAACCGCGAAGAAAAATAGCCGGCAAAAGCAGCCACAATTATAAGCAAAAAGCTCAGGTAATAGCCCCGTTGCGAAAAGCGAAGAATTCTGTCTGTCATTGATTCTGTCAACTGTTTAGTGTTTAATGTTTAGCGCCTATGACTCCCAATCCTGTTTCCTGCACCATTAACCATTAACCGTTAACCGGTTTATAACGCGCCTTTGGTGCTGGGCAGATCGCTACTGAAAATATCGCGGCGGATAGCCATCCGAATGGCTCTTGCCAGCGCTTTGAAGATTCCCTCTATTTTGTGGTGTTCGTTCTCGCCTTCGGCTTTGATGTTGAGGTTTATCTTGGCCGCGTCGCTGAACGATTTGAAAAAATGGAGAAACATTTCGGTTGGCATCTCTCCGATCTTTTCACGTTTAAACTCGGCATCCCACACCAACCAGGGGCGGCCGCCAAAGTCAAGTGCCACCTGACACAAACAATCGTCCATTGGCAGGCAAAAACCGTAGCGTTCAATGCCGCGTTTATCGCCAAGCGCTTTGGCAAACGCTTCGCCCAACGCTAGCGCCGTATCTTCGATGGTGTGGTGTTCGTCCACTTCGAGATCACCTTTCACTTTAACCGTCAGGTCGCAACCCGAATGTTTGCCGATCTGGGTCAGCATGTGATCGAAGAAACCCAGTCCGGTGGCAATATCACATCTGCCCGATCCATCGAGATCGAGTTTTACCTGAATATCCGTTTCGCTGGTTTTGCGCACCACTTCGGCAACACGAGGCGTACTCAGCAGGAAATCGGATACCCGATCCCAGTCGGGAGTGATTAAAGCACAATACTCTTCCAATTGTTTCTCTTTCAATAAAGCGGATACCTCGTCGTAGTCGCGCATAAAAATGGCCTTGCAGCCTAAATTTTTAGCCAACAGAACATCCGTCAGGCGATCACCGATCACATAGGAGTGTTCGATATCGGTATTCCCATCCAGATAACCTTTCAGTAGCCCGATGCGCGGTTTTCGGGTAGGGGCATTCTCTTCCGGAAATGTCGTGTCGATATGAATATTTTCAAATGTAATTCCTTCATTTTCAAAGGCCGTCAACATCTTACCTTGCACGGCATCAAAAGCTTCTTCAGGGTAATCTTCCGTTCCCAATCCATCCTGATTGGTAACCATCACCAACCGAAAATCACTTTTGGTGGCAATTTTATAGAGATTGCGGAATACTTTGGGGTAGAATTCAAGCAGCTCGAGCGAATCTACCTGAAAGGTTACGGGTGGTTCGACAATCAACGTGCCGTCCCGGTCAATGAAGAGTACTGGTCTCATTTTATAACATCAATTCGCAACCAACAACCAATCAATTGGTTGCAATATTGATAATTAGAGTTTGCAATTGGAGTCACATTGGTTTTGCGCAAAGGTACAAAATTTGTCGTACATTTGTGACTAAATTCATTCGTACTATGATGGAACTGCTGCTTCGTTATTTCCCACAGCTTACAGAAACTCAACAGCACCAATTTTCTCAACTTCAGGCACTCTACGCCGATTGGAACAGTAAAATCAATGTTATTTCGCGCAAAGACATCGATAACCTGTATGAACGTCACGTGTTGCACTCGTTGGCCATTGCCAAAATCATCACTTTCCGACCGGGTACCACGGTGATGGATATCGGTACCGGAGGTGGTTTTCCGGGCGTACCGCTGGCCATCCTCTTCCCCGAGGCACGGTTTCACCTGATCGACTCTATCGGCAAGAAAATCAGAGTTGCCACCGAAGTATCTGCGGCCATCGGGTTGCGGAACATCACCTTCCGCCACTGCCGCGGACAGGAGGAGAAGACTCAGTTCGACTTCGTGGTGAGTCGCGCCGTGATGCCACTCGGAGATTTGGTAAATATTGTGCGCAAAAATATCGCCTCCAAACAGCAAAACGCACTTCCTAACGGATTGATTTGTTTGAAAGGGGGAGAGCTCGAAAGCGAAGTTTTACCATTTAAAAATGATGTCACCGTTTATGACCTGAGCGATTATTTCGCCGAAGAATTTTTTGAAACAAAAAAAGGAGTCTACCTGCCGTTGCACAGATAAAAAAGGTGTAAGGTATAAGGTAAAAGGGACAAGGTATAAGGTAAGAAACTTGCTCGCTTATCGTTAAGTCCGGTGACTTAACGATTATTCATTATCAACATAATTCATTGTTTATTAATATGATTTCGTCATTGAAAGATCGCGTTTCCATACGCAAATATAAAGATCAGGCGATCTCCTCCGAGCTGTTGAACGAACTGCTCGAGACTGCTTGTCGTGCAGCCAACACCGGCAATATGCAAACATACAGCATTGTGGTAACACAGGATCAGGCGGTAAAGGAGGCTTTGTCGCCCTGCCATTTCAACCAGCCCTCTGTCAACCAGGCTCCGGCTGTCATTACGTTTTGTGCCGATTTCAATCGCTTTAACAAGTGGTGCGAACAACGCAAAGCAGTGCCCGGATACGACAACCTGTTATCGTTTACCTCCGCCATGATCGATGCCACCATCGTTGCCGAACACTTTTGCGTGGCTGCCGAAAGCGAAGGTTTGGGTACCTGCTATTTCGGTACTACCACCTACAACGCCCACAAAATTATCGACGTTCTCAAACTTCCGAAATTCGTGGTACCTATCGTTACGCTAACGGTGGGCTACCCCGCCGAAACACCTCAACCGGTAGATCGGTTGCCACTGGAAGGGGTCGTTCATTTCGAAACCTATCAGGACTATTCCTCCGAAGACATCGACCAGATATACGCTTACAAAGAAAGTCTGCCCGAAAACAAAAAATTCGTCGAAGAGAACAATAAAGAAACGCTGGCACAGGTCTTTACCGATGTACGCTACACCAAAGAGGCCAACGAAACCTTTTCAGGATTCTTTATGGACGTACTTAAGAAACAGGGCTATTTATCCGATTAATCAGAAAAAAATGTTACGAAAAATAATTATTGCGGCACTGATTGCATGTGCCGTCGGCACCATCGAAGCGCAAAAGCTAAATTATTTTGTAGAGTTCAGCCACTTTCTCGACAACCGGGAGTATTCGGGTAATGGCGATAAATATGCCGTTTCGCAAACCATGCTTGGAGCCCGCCTCAACACCATGTTGGGCGCTAAAATAGATTCTACACAGGGCATCATGGCCGGAGTAAATTATCTGTTTGAATACGGTGATAAGATAGACGGCAACACTCCTGTCGTAAACCTGTTTTATCATTATCAGAAAGACGGATTGACCGGTTTCCTGGGGTCTTTTCCCCGCAGAGGATTACTCAACTATCCGCTGGCATTGCTCTGTGACTCGCTTGATAACTATCGACCGAACATTCAGGGAGCTTATCTCGAAACCAGAGGCGACTGGGGATATGAAAATGTTTGGGCCGACTGGACCGGTCGTCAACGGACCGATGTGAAAGAGTCGTTTTTGGCCGGATTCTCGGGGCGCATCAATTTGTCGGCGGTCTTTTTTTTCGACCACTACTTTTATATGTACCACCGTGCACTCTATGCCGGCCATCTGGAAGATGATCATATTCGCGACAACGGAGCCTTCGCTTTATTATTTGGTGCCGATCTTACCCGAAAAACGAAGCTGAAAGAGTTGTCGTTCAGGTTGGGTGCTCTCGGTTGCTACGACCGCGACAGACCCGACCCCACGCTCCATTTTTTAGCCGGGGCATTTGCTCAGGCACATGTCTATGCCAAGCGGTTCGGCGTGGATGCCACCTACTACCGGGGCGGAAAGCTACGCATTGCCAATGGAGACGGACTCTATCGATCGGGCGACTACGGACGAATTGATCTGGCCTTTATCCCCGTTGAGAATAAATTTGTTACTTCACGGGCCGCCCTCTGTTTTCATGCTACAAACGGATCGCTTGTCAATTCGCAACAGTTAAGTCTGATTCTGAAATTGGGAGCATTTTGTAAAACCTATCACAACGAATTGTCCCGATAGAACCAAAAAGAAAGATTTTATTTCTATAATATGGTCATGTTGATAGATGAAAACCGAAAAGCAATATTATTTTGACACTGAAAATCGATATTTAACATTAAATTGATATTTATTAACCTCGATAATTTGCGCTATGTTTCCACAACTGCTACCTTTGCAGTGTGATTTTTTCATAGTATTAGATTTTAAGGTTAACAAGGATTGGGTAGTCGTGAGACTGCCCATTTTTATGCTTTGTGAAAAGCCATATACCTTAACGTAAAAGACAGAATATAAGACAAAAAACAGGAGACGGTTTGTTGCCGTCTCCTGTTTTTGTATTTACAACTCTGCATCTTCGATTATGTCATTGCATATGGTCTATTGTTTCGGATACAAACTGCAGCAGGGCATTCTCATCATCGGGATGAAACCAATGTGTCGTTTTATCGCGGTGAAACCACGACAGCTGTTTCTTGGCGTAACGGCGCGAGTCTTGTCTTATCATATCTACCGCAAACTCTTTTGTCCAGACTCCTTCAAAATAGGCAAACAGCTCTTTATATCCAACCGTTTGTAACGCATTCAGATTCCGGTAAGCATACAGCCGGCGGGCCTCTTCTTCCAGACCTTCAGCCATCATCTCATCCACACGGGCGTTAATTCGCTCATACAGCTCTTCGCGCGGACGATTCAATCCGATCTTCACAATATCGAACGGACGCTGCTTTACGGTGTTGGTTCGCATCGACGAATATGGCTTTCCGCAGGTAGCGCATACTTCGAGCGCGTGTAGTATACGTTGTGCATTCATCAAATCGACCTGATTGTAGTAGACCGGATCAAGCAATTTCAGACGCATTCTGATTCCATCCAACCCCTCTTCTTCGTAGAGACTGTGTATTTCGGCCCTGACTTCGGGAGTGATCGTCGGGAGGTCGTCGATTCCGTTGCATACGGCATCGATATAGAGCATCGAACCTCCCACCATAAGTGCAAAGGGATGTTTCTGAAAATAATTACCGAGAAAATCGAGCACATCCAATTCAAATTTACCCGCGTTATACTGTTGCTGAATAGAATGCGATCCGACAAAGTGGTGAGGAACCTGCCAAAGATGCTCTTCCGTGGGAGCTGCGGTGCCGATGGACATTTCGCTATAAAACTGGCGGGAATCACACGAAATAATATCGCATTGCAACAGGTGTGCCAACTTCAGGCTGAGTGCCGTTTTACCTACACCGGTAGGCCCAAGCAGTACAAACAATAGAGGTCTCTTTTTTCCGGATTCGTGCATAAACGAGCCAATTGATAAGAATTACCGGCAAAAGTAATCGTTTTTTTTCAACCTTCATAAAAGTTCTGAAAATAATAAAAAAAGTTAACGGATGTCCGCTCATTAAACGAACCCCGACTCTTTTCGTCTGATTAATTGTAGCTATATTATTTAGTACCGGCAGCGTTGCGGAAGTGGTGTTGCCAATTAACTTTCATCAAATCAATAAACACATGAAAACAAACAAAACCGTTATGATGACTATGCTCTTTCTTGTCATGAGCATGGTAAGTGTTTTAGCTCAGGGTCAATTTGGTAATGGGACTCCGGAAGAACGGGCGACACAAATGACTGAAAGAATGAAAACGTCGCTCAAACTGACTGACGATCAGGTAGCAAAAGTACAGGCTGCCAATCTCCAACGAAATAAAGACATGGCAGCTGCACGCGAAAGCGGTGAAGATATGCGTACAAGCATGCAGGCTGTTATGGAAAAATACAATGCTGCACTGGAAAAAATATTGACGCCTGAACAATTCAAAACCTATCAGGAAAGCAGACGTCAAGGAGCAAACAGGTTCAATGGTCCTGGAAGTGGAAACGCTTCCAATTAAGTAGGTGTTATTTAAGGTGAGAGGTCGCTTCGTATGGTTACGGGGCGACCTTTTTTTATTTCGAATAACAGATGATTCCACCGTACGTGTCCCTGATATTTTACAAAAAACAATCTACGGAAAAACAAAAGAGTAAAATCCGAATATAATATTTACAAAAAAATAATTTCGTAGCTTTGCAATAACAAACTATGAAATTCCACACTATGCAACCGGTAGTTTTTATCAGTGGAGCGTCTTCAGGCATCGGCATGGAAACAGCCCGTCTGCTTGCACAAAATGGCTACACCGTCTACGGCGCAGCACGTAGAGTAGACCGCATGGATTCGTTGAAACCGTACGGAGTAAAAACCATCGGGATGGATGTGGTGGATGACAAGTCGATGACCGGAGCCATCAAAGAGATTCTGGCAAACGAAGGTCGCATCGATATTCTTATCAACAATGCCGGCTTCGGTTTTTATGGCGCAATCGAAAACGTATCGATGACGGATGCCCGTTATCAAATGGAGGTCAACGTATTCGGTACGGCACGCCTCTCGCAGCTGGTCTTGCCCGGGATGCGGGAGCGTCGTTTTGGAAAGATCGTCAATATTTCATCCATCGCCGGAAAGATGGCGACACCCTTCGGAGGCTGGTATCATGCCAGTAAATTTGCCATTGAAGGGTTGAGTGACAGTCTTCGCAACGAGGTGAAACCCTTCGGAATTGACGTTATTCTGATTGAACCGGGTGGCATTGCAACCGAATGGAGCTCTATCGCGTTCGATAATCTGAACAAAAGCAGCGAACAGTCGGCTTACAAAGAGGCTGCCATTAAATTTTCAACCGCCTTCAAAAAAACAACGCGCAAGCACTCCGATCCGGCTGTCATTGCCCGGTTGATTCTGCATGCAATAGAGGCAAAACACCCTAAAGCGCGTTATGCCGCGGGATACATGGCAAAGCCTGCGCTCTGGATGCGCCGGTGGCTGAGCGACAGGGTGATCGACGCGCTATTTTTAAAAATAGTAAAATAAATCCGTTCATGTCTCATTTTCCTTTATACCAGGTCGATGCGTTCGCCGACAAACTCTTTCGGGGCAATCCGGCAGCTGTTTGTTTTCTGCCTGAATGGCCGGATGATATTGTGATGCAATCTATTGCTGCCGAAAATAATCTGGCAGAGACCGCTTTTTTGGTTGCCAACGGCAGTGGATACGCGATTCGCTGGTTTACACCCTCTGTTGAGGTTGATCTTTGCGGACATGCCACGCTCGCGTCGGCACATGTTCTGTTCGAATGTCTCAATTTTTCGAGCAACGAAATCGTTTTTCATTCACCCCGAAGCGGAGAACTGAAAGTAAGCCGAAAGGAAGATATGCTCTTTCTCGATTTTCCGACTGACAATTTAACTCCGTGTGACTATATTTGCGAGATAGAAAGCGCCACCGGAACGAGACCTATGGCCACATGGAAAGGAAAAACAGATATCATTGCCCTGTTTGACAAAGAGACACAGATTCGGACAATGCATCCGGATTTGCATGAAATCGCCGCGCTGCCTTGTCGTGGTGTAATCGTAACGGCTCCCGGCGATGAGGTCGACTTTGTCTCGCGTTTTTTTGCTCCGCAATCGGGCATAAACGAAGATCCGGTAACCGGTTCGGCACACACCTCTTTGACGCCAATCTGGAGCAACCGACTGAATAAAACCTCCCTGACTGCACTTCAACTTTCGGTAAGAGGCGGAGAATTACATTGTGAATTTTTGGGCGAACGATGCAGAATAGGGGGTAAGGCGCAACTTTATCTCTCAGGAAACATACAGGTGGAACTCTGATTTTGAAAAAACGCGAATGAAATTTTTAGCCATCGAAAATGAGGTGCCGAATGCCGATTGGAGCGACGCACAAACGATACTCAGGCAGGAGGCGGAGCATGTGTACGAACTTTATTCCAAAGGGATCGTGCGTGAAATTTATTTTACGGAAAAGCACGAAGCCGTACTGATACTCGAAGCCAATTCCTCCGATGAAATTCGGCAAATACTCGCTGATTTTCCGCTGGTCAGACACCGGTTAATCCGATTCGATCTGAAAGAATTAACACCCTATACCGGATTCGAAAGACTCTTTGGCTCTCAGTCCGAAACATTGCATATGTAATTTTTATACGATGAATCAAAATATCCGATCGCAAATATGGCGTCAATTTCTGGTTCCGATAACGGCTCTGATACTGATCCTGATTATCGGCATTCTGGGATATATCTTCATCGAAGGATATACGCCGTTAAATGCGCTGTACATGATGGTGATTACTTTTGCGACCATCGGTTACGGAGAACCACAGCCGCTTACTCCCGAAGGAAGGATTTTTACTATCTTGCTAATTATCTCGGGGTTTACGACCGGATTTTACGCTATCGGTAAACTTTCTTCGTTTCTTCTGGAGGGCGAATTGACTAAACTACTAAAGCTAAAACGCATGAATACAGCATTGGAAAACATGAAAAACCACTATATTGTGTGTGGTTATGGTAAAACCGGAAAACGCGTGATGGAAGATCTGCTGCGAACCGGCAAAAAGGTGGTTCTGATTGAGAATAACCCTGAGCGAAATGAGAAATTGCGTAATATCTATGATAAAAATCTGGTACACCTTGTAGGTGATGCTACCAACGATGACGTGTTGATACAAGCAGGCATCGATCGGGCTAAGATTTTGATTGCCGTGCTGGCTACCGACGCTGAGAACCTCTTTGTAACATTGAGCGCGAAAGATTTGAATAAAGACATCAAAGTGATAACCCGTGTGGAAGATGCCAATTCGGCGGCAAAGTTTAAGAAAGCCGGTACCGATTTTATCATATCGCAAATCGATCTGGCCTCCGATCGAATCGTATCACTGGCGACCTCCACCACCGATTTTTTTAGTTTTGTAGAACTGACTGACGGTAAGGCGGAGTTGCGCGATTATAAATTTCGATTAGTGGAAATTCGCAGCGGCAGCGACCTGATCGGTAAAAGTTACCGCGAAGCCAATATTCCGCAACGCACCAACCTGATTGTTATCGGGTGTTATTCGGTCGACAGCGACCTGCAGGTTAATCCGAAAGCTGACGATTTGATCAGTCTGGGAGATAAGCTTCTGGTATTTGGAAAAGAGGCGGAGATTACAGAACTTAAAAAAATCGGCAAAGAATAAATAATACTATGTCAACAGAAAAAATTCCGTTTCAAACAATCGACTGGGATATTGTTCCCAAGACAGAGCATCTCGGCGAGACAGGCACAGCCTACTGGCAAACCTTGCAATTCGACGGGCTCCGGGTACGTATTGTGGAATACACCAAAGGTTATCTGGCCGATCATTGGTGCCGGAAAGGACACATAGTGCACTGCCTGGAGGGCGAATTTGTCAGTGAACTGGAAAATGGGGAGATGTTTCGGCTGACCAAAGGAATGAGCTACATCGTGTCGGACGAACTGAGCTCGCATCGCTCTTCTACCACCGATGGTGTCAAACTAATGATTATCGACGGCGATTTTCTGAAATAAAGTTTGTCTAAACCAACAAGCCCCGGAGTGGTTGCATGTTGTTGCATCGCCCTACCGTATGGCAGAGTACAAGTTACAAACTCGCGCCAGCCAGAGTAGAAGAATATTGGCTATTGCCGTCTGCTTTAGCTGACGGAAAAATAAACAGTCTCCACCCTCGGGCTTTAGCCCAATTCCCTTTCGGCTAAAGCCGGATCTGGTTTATAGCATTCTTATCCGTCGGTTTCAACCGACGGCAATGACAGCCTGAACGAATCTGCTATTTCTGTATTCTTGGATCAAAAAGGACCAATCTTTCATCTAAGCCTTACCAACGAAAAATTTCATACCGACCATCACATTTGTCGATGGCATTGGATACCCCTTGTTGATCTGGTACTTTTGGTTCAACAGGTTGTTGAGCGTCAGGTTGATCTCCCAAAACGAGCAGGGCTTGTAGGCAGTCCGGAAATCGGTCAGCGTATAATTCTGTGTCATTGCCGGAGAGGTCTGAATATATAAATCTTCAATATGCTGTACACTCAGCGTAGTCGTCACGTTACGAACCGGTTCGTATTGCAATGAGCCGAAAATTTGATATTTAGGCGCTGCAAGAACAGGAACATTCATGTGCAGAAAACTACCATTCGCCATCAATCGCAGCCGCTCTGATATTTTATAATCGACCATCACCTCCACGCCTCTGTTCTGAAATGAGCCGGTGTTGAGATACTGCATCGCTACCTGACGAATCAGATTGGTTCCTTTTGCAATAAACGCTGTCAGTTCGGTCGACAACCGTCCCTGCAACCACACTTGCTGCCAGGTGACTTCGTAATTCATCATTTTTTCGGGCTGCAAATTCTCGTTATGCGGCGGAAACATGTAAAGTTCCTTCACGGTCGGACTGCGAAACCCTTTCGAGACGGAAGCTTTCAGCACCGTATATTGTGACGGACGAACCAAAATACCGCTTTGCGGAATCCATTCACCGCCATAGACACTATTTTCGGAATAACGAATACCGGCATTCACCGAGAGATAACGTCCGAAGAAGTCCTGTTGCAGACTGGTGTATCCTGCTGTTTCATGAATGGCCTTCCGGGTGGGGAAACCCATCAAATTCTGAAGAAAGGGGTTCAGACTGTTATTTTCGGCAAAGCCTCCGTAATTTTCATAATCGACACCGGCAATAATATTACCCCGAAACAGATCGAACGACTGGTAGAGATTGAACCCCGAACAGTGATCACGGGAGTGATAATCGTCGTAAATACGATGATTCCCGAAATTCCAGAACAGTACCAGACTTCCCGAACTGTGTTGAAACCGGTTCCCGAGGCTCAACGATGTAACACCTCTGGTGACGTCCGCCCATTTTGCCGGATTGACGGGAGCACCCACCGTGTCAGGGTCGTATGCTTTGTATTTGGTCAGATTGAAGTCTCCGCTCAGGTTGAAATGGTCGGAAAGAGCATATCCGATTTTTGCGTAACCGTTGTTGTTGTGATACTGTGAATTGGTACGGGCTCCGTCGGTTTGTTCGTGTTCGAGCGAAATCATGCTGCTCCATTTTCCCGATTTCATCATTGAGTTAACCGCATAGCGTTGCGTGTTGAAAGAGCCGTATGACACGTCGAACGAGCCGAAGTACCCTTCTTGTTGCCGCTTCTTGGTAATCAGATTGACAACGCCGCCCATGGCATTGGAACCATACAAAACGGAGGCCGGTCCCCGAATAACCTCTACCCGCTCGATATTTTCGGCTAAATAACTATCGGCCAAATGGTGCCCCATCAATCCCATAAACTGCGGATGTCCGTCGATCAGAAACAGTATTTGCGTGTTTGTAAGCGGATCGCCATCCTTGCCGGCAGCGCTGCCGACACCGCGGATGGTAATTGCACCGCCAGAACCGGCTCCCACTCCGTAACCAACAATGCCCCTTTCGGTCACAAACAGCCCGGGCACATATTGCGAGAGTATCGGCATAATATTCGAATAACCGCTATTGCTAATATTTTGTTGATTGACAACTGAAAGTGTGAATGGAATATTCCGGGCAGAGCGGACGATCTTGCTTCCGGTTACTACAACCTCATCTAAGGCTACCGAATCTTTGACCGCATCATTTGCAGCCCATACGAATACGCTTGCGAAGAGAAGACAAGCAAAAATAAGCGTTATTTTTTTCAAACTGTGATGTATTAATTAAAGGTGATAGGATTGTGATTTTAACACTAAAATAAGAGACCGTAATATGTCGATGGAGTTTAAAGTGAAACTCAAAACAAGTACGGCGTTTTTTAATATGCTCGCAAAGATACAACAAATTGAAATGATCAACAGCCGATAGCGAAGGCGGAATAGGAGGGAAGATGCAAAATATTTGCATCTGCATCCGAAATGGGCTACTTTTGCAATTTGCAAACAGATTGCATCCGATAACCGCAGAATAAACATTCCCTCTATGATTCATTTTTATTCAGAAAATATTTCCCAACCGAAGTTACAGAAACGTTTACTATCGGCGTGGATAAAAGATACGGCCACCATCTACGGTAAAAAAACCGGTGAGATTTCGTACATTTTTTGCGATAACGCGAAAATTCTGGAGGTAAACAGGCAATACCTTCAGCACGATTATTATACCGATATCATCACATTCGATGACAACGAGGGCAATAAACTCAACGGCGACATATTCATCAGTCTGGAAACGGTTGCCGATAATGCGAAAGAGTTTAAAACCACCTTCGAAAACGAATTACATCGTGTAATGATTCATGGCATTCTTCATCTTTGCGGGCAAAACGATCATTCGAAAGAAGAACGGGCCGAAATGATACGAAAAGAGGATGAAGCCCTCAGCCGGCTTATTTTGAGTAGCCATCCATAACCGGAGTTATTCATAACAGCACAACAACAAAGCATTAGCAATAGTCAAGAAAGTA
Organism: uncultured Microbacter sp.; assembly: GCA_963678265.1. Lineage (GTDB taxonomy): Bacteria > Bacteroidota > Bacteroidia > Bacteroidales > Paludibacteraceae > Microbacter. Next base: position 2,095,651 of record OY782761.1, read on the forward strand.
TCATCATTCATTTTTTTATTCGTTACCTTTGAACAATAGAAATGGAGAATGAAAGGTGATATTCTTTTGTAATTTCCGGCAATTGAATTCGGGAAAAAGAGGGATAAATAAGAAATTTATATACATCGTTGTACCATAAAGTCTTATTCCATTAGCCAATACGGCTTAAAAAATGCCGGTACTTTGTTGCGTCAGAAGAGCACTCATGCTTATAAAACTGGTACTTTAATACATGTTTTGCAGGCAAGAGTGCCACTCTCCCGAATCTACAAAATCGCTTATTTCATTAAAAAAGACTTGCTCCATCGGTTTCGGCTACAGTGGAGTAATTGCTGTGTCTGCAACCGGCAATAAAATTTGATGAAACAGGCATAAATCACCTTTTTGTATCATTGCTATGCGTAGGGTCTATCTGTCTTTCAGCCTGTTGAATATGAATGATTGAAAGACTGTATGAAATCGGAAAAAATATTCTGCAAAATTTAATTTGACAATAGCTTAAAAGGGATTATCTTAGGAGGGTTATGTGTATCTTTGGGAAAAAAAGTGGGTGCGTTGTCTGCTTTTGCCAGCCACACATTTTTTTGTCTAAATCGGTTTAACTCTTTAATAATCTGTTCTTGATATGAAACGAACATGTTTTGCCAAACATCCAGGAAAATGTCCCGATAACTATCGGGAATTGCAACATGTAGTTCCATACGCCATCTATTTTAAAATTATTATTGTATGAAAATGATGATGCAATTGATTAGTTCGGCACTGATTGTAATGTTGATGTCATGTAATGTGGCAAACAATCCCCGTTTGACAGATAATTTCAATGACGGATGGAAATTTCATTTGGGCGACACGGTTGCTCCTCAGGCTTCCGGGTTTAACGATAAATCGTGGCGTATGCTCAACCTTCCGCACGACTGGAGTATAGAGGGCTCTTTCGATGCGAAAAGCAAGACTGAAAGTGGTGGTGGTTATCTGAACGGAGGTGTCGGTTGGTATCGTAAGACATTTATTCTGGACAAAAACATCTATCAGGGCAAAAACATCTTTATCGATTTTGATGGTGTGTATTGCAACAGCGAAGTGTGGATCAACGGCCATTATCTCGGAAAACGCCCGAACGGATACATCTCTTTTCAATACGATCTTACCCCATTTATTAAACTGGGCAGAAAAAACGTGATTGCCGTCAGGGTCGACAACTCGCGTCAACCCAACTCGCGCTGGTATTCCGGTTCGGGTATTTACCGCAATGTGTGGCTCGAAGCGGTTTCTCCGGCACACTTCGAACACTGGGGCGTTGCGGTAACCACTCCCAAAATTACGCAGCAAAAGGCAACCATTCATACGGAATTCAGAGTTGTTGTACCTAATGCCGACACCAGCAAAGTGTCTATCGAGGCAAAATTGTATGATGCCGATGGCAGGGTGGTAGCTCAGAACGGACAGATCGACGTCAAAGACAAAAGCTACAGTAGTGTGCTCGAACTGGTGGCTCCCCACTTGTGGAGTACCGAAGATCCGTACCTCTACAAATTAGTTTCGCAGCTCTATATCAACAAAAAACTGACCGATCAGGTGACCACCGATGTGGGTGTGCGGTATTTTAAATTTGATACGGACAAAGGTTTTTCGCTCAATGGTAAGCCGATGAAAATAGTGGGAGTTTGCAATCATCACGATTTGGGATGCCTTGGAACGGCTGTGAATAAGCGCGCCATCGAACGCCAACTCGAAATTCTCAAAGCAATGGGTTGCAACGGAATTCGTACATCGCACAATCCGCCGGCTCCCGAACTGCTCGATCTTTGCGACAAAATGGGTTTTGTTGTCATGGATGAAGCCTTCGACATGTGGGAGAAGAGTAAGTCTAAGTTCGATTATTCGCACGAATTCAAAAAATGGCATACCCGCGACCTGTCCGATCAGGTATTGCGTGACCGCAACCACCCGAGCGTCGTTTTATGGAGCGTGGGTAACGAGATTGTCGAACAATGGCCCGATTCACTCAAAGCCGGAGGGCCTATCATGAAAGAATTATGCTCTATTGTTCGATCGTTAGACACAACCCGCCCTATTGTGACGGCCAATAACAATCCGGGTCCACTCAATCCTCTTATCAGCAGTGGTGCAACCGATCTGATCGGCATCAACTACCATATAGAAAACTGGCTTAAGTTCAAACAGGATTATCCCGGGAAAAAACTCATCATCACCGAATCGACCTCGGCCTTGCAAACACGCGGTTGGTATCAGATGCCATCCGACAGTATCTCGCGTGTACCCAAACGATGGGATATTCCCTATTCGACACCGCATCATAACTGTTCGGCCTACGACAACTGTTCAGCACCCTGGGGTTCTACTCACGAGGAGACCTGGAAAGTAGTAAAAGCCAATCCGTATATTTCAGGTATGTTCGTCTGGACTGGTTTCGATTACATAGGAGAACCGACACCCTACACATGGCCTTCGCGTAGCTCTTACTTTGGAATTGTCGATTTGGCCGGGTTCCCGAAAGATGTCTATTATATGTATCAGAGCGAATGTACCACCACGCCGGTGTTGCACATCTTCCCCCATTGGAACTGGAAGACGGGACAAACAGTTGATATTTGGGCTTATTACAATAATGCCGATGCAGTGGAACTCTTCCTCAACGGTAAATCGTTGGGCAAACAACATAAAACGGGCGATCAGTTGCATGTAATGTGGCGTGTGCCGTTTGCCGAAGGAACATTGAGAGCTGTCTCTTACAAAAACGGGAAACAGGTATTGGTGACCGAAGAGAAGACAGCCGGAGTACCTAACCGTATTCGTCTGACTGCCGACCGGCCAAAAATTGCTGCTGATGGTAGCGATCTCTCTTTCGTTACTGTCGATGTTGTAGATAAAGACGGAACCGTTGTGCCCGATGCCGAGAATCTGGTACAGTTTAAAATAGAAGGACCGGGTAAAATTGCCGGCGTTGATAACGGAAGTCCCATCAGTATGGAGTCGTTCAAAGCCGATCACCGCAAGGCGTTTCACGGGAAAGCACTTTGTGTCATTCAGTCGAAACAGCGAAGCGGCATCATCCGGTTGACGGCGACATCGGCCGGATTGGCAATGGGAGTCGTAGAGATTAGCAGTAAGTAGATGTTGAGAGCAAAGAGCAAAGAATAAAGAACAAGGACATTGCAGCACGATTGAATAAATCAATGCAAACAGTAACGATGGCATTGTCATGACCAACGGAGGCAATCTTATCGATGACAACGACAATGTCAAGACCACCGATGGCAATGTTATTGATGACAATCCCATTGTTAGCGTTTGCAGCGGCAAAGTCAACGATTATTTCGGCTTTGTTCTCTTTGAAAAGGTAAAAACGAAATTTCAAATATCATCATACATTATGCAATTCGGACATTTCGATGACGCCCGAAGAGAATACGTCATCACCAATCCACGTACGCCGTGGCCCTGGATCAATTATCTCGGAAACGAGGATTTCTTCAGTTTAATTTCGAATACAGCCGGTGGTTATTCTTTTTATAAGGATGCCAAGTTTCGCCGTATCACCCGTTATCGCTACAATAATGTGCCGATGGACAGTGGTGGTAAGTATTTTTACATCAACGACGGGGAAGCGGTATGGAGTCCCGGTTGGAAGCCCTGCAAAACCGTGCTCGACAGCTACGAATGTCGCCATGGAATGAATTATACCACCATTAAAGGTACAAAAAATGGCGTTGAGGCGGAAGTTCTCTACTTTGTTCCGCTGAAGACCTGGGCCGAAGTACAGAAACTTACGCTGCGCAACACCACACCGGAAGTAAAAACGCTGAAAGTGTTCTCTTTTGTGGAATGGTGTCTGTGGAATGCCGCCACCGATATGGAAAACTTCCAGCGCAATTTCTCTACCGGCGAGGTGGAGATTAACGGTTCCGTTATTTATCACAAAACCGAATACAAAGAGCGTCGCGATCATTATGCCTACTATTCGGTTAACGTTCCGGTCAATGGTTACGAGACCGACCGTGAAACATTTTTCGGACTCTACAACGGTTTCGACGAACCGCAAACTGTACTCGAAGGGGCACCCCGCAATTCGGTGGCGCACGGTTGGTCGCCCATTGCGTCGCACTACATCGAGGTGACGTTGCAACCCGGCGAATCGAAAGATCTTGTCTTTGTTCTCGGCTATGTGGAAAACGCGGCGGATGAAAAATGGGAGAGCAAAAACATTATCAATAAAACCAAGGCAAAAGCCACCATTGCCCGTTTCGATACGGCTGCGAAAGTGGATGCGGCTTTGTCTGAGTTGAAAGCCTATTGGGATAATCTCCTGAACGTTTTCGCCGTGAAAACAGGAGAGGAGAAGCTCGACCGCATGGTCAACATCTGGAATCAATACCAGTGCATGATTACTTTCTGTTTCTCGCGCTCGGCTTCGTTTTTCGAGAGCGGCATCGGTCGTGGAATGGGATTCCGTGACTCCAATCAGGATTTGATCGGCTTTGTGCACCAGATTCCCGAACGCGCCCGCGAACGCATTATCGACATTGCCTCCACGCAGTTCCCCGATGGCGGATGCTACCATCAGTATCAACCGTTGACCAAAAAAGGCAACAACGAAATAGGGCAGGGGTTCAACGACGACCCGATGTGGTTGATTCTCGGAACCACAGCCTATATCAAAGAGTCGGGCGACTTCTCCATTTTGGATGAACCCGTACCTTTCGACAACGAAGCCGGTTCGGAGGTATCGCTTTTCGACCATCTCACCGTTTCATTCAACCATGTGGTGAATAATCTCGGGCCTCACGGGTTGCCGCTCAACGGGCGTGCTGACTGGAATGACTGTCTGAACCTGAACTGTTTCTCCAACGACCCCAACGAAAGCTTTCAAACTACAGAGAATAAGTCGGAAGGGAGTCAGGCGCAGAGTCTGATGATAGCGGGACTTTTTGTGGTATATGGCCGCGATTACGTGGAGTTGTGCAGGGTAATCGGTAAAACCGATGAAGTCGCTCGCGCTCAGAAACACATCGATGCCATGGTAGAAGCTATCAAAACCCACGGTTGGGATGGCGAGTGGTTCCTGCGTGCTTACGACTATTTCGGCAATAAAGTCGGTTCCAACGAAAATGAAGAGGGTAAAATCTTTATCGAATCGAACGGATGGTGTACGATGGCCGGCATCGGTCTGGAAGAGGGCATGGTGGCCAAAGCACTCGACTCGGTGAAAGAACGACTCGACTGCGAACACGGCATTGTGCTGAATAATCCCGCTTTTACCAAATATTACATCGAATACGGCGAAATTTCCAGTTATCCTCCCGGTTACAAGGAGAATGCAGGTATTTTCTGCCACAACAATCCCTGGATTATCATCGGCGAAACCGTGCAGGGGCGCGGTGAGCGTGCATGGGAATACTTCCGCAAGATCTGTCCGTCGTATACTGAGCATATCAGTGATTTGCACAAGGTAGAACCGTATGTATATGCCCAGATGATTGCCGGAAAAGATGCTTTCAAACCGGGCGAAGCCAAAAATTCGTGGCTTACGGGTACCGCAGCGTGGAATTTCTATGCTATTTCGCAATATATTTTAGGTGTTCAACCCACCTACGAAGGCTTACGGATCGATCCGTGCATTACCCCGGAGTGGAAAGAATACCACGTTACCCGCCGGTTTCGCGGTGCAACCTACGAAATCGCAGTGACAAATCCGAACGGTAATATGAAAGGGGTACAATCGCTGACTGTCGATGGAAAAACGATCGAAGGAAATGTAATTCCGGTTATGCCGGTAGGTGGTAGCTACAAAGTGGAAGTTGTTTTGTAGCATACGTTTCGCTTCGAATGAAACGGGAGTGAAAACACATAGTAAGGTTTTGCTGCCCGGTAGCCTTTGTAGAGAATAAATAGAGGTATTTCATTTCTGTCGAGACAAAAAAGAGAATACTTTTGTATATCGTTGTGCGTGTAAAAACGGTACCGATAGTGCACATGAAATCAATTCCAAAAACCAAAATAAACAGATGAAAGTCAACAACCGAATCCTGAGCATAAGCGCTCTTATTCTCGGCTTAATTTCTTTGAGTTTTACCCCGAACAAAGAGGCATCACCTTACGAGACGCAGATTTCTCAACTGATGTCCAAGATGACATTAGAAGAGAAAGTCGGACAGATGGCACAATTTAGTGTCGATGTCGTATTAAAGAGTAAAATACCCGGCGTTCCTGATTTTCCGGTTACAGTGGACGAAGCAAAGGCAACGCATATTCTGGGTGATCTGAAAGCCGGTTCGTTGCTCAATACGCCTGGTGGTGTGGCTCAAACACCGGCAGTCTGGGATAAGCTTGTGAGCCAATTGCAGGCGATTGCCCTTAAAAATAGTCCTATTCCCATGATTTTCGGCGTGGATGCCATTCACGGTGCCAACTATACCGATGGTTCCGTTCTTTTTCCGCAGGAGATTGCTATGGCAGCCACATTCAATCGTCAGCTGGTGTATGAAGGCGCCAAGGTATCTGCTTACGAAGTACGTGCAAGCTCCATCCCCTGGACATTCTCGCCGGTACTCGATATGGGGAGAAATCCCAACTGGCCGCGCATCTGGGAGACCTACGGCGAAGATCCTTTTCTTACATCGGAAATGGGAGTCGCCTGTGTGAAAGGGTTTCAGGGTAATGATCCCAACCGGATCGGGTTGTATAACATCGCCGCTTGCCTCAAACACTTTTTGGGCTACGGCGTTCCGGTAAGCGGGCAGGATCGTACACCTGCCATGATCCCGGAGAATGAGTTGCGCGAACGCCACCTGAAGCCCTATGTCGCTGCCATCAAAGCCGGAGCCTTGTCGGTAATGGTCAATTCGGCCATCATCAACGGCGAACCGGTTCATGCCAGTCACCACATTCTGACCGACATTTTGAAAGATGAACTGAAATTCGATGGTGTAGTGGTAACCGATTGGCAGGATATCAACAATCTTTACAAACGCGACCGTATTGCCTCCAGTGATAAAGAGGCAATTATGTTGGCTATCAATGCAGGTATCGACATGGCAATGATTCCATACGACGAAAATTTCTGCAAAGATCTGGTAGCTTTGGTCAAAGAAAATAAGGTTTCGATGAGCCGTGTCGATGACGCTGTTCGACGTGTTTTGCGTATGAAATACCGTTTGGGATTGTTTGGAAAACTTACCTGGAACGTAGCGGAGTATACCGGTTTTGCATCGCAGCAAAGCCAAAAACTGGCAAAAGCATCTGCCGATGAAGCCATTACCTTACTGAAGAACAAAAACTATCTGTTGCCCTTGCAAAAGGCCTACCGCATTTTGGTAACCGGTCCCAATGCCAATACCAAACGCGGACTAAACGGTGGCTGGAGCCGCAGCTGGCAGGGGGATAAAACACCCGAACATGAGAAGCTGGGATACACCATATTGGAGGCATTGCAGCAAAAGACAGGCAAAGACCGCGTAGTGTTTGAGCCCGGGGTAACCTACAACGAAAAGGGGAAATATTACGAGGAGAATGCTCCCGAAATAGACAAGGTTGTAGCTGCCGCTAAAAATTGTGACGTGATTGTGGCTTGTGTCGGGGAGAACTCGTATTGCGAAACGCCGGGAAATCTTACCAGCCTGGAGTTGTCAAAAAATCAGGAGACATTAGTGAGCGAACTGGCAAAGACCGGCAAACCCATCGTGCTGGTGCTCAACGAAGGGCGTCCGCGAATAATCTCCGCCATCGAACCGCTGGTAAATGGCATTGTTCAGACTTATCTGCCGGGTAGTTACGGTAGTTTGTCGCTGGCCGACATGCTGTATGGCGATGTAAATCCATCGGGAAAATTGCCCTACACCTATCCGAAATATACCAATCTGCTGACAACGTACGATTACAAACCGTCGGAAAACCGTGAAGTAATGGACGGTTCCTATGCGTACGATGCCAATAATACCGTGCAATATCCGTTTGGTTTCGGCTTGAGTTATAGTCCTTTTGTGTACTCGAACCTCAAAGTAAACAAAACCCATTTCAGTGCAAATGACATACTCGAATTTACCGTCACGATAAAAAACAACGGAAAAATGGCCGGAAAAGAGTCCGTTTTGCTCTTTATTTCCGACGATTACGCATCGCTAACGCCAGATAATAAACGTTTGAGAGCGTTTGAGAAAGTATGTTTGCTGGCCGGAGAAGAAAATACAGTCACCTTAAAAGTTCCTGCATCCGAACTGGCTTTTGTCGGATTGAACAACAAATGGCGTTTGGAAGCCGGAAGCTTTACCGTTCGCTGCGGCAACCAAAAGCTTACCGTGAACGCCGATGGAACCAAAGAGTGGGAAAGCTACCTGAAGTAGACTGTTATGGAAAAGAATGCAATGAATTAATTTGTCGATATAATTAACCGGGAAATCTTTACAAAATGAAACACATTAAACGCGCTTTGATAGCCTTGGTGCTGGCAGGCTTAGTTGGTCCGATGTATGCCAGGGTTCTGTCGTACCAGAAAGATGCCGATGGTGTCACCTTTACCCTCAATAAAGGGCTGATGAAGGTGAAAGTTTGCTTCGATAATATGGTGGAAGTAAAATACACGACCTTGCCTCTCTTTATCGAAAAACCCTCTTTGGTCATTGCCAATCAGTGGAAAACGGTGCCGTCATTTGCGGTTTCCGATAATGGAGATGCGTTTGTAATCACTACCGCGAAGATGAAATTGGCTGTCAACAAGGCATCCAATGCTATCAGGTATTTCGACTTATCGGGTAACACCATTCTTGCCGAAGATGATGCGCAAAACAAAACCATGACTGAGGCTTCCGTTGCCGGTATCGAAGTGTATAATTGCACCTCCCAATTTCAGTCGCCGGCCGATGAGGCGCTATACGGTCTGGGTTGCCATCCGGAAGATTCGCTCTCCATCAACTACAAAGGCCGTAATCAGGAACTGGCCATCCGTTACATGACAGGGGCTATCCCCGTGATGCTCTCTACCAAAGGGTACGGACTTTTCTGGGATAACTATTCGGTATCGAATTTTTACGGAGCCGAAGCAGGTAACACCAAATACAAATATGTGTCGGAAAGCGGCAATATGGTCGACTATTACTTTATCTACGGCCCCGATTTCGACAAGATCATTGCTACTTTCCGCAATGCGTCGGGCAATGCGCCGATGTTTCCCAAATGGGCTTTCGGTCTGTTTCAATCGCAGGACAGGTATAAAAGTCAGGCCGAAGTATTGTCGGTAAAAGATGGTTACCGCAATGCCAAAATTCCGGTCGATGCCATTGTGCAGGACTGGTTCTACTGGGAGCCCAACGTAATTGGTTCGCATGTGATGTGGCCCGAGCGCTATCCGAATCCCAAAGCCATGGTGGACGAGTTGCACAATGCCAATATTCATGCCATGATCTCCATTTGGCCGGTATTTTCCAAAGGTACCGAACCGTTCAAACAGATGACTCACTCCGGCGGCATGACGGACATTCGCTGGCTCAACGTGATGACCAATATTCTCGATTATTATTACGACGCGCACAGTCCTCAGGCCCGCGATCTCTACTGGAAACAGGCAAACGACAGTTTGCTCGGCCGCTACGGTTGGGATGCCTGGTGGGTCGATCAATGCGAACCCGACAATGGGAACGTCAACGATCCCAATTACATGGATTTGCGCCGCAAAAGCCATTTCGCCATCGGGCGTGGCATCGATTACATGAATACCTATTCGTTGATGCACTCCACCGGCTTGTACGAACACTGGCGAAAAGATATTGCCGATAAGCGGGCTTTTCTGCTCATTCGTCAGGCTTTTGCCGGGCAACAACGCAACTCGGCCACGCTCTGGTCTTCCGATATTACCTGTACATGGAACGCTTTCCGGAATCAGGTTCCGCAGGGAATTAACGCCTGTGCTTCGGGCATACCTTACTGGACTTCCGATATCGGCGGCTATCATTTCCATTGGCAGGCTCCCGACTGGACAACTCCGACCAATCGCGAACTCTTTACCCGTTGGTTCCAGTTCGGTACCTTCAGCCCGATCTTCCGTATTCATGGAAAGGGCGAACGCGCCGTATTTTCTAAAAACTGGGACGAAGCTACCCGTGCTATTCTGTTAAAGTACGACAACCTGCGTTACCGCCTGATGCCATACCTCTATTCGCTCTCATGGAAGGTAACCAACGAAGGTTATACCATCATGCGTTCACTTGGATTCGATTTTCGCAACGATGAGGCTGTCCGGAATATTCCTGACCAATATATGTTCGGCTCGGCATTTCTTGTAAATCCGGTTACGCAACAACTCTACAGTGCTCCCAACAGCAAGCAGCTGGCCAAGATCCGTAAGGTATATCTTCCCAAATCGACACAATGGTACGATTTTTGGACAGGCAAACAGATTGCCGGTGGAAAGACCATTGATGCGAAAGCAACCATCGAAACCCTGCCGCTCTACATCAAAGCCGGATCGATTGTGCCGATGGGACCCTATCTCCAGTACGCCACCGAAAAGGTTGCTGATCCGATCGAACTGCGTGTATACCCGGGCGCCGATGCTGATTTCGTAATTTACGAAGACGAAAACGACACCTATAATTATGAAAAAGGAAAATATGCAACGATTCCGTTACACTGGAATGAAGCCGAAAAAACACTGACTATCGGAAACCGTCAGGGAGAATTTGCGGGAATGGTAAAGGAACGCACCTTCAATGTTGTTTGGGTAACACCAAAGAACGGAACAGGAATCGAACCGGCAAAAACAGTGAAAGCCGTAAAATATTCCGGTTCTGAAGTGACGGTGAAGAGATAAATCTTCCGGCTGATTCAAAAAGGAACTACAAAACTACATATCAAATGATTAAAAAAATTTTATTTATTGTGTTGATTCTCCGAATGTCGTCGGGTTTGCAGGCACAACAAGCGACTCCGGTTTACCTTGACGTAAACAAACCGATCGAAGAGAGAGTAACGAATGCTCTTTCGCTTATGACCACGGAAGAGAAGGTGGCTCTGTGTCATGCCCAATCCAAATTCAGTTCTATGGGCGTTCCCCGTTTGGGCATTCCCGAAGTATGGACCGATGACGGTCCTCATGGTATTCGCGAAGAGGTTTTCTGGGATGAATGGAGCGGAGCCGGCTGGACGAACGACTACTGTACCGCTTTTCCCGCGCTGACCTGTCTGGCAGCCTCATTTAATCCGGAACTGTCGCTGCTTTATGGCAAATCGATCGGAGAAGAGGCGCGTTATCGCAACAAAACCGTGTTGCTGGGCCCGGGCGTCAACATCTACCGTACTCCGTTGAACGGCCGTAATTTCGAATACATGGGCGAAGATCCCTATCTGGCATCCCGCATGGTGGTACCCTACATTCAGGGCGTACAATCTATCGGCGTGGCAGCCTGCGTCAAACATTTTGCGTTGAATAATCAGGAAGAGTGGCGTGGAAATATCAATGTGAATATAAGCGACAGGGCTTTGTACGAAATCTATCTGCCTGCTTTCAAAGCGGCCGTGCAGGAGGGAAAGGCCTGGTCGATTATGGGCTCGTACAACCAACTCAGAGGCGAGCATTGTTGCCACAACGACTTGCTTTTGAATAAAATTCTGAAACAAGAGTGGCATTTCGACGGCGTGGTAATCAGCGACTGGGGTGGGGCACACAATACGGATCAGGCAGTGAAAAACGGTCTCGATCTGGAAATGGGTACTTTTACCAACGGTTTAACCACCAAAGGTAAATTTTCCTATGCGTCTTACTATCTGGCCGATCCGTTCCTGAAGGGGATTAAAGACGGAAAATATGATGTGGAATTACTCAATGATAAGGCAGGTCGCATTCTGCGCATGATCTTCCGAACTACCATGAGTGCTAACCGGCCTTTCGGTCGGTTTGTGTCACCGGAACACAGTCAGGCTGGCCGCAGGATCGCGCAGGAAGGTATCGTTCTGTTGAAAAACGAAAAGCAATTTTTCCCTATTCCTGCCGGCAAATACAACAAGATAGCCGTTATCGGAGAGAATGCGTCCCGCAGTCTGGTCGTCGGAGGTGGGTCTTCGTCGTTGAAAGTGGCTTATGAAGTATCTCCGCTGGATGGATTGACGGCAAAATATGGCAAGGATCACGTGACTTATAGCCCCGGATATGCCTCCGGCCCGTCGATGTATGGTCGTGAGGCAAAATCGAAGCTTAATGCTGACTCGTTGATCGCGGCAGCTGTCGAAGTTGCAAAAGGAGCCGATGTGGTACTCTTTGTAGGCGGTCTCAATAAAAACCATTTTCAGGATTGTGAGGGTAGCGACCGCAAATCGCTCGATCTGCCTTTCGGTCAGGACAAATTGATTGACGCTCTGCTGAAAGCCAACAAAAATACAGCTGTGGTTTTACTCAGTGGCAACGCCGTAGCCATGCCGTGGGTCGAAAAAGTGCCGGCTATCGTGCAGGGTTGGTATCTCGGATCGGAAGCGGGTAACGCGTTGGCCGATGTGATTTCGGGCGATGTCAATCCGTCGGGAAAACTGCCCTTCTCGTTCCCGAAAAAATTGGAAGACAATGCCGCACACTCGTTTGGTAAACTCTCTTATCCCGGCGACGGAGTAAATGTATACTACAAGGATGATATTTTGGTGGGCTACCGCTGGTTCGATACGAAAAAAATCGAACCCCTGTTTCCTTTCGGTTACGGTCTGAGCTATACCTCTTTTGCCTATTCCAAACTGTCAGCCGACAAAACGGAACTTGCTGCCGATGGTACTGTTAAGGTTACATTTACCCTGACCAACAGTGGTAAAACCGATGGCGCGGAAACGGCTCAACTCTATGTAAGCAAACCCAAATCGGATGTGATGCGTGCCGCAAAAGAGCTGAAAGCCTTTCAAAAGGTATTCATCAAAGCGGGCGAAAGCCAAACGGTAACAATGGAAGTGCCGGCAAGCAGTTTTGCTTATTACAACGAAGCTAAGCACGACTGGGAAGTAGAACCGGGTAGCTACACACTGTTGCTGGGCAGTTCGTCGCGCGACATAAAAGGCAAAATTGCACTCAACGTAAAATAACGTTTATTCCGGATAGAAAAGAAACAAAATGAAGAGTCTGTCCCATCGGGCTCTTCATTTTGCATTATACTCCGATGCTATCATCTTATGTCGAATGGGGGAAAAACCATACGTTTAAGAATAAAGAGACTAATGCTAAAAAAAGATTCTATGAACACAGCATTGTTATTGATTGATATTCAGAACGACTATTTTGAGAATGGAACCAATCCATTGGCAGAATCACTGCGTGCCAGTGAAAATGCAGCCAAAATTCTGGAGAAGTTCAGAATAAACAACCTGCCGGTAATTCATGTACAGCATCTTGCCACACGTGCTGATTCCACTTTTTTTCTACCGGGTACGCCTGGTGCTGACATTCATCACAACGTAAAGCCACTGCCACATGAGCTGGTGATAGAAAAGCATTTTCCGAATAGTTTTCGCAATACCGGATTGTTGGTACACCTGAAATCGCTCGAAATTGAAGAGTTGGTTATTTGCGGCATGATGACTCATATGTGTGTGGATGCCACTGTCCGTGCAGCAAAAGATTTCGGTTTCAATTGTACGCTGATAGGTGATGCGTGCGCTACAAAATCGCTTGCAATAAACGGGCAGGAAGCAGATGCCAAATCGGTGCAACATAGTTTTCTGGCCGCATTGAGTTATTTTTATGCAAAAGTGATAAATGCGGAAGAATATTTATTGGGTGTAAATAGTTAATAGTCAATTATCCCCGAGATTTCGGGGAGACAAATCGGATTATTGTCGTTACGTGTAATCTTTGTTACAACTTATCGGTTGATTTCAACTCTATCTTTGTAAAACAAACAATGATATAAGCGATCAACTCTAAAACAGAATAACAATGAATACACCTTTTGAAACAGCAGTAGTCTTTCCATTGGAAAACGCAGTAGAATATACTGCAGGTGGTGTGGTAAGCAAGCAAATTGTGAAAAGCGAAGCGGGCAACGTTACGCTCTTTTCGTTCGATAAAGGGCAGGGTTTGACCGAGCATACCGCTCCGTTTGATGCTATCGTACAGGTGCTTGATGGTATTGTGGAGATCCGTATCGACGGAAAGCCCCATACGGTAAAAAAAGGCGAGTGTATTATAATGCCAGCCAATCATCCCCACGCGTTGTCGGCAGTCGAATCGTTCAAGATGCTGCTGACCATGATAAAAAAATAATTGAGGCCGGACAATAAATAAAAAAAGAGGTTGCTTCAGCTATAAACAATGAAGCAGCCTCTTGTGTTTTATAAATAAGTCTCAACCTCTATGCTGTACCTTGCCGTGTCCCGTATGCGACAGATCCTGCAATTCGCCTTCACCATAGTAAGAGACATCCCCATGACCCAGGTTCTGAATTTTGAGAGAATGCGAAGCGAACACACTGGTATCGCCATGTCCGATGCTTTTTACATTCGCATCACGCGTCACGAGTTCATATCCGGCAATATCGCCATGCCCCTCATTGCAAATGGTCAGTTGGTCGCATGTGCCGGTCAGGGCCATATCGCCCCGTCCTTTGTGGTTAATCTCCACCGAAGCGCCCTTTACCTCTATGTTTAGGTCTCCCTTGCTGGCATTGTTGACCACCAAATCGTTCGTCTCGCATTTCAGGGTAAAATCACCGTGATTGGTCGACATCACTTTGATGGAGGATGCCTTCAGCTCGAGGTGAACATCGCCATGAGAGACGGTTTTAATTACCATGGCATATTTCGATTCGATGGGTTTTGCAGAGCGTACATCGGCGTGCGAGGTGACATACAACGCTTCAAGTGTACGACAATAAATGGTGATTTTGCCGTACGAAAAAAGTGGAATCTTTTGCTGCACGTCCTGTGTGACAAAGAGTGTTTTAATGGAATTGTCGACCCGAACGCCATCGATCAGATTATCGTCCATTTCGATAACCACCTTTTCTTCGTCCGACTGAATAATTTCAACATTACATTGGGTACAGAGATGAAGCTGAAGAAAAGGACTGACTGTTACTGTTTTACTGACAACATTTCCGCTGCCTTTTTCGTTAAATATTCTTCGGAGTTTTTTGAATGTCACCATCTTGCTATTATTTGGTATGTAGATTTTGTATTACTTAATATGTTAATTTGACAAAGTTAAACAAGTTAGTCGTTCGATTTTTATATTTACAGAATTAATTTTTATATTTACAGTAGAATATTTTATATCGAAAAACATGAAGATTATCATCAATAATCAATCATATCTGCTGCATGACAGTAAGTTGGATGCCGCATCTGTTCAACAGATACTGGATTTTTGGATGAAGAACGAAGCCGGATTGTCTGTTGCCGAGTCTGACGGGTTTTGTGTTATTTGTCTGCAAAAACCTTCGGTTGTTAAGACCAAATACTGCCACAACGATTACGACAGGGGGCGGCTGCTCTTTGCCCGTCAATATCTGCTCGAACATCTGACCATGCCGCCCTCTATTGACGAACTGGCTCGTATTGCCGGCATCAACAGTTTTAAATTGAAGAACGGGTTCAAAGAGATTTTTGGCGATACGATTTTTGGCTATTTAAACGCTTTTCGCCTCGAGAAAGCCTTCCACATGGTTCTTTCGGGAGAAAAAAACATGACCCAAATTGCTTTTGAACTCGGATTTTCTTCTCTTCAACATTTTAGTACAGCATTTAAAAAAGCGTACGGCTGTTCGCCAAAAAAGATTAAATTTACTCCGAACGCTTCGTCCAAAATGTAATCAGGCAGGAAAAAACTATTATATTTGTTGCATCATTTTTCCAAAACAAGGAGCCTTCAGTCGTTTTTTATTCAAAAACGATTACTCTTACGTCAGACAGACAAGACAGTGTTTACCTCCGCCAACCAACAAGACGGACGGTTCTATTAACCAAAAACCAATTACTAACCAAAAATGAAAACATTTATAATTTCCGCCGTCTTTTTGTGTGCAAGCTCTTTGTTGTCAGCCCAAACTATTCAACTTCCGGAACCTCTCCGCACGGGTGGAAAACCATTGATGGAGGTATTAAACCTGCGTCAGTCTGCGCGGCAATTTGATTCGGAAAGATCTGTTTCGAATCAAACGCTCTCCAATTTATTGTGGGCAGCCTGGGGTTTTAACCGGGAAAAGAAAAGAACAGCTCCGTCGTCAATGGATCGGCAGGAGATAGATTTATATGCTGTTACCAAAGAGGGCATTTACCGCTACGATGCGGCAGGCAACAAACTGATTCAGGTTGTCGCGGGCGATTATCGTAAAGAGGCGGGTGAGCAAGCATATGTCGGCACAGCGCCGCTCAACATCGTGTTTGTTTGCAATAAGTCCAAAATCAACTCAAAGAGCGAAAGCGGGTTGATAGAGGCCACATATGCCAACAGTGGTTTTATTTCGCAAAACATCTATCTTTTCTGTGCATCGGAGGGGCTCTCTACGGTTGTTCGCGCAATGATCGATAAAGCGAAGCTGGCAAAAGTGATGAACCTGACCGACGACCAACTGATTACATTGGCACAGACTGTCGGTTACCCTAAAAAGTAATTACGAATCAATGTCTTCTGTTGAGACATACACAAAACATCTAACCTAATGCGCTATTTTGTCTTTTTATTACTCATCTCGATAAATGCCATCACCCTATCCGCAAAGAGCAAGACTCCGTCGGGAGTCGATTTGCGCGATTCGCTTGTCCGGTATGCCAAGACGCTTATCAACACGCCCTACCGATCGGGCTCCAAAAACGGAAATGGATTCGATTGTTCCGGCTATACCAGCTATGTTTACCGCAAATTCGGCATGAACCTCAACGGATCGTCCGGTTCTCAGGTTGCCAACGGCAAAGAGGTCGATATTGACAATCTGAAAAAAGGCGATTTGGTCTTTTTCAAAGGACACAACAGCAAAAATTCACGCATCGGCCATGTCGGTATTTTCTTAAGTCATAATCAGGATGGTAGTTTCAATTTTATTCACTCGGCCAATGGCGGAGGTGTCCGCATCGACAACAGTAATGCGGGTTACTATGCCAAACGTTATGTCACCGGATGTACCGTTATTCCGGAAAAGAAAAAATTGTACAAATTCGATCCGGTTCAGGTAAAATCATTCTACGAATCGGACAACGAGGTTCTGTATGCTTCTACAGGCAAAGTACACAAAGTAAAAAAAGGAGAATCGCTCTATACTATTGCTAAAGAGTATAACGTCTCCGAAGATCAGCTGAAAGAGTGGAACAAGCTGAGCGATACTAAATTGAAACCCGGACAGAAGCTGTCGATTCAATCCGGCAAGAGTTCGGAAAAGAGCAAGAACAACGACAGCAAAGCCACACCAGGCAATCGTACCGGGGAGACGCATGTGGTTAAAAAAGGAGAATCGTTCTATTCTATCGCTCATAAATACCACATTTCGGAAGAAGAGTTGATAAAAGCGAATCCTGCTATCGACGGAAAGCTGAAAGCCGGCGATAAAATTCAACTTACAACGGGTAACGCTACCCTGTCGAAGAAGGCCAAGGCAGAGTTAGCTGACGAAGGAACCTCCAAAACCATCACTTCCAAAAAATCGCACAAAGTACGCAAAGGCGAGACCCTTTCGGCCATCGCTGATAAATACGGCGTCTCTGTTGACCAGTTGAAACGCTGGAACGGAATCTCCGGCAAAAAAGTGAAACCGGGATCTTACATCACCGTTCAGATGACCGAGAAGGAGGTCCCTGTAAAAGAGAATAAAAGCGAAATAGTTGCAAAAGCAACCAAAAAAGAGAATATCTCCAACGAAGAGCTGGCGACTAAAACGGTTACCTCCAAAAAGTCACACAAGGTACGCAAAGGCGAAACGCTTTCTGCTATCGCCGATAAATACGGAGTTTCTGTTGAGCAGTTGAAACGCTGGAACGGAATCTCCGGTAAAAAGCTGAAACCGGGATCGTATCTTACCGTTCAGATGACCGAAAAAGAGGTTCCGGTCAAAGAGAGCAGGAACGAATCGGTTGCGAAATTAACCAAAAAATCGCACAAAGTACGTAAAGGCGAGACCCTTTCGGCCATTGCCGATAAATACGGAGTCTCTGTTGAGCAGTTGAAACGCTGGAACGGAATTTCCGGCAAAAAGTTGAAACCGGGATCGTATCTTACCGTTCAGATGACCGAAAAAGAGGTGCCGGTGAAAGAGAGCAGGAACGAATCGGTTGCGAAATCAACCCAAAAAGAGAATATCTCAAACGAAGAGCCGGCAACTAAAACGGTTACCTCCAAGAAATCGCACAAAGTACGTAAAGGCGAGACCCTTTCGGCCATTGCCGATAAATACGGAGTCTCTGTTGAGCAGTTGAAACGTTGGAACGGAATCTCCGGTAAAAAGTTGAAACCGGGATCGTATCTTACGGTTCAGATGACCGAAAAAGAGGTGCCAGTGAAAGAGAGCAGGGGTGAATCGGTTGCGAAGTCAACCAAAAAAGAGAACAGTGCAAACGAAGAGCAGGCTACCAAGACTGTCACTTCCAAAAAATCGCACAAAGTACGCAAAGGCGAAACTCTTTCAGCTATCGCCGATAAATACGGAGTCTCTGTTGACCAGTTGAAACGCTGGAATGGAATCTCCGGCAAAAAATTGAAACCGGGATCGTATCTTACGGTTCAGATGACCGAGAAGGAGGTTCCTGTCAAAGAGAACAGGGGAGAATCGGTTGCTAAATCAACCAAAAAAGAGAATATCTCCAACGAGGAGCCGGCGACTAAAACGGTTACTTCCAAAAAATCGCACAAGGTGCGCAAAGGTGAAACCCTTTCCGCCATCGCCGATAAATACGGAGTCTCTGTTGACCAGTTGAAACGCTGGAACGGAATCTCCGGCAAAAAATTGAAACCGGGATCGTATCTTACGGTTCAGATGATCGAGAAGGAGGTGCCGGTAAAAGAGAATAAGAGCGAAATAGTTGCAAAAGCAACTAAAAAGGAGGCTATCTTAAATGAAGAGCCGGCGACTAAAACGGTTACCTCCAAAAAATCACACAAAGTACGCAAAGGCGAAACACTTTCTTCCGTTGCCGGTAAATATGGAGTCTCTGTTCAACAGTTGAAGCGCTGGAATGGCATCTCCGGCAAAAAATTGAAACCGGGATCGTACATCACCGTTCAGATGACCGAGAAGGAGGTGCCGGTAAAAAGAAACATCAAACCGGAAGAGGAGGTTCAGCCGGAAGTAAAAGTAAATCCGTCGGAAAAGAAACATATTGTAGCCAAGGGAGAAACACTCTACTCAATTGCAAAGTCACATCATATTTCAGCGCTTAAAATTAAAGAGTGGAATAATCTGACAGGAAATCAGGTGCATGTCGGTGATACGTTGATGTTCGCACCTAAAACATCGTTAGTGACCGCGCAACAAAATAAGCCGGTGAATGACACGCTGCATGTGCAACAAACCACAGCTCAACCGCAAATAAAAGAACAAGTCAAAGAGCAGGGACAGGAACCGAATGTCAAACCGGTGATTTCCACCACTCCGGTTGCAGATAAAATCGACACGCTCTTTACCTCATATAAAGTAAATAAAATACATGTTGTGCAAGACGGTGAAACGCTCGAATCTATTGCCGAACTTTATCAGGTGACCCCGGCCCAAATAAAAGCATGGAACGGATTATCCAAAAGAAGAAGCAATGTAACTGCCGGACAGAAACTCACCATTGAAACCGTACAAAAAGAGTATGTTCTGGTAGCAGCCAAAAAGAAACGTCCCGCAGCAAAAGGTAAAATCACGCAGGAACCGGTCAAAGCCGATGAACCGGAATCGGAACCCTCTGCACCAGCTAAGCCTGTTGAAACCAAATACGTTGTAAAAAAAGGAGAGACGCTCTTCTCTATTGCAAAAACAACCAATCTTACTGTCGATCAACTGAAAGAGTACAATCATTTATCTACGACCGATGTCAAGGAGGGTACGACCTTAAATCTGGTACCCGATTCAACGACTGCGGCCTCCAAAAAATCGGAAACAAATAAAGCCCAAACAACAGAGATCAGTTATACGGTAAAACCCGGAGATACGCTTACCTCTATCGCAAAAGCACACAGCATATCTGTTGATGAGCTGAAAGCTGCCAATGAAATGGAGTCCGGAGAGGTCAATATCGGACAACAATTGCAAATACCAGTCCATTAATAATCTACGTGAAGCAAAGATATTTTATCTGGTTTTCGTATAACGGGACACACTACCATGGATGGCAGATACAGCCTAATGGAGTCTCCGTACAGGCAAAATTACAAGACGCACTTTCCCTGCTATTGAGAGAGCCAACCGATGTGATTGGGGCAGGACGCACGGATGCCGGTGTACATGCCCGTACGATGGTCGCTCATTTTGATGCGGAAGAGATAGCGGACTTCCCGTTTTTTGTCAAAAGATTGAATGGGGTTCTTCCGAATGATATTGCCGTTCGTGAGCTGAAAAACGTTCGGACAAATGCGCACGCACGTTTTGATGCCCAAAGCCGGACGTACGAATACTGGGTTACTCTCGAAAAAAATCCGTTCCATCTCGAATCGGCGGCACGCGTGCATAGTCCGCTCGATTTTGAAGCTATGAATAACGCCGCAGCTGTTCTGAGCGAATATACCGACTTTACAAGTTTCAGCAAACTGCATACCGATGTCAAGACCAATAACTGTACCATCAAGCAGGCATATTGGGAACAACGGGACGATATTTGGGTCTTTACCATTACGGCCACCCGTTTTCTTCGCAACATGGTCAGGGCAATCGTTGGGACTCTGCTAAAAGTCGGTCGGGGTCAATTAACCGAAAGTGATTTCCGGTCCATTATCGAAGCTAAAGACCGTGCAAAAGCAGGTACTTCAGCCTATGCACACGGGCTATATTTAGTCGATATTTCCTATCCGGAGACAATATTTGAATGTGATAACCCTGCACATGCGATTCTCTCAAAAAAACAATCGGAATAAAAACCTGATAAATAATATCATAAAAAAAAGTACGTTTTTCGTTCGAAAAAATCAGCCCGAATATTTGCTGGTTTCGGAAAAAGCATTTACCTTTGCATCACTTTTCTGAGAGACATTAAGCACAACAAATGCTCATAAACAAAGGAAAGTAAACCTTCTTCAGTAGCTCAGTTGGTTAGAGCACCTGACTGTTAATCAGGGGGTCGTAGGTTCAAGTCCTACCTGAAGAGCGAAAGCCACTCAATCGAGTGGCTTTTTTTATTTTTGTTTGGTAGGTAAGAGTTGATTCAAATCGATAACCCGATCAAACCAGGAAATCACACTTGTACGATGAGTAACAAAGATAATTGTAATGTCGTTTTTTAGCGCAGATATAGACTGCATGATGAGTGATTCCGCCCGGGAATCGAGTGCCGAAGTTGCCTCATCCAGCAAAAGAATTTTTGGATAACGCAGCAACACCCGTGCAAGTGCCAGTCGCTGACGTTCTCCACCCGAAAAATGATACTGGTAATTTGTTATAATCGTGTCAAGACCTTCTTTTTCGCGTGTAACAATCTCCGCTGCATTCACTTTGGTAAGTGCCTCCAGAATCTCCTTATCGTTTATCGTATAAGGCGTATCCCACGTAAGATTTTCACGAATCGTTCCATCCACAAACTGTGTCTCTTGTGTCAAATAGCCAATTTGCTGCCGCCAAAGTACCCCCTCTTCTTTCGTAAGAACTTTTCCTCCAATTGACAATGTGCCTGACTGAGGAGAAAGCAAACCCGTAATCAGATCAAGCAGTGTGGTTTTGCCCCTGCCGGACTGGCCTATAATTCCCGTTACGGAATGTGCTGGTATCAGAATATTGACAGCATCGAAAACGGGATGTCCATTGTTATATTCGAAAGAGATATTATGCAGGGCAATATCTCCGTCAAACATACCCGATGATAACCCTGTTGGTCGTTCAAGGACTTTATCTTCCAGCTCTTTGTCCATGGCAACAACAAGATTCGTTGATTGGAGATTGGATACCATCATATCAAGGTATGTATTGCAACCCGTGAAAAGCGGAAACAACCGGCCGAACAGCAAGATCAGGACAAAAATCGATGTGAGGGGTAATGTATCGATCCGGTATCCGGTATATATAACAAAAACCAGAGCGATAATGCCGGTTGTGGTAAAAATCAATTGAGATAAGCTTCTGTTTTTATTTTGCTTCCGCTGCAAATGAAGCATCCGGGTATTCATGTTATCGTATTTTTCATAATAAAATTGTTCGGCTCCATGCACCTTTGCTTGCTTAATCATTGTCCAGAAATCATCGATTTGCTTGACCATCTGCCGAAAGATGCCGATATTCGATCCTCCCAGCACAAGCGATTGCAAAATAAATTTCTTAAGCAATAAAAAACTAATCAGCCCGACCAGCAGAATCAGCCCGGTAAACTTAACCGAAACAAGCAACGACAACACCACATTAGCTGCAATCAGAATAGCGGAGGTGAGCAGATTCATCAATGCAAAATAATAGGCCGTTACTTTCGGAATCTCGCTCGATAATACCTGAATATATTTGTGTCTGCTTTTGCTGGTCAATAATTCCCAATCGGACATGACTATTTTGCGAAATAGGCGTCCTCTCAAAGCGTGAATAAAACGTTGTTCGTATTCCGACTGCCACTGCGACTTATAATAACCAAGCAGGGCTATCAGAACCAACAACACAACAAAGCAGACAAGAATAAATTCAAGTGAAAGATGAAATCCCATCCGTCCGGTGAAACTCTGCAACCAATCAGCAACTTTATTATGTGCGGTAGAGGGTTGAGTCCCGTCAAGCATACTCAACAGAGGAATCAGCATCACAATAGATATTCCCTGGTTGAGTCCTAACAGCAAGGTCAATAGAAATACACCAACCAGTTTCGCCGGATCATTCCTGAAAAAGAAGCTAAAATTTTGTATGATTTGACGAATATTATGCATGAATGATCCTTCGTTTAATGTAACTATATGGACGATAGAGAGAGTATACGATTCGGGAAGATGAGCGAATGCGTAACAGATCGGCCGGCGAAATAGCTATTGATTGCAAGAGTCTCAGTTTATAGACAAACGACTTGCAAAGCAACAATCTGTATCGAAGATCTACAAGGCCACTCAAAAAAGGTCTCTGTTGTGGAATGTCTTCGTTGATAGCTTTCAATGAATGTATTTTTAAAAAGAGGCGTATCTTGCCGACTGTCAATAGCGGCTGCGAAATATTGAAAAAATGATTCAATAGAAAACCCGCCTGCGATACCATGCGCCCGGCCTTTAATTCATTCACCAATTCCATCCATTTTTCGGAGTTGATAGTTTCAAACGGAAAATCCTTAATATCGACCAGCCACTTCAACCGTTGCCAACTATGTTTAGCTCCGTGAATAATCAAATACAAAAGATTTAGTTCCGGGGCAAAAACAACTACCTCGCGTCCGGCAAAAATAATTCGCTGGCGATTGTTCTCAATGATCCGTTCAAATTGCTTTGTCCGAACGGGAAACGGAATGTACACTGCCCAGTGAATTTCCACCATAAAACCATGCTCTTTGTGTGCATATGCCAAATGATGTACGCAATCCATCAATATCTGCTGACGAACCTTCTCCTTCGGCCACGACAAGTTGTCGACACCGGCATAACCCTGCGAAACCAGTAGCCTATCAACGCGATCCATATCTCCACGATTCAATAAAAGCAGGTCGACATCATGTGAAAAGCGTACCGCAGGGTCGTTGTAGAGTTGTTGCGACAATACCGGTCCTTTCAGGCACAAAAATAGAATGCCGTTTTTTTGCAGTAAATCAATTATCGGAATAAAGTGTTTTATTTTGTCGAAAATTTGCATTTTCTCCGCCAAAAACTCTTTTTTACTACTTTCTCCTAATAGACAATCAATTTGCTGATGACTCAGGCGATGCCTGGAATAAAGCACGGTTCTATCAAAGTTTTGCAGGGGCATTTCTTATTTATTTAATAAAACACAAAACTAATACAATGCGAGCCTAAATGGCAACTTTTATAAAATTATTTTTTTATCCAAGTAATTTATGGTTAAATATAATGAATGGCACTGCAGCTCAACCCGTTTATTGTTAATGTAGTTTAACTATCTTAATTTGTACTTGATTTATACATTTTTACCACATATATTTGACAAAGCTTAATACAAAAAATGCATCAATATTTTGGATTCGGATTAAAGATCGAATCGGCCATTGAATTTCCGGAGCTGCTACAAAGTACATTTGTACAGGCAGACGTTACTATTTCAGTCGGTAATCTGAACCAATGCAAAATAGCTGCCATTGAACAAAAAGACGACGAATTCTTTTTTTCGGTAAAAGAGGTCGCCTGTTACCTTGCTGTTCAGGGGAAACAAATGATCATTGATCCCGAAAAGGGAGACGTAGATCCCCGAAGCATCCGGCTGTACGCATTAGCCACTGTAATGGCGGCCATCCTGCTTCAGCGGCAGATGCTTCCGTTTCATGCTTCGGCTATCTCCGTCGACAACAAACTCATCCTTATCTCGGGAGAGTCGGGTGCAGGAAAATCGACAGCCTTGACCGGATTAATCGTGCGGGGATACAAGGTCTTTAGCGATG
The DNA here is from genome assembly GCA_963678265.1 of uncultured Microbacter sp. Taxonomy (GTDB): domain Bacteria; phylum Bacteroidota; class Bacteroidia; order Bacteroidales; family Paludibacteraceae; genus Microbacter. The sequence continues at coordinate 2,120,317 of OY782761.1, forward strand.
ATGTGGTTGTATTGAATCAAACAGAGCCGGATGGAGTTTCGGCCTTTGCATCCTACCCGATGATAAAGTTGTGGCACGACTCCATTACAAACATAGATCATCCGCAATTCAGCGATTGTTCGTTTCGGATTCGGCACGATTTGGATAAGTACGGATTCTTTTTTCACGATACCTTTGTAAAGCAAGCCCGACCGATCTCCTCGCTGATTATTATCAAAAAAGGAGAACAGCCGATATGTACGATACGCCAATTACAGAAAACGGAAGCTTTTGCCGAAACGTACCGCCAACTATACCGGCCGTCGTTGATTCGGGGCAAAGAGCAAAACACAATTTGCTTCCGAACCATATCGGCATTGGCAAATACAGCAAGAATCGTTGAAGTGACCCGTCCGGCAGTGTGTCCACCGGAGCAGTTGGTCTCATTTATCGAGCAGGAGTTATTGCAACCGACTGCTTGTGCGGTTTAGCCATATACAATAAAGTACCGCAAAGGGGAAGACGGCACAAAAACTTGAATAGAATCTTGTTGTTTAATTCTGTAACAACCAAATAGGAGCCATAATACTTTTACTATTTTACCCAAAACAAAAACTTTATCATTATGAAAAACGAAGAAGAAAACACCAAAGAGACTTGGCAAAAGCCGGAAATTTGTGATCTGGATATTAAAAGAACTGCCGCCAAAGATGGTTTTCCGGATGAAATAGATTCCGTAATGGGGCCTACTAGTTAGTTGCTTAGCTGAGTTTCATCTACGAATTGCTGTGAGCTAAATTATCTGTTCCTTGCGATTAAAACAAACAGTTCTTTAATAATCCCGTTACTCTCTATGGCGGGATTGTTTATAATAAACATGCGTAATATACGAAATCATCTTATAGCATTAATTAAGCGCCCCACACCTTATGCCATTCTTAGTTGGCACTATCTGTCACACAAACAAAGCCCTTCTGTTTCTCTGCACAAGTTAGCTTTCTTGAACGCATGGCCCAATCTTCCGAGAATTGGTTGGGGAATTATTGCGTTGTACAGCTATGGAATGTGGTTTGCCTTTTACGGATGGGCACATCTGTGGAAAACATGGAACAGGTTAAGCCGAAATCTATTGGAACTCTCAGGCATATCGCGCACCAAGCAACTCTGTGATTTATGGAGACTGGCATTTATGCTGACAACGCCGCCGATAGATTACTACCGCTATCGGCTCTATCGTTATCCAACGACAAAATGGATGGATTTCATCTACACTCACGAACTGCCAAGTTGGCATCGGGCTATGTCTCCAAACCTAAGCCAACGAACAATTCACCTTTTATCTGACAAGGCCGCCTTTGCACAGACGATGCGGGAGCAGGGACTTCCGGTCATTGACAGCATCGTGATTTCTCAGGGAAGCAACGTATCCAGAGAGCATCTGTTTCAACAATCCTCCCTCTTTCTCAAACCACTGTGCGGTAGTCGAAAGATTGATTCCTACGGACTGGAATATCATTCATCCTCCGACACCTACACAGTAGTAGTTTCGGCAGATCAGGTGATGGATACTAGGGAGGATATCATGGACTTTTTCAACGCCCTGATAAAGAAACAAGACTACATCATACAACCTATGTTGAGCAATCACAAAGCGTTACAAATATTTTTTTCTTTCGAAGTATTGATTACCATTCGACTGATAACCGTATGGACAGGCAGCAAAGCGCAAGCGGTTTCCGCCCTCATCGAGTTGCCCATAAATACTTCCTCCAACCGTGTTTACGCAATGCCGGTTGACATAGAGCAAGGAATTATATTACCAATTGAAGAAACCGTCTTTTCGGTTTTAAACGACAAGGCATCTGCGGTAAATCATCTCGCAGGAAATCAGATTGTACACTGGCCGGAACTGGTAGATGTTGCACAAAAAGCCCATGCGGTTTTTTCAGACCTTTTTAGCATTGGCTGGGATCTGGCGATTACGCCAGATGGCATTCGGTTGATTGAGGGCAACATCAATTGGGGAGTGGCCCAGCACCAAATCAACAATCCATTGCTTATGCCAAGCCATATTCAACACCTAAAAATATGAGTACCATTCATTGTTGTTTTCAACCCAATACACCTCATAGTGCCGATATACTTTTAAAAATGCTGGAAGCGTCTGATTATTGGCAGCCGGATGCCACCAGCCAGGCAAGCAATAAAGAGAATACCTGTCATCTGGCAAAAGCGACCCTGTTTAATACGGCTCTATCTAGACAGGATCATGTTTATACCGATCAAACAGGTGCTATAATCAGTGCCAATGCACGCATAGACAATCGCGTGCAACTGCTCCATCAGTTAGATCTAAAATCTTCCATAACCGACGGAGAATTGATATTACAGATCTATCAGCGATGGGGTAACATGTGTCCCGCCTACTTATTGGGGGATTTTGCATTTATTATTTGGGATGAGGTCAATCAAAAAGTGTTTTGCGCGAGAGACCATTTCGGTGTAAAGCTGTTGCTTTACAGCCGCACCGACAAAGGCTTTATGCTTTCCAACGAGCCGAATGCTTTTTTTACTTCCGGATGGCTTCAGAAACAGCTGAAAGAGCCCTGGTTGGTCAAGCATCTATGGGGACTGGGCCCAACTCCTGTTTCAACAGCGTATGATGGACTGGAAGTGGTCCCGGCAGGTCATTATATGGAAATAAATGCTAAAAATGTCGTCACCAAACGATATTGGAAACTCACCAACAACAAACAGTGGAAAGGCATGAGCGACGATATGTTACTGTCTGAGCTGAAGCGACGGTTTCAGTATGCGGTTGCCACGCGCCTCGAAAGCGACTATCCGTTGGCCTGTGAATTGAGCGAAGGGCTCGATTCCAATGGGATTGCCGGCTATGCCGCAACAATAAAACCTAAAGACACGATTTACACCCTATCTTATGATTGTACTGCTTTAACAGCAGAAACGCAATCCGTTTGGTGTAAGACCTACGAAGATATTTTCGAAATGTTGGATCTGCATGCCAACTTGCAGCCCATTTGGACGGAAGAGCCGGTTACAGAAGAAGATAAATCGAAATTGATTTCAAACACAGGAGGCTCATTCGCTTTGCATGGAGTCTGGTTATGGCATTGCCGATTGGCACATCAAAAAGGGGCACGCGTATTGCTGGCTGGATGGGGTGGTGATCACTGCGTTTCAACAGATGGTGATTATTACGAAAGTGAACTCTTTATGTCATTAAAATGGACTCAAGTACATCGTCTGTTTCGGGACAAGCAACAACGCGGGCGTGGATCCACTCCAACAAAAGCATGGATACATCTACTAATGAAGCACTTTATGCCTGAATTATCCAGATGGTATACAAGGAAACGCTCTGGATTGGAACACGCCCTATGGCAGAGAGTGCAATATAGCCTATTGAAAGAAAATTATATAAATAAGTATCGATTAACTTCTTCCCTAAAAAAATTTACCGACGGATACCATCGTTATTCTACCAAAGGCTATCATCGCCGTGAGCTGTTTGAAATAGGCCTTGAACAACGATTAATCGATTCGGAACTAAGCGCCAGAATGCACCGTGTGGAATTTCGTTTTCCAATGTTAGATGTACCCTTAGTCGAGTTTGCATATAACCTACCTTCGCATCTAAAAATTTATAAAGGAATTGAACGTTATGCTTTCCGTCACATCTTAGAAGGAAAAACAACTGAACGAATCCAATGGCGTCTAAAAAGAGACGTCAACCATCCGAATAGGGATCCCTTCTTTTTCTCAGAAAAGGAAATGCAGGAAATACAAGAATTGTTACAGTCACCATTGCTTCAAAAGTATTGCCATACCAAGACACTTGACATTCAGGATCCGGAAGCAAAAATTGTGTTATTCATGTTTAGAGGACTCTCCCCCCTCTTTCGCTACTTCGCAGACAATAACATACCTGTAATCGCAGCAAATGATCAAAGTTAACCAATAGTCTTTTCTATCTTCTCGCCAAGTCGTGCTTAATTGTAAGAAAATATCCAAGAAACAGAGATACCCAGAGAATTGCAAATTCCAGGTTCAAAACAGACAAGAGAATATCCCTTAGTGTATCGCATACTAAGCAAATGTCCCAGTTGCTTCAAATCCGAATAAATGCAACTGATAGGCTGGAATATAACTATCCATAAAATAAATCATGCTTACCGAAATAGCTTTGTTGTCCGAACAATGTATCAGAAGCGTTTTACTCATTTCTAAAATAGAACCTGGTTTATTCGCTGCTGTTACATTTTTAAACTCAAGAGAAACAACTTCTGCATCCATCAGCTTTACCTCTTGCCCCTTATAGATAGTCAAAGCCCCCTTATTCCAGGGGTTGCCCGCCCGTATCAGGCTACATACTTCTGCCGCGCTCATATCGTTCCATCGGATGGAGACATCTTCCAGTTGCGGTCTGGAATAGTAAGATGGCGTATTTATCACCGGAAGGTCCAGAAGGGGAATCCCCCGGCCAATCATGCCCAAAATAAAGAAAACTCCCTCGACACTCAGATTGCTCAGTTGTTGTTCAACTAGTTTATAATTAAAATAGGGCTGATTGTCGATCTCTTTCCGCCAGACGACGGCGCCTTCGTCAAATTTTTCTGTCAACCGGTGAATCGCTAACCCTATCTTGTCGCATCCATGTTTGAGTTGCCAAAAAATAGGAGTGGGTCCTTTGTAAGCCGGTAGAGGGCCGAAATGAATATTGAAAAGCCGCGTCGAAAGTCCTTGTAGTTTTTCCAGCCTGATCAGCTTGCCATAACCCAAGACAAAACAAACATCGAATTTGCCATACTGCAACCAGCTGTAAAGAGAAGTCTCTTCAGACCCCACCGCATACTTTACCTGCGCCTGATCCAGAAACTGCTGTGCACGTTGATTGGAAACGACATCCTGAGATTTGGAAAAGAACGTATGCGCCTGTATCCCATTGGATACAAGCGCATACGTTAGCGGAATCAAATTGTCCGAATTTGAGATTATTCCTATCTTCATACAGCACTACGATGAAGGAAAGAGGCCTGTTAATGCAATTATATAATTGACACTCAAATAGGGCTGAATATTCGCATGGGGCTGATTTGCTCCTGCATTCGACAATGTTGCGTTATCCAACGTTCTATCATACCCAGACGATGTCACTTTTGTGTAAATATTCACACTATCATACGAATCTCCGCTGGATTTTGCAAGAAGATTATTATTAGGATCGACCGATGTTGCAGCCTGATCCGTACCAAACAAGATGTGGTTATGCGAGGGTAAATTCGCCGTAGAAAGCGTAACATTCTGATTACTCCCTCCTTTCATTCCCAACGTGTAGTTCGTCGGATAACCAGATGGATTAGCCAACTGTCCAATACCAACAGGGAGAGCCGAAGAAAGGTTTGGTAGCATAAAATTAATCCGCCCATCCCCTCCATACGTTGTGCCAATTAAGGCAAAAAGAGCTTCATTTCCGCTTATATTCAATGTGCTGCCATCACAAAAGTGCCATCCTTCCGGAGCAAAAATTCCGGCAAAAATCCGTATTTCACCAATATAACAATCCATGATATAATTTTTTAAGTTTGGAACATTTAAGGTCTGGGAGGATACAATCCACTTACCGCAATACAATAAACTAAAGCCTGAAATTTCATTCTGTTCTCATGCCCGGCACTACCACCTGCAACAGTTATACTTCCGGGATTTAATGGCACCAAAGGTATCCCGTTTTCAGCTTCCCTATACAGGAACACATTTCCTTTATTAGGCAGAATGTTATTATCTCCAGGATCAACGCCTGGGTCTGGTGGATCCGGTTTAAAACCCGAGTTTGATACTTCATGAGAGTTCGACAAAAAATTATTTGCCGGATTGGGGGTTGTATAACTACCATTACAGTTAAACTGATGAGAGTGAATCGGCATTTGTTCCGGCTTTAATGCTACAGATTCCAAACCACCAGAATCTCCCACTTTATATTGGGTAAGATTAGGATTCGGTCTGTAGACATTTGCACCAATAACTGTTCTACCATTCAAATTGGGAATACCAAAAGTACTTTTACCATCGCCACCAAATTGAGTCCCTATTAAGGAAAACAGTGCCATATATTTAGACATTTGTACTATTTGACCATTGCAAGGAAGCCAATCCTGCATATCTTTTTTGTAAGGAAATAGTCTGATTTCTCCAATAAAATTGTCCATAATATCAGTTTTAAATTTAAGGTTTAATAGGATAATAATCACTATCATAGCAAATGCAATACCAAAACGCCAAGTAAGGCTGTCTGTTTTCATGAGGAATACAAGCAGAAGAGTCTGTACCTCCCGCAATACCTATACTGAAACCATTTAAAACCTCTGGTTTATCAAGTGATGCCGAATATGCCGATATTGGTATTGATTTTCCGGCGGAATCAGGGAGCTTTGTCGATCCGTTGGTTAAGAAATAATCAGAACCGGGAGTGTTGCTAATTAGGTTAGCCTGACTCTGCGTATGAAGATATGCTGTTACCTGATGGTTATGAATTGGTATTTGACGGCTATTCAAAACAACACTTTCCACACCATCTTTCAACGCAATGTCAGGAAAATCATTTCCTACACCAACAGCAACTCTTCCTCTTAAATCGGGTACTGCAAACTGATTGCTACTACCCCCGTATCGCTGGCCGATGATACTATACAACGGCTGATACTGACGCAGTGACGTTGGATACAATGCTCCATCGCAAGGCAACCAATTCATGGGCACGAAATTGTAAGGAAACGCCTTAATTTCTCCAATAAATGCATCCATAGGATTTGTGTTTAAAATTAGAAATAAAGTTTTTGTAAATATAACCTATAGAATGAGGAAATAATTTTATCAGATTAAATTTATTTGTTTTATTTAACATTTTTGATACGCAAAACAGGAGCAACTAAGATTGTTTTTATGCTTTTTTATTATTAAAATATTATGTAATAAAATATACAAGGAGAGGTGAGTAAACCGTCAAAGAAAGAGAATTAGTGTATAAGCATTTCGAACGATCAACACGTGTATATTTCGGTCATTTTGGCTCCCCCCTTAGGAGTTACCCATAGATGATTAGCCACTACCCAGGCATGAGCTTGTAACCTATGTTCGGCATTGAACAATAGTCCGAAATACATAACCGATCCGATTTTTCGGTGCTCTAACATCATCCGGGCAGCGTACGAAGAAACTAAACAACGATTCCTCCAAAACGCGAGTCTTCTCGCTCTTGATACTGCAGTTCTAATCGCTATAATAGTCTCTTTATTTGTGCCTTCTGTAAATATATCTGCCGGCTGAAACCGGCGAATACAACGCCGGAAGGGATAGACGGAAAGTATTATCTTTGCATAAAAGAGAAGAAATACAGCTTCAATCAACATCTTCTTCTCGGTCGATGATAGCCGTATGATCTTCTTAATTAAATTGTCGTTTTCCAATAATGTCATTTTCTATTGCTTTGTCTAAAAACTCCTTAACCTCGTTCGTGCATCGGTTTTGTTCAACATTGAATTCGTTAAGCAGGTTTGTAATAATCTCGTCGAAACTTTTAGGCTGCGCTATCATATCCCATATTTTCTTTCCTACCGGATTCAATCCAAAATATTTTCCTTTTTCCAGATGCATCATAACCTGGCTATCATCCAATTCTCCATCAATAATCTGTGGATTTCTGTAATATTTTTCCATAACACAAAAGTAATATTGATTAACACAACCATAATAAAAACAACAAATGATAACATTGCAAATATATTACTATTTTGATAAATTTATACGCTATACTGCAAAATAAACAAAACGATAAGTGAAAATGAATAATGTCGGCATTTTATATACAAACTAAGGCAAACGGGTAAAGCCTGTTGCAGATATCCGGTATATTCTGTTTTGTATCTTCTTGGTAATACAAAACAGAAAGGCGGGCTTGGTACGATGTCGCTATGAAGATACCAGCCGGAGTCGATGCATCTTATCCGCAACTGGAACTGTTTTGACGGGATAGAAAAGAGCGGGGTCATTGTTCATGAACAACGACCCCGCTATGATGTATCTGGTTTGTGACAGAGTTACTCTTTGCGCATCATCATCTGCATAATGCCACCTCCGTTTTTTACGTTGGAGAATCCCATTTGCAACAACATGCGCTGGGCATAGGCTGAGCGGGCTCCTGAAGCGCAATAGAGGGTAATATTGCGCGATTTATTGCCCAGTTCGTGCACCCTTGCCGGAAGTTCGTCTAACGGAATGTTTATGGCGCCGGGATAGGCTCCGGTGCGGAACTCTTCAGGTGTTCGAACATCTACGATCAGTGTCGAATAGTTGTCAACCGGGTTGGCCGTTGTTTTTTTGGCAGGTTTCTCTTCTGCCTTTTCTGTTGTTTTGTTCTCGATGGGCAGGAGGTCGAGATGCAACTGCAGAAATCCTGCAGCACGCGCATGGCGTTGCAACGAGGTGTGTCCGCCCGAAAGGTTGGTTATGTTGTTAAACCCCGCACCTTTGAGGGTGCGTAAAGCCTGATGTCCCTTTTTGCCCGTTTCGTCGTACACCAGAATCAGCTGATCGGAAGAGACGGCTGGTAACTGTTGCGGCAGTAGTTCCAGTGGAATATGGAGTGCTCCCTCTACATGACTTTTCTCAAATGCAAAGATGTCGCGCACGTCAATAAAGAGTGGTTGCTCGTTTGCTACGAAAGCGTCTAACTGTGCGGCCGTGACCGACGGGCTGAAACCCGATAACTTGTTCTCGGCAGTGAAAGCGGCCATGTTCAGGGCATCGTTGGCGGTACCGATGGGTGGCGAGTAGGCAAAGTCGATGTCCGACAGATCGCTTACCGTAAGTTTTGCGGCGGCAGCCGTGGCAATTACGTCCAAGCGTTTATCAGCGCCTTTGTAACCGGCGGTTTGTCCTCCGAGTACAATGCCCGTTTTTTTGTCGAAAATCAGCATCACGCTTACGGTTTCCGCTCCGGGCATGTAACTGGTGTGGTGCTCTTTGTGTACCACTACCGCATCGGCGTTGATTCCCTGAACCAGGGCCTGTTTGAGCGATAATCCGGTGATACCGGCAACGGCATCGAATACCCGTACGATCGAAGTTCCCAAGGCTCCTGTGTATGGATGACGACCACCCAATGCGTTTTCGGCGGCAATGCGTCCCTGACGATTGGCCGGTCCGGCTAAGGGGATGCGTACTTTCTTCCCACTTACACGGTGTTCGATCTCTACCATGTCGCCTGCGGCAAAAATATCCGGATCATTGGTTTGTAAATATGAGTTTACCAACAAACCTTCAGCCTCTCCAATGGTCAGTCCGGCCTCTTTAGCAAGCTGCAATGTTGGAGATACGCCAATGGAGAGCAATACCATATCGGCATTGAGGATCGTGCCGTTTGATAGCCTGACAGCATCGGGCATGATTTCGGAAACGGCCGTTCCGGTATGAATACCAATGCCGTGCGCGAGCATCTCGTTCTGAATAAAGCCCGCTGTTTCTGCCTCCATAACCGACATCACGTGTGGCATCATCTCCACCACTTCCACCTGCAGACCCCGTTTGGTAAGGGCCTCCGCCATTTCGAGGCCGATGAAACCTCCGCCTACCACCACGGCATGTTGCGGATTTTGTTGTTGAATGTGACCGAAAATAGCATCCATGTTTTCGAGTGTCCACAGGGTGAAAACATGACTCTGATCGGCTCCGGGTAGTGCCGGTTTGACGGGGCGACCACCTTGCGCCAGTATCAGTTTGGTGTAGGAGAACTCTCTGGTTTCACCTGTTCGGGTATTGTGAGTGGAGACTGTATGTTCCTTTCGGTTGATGGTTGTAACCGTGGTGTGGATATGTACCTCGACATTGTACTGCTGATTGAAGCTTTCGGGGCTTTGCAGTATCAGCTTCGAACGGCTTTTGATATCCCCGCCGATGTAGTAGGGTAGTCCGCAATTGGCAAACGAAATGTCGGGCCCGGCTTCCAGCAGGGTAATTTGTGCGTCGGCAGAGATACGGCGCGCTTTAGCCGCTGCGGTTGCTCCCGCAGCAACACCTCCAATAATAATGATTTTTTCCATAGTAGCCTTACGGATTGAGTTTTCTGTTTAATCGCATCCAGCCACCTCCGTTGTGTACACTGGTATAACCGCGTGAGGAGAGGATGCCTTTGGCTGTCGCGCTTCTCATGCCCGAGGCGCAACAGGTGATGATGGGCTGGTTTTTATCTTTAAGCTTGTTGAGATTGGGACTAAGCTGGTCGAGGGGAATATTGATGGCGCCTTTGATATGGCCACTTGCAAATTCGCCTTTCGTGCGGACATCCAGAATGATGGCGCCTTGTTGCGCCAGTTCGTTTAGGTCTGGTTTGGGTGCAATTCCCAATAGTTTTTTGAGTAAATCTATCATAACTTGTTTCTTTGTTTATTCAGATGGTGCAAAGATATATACAAAATAATCGAATTACAATAGTATCACCAATTAAATTATTATAATATCACTATGAAGAGCCTTTATCTGGATCGTTCTTGTGATTATTCCGATTTTTAGTTAATGAAGTCAAGACAGCTTCAATTCGATTCGGAAAACAATAGGTTTTTATTCTTTGCGTTAATATATTAACTTTGTTATGCCAAAGGATTCGTTTTGTAAGTTAAACCTTCCGACTTCGGTTTCCGATAATTCATATTGAAAAAGCATTCGTTTGTGAAGAAAACAGTACTGTTGATACTGATGTTATATGCGGCAAGCACACTTTATGGTCAACATAAATCGCGCTTGTTTGGCTATGTAAACGATGCAGATAAACGTCCTGTAGAGCTTGTAGCCGTATCGGTGAAAGGACAGTCTGTTGGAACAACGACGAATAAAAACGGATTTTATAGTCTGGAGCTGGAAAATAAGGATTCTGTGGAGCTCTCTTTCTCGTGTGTGGGATATCAGCCGCAAAGCAAAAAACTTCATCCTGCTTTTCAATTGGCGCAACTCAATATTGTACTTCAGACAGAGGTGCAAGAGTTGTTAACCCTCGAAGTACAGGCGCCTCGTCTGCAAACCTCCACCTCAGAGCTGATTGATGTGTCGCAATGGCGAATGTTGCCCGATGCGGCAGGCGGATCTATCGAATCGTTGATTGCGACATTACCGGGTGTGCACTCCACCAACGAGTTGAGCTCTCAATATTCGGTGAGAGGCGGAAGTTACGATGAAAACAGCGTTTATGTCAATGGAATGGAGGTGTATCGTCCGTTGTTGATTCGTGCCGGTCAGCAGGAAGGATTGAGCTTTATTAATCCCGATATGGTTCAGAATGTGTCGTTTTCGGCTGGCGGCTTTGCTCCCAAATATGGAGATAAAATGTCGTCAGTGCTCAATATTACCTACAAGCAGCCGAAATCTTTTGAGGGATCGGCTTCCGTGGGACTGCAGGGGGCCTCGGCCTATGCGGGCAGTGCTAACGGTAGGTTTAGTCAGATGCAGGGTGTGCGCTATAAGAGCAACTCGTCTCTGTTGGGAACCCTCGATACGAAAGGGCAATACAATTCCTCTTTTTTCGATTATCAGACCTACCTTACCTATGCCATCCATCCCAAATGGGAGCTTGGTTTTCTGGGTAATATTTCTCAAAACAATTATCGTTTTATTCCTCAGGAGCAGGAGACTTCGTTCGGAACATTGACAAATCCATTGCAGCTGAAAGTATATTTCGATGGAAAAGAGAAGGATGTATTTACGACGGAAACTGGGGCGTTGACGTTGGGTTATAAGCCGACAGCCAATCTGAAGCTAAAGATTTCTGCTTCTGCGTTTCATACCGGAGAAGAGGAGACTTACGATATACTGGGGCAATATTGGCTCTACGAAATGGCAATGAGTGAACATGGCAGGGCGGTGCCCTCCAATGCTATTGGTGTGGGGTCGTATTTGCAACATGCCCGCAACAAACTGAATGCTACTGTAGCCGGGTTGAGTCACACCGGAGAGTGGACTGTCGGTAACCATTCGCTGGAGTGGGGAATAAATGTTCAGCGGGAGAGTGTGAGTAATAAAATGAACGAATGGGAATACCGCGATTCTGCCGGTTATTCATTGCCATATGCTTCGAGCCTGAAAATGTACTACGATCTGAACGCCGATTTGAATTTGGAATCGTACCGGTCGAGCGGGTACCTGCAGGATACATACAAGCTTCGTACAATTAGCGGGTTGTGGGCATTCACCGGTGGCTTTCGCTTCAACCGTTGGTCGTACAACAAAGAGCATCTGTTTAGTCCCCGGCTGACGGTCGCGTTTTTTCCGAAATCAAGTTCTTTCTCATTTCGGTTTGCTACCGGAGTCTATTCTCAAACACCTTTTTATAAAGAGCTGAGGGATACGGCTGTTGTTGGCGGTAATGCGGTCGCGTATCTCAATCGGGACATAAAATCGCAACGTTCGGTTCACTTTGTATTTGGAACCGATTACCATTTTACGGGCTGGAACCGTCCGTTCAAACTTACGGCAGAGGCTTATTATAAACCGGCTACCAATGTAATTCCGTACGTGGTTGATAATGTTAAGATTACCTATTTTGACGGTAATTGTGCCAGAGCCTATTCTGCCGGACTCGATGTGAAGCTGTTCGGAGAGTTTGTTCCCGGAACCGACTCATGGATCGGGCTGTCGCTGATGCAATCGAAACAGAATATCAGAACCGGGACAGATAAAGCCGGCCAGCCCGTATATTCCGGGTATATATCGCGTCCGAATGAGCAACGATATAGCATTACGATGTTTTTTCAGGATTATGTACCGGAGAATGATCGGTTGAAAGTCAACCTGAAGCTGATCTGGTCTGATGGTTTACCGGTTGCGGCTCCGCATAATCCGTACGAGGTTGCCTTTCGAACTCCGGATTATCGAAGGGTAGATATCGGAGCTTCTTACGCATTGATAGACAAAAAGCATCGCCCCCAATCGGGCCTTTTTTCTTCTCTGAAAACCCTCTGTCTTAATTTGGATGTGTTTAACCTGTTGGATATTAGCAATGTGAATTCGTATATGTGGCTTACCGATATTTATGGACGGCAATACGCCATACCGAACTACCTTACCCGCCGGCAACTCAATTTTAGAATATCCGCAGACTTTTGAGTTGCTAAACCCGATACGATGAGCCGTGTTGTGAAAACGGATTGTCATGCCCTTGTGTGTTTACACTCAGTTACTTGTCATAATTAACATATTCCGTACGATTAAAATGCCCGATTTTTACGAAGTTTTGCTATTTTTGTAGTTAAAACTCTCGGATTATGTCGCAAAACAGTGCAATGGAGTTACGTACCGAAGATCTTGTCAAACGCTACGGCAAGCGAACGGTAGTCGACCATGTGTCTATCAATTTGAAACAGGGTGAAATCGTGGGATTGCTCGGTCCGAATGGTGCCGGTAAGACAACCACATTTTACATGACTACCGGATTGATTACTCCAAATGAAGGAAAGATTTTTTTGAACGAACAGGAGATTACTAAATTTCCGGTATATAAACGGGCGCAGGCCGGCATCGGTTATCTGGCGCAGGAGGCATCGGTGTTCCGTCAGATGACGGTCGAAGATAATATTCGGGCGGTGCTTGAAATGACCAATTTCTCGAAAGAAAGACAGGAAGAGAAGCTCGAAACGTTGATTAAAGAGTTCAGTCTGGGACATGTGCGTAGAAATATAGGCAACCGCCTCTCGGGAGGAGAACGTCGTCGTACGGAAATTGCCCGCTGTTTGGCCATTGAACCGAAATTTATTATGCTAGACGAACCTTTTGCCGGTGTCGACCCGATTGCCGTTCAGGATATTCAGGATATTGTGTGGCACCTAAAGGATATAAACATCGGTATTCTGATTACCGATCATAATGTTGACGAAACGCTTTCAATTACCGACAGGGCTTATCTGTTGTTCGAAGGTAAAATTTTGTTTCAGGGTACTGCCGAAGAGCTGGCTTCGAATCCGATTGTGCGTGAGAAATACCTGGGTCGTGACTTTGAACTGAAACGAAAAAAAGGGCAGTTTGTTCCTGAATCGTAGAATTATTCACTAACACTTCGCCAATTACCATGATTATTGATCCGATAAAGCAGATGCAGGATGAGCAGGTGATGATTCAGCAAGCTTTCGATGAAGTACTGGATATCTATCGGCATTCACCCCACCGTCAGAAAGTGGAGATTATCCAGAAGGCATTCGAGTTTGCCAATGAGGCTCATAAAGGAATCCGCCGACGATCGGGAGAGCCCTACATTATGCACCCGATAGCGGTGGCGAAAATTGTGGCGCAGGAGATCGGTCTCGGATCTACGTCTATTTGTGCGGCTCTCTTGCACGATGTGGTGGAGGACACGGATTTTACGGTAGAAGATATTGAAACACAATTCAATAAGCGAATAGCGATTATCGTTGACGGTCTTACCAAAATTTCGGGCGGCGTATTTGCCGAAAGGGTTTCGGAGCAGGCGGAGAATTTCAGAAAATTGCTGCTCACCATGTCGGAAGACATTCGCGTGATCCTGATTAAAATTGCCGACCGTCTTCACAATATGCGAACGCTGGGTTCGATGCCTCCCGCCAAACAATATAAAATCGCAGGCGAAACACTCTACATTTACGCTCCTCTTGCCAATCGCCTCGGACTCTTCTCCATCAAAAGCGAACTCGAAAATCTCAGTTTCAAATACGAACATCCCGAAATATTTGCGAAAATAACGGCTCAAATCGAAGCCGAATCGGCAGAGCATGAAGAAATTTATCGTGAATTTAAAGCTCCCATAGAGGCCAAACTAAATGCGTTGGGCTTTCATGCGGAATTGGTGGAGCGTGTAAAATCGGTTTATTCGGTCTGGCACAAGATGCAGACCAAAAACATTCCTTTTGAAGAGGTGTTTGATCTGTTGGCATTGCGCATTGTGTTTGAGCCGAAACCTGAAATGACCGAGCAAGAACAATGCTGGATTATCTATTCTGCTATTACACAGCTGTATCGTCCGCATCCCGAGCGTATCCGCGACTGGGTGAGCACTCCCAAGGCAAACGGATATTCGGCGTTGCATGTAACGGTGATGGGGCCTCATGGTCGTTGGATTGAGGTGCAGATTCGAAGCACCCACATGAACGAAGTGGCCGAGAAAGGATTGGCGGCACACTGGAAATATAAAACGGGAGAGCAGCGTGACGATGAGACCGAACTCGATAAATGGCTGAAGGAGCTCAAGGAGGAGCTGAAAAATCCAACTCCGAGTGCAGTCGATTTTATGGACAACGTGAAGCTCAATTTGTTTGCTTCCGAAATTTTTGTATTTACTCCCAAAGGTGAGATTAAAACCATTCCGCAAGGTGCTACTGCTCTAGATTTTGCCTTTATGTTACACTCCGATCTGGGGTTCAAATGCATCGGCGCGAAGGTGAATCATAAATTAGTGCCGTTGAGTCACGTGCTTGCAAGCGGTGATCAGGTGGAGATTCTGACAGCTAAGATGCAGAAACCTCAGGATGACTGGTTGCGGTTTGTCGTCACGGCAAAAGCGAAGACCAAATTGGAGTCGGCGTTGAGAAAGGAGCTGACTTCGGTTTCGCAAACAGGCCAGAAAAATATTGAAGAAGAGCTTAAAAAGGTGAATCTCTCTCCGATGCCGGATACCATTCAGCGTTTGGTAGATTATTACAAACTATCCGACAAGAAAGAGTTATATCGTCAGGCAGGCAAAGAGTATATCGATCTTTCCGATATTTCCAAGAAAGTCTTCAAACCGAAGCAGCAAAATTTGTTGAAGAAGTTTGTCACGCTCCAATTCGGTAGTTCGGACGGCAAAAAGAATAAAGAAGAAGAGTCTTTGCCTGTAAAAACGCCAAAGGTTGACCGGAAAAAAACCTTTCGGCTAACGGATGAAAAATCGGGGAAATCATTTCGGATTGCTCCCTGTTGTCAACCGATTCCGGGTGATGATGTGTTTGGTTATGTCGGTGAAGATGAGGTGGTTATTGTGCACAAACGGCAGTGCCCCGAGGCGCTTAAACTGAAAGCAAGCCATGGAGAACGCATTGTGACGGCCGAATGGGCCATGCATAGAGAACTCTCTTTTGCGGTTACTATAGAAATGAATGGAATCGACCGGCTTGGAATGCTTCGCGAAATTGCTAAGGTGATTACAGATGAATATTCGATCAATATACAGAATATCAATATCGAAACAAAAGATGGCATCTTTTTCGGAAGACTACATTTGTTTGTCTTCGGAACAGAGCAGGTAAACAATTTGTGTATGAAATTGTTGAAGATAAAGGGAATGAGCTCTGTGAAAAGGGTAGAAACGTAAAAAACGGTTACCTGTTTCCGGTTACCTGTTGATTGTTTGTTGCCTCATTCTGTTTTTTAGATTCCAACGCTTTTCTCTTTTTGGCGTGTTTGTCGTAGGCTTCCACTATCTGGCGTACCAAACGGTGGCGTACGATATCTTTGACCGTAAACTCCACTTTTGAAATCCCCTTTACATTCCGCAGAACGTCCAGAGATTCTATTAATCCCGATTTTTGTGATGGCGGGAGGTCTATTTGTGTCATGTCTCCCGTGACGATTACCTTGCTATTGATGCCCATGCGCGTCAGGAACATCTTGATCTGCATGGTCGATGTGTTTTGAGCTTCGTCGAGAATGACCACGGCATCGTTTAAGGTGCGGCCGCGCATAAAAGCCAATGGCGCGATCTGGATGGTTCCGTTTTCCATAAACTCTTTCAGCTTGGCTCCCGGAATCATATCCTGTAACGCATCGTAGAGTGGCTGGAGGTACGGATCGATCTTCTCCTTCATATCGCCGGGTAAGAATCCCAGTTTTTCGCCAGCTTCCACGGCCGGACGGCTCAGAATGATGCGTTTAATTTCCTTGTTTTTCAATGCGCGAACGGCTAATGCGATGGCGGTGTAGGTTTTCCCGGAACCGGCAGGTCCGATCGCAAAAAGCAAATCACTCTTTTCGAACTCTTTCACTAACTTTTGCTGATTCGCGGTGCGGGCGGTGATGGTTTTGCCATTGATGCCGTGAATGATAAGATTGTCGAGCTTGACTTCGGTAGGGGAGTTGCCTTTGACAATATCAATGATAACTTCTTCGCTCAGCAGGTTGTATTCGGCACAGTAGTTTTGAAGTTTTTGCACCGATTCGTCGAATGCCACCATAATCTCTTCGTCGCCCAACGCCCGTAACACATTTCCCCGAGCCACAATTTTTAGCTTGGGAAACAGATTCTTGATCAGGGCAATATTGGTGTTGTTAACTCCAAAAAATACTACCGGATCAACGGTTTCGTTAAGAAGAATGGTGCGTTCGAGCATGAATTAGAGTGGTAAAAGGTAAATGGTCAAAGGTATAAGGTAAAAGGCAAGAAGCTTTATATCAGACTTCTTACACCTTTTGCCTTATACCTTTAACCTGATTTTAGTAAGCAAACAATTCGTAACCTGCCATTACGCTGTTCACTTTGTCGCGAACGGATTTGATGACGGTTTCGTTGTCTGTGTTCTGAAGTACGGTGTCGATCATTTCAACGATTTCGCCCATTAGCGCTTCTTTGGCACCACGGGTGGTGATGGCCGGAGTCCCTACACGGATACCCGATGTCTGGAACGGAGAACGGCTGTCGAACGGAACCATATTTTTATTGACGGTGATGTCGGCTCTTACCAGGCTGTTTTCTGCCACTTTACCCGTCAGATCGGGAAATTTGGTGCGCAGGTCGATCAGCATGGAGTGGTTGTCGGTACCATCGGAGATGATTTTGTATCCTTTTGCCATAAACGCGTCGGCCATTACAGCAGCGTTTTTCTTTACCTGTGTCTGATATTCCACGTACGAGGGTTGCAATGCTTCGTGGAATGCAACGGCTTTAGCGGCAATTACATGTTCGAGCGGGCCGCCCTGAATACCGGGGAATACGGCAGAGTCGAGCAGTGCGGACATCTTTTTGATTTCACCTTTCGGCGTTTTTTTACCCCAGGGATTTTCAAAATCTTTACCCAGTAAAATGATACCACCACGCGGACCACGCAATGTTTTGTGAGTGGTAGAGGTAACGATGTGAGCATATTTCAAGGGGTTTTCGAGCAAGCCTGCAGCGATCAAACCGGCCGGGTGAGCCATGTCGATCATTAACAACGCACCGATTTTATCCGCAATGGCACGCATGCGGGCATAGTCCCAATCACGGGAATAAGCAGAAGCACCACCCACAATCAGTTTCGGACGTTCTTTCAACGCAACCTCTTCCATCTGATCGTAATCAACGCGACCGGTATCTTCTTTTACGTTGTAAGCCAACGGTTGATATAGAATTCCCGAGCTGTTTACCAACGAACCGTGCGAAAGGTGACCACCGTGGGCGAGGTTCAGACCGAGAAATTTATCGCCGGGGTTCAGCACTGCAAGGAAAACGGCGGCGTTAGCCTGAGCTCCCGAGTGAGGTTGTACGTTGGCATATTCGGCACCGAAAAGTTGTTTCAAACGGTCGATGGCGAGTTGTTCGCTCATATCAACCACTTCGCAACCTCCGTAGTAACGGTGACCGGGATAGCCTTCGGCATATTTGTTGGTAAGCCATGTGCCCATAGCCTGCATTACCTGGTCACTTACAAAATTTTCGGATGCAATCAGCTCAATACCTTTTAATTGACGCTGGTGTTCCTTTTCGATAATCTCAAAAATTGCGTTGTCGCGTGTCATGTCAGAAAAGAATTATGTGAGGTTAGAAATTGCGTTGAAATCCCCATGTTCTGCCACACACCCAAGTGTATGAAAACAATATAACGGGGGCTCCCATGTGACCTTGAAAAAACGAATTGTTTGCACATGAAAAGAAGGTGCAAAGGTAGCCATTTTTATTCAGAAAGCGAGAGCAAAAGTGGAGATAAAATGAATCAAAAGAGAGATAAAGTTCAAATTTGTGGAGCTTTCAAAAGATAAATAATAAGGCTTTAAAATCCGTCAGATTGATGGTCGAAATGCGTAATGATGATGAGGCTCGATCCTTCTTGTAGAAAGAGAAAATAACACAAACAGCCATTAATTTTTTTTCTGGGAATGCAGTATCTCTTTGTATGCAGCCTCTATTTGTTCTTCAATACTAGACCAGGCATACTTGAGAGCAGCCGTCGTGTTTGTCTCTGCAAACATTTTTCGCAACGACTCATCATTCATTAGTTTGATAATGTTATCTGCAAAAGTTAGAACGTCTCCAAATTGTGAGAGCAATCCATTCGTGCCATTGGTGATAACCCAGGGAATTCCTCCGCTTGTTGTGGCTACAATTGGCTTTCCGGTAGCCATGGCTTCACACAAAGCAATACCCTGTGACTCTTCTTCGCTGTGCAGAACGAAAAGCAAGGCCTCTTGATATGCATGTAGTATGTCGCTGAATGCTGCATTGGGATACACTTGTATATAAGATTGCATTCCTTGCGCATTGATCAGATGCATCATTTTTTCGTAATATTGTTGGTCGGAAAGCGCTCCATATATAGATAGAGTTGCATCTGGACATCTTTTATGTATTAATTTCATGGCTTCAATCAGCAAAAGATGCCCTTTTCGTTTATGTAGTGTTGCGACAGACAATAGCTTATTTGGTTTGGGGTTGGTTTGTAGAGAGAAAAAGCAGTTATCAATTCCCTGAGGAATCACAATGCATTCCGGTTGACGGGCAATTTTCCATTGCTTACGATAAGTAGCGATCGTGTTAGCAACGTATTGAGTGTCAACTGTGATTGTTTTGCATAGCGAAAGAAAAAGAAATTCAGTTGCGCTATATGTGAGATATTTGAGAATGTTTTTTAAACTCTTTTTTTTGCGAAATAGGTTCTTTTTCTCAATGTGAGCCAATCCATGAACGGTAACGATGCACGAAATTCGGTTAAATTGTAAGAGAATATAAACCGCCAGACAAAAAAGGCTGGTTGTATGAATATGGCAAATGTCAGGTGTCTGTTTGCGGATGAATCCGACATACTTCTTCAAGCGCAATAATGCAGCCAGATTGTTCTTTCCGTGGGAGGCAAAACGGACAATTTGAAGCCTATTCAGAGTGGTACAGTTATCTTCTTGAATTTCGGTTCGGGGAAGATCACAAATAACAACATCATGCTTGCCGGATTGTTCAATGGCAAGCCCATAGACTGATGCTTCTACTCCTCCTTTGATTCTTGTTATATCAGTCGGAAAGGTTGCTATTTGTATGATTTTCATTTATAGTTGATTGCTGCTAAAATCGACGTCGTTGTGATATGTGGCGATCATGTAGCATATATTACTCATTATGGTGTATCTTGATCAATGTCCACTATGCCTTAGAAAGTATTGCTTGATTCTCGAACCCCATATCATGGCGCGATATTGAGCTTTCAAAATCATCACCGGACTTTTAAATCTGATTCGTTCTTTCATCGGCTGTTTTTCCCAATCTACTTTTGCCAGTTCCGCTTGCGCTTCCCGACGGGTTGGTTTATTGAGATAGTAGGGAGGTAAAATATAGACGCGTAGTGCATCGAGTAACTCTTTCAAGGCCGGATTCTGCTGTTCGTCCGTTTTCAGATAACCAAGATTGAAAATAACATGCTGGTGAGGTGGATAGATTCGTTCGCTGACTACCGCTCTGGTATCCTTATCCTGATCGTGGTTATAATAAGCCAACGACTCGTTAAGTAGAGCTACCTTATATTTGAGAGCTACCCTGATCCAAAGGTCAAAATCTTCGCCCATTTTCAAATTGGGACTAAAGCCTCGGAACTCTTCAAATACTTTTTTTCGAATAACGGTAGCGCTGGTCCAGATTGGCATGCAGAGCGTTTGGGCATAGACTTTGCAATAATCGATATATCCGCTCTTGAAATCAGATTCTACACCGATTGGAGCCGGATGTTTCTTTCCTCGTTTTACCTGATAGTACGACGAGCTGTAGAGAGCCGCGTCGGGATACTCCTCTATCAGCTCTTTTATTTTATTCAGGTAATGCTTATGCCACCAGTCATCGGCATCTAAAAAGGCGATATAATCGTATTTGGCGGCTTCAACACCCGCATTGCGGGCTGCAGAAATTCCGGTATTCGACTGATTGATAATACGTACGTGTTGTGTTAAAGAGTTATTTCCTTCTTTCTCCTGTGCATGCAGATAATGGTTCACCACCTCCATGCTATTATCAGTCGAACCGTCGTTTACGATAATCAATTCGAACTCGTGGTACGATTGATTCAATACCGAGCGGATGGCCTTCTCAACATGGACGGCTTTATTGTATAACGGAATAATAATGGAAAACATAATGTATAGCAGTTATCAGTTGTCAATTAATTTGTTATTTGATCCCTTTAATCCTTCAGTTTTGTCTCCTTCTTGCAAAGTTAATTTTTTCTTTGGGATTTTGTTCTGATCAAGTATTGTTTCTGTGAGGGGATTGTGAGGTAGTGGACTTAGGTATAGTTCTTAAATTTAAAGCCCGACTTCGTGTCTTTTGTTCTCGGCATCTCTAATGTTAGAGCTTCCAAACCCTCATCTCTTGAACTCTACCCTAAACACAGAATAATTAATAATGCCGTTTCTACTTCAGAGAAGAAAGAGATGTTTTGGGTTGATGACTTACATTAGTCTGCACAATAAATAAGAAATCATAGAATTTATTACTCTATCCCCATTAATTTTAATGCTTGTACCGGAGTACCATATTGCTCCCAATACCGACGGGCTCCCTGTTCCAGTTTATGCCGGTAGTCATAATTGTGAATCAAAAATTCGACCGCTTTCTTGATCTCATCTTCATTATCATTGGGAATAATATGAATATGTTTTCCGTGAATTAATGGCGCAGGTAAATCGTTGGAAAGAGGAGTTGAAATTATTGCTTTGCCTAAAGCCAGGTATTCTCCCAGTTTCCATCCATGGCAATTCCAAAAGGCCGGGGTGTTGAAAACTACCCATGATTGTTTGGTATTAGCAATATATTCCTTCACGTTAACTTCATGATCATACAATACGTCTTGGAAGAGAGCAATAGAAGACCGATTTTGATTTTGAGGTATCAAGCCACCTTCAAACCGAATAGATTCAATAGATTTACATGCCCGTACAAAATTGGCCCTTGTCAGATTTACACCTTTGTCGTTTTGATTCCATTCATCGGAATACCATAAAGTGCTGAGATGATAAATGTAGGGTTGTTTTTCTGTATAAGATTGAGGTTGATAATAACTGATAGGCAAACGTAGAGAGTACTGTCGTTTATATTTTCCAATTAATTTACGGGATTCAGTAAGGTTGAGATTGCTTTTTAATGTATTGGAGAGAGCTAACTGTAAGGTTTTTGCTAAATTCCATACACGGATGCCAAAACCGGGTGCTAAAGAAACCAATTTTGGGTATTGATCGGAAGGTGTTTGTTGCCAGTTTGTGTTTACTTTTCCATAAATGTCACACCAGTTGTAACATTCTTCTTTGATGGTGCTAATGTCATCGTAATCAATAGATATTTTTAATTCTTGATTTTGCTTACAAATAACGAAGTCAAAATTATGAGATCGTGTTTTGATGTACAAAAAAGGGAATGATTCGAACCTGATATTTTGCTTGCCATAGAGTTTGATAAGCCCCTGTATGTAGAAAGAACTATAATAGATATTAGTAGTTGGATCCAGTATAATTTGCATGTCGGCAATCTATTTATTCTTGATGGTTAAAAGATGAATACTTTCTTTAGTAATTTGTCTATTAGTTTGATCAATAATAAATTGGAGTAATTTTGTGTCTGTTTTAAGTAGTAATGTACAATGCGAATGTACCATGTTCGATGATCATAAATTTTGAGTTGCTGAGGAAGTGTTTTTTTCCAAATATCAAGTTTGGCAATCTCTTGATTGTTGTAATTCTTTATATGTTCTATAATATATGAATCGAACCAGAAATATTGTATTTCCCATTTAATAAGAGATAATAAATCAAAACCAAACTCTAGATATTTTCTGGGTAAATCATTCATGTTAGTGGGCAAGGACGAATATTTGTATGTGCGACTTAGCGTAATTGCATTTCGATGATTCATTTGAAAATCGATAAATTTATAAAACCGCATTTTAGCAGCTACCCTTTCTGGTAATATGTAAGCAAAGTGAAGAACTGCAAAATCATTCACATAATACATTTGTCGTTCTTCAATAGGATAGGGAATCCGCATACTGTGCATATTGCGAACATAATTGCCATGAGGTTCTATTCCATCATCATGAAATACCCAGGGAAAGTAAGTTTCCGAAGGCCAGTAATGTTGCAAATCAGGATGTAAGTTGGCCCAACGAAACCAGAATACATCTCCAGGGTTAGAATGAAGAATTATTTGCCAATCTTTAGTCGAGTTAAAGTTGGCAGAAAAAACTTCATCGGCATCCAAGGCAAACAAAATCTTATCTCCCTCAATTTCTCTGGCTTTGTTTATTAATAAGCTTTGCCGCTCCGCTTCATTAAATTCCGGATTATCATTATCGATTAAAATTACTTTTGGGTATTGTAAGGCAATTTCACGACTTCCATCTGTCGAGTTTTGATCGGCAATAATAATATAATCGGCCCATTGACTGGTTGCTTGTAAAAATGCAGGTAGAATCCAGGCTTCATTGCGAACAGGGGTCAAAACAAAGAGATAGGGTCTGCTCATTTTTTCTTTATTATTTGATATAATCTATATATGCCTACATGGATTGTTATTGTAAGAACTATATGACGTATCTTTTCCAACAATGTCTTATTATGATTCCATGAATTGGCAAAGTGATGAATGCTATAGGTATCTTGCGTTTTTTTTAATATTAATGTTTGGTAATTTTTGGGACTAAAAAAATCTACAGGAAAAATGCAAACTGTTTTATTGTCATAAATAAATTCATCTTTATTTGAGATAGAGATAAAGTTATAATTTTGAGTTATTGTAGTTTTCATAATACTCGGCAAAACAGATGTATTATACTTTCCAATTCCAATAACAAATTTTTGATTTTTGTAATATTCCAAGCATTTTCCTATCCAATAACAACCTTGCTCAGCTCCTATGGTTGCTGCTTCTGGACTACAATCTTCATTTGAAAATTCTTTGCCAATGAAATAAGGTAAATTTAATAAATTATCAAATGGCTTCAGCACTTCAACATCCATATCTAAATAAATGCCGCCATAGTTATATAATGCATAAAGTCGTATATAATCGGCAGCAAATGCATATTTTTTATTTTCAAAAGCTTGCTTAACCCATAGCGAGGAATTTATATCAAAACGGTTGAAATTCCATAATTGAAAATCATAATCGGGCAAATTTGCTTTCCATGATGCCAAACAAGAGTTAAATTCTTCTGGATAAGGTTCATCACTTAACCAACAATAATGTATGGTTTTGGGTATCATAATGAATTTGCTATTTTGCGTTTAATAACTCTTGCATTTTTTAATATTGGAGATCATTATTGTCCCATAAAAAATCAGATTGCTAATGATTAAATAGATTGGACTCATCAACACTCTTTGTTATAAGGGTTTTACAAACTCGGTGTATTCCGTTTTTGTAATAGAATCGAATTATAAATTCAAGTCCGTTTATTTTTGAATTAGGGTTAATATATTCATCTTAAATCGTACAGACAATATCCCAAATTTTAACGGGACACTAATGGATTAATTTGTTGAATTTGTGGATTACTATTTCCCAGCCCAATTCCATTTTGATCTTATAAAAGGTCATTGTAGTATTCATAAATTTATTATATTGTATTGTTTTTGAAATGTTTTTCCCACTTGGATAATCCTCGATCTAACCACCAAACTAATTTATTTGCAAATACATAGCGTTTGATTCGTTGCATCTGTTCGATCGAGAATGCATGTTTTTCGTAATCCTCCAGAATCGTTGTAGGCAATAAGGATTTCAACACCTGTTGACGTTCCGATTTGTCCAGAGAACTATTAATTGTACTGATTCCGTTCATATCAAATAGCGTTACATCGATATCGGCATAAGCAATTTGTTCTCCGCCGAAGATAATCGCTTGCAGGTACCATTTCCAGTCGGATACGATTTTCAGTTGTTCATCATACAAACCGTATTTTTCAAACAGGGAGCGCTGAATATAGGCTGGGGAATGGTTTAGCGTTCCGGTATAAAAGTCAAGCAGTGTAGGTTGCCGTCCTGAAAATCCCGGATCACGGAGAATACCTTTCGACATTTGCTTCAGCATATTCCCATACAGAATTGCGATCTTGTCTTTGTTCTCCAATTCTTTCAGCATCTTTCCCGTAACATCAGGCGCAACCAACGTATCTCCCGAATTTAAAAATTGAAGATAATTTCCTTTTGCCATTTTGATTCCTTTATTCATGGCATTGTAAATGCCACTATCCAACTCACTAATCCATTGAAAGTCATGAGTTATCGGCATGTTGGCATATTGACTTATTATCTCATTACTGCCGTCTGTAGAGGCGCCGTCGATCACAATGTATTCAAACTCTTGCGAAGTCTGGGCAAAGACGCTCTTCGTGGTTTTTTTTAACCCGGGAGCGTTGTTACGGTTAATGGTGATGATGGAGAGTCGTGTCATTATTTTTTTGTGATAGTAAAAGAAATTACAAAATCATATACCTTGAAAAACCGGAATATCCATGTTAAGAACACGGCAAACATGATATTGCAAAACAGAAGTTTTAGTGGCCCCCACCAGTAAAACCAGGTAGAGCAAAATACTAAAATGCCGGCAATTACTAAAACTATCGTTTGAATATTATTGTGTCGATGTTTTTTTAACAGTACTGCCTGTACGATGAGGTAGACCAGATAAAACAGTAGCAGATAGATCGCCGCATTTATAAGTTTGATCACGGTAATATCTTTCTGAGAGATAAATATCCCTTTTTGATGCATCAGTTTACTTAAGAGATTCTGTCGCTTCAGATCTTCCGACTGCACGGTGTTGATAAAGATTCCCTCCTGTTTGAGCTGCCGGAAAGTATATAAATGTACCGCTTTATTCTTTTGCAGTAGTGTTAATGTTGTATCCAGTTCATCCAGTGATTTGTGGTTGGTAAAATCGTAACGATGCATCATCACAACCCCCACGCCACCAAAGGTCTGATTATTTAGTATCAAGCCTTCCAGTTCATGAAAATCGGAGGTGCTCATAGGGTAGTAGGTGGTTCCAGTCCATATATCATAGATTGAGGAAGATACAATAAATATTCCGTTTGCCTTCAAGGCTCTTACGGTGTTCTCATCATGGGCGTTCCAAGGTGGAATATAGGTAATGACCGGTTCTCTAAAAATTGAGTCCAAAAAATGTTTCCCTTTTTTTATTCTTCGATTTTGCTCTTCAAAGCTCAATCCTTTGAATTCTCCATAGGGAGTCATTTTTCGGTGGGTCAATCCATGCAGTGCAATCTCTATGTCTCCTTTGCGAACAGCCTCTTTTAGCATTGATAGAAACGAGCTTAGAGGATCGAGTACAGTCTTTTCGTTAATATCACAAGGTATTACTCCCAGCACAAGCGGTATGTTATGCTGCTGGAAAAGACGAATAATTTTCATGTCAATAGAGTCATTACGAAGCACTACATCATCGTAACGAAACACGATATTGATTTGTTCGGCCTCGCAGGTAGAGAACGTAATCAAAGAGAGCAAAAGAATATTTAAATATTTCACGTCGCTATTGTTTGATATATTTGAAGGTAGTTCTGGGTTATACGCTCAATAGAAAAGTGCTTTTCTGCTTTATGGCGAACCATTTCTGTTATTTTCTTTTCGTTTTCGATACACCAGCAAATCCCATCTGCCAAATCGGTAGTAGAATAGGGGGTTGCCAGATAGCCATTTCCCATGTGTTCAATCATATCTCCGTTCCCTCCGATATTGAAAGCGGCAACCGGAGTTCCGCAAGCCATACTTTCCAGAATGGTGTTCGATAAATTTTCAGAGAGAGACGGTACTACCATTGTATCGGCGGCTTGATATAGTCTTATCAGTTGAGATTCATTATTTACCACTCCAAAGTTATGAATTTGAAATGGAATATCATTTTGATTCAATTGTTCTGCGCCGAAAATTATTAGCTCAAAATCAATTGTATGATTGTTGTGAATATGGCTTAATGCTTCGAGTAGCAGATGATACCCTTTGCGTATATCCTTAATTGCATTGTATGCTCCAAAAAGAATATATGTCTTTGATGGATTCAAACCTAACTCTATCCTGATTTTTTCCTTATTCTGGGGATGATAACGATCCGTATCGATACAGTTCGGAATTACTGAGACGGGAAAGGTTGATAAAAGAGAACTTTTTTCAGCACAAGAGCCCATCCATCTACTGGGGGGCACGATATGCATCCGGAGATGGCCGTATATCTTTTTTTTCTGCTTCCAAATGGTACGTGTAAAGTCGTATTCTTCTGTCGAGTGAAGCATCGGACATTTTCCGCATTGTCGCTGATATCGGTTGCACGTATCAAAATAATGGCAGATGGCCGTAAAAGGCCAACAATCGTGGAGAGTCCATACCACCGGTTTGCTGATTTTGGGAAGTTCTTTCAGATTAAGAAATCGATTGGCAACAAAGTGAAGATGTAGAATGTCGAAATCGAGTTGTCTTAGGGCTCGTTGCAGAGAAATGTTGTTAAGATCATTTAGAAATGCAGCTTCGCGATCGGGATATTTCTTCCATTTCTCTTTTTGTCTCCGGTTTTTAATTTTCCAAATGAAACGATCGATCTTTCCCAGCCAACCAGTTCGGTTATAATCAAAGCAGCAAAACACATCCGGATCATCCGAATGTTTTTCGCGAACTAGCATTTGTACGCGAATTCCTTTATCCCGTAAACCGCAAAACAGTCGGTAGGCTGCTTTTGCGGCGCCTCCATTGGTGTCTGAATGGTTAAGGAATAGTATTTTTAAATCTTCAGGCATAGATCTTTTTCTTGATAATAAACAGATTCTTTGCTCCCAATGCTCGGCAAATTCGGTTAATCATTTTCTTCCAGACCGGTCGCTTTTTTGCACAATACACATTGTAAAAGGCATTGATAATACGGTCATCTT
This sequence comes from uncultured Microbacter sp., assembly GCA_963678265.1. Classification (GTDB taxonomy): domain Bacteria; phylum Bacteroidota; class Bacteroidia; order Bacteroidales; family Paludibacteraceae; genus Microbacter. The sequence goes on from OY782761.1 coordinate 2,148,466, forward strand.
CGTAAATTACCTCCGGCAAATGAGGGTTTGAAATTGCCTTTGATAAGTCGAAGTGGAGTTGGTCTCCATTTTTTTGATGATGAGTTCCGCTACCGTCGCCTCCTATATTGTCGGTATACGAATACCGGGGAATGATGGAAACTGCATGCTGCCGGAATTGATTGTAAGTGAATTGTATATCCCAGGCATCACTTCTTCCTTCTTTCTGATCCAGCAACATCGGAATCAAATCATCTCCACCTCTTGAATAGGCTTTGCACATAGCAGGGTTTGCCAGTAGTTCATCTATAAAGGAGAGACTCCAGTCTATTTTTTCCCATCGATCTTTCCATGTTGCCCATCCGGAATTCAATTGGCGCAGAGAGATGAAAGCATCGAACGAATAATCGTTTGGGAGACTAAATTTTTCTTCGGGAAGAGTTCTTCCACTGATGGAGAATACAGCCTCATAGTCTTTATAAAAGGTCAGACATTTATGCATGAAAGTGAGAAAGGAGGGCGCAGTTACGATATCATCCTCCAAAATAATGGCTGCTTCGAAGCGCGAGAAGACTTCTGTTACTCCTTGTATAATCGAATTGCGACAGCCAATGTTTTTATCGGCAAAATGATACTCCACACTGCCACACCATTTCTCTTTCTGTACAATCTGGCGAACAGTTTCAATCCGTTCTAATTGTTCGCTAGATGCATCCGGTTTTGGCCCATCAACATACACAATAAGCAGACTGGATGATGCCAGCTCATTTCGTTGCAAGGCTTCCAGCACCATTTGTGTGTGTAAGGGTCGATTGTATGCAAAAAGAATGATGGGATGAGTATTCATGTTTTGAGGAATTGAACGATGTCTCTAATTGTGTTTTTGATTGCTTTTTTGATACTTCTTTTGAGCTTTTTCATGTGTCGTGTCCATTCAGCTACAGGGTCTATGTGACTTTTTACTGCTATCCAGTCTTCGGGAAAAACATTGTTGGGCAGATATCCATTCGGGATCCAGAATTTGTCGGGACGGACAACGAACCTCGCATGAGGATTTAAAAGCGCAGACATGATCGAATACGAACTGTTACAGACAATATGAGCGTCACATCTTGAGATTGCACACATATCGGTAACTAAAGAGTTGTGAATTGCGAATGCGTTGTATTTGCGGATGAAGCGTTCTACTAAATGAGTTTTCCTGTCATAGAAGACAACAAATGCGAATGGAGCATTAGAGCCTAATTTTTTGGATATGTGATTTGCGGCTCTAAACCAATATGATGCATGCATTAAGAATCCATTGGTTCTATAATCATCTCCAACTCTAAAATGGACGGATATAATTTGAACAGTGTTAGGAAATTTTCTTCTGATAGTATCAATGGAGTGCTGTGCTTTTATTGTTACTGGGTCTGGAAAGCAAAACCAACGCCTGACCTCAGTTATTCTATGCATGAAGTAACGGGGACAGATGTAATGTCCTGCCATAATAATATCGCCCGAAAAAGAGTATATTTTGTTCTCAAAGGCGGATTCGGAATATATTGTTATGTCCTCTTGGAAAAAGTTGACTTTTGTGGGTAAAGAATCAACACACTCTTTGCCAATTGTTTCAAATATAGTATCAATCGTATGTCCATAGGTTGGATCCGAATCATTACATAATGTGCCGTGATGTTTCGCGGGGTAGACCTTGAACTCTTGCCCCAAATCTAATGCAATGCTTTTTACCGAGGCATAAGCAAACATCTGATTGCCCAACTGATCACTAATTTTGAGTATGATCATCTGAAAATACGTTTGATGAAATGTAACAGTTGTAATGTGGTTGCGCCAAGAGGATTGAAGCATATAAATCGGTTTAGGTTTGTCATGTACGGATACAGAAGATATAAAGCATTCGCATTTTGACGAACCAACAGAGTGAATTTAGGAACTTCTCTGTAAGGCGCTTTTAATATTCTGTTTGTAAACTGGTTGATATACCAAATCGCTTTTTTGTGCAATATATCGGCAATAATCTGGTCTCTTGCTAACATTGTATCCGAAAATTTCAAAAGGTCATAACCTGTATTAAAAGCAAATTGATAAATCAGTTCTGCTTTCATTTTGCTATTGTAAATGCCCGATACTGAGTTTGGATTAATTCTGTATAGATAATAATGATCGTGTATAGAGATTGTTTTTTTGCTGTTTACCAGTGTTTTGGGGATAAAAACCGTATCTTCCCAAAATACGTTTTCGGGAAAATAGAACTGATTTTGTCTTAAAAAGTCGGTTCGATAAAGATGGCGCCATACAAATCCCAGATGATGAGGGAATGAGACTCCAAATGTTTGGTGTATGAATTCAATGCCATTTTCGGCGTTATAGTCAGCAACAACGTTTACAGATTCAATAAGACCATCGTTCGTGTCAATCTTATCGAAATTGAACATCACTACATCAGGCTCTTCGAGAGTACAAATATCGATTAATTTGTTCAAGCAGTTGGTTTGTATTTTGTCATCCGAATCAACAAACCAAAGATATTTTCCTTGAGCAGCAGTTATTCCACTGTTTCTGGCTCCTCCCAAACACTTGTTTTCGGTATGCTCAATCAGCCGTAAATTTGCATGCTTTTGCTGGAATTTTAGTACAATCTCTTTGGAGTGGTCGGGAGAGCAGTCATCAATGCAGATGATTTCATATAATTCTTCCGGGATGTCTTGAGTGTACAAACTATCAAGGCATGAGTCGATGTATTTCTCGACATTGAAATACGGAAGGATTATTGATAATAATACCGGCATTTTTATTGAATAGAAAAATGGATTAGTACTTGCCAATGATAATTCTTACCGTATATTTTGCTAATCGATAATAGTATCTGATAGGTAAGAAAGGATTCGCTTTTATTCTTCTTAGGGCAGTCAAATATCCCTTTTTGTAGTTGCCATTTTGAATATGCTGAAATTCTGTCATCCAAGAATTATTCCATAAATGTACACAAAGTGTGTTTGTTGTACAGTAAGATTGTATGTCATCCAAACTGAATTCCTGAGTGTAGTGAATAGGATAAAAATAGTCGCTTTGATAAATATAAAAACCGTTTGACAGCTGCTGGTTTCTATCTGTTGATTTATACCCTAATTCGACAAATAAAGGTGTTATTATGCGTGTAATAATCAGTGGATTCAATACGTCGAATTTGTGTGTCGTATATAGATTTATGCATTGTAAGAGAAATGGTTCATGTGTTTCAGATCCGATGATTCCCATGCTAACCGTACTCGCATCTTCAAGTCCGATGAAAAAATTATGATCAAGGAGTTGGTCAAGGTTCCCCATTAAAAGCATATCGGTGTCCAGATAGATACCTCCATAATTGTATAACGCATAAAAACGAACATAATCGGCAACAAATGCAAATTTCCGGTTTCTGTACGCGGCTTTTATCCATGGAACATTCGGCGGCATATTGTTCTCATCCCACCGCATGATTTCGTAATCGGGACAATATTGTTTCCACGACTTTAGACACAATTCAATTGTGGGAGAGAAAGGTTGCTTTCCAAACCAGCAATAATGGATTATTTTAGGTATCACGGTGTGTTATATTTCAATAATTTTCCAGTTTTCACAATATATATCTGGAGTCTCTTGATGGTAAAACCAGGTGGCGGGAGCGACGACCTCAGAGTCTTTGTGCTGATTTAACCATGCACCCCACCAGCTGAAAGAACTATTGGCGATTATATTGTGTCGGCACTGTGTCATTAAATACATGTCTTTCCAGCTATCTATTCCGGTATTCCAATCAACAAAATAACTTTGATGGCAGTTGATATTGGCTTTAGCCCAACTCATATCGTTGCTAAAGATGAAGAAGCAAACATTCTCGAATTTTTGTTGAAAGTAATTGATGGCCGAATGATAATATTCGGGAGTCATCAACGGGAAACCTCCAATATAATCACCTCTGCGAATATGAAGGCTTATGGATGTTGTTGCATTAATTCTTTCCACTATCAGACGGTTTTGGTTGTCGGTAACTGTCGGAAATGCAAACTCTTTTAATAAAATCGGGCGAATATCTGCAAAATATTTTTCTGTTTGCCAGTATCCGTCAATGTACGCATGGGTAAGATTAAATATTTCAGCTCTGAAAGGTAACGAATGACTTTCGATTTCGCTAAACATTGTTTGTCGCTTTCCAAATAATTTTCGGCGACAGCGTGCTACATAATTCCGGTTTGCATCTTTTACCCGCGTGATTTCTTTGGGTGTAGCAATATGGGGATGAATGTCGAAAATATTCAGGCCGTAGTGTTCCGGATGTGATTCGTAGTAACGAAAATCCAGTTTGACATGCTTGCCCAGAGTTTTTAATTTTCGATATAGAGCATATTGAAACATCTGGTTCCCTAACTGGCTGTTTAAGTTTATGATGAGCATTGTTGCGACTTTTTCTTGCTTCTAAATTGTTCTGTTTTGAAATAAATAAGCCAGACATAAAAGCCATATTGCATCATTTTAATGCTCCGTCTACTTTTTTTTGTGAAATGGGTTTGTAGTGACGCGAGTATGGATGAATGTGCGGAGCATAAGTGGTAAAATTTTCGAATCTCTAAAGGTGAATAATTTTCTGTAAATATAAGCGATATGTTGTTGATACTCCAGGTGGCATTTTTTAATAGCTCATTGATAATTGCTGTGTCAAATGGCATGCTCTGACGAATCAGGTTGATTATAGCATTGCCAAATAAGATGCTTTTTTCAAACAGTATATCTATGTTGGGGGTCTGTTGTAGCTTGCTTGTTGTGGATTCGGGATTTATTCTGTAGGTGTAACCTGTTGTTTCTATTGCTTTTACTCTTGTTGCCTGTATGAGACTACTCCAGGCAAAAATGCTGTCTTCCCCTATGTTCAGATCGGGAAAGCGGAGTTGGTGCTGGTGAATAAAAGCCGCCCGATAGATTTGTCTCCATACGATACTAAGATCCGATAATCGGCCTGAAAAAAACGTATTGATAAATTCACATCCTTGGACAATGGGGGTGGTTCTAAAGCTTGAATCTTTGATCCGGTCATCAGAATTTTCTCTCATGACATCATAGTTAAACAGCAGTTCGTCTAGCTGTTCGCTCTTGCATAGAGAGAGTAGATGGTCAAGAATATTTGGTTTAATTACATCATCCGCATCCACAAACCAAATAAATTCACCTTTGGCGGCGTCAAGGCCAATGTTACGCGTAGTTCCTGTTGCTTTTTTTTCAGACAAGTCGATTAGTGCAAGAGTCGAATGAATCTGTTGCAAGTCCAAAATAATTTGTTTGGTATTGTCTGTGGAACAATCGTTGATGCAGATTACCTCAAAATTAGAACAATTCCCATTTTGATCGTAAATAGACGATAAGCACTCTGCAATGTATTTGTCTGCATTATAGCAGGGTATGATGAAAGATATGGTTGGTTGCAGGTTGTGTGTCATGATAGAACTAAGAATCCTCTGTTTTTATAGGAAAAATTCATGCCACAATCATTGACAAATCCTTCGATAGAGAGTTTTATGGGAAGTTCGGTGTTCATCAAAAATGCAACATTGGGATCTGTTAATTGAATCGAGAGAAAGTAATCGCCTTTTGTGATGTTTGTCGGTAGTTGTATTTCGTTGGATATTTTAAAATGTCCAATATCGTATGTGTTGTAATGTCCGGACAAATGCCCCGGGCAATAAGAGGCCAGTAAAACATTATTTGAATCAAATAGTTGGGCTTCAAGTTCTATTCGAGATGCCGCGGAGAGTGAGCCTTCTATAGAAATGGCGATTTTGAGGTCGCCTGATTGCAGATGTAGGATATTCGAAGTTCCGTTGTTAATGGTTACGGTTTGAATTTGAATTATATTACTGTATGTTTTGATGCTATTGATGATTTGCTGGTTTTGATATATACGGGTCTTGAGATACGAGTCAACCGCATCTTCAATATTACCATTAAATTCGATATTGCCATTTTGCAAGAGAATTCCTTTGCTGCATAGGGCTTTTATACTTGGCATATTATGACTGACAAACAACACCGTTCGCCCATCTCCCCGAGAAACATCCTGCATTTTGCCGATGGCTTTTTTCTGAAATTCGGCATCTCCTACGGCCAACACTTCATCTACTACCAAAATTTCCGGTTCCAGGAAAGCGGCTACTGCAAAACCGAGGCGTACGGTCATTCCTGAAGAGTAGCGTTTTACGGGGGTGTCGATGTAGCGCTCCACGCCGGCAAAGTCTACAATTTCATCAAACTTACGGTTGATATCGTTGCGGGCCATTCCCATAATGGCTCCGTTCATATAGATATTTTCCCGTCCCGTCATCTCGGGATGAAAGCCGGTACCGACTTCCAGCAAAGAGGCAATACGTCCTTTGGCTTTAATTGTTCCGGTGGTAGGGGTGGTTACCTTGGAGAGAATTTTCAAAAGGGTACTCTTGCCGGCGCCGTTCTTACCAATAATGCCTACCACATCGCCCTGTTCCACCTCAAAGTTGATATCTTTCAGTGCCCAGACATACTCGCTGGCTCCTTTATGGGCGCGATCGTTTACCTCGCCAATTTTTAGGTACGGATCTTCGTGGCGCAGGATATTGATTTGCCACCACCGGTTCAGGTCGTGGGAGAGAGTACGGGTAGAAACAAGACCTAAGCGGTATTGTTTGGATATATTTTCAAATTTTATTGCCGTTGGCATGAAGAACAACGTTTAATGATTTAATCTTTGAGCTTTACGGAAAACAATATCCAGGGACTTTGTTGGTGCCATTTATTCAAATGGGTTGCTTTTTCGATAAATGCAAAGAAAGTGACCCATTGGGAATTGGATGATAGAGGTAACGGTATCCAGTTCATTCCCTCCATTTGTTCTATTTCAAATCCAAGGGTATATAACAGTTGTTTTAACCGGATTAATGTCATCTCGTGATAATTGTATGTCCCTTTGTTCCAGTGTTTTAGTTTTCGTAAGCCATAACGCCAGCTTTGAGGATTTTGATAAGAAAAAATAAAACGTCCTTTTGTGGCTAATACGTTCTTTACCTTGCCAAAGAAAAGATTCCAGTCATCGAAATAACCTAAGGCTTCCATGCATAAAATTAGTGTAAAACTATCATCTATGTCAATTTGCCTGAAATCTCCGTTTTGTATTTTCAAACTTGGGTTTCTTTGCTTTGCAAGTTCTAAGGCTTCGTTGCTAATATCGATTAGTGTAATATCCTGACAATATTCTCGTTCAGCCAATGGTAAGGCAAATCTACCCGATCCGCCGGCAATATCAAGTGCGTTGTCAAAATGATCCTTTCCATATCGGGTTATAAATTCAAACTCTTTTTTGAACTTATAGTGTCCTACCTGGTTGTTGTAAGCCCTTTTATCTAAATAGTCCCAGTTATATTCCATTTATCAAATCCTTATACCTTGTCTATAGCTTTTAAACAGTGTCCATAAAGCTTCTCTGCACCTTATTGAACACCACGATGCCGATAGCCAGCAGCACTATCATAAAAACAAAACTATACGCCAGCATACCCCAGCTGAAGGTTCCGACACCCAATGCGCCGTATTTGAATGTTTCCACAATGGAGGTAAGCGGGTTAAGTCCCATGATCCACTGCCGCTTGGCTGACATTACACTTAACGGGTAAATAACCGGGGTGGCATACATCCACAGTTGGACAATAAAGCTAAAGAGTAGGGTCAAATCCCGGTATTTGGTGGTAAGCGAGGAGATCAGGATGCCGAAACCGAGCGAAAGGCCTGCCATCATCACAATCAGTAACGGGAAAAGTGCCAGATAGAGGTTGGGATGCACATGAACTCCTTTTATAAGATAGAAAACGTATACTACGATGAATAAAAGCAATTGAATTGCCATCCGGATAAGGCTGGAGGTGACTGTGGCCATGGGAACCACCAGACGGGGAAAATAGACCTTCCCGAAAATATCGGCATTGGTGGTAAAGGTGGACGAGGTACGGTTGATGCATTCGGAGAAATAGTTCCACATGCAGATGCCGGCCAGATAGAAAAGAGGCTGGGGCAGACCGTCGGTAGAGATGCCTGCAATACCTCCGAACACAACCATATACATAATGGTGGTCATGGCTGGTTGAATGAAAAACCAGAGAGGCCCGAGAATGGTTTGTTTGTAGGATGTGATGATGTCGCGCTTGACATACATTCGCCAGAGATCGCGGTAGCGCCAAATCTCTTTGAAGTCGATGTCAAGCAAATGTCCTTTGGGCTTAATGACGGTTGTCCACTCTTGTTGTATATCCTCCATCCGAATCGAAACTCTTTATGTGAAAAATTGTTGATTGAAATGCAAATATACGAAATGATATGAACTTTGTCACCTTTCGGATAAGGAAAAGGGCGATTGTTGTGCGAAACAATTTAAATAATCTCTATCAATCTGACGTGGATTGAATTTAACTTTCGGTAGATTCTAATTCATCCTTTTGTGTCAATGTATTTTCCCATTTTTCCATTTCGGCAGCCAACTGTTGTTTCATCCGGTCGTATTCGGTAAAAATATCCGGAGTGGGATTGTCGCTCATGCTTATTTCGAGCAGGGCCAGTTCCTTTTCTAACTTGTCGATGAGTGCTTCCGACTCTTGTTGCTGACGTTCCAGTTTCTTTATCTGGCGATTCAGCTCTTTGCGGGCGGCATAATCTGCTTTATTGTCGGTCGCCGGCTTGGGAGTATTCTCTTTAACTACCGGGGCCGCTGTTTTGCGTTCCAGTTCCTGAAGGTTTTCGATTTTTTTGCTTTGAAGGAACGCATAGATTCCACCCAAATGTTCTTTTATCTTTTTATGGCCGAATTCATATACTTTGGTTACCAGCCCGTCGAGAAATTCGCGGTCGTGCGAAACCACAATGACCGTGCCGTCGAAGGACTTAATCGCTTCTTTGAGTACATCTTTCGATTGCATGTCGAGGTGATTGGTGGGCTCATCGAGAATCAGCAGGTTGACCGGTTCGAGTAGCAGGCGGATCATGGCTAAGCGGCTGCGTTCACCTCCCGAAAGCACTTTTACTTTTTTGTCGGATGCCTCGCCTCCAAACATAAAGGCTCCCAGAATATCGCGTATTTTGGTACGGATGTCGCCTACAGCAACGTCGTCGATGGTCTGAAAAACGGTTCTGCTTTCGTCGAGCAGGGCGGCCTGGTTTTGTGCAAAGTAACCGATCTTGACATTGTGACCCAAACGAAGCGTACCGCTGTATTCTATCTCGTTCATGATACATTTCACCAGCGTCGATTTTCCTTCTCCGTTTTTACCGACAAACGCCACCTTCTCTCCACGGTTGATAATGAGTCCGATATTATCGAGCACCGTGTGCTCACCATATTGCTTGGTTAGTCCGTCAATTTCTACCGGAATAGTTCCGGAACGGGGTGCCGGCGGAAATTTCAGGTTGAGTCGCGAATTATCGACATCTTCCACCTCAATGCGATCTAATCTTTCTAATTGTTTTATGCGCGATTGTACCTGTACGGCTTTGGTGGCTTTGTAGCGGAACCGTTCGATAAAATCTTCCGTGTCCTGAATCATTTTCTGCTGATTTTCAAAGGCGCGTTGCTGTTGCTCGAGTTGTTCTTTGCGCAGCCAGACATACTGAGAGTAGGGTACGCGGTAGTCGTGAATGCGGCCCAGCGAGAGTTCGATGGTGCGGTTGGAGACGGCATCGAGGAAAGCCCGGTCGTGCGAGACCAGAAGCACCGCATTGGCCTGTGTTGCCAAAAAAGTCTCCAGCCATTGAATCGATTCGATATCGAGGTGGTTGGTCGGCTCGTCGAGCAGTAAAATATCGGGTCTGCGTAACAACAATTTGGCCAGTTCGATACGCATGCGCCATCCTCCGCTGAATTCACCTACGGGACGATCGAAATCGCTTCGTTCAAAGCCCAGTCCGATCAGCGTTTTTTCGGTTTCAGCCCTGAAATTGGTGCCTCCAAGTAGTTGCAACCGTTCGGTGTCGTGTGTCATCCGCTCAATCAACTTGTTATATTCGGGCGAGTCGTAGTCGGTGCGGGTGTCCAACTGATTAGTCATCTCGTCGATGCCGGTCTGAAGTTGTTGCAGTTCCGCAAAAGCCGTTTCGGCCTCCTCAATAACGGTGAGGTTGCCGCTGGGAAGAAGGTGCTGAGGAAGATATCCGATAGAGACATCGGAGGGAATGGCAACCTTTCCCGACGTGGGGTTTTGCTGGCCGGCAAAGATCCGGAGCATAGTGGTTTTTCCGGCTCCGTTTTTACCGACTAAAGCAATGCGGTCTTTCGGGTTTACAAGAAAAGAGATGGAATCGAAGAGCGTATGCCCGCCGAATTCGACCGTAAGTTGTTCTACAGAAATCATTTTTACACTGAAAATTTAAGGGTGCAAAGATACGAAAATTGGACGAAGAGGCCGCGTCTCGACGTAATTCCGGTTGTTGAAAAAATCATTTGGAGGAATCAAATTGAAATCTTAACTTTGTCTGTTGCAAAAAAATACAATTCGATATTTTTTGCAACAGAATTGGAACTCCCCATGACTAAGGGGCGTTTTTTGTAATTTGTTATTCATAAAATAATACACGTATGAAATTTGTAGCCTCCAGCACAGCATTGTTAAGCCATTTACAGGCTATCAGCCGCGTGATTAATAGTAAAAATACGCTGGCTATTCTTGATAATTTTTTATTCAAACTTGAAGGAAATACGTTGACACTGACGGCTTCCGATCTGGAAACTACAATGATTACTTCGATGGAAGTAGTTGATGTGGAAGGTGAGGGTAGTGTTGCCGTAACAGCCAAATTGTTGCTGGATACCCTGCGTGAGTTCTCGGAACAACCGTTGACATTCGATTTGGATGATGAAAATCTGGCCCTTGTCATCTCGTCCGATAACGGAACCTACAATTTTATCGGACAAAAAGGAGACGAATATCCCCGTATTCCTTCTCTTTCTGAAAGTACCAATACATTTGCAATTGACGCATCTGTGTTGAATAACGGTATTCAAACCACTTTTTTTGCAACAGCTGACGACGAATTGCGTCCGGTGATGAATGGCATTTTCTTTGATATTACCACAGAACACACCACCATTGTAGCTACCGATGCTCATAAATTGGTTCGTTTTCAGACCGAAGCACCGGAAGGCACTGAGGGTTTCTCTTTTATTCTGGCGAAGAAGGCTGCCAGCTTGCTGAAAAACATTTTGCCGAAAGAGACCGGCGATGTGGCAGTAAGTTTTGATGAAAAGAATATTTGCTTCAAATTGCAAAACTATACGTTGTTTGCCCGTCAAATCGAAGGGCGTTACCCCAACTATGCCGGTGTAATTCCGGTCAACAATCCGGTTCGTGTTATTGCCGATCGTGTTACTTTATTGAATGCGGTAAAACGTGTTTCGGTATTTTCGAATCAGGGAACGAGCCTGGTGAAATTGCAGATTACGAACAATCAAATTCATATCTCGGCGCAGGATATCGACTTCTCCATCTCGGCAGAAGAGACCATCGCATGTCAGTTTGAAGGCGATAAGATCGAGATCGGATTCAAGTCATCCTTCCTGATCGATATTTTGAATAACCTGTCGTCGACCGAAGTGACAATCGAATTGTCGGAACCTTCGCGTGCCGGCTTGTTCCTTCCGTTCGACCAGTCTGAAAGCGAAAATGTACTGATGCTTTTGATGCCGATGTTGCTCAACAGCTAATTAAAAGCGATTGATAAAAATAGTAAAACGAATGTGGCGCACTGGTGCCACATTTTGTTTTTTATGCAGAATTTAGAAATAGACGGATCGATGACAAAGCGTCCACAACAAATAGATATTGATGAGTATGACTACCTGCTGCCCGATGAACGTATTGCGAAATTTCCTCTGGCCGAAAGGGATGCGTCAAAACTATTAGTATATCAAAACGGCAATATCTCCGAATCGAAATTTCGGAATCTGGTGGAGTATTTGCCGGTAAAAACACTTTTGGTACGCAATAACACGCGGGTTGTTCAAGCCCGTGTTTTGTTTTTTAAAGAGACGGGAGCCCGTATCGAAGTCTTTTGTCTGGAGCCTCACAAACCGTTCGATTATACACTGGCCTTTCAACAGACCGAAAGCTGCGAATGGCTTTGCATGATTGGTAACCTGAAAAAGTGGAAAGAGGGTGTGTTGACCCGAGAGTTTCCGTCGGGCAATCAAACCGTGACCGTAACGGCCGAAAGGGTATCTTCGCACGGATTGTCGCATATTGTTCGCTTCTCGTGGAATTCAACGGCATTGACCTTTGCCGATATTCTCGATCGGGTGGGTGAGTTGCCAATTCCGCCCTATTTGCACCGCGAGACGGAAGAGTCGGATAAGGAGACCTATCAAACAGTTTACGCTAAAATAGAAGGCTCGGTGGCTGCCCCAACGGCCGGATTGCACTTTACGGAGGCTGTGCTTCGCGATTTGGAGCGGCATGGCGTCGGTTCGCTTGAGGTGACGCTGCATGTCGGAGCCGGTACGTTTCAGCCGGTGAAATCGAAGGCTATCGGCGATCATCCAATGCATTCCGAAATTATTTCTGTGCGGAAAACAGCCATAGAAGAGCTGCTTCGTAACTTAGGTTCTGTTATCGCCGTGGGAACCACTTCGGTGCGTACACTCGAAAGCCTCTACTTCCTGGGACGTCAGTTGGTTCTGGCTCCGGATGCTTTTCAATTTCAGGTAGAACAATGGGAACCTTACGATAGCGAGGCCGGATATCCTTCAACAGAAGAGGCATTGTCTGCCTTGCTTGTGTATATGAATGAGCATGGATTGGATAAATTGAATGCAGCTACCCGCATTATTATTGCTCCGGGGTATAAATTCCGACTTGTGAATGGGATGATTACCAATTTTCATCAACCCAAAAGCACATTGCTGCTGTTGATTTCGGCATTTGTCGGTAGTGACTGGAAGAAAATTTACGCATATGCGTTCAATAACGATTTTCGTTTTTTGAGCTACGGAGACAGTTCTCTTTTGTTTCCTGCAGATAAATAGGCTTCTATAAGTTGTTTATCGTATTTAATGTGTAAATTGCGTGAGATTATGGTTGTGATGTGAAGCAAAAAATAGTATCTGACAATTAAATAGTTATTCTGTATGAGTTGTAGCAGAAGAGAATTTTTAAAGACTGGTGGAATGTTGGCTGGTGCCGCTTTAATTCCGGGGGCAGCCCTGCTTGAGTCGTTTTCGCCGAAAGAACTTACCTTGCAATGGGTTCTTGACCATTTCAAAGTGACGGAAAACGAATTGCGGAAAGTGATGGCAATTGCCATGGAAAATGGGGGCGATTATGCCGATATTTTCTTTGAACATACACTCGATAGTATGCTTGTTTTGCGTGATGGAAAGGTTAATTCTACCTCGTCGAATATCGACTTTGGAGTTGGTATTCGTGTCATAAAAGGTGATCAGACCGGGTATGCCTATACCGAAAATGTGAACATGTCCGACATGATCAGGGCCGCTCGTACGGCGGCTAAAATCGCAAACGGAATAACCGGAATAAAGACTCCGCTGATTAAGGAATTTCCGCTGCAGAAAAATTACTACAATGTTATTTCATCGTGGGAAGAGACTGCTGTGAAGGCGAAGATGCCGTTCCTTCAAAAAGTGAACGATAAAATTTTCAGTCTCGACAAACGTGTCTCCCGGGTGATTGTTTCGCAAACCGATTCAACTTCATATATCCTGTTTTTTAATTCCGATGGTGTGCTGATGCACGATTATCGTCCGATGGGAACGCTTGGCGCTACCTGTATCATGGAGCAAAAGGGACAGATAGAAAACGGTCGTTCGGCCCGGGCTTATCGGATGGGCGCCGAATTTTTAACGGACGATTTGGTAGAGACGATCTCACAAGAGGCTGTTAAGCAAACCGCCCTTATGTTTGACGCTATTAAGCCAAAGGGGGGTGAAATGCCAGTGGTGATGGGTGCCGGAGGCTCCGGTATTTTGCTACACGAAGCAATCGGTCATGCCTTCGAAGCCGATTTTAATAGAAAGAATACCTCTATTTTTGCCGATAAATTGGGCAAAAAAGTATGCGATGCTTCCATCTCTGTTCTGGATGACGGAACAATTCCGTTCAACCGGGGTGCTGTGAATGTGGACGACGAAGGGGTATTGGGGCAGAAAACGTATATTGTGAAAGATGGCATTCTCAACAGCTATCTTCACGACCGGATCAGCGCGAAACATTACGGTGTGGCACCAACCGGAAACGGTCGTCGGCAATCGTTCCGTTTTACGCCTATTCCCAGAATGCGTGCGACTTACATGGAAAATGGAAATGCGCGCGAAGAAGATATAATTGCCTCGGTGAAAAGAGGAATTTTTGTTGATAATTTTACGAACGGGCAGGTACAGATCGGTGCCGGCGATTTTACCTTCTTTGTGAAATCGGGGTATCTGATTGAAGATGGAAAACTGACCCGTCCAATCAAGGATATCAACATTATCGGTAACGGTCCGAAAGCACTGGCCGATATTACGATGGTGGCCAACAATTACAAGATGGATAACGGAACCTGGACATGCGGTAAGGACAGCCAGAGTTGTCCTGTGACTTGTGGAATGCCTTCGGTGCTGGTTTCAAAACTTACGGTGGGTGGTGAAAATGCTTAATGTGAGATTGTAGTTATGATACAGAAAGAACAAAAAGAGCTGGCACGTTGGGCAATGCAGTATGCCCTCAAAAAAGGTTGTCAGGAGTGCCGCGTGGGCATCTATTCGGGTTCGGAGAGTTCGTTTGAAGTGCGAGATACCCAGTTGGATAAGTTACAGCAGGCCGAAGAGAACCAGATGGTTATCTATCTCTTTGTGGATGGACGCTATGGCGCGATATCGACCAATCGCATGGATCGCCGCGAGCTGGAGAAATTTATTGCAGACGGCGTTACCTCCGTGCGTTTTCTGGCCGAAGACCCTGCGCGTAAATTGCCCGATCCTTCACTCTATTTTTCCGGTAGCGAAGCTTCTTTGGAGCTTTACGATCCGAAATTTCAGACTGTTTCTCCCGATGAAAAGTTGAAACTGGCGAAATCGGCAGCCGCAGAGATCTACGGTAGCGATGCCCGTATCATATCCGTCTCGTCGGCTTACGGCGATAATGAAAGTTTTGCCTATATCGTATCGAGTAATGGTTTTGAGGGGGAGAGTTCCACCTCGTCATTTGGCATTTCTGTGAGCGTTTCGGTAAAAGGAGATGGCGATGCCCGTCCCGAATCGTACTGGTATGATAGCACGTTAACATGGGAAAGCCTGAAGAAGCAAGGCGTTGGAAAGCGTGCTCTGGAGCGGGCATTAAGAAAAATGGGGCAAACGAAGATACAGTCGGGTAAATATCCGATACTGGTCGAAAATACGGCTGTCCGTACCATTCTTTCTCCTTTGATGGGCGCCATTAATGGTTCGGCTATTCAGCAGAAAAACTCGTTTTTACTCGATAAAATGGGGCAAAAAGTGGTTTCTGAGAAGATGACTTTGATAGATAATCCGTTATTGCCAAGAGCATTGGGTGCAAAATGTTTCGACAGGGAAGGTATTGCAGCAAAAAAACGGAATGTTTTTGAAAACGGCGTGTTGAAAACCTATTTTATCGATTCGTATATTGCCAACAAGTTGAGTGTGCCTCCAACCACAGGATCACCGTCGGTTCTTTATTTCGATAAAGGGGAAGGTACCCAACAGGAGCTTATGGCTAAAATGGGGAATGGTATTCTGGTTACAGGGTTCAACGGCGGTAACTGCAACAGTTCGACCGGTAATTTCTCGTATGGCATCGAAGGATTTCTTGTCGAAAACGGAGAGCCTAAAAAGCCGATTTCGGAGATGAATATAACGGGTAATATGCTTACTTTGTGGAGTAACCTGTCGGGCATTGGAACGGATGTCTTGAAATCATCCTCCTGGCAAATGCCCCCTCTTTTGTTTGACGCGGTCGATTTTAGCGGGCTGTAAAACCCATTTACAATATAAACCAAAAATAGGGGCTCTTTCTTCCGAAAAGGTCCCTATTTCTTTTATCCTTTTTTGATACTCAATTATCGTAAAAAAGATGTAATTTTGTCAGTCTTTTCCTGACAATATGGACAGATTGTTTCTGCAAAATATTGTGTCGTACATTGATTAATTTGTTATATGCAACCATCAGAATTACAATCGGTAAAACAGCGATTCGGAATCATAGGAAATTCTCCGTTGTTGAATCGTGCTATCGATATTGCCGTACAGGTTTCGGCAACAGATCTGTCTGTGTTGATTACCGGTGAAAGTGGCGTTGGAAAGGAGACTTTTCCTCAAATCATACATCAGTTCAGTCACCGCAAACACGGACCGTATATTGCGGTCAACTGTGGGGCTATTCCAGAAGGAACGATCGATTCGGAGCTGTTTGGCCACGAAAAAGGTTCGTTTACCGGTGCCTTGGGCGAACGCAAAGGCTATTTCGAGGTTGCTGACGGAGGAACTATCTTTTTGGATGAGGTGGGAGAGCTTCCACATTCCACGCAGGTTCGTTTGTTGCGCGTGCTCGAAGCCGGAGAGTTTATCAAGGTGGGCTCTTCGAAGGTGCAAAAAACCAATGTACGTGTAGTGGCGGCAACAAATTTGAATATGATCGAGGCCACACGGCAGGGAAAATTTCGGGAAGATCTCTATTATCGTCTCAATACGGTGCCCATTTCGATTCCTCCTTTGAGAGAACGGAAGGAAGATGTCGTCTTGTTGTTTCGGAAGTTTGCCCTCGATTTTGCCGATAAATACCGGATGCCTCCGGTGAAACTGAATGAGGAGGCTCAGCAGATTCTGGCCAATTATTACTGGCGGGGAAATATTCGTCAGTTGAAAAATATTGCCGAGCAAATTTCGGTGATAGAACAAAACCGTGAATTGACCGGATCTGTACTTCGATCGTATTTGCCCGATAATGAGATGGAAACACTCCCGTCGGTATTTGGCGGATCACATATGGAAGAGCAGCGGTCGTTCAGTAACGAACGGGAAATTTTGTATCAGGTGCTGTTCGATATGCGTAAAGATATGAATGACCTGAAGCAGCTGGTGCACGAGATAATCACTAAGGGTGGAACTGCTGATGTGGCAACGGCGGCAAAGATGGAAGAGATGCAACTATTTCGCACGCAGTATGTTCATCCGGGCGAAGCAACCATTGTTACGCCGCAACATCAGCCGTCGTTTATAAAAACGAGTGGGAAACACGAACATATAGAAGATACAGAAGAGTATGTCGAAGAGTCTTTATCGCTTGAAGAGGTTGAAAAAGAGATGATTCGCAAAGCTCTGGAACGGCATAAGGGGAAACGGAAATTTGCAGCTCAGGAGTTGGGCATCTCCGAACGCACTCTTTACCGAAAAATTAACGAATACGGATTGGAATAATGCTAAAATCAGTTTGTGTATATTGCTCTTCCAGTAGTAAGCTAAGCCCTGTTTATTACAAAGCAGCCGAACGCATGGGTGAACTTTTTGCTGAGGCGGGGCTCCATCTTATTTTTGGCGGGGGAAAGAGTGGCTTGATGGGAACTATGGCCGACAGTCTGTTGCAACAGGGTGGTGAGGCCATTGGCGTAATTCCCGGTTTTATGTGCGATGAGGGATGGCAACACGACGGACTTACCGAACTAAAAGTGGTTGAGACCATGCACCAGCGTAAGGCGATGATGGCCGAGATGGCGGATGCTGCAGTTGCCTTGCCGGGGGGTATCGGTACGTTTGACGAACTGTTTGAGATTATTACCTGGAAGCAATTGGGTTTGTTTACCAAGCCTATCGTCATTCTGAATACGAACAATTATTTCCGGCATTTTATAGAATTGCTTCATGTGGCAGCTGCCGAAAATTTTCTGCGCGATGAACATCGTCAGATTTGGCAGGTGGTGAATGCCCCCGAGGAGGTTATTCCTGCAATTAAGAATGCGGTAGCGTGGCCTGATGATGCACGGAGTTTTGCGGCGGTTTAATACTAAGGTTTATTCTGGTGGTAGAAATAACTTCACATACAAACAATAACGATACCTCATTGGTTAAAATAACCCCTGTCGATACGCTTTGGGGCAAATATGGCACCAATATTTATCTTCGTACACAAACTACTCCCAGTAAAATCGAGCAGGTATCGGGTTATGAAGGTAGAATTGCGCCACAGGGGCTTTTTTCGTATGATACATCCAGTGGATTGTTGTTGTTTATTACGCTGGTTTATTCCTATTTGTTGTTCCGTTCCAGATCGGTGATACAGGGTAGCTTTAATTCTATCTTTAAAAAGCAGAGAGAGCGCTCCAGTATTTTTGAATCGGAAGTTACAGCTCCCGAGATACGTTTTCGGATGTTGGTCCGGATTTTGGGTTTGATGGGTTTAACCGTGTATGCTTATACCTTTGCGGCGAAACTGTTTCCCCATGCCGACGGTTTGATGGCTCTGTTGCTGCTTGGCGGATTAAGCATTGGAATCCTTCTTGTTTTGTGGATAAAGTATCTCATTTTTTCGTTATTGTCCTTTGTCTTTTTTGACAGGAGGCAAACTGCTTTTTTTACACATGCCTATTTCACGATTATTTTTGGGCTGGGCCTGTTGCTCCTTCCATTAGTATCCTTTCAAACATTGGTTGCCTCAGATTTTATTCCATGGCTGCAAACCATGAGTTTCGCAGCTTGTATAATCGCGGTTTTGCTGGTTCTTTATAAAATTATACAAATTTTTTGGCTTGACTACTATTCAATTATCTATATAATTTTGTATCTTTGCACACTCGAAATACTCCCTGTTTTGGTGGGGATGCGAGTAGTGCAGTTATTTGATATTAGCTTATAAATTAAGTATTTGAGCTTTGAAGATAAAGAAGATTCTGGTTTCACAACCACAGCCGACATCGGAAAAGTCACCCTATTTTGATATTGTTGAGAAATATGGAGTGAAGATAGATTTTCGTCCGTTCATTAAGGTAGAGCCTATACCGGCGAAAGAATTCCGTCAGCAGAAAGTCTCTATTCTGGATCACACTGCAGTGATGTTTACTGCGAAGACAGGAATAGATAATTTCTTCCGTATTTGCGAAGAAATGCGTATTACGATGCCTGAAACAATGAAATATTTTTGTATTTCTGAGTCAGTAGCTCTCTATTTACAGAAGTATATTCAGTATCGTAAGCGGAAAGTGTTTTTTGGAACAACAGGTAAGCTCCCCGAGTTATTTACGGTGATCTCAAAACATCAGAGTGAGAATTTTCTGGTGGTTTTGTCCGACGTTCATAATGAGGAGATTCTGAATTTGCTTGAAAAGAATCAGGTGAAATATGATGTCGGTATTATGTACCGAACTGTTAGTAACGATTTTACGCCGGAAGAGGAGTTTAATTACGATATGCTGATCTTTTTCAGTCCTCAGGGAATTGCATCGTTGATCAAAAATTTCCCTGAATTCGATCAGGGCGAAATACAGATCGGCTGTTTCGGTACTACCACGGCAAATGCAGTGCGCGAAGCCGGCTTGCGTCTGGATCTGGAAGCTCCCCGGCCTGATGCTCCTTCGATGACTACGGCATTGGATCTTTTCATTAAGGAAAATCACAAGAATGCCAAGAAATAAGCTGTTGATATACAAAAATAGCAAAGCCTTTCTCTTTCGGGAAAGGCTTTTGTTTTTATAAGGATGCAGAACCCTGTTGTCAGAGTCCGTTGGCCTTTGCTTCATCCCAAATGGCATTCATCTCATCCAGACTTAGCTGTTTCAGATCGATGCCTTTTTGAATGGTCTTTGCTTCGAGATAATTGAATCTCCGTATGAATTTCGCATTCGTTTTTTCGAGGGCATTTTCCGGATTTATGTTGTAAAGCCGCGCGGCATTGATGATGCTGAACAAAAAATCGCCGAATTCGGCTTCGGTATTGTCCTTGTCTGCTTTTGCTATTTCCTCTTTCAACTCGTTCAGTTCCTCATTTACTTTGTCCCATACCTGCTCTCTCTTTTCCCAGTCGAAACCCACTCCACGCGCTTTGTCCTGCATACGGTGCGCTTTAATCATGGCCGGTAAAGCCGCCGGAACACCGCTCAATACGGTTTTATTTCCGCCTTTCTCTTTCAGTTTCAATTTTTCCCACTGCTCTTTTACCTCTTGTGGCGTATTAGCCGTATTATCTCCAAAGATATGAGGATGACGGTAAATAAGTTTCTCCGAAAGGGCATCAATTACCTGATCCATGGTGAAATCGCCTGTTTCGCTGCCTATTTTGGCATAAAAAACAATATGGAGCAATATATCGCCCAACTCTTTTTTAATAGCTACAGGGCTCTCTTTGGCTATGGCATCGGCCAGCTCGTAGGTCTCTTCTATGGTTAAGGTACGCAGGCTCTCGAAAGTCTGTACCTTGTCCCACGGACATTTTTCGCGCAATTCATCCATTATCTCCAGCAGATGCCGAAACGAGACGAGCGCTTTATCTATATCTGTTTTCATACGATAATAATTTATTTTTAAAAGGTCGTATGGAACTTCATGTTGCTGGAAATTATTTCCCGATAGCTATAGGGATCCCTTGGGCGTTGTGAAGCAACATGTTCGTTTCATTGTAGTATTGTAATTAGCATAAATAGTTGTTTGTTTACATACAGAGGTGTTCTATAACAATTTTGATACCGATGGCCATCAAGAGAATTCCTCCGATGATTTCAGCCGATTTCTGAAATTTGTGACCCATTTTTCGTCCGATCCAGATGCCGGTAAGTGCAAAAATGAACGTGCAAAGTCCGATAATGGAGGTCGGGTACCAGATGCTTTGTCCCAGCGTGGAGATGGTAAATCCGACAGCAAAAGCGTCGATGCTGGTAGCAATGGCCAGTGTAACGACCACTTTATAAGAAGATATTTTCAGCTTCTTTTTTTCTGGATGGCCGCAAATACCATCGTAAGCCATTTTGCCTCCGACTAAAGCCAGCAGCGCAAAGGCAATCCAATGGTCGAATTCTGTGATGAGATGCGCAACTTTTTCGCCCAGAAACCATCCGATAATCGGCATCGCGGCCTGAAACAGGGCCAAAATCAGCGCGTACCGGATAATGATGATCGGTTTGAACCGATGCTTATTGCAACCAGCAGCGATGGATACAGATATAGTGTCCATGCATAATCCGACGGCAATGGCGAGAATGGTGAGAAAGTTCACAATAGAGTTGAGTTAAAAAAAGAGATGAAATTACATCTCTTCTATAAGGTTTAACATTTTGATAGTGGCCTTGATAGCAGCTACCGTTTGGTCACCATCCAGTCCCCTGGTTTTGAATATTTTTTCTTTGAATTTCCAGGTAATGATGGTTTGTACAAAGGCATCTGTTTTTCCACCGGGAGGAATTACCACCACATAGTCAATCAGTTCCGGTGTCGGCTTGTTGAGTTTTCTGTATATTTTCCACATAGCCTTCGACACGGCATTGTACTGACCATGCCCGGCGGCCGTTTGTTCGTGTACCTCTCCATGGATCTCCATTTTGACCGTAGCCACCGGATGTAATCCATATGTCAGCGCCAGAGAATAATTGAGTATTTTTATTGCCTGGTTTTCTTTTTCACTCTTCAGTACATCGGCGACGATATAGGGCAATTCATCGATGGAAACGGTCTCTTTTTTATCTCCCAATTCGATAACCCGGGTTGTTACCCTGCGCATCATCTCGTCATCGAGTTCGATGCCCAGAACCTCTAAGTTTTTTAATATATTGGCTTTGCCCGATGTTTTTCCGAGGGCGTATTGACGTTCGCGTCCGAAGCGTTCGGGAAGAAGATCGTTGTAATAGAGGTTTTTCTTGTTGTCGCCGTCGGCATGAACACCAGCCACCTGGGTGAAAACACTTTCGCCGATAACCGGTTTGTTGGGCGGGATGCGGATGCCGGAGTATGTTTCGACGACTTTGCTGATGGCGTTTATTTTGTCTTCCTGTAGTTTGGTATCGATATTCAGGTGGTCGTGCAGTACGGCGATAACGCTCGATAACGGCGCATTTCCGGCACGTTCGCCCAAGCCGTTTACCGTAACGTGAATTCCTTCTATACCGGCTTTGATGGCTTCATACACGTTGGCAACGGCAAAGTCATAGTCGTTGTGCGCGTGAAAATCAAAGCGTAACCCGGGGTAGCACTCTTTCATCTTACGGCAGTAGGTGTAGGTCTCCTCCGGATTCAGAATACCGAGGGTATCGGGAAGCATAAACCGTTTGATGCTTTCGTTTTTCAGTGCATCTACGATGAAGTAAACATACTCTTCCGACTCCCGCATTCCGTTTGACCAGTCTTCCAGATAGACATTGACACTGATACCCATTTCACGGGCAGTGTTCAATACCTGTTTGATGTCGGCAATATGTTGTTCGGGATTCTTCTTCAGCTGGTGTTTACAATGCTTCAAAGAGCCTTTGCATAACAGATTGAGCACCGTGCAGCCGGTATCTTTGATCCAATTGAGCGATAGGTTGCCGTCTACAAACCCGAGTACTTCAATTTTGTCGATATGCCCGTTTCGTTGTGCCCACTCGGCAATTCGTTTTACCGAATCGAATTCCCCTTCCGATACGCGCGCGGAGGCAATTTCAAGCCGGTCGACTTTCAGCTCTTCAAGCAGTAGCCGTGCAATACTCAGTTTTTCGTGAACGGTAAAAGAGACCCCGGAGGTTTGTTCTCCATCTCTTAATGTAGTATCTAATATTTCCACATTAGTCATAAGCGCATTGTTTGTAATCGATAGTCGATTGTTGAGACTATTCACATCGAATTAGACGATTGGGAGAGAGCTACATAGAGATCAACGCAGAACACACAAACATATTGCTTTGCGTGGCCTGCGTTGTATTGTTGTTTGTTGTGTCTGTCTAAAGTGATCAAGCGTTCATTCCACCGCAAACTTTTATAACTTGCCCTGTGACATAAGACGAAAGGTCTGAAGCTAAAAATAGTGTTACGTTTGCCACGTCTTCCGGAGTACCACCTCGGTGTAATGGAATTTTACTTTCCCATTCTTTGCGTACATCTTCGGGCAACTGGTTGGTCATCTCTGTAATAATAAAACCGGGAGCGATAGCGTTGCAACGGATATTGCGGGTGCCGAATTCTTTGGCTACCGATTTTGTAACACCGATAATACCAGCCTTGGATGCCGAATAATTGATTTGATTAGCGTTGCCGGATACTCCTACAACCGAGCTCATGTTGACTATGCTACCGGCACCTTGTTTCCACATAACCGGTTGTACTGCTTTGGTAAAATTGAATACGGATTTCAGGTTTACGGCAATCACGGCATCCCATTGGGCTTCGCTCATACGTTTTAAAGCTCCGTCTTTAGTAATGCCTGCATTATTTACCAATATGTCAATACGTCCGAATTCTTTTGCAATTTCGGCAACCACGGTGTGGGTATCTTCAAAATTGGCAGCGTTGGAAGCATACCCTTTTGCCTTCACACCGAAAGCCTCAATCTCTTTTTGAGTTGCCAGTGCATTTTCATCGATATTCAGGTCGGTGAATGCAATATCAGCACCTTCGCTGGCTAATTTCAAAGCAATGGCTTTTCCGATGCCGCGGGCGGCGCCGGTTACCAGAGCAACTTTACCTTCTAATAATTTCATTTAATTCAGTTTTAATTTCCAGGTTAGACGTAATTTTAATTTCTTGTCATATCAATCAAAAAATGATGAACAGCTTGAAATTTTGAAGTTTACAATCCTTTTTGGTTATAAACGGAATGCAAAGATAGGGATTTTTGTTTCAAATTCCTAACATCGTTTGCCTCCTTATAACTCGGATTCTTTAAGTCTTTCCGCATTCTCGGCCACAATTAATTTATCGATAATGGGCTGAAGCTCGCCATCCATAATGGAGGGCAGGTTATAGAGCGTAAGATCGATGCGGTGATCGGTAACACGACTTTGCGGGTAGTTGTAGGTACGTATTTTTGCCGAACGGTCGCCGGTCGATACCATCGTTTTACGCTTGGAGGCGATTTCATCGAGGTATTTCTGGTACTCCATGTTGTAGATACGGCTGCGAAGTTCAACCATGGCTTTGGCTTTGTTTTTGATCTGCGACTTCTCATCCTGACACTGTACGGTAATGCCGGTCGGTAAGTGAACCAAACGAATGGCGGAGTAGGTGGTGTTTACCGACTGTCCTCCATGGCCCGATGCACAAAAAATATCGACCCGGATGTCCGATTCCTTGATTTCGACATCGAATTCGTCGGCTTCGGGCAGTACCGCAACGGTGGCTGCGGATGTGTGTACCCTGCCCTGAGTCTCGGTTGCCGGAACGCGTTGTACACGATGTACGCCGGATTCATATTTGAGCACGCCGTAGACATTTTCGCCGGAAACTTCCATCACGATCTCCTTGTATCCTCCAACGGTGCCTTCGCTGAAACTGGTGACTTGAGTTTTCCACCCTTTGGTTTCGCAATATTTGGTGTACATGCGCCAAAGGTCGCCGGCAAAGATGGATGCCTCGTCGCCTCCGGTTCCTGCACGAATTTCAAGAATGGCATTTTTGCCATCTTGCGGATCATTAGGAACAAGCATTAGTTTGATATCCTCTTCCATTTGGGGCAAACGACTCTGAATTTCGTCAATTTCAGCTTTTGCCATTTCGCGCATTTCGGAATCCGATTCGGTATCGAGCATCATTTTGGCTTCATCGAGATGGTCGAGAGCCAATTTATACTCATCACGTGCGGCAACGATTTTTTCCAGATCGTGGTACTCTTTGTTGAGTTTCACGAACCGTTTCATATCGGAAATAACCGCAGGGTCGGTGATAAGGGTGGAGACTTCTTCGAAACGGCCAGACAGACCGTCGAGTCGTGATAATAGTGTATTGTGATCCATGAACGTCTTTTTTCGGACGGCAAAGTTACGATTTTTAACCGTATCTGCCTACAAGCGGATATTATCCTCTTCCGGCTATTTTAATGTAGTTCCAGGCAATGACGGCCAAAACAATTAAAACGACGTAGGGAAGAAACCATTTTTTCTCTTTTCGTGTGATATGCGTCATTCCATAAGCCGCCAGACATAGGAGAAACGGCACCGCAGGCAGGTGAAATCGTTCGGCTACGGCAAAATTACTCATGGCAATGATAATGAGGTAGGTGCTGAAAAAGGTAATGATAAGCAGATGCTCTCTCCATTCTTTCCATTTTATGAGCAGAATCAGGGCCACCAATACAAAAAAGCTATAGATATTCCGCGTAAAATAGCCCCCCGAGAACATTTGCTGGTTTCGCTGTTCCTGATTAGCATTGGTGAATGATGGGAAAGGAATGACTACGATCATGGGGGCAAAAATGGCTGCGGATCCATATTTTGCAAATGAATTTCCCCCTTCTTGTATCGCACGCGATTGCATCCCGATTTGTTGATTGACAATCCGGTTGTTATAAACGTTTTCTATTTCACTGATAACTCTTCCGGAAATAAGTACGGCAATTAAAATACCGATCCAGGCTGCCATGGCAATGCGTTTGTTCCATTTTTTCATCGATTGTCCTTTTGTAAGGATCAATGCAGTAAAGAGCGAGAAGAGGGTGACAACACCCAGAACGGTTCTGAAAAAGAATAAAATAAGAGCGGTGGCTATGGTGATAGTGATATTTTGCCAGGAAAATTTTGTGCTTCGTAGTAAAATATCGGCATTGTAAGCAAACGACACTACCAGAAAAATCATTACTGTCTCTTTCAAATGAATGCCTGCGTAGAAGAAAAAATTTGGGAGTAACATGCACATAATCCCCGTAAGGCGGCCGGTAGCTTCGCCGAAATTTCGCGCTGACAATTTGTACAGTAATACGGCAGTCCATGCGCTGAAAACGGCATGTATTAACCGGGGCGGAAGAACCGAAGGGCCAAATATGAGTTTGATAAAAGCCAGCCATAGCGGGTATCCGGTATCGGAAGCACCAATATTAGCAGAATTAAAGATGCCACTGAGATTTCCATCTCGCAGCAGTTGAAGAAAATCACTTGAGGTTTGATCGTAGAAATGGGAGTCGGCAGCGGCAAATTCAAACGGTTCGCCATTCATCCATGAATATAACAGGTAAGCAATGAATACCCATGAAACCCTGAGAACCAGAGTGGTCGTAAATAGTTTTTTTTGAAATCGTTTGTCCGAGTATCGTATCCACCGTTTGGAAAGAGTATTGGTGAAATAGAAAAAACATACCGCTTCAATAGTTGCTGTCAGCATCCACAACAAAGGGAGTGCTTTGTTGAAAAACACGATGTTGCAGGCTGCAATGGCAATGAAGAAAGCAGCAATAGCCTTGTCACTGTAATACTTTGGCAGGTAATAATGAGTTTCCGGTATCATAGGTATGTATGCAAGGCTATGGGGGACGTAAGACGACAAGGGCCGTTCCTGCTACTTTTTCTGCACGCTCCAACCGAACTTACCGATCTCTTCACCGAGTTTGTAATAATGCCCGTGCGAATAAGCGATCAATTTAGCAGCTTTCATATCGAATTGCCCCGTTTCGGGAACAATGAAACGTTCATCGGCCTGAACGGCGACGACATCGGCAATGAACATATCGTGCGAGCCCAACGCGATCACCTCTTTTACCCGGCATTCGATATTCAATGGAGACTCCTGAATGGTCGGTGCCGTGATAGCTGTCGCTTTGCCGATAGTCAGTTTCATCTCTTCAAATTTGTTGAAATCTTTTCCCGATCTCACGCCACACCAGTCGGTGGCATAGGCCATCTCTTCGGTGGTGAGATTCAGTACGAATTCACCGGTTTTTTTGATGATTGGGTAGGAGTGGCGTTCGGGGCGAACGGAGATGTAACACATCGGAGGATTGGAACAGATAGTACCCACCCAACTTACGGTTAAAATATTCGCCTCTTCGGCGTTATCGCCGCAACTTACCATAATAGCTGGCAACGGATAGACCATTGTGCCTGGTTTCCAGATTGTTTTGGAATGTTCTGTCATCGGGTTACAAAATTCTTACGTCATCTCCGCTCATTACTCTTTCGCAATAATGACAACGGAGCGTCAACGTTTTGTTATCTTCTACGTGGAAACGGGTCATCATCGGTTCGTGATTGGTAATGCAGTTCGGATTACCGCATTTGACGATGTCTTCCAGTATGCTTGGTAAACTCAATGTCTTCTTTTCGACTACAACGTAGTCTTTAATAACATTCAGTTTGGCGTTTGGCGCAATAAGAGCAATCTTATTGATGTCTTTGCTATTGAAGAATTTACCGGATACTTTGATGATGCCTTTGGTGCCCAGTTCGTGACTTTCCAGATTGTTGCCGACCGTGACCTGATCGGGCAGTTCTTCAATGTGTAAAATTGAGGCAACTTTAAACAGCTTGTCGGATGGAATCCGGTCAATTACCGTGCCGTCTTTGATTGCAGCTACTATTTTTACCTGTTTGTTTTCTGTATTGCTCATCGCTTTTTGATAATTAGAGAATCATACCGACTGTAAATGTGATGGAGTGACGGTTGAGCGAGAATTGTCCGTTTTGATAACTCTCGGAAATAAGTCCGTTCCACGGTGTAATATGTTTGAACTCATAACCGATTGATGTGGTGAAACATTGCTTTCCCGAGAAGAATTTATAACCGACTCCTAATGTAGTCCAGGAACCGGGAGTAAACGTTTTCCACCACTGGAGGCAGACTCCGATTTTGGCAAAGGCGAACGGTGTATTTTTAGCATCTTTCAGATAGCCTCTGAGGTCGACGTAGGTCGGCAGGGAGGTTGATCCCGGACCGTTGTATTGCATAAGACCTATTCCGATACCGGCAGCGTATTGCGGCGTGAAGTGGTAGCCAAAATTTAAAAAAGCGCTATACGACATCGGCGTATAATTTTTGAATGTGGATTTTTGTGGCGAAGGAAGCGCATCGGATTGAACCAATGGGTTGTTGGTATCCAAAAAACCATATCCGATTCGTATTTCAGGAATAAAATAGAGATCTTCGTTTTTATTGGGATCGCGATCCTGACGTGTTTGAGCTTGTATTGATGATAATATCAAAATAGATAATGCAAATAACAAAAATCTGATTTTCATAGCTATAAATAGTTTAGTGTTTATGTGTGTTATGAATTATAATAAACCGAGAGAGTGGGAGATAACTGCCTGACGTACATAAAGTCCGTTTTGAGCCTGATCGAAATAGTAGGCTTTTTCGCTATCATCTACGTCGTAGTCGATTTCCGTTACACGGGGTAGCGGATGGAGGATACGCAGGTTATCGCGTGTATTCTCAAGCATTTTGCTCTTCAGGGTGTATACATTCTTTACCTTTTCGTATTCCATCAGATCGGTAAAACGTTCCCGTTGTACACGCGTCATATAGAGAATGTCGGCCTCGTTAATGTTTTCGTTGAGTTCTTTGTGTTCGATGTACGGAATGCCTTGTTCGTCGCAAAACTGTTTGTATTCGTTGGGCATTTTCAATTCATCCGGCGCGATAAAATGGAACGTGGGTTGAAAATGAGCCATTGCCATCAGCAGCGAATGCACGGTTCTGCCGTATTTCAGATCGCCAACCATGAAAATATTCAGGTTGTTGAGCCGACCCTGTGTTTTGCGTATGGAGTATAAATCCAGCAGTGTCTGTGTCGGGTGCTGATTCGAACCGTCGCCGGCATTGATAACGGGTACCTTGGCCACCTCTGAAGCGTAACGGGCGGCTCCTTCGAGATGATGACGCATCACAATCAGATCGGCATAGTTGCTTACCATTTTGATGGTATCTTTCAGCGTTTCTCCTTTTGATGAGCTTGATGTGGCAGCATCGGAGAAGCCGATTATACGTCCGCCCAGGCGGTTTACTGCGGTTTCAAAACTAAGACGGGTACGGGTTGAGGGTTCAAAAAAAAGGGTGGCGATTACTTTGCCATCCAAAATGTGCTGGTTCGGATTTTTTTCAAATTCCGCTGCATAGTCCAAAATCCGAAGCATCTCATCTTTGGAGTAATCGGTAATGGATACTAAACTTTTTTGCATAGTAGAAGTTGTATCAAAATGGATATTTGAAGATCTTTTTTGCTTTGGCGATGTTCTGTGAGGCAGAGCTATTTAAATAAAAAGATCATTCAACTCATTAGTTGGGCAAATTTACTTCTTTTTTTTAAAAGGGTCGATAAGAGGATGCAAATGTCGGTTTTTTTTATTTTTTTTGTAGGAGAATAAAACGGGTCTGATTTGGAAGTCAAAGCTGTTCCGAAGAGTCTCTCATATTCATAATTGTTACTTATACATTGTCAATGCGTCCGATATTTTTGGTAGGGTATATGGGAAGTGGTAAGTCGACGGTAGGAAAGATGCTGTCGGCTCGTCTTGGTTTTCGGTTGGTCGATCTCGATGTTTTTATCGAAAGTCGTTTTCATAAAACCATTGCTCAATTGTTCGATGAGAAGGGCGAAACCGGATTCCGGAATATTGAACATGCTTTGTTGCAGGAGGTTTGCAGCTTCGAAGATACGGTCGTTGCGACCGGGGGAGGAGCAGCTTGCTTTCACGACAACATCTCTTTGATGAATGAGTCGGGACTGACGGTTTATTTACGGGTACCGGTCGATATTCTGGCGGAGCGACTCAAACACGGGCGTTCTCAGCGTCCGCTGGTAAGTCAGAAGCCGGACGAAGAGTTGCACTCCTTTATCGAAAAAATGTTGCGGATTCGCGATCCCTTTTATTCCCAGGCGCAGATGATTGTCGACTCGAAAGCCTTGCTCGACTTTAGCTTTGTCGACGATATTGTGGCTCGTGTGGAAAAAGAGCGCCCCGAAGAAGTCTAAATTCCCAGACAGTCGGCCAGAAAATCGAAAGCCTCGAATATCTCCTCTTTTGTGGCATGTTGATTAATCCGGATGTTGCCGATGCCCCCCATCAATGTAAAGTTGATCCCCGAACGATCGTTTTTCTTATCGTGAGTCATCAGCTCGTAAAGTGCATCGTAGTTTTTACAACTGTAGTGAATTACTCCGTAATTTTCTTTGGTTAGCTGTACCAGTTGGGATAATACAGTGGTGGGGAATCCGAGTTTTTTCTGAGAGAGATAGATTTCACACACCAAGCCGAATGCAACTGCAAATCCATGCAGGAGAGGCTGTCCGGAGGTGTGAGAGAAACTCTCGAAAGCGTGACCGAAAGTGTGTCCCAGATTCAGGGCTTTGCGAATATTCTGTTCGGTCGGGTCTTGCGCTACGATTGCCTCTTTGATTGCAATGGAGCGTTGCGTGAGATCGCCCAAACGGTCATAGTCGATCGAATCGAAGTCAAGCGCCGTCACGGCATTCCACTCCTCTTCCGATTTCAATAGCGCATGTTTTACCATTTCGGCATAGCCCGAAAGCAGGTTCTTCCGGTCGAGCGTGCGAAAAAACGCGGCGTACAAAATAACAGCATCCGCTGGTTGTATCACGCCGATTTCATTTTTCAACCCGTTGAAGTTAAACCCTGTTTTCCCTCCCACGGCAGCATCTACGGCACCTAACAGCGTGGTCGGAATGTTTATATAGTTAATTCCCCGTTTGAAGGTCGAAGCAGCGAAACCGCCCATGTCGGTTGTCATGCCGCCACCAATGTTGATTAATAGCGATTTGCGCGTAGCTCCGTGCGAGGAGAGGTATTCCCAGATAATGGAGACGGATTGCAGGTCTTTGTGTTCGTCACCGGCCGGAATTTCGATAACTGGATACGATGCGAGAATGCTATTAGCGGCCAGCAAGGGTAGACATAGGTTACGTGTGTTGCTGTCTGTGAGCAGGAAAACCGAATCAGGATTCAGTCTGTCGATCTGATTGGCGAGCTTCTGAACCAGATTGCTGGTGAAAATAACCGTTTTATCCATCTGTTTATTTGAGAATAATTGTTTTATGTACTGTCTCTTTTTCTGGTGTCAGAAATTGCATAAGGCAATAAAAAAACCCGCAAACGATTTATTTGCAGGTTTTTGTGGTCGGGGTGAGAAGACTCGAACTTCCGACCTCCACGTCCCGAACGTGGCGCGCTAGCCAACTGTGCTACACCCCGATTTTTGCGCTGCAAAGGTACAATTTTTATTGCAAAAAATATGCACCAAGCGCTTGTTTTTTTATCTTCTAATTATTTTGCCGGCTGAGCTGGTTGTGCCGGTTGTTGCTGGGGTTGAGTCTGAGGTTTGGCGTTCTCGTTGAAATTCGGGATCTTAGTCTTCGAAGCTTCCTGTTGTTGAGCAGCGCTTGCGCCTTCGGTAACTTCTGAACCTACCTGCATCGATTGTTTTTCGACATAACCTGTAGCTACAATGCTCAGAAAAACGATTGCAATAGCCAATGTCCATGTGGCTTTTTCCAGAAAATCGGTTGTTTTGCGAACCCCCATGATTTGGTTGGAAGAGGAGAATCCCGATACCAATCCGCCGCCTTTGGAGTTTTGAACCAGCACCACGAGCACCATTAAGATGGCTGCCAAAACAATCAAGATAGTTGCTAAAATATACATATAGCTATGATTTATTAATAGTTGCGATAATTTTTTCTAAATACCGAATTTGGTCTGCAAAGTAAACACTTTTTTCTGGAATATTCAAATGCAGAACCCGTAATATTTTCAGCGCCGATTCAAATTTCTTTGCTTTAATAAGTCGTATTGCCTCTTCTTCGGTGTAAACAACGGCCTCTTCGGTAGTGACCGGAGTCTCCATTTTGGGTTCCGGAGTAGGAGCTTCCACTACAATAGGCTTCTGTTGAGCCTTTTGTAGTCGTGCGTCTTTTAATTTTTGTGCCAGACTTTTAAGCGATTGCGATTTATCCGATGGCTCTTTGGTCTCTTCCAGACTAAAATAGTCGTGCGGTATTTCATTGAAAAATGATGTCGCAAATTCGGGAGTCGGGTTATTCGTTTCGGCAAGCGGATAAAGCGTAAAAAATAATCTGCGCCGGTCGTGGCAATAGGTCGCTGTTTTTCGGACTTCCGTTTCAAGCAACACGTCGTCCGAGTTTTGAAGTGCTTTGGTTAACAATATTCTGCATATGGAAAAATAGGGGAACTCTTCACAGAGTTTCCTCAATTCCGCAATATGTTCCGTGTTGAGCGTTTGCGGTTGGTGCATCCATTGTAAAAATTGTTCTATTGTCATAACCGGGTTACCAGCGTGCTACTGTTTGATTATAAACTTTTTCTGTAAGCTCTTTCACCATTTCGTTGGCCAGGGCTTCCTGTACGGCGGTCAGCATTTTCGAACTGTCGAATGTTTGCGATGCCGAGAGTGTGGTCTCGATGTCGTCTTTCGGATTTTTTGTGTTCGTAAATTTGAACCGGATGGTCATCGTCAGCTGAGTCTGTGCAGCCAACGCATTTGCCTGTATCGATAAGGGTATCAGTCTGTAATCGGTAATTTCGCCTTCAATTTGCATGTCTCCGTTTCTCCTTACCTGCTGCAATTTTGTGCGGCGATTGAAAATATCTTTCAGCGCTGTGTTCAATTTGGGTGCCAGCTGGGGATAAACTAATGTGGCATTGTTCGGAAAATCGGTAATGGTGATGGTTTTCGTCTTGGTATAATCGAGCGAAGAGCCGTTGAATTTGTACGAAATCGAACAGGAATTCAGGATAATTCCGGTCAAAATAATCGATACAAAACAAATTGAACGATTGTCTGAAAAACAGCGTTTGAGACGGGAAAACATATCGGAATTTATTTTACAGGCTTGATTTTATAACTGCATCTGACAGTACCCTTGGTAATGGCCAGCAACTTGCCTTTGATTAATTGTCTCCGTATGGGCGAGATGTGGTCGATAAACATATGTCCGTCGATGTGGTCGTATTCATGCTGGATTACACGTGCGGCATATCCTTCGTAGGTTTCGGTATACTCTACAAAGTTTTCATCGCAGTACCGGATTACGATTTTGTCTTTTCTGGGCACTGTTTCATGAATGCCGGGCAGACTGAGGCATCCTTCTTCGTCTTTGGTCTCTTCACCGCTGCGTTCCAGTATTTCGGCATTGATCAATACTTTTTTGAAGCCCCGAAGTTCGGCTTTGGTCTCGGATACGGGAGCCAGATCGATAACAATCAATCGAATAGAAAGACCTACCTGAGGAGCTGCCAGTCCGATGCCATCCGAATGATAAAGCGTTTCAAACATATTTGCAATCACATTGCTCAAATCGGGATAGCTGGCATCAATGGGTTCTGCTACTTTTCGTAAAACCGGTTGTCCGTAGGTGTAAATAGGATAAATCACGTATAATAAACTCTTTATGATGAATAATTCAGAATTGTCGGCTTTCAAGATAAGATTGCAACAGAATGGTGGCGCTGATCTGATCGACCAGAGCTTTGTTCTGACGGGCTTTTTTCTTCAGGCCGCCGTCGAGCATGGCTTTGTGAGCCAACACGGAAGTGAACCGTTCATCGTACATCTCGATTGCCATTGACGGAAACCGTTTTTTGAATCCGTTGACAAAAGGAGTGATGTAACGCATCGACTCCGAGGGCAGATTGTTCATCTGGCGGGGTAGTCCCACAATTACTTTATCGACCGGCTCTTTTGAAAAATAGTCTGTCAGAAAATCGAAAATCTGAGCAACGGGCACCGTTGTCAATCCATTGGCTGTAATCCGTAACACGTCGGTAACAGCTACTCCAACGCGTTTTTGGCCATAATCAATGGCGAGCAGTCTGCCCATATTCTTATAATTGAAATAGTTTACAAAGTTAGTAAAATCGGGCCAGATTGCAATTGCATGGCAACGGATACTTATTTGTTGATTACGTCAAGCGTGTGTTGCAACAATTCCACCCCTCCGGCATCTCCGTGTCCGGGAATAACGATACGAGCCGACGGAAATTTTGCCATTACTTTTTTGATAGTGTTTGGCCATGCCTTTAAGTCGGCATCAGCAAGGTTCCCTTTGGTTGTAGCCTTCATCTCTTTTGCCATGCAACCCGCAAACAGAATCTTTTCGGAGGGAATCCAGACTACGATATTGTCTGTCGAGTGAGCCGCTCCGGGGTAGTAACATTCAATTGCTTTATCGTTCAGTTTTAATTTCAAGGAGTCCCTGAATCCTTTGTCCGGCAGTGGCAGGTGGTGTTTCCTGGCAAGGTCGATGGTCATGTGGTTGGCATACGATGGAATATGCCGGGCTTTGATATAAGCCAGCCCTCCCATGCAGTCGCCGTGCCAGTGGTTGGGCACAAAACCGACGAACGAGACGTGTAAGTTCTTTTCAATCCAGGTAATCAGGGTTTTGGTTTGGGCTTCGTCAACAGGCGTGTCGAAGAGGAATGCTTTCCCTTTGTCGATAAAGATCAGTCCGTTGGAAGATACCAGACCGAATGATCCCATGGCTGCCCGCGAAACATGGATGTAGGCATTGGGCGACAGGCGAATCAGATCAATGTCGTTCGATACTTTAATGGGGTGATTACTGGTCTGCCCCCAAAGAGCGCAACATGATGATACTAATAAACTGAGAATAATCGCTTTGTATTTCATTTTGAATGATGAGTTTATAGTAAGTTATCGAGGGCATCTTGCAGCACAGGGTAATGAAATTCGTATCCGGAGGCAGTAAGCTTTTCTGCCGAAATCCGGCTTCCTTCCAGTAATATTTCGGACATAGAACCTAACGCCAGTTTTAAGACTGAGGCCGGAATTCGGTGCAGACGAATTTCTTTGTGCAGGGCAAGGGTCACTGTTTGCATAAACTGTCGGTTGGAAACAGGCTCCGGGGCAACGGCATTGTAGGCTCCGGTCATGGCTGAATCTTCGATCGCTTTCAGATAGATGCCGCATAAATCGTCGAGATGAATCCAGGGCATATATTGTCTTCCTGTACCAAAGAATGTTCCCAGTCCCATTTGCAGCGGGCGTTTCATCTTCTCAAGTACGCCGCCGGTCGGCGAGAGCACCATTCCCGTTCTGATTTTGACGGTTCTGATACCCAATTCTTCAAATTTATCGGCCTCGCTTTCCCACTGACGGCAGGTGTTTCCCAGAAAATCGTTGGCAGCAGGATCTTGTTCGGTAAAAATGTGTTCGGAGGTGATGGCTCCATAATATCCTATGGCAGATGCCGATATAAAAGCCTTCGGTTTGTGTGTGCTTTTCGATACGGCATCGAAAAGAAACTGTGTGGGCAGAATACGACTCCCGATAATCTCCTTTTTGCGTTCATCCGTCCAGCGCTTTTCTCCGATGTTTTCGCCCGCTAAATGGATGATAAAATCGGCCGATAGAATGGCTTTCGGATCAATGATTTGCTTATTGACATCCCAATAATAAGCTGGAAAATCATCTGTTTGTTTACCCGAACGACTCAATATGCCGACCGTGTATCCCTTTGCCTTCAGCATCCGGGACAGATGCCTGCCGATCAATCCGGTTCCTCCTGTTATTAAAACTGTTGCCATGGTAAAAGTTGTGTGCAAAAAGAATAAACGTCAAAGTTGACTAATTTCTGCTTCAAAAGCAAATGTTTGGTCATAAAAAAAACCTTTGAAGGGTTAATTTTCAAAGGTTTTTATATGAAGCTTTCTGTCAGCAGTTATTCACTGAGGAAGATGTAACGGGTTACTACCAGCGCGAATAAAAGATACATCATCCAATGCACTTTCTTACCCTGACCGGTTACTACTTTCAGAAGTGTATAGAATACGATTCCGCCTGCAATACCGTTGGCAATACTATAGGTAAAAGGCATCAGCGTGAAGGTCATAAATGCGGGGAAGCCTTCGGTGAAGTCTTTGAAATCGATTTCTAAGATTGACGATGCCATTAAAACACCTACAATAATGAGTGCAGGGGCTGTAGCAGCATCGGGGATCAGTTGTGCCAGCGGTGCGATAAACAGTGCCAACAGGAAGAGCAATCCGGTGGTGATGGCAGTAAGACCTGTGCGGCCACCTTCGCCGATACCGGCAGCACTTTCCACATAGGTGGTGATTGTTGAGGTTCCCATCAAAGCACCGAAAGAGACTCCGATAGCATCTACCAACATCGCTTTTCCGATTTTCGGAGACTTGCCGTCTTTGTCGATCAGACCTGCTTTATTTGCGGTACCGACAAGCGTTCCGAAGGTATCGAACAGCTCAACAAAAGTGAAGGTGAATACCACCGTCCAGATACCCATGTTGATAGCGCCTTTGATATCGAGTGCGCCAACGGCGAGGTTGTGGAAATCGGGTAGGGCAAAGAAGGTGAAATTGGCCGGAATAACGGTTACACCCATTGGAATTCCGATCAACGTGGTTACAACGATTCCGATCAGTAATGCCCCTTTTACTTTACGCGCCATCAGAATCGCGGTAATGGTAAGCCCAATGATACAAAGCAGCATGGAAGGGTTTTTGAAGGAACCGATACCGACATTCCATTCGAAAGATTTCAGTAGCGCATGTCCTCCGCTCTTACCTATTGCATCGATTGTAGGTTGAATAGCCGCTGTGGTGACAGTCATTATCTCCGAAAGTTTCAGTCCGATAATGGTGATAAAGAGACCGATACCCACCGTAATTGCCAGCTTCAACGAATTGGGAACTGCAATCACCAGTATCTGCCTTACTTTCGTTACTGTGAGGATGATGAAGATAAGTCCCGAAATAAAAACGGCGCCGAGAGCAACCTGCCACGACATCATGCCCACACCTGCTACGGCAACCGTGGCAAACAGAGCATTGAGTCCCATTCCGGGAGCCAAAGCCATCGGAAAGTTGGCTATCAAACCCATGGCAATGGTTACGATACCTGCTCCCACAGCAGTTGCGAAGAATACGGCATTTTTATCCATTCCGGTTACCGAAAGAATGTTCGGGTTGAGGAACAGAATGTATGCCATCGTCATAAACGTGGTGACACCTGCAATCACTTCCGTGCGGATAGTGGTTTTGTTGTCGGTTAATTTGAAGAAACGATCTAACATAGTAATTTGATTATGAATGTTTTTGTTGAAATAAAGTCGTCATTTTTGATCTTTATTCTGTTCTCCGGATTTAGAATGTCCACTTGGCCGCAATAGTCGGATTTACGTAGAAATTTTTGTGACTTGCAAAACCGTAGCTTAAATCGATTTCGCTACCCAACGAGAGGTGTTCGTCTAAATTGTACCAGAACTGAGGTTGTGATACCATTGTATAGTCTCTTGTAGAGCCATCGGCAAAGGTGTTGTCTTCTTTCCAGAAATCGAGAAATCCGCTCGCGGTGAATTTTTTCTTGAAGAAATTCAGCGTCCACACTCCGGTGATCTGGAAAGAGGCTTTGTTTTTATCTCTGATGGTTTTGTACATTGCCTGTAGTGTGAAAATTTTAGAGAAATCGGCTGTGTTCCAGGTGTATTGTCCTCCGAACAACCATGCATCGTTGATCGTATAAGCACCATTAGTCGGTGTGGAGACGTATTGTCCTAAGCCGCCATCGTATTCTACGTGGATTTCGAACGGTGCTTTCCAGAATTTAATGCCACGGGAAATTTCCCAGTAAGCCGAAGTTGCTCCTTTTACATCTTTTACACCATAGTCGAAGTCAACAAAGAAATAGTTACTGCCATGGTTGTCGGTTTTGAACATTTCGACGGTAGAGGTAAGGTGTTTTTCGCCGTTTGTGAAGTGGTAGAGAGCCTGCACGTCGGTTTGTGCTTTCATGGTTGCTGCCGAAATCAGAATCGCAGCTAAAATCAGAGACTTTTTCATAATTGGGTTGTGAAGGTAAGAATGATAAATTAAAAAAACAGCCAGAATATGAGGTTCATACGAGTGGCTGTCCGGAAAATTAATAGATACTGCAAAGTTGCGTATTTTATTTTTAATCACAAAACGAAGACGAAATTAATGTTTGTTTTGCTTTGTTTGAAAAATTCACACTTGTTGTTTGCGTGGTTCTCTTGTGAAAAATGGAGACTAAAATATTTGATATATAGGCTGCTATAAAAAAAGAGTCCGGATAACCGGACTCTCCTTCATTAATAGTCGTATATATAATTTGGTTATGAAGAATAATGTTTCTGTAAGTAGCACCAAAGATGCGGTTACTTCAAACTCCACCAGTCGAAATTAAAGAGATTGTCGCCTTCTCCTTTGAAAACGAAGTAGACATCGTGCACTCCTTTGGTGTTGCTGAGCTTACACGATTGGGTTTTCCAACTGTTGTTGCCTCCGGTTGCCTCTACCTGAAGTGTTCCCAACAACGCACCA
The DNA here is from genome assembly GCA_963678265.1 of uncultured Microbacter sp. Lineage (GTDB taxonomy): Bacteria > Bacteroidota > Bacteroidia > Bacteroidales > Paludibacteraceae > Microbacter. The sequence continues at coordinate 2,186,731 of OY782761.1, forward strand.
TCTTTGCGGTCGATACGGACCTCGATTTTTCCTTTTGAAGCGGTTGCCGCAACACTTGCCATAAAGGTTTTAGCCCCCTTGCTGAAATTCACACTGCGTACTTTGATGTAGTCGTTGTTACTAATATCCGTAACATAAACGCCTGTTTCGGAATTTTGTGCCGTTTCTATTCCCTCTTCCCAACCAATTAGCTCCGCTTCGACTCTTTTGTACGGATTTAGCGGAGAGGCGCTTTCGGTCACACCCTCTTTGGTCGGTGTAATTAATGGAATAGAACCGTCGGCATTGAATTTGAACGGTTCGATGCAAACGGAGCGTTTGAAACCGCCTCCGCCGGGCAGCGCGCCGCTGTGATAAAACAGATACGATTTTCCTTTAAAATCGATGTATCCCGGATGGTTGGTAAATGCTCCGCCTTCTTTGATGACGCGCATGATGGTATCGCCGTAAATCCACGGACCGGTGGGGCCTGTGCTGGTGGAGTAGGCAAAATGTTCGGGGACACCTCCGGCCGGATAGAGCATGTAATATTTGCCGTTGCGTTTGAAAAACCAGGGGCCTTCTTCGTAGGTGGTTGTCCTTTTTTCGGTCGAATATACCGTTCCTTTAATTTTGGAGACAAACCACTCTTTCCGATCTGCCGGAATTTGTCCGACTGCAAAGGTCGGATCGCACGAAATCATGTCGTTGTTGAGTTTGGCGTACCATAATTCCGCGTTGCCCCAGGCGAGGTAGGTCGTTTTGTCTTTGTCGACTACACTTGTGGGGTTGATGTTTCCTTCGTCGCAGTGTTCCGTAATCAGCGGTTTACCCAGCAAATCAGTAAAAGGCCCGATAGCCTGATTGCCCACAGCCACCCCGATCACCTTTTTATTGCTGTTTTTATCAATGGCGCTTACATACCAGTAGTATTTGTTTCCCGTGCCTCTGACGCTGTGCGACGCGGCACCGTCGATGGATTTTGCCCAGGCGAAAGTTTTGTGCGCGTCGATGGTGCGTAACTTAAAGCTCTCTTCCGTCATTGGGATTTGCGCCACACCCACTTTTTGGTCGTACGAAATCATATCCTGATTCAGTTTTACATACCACAGATGCGGATTTCCCCAATAGAGATAGGCCTGACCATCATCGTCGATATAAACCGTTGGGTCGATGTAGCCATACCCAATGAGCAACGGCTTGCCAATGGCATCTTTGAAGGGACCTGTCGGGCTGTCGGATACCGCCACGCCAATGGCATTGCCCCCGTTTTTCATGTTGATGGGAACATAGAAATAGAACTTTCCGTTTCGATAAATGCACTGACCGGCCCAGGCATCGCCTCGTGACCAGCTAAAATCTTTGAACGATAAAATAGCTCCATGGTCTCTCCAGTTTACCATGTCGGTCGACGAGTAGCATCGCCAGTCGTTCATGGTGAAAAAGTTGCGTACGGTTTTATCTTCGTCGTGGGTGGTGTAGAGATAAACGGTGCCGTTGTGTACCATCGGAGCCGGGTCGGCCGTGTAATTGGTTTGAACAATCGGGTTTTGAGCGTTTAGTCCGAACGGAATAACTGAACTCAGGATGGCAACTGCGAAAGCTGCCAGTGTTACCGGTGATTTAATCTTCATTATTGTGTTGTTATTTTGTTGCTGAGAATTTGTAAAGCAATACGCCGTGAACGGGAACTTTGATGGCTAATGAACCGGATTGTGTGTTTACGTTGCCGATGTTTTGCTGTCTCCACAGGTCGCGTACAACAAATTGCCCCTTCAAACCGAGTTTGGCGAAATCGGCGTATTTCAGGTCGATGGAATCGAGACCAAAATTGCAGAAGCCGACAGCTTTGCTGCCATCTTCGAGTTCTTTGACGAAGATACGCAAATCGCCTATTGTCTGCAGGCAGGTGGCCTGTTTGCCCAGCGGATCCTGATTGATTTCGATCACTTCGTCGTTTGTCAGCAGATTTAATGTGAAGTCATCGAGTTTTTCCATGTCGCAACCGATGAGAAGCGGTGCTGAAAAGAGGCTCCAGAGGCTGATATGAAGGTACTGCTCGTCCGGTTTGAGTTTGCTCGGATGCGGATTGCCCCAGCCTACATGGCCTACCACAAGCATGTCGGGGTCGTTCCAGTTGCCGGGTTTGGCATACGGGGCCGATTTGTCCTGATCGAGAGCAATGTTTTTTACACTTGTCCATGTGTCGGTAATGTCGTTGGTGGTGCGCCAGCAGTTGCCATTGACCGAATCGCCCCATTTCCATACATCCGACATGCCGTACTGGCATACGCTGAATACAATGTCGCGGGGTTGTTGGCGGAGATATTCACCCATCAGCTTAAATGGTTTGATAGCGGTGCTCAGTACGCTGCCTCCGTTGTACGACAAAGAGGATACCTTCGCCGGATCGTTGTCGGGCAAGCCATCGATGACGTTGCCATAGCTACACCAGTCGTATTTCAGGTAGTCGAATCCCCATTTGGCGTAGCTTTCGGCATCCTGTTTTTCGTGGTTGTAGCTACCTGCACATCCGCCGCAGGTCCACGGGCCCGGGCTGGAGTAGAGCCCGATCTTCAATCCCAGATCATGTACGTAATCGGCCAGTCCTTTCATATCGGTAAACCGCGCGTTCGGTTGTATGTTTCCCTCTTTATCGCGAAACTCACCGCGTAGCGACGGGTCTTTCGACTCACGGTTGTTTTCCCAAAAATCGTCGATGTTGATGTAAGTCCAGCCGTGATTGATCAGACCGCTTTTTACCATGGCATCGGCAGCCCGTTTTACCTTATCGGCCGACACCTCTTGCGCAAAACAGTTCCAGCTGTTCCATCCCATGGGCGGAGTCAGGGCAATGCGATTGCCACATTCGATGCGGAATTTCCGGGTAGCCGTTCCTTTTGCGTTTTTTGCTTGCAGTGTGACGTCGTATGTGCCTGTTTTTGAAAGTTTACCGGTGATAATGCCGGTTTGGGTATTTACCTTTAATCCTTTGGGTAACCCGGAAGTCGAAAAAGTCATGGGTCGGTCGCCGGTTGCCGTTACAAGAAACTGGAAGGGAGAACCCGGACGTACACCAAATACTTTAGCTCCGGTTATACGGGGTTCGGCAGCCGGTTTTGGGGTGAGAATGTAGGGCTCGCTTGCTACCGGATTGAAGGTTTTGAAGGTGGTTACACCTGTCGTCTCGAACCGGGCATCTACCCAATCCACATGATCGTAGTAGTTGCCGTTGCCACCGTCGGTTACTACCAGTTCAAGTTTTTTTATTCCTTCGAGTCGAACGGAGCAGAGTCTGGCGGTATCGCCCAGATGCATTATGCCGCTCGCCCATAATTTTTTGCCATCGCCATTGATGACAAACTCCGCAGCCGGCCGCTGGCCTTTGACCTCGTCGTCGATCCCGACCCGGGCTGTGAAACGGGTTGCTTTTCCATCAAGCAAAATCGTCAGCAGGCTTTCGGAATGGCTTCCAAAGCCACGTTCGAAAGATTTTCCCGCAATGGTGAGTGTTCGTCCGTCGATGGATTTGTTTTTCATGGGAATTCCATATCCCTGTGTGGCCGTACTGAGATCGAGTTCGTCGAGCCACACTGTCGTTTGTGCGGATAGATGACCTGTTTCGATGAAACTTGAAATAAGCACGAAGAGTGCTATGACAGCGTTTCTAATGCTACCTGATTTTTTCATGAGTGTTGTTGATGTGTTGTTTTGGGCTAATTGAAAAATGCTATTTTGTTGTATTCCAATTAGCATATAACTATTTTTTGCCCGGTTTTTTCTAAAAACAAATTTAGATTACTCTTTCCAATAGAAATAGAGTAAATGTTGCAAAAAATATCATTTTAGTTGAATTGAATGTCGCGTAGGTTGCCGATGTCCCGCCTGTCGCGTATTTTGATTAATTTTGTTCCAAAGTTTCATCGCATGAAAAATGTGCTACTAATTTTTTGTTTGAGTGTTTGTGGTTTGCTCACAGCTCAGGATCACTACGTTTTTTCTCCCATTAATAGCGGTAACGGGCTTTCCGATAACCGGGTACGCTCCATTTGTCAACTGCCTGACGAACGGATGGTTGTCATTACCGAAGGGTTGGTGAATATCTACGATGGTGTCCGTTTTCGTTATATGCATTACGATGACCGGAGAGCTTATGGCCTTAGCAACTATTTTGGCACACATCGCGTTTACATAGACAAAAATAAGCATCTGTGGCTCAAAAATCAACATAAACTCTTTGTCTTCGATCTCCGAAAGGAGCTGTTTGTGCCCAATGCCGATAGTCTTTTTGCCGTGCAGGGTGTCCATAAACATGTTACCGATTTCTTTATGGATGCAGCGCAGAATTTTTGGTATGTAACCAAAAACGATGAGCTGATTTACCGGGATAACAGCAGAAACAGCGTTGCGGTTGTTTTGAATTACGTTTCGGGATTTAGCGGATTAAATGACCGGTTGTACGATCTTGTGGTGCATGGAAAGCAACTTTTCCTGTTTTACAGATCGGGGCGTGTGGTTTGTTATGATCTGTCTACCCGAAGGAAATTGTACGTCGAGGATTCGTTGAATGGTAGCGATAAATATATGAGAACCCTATCGGTTGCGTCGTATAAAAACTATTTGTATCAGGTGCGCAATGGTCGGGATTGCGGGTTGCTCATGCGGTTTAATGTGAAGAGCAAAAAATGGGAGAAAATTTTGGAAACGGGTTATTGCTTCAACTCTCTGGTCATAGATAATAGAGGTAGTTGTTGGGTGAGCTCGTTTGCCGGACTTTGGGTAATCGATCAGAGTTTACAAAGCAAGCGGTTAATATCGCCATTGTATTTGGTCGATGGTCGTGTCCTGGAAACCGAAATCAGTACTGAGTACAACGATAAACGAGGCGGATTGTGGGTCGGAACAGTGGACAGAGGGGTGCTCTATTATCATCCCGACCGGTTTAAGTTCCGCAATTTCGGACATTCGTTGTTTAATCTTCCGGATACGAGAAAAATCAGCGTACGTTGCTTTGCCGAAAAAGATGGCGCTGTTTTGGTGGGCACTCAAAATGGATTGTTCCGCAAAGCGCCCAATTCTTCTTCGTTGGAAAGGTTTAATGCGATACCGGCCAATTCCATTTGCGAGATGCTCTTGAAGGATAGTAAGCAGCGCATTTGGCTGTGTACGCAAAATAACGGATTGTATTGTTTTGAAAAAAACAGCATCAAACATTTTCAAAATCCTGGATATTGTTTGTCTATTTTCGAGGATTCCAACAATCGGTTATACCTCTGCACCGATAAAGGGGTAGGCCTTTTCGATCCGCAAACCGGCAATTATACGAAAGCGACCGTCGCATCCGGAAATATGCTGCCTTTTGTGTATCAATTGACCGATTTTAAAAAAGATATGCTTTTGGGCTATTCCGATGATGGATTGTTTTTGTACGATTGTCGCCGGAACACCGTTTCGGTGCCGAACCGGAAAAGCGGCTTGCAGCAGCACAGTTGCCATCACTACCATTGTTTGTTTACCGATAGTCGGGGGCTGATTTGGCTTGGTACAATGGATGGACTTAATGTGTATAATCCGTCAACCAATGTTACAAAGAGTTTCTCGGAAAAGGAGGGGCTTATTAACAACAGTACCCGCTCTATTATGGAGGATAATCAGGGTCGGATATGGGTTTCCACTTCAAATGGCATATCACGCATCGATGTCAGCGATCAGGGAGAATCGTATCGATACTCTTTTTTCAATTACAATAAATTCGATGGTGTAATCGAAACCGAATTTTTGCCCCGTTCTGTTTTGAAAACTTCAACTAACAGTTTGTTGTGGGGTGGTCTCGATGGCTTTAATGAGCTCAATCTTAATCAGATTAATCGGCCAGCACAGGCCTTGTCCGTCCCATTGTTGACGCGGCTTCTTTTGTCGGGCACCGAAGTCAGACAAAACGAATATTACAATGGCAATAAAATATTGTCGCAGGCTATAAGTTCAACATCGGAAATACGACTTCGTTATTTTCAAAATTTTCTGGAGTTTGAATTTTCTGCGCTCAACTACGTTAATCCGACGCAAACCTATTATCGTTATAAACTGGAGGGTGCCGATAATTCGTGGAACGAAATTAATACGACCGATGGAGTCGGTCATGCAAGTTATACCAACCTGTCGCCGGGAACGTATCATTTGAAAATATATGTGGCCAACAATACGGCCCGTCATTGGGGAGATCAGTGTGCCGATATTACCGTCATTATCGATCCTCCGTTCTGGAAAACTCCGTGGGCTTATACTTTTTATTTATTACTGCTTGCCGCAGGATTGTATTTTACTATTTCATATTATATACGATGGAATAAGCATAAAATGCAATTGCAACAAGAAACAGATCTCGATCAATTGAAGTATTCGTTTTTTACGAATGTCAGTCATGAGTTGCGAACACCGCTTACGCTTATTCTGACGCCACTCGACTCCATATTGAAAAAAATCGACGATGAACCCCTGAAAAAACAGCTGAATGGGATCTATCGGAATGCGAACGAATTGCTCAAGCTTGTCAATCAACTACTTGATTTTCGGAAGCTCGAACTGAAAGGCGAAACGCTGGAGTTGAGCTATTGTAATATCAGCGATTTTCTGGAAGTTATCACCTCTTCGTTTGCCGAAACGGCAGCGAATAATGGCCTCGAACTTGTGTTGGACTGCGCCGATGAAAATATTTATGCCTTTGTAGATAAGGATAAAATGCGGAAAATTGTAAATAATCTTCTCTCCAATGCGCTGAAATTTACACCTGCCGGTGGAACGATACGGCTGAAGGCATGGAAGGATCCGGGGCAACCGATGTTTACGCTGCAGGTAACAGATACAGGAATAGGCATTCCGGAAGTAGATGTAAGTCAGATATTCGACCGTTTTTATCAGGTAAAGAAACAGGTGGAGATAAATACCGGTAGTGGAATCGGACTGCATTTGGTGAAAGAATATGTGCAGTTACACAATGGCACCATCGAAGTTGAAAGCCAGGCTAACGAGGGGAGTTCGTTTACGGTACATATACCGACAGACCTTCATCCGGCAGAAAATTCTCAGTCGGAAAGCGGAGAGAATGACCGGAGCCAGAAGTTGAAAATTCTTATTGTGGAGGATAACTTTGAATTCAGAAACTTTTTGCAGGGTGAACTTTCGGACAAATACAGTGTTGTCGTTGCAAATGACGGTAAGGAAGGGCTGGAAAAAGCGCTGGCTCATCAGCCCGATCTGGTCATCACCGATGTAATGATGCCCGAAATGTCTGGGACCGAATTATGTCGCCGGTTGAAAAAAGAGATTCAGACCTCGCACGTTCCGGTAATATTGCTGACTGCAAAAACTTCCGATAAAGCACAAATTGAGGGCTTTGAGGCCGGGGCGGATGCCTATATCTCAAAACCGTTCAATATGGACATTTTACTTCTCCGTATTCAACATTTAATCGAGCAGCAGAATCAGCGTAAAAAGGTATTTAAAAACGCTATTGCCATAGATCCTGATAACTTTATCTCTTCCAACGTCGATAAGAAGTTGATAAAGGATGCTTTGCGGCATATCGAAAAAAATATTGACAATGCTTCCTATTCGGTAGAGCAACTGAGTAAAGATCTGTTTATGGACCGAACCGGACTTTACCGTAAATTATCGGCTATTGTCGGTCAGACTCCCAGTGAGTTTATCCGGTCGGTTCGTCTGAAAAGAGCCGCTCAATTACTTGTAGAGGGGTTGCCTGTGGCTGAAGTTGCCGGTAAAGTGGGCTTTGGTACTACCAGCTATTTTACAAAATGTTTTCAGGACGAATTTGGAATCAAACCGTCTCAATACAAAAACGGAGAGCGTTGATAGTCCCGGTTCTTTAACCGGTGCTGTGCTGCCGACCTGTCTTTTCAATGTCGACGAAACGGCTTTTTCCAAAAAAATGGAGAAGCTTTCGCGCAAATAAGAAGGCTTGCTGACGAAAAAAAAACAGCAATAATGTTTTCTCTGAAGAATTCAGGAGGCATCTTGTGTCGTAAGACAAAATAGTTCTCTATCTCCGATTACAATTTTTGGGGTTATACCGCAATCAAACCCGATTCGGCATCGTGGCAACGTTGCAGGTACCGATTGCACTGCTGCAACCGGTCGTAACCCAGCATGATTCCCAGAATGAAATCCTCTTCGGGAGTAAACCGGTTCAAACGCTTGTCACCAAATTTCCGCACTACTTCCACACATTGCTCTGCTCCAAAGAAAATATTGATTTTGGTTTCGCTTACCACACAGACATGATAAGCTATGTGTTGATGCTGTAGGCGAATCTCTGCCTGTGGCCTATCGGTAGTACTCATTGTATGCAGTACCAGATTGCGCAATCCTTTTTTATACTCATAGATATGATGCATCAATACAGTCATGGTGCAACGCTTAATCGATGAAACAAGGTTCAATGGAAGCAATCCAACTATCAATACGGACGGCGCTCAAATTGCTTTCATTGTCTTCGTCAAGGGGTAGACCCACAAATTTACCATCCGACACGGCAAGCGACGCATCAAATGAATAACTATTCGCATCTACTGTGCCTACGATTGTACAACCCGATCCCTGCAATGCATCGTGAATCTGTGCCATCCCGTCGACAAACGTATCGGAAAAAGAAGAAGAGTCGCCCAATCCGAAAAGGGCAACTATTTTGCCACTCAGATCTGCTTTTCCCAATTTAGGAAGAAAGCTTTCCCAGTCATCCTGCAGATCGCCGGATCCCCACGTGGAGGTTCCCAGAATAAGATTCGGATATTGAGTCAACTGCTCTGCACTGAGTGTGGCAACATCTATCAGCTGCACACTATACGATGACAAACGAGCGGCAATACTTTCGGCTGCCTCTTTTGTGTGACCGGTGGTACTCCCGTAAACAATGGCTATTTTTTTCATCTGATTACTGTTTTGATTACTATTCGCAATAAACAATCGGTACTAATTCGCCGTTGACGCCCTTCATGGTACATGCCCGAAAGCATGTACCATTGAAAGGAATTCTCACTTAATTCACATCATTTCAAACATCAATTCAGGGCAAATCAGAACTATTCTTTGATGAGACAAAGGTACCGGCGCACTATTCTCCGGACAATCCCTCTTTGTAGTGATATTGATCTTGTCCGATCATTACAAGAGGGGAGTCATGCCGTTGATTGTGCAAAATATTCTGTATGAAAAGTAGAATGTAAAAACATAAAGAAAAAAGCAATCGGTTTCAAAGGGAATTTGTAGATTTGCGATAGATATTGGCTTTTACTGTAATTTCATAAAGCAATTGCAATGTTGGATCTGAAAACGCTTTCAGAAAGAGATGTTTGTACAAAAATTATTACGCCTGCCATAGAAAATGCCGGTTGGGATAGAAATACCCAAATGCTTGAAGAAGTCAGTTTTACTGATGGAAAAATCTATGTGCGGGGCAAACTGACAGCTCGCGGTGCGAAGAAGCGTGCCGATTATATCCTTTACTACAAGCCCAATATTCCCATCGCAATTATCGAAGCAAAAGATAACAAACATTCAATCGGTGATGGTATACAGCAAGCGTTAGATTATGCCCGCATTTTAGATATTCCGTGTGTCTTTAGCAGCAATGGAAGTGGTTTTCTATTCCACGACCGAACTGCAATAGCTGGAAACATTGAAACTGTTCTCGATAACAATAGTTTTCCTACTCCCGAACAGTTATGGGAAAAGTACAAACAATACAAAGGAATCAATACTCCTGAAGCCGAAAAAGTTGCCTCTCAAGCCTATTTCTTTGACGGTAGCGGACGTAGTCCCCGTTACTACCAGCAAATTGCCGTTAATCGTACGGTAGAAGCTATTGCCAATGGCCAGTCCCGCATTTTGCTCGTAATGGCAACCGGTACGGGAAAAACATACACCGCTTTTCAAATTATACACCGATTATGGAAAAGCGGAGCAAAAAAACGCATTTTATTTCTGGCTGATCGCAATGCACTGATAGACCAGACAAAGCGGGGTGATTTCAAACACTTCAAGGATAAGATGACGGTTGTAAAAAACCGAATGATCGATAAAAGCTACGAAGTATATCTGGCTTTATATCAGGGATTATCGGGAGCCAACGAAGAGGCGAATGCCTACAAGCAATTTTCCCGGGAATTCTTCGATTTGATTGTTATTGATGAGTGTCATCGTGGAAGTGCAAAAGAGAATAGTGCCTGGCACGAAATCTTAACTTATTTCAATAAGGCTACTCATGTCGGTTTGACAGCTACACAGAAAGAGACCTGTGAGGTATCCAACAGTGAATATTTTGGCGATCCGGTTTATACTTATTCTTTAAAACAGGGCATTGACGATGGATTTTTGGCTCCCTATCGGGTTGTAAGGGTTACGCTCAATGTCGATGCCGAAGGATGGCGCCCCGAAAAGGGCAAAACCGATAAAGACGGAGATATGGTGGAAGACCGCATCTATAACCGTAAAGACTTTGATAAAAATCTCGTTATAGATGAGCGTACCGAAGTTGTTGCTCAAAAATTGACGGAGTTTCTGAATGGCTACGATCGCTTTGCCAAAACGATTGTGTTCTGTACCGATATTGATCATGCTAACCGTATGCGAACGGCTATTGCCAATTGCAATGCCGATTTGGCTGCCGATAATTATAAGTATGTCATGCAGATTACCGGCGATAATGACGAAGGTAAACGGGAGCTGGATAATTTTATCAATCCCGAAGAACGTTATCCGGTGATAGCAACTACTTCAGAATTAATGACCACAGGTGTTGATGCTCAAACCTGCAAAGTAATTGTACTGGATGCGGAAATTAAATCCATGACCAAATTCAAGCAGATAATCGGACGTGGTACGCGCATTAATGAAGAATTCAATAAGCTATATTTTACCATCCTTGATTTTCGTAACGTAACCGATTTGTTTGCCGATAAAGAGTTTGATGGTGATCCGATACGAGTAAAACCTGTTTCCGAGAATACCGATTTGACTAATATTATTGACGAAGAAGAGAATGATCATGCTTCAATTGAAGATGAAGAAACGGGAGAAGAAATTGTAATCAATCCTGTTGTCAGATACCCGGAGCCGGAAGATGAGGACAAAACTATGTGGGATACTCCTATCCGCAAGACTAAAGTGTATGTTAATGGAGTCGACGTGTCTGCTTTGATAAGTCGCGAGTTGTATTTCGATAACAATGGCAAGCCTATTACTGTTAGTCTGAAGGATTATACCCGCAAAGTTGTTATGGGACGCTATGCATCGCTCGATGACTTTTTGAAATCATGGAATAGTGCAGACAAAAAAGAAATCCTTGTTCAGGAGCTGGAAGAGCAAGGGGTGATGGTAGAAGCACTCGAAAATGCGGTAAACAAAGAGGTTGATTTGTTCGATCTGATATGCCACGTAGCTTACGGGCAGCCGCCATTAACGCGTAAAGAAAGAGCCAATAATGTAAAGAAGCGCAACTACTTTGCAAAATACGGAGAACAAGCCCGTAAAGTACTGGAAGCTTTATTGGATAAATATGCAGACGAAGGAATTACCAATATCGAAAACATGGATGTTTTGCGGGTACAACCCTTTACCGAATATGGTTCGCCAGTGGAAATTATCAATGAATTTGGTAGTAAAGACAATTATATGAGAGCCATAAAAGAGTTGGAAAAGGAATTGTATCAGAGTATAGGGTAGTAATTTGCTTTTAGTTTATCTTAGGGATTCTGCGGCTCGTGACTGCCCTCGGTGTACTACCCCTAATTAGCTGCGCTGATCTTCGATTCCCCTGAAGGGGACTTTTGATCGCAAGATATACAAAGATATTCTCGTAATTATGATAAGAAAAAGCATACTTAACGATACAAACCTCTGAAACCGCACTTACCCAAAGTCCCCTTTAGGGAATTTAGGGGCAGAAAAAAGAGCGAAAAGTAAGACGAGAAAAATAAAGCCATGCAACGAACCGAACAACCCGCAATGTTTTATGGTGCAAAGCGTACCATATTTCAGAATGCTGAGTTATTACGAAAAAATATGATTCCGGCAGAAACAAAACTTTGGGAAAATCTGAATAAATTCCAGTTGGGAGTCCGTTTTAAGGCACAACATCCGATTGATATTTTTGTTGCTGATTTTTATTGTCATAAATTCAAATTAGTGATTGAAATAGATGGAGGTATTCACGAATATCAACAAGCATACGACGATGGAAGAACTGCGGAACTGGAAAAATGGGGATTAACCGTTATCCGGTTTACAAATGAAGAGGTTCTGAATGATATTGAAAAGGTGGTAGATAGTATTAAACGTTATTTAGGTGTTGCTAAGCTGGCTACCCCTAATTAGCTGCGCTGATCTTCGATTCCCCTGAAGGGGACTTTTGATAGCAAAATATACAAAAATATTCTCGTAATGTAAGATAAGGGAAAACATACTTAACGATACAAACCTCCGAAACCGCACTTACCCAAAGTCCCCTTCAGGGGATTTAGGGGTGGAAAAAAGGAAGAGAAAACAAACAATATAAAACTAAATGACCAACCTAAAAGGAACCCTCGATAGCATCCGCAAGATAATGTGGCAGGATACCGGCCTAAACGGCGATGCGCAACGCATCGAACAGCTGGGATGGATGCTGTTTTTCAAAATATTCTCCGACAAAGACAAAGAGCTCGAACTGCTCAACGACAACTATACAAGCCCTATCCCTGACGAACTACACTGGGATGCATGGGCGGGCAATGACGAGGGAATTACCGGTGATGAATTGCAGGAATTTGTGGACCGAAAACTGTTTCAGGATCTGCGCAACCTGCCTGTAAACAGCACCGACGACCTGCGTAACAAACGGGCGCTCATTGTACGCGAGGTGTTTGAAGGCAACAACAACTACATGAAAAGCGGTATCAATATCCGCAAGGTATTGAACAAGCTGAATGAGATCGACTTCAACATCGCCAAAGACCGTCATGCTTTTGGCGAGTTGTACGAAACCATCCTGAAGGAACTGCAAAGCGCGGGCAAGAGCGGGGAGTTTTATACCCCGCGCGCCATTACCGAGTTTATCTGCGAAATGGTAAATCCGCAACTGGGCGAAAAGATTTTGGATCCGAGCTGCGGAACGGGTGGTTACCTCACTGCTGCCATCGAGCACCTGAAGAAACAGGCCAACAGCGTGGAAGAGCGCCAGAGCATCGCCGAAAATATTATGGGATGGGAATACAAACCCCTCCCTTATCTGCTGGCGACCACTAACCTGATTTTGCACGACATTGAAGTGCCCAAAATCTCGTATCGCGATTCGCTGGAGCAACCGTTAAGCAATTATACCAACCGGCACCGTGTGGATGCCATATTGGCCAACCCGCCTTTTGGCGGCATTGTGGCCAACAACAACGAGAATAACTTTCCGCAAAGCTTCCGTACCAAAGAGAGCGCCGACCTCTTTCTGGTGCTGATGATACACCTGCTGAAACAGGGCGGACGCGCCGGTATTGTGTTGCCCGACGGCTCACTCACCGGCGACGGTGTGAAACAGCGGGTACGCCAAAAGTTGCTCGAAGATTGCAACCTTCATACCATTATCCGCCTGCCCAATTCGGTATTTCAGCCTTATGCCACAGTGGCTACCAACCTGCTCTTCTTTACCAAAGGCGAAGCGACGAAGGAAGTATGGTACTACGAGCACCGCCTGCCCGAAGGACAAAAATCGTACAGCAAAACCAAAACCATACAACTCAAAGAGTTTGCACCCATAAAGAAATGGTGGAATCACCGCGAAGAGTCCGACCTGTGCTGGAAAGTATCTATCGACACCCTGAAAGAACGGGGCTACGATCTGGATATTAAAAACCCCAACCGACAGGAAGAGACCATTGAATATAGTAGTACAGAACTGATGCAGATGCTGGAACAGTCGTTTGAGAAAAGTGCTGGATTGTTGGATAACCTAAAAACGTCAGTCCAATGAAGTTTAAAGTGAATTTTATTCCATTATCCTTTATTAATTCCGAAGTAGAGATCTTAAATCTAATACGGAACACATTTGTATTTAGTTCACTTTTTAATAGATGTGAAGAAGTTACATTAAATCATTATCTTGAATCAACTCAATATGGATTTACAGCTTCTGCTTCAGATTTTGGAACACATAAACTTGTGAGGATAACTGACATCAAAGATGGTGGAGTTGAATGGTCAAATGTGCCATTTTGTAATTGCGAAAATGACATTAAATACCTCCTACATGATAATGATATTTTAATTGCAAGAACAGGAGGTACAACAGGAAAATCATTCATGGTAAAGGATGCTCCCAAAAATGCAGTATATGCGAGTTATTTGATCCGATTAAGAATCAAGAAGGATGTCGATATAAATTTTATTACAGCATATTTGAATTCGTATGTTTTTTGGAGTCAAATTGTAGAGTTAAAGGCTGGTTCTGCTATGCCTAATGTGAATGCAGAAAAACTAAAAACTTTACGAATACCTAAGTGTGATCTTGTTACTCAGAAACATATGTTTCAACGTAATGATTCAATACCGGAAGTACACCTCAAAATCCAATCAATTGAATCTATATTTAGGGAAAATAAGCTATTATTAGCAGAACTCAGCCTCCAACTTACCCTTGTCAAACAACTTCGCCAATCCTTTTTGCGCGAAGCCATGCAGGGGAAACTGACTGCCGACTTCCGCACCGCACACCCCGAACTGATAGAAGGGGAAAATAGTGCTCAGGCCTTGTTGGAGAAGATAAAGGCGGAAAAGAAACAACTCATCAAAGATGGAAAACTGAAAAAGGAGAAAGAATTAGCACCGATTGGTGAGGATGAAATTCCTTTTGAAATTCCAGAGGGCTGGGCGTGGTGTAGATTAAATGACATTATCACAATATTAGGTGATGGCATACATGGTACTCCTAATTATGATAGTCAAGGTGATTACTATTTTATTAATGGAAATAACCTTATTAATGGAAAAATAGAGATTAAAGAGAATACTAAGAAAGTGTCAGAACAAGAGTATGAGAAGCACAAGAAACATTTAACTAATAACACAATTTTTATTTCTATAAATGGCACATTAGGAAATATCGCTTATTATAATGAAGAGAAAATAATCTTAGGCAAGAGTGCTTGTTATTTCAATCTAATGTCTGAAATTAAAAAATATTACATTGGCTATTACATCAAAAGTTCTTACTTTTTTAAGTATGCTGTAGACGCTGCTTCTGAAACAACTATTAAAAATGTTTCACTGAAATCAATGCGATTATTGCCCCTTCCTTTTCCCCCTCTCTCCGAGCAGCAAGCGATTGTTAGTAAGCTTGACGAGCTGATGCGCACCTGCGACGAACTGGAAGCCAGCATCCGCCGCAGCCAACAGCAAAATGAAATGTTGCTGCAACAGGTGTTGCGGGAGGCGCTTGAAGAGAAAAAAGAGGAACCGGTTCTGCAGATGGTGTCGGCTACCCGAAAATCGAATATCAGCGAGCGCACCATTTTGGCGGCTTACCTTATCCGTCGCTTCAACTCGGCTGGCTTCGGACGTGTGATGCTGATGAAGCTCCTGTTTCTGGTAGAGTATATCTGCCAAATCGATTTTGAATCGAAATATATAGTCAACGTAGCCGGGCCTTATGACGATTTGATATTAGAGATAGAATCGAAACTCAGAAGGTACGGCATATACGATGCCCGGAAAAACAAGATCGACAATCATGTGCATTACCTCGAAATGAGCGGCGTTGCTACAGTCGACGAATTGTTTGAGGAAAAGTTCTCGGGCGAAAGAGAGCAGATAGAATCGATTATTCGCACTTTCAAAAAAGCCAAATGGGAGCAGTGCGAAATAGTTGCTACCCTTTATGCCGTTTGGAACAATCGCATCATCAAGGGGCAACTTATCAACGACCTGGCACTGAAACAGGACTTTTTGAATTGGGATCCTCACAAAAAACGATATGCAGATCGTCTGGATAGCGCTCTGGATTGGATGCGTGGAAATAATATTATTCCGGCAGGATGGGGCTCGGTGATTGAGAAATAGCATTCAAACTTTGCTTTCAAATTCTCATATCAGGGATCTCTTTCATATCCAAAATTGTAGTGTAATGCCGGGTCGTTTTGATATTTCTATGTCCGGGCTTGTGAGTATTTACAACTGTCGCAAAATAGGAAAGCCCGCAAAACATTTATTTTGCGGGCTTTTACTCTTTTCTGATATTCTTAAGGAATACTGTTTCTTTGATGTGGTATGAAAAATAAATTCATTATAATGTATGATATTTCAATATAAATACCTACTTTTGTACTGAAATATCGGTTGTTATGAAATGAGTATCGCTGAAAGTGATACGAGTTCCATATGATCGCTTTCAAAAAATTATAAACTGATGAAACATCCATGACAAATAAACGAGTATGACTCACAAAGAGATGATTAATTGTTTAATTTCTAAAAGCCTTAATATCAGCCAATTACACATCAACTCGTCAGCTTGTTTACTGAATTTTAAACAGATGAAATCAAAAGGAACAAATTACACTCAGAAGCAGAAGAATGTGCTTGCCACGCTGGGAGAGAATATTAAGTTAGCCCGCTTGCGTCGGAAATTATCAATGCGTTCCATGGCTGAACGCGCCGGTATTGCCACATCTACGTTAAACAATATTGAAGACGGCTCTCCATCCGTTTCGTTGGGAAGTTATTTGCAGGTGCTATCTGTTTTACGCCTTGAAGATGATTTGCTGTTGATAGCAGATAAAGATCCTGTAGGAAGACAAATCCAGGATGCCGGATTGATCGTGAAAAAGAGAGCCCCGAAAAAGAAAAAGACACTATCGGCTATTGAGCATGTAATAGACAAAGGTGATTCTGAAAAACCGGAATTTGAATAGTTCGTTATGAAGCAGAATAAAGAAAAAGAAATATTGGTGTATGCCGATTGGTATATGCTCGGTACGCCTGAATTGATAGGAAAGTTGTATTTTACTTCTCTTCGGGGTAAAGCTGTGTATTCTTTTGAATATGACAACGCGTGGATAAAAACCGGTATCTCTATTGACCCTGAATTGCCTCTTTTCTCCGGACTACATTATGCCGCTCCAAATGGTAATTTCGGTATTTTCAAAGATTCATCCCCTGACCGATGGGGGCAACTATTGATGAAGCGAAGGGACGTTCTCTTGTCAAAAATTGAGAAAACCGAACCCCGCACTTTATTCGAAATTGATTTCCTATTGGGGGTACATGATAGCCACCGTATGGGTGGATTGCGTTTCAAAGAAACCGAACAGGGTGAATTTATGAGCAATGACCAACAGCTGGCAGCTCCACCCTGGACTTCATTAAGAGATCTTGAATATGCAGTGGAGCAATACGAAAAAAATGCCGATGAATTAGATGAGGCTTCCCTTAAATGGATGAATCAACTGATTGCTCCAGGCTCATCGCTGGGAGGAGCTCGCCCTAAAGCAGATGTTGTTGATACACGCGGAAATCAATGGATTGCGAAATTTCCAAGTAAAAAGGATGATTCGGATACAGGTTTATGGGAAATGGTTGTCCATGAATTGGCCATTCAGGCTAAAATTACGGTTCCAAATGCTTTTGTAAAAAAGCTGGCTTCTCCCTATCATACCTATTTATCACAACGTTTTGACAGAACCGCAGATAACAAACGAATTCATTATGCTTCCGCTATGACGTTGTTACGGCGAACAGACGGAGACGATGCGGAAAGCGGTGTGAGTTATTTGGATATAGTCGGATTTATTAAATCGGAATGTGCGGATGTTACCGGCAATCTGGAAGAACTTTTTCGACGGGTTCTGTTTTCCGTTTGCGTTTCCAATACAGATGATCACTTGCGAAATCATGGATTTCTATACACCGAGGCCGGTTGGAATCTGTCTCCGGCATTTGATATTAATCCGAACGAAACCGGAACAGGTCTTAAACTGAATATTGATGAAGTGGATAACTCTTTGGATGTTGATTTGGTAATGAATACCGCTCCTTACTATTTACTATCCGGTAAACGTGCTGAGGAGATAAAAGAGGAAGTCACTAAAGCGGTTTCCCAATGGAGAAAGGTTGCGTCAAAGTATAAGACTTCTCCTTCTGAAATAGAGCGAAAAGCAAAAGCTTTTTTAGCTTAGATCAACACGGTTTATCATATCCAAGGATAAGTCTATTTATTTTAATGGGGATACTCTCTTCCTGAAACAAAATATACTATGCAAACAGAAAATCAATATTATTCTAATAGACTCTCTATTAGTGAAAATGAACTTTTATGCTAGCTTAGAGGCTATTATAAACACTTTTAGTCGAAATTCGGTGGACAATGGAGCTTCCAATTTCAACTCCACCGAATCTGCCACCTAAAGATTGGCAGATATTGAAAAATTTGTGATACTCCCCAAAATAGAAAAGCCCGCAAAATATTGATTTTGCGGGCTTTTACTCTTTTTTGATATTCTTTTTGGCGGAGAGATAGGGATTCGAACCCCAGGAACCTCGCGGTTCAACGGTTTTCAAGACCGCCGCAATCGACCACTCTGCCATCTCTCCAAAAGCGGATGCAAAGATAAACGATTTGTTTGAATTGTGCAAATGCTGAATCTGAAAAAAGGAGTTCACAGACAGATCTCCGGGTATATTGTGTAATCGGAAATTGTATAAGCTTTTGATAATTAATTGTAAAGCTTTTTTGATTTTGTGTGGTAAAACAATGATGAAGTGTTGTTTTTATTGAAAACGGTATTTTGTCGAAAGCGGGTATGGGAAAAAAAGGTATCTTTGCAATAATTCAATTGATGTCGAAGCCAGTACACATGTCTGATAATTTATATTCCTTTCCCAAAAAAGAACGACTGACCGGAGATATACGTGTGAAGCGTCTGTTCGTAGAAGGTAAATCTTTTTTGGTGTATCCGTTGAAGGTTGTATTTCTGCCGGATGAACCACGGACGATTCCAGTGCAAGCGCTGTTTAGTGTACCCAAGCGCAGGTTCAAACGGGCGAATAAACGTAATTTGCTGAAACGGCGTATGCGGGAAGCCTTTCGTTTGCATAAATCGATGCTTGCCGGTGTGTTGGAAGATAGGAAGCAGACAATAAATGTGGCATTTACGTATGTGGCCAATGAGCCGCTTGCCTATCCTGTAATCGAACGCAAAATGATTGAAGCCCTGGATGCCTTGCAGAAAAAATCTGTATGAAAAAGATCGTATCGTTGATTGTGCTTTTACCCATCTATTTTTATCGCTATTGCATTTCGCCCATGAAGCCGCCGACTTGCCGCTTTACTCCTACCTGTTCGGAATATGCAGTGGAAGCTGTGCGCAAACATGGTCCTTTTAAAGGAATGTATCTCGCAATAAGACGGATTCTGAGGTGTCATCCGTGGGGAGGCCACGGCTATGACCCTGTACCGTAAGTGTAACCGACCCGCCGGAGTTGCGTTGATGATTTCCTTTTCTGATGACGGTTTTACCCTGTGACAGCTTGATATAATGATGAAAATGAGCTTTTTGTATTTATTATGAAACGGCTTATTGTTTTTTAACGGGAGAAAGGGACAGGTAATGATATAGCGGGATAAATTTGTTTTGAACGCAAATGTTAAATCGGACTTACCGATATATTTCTGATAATTAGTTGTTTGCGCTAACTATCGGTACCTGTTTTTGGAGTCAAAATGTTAAAAAACGGAGTGGCTTACGAAAACGGGGGTAAACATTTATTTACATGTAGCTTGAGATGTGGCTTCAAAAGGCCATTTGTCGAAATAAACAAGAAGAAAATCCCGGAAAATCGGGTTGTTCATTCTATAATCAACAAACTATTTTATAATGAATCCAACAGTTGATATCAGAGAATTAAACGAACGCATCGAAAAACAGAGCGCGTTTGTTGATGCCCTGACTATGGGTATGAATCAGATGATTGTCGGCCAGAAACACCTGGTAGAATCTTTGCTGATCGGTATGCTTTCAAACGGACACGTATTGCTCGAAGGTGTACCTGGTTTGGCCAAGACTCTTGCAATTAAAACACTGGCACAACTGATTGATGCCAATTACAGTCGTATTCAGTTTACTCCGGACCTGCTGCCGGCGGACGTTATCGGTACGATGATATACAGCCAGAAAAAAGAGGAATTTGCCATTAAAAAAGGGCCAATCTTTTCTCACTTTGTACTTGCCGACGAAATCAACCGTGCTCCGGCAAAGGTGCAGAGCGCGCTGCTCGAAGCCATGCAGGAGCGTCAGGTGACTATCGGCGATCAGACTTTCAAACTCGAAGAGCCGTTTTTGGTTTTGGCAACGCAAAACCCGATTGAGCAGGAGGGTACCTATCCATTGCCCGAAGCGCAGGTCGACCGTTTTATGCTGAAGGTAATTATCAACTATCCGAAAAAGGAGGAGGAAAAAGCGATTATCCGTCTCAACATGTCGGAGTCGTTGCCAAAAATTCAGCCGATGCTGAAACCGGAAGATATCGTGGGTGCCCGTAATGTGGTTCGCGAAGTGTATATTGACGAAAAGATTGAACGCTATATTGTCGATATTGTTTTCGCTACCCGTTTCCCGGACGAATACGGACTAAAGAATCTTTCCAGCATGATTTCGTTCGGTGGTTCTCCCCGTGCATCTATCAATCTGGCTTTGGCTTCGAAAGCCTACGCCTTCATCAAACGCCGCGGATATGTAATTCCCGAAGATGTGCGTGCAGTTTGTTTCGATGTGTTGCGTCACCGTATCGGTCTCAGCTACGAAGCCGAGGCAAACAATATGACTTCAGAAGAAATTATCAGCGAAATACTGAACGCGGTAGAGGTACCCTGATTAATTTGCCAATGTGCCAATAAGGCAATAAACCAACATGCTATTGTATCGGTTTGAAAAGTCTGTGACAATAGAATTTGGGAATTTGAACCCTGAAATTGGAATAACAATTGAATGGAAACATCGGAATTACTAAAGAAAGTTCGGCAGATTGAGATAAAAACCCGGGGATTGTCGCGCAATATTTTTGCCGGCGAATATCACTCGGCCTTCAAGGGGCGTGGTATGACCTTCTCGGAGGTACGCGAATATCAGTATGGAGACGATATCCGCAGCATCGATTGGAATGTCACGGCTCGTTTTAATCATCCCTATATCAAGGTTTTTGAAGAAGAGCGTGAACTGACGGCAATGCTTTTGGTCGACGTATCGGGAAGTCGTGACTTTGGTACTGTCACCCAGACCAAACGTAACCTGATTACCGAAATTGCTGCAACACTCGCGTTCTCGGCTATTCAGAACAAAGATAAAATCGGGGTGATTTTCTTTTCGGACAAGATTGAAAAATTTATTCCTCCTCAGAAAGGGAAAAAACATATTCTGTACATCATTCGCGAGTTGCTCGACTTTCATCCCGAAAGTTCACGGACGGATGTCTCAAAGGTGTTGCAATACTTCACAAATGCCATCAAACGACGTTGTACCGCGTTTCTTATCTCCGATTTTATCGATGGAGAGTTCGAACGTGCTATGATGATTGCCAACCGGAAACACGACGTTGTGGCTCTTCAGGTATACGATCCGCGCGAAACCGAAATGCCCGATATAGGTCTGGTAAAGTTGAAGGATGCCGAAACCGGAGAGCGTTTGTGGGTAGATACATCCGATCGCAGGTTGCGCATGGCATACCACAACTGGTGGGGTGAAAACCAAATTTCGTTGCAACAGGCACTGGCCAAATGTAATGTCGATTATGTGTCGATCAGTACCGACGAAGATTATGTGAAATCATTGATGCGGCTTTTCAGGCTGAGAAACTGATGCAGCGCGAATGTCTTGCTAAGCTTAAAAAAACATGAAAACAATTTACAGATTATTGCTTTTCTTTTTGGCCCTTCTTTTTGCTCACAATGGATATTGTCAGCAAATCTCAGTGAAAGCATCCATCGATTCTACCTTAATACTGATCGGCAAACAGTCGCATTTGTCGTTCGAAGTGGCTCAACCGAAACACATGGTGGTTCAGTTTCCGTTATTTGCCGATACATTGGTGAAAGGTATCAATGTGTTGGGAAAACCCAGAATGGATACGCTTGATTTGGGGCATGACCGCATTCAGGTAAAACAAACTTATACGATTACTTCGTTCGACTCGGCGCTTTACTACATTCCTTCCTACAAACTGATTGCCGGGCGCGATACTTTCAAAACCAATCCGATGTCGTTGAAGGTGATAACGTACTCGGTAGATACGGCAAAACAGTCGATATTCGATATAAAGAAAGTATATTCACCTCCCTTCGACTGGGCTGCATTCTTTCGCATGATATTGCTTATCGCATTGATTCTGATAGTATTGGCGGCTATTGTTTTTGTCGTTTGGAAATATGTTCTGAAAAAGCCGATTCCTTTCATCGAAAAAGGGGCTGTGGCATTGTCGCCTCATCAAAAAGCGATTCGGGATCTCGATCATATCAGTGCTCAGAAATTGTGGCAACATGGCCGCGAGAAGGAGTATTACACCCGGTTGACGGCGGTGATTCGCGAATATATGGAGGCCAGATTTAATATTTCGGCACTTGAAATGACCTCTGCCGATATTCTGGAGGAGGCAAGAATGATCCAAACCGAATATTCGGCGGCTTACGACAGTCTGGAAAAACTATTACAGGTGAGCGATTTGGTAAAATTCGCGAAGTGGCATCCCGTGGCAGAAGAGAACGAACTCAGTCTGAACATTTGTTATCTTTTTGTCAATCAAACCAAAGTGGATGATACCGTGACCGAATCGATTCCGGCAGATACTAAAAAAGAGGAGCCATTGCCGTCGGAAGTGAAACCTCATTAACGTTGAATCGAAAAAACTATCATAGACTATGATTTTTAAAAACCCGGGATATCTGTTTTTGTTGCTCGTATTGATACCGCTTATTGTGGGGTATGTGATGCGGTTGAGCAAATCGGATGCCAGCTTGCAGATTTCATCGACACGCTATTTTGCAGGTTTTAAAAAGACAAAGCGACTTTATCTCCGGCATGTTCCGTTTGTATTGCGGATGCTGGCGTTGATAGCCCTGATTATTGTTATTGCACGTCCGCAAACATCCGATTCGGTGACCGATTCAACTTCCGAGGGTATCGACATCATGATGGCCGTGGATATTTCGGGAACCATGCTGGCGAAAGATTTTCGTCCGAATCGTATCGATGCGGCAAAAGCGGTGGCTACCGAGTTTATAAACAGTCGTCCGAACGATAATATCGGGTTGGTGATCTTTGCCAGCGAGAGTTTTACCCAGTGCCCGTTAACTACCAATCATGCGGCCCTGATCAGTCTGTTGCATAGCGTACAGTTTGGTATGGTCGACGATGGAACGGCTATCGGTATGGGTCTGGGAACGGCTGTGAACAGGTTGAGAGGCAGTAAAGCTAAGTCGAAAGTAATTATTCTGCTGACAGACGGTTCGAATAACACGGGCGATATTGCCCCTTTAACGGCGGCTGAAATAGCCAGGCAGTTTGGCATCAGGGTTTATACCATTGGGGTCGGAACGCGCGGTGTGGCTCCGATGCCGGTACAAACGCCTTTCGGATTGCAATACCAGAATATGCCGGTAGAATTTGACGAAAGTACGTTATCGCAAATTGCCCGGATGACACACGGAAAATACTACCGGGCAACCGATAATAATACGCTGCAATCTATTTATCAGGATATTGATAAACTCGAAAAGCATAGGCTTGAAGTAAAAGAATACAATCGTCGCAGCGATGTATACACCGGATTTGCGTTGTTGGCTCTGCTTCTTTTGGGTGGAGAATTGGCGTTGCGCTACACTTTGTTGCGCAGGGTTCCGTAAAACGTCAGGTGAAGATTAAAAATTAGACACGATGTTTCATTTTGCACAACCACATTATCTTGTTTTATTGCTGTTGATTCCGCTGTTTCTGGCATTGTTCATGTATAGCAACATAGTCAGAAAGAGGAAACTGGCGAAATTCGGCGATCATCAGTTGGTGACCGACCTGATGCCCAACGTTTCGCAGACGCGTCAACGCATTAAATTTTATATAGCTTTGGCAGCTTTGACACTTATTATATTGTCCATCGCTCGTCCTCAGTTCGGATCAAGTACCGAATCGGTAAAACGTCGGGGTATTGAAGTGATGATAGCGCTTGATGTCTCCAATTCGATGATGGCAAAAGATATTTTACCCAGTCGTCTTGAAAAGGCCAAGCAGATGCTGTCGAAACTATCCGAAACGCTGAGCAACGATAAGGTGGGAGTCATTGTTTTTGCCGGCGAAGCGCAGATGCAAATACCGCTTACAGCCGATTATGTCGCTGCAAAGATGTTCCTTTCCTCGATCGAACCGGGAATGATTTCGCGGCAGGGTACGGCTATCGGATCGGCTATTGACCTGGGAATACAGGGTTTATCGACCAACTCAAAGACAGGAAAGGCGATCATTGTAATTACCGATGTCGAAAATCACGAGGATAACGCGGTTGACGCGGCTAAATTGGCTGCCGATAAAGGCATCATGGTCAATGTTGTTGGAATAGGTACCCCCGAGGGATCTCCGATTCCGGCTCCCGGGACGATGAGTTACAAAAAAGACATGAGTGGCAATGTGATTATATCGAAGCTGGATGAATCGATGGGAAAAGAGGTTGCCGCAGCCGGTAAAGGAATTTATGTCAGAGCCGACAATTCGAATACCGCTTTGCGTGCCGTATCGGCATCGCTCGATAAGTTGGCAACGGCTCCGGTCGAGAGCAAGATTTACTCTTCCCGTGATGAACAGTTCGCAACAATGGCATGGTTGGCATTTTTCCTGCTGGTTATAGATATACTTATTTTAGGCCGTCAAAACAAATGGGTGAACCGGTTTAAATGGTTTTAATATTGCAATGTGCCGAAGGTGCTGATTGCAATGAAATATCATCGCTGAAAATTATGAGAACTCTTTTTATTTTACTCGGGTTATTGGCATTTGTGCCTTCTTTTGCTCAAAAGGAGGGTGTGAGTGTAAATGCCGGAAACAAGCTTTATAATCAACAAAAATATACTGAAGCCGAAAGTGCCTACAGGGATGCCCTGAAGAAAAATAAGAAGTCGTTTGAGGCTAATTATAATCTGGGCAATGCACTTTACAAACAAAATAAATATCCCGAGGCATTGAATGCTTACAAGCAAGCTCTGCCGCTTACTCAGGATAAAAAAAGGATGGCTGCCACGATGCATAATCTGGGAAATTCATTGATGACCCAACGGCAGTTCGATAAAGCGCTGGAAGCTTACAAGCAGTCGTTGATGCTTAACCCGAATGATAATGAAACGCGTTTTAATTATGCGTTTGCGAAGGCAATGCTGAAGAATCAGCAAAACAAGAATAAAGACAAAGACAAGAATAATAAGGATCAGCAGAAGCAGCAGGATAAAAAGAATCAAAACAAACCGGATCCGAAAAATAATAACCAGCAGAACAATCAGCAGAACCAGAATAATAAAAATCAGCAGAATCAGAATCAGCAACAGGCTCAGGGAGGTGGCATGTCGAAGCAAAATGCTGAGCAGATTCTCAATGCCATCCAGCAAAACGAAAAAGATGTGCAACAAAAAATGAACGATCGGAAAGCCAGAGCACGGTCGCAATCGGCAGATAAAGATTGGTAAGCCGGAAATGAACAAAGAATATAACCTCTTTTTTGAATTGTATTTGTCCTTTTGTGGATAAAATTGTAGAGAGATGAAATGAACATGTTGTTGTGCAATGCAACTGTTGTTGTACCAGCATGAAATTTCATCCGGTCCATTAAAAAACAATTATATACGGATGAAAAAGCATATCCTATTTTTAGTAGCGTTATTAATATTAGGTGCTGCCGAAGGGAGAGCGCAAAAGATTACTTTTGTGGCCAAAGCTCCTTCCACAGTTGTCTTGGGAACTCCTTTTCAATTGTCTTACGTTATCAATACGGCAGCAGATGCAGACGAATTGCGTTTGCCCGACCTGAGTAATTTTGAAGTCTTAGCCGGGCCGTATACTGCCAGTTCTCAGCAAATTATTAACGGACAGTATAGCGGATCAATGACGATTACCTATACCCTGCAAGCCCGTAAACTGGGTACATTTTCCATCGGACCCGCAACTATTCAGATTGCCAGACAGCGACATGTGGCTAACGGCTTGTCGATAAAGGTTCTTCCTCCCGATAAGAATGCAAAATCGCATGGTAAAAATGGAGGAGACTCTCCGGGTGAAGGTGCCTCTACGGCTTCTCTTGCTTCGGGCGACGTGTTTATGAAGGCCAACGTGACTAAAACAAAAGTGTACGAGCAGGAGGCATTTCTGGTGACATATAAATTGTATTCATTGCCCGACGTTTTGGGTGTCGATAATTTTAAACTGCCTGAATTCAAGGGATTTGTTATGCAGAAAATTGATCTGCCGACCGATCAGCGTCCGCAGATCGAGCGGTATAACGGCCACAATTATACGACCTTTGTTTTGTACCAGGTATTGTTGTTTCCGCAGCGCTCGGGAACATATGATATAGAGAGAGCTTCCGGAACATTCGGCTTCAGACTGCGAAGCCAACGGAAAGTACGAAGCATTTTTGATGATTTCTTCGATACCTATCAGGATGTGAAACGAACTTTAGTGGCTCCGTCTATCCGGATAAACGTAGCTCCTCTGCCTACGGCCGGTAAACCGGCAACTTTCTCGGGTGCCGTCGGCAACTTTCATATGAGCGCTCAGATCGATAAGAATACCCTGAAAACCAATGAACCGGTAACTGTGCGTGTTACTATTTCGGGCACTGGTAATCTTAAATTGATCAATACGTTGCCGCTTAAATTCCCGGCCGATTTTGAAGCATACGAACCGAAGGTAGATAATAACTACCGGCCTTCGGCAGCGGGTGTCACGGGAACCAAAACGATGGAATTTCTGGCTATTCCCCGTCAGCCGGGAGATTTTGTCATATCTCCGGTTTCGTTTTCCTATTTCGACGTCTCTACCCATTCGTATAAAACCATTTCTACTCCGCAGTATAAACTGCATGTGGATAAGGGATCGGGAAGTACGTCGATGGTGGTTGATAATACGCAAAAGGAGAATATAAAGGTTTTGAACAAGGATATCCGGTATATCGATACGGATCATTTCTCTGTGTCGAAGCAACCTGAATTTTTGATTAAAACGTCGTGGTTTTGGCTGTTGTATATTTTTCCGCTCTTATTGGCCGTGGTTTTGTATTTCTTATTCCGTAAACAGGCTCTCGATAATGCTAACGTAGCTTTAGTCCGTAACCGTAAGGCCAATAAAATGGCGTTGAAGCGATTGAAACAGGCCGCTGTCCATTTGAAAGAGAGGAAGAAGGAACTGTTCTATGATGAGGTTCTGAAGGCTTGTTGGGGATATTTGAGTTATAAACTCAATATTCCGGTAGCCGATCTTACGAAAGAAAAAATGCAATCGGAATTGTCGTTACATGCGGTCGACGATTCGTTGATTGACCGGTATGTGGCATTGCTGAATACGTGTGAATTTGCACGTTATGCACCGGTCTCTTCAAACGATGAACTCGATACGGTGTTTGCCGAAGCTGTAGCTGTAATCGAAGCATTGGAAGGTAGTATTAAAAAGTGATGAAATGAACCTATTTAGAACTATAACCGATATGAAGAAGGCATGTATGGTGGGCGTTTTTGCTCTGTTTACGGTAGTTTCTTTGGCACAGCCGACCTCGGTGAAAGAGGCAAATGCTTCGTATGCTCAAAAAAACTATGCAACGGCAATTCAGCAATACGAAGCTGTTTTGCAGTCTCAGGGAAGTTCGGCAGAGTTATACTATAATCTTGGAAATGCGTATTATCGTACGGGTGACATTGCACAATCCATTTTGAATTATAACCGGGCTTTGCTGCTGAAACCCAATTATGAAGATGCCAAATTTAATTTGCAGATAGCACAAAAGAAAGTGGTCGACAACGTTGACGTGACCTCTGTCTTTTTTCTAATGGAGTGGATCAATGATTTGGGTGATTTGCTCTCTTCTAACGGATGGTCGATTGTTAGTGTCGTTCTGTTTATTTTGTCGCTTACAGCGTTTTTGTTTTTTATTTTCGGACGTTATCGGATGTTGCGAAAAACAACCTTCAATATCGCTGTCGCTTCGTTGCTGATTACCCTGGTCTCGATCGGTTATGCCATAAAGCAGAGTAATAAAATCGTTAATTCGTCCGATGGTATTATTATGGTCGGTTCGGTTACAGCCAAAGATTCTCCGTCATTAAACGGTAAAGATATGTTTGTGATGCATGCCGGTACTAAGGTTACCATTCGAAACAACGTGTCGGGTTGGACAGAAGTTGAGTTGCCCGATGGTAATGCAGGTTTCATTCCAGCTACGAATATCGAGAAAATATAATCGGTTTATTCCGATCAGGGAGAAGGCACCAAAGAGAACGTTGGTGCCTTTCGCTTTTTTCGGACAAGGGGTTTCTCCAATGTTCGTGTTTCTGTCGTTTCCCCGTTACTCATAAGAATATGCCAAGAATTAAGTGTAAATCGGGTGTTAATGAAATTATTGTTGTATTTTTGTGTTGAATAACCCTGCAAAAGGTTAATATTGCAGGTTAAGGGAGTCATGTCGGGGCGTTGAATTATTTTATTTTTTATTTATGAGGAAATCTTTTCTGACTTTGGTTGCTTGTTGTTTCTCTTTTGTTCTGTATGGACAATCAAACTATTTCGATGTCGTTTATCTGAAGACAGGAAGTATTATCCGGGGAACGATTACCAGTATAGAGCAGGTCGTCGTAAAGACAGAAAAGAAAGTAACTCCGGCAACTACGGTAAAAACAGTCAAAACGCGGAATGGAAAAAAACAATCGGTTGTGACGCCATCACAACCAACCAGTGTGGTGGTTGAACAGGTGAGTAAAATAGTGAAAATCAAATCGGTTGATGGTAATCTTTGGGTTTTTAATATGGATGAAATAGATAAGATTCTTAAAGAAGATGCTCCGGTTATTAAAGAAAAAGTGGTTGTGGCTCCAGATAGTCTTACACGGGTTCGTTTGATTGTTGCCAAAAAAGATACTGTTGTTGTCGAAAAGAAAAAAGAGGAGGTATTGCAAAAAACTAATATTGCAAAAAAAGCGCCGGTACCTGCTGCTACACCCAAAATATTGTCGGACAGAGATCCGGTGCTGGCTTGTGCCTTCTCTGTTATTGTTCCGGGACTCGGACAGATTTACAATGGAGAACTTGGTAAAGGGATTGCTTTTATGGGAACAACATTGATCCCGCTTGTTATTTCTGCGCAGGCCAAAGAAACTAATTCGAAGTTATCGTCGGCTTTTGGCTATATTGCACTGGCATCTTATATCTGCAATATAATAGAGGCTCCTTTCAGATCCACCTCATTGAACAACCAACGTGCCATTCTAAGAAGAAAATACAAACATACCACTCTTCTCATGAACCCCAATGTCAATTATCTTTATGCTACTAACGGCCAATATATTCCGGATACGGGCAATGCGGGGGTGAAAATTACGTTCCGGTTTGACGGAAAATAAATGTGATGTTACATGAATAATGGATTTCTAAAAATAGCTACGGCAATACCTCATGTGCAGGTTGCCGACTGCGCTTACAATACCTCCTGCATCAAAAAACTGATTGAACAGGCTGCCGGACAAAATGTTCAGATTGTATGTTTTCCCGAACTATCCATTACGGCTTATACCTGTGCCGATCTGTTTCAGCAGCAACTGCTTGTTGAAGAGGCGGAGAAATCGTTAGCCCGCTTGGTTGAAGAGACCAAACAGCTGAATATCATTTCGATTGTGGGATTGCCTGTACGGGTCGGTTCCGGATTGTTTAATTGCGCTGTGGTTTTCGGATCGGGGCGTATTTATGCCGTAGTACCCAAAACGCATTTGCCCAACTATAACGAGTTTTACGAAAAGAGGTGGTTTGTCTCTTCCAAAGATGCTGTTGTCGATGCCATTACATTGGCAGGTCAATCGGTGCCGTTTGGCATTCATTTGCTGATCGGTTCCGGCAATATCCGTTTCTCTATCGAACTTTGCGAAGATTTGTGGGTTACGGTTCCTCCGAGTTCGCTGCATTCGCTTATGGGCGCTCAACTCATCTTCAATTTATCGGCCAGCAACGAAATTATAGCCAAAAACGATTACCTCATATCGCTTATTGCTCAGCAGTCGGCGCGGTGCATCGCGGGCTATGTGTATGTCGGAGCAGGTTTCGGCGAGTCGAGTCAGGATGTGGTTTTTGCCGGCAAGGGTATTGTTTCCGAAAACGGTCGTATTTTGTCGATGGCCGATCGTTTTTCGTTCGACGAGCAGTTACTCGTTAGCGAAATAGATGTTGATTTATTAACCAACGAAAGGCAACATAATTCCGGTTTTTCGCAGGATGGTACGGCTATCTTTCCTTCCTTGCCGGAGTATCGTCTGGTAGAGTGTCCGATACCGGCTGTAGATGTTTTCACGCTTACCCGTACGGTTTCTCCGACGCCGTTTATTCCGTCGGGTATTGAACTGGACAGGCGGTGTGAAGAGATATTCTCGATTCAGATCGGAGGATTGGCCAAACGTTTTGTGCATACCCAATCGAAGAGTGCCGTGATCGGCATTTCCGGTGGTCTGGACTCTACGCTTGCACTTTTGGTGACAGCGCTGACATTCGATAAGCTGTTGATTCCCCGAACGAATATTCTCGGCATTACCATGCCGGGATTCGGTACCACCGGTCGAACCTATAACAATGCTCTCGATTTGATGAATTCTCTCGGAGTAACCATCCGTGAAATTGATATTACAGCAGCCAGCCGGCAGCATTTTAACGATATTGGCCATTCCGAAGATATTCACGATGTGACGTATGAGAATACGCAGGCGCGCGAGCGGACTCAGATTTTGATGAATATAGCCAACAAAGAGGGTGGTCTGGTGATTGGTACCGGCGATTTGTCGGAACTGGCGATGGGGTGGTGTACCTATAACGGTGACCATATGTCGATGTACGGTGTCAACTCAGGAGTGCCCAAAACGCTGATTCGTTACTTAGTGAGTTGGGTGGCCAACCACAAGGTGAGTGGAAAAAGTGCAGATACCTTGCGCGACATTCTGGATACGCCCGTCAGCCCTGAGCTTTTGCCGACCGATACCAATGGTGATATTGCCCAGAAAACAGAGGATATTATCGGTCCGTACGAATTGCACGATTTTTATTTGTACTACATGATTCGTTACGGCTTTAGTCCTTCTAAAATATTTTATCTGGCTCAACATGCTTTTGCGGAGAAATATACCGATGAGGTTATCCGTAAATGGCTGAAAATATTTATCCGCCGGTTTTTCGGGCAACAATTTAAGCGCTCCTGCCTGCCTGACGGACCCAAAGTGGGCTCTATCAACCTGTCGCCTCGTGGCGATTGGCGGATGCCCAGCGATGCCGTTGCTGCTTTGTGGCTGAAAGATATTGATGAATTGTAGGAGACTGTTTTTATTTAGCGGAAGATCTGTCGTTGTGGAACAGTCGCCGTATTTGATCTTTAAAGAATTTGAGCATGACTGATAATAAGGGGTTTATGCGGTTGGCCATTCGGCTATCGCTTGAGAGTGTTGAGCGGGGAGGAGGCCCTTTTGGGGCGGTTGTTGTAAAAAACGGAGAGGTGGTGGCTACCGGATCCAATTGTGTGACACAGCATAATGATCCGACGGCTCATGCCGAAATTAGCGCGATCAGAGAGGCTGCCCGAAAGTTGAATACATTCGATTTGTCGGGATGTACTATTTACAGTTCGTGCGAGCCCTGCCCGATGTGTTTGGGAGCTATCTACTGGGCTCATTTTGATAAGTTGTTTTATGCCAATACCAAAACCGATGCCCAAAATATCGGATTTGACGATTCGTTTATTTACGAGGAACTCAAGCTGAATCCCAAGATGCGCAATTTACCCATGAGTTCTATTTTACGGGATGAGGCTCTTGCTGCTTTTGAAGCATGGACTAACAAACCGGATAAAACAGCGTACTAACGAGACAGATTTTCCTGTTCTGTCGATGAAATAAGAATTTTTTTTCTGATTATGCCCTTCGAAGTTGGCTTTGAAGGGCATTTTTTTGTGCAGTTATGTACTGTTTGATCTTTTCCTGTTTGTTTAATATGCTTATTTATAGTGATTTGTGATTATTTTTATAAAAAATATCGGTTGTAATTGTTTTGTAATGATAATAGTTATAAATTTGTAACCATTAATTGAAGGTAATAATTATAATAATAAAATAGTATGGAGAATCTGGACATTGAAATAAAATCGATTGCCGATAATTTGTCTCACGTTGTTCCTATTTTAGGTCGGATATTCATTAAGGGTGTTCGCGCCAAGACTAATTTGTCGCCGCAAACTTTACAAACGTTGGGCGCTTTATGGCATCATGGCAAATTGACGATGACCGGTATCGGGCAGCATCTGTCGGTTCCGAAGCCTCATGTAACGGCTTTGGTGGATAAACTGATTGCCGAAGAGATGGTTGAGCGATTGAACGATGAGCATGACAGACGAATTATTTATATTCAGTTGACACCGAAAGGACAGGAACGGTTTCGGGAAATCAAATTACTGATGGTCGAATCGTTACGTGCCAGCTTGTTGTTGGTTGATAAAGAGAAATTGCACAAATTGAATGAAAGCGCTCAATACATCAATGAAATATTGACCGAGGTCGGTAATACAATGATGCAGAACTGCTGTTCGTCCGGTGAGTGTAAAAAAGAGATGGATGTATAACTTGCAAGCCACGATGGAGCTTGCTTAATATTTTAGGAGACATGAGTAAGGTAAAAAAAGATTGGAAAGTGTATGTGCCTCTTGCTGTGGTAGTCATAGCAGTTGTAGTTGGAGGGGCTTTGTGGTATGCCGATTATGCGAGCTATCTGAAAACGGATGATGCGTATGTGGCATCCGATAATATTTCTGTCAGTTCGAAAATAATGGGCCGTATTTCGCATTTGTATGTGCAGGAAGGTGATTCGGTTAAGCAGGGACAGCTTTTGGCTGAGCTGGACAGCGTAGATCTGTTGGCTCAGAAAAAGCAAATGATTGCCGGTAAAAGCCAAACCGAAGCCAATAAAATGCAGACGGAAGCAAAATTTCAGTATGATGAGAAAAATATCAAAGTACTGGAGATCGCGCTGGAAAAAGCACAGGATGATTTTGATCGTGCAAAAAAACAGTATAGCGGAGGTGTTGTTACGAAAGAACAATACGATCATAGCAAGAAAGCTGTAGAGACGGCACAGGCGCAATACGAAGCCGCCAAGGCTCAGTTGCAGGTGTCAAAAACACAGATTAAAACAGCTGAAGCAGCTATTGTGGCCGCCGATGCTCAAATTGGGGTTGTCTCTACTCAGTTGAATAATACCAAATTGTATGCTCCGACGGATGGCGTTGTTGCTAAACGATGGTTGTTGCCGGGCGATATTGCTCAACCCGGGCAATCGATCTATACGGTGAATAATAATAAGAAATTCTGGATTTTGGTCTATCTGGAAGAGACCAAAATGGAAACATTGCACATGGGGCAGTCGGCCCGGTTTACTATCGATACCTATCCGGATGTTATTTTTACCGGCAAAATATTTACTATCGGATCGAGCACTGCATCGCAATTTTCGCTTATTCCACCGAACAATGCTTCGGGTAACTTTACCAAAGTGACACAACGTGTTCCGGTGAAAATTTCAATCGATGCAGTCGAAAACGGGGCTAAATTATCTTCGTTCAACCTGAGAACAGGTATGTCGGCTGTAGTTAAAATTATCAAGAAGTCATGAGAAGAGTATCAGCTTCGCACCGGATTCGCCGGAAATTGCGCAGTAGAGATTCCCTTTTTCATCCTCAAAATAATCGGTACAAATGGTTTGTGCTGGCCAACATTATGTTGGGAACCTTTATGGCGGTGCTCGATGCTACCATTGTAAATGTAGGGCTTCCTAAAATAATGTCGTCGTTTGGTGTCGGTCTTGATACCATTCAATGGGTGGTTACAGCCTATATGCTTGCCATGGCAGCCATGTTGCCTACAGCAGGTTGGCTGGCCGACAAGTTTGGGTATAAGAAAATTTACTTTTGGGGACTGTTTTTCTTTACAGCAGGATCGCTATTTTGCGGTTTGTCAAACGATGAAACTTCGTTGATTATCGCGCGAATTATTCAGGGACTTGGAGCCGGTGCCGTGCAACCACTTGGTATGGCTATTATTACGCGTGAGTTTCCTCCGCAACAAAGAGGTCTCGCGCTCGGATTCTGGTCAATTGCAGCCGCGGCTTCCGTCTCATTCGGACCGTTACTCGGTGGATATCTGGTCGACAATTTCAGTTGGCAACTTATCTTTGATGTAAACGTACCGGTTGGTATTTTCGCGCTCTTTTCTACGGTTGTGATTCAACGGGAATTTATTCACCCGAATGCACGCAAATTCGATTTTGTAGGATTTATCTCGGTTATCGTTTTTTTGCCGGTATTGCTGTATGCGTTAACCGAAGGCAATTCGGCAAGTAATTCGGAGGGGTGGGGTGCTCCCTACATTCTGGCTTGTTTTGCCATATCGGGTGTCAGTCTGGCTGTGTTTATTACCAGGGAACTGACGTGTAAACATCCGCTGATAGAACTCCGGTTGTTGTGGGATCGCAACTTCGGCATGGCCAATCTTTTTATGATGATTTTCGGGCTTGGAATGTTCGGAAGCACCTTTTTGTTACCGTTGTATCTCCAGAATTCGATGGGATATACAGCCTTACAGTCGGGAGCGGTATTCCTCCCTGTGGGGATTATCCAGGGATTAATGTCTCCGTTGGTCGGATTTTTTTCTGATAAAACCAATCCCAAAATACCTCTTTTTGCGGGTATTATTTTATTGGTGATCAGTTTTGTCATCAATTATAATCTGTCGTTTATGTCGGAGCACTCGTTTGTCATGCTGTCGTTGTATATTCGGGGATTTGGGATGGGGCTGATTTTTACCCCGCTTAGTTCCATGGCATTGCTTACCATTTCGCGCGAACAAA
This sequence comes from uncultured Microbacter sp., assembly GCA_963678265.1. Taxonomy (GTDB): domain Bacteria; phylum Bacteroidota; class Bacteroidia; order Bacteroidales; family Paludibacteraceae; genus Microbacter. Next base: position 2,221,893 of record OY782761.1, read on the forward strand.
TGGGGCAGGCTTCGAGTATAATGAACACGGTTCGTCAGATCGGTGGTAGCCTTGGAGTTGCAATTCTTACCACGTTGCTTACGTCACGTACCAATTTCCACGGACAGGTTTACGGACAGGCTATCGTGTCGGGATCGCAAGCACTGCAAAATACTACCCAGAATATGGCCTATTACATTCAACAACACGCCGGTAGTTCATTGGCTACGGCATTGAATCAGAGCCAGAGTGTGATATTGCAACATGTTAGTTCGCAGGCTTTTATTCAGGGAGTCGATGATGACTTTTTAGTAGCAGCTTGTGTTACTATGCTTGGGTTTATTCCTGTTTTCTTATCCCGGACAAAAAAACGGGAAGTTGTTCGCTAATACATGTATTGATGTTTATCAATGTAAAACAAATAAAATGAAACGTTTATCTTTTTATATATTGTTGTTGTCGGTCTCCTTGCCTGTCGTGTTACAGGCTCAGTCCGGCACTCCGGCTTCTGTTAGCGATTCGCTGGGACTGGCAGCAGTTATCAACAAAGTGATTGAAACCTATCCCTCTGTAAAAAAGGCGGAGCTGGATATTGAAACTGCCAATGCTAAAATCGGATTGGCCAAATCGGCTTACTATCCGAATGTCGATCTTTCGTCGAGTTATTCGCATATAGGTCCGACTTCGACGATTACCTTGCCTGGCTTGGGTTCTTTTCAGATGTATCCGGCCGATAACTATTCGGCAACTGTGAGTGTGAATCAGCAAATTTACGACTTCGGTAAAACGGATAAGAGTATTACACTCGAAAACCAGTCGAAAGCGTTGTCGCAAATGTCGGTCGAACAGTTGAAGCAGCGGCTCTCGCAGTCGTTGGTAGGAAACTACTATTCGATTGTTTTCCTGCAGGAAGCGATCCGTATTAAAGACGAAGAGCTGACAAACCTTAACGAACACCTTCGTTTTGTGGAGAAAAAAGCAGCTTCAGGGTCGGCTACTCAGTACGAAATATTGACCACTAAAGTGCGTATTTCCAATATCGAGAATCAGAAAACCGATTTGATCACCAATCTTCAGGTGCAACAGAGTCAGCTCAATTCGTTTTTGGGCCGGCCACAGCAGTCGGTGTTGGCATTGAAAGAGAATATTCATGCTCCTGAAATAGTGGAAGAGGTTGGCGTGCTCAGCAACAAAGCATTGGATCAGAGGGATGAGCTGAAAATTGCCCGGCAGAAGAGCCTGATGACGGATACCCGTTTGAAAATGGTGAATGTGCAAAATAATCCGGTGCTGAACCTCTTTGCTACGGGTGGATACAAGAACGGATATATTCCCGAATTGGGCGACCTGAAGGCAAACTATACAGTCGGGGTGAGCTTCAAAGTTCCCTTGTTTGATGCGAACCGGTCGAAATACAACCGCCAGCAGGTGCAGACCGACCTGAAAGCGGTGGATCAGGATACGGAACTGGCGCGGAGAAATATTGTGAATGAAGTGGTTGAATGTCGTGCAAATGTCGATGCGTCGCTGAAAAAAATTGCACAATCGGAACTGCAATTGCAGCAGGCACAGCAGGCCTATCAATTGGCCGAAACCAGCTTTAAGGTCGGAACTATTACCAATCTCGATTTGCTCGATAGCTCTACGTCATTATCCGAAAGTCATTTGGCATTAATGAAATCGCGTGTGGACTATACCGTAAGCCTTTTGAAATTGAAAATTGCTCTCGGAGAGAGAATTTATTGATAAATATAAATAGGTTGAAATTAGTTTTTTGTAGCAAAGGCGCTTCTTTAGGAGCGCCTTTGTTGTATGTGGGCTTTACCGGATAAAAACCCATTCATTTTTTGTCGACATTTCGGGGCAAAAATAGTACCCTTCATCCGAGAATCCCTGTAAATAATCGGGGTCGTTTATCTGGTTCTCAATAATAAAACGAACCATCCATCCACGTGCCTGTTTGGCATAAAGGCTTTTAACGCTATACTGCCCATTGTGTTCCTGCTTGAATACCGGTGTGATGATGCGGCATCCGGCAGGAAGTTTCTTTACGTCAAGAAGTTTGAAATATTCGGCCGAAGCTAAATTGACCAGGACGTTATCGTCGGCTTGCACCGCTTTAACCGCAGCTTCGGTTACCGGCTTGCGCCATACGTCGTAAAGTCCCTCAATTAATTGTGAATTCATATCGAGACGATAGGCCTGAATAAGGTCTAACGGTCGAAGCAAACCGTAGAGCGCGGAAAAAATGCGGAGGTGTTCCTGCGCATACTTTACCTCATTTTCACCGAAAGTAGCAGGATGGAGCTTGTCGTATACATTGCCGGTGTATGCAAACAGAGCTGGTTTTCCACAACCCGGGGTGGTGGAAAACGAGTGCGCATACTCTTGTGAGGCAAGGGCAATTTTCAGACTGACCTCTTCGCGTAGCGCAATCTCTTCGGCCGTGAAGTGGCGTAGTTCTGCCATCAACCGGTTGGCTGTCGATGCAAACAGAGGCTGTGTCGTTTCAAATGGGGGAGCCGGAGTGCGAAAGTCAATTGTTTTGGAAGGGGAAAGAAGTATGAGCATGAAATGTTTTCATTCTTTGTGGTGAGTTTGCTGTATTCGATACCTTTTACAAAGTTACGGGAAATAAGTTATAGTGCAGTGAGAGTATGAGCGGATGATGGTAGGTTTGATGGTCTTGATTTGTTTGTTGTGTAAATATCATATGGTCAGTATTTTGTGCGTTTTTCTTATTTCTGGTGATGGAGCTCCAAAGGAAATAGTCAGCTTAAAAAAACTTATTAAATCGAAAATGTGGGTTTGTATGGGTTGTAAATAAAAAATATTACATACATTTGTAGTGTTAATAAATAAAATTCAAAATAAGGCGCTTTGAAATTAATTAATTATTATTTTGATGGGCTGTTTCATTGAAATATTGTGTATGCTTGATTAATATGAGTGTATTATTGAATAAATTGTTTAGTTGATTAGTCAATTTGATTAAATATAATAATGATTGTTTGCAAAATATATAAGCTCTTATTGTACGTAGGGAGTTTGACTTAAAATCGAATACATACGAATAGTGCGATATACGTGACTGTTCAAATGAATAAAATTGTATAAAGATGAGTATCGCTAATTTTGGTACGTTGGCACAACAGTATAAGAATGAATTACTGGAAAATGTGCTTCCGTTTTGGTTGAGCAAATCGCAGGATTTGCAGTGTGGTGGATATTATACATGCCTGGATAGAGAAGGAAATGTTTTTGATACCGATAAATTTATCTGGCTTCAGGGACGACAGGTATGGCTGTTTTCACATATGTATAACAATATAGACAGAAATCCTGCTTGGTTGGAGTGTGCCCGGCAGGGTGGAGAGTTCCTGAAAAAATATGGGCATGATGGTGACTTGAATTGGTACTTTTCGCTAACCAGAGAGGGAAAACCCCTTATTCAGCCCTACAATATATTTTCGTACACATTTGCTACGATGGCTTTCGGGCAACTGAGTAAAGCTACAGGGAACGAAGAGTATGCGGAAATTGCGAAAAAAACCTTTGATAAGATACTATCAAAGGTGGATGATCCGAAAGGGCAGTGGAACAAAGCATATCCGGGGACAAGAAATTTGAAAAATTTTGCTTTACCGATGATTCTCTGTAATCTTGCGCTGGAAATAGAGCATTTACTGGATAAAGATTTTATGAGCGAAACCATCGATACTTGTATTCACGAGGTGATGGAGGTGTTTTATCGTCCGGAACTAGGCTTAATAGTTGAAAATGTGACGGTAAATGACGAATCACTGTCCGACTCTTTTGAGGGAAGATTGATAAATCCAGGTCATGCTATTGAAGCCATGTGGTTTATTATGGATCTGGGAAAAAGATTGAATCGTCCTGAGTTGATAAAAAAAGCCGCCGATATCGCTGTGCAGATGATAGAATTCGGGTGGGATGAACGCGACGGCGGTATTTTTTATTTTCTTGACAGGAATGGACATCCGACGCAGCAGTTGGAATGGGATCAGAAACTGTGGTGGGTACATATTGAGACCATGATTTCAATGCTGAAAGGTTATCAGTTGACCGGATCGCAAAAATGTTTGGAATGGTTTGAGAAAGTACATGATTATACCTGGAGCCACTTCAAAGATCCAGAATATCCTGAATGGTATGGTTATCTCAATCGTAAAGGCGAGGTGCTTTTGCCTTTGAAAGGCGGTAAGTGGAAAGGGTGTTTTCATGTGCCTCGCGGACTGTATCAGTGTTGGAAAACACTTGAGGAGATCGAGAATGATAAGAAGAGTAATTTTGCCAAGTAATCGTTCAGTCAGTGCAGTTTCGTTTGCAATATAAAACAGAAAATATCATCTCTAATTGATAAAAGAAATGGAATCAAACAGTCGTCGTAATTTTTTGAAAAAAGCTTCGGTTGCCGGTGCAGCTGCACTGGCTTTTCCTGTAGTTGGCAATAGCATTAATTCCACATCCGGTACGAAGCACGATGTGTTGAAAAATACAGATAGTAAGCTTATTGTTCCGAAAGAGAACGGGTTGCGTATTACCGGGACATTTTTGGACGAAATTTCGCATGATATTCCGCATCAAAACTGGGGCGAAAAAGAGTGGGATCGCGATTTTCAGCATATGAAGGCCATTGGCATTGATACTGTTATTATGATTCGTTCGGGCTATCGCAAGTTTATTACCTATCCTTCCAAATACCTGCTTAAGAAGGGGTGTTATATGCCCTCTGTTGATTTGCTGGATATGTATCTGCGTTTGGCTCAGAAATATGGGATGAAGTTTTATTTCGGCTTGTACGATTCGGGTCGTTATTGGGATACCGGAGATCTGTCGTGGGAAGTAGAAGATAATAAGTATGTGATAGACGAGGTATGGCAGAATTACGGCAGCAAATACAAAAGTTTCGGCGGATGGTATATCAGCGGTGAAATTAGCCGTAGTACGAAAGGAGCTATTGGCGCTTTCCGGTCTATGGGTAAACAATGTAAAGATGTATCTAATGGGCTTCCGACTTTTATTTCACCGTGGATTGACGGTAAAAAAGCGGTTGAGGCTGCCTCCGGAAATATCAGCAAGAGCAATGCGGTATCGGTTCAGCAGCACGAAAAAGAGTGGGGCGAAATCTTCGATGGGATTCATGATGTAGTAGATGCCTGTGCGTTTCAGGATGGCCATATCGATTATGATGAGCTGGATGCTTTCTTTTCGGTCAATAAAAAATTGGCAGATAAATATGGAATGAAGTGTTGGACCAATGCCGAGACTTTTGACCGGGATATGCCTATTCGCTTTTTCCCCATAAAATTCGATAAGCTCAGGCTCAAACTGGAAGCTGCCAAGCGTGCCGGATATGATAAAGGCATCACGTTCGAATTTTCACATTTTATGAGCCCTCAATCGGCATATTTGCAGGCCGGTCATCTGTACGACCGATACAAAGAATATTTTAATATCAGATAATTATACCCAACACAAACACATAAAGTATGAATAATTCAACGAGTCAAAATATCGGTTATGTTGTTTTTCTGTCCGTCGTTGCCGCTTTGGGTGGTTTTTTGTTTGGCTATGACACGGCGGTGATTTCGGGTACGATTGATCAGGTTACATCACTATATAAACTGGATACGATTCAGCAGGGCTGGTATGTTGGATGTGCCTTGGTCGGCTCAATCTTGGGAGTTTCTGTGGCAGGAATCTTAAGCGATAGATTCGGACGGAAACAAACCATGATACTATCGGCAGTACTTTTTTCTGCATCAGGTATCGGGTGTGCTATTGCCTCAGACTTCGATCAACTGGTATTTTATCGAATTGTTGGCGGAGTTGGTATTGGAGTGGTATCAATTATTTCGCCATTGTATATCTCTGAAGTTGCTATAACCAAGTATAGAGGGCGATTGGTATCCCTATACCAGTTAGCCATCACAGTGGGGTTCCTGGGGGCTTATCTGGTTAATTACCAATTGCTCAAAATTGCCGGAAGTGGTGTTGTGCTGGGGAGTGACCTCTTGTCGAAGGTTTTTGTAACCGAAGTATGGAGAGGTATGTTGGGGATGGAATCACTTCCGGCATTACTATTTTTTGCTATTATATTTTTTATTCCTGAAAGTCCGAGATGGCTGATTGTGCGGCAACGAGAAGAAAAGGCCTCCCATATACTAACCAAAATCTATAGAAATGAGGCAGCTGCCTCCGAGCAGATCAGCGAAGTTAAGAATCAGTTGAACAGCGATGTGCAAGCCAATTGGCGATTGCTTTTGAAACCCGGTTATTTCAAAGCATTGCTGATTGGTGTTGCCATTGCAATTCTGGGGCAGTTTATGGGCGTGAATGCGGTTCTTTATTATGGACCCACTATTTTTTCTGATAGCGGTTTGTCGAGTGGAGACTCTCTTTTCTATCAGGTATTGGTGGGATTAGTCAACATGCTAACAACCGTATTGGCGCTAATAATAATAGATAGAGTAGGACGAAAGAAACTGGTGTATTACGGGGTTACCGGAATGATTCTTTCGCTGCTGTTGATAGGGTTTTACTTTATGGAAGGCAAGGGTATGGGAATTTCCAGTTATGTATTGCTGGCATTCTTTCTGAGTTACATCTTCTTTTGTGCGGTGTCTATTTGTGCGGTCATTTGGGTGTTGCTGTCCGAAATGTATCCCACATCGGTTCGTGGTATTGCTATGTCGATTGCCGGTTTTTCTCTTTGGATAGGAACCTTTTTGATAGGGCAACTTACACCCTGGATGCTTCACAACCTTACTCCGGCTGGAACATTCTTCTTGTTTGCAGTGATGTGTGTGCCGTATATTTTGATAGTATGGAAACTGGTTCCAGAAACGGCAGGAAAATCATTGGAAGAGATTGAGAGATTGTGGACGAAATGAGGTTTTTAAGATAATAATATTGTGTAGTGTTAACAAGGGCTCAAAGTCAGGTGTTTTACAAATAAACCTAGTATTAACTGTAAATTTAAGTAGAATGAAAGTAGTCTTAAACGGTCGCAAGAAAATGCGTACGGAAGCAATTTTACGATTGCGGTGGGTGTTGATGTCTGCGTTGTTGATCACGGGATGCTTATTTATCGTCGACGAAGTGAAGGCTCAAAATCCTAGAGAAAACAAACATGAACAATCCATGAAAAAGATCTCGGGAACAGTGGTGGATTCGAAAGGAGAACCTATAATAGGTGCCACCGTTCTTGTAAAGGGTACATCAGTCGGTACAATTACCGATGTTCAGGGAAAATTTACCATTCAAGCAAAGGACAATGCTGCTTTAATTACTTCTTATGTGGGATATACCACAAAAGAGATTGCCGTGGCAGGTAAGAGTTCTATCAATGTAGTGTTGAGTGAATCTTCTTTGAATATTGATGAAGTGGTGGTAGTTGGTTATGGTACACAGAAGAAAACCAGTGTGACCGGAGCTGTTTCAACCATGTCAGACAAAGAGTTGTTAAAAGCTCCATCTGTAGGGATTACAAATGTGGTAGGTGCACGTGTGGCGGGAGTTACAATGCTTCAGTCATCGGGACAACCGGGGAGCGATGCTGCTTCTTTATTGGTGCGCGGGCAAAGTGCTACATATATTGTGGATGGGGTGCAGCGGAGTTTCAACGAAATTGATCCGAATGAAATAGAATCGGTGTCGGTTTTGAAAGATGCAACATCAGCCGCTGTATACGGATTGGATGCATCGGCTGTTGTAATCATTACAACAAAAAGAGGAAAAACTGATAAACTGGATATTTCGTATACCGGTAGCTATGGCATAAGCCAAAATGCCAGCCAGATGGCATGGTTGGATGGCCCGGGTTATGCATACTGGTACAATAAGTCACGCGAGATGGATGGTGATGCACCTGTGTTTACTGCGCAGCAGGTACAGAAAATGAAAGATGGCGTGGATGGTTGGGGTAATACCAATTGGTATAAAAAAGTATTTGGTACCGGAACCAATATGCGCCATAACATAAGTGCAACAGGAGGAAACGAGAAAGTACGCTTCTTTTCCTCTATCGGGATATTAGATCAAAAGGGAAATGTTGATCAATATAATTACGATCGTTATAACTTACGATCGAATATAGATGCAAAGTTCAATAATCATTTATCTATGGAACTGGGTATCTCGGGTCGAATTGAGAACAGGAATAACCCCCGTTATTCTGCTAATCCTGATGACTGGCACAATATACCCCAGCAAGCGGTACGTGCATTGCCTTATGTGCCCGAGAAAATAACCTATCAGAATAAGGAGTATTATACGGCAACAAATACGGCTTCATCTCCGGTAAGCCCTATTGCATCCATTAATGAATCAGGTTATTATAATACAAGTAATTCCTATTTGCAGTCGAACTTTACGTTGAAATATGACACTCCATGGTTGAAAGGCTTGACATTGAAATTTACAGGAGCGTATGATATGTCCTATCAATTCATCAAGAGCCTTGCTATTCCGTTTAAAACCATGTTGGCTGCTTTGCCAAGCTCAACAACGGATGTGATCAGTTACAGTAAATACACAGATAATTCCGGCAACACATCGTTGACAGAGTCGGCTTCCCGTTCTACTAATGTGGTTACCCAAACAAGTGCTACTTATGATGGCAAATTTGGGAAACATAAAGTGAATGCAATTGCGCTGGCTGAAACCAGAAATCAATTTGGAAATGCTTTGGGAGTAACCGGGTATGGTTTGGATTTTCTGCTGCTTGACGAATTGAGTAAGATAACCAATAAAACGGGGGCAGGACAGGATAAATATCCCGCATTGAGCGGATCGAGTTCGCAATCGCGTGTCATTGGCTTTGTCGGTCGTGTAAACTATGAATTTGATGAAAAATATCTGGCCGAAGTATCTGTAAGGCGCGATGGAAGCTATCTCTTTAACGGGATGAATGGTTCTCGTTGGGTAAATTTACCGGCAGTTTCACTTGGCTGGAGATTGAATAAAGAAAGCTGGTTTCATGCCCCATGGATCGATAACCTGAAGATCAGAGGTGGTATCGGAAAAACAGCCACATCGGCCGTGAGTGCTTACCAATACCTCGATTTAATGGCTGTATCAACCAATCAGGTTGTAATCGGAAGTTCGAGTCAAAGTATTATCTATGCTTCTACATTGGGCAATCCGACCCTCAGCTGGGCGAAATGTTTGAACTACAATATCGGTACTGATTTTACTGCATGGAATGGCTTGTTGGGTATTGAATTTGATGTTTTTTACAAATATCAGTATGACTTGCTTGCTTCATCAGGAGGTTCCTATCCTCCATCAATGGGCGGCTACTACTTCAGCTATACCAATAAGAACAAGATCGATTACCGGGGATTTGATTTCACTATTACCCACAATAATCATATCGGAGAGTTTAACTATGCGGCTAAGTTTGTCGGATCATATGCAAAACGCAAATGGTTATATTACTCGGGCGATTCGCAAAATACACCTGACTATATGAAACTCACGGGTAAAGAAGTTGGTGCACAATTGGGCTTTATCTCCCAAGGACTGTTTCAGTCGCAGGAAGAGATTAATAATTCGCCAACTATTCCGGGAGCTAAAGTATTGCCGGGCTATATCAAATATCAGGACAGAAACGGGGATGGAAAAATTACCTATGCTCAGGATATGGGCTATGTAGGTAAAAGTGCTTATCCCAAATTTCAGTATTCGTTGAATCTTAACGGATCATGGAGAGGTTTTGATGTGGACATTCTCATACAGGGTGGTTTGGGAAGAACTGTGGCTTTGACCGGAGTATACACAGCTTCCGGATCGGCCGGAATTATGGATAATACCTCATTTACAAAATTGTTTTACCACGGAGGTAATTCACCCACATTCCTTGCTGAGAACTCGTGGACACCGGAAAATCCCAATGCCGAATTCCCGCGTCTTTCGTTGGTGACTGTTAGTACCAATAATGCCTATTCATCTACTTTTTGGTACAAATCAGGAGATTACATCCGGTTGAAGACCTTCCAGTTGGGGTATACTATACCGAAAAAATTGACTCAGTCATTGGGGTTGAAAACATTCAGACTCTATTGTGATGGATCTAATCTTCTTACAATTAGTGGATTGACGAAATATAATATTGACCCCGAACAACCAGGGGTAAACAATGGATATTATCCACAACAAAGAACACTTTCTGTAGGCGTTAATGTGACTTTATAAAACTTGGAGGAACAATGAAAACAATAATCAAAACAGCTTTTTTGATTGCTTTAATCTGCGGATTGAGTAGTTGCAATAATTGGCTTGATCTTACACCTACAGATAGTTTATCTGATAAAGCCGTGTGGGAGGAAGAGGCCAGTGCCGATAAATATGTCAATGGGTTTTATACTTATCTGGATAAATACGGCCAGTTCGGATCGTTACAATTTTCGGGCAGTTTGACGGAAAGCCTTACCAATACCTTTAAATACGGATCGTATGCGTTGGGGCACAAAGCAGGGCATCCTAATAATTATGTGTTTGATCCGACTGTGATTACTACAGCCAATTGTTTTTACGGCTGTTGGAGTGATGCTTACACTCAGATCAGACGAATGAACCAGTTTCTGAATTCGATGGCGAAATATTCTACATTTTCGAAAGAAAAGAATACCATGCTTGAGGCTCAGACCCGCTTTTTCCGTGCTTTTGTCTATTTTCAATTGGCCAAACGTCACGGCGGCGTACTTCTGTATACCAATCTTGATCAGATGACCAATAATAAAGCGAGAAGTACTGCGGCCGAAACCTGGGATTTGATAGAATCAGATTTGAACTTCGCGATTGACAATCTTCCTGCTTCGTGGGCAGCTTCCGAAGATAAAGGTCGCCTCACCAAATATGCCGCATTGGCCTTCAAATCCCGCGCAATGCTCTATGCCGAACGTTGGCAGTCTGCTTATGATGCAGCCGATGCTGTGATTAAATCAAATCTCTACGGATTGATGGATGATTACACAAAGGCATGTGCCGGCAATAACAAAGAGGCCATTCTCGAATTTGATTATAACGTACTAGGTCCGTATCATACCTTTGATAAAGACTATGTGCCGCTGAGTGATGGCTATGAATATGGCGCATTGGGAACGCCTACCCAGGAAATGGTGGAAAGTTATGAAAAAGCAGATGGTACCAAAATGGATTGGACTCCTTATCACACAGCAACGGCAACACGTCCTCCGTATGAAAGTCTGGAGCCCCGATTTAAAGCGTCTATTATTTATCCCGGAAGTACATGGAAAGGTCATGTAATGCAAAACGCGGTGAATGGGACCTATGGAGCATTTATGGCATACAGGGCACAACCTTATTCTTACGGTTATACCACCACCGGTTATTTTTTACGTAAACTGATGGATGAGTCGCACACCGATTTGAAAGGTGTGAATAGCACACAATCCTGGGTGGAAATCCGCTATGCGGAAGTGCTTCTGAATAAAGCAGAAGCTGCTTACAGATTGAATAAAATCAGCGAGGCTCAGGACGCAATGAATCAGGTGCGCAGTAGAGTAAAATTACCACAGAAAACATCAATCGGAGATGCCTGGTTTGCCGATTATCGTAATGAACGCAAAGTAGAACTTGCGTACGAGGGTCAATTGTTTTGGGATATGCGTAGATGGAAACTGGCTCATACAGAGTATAGTAATTATCGCTGCCATGGATTCAAAATAACAGGAACCAATTACGAATATATTGATGTTGATTACCAGGATCGCAAATTCTTGCCGAAGACCTATGTGCTTCCGGTTCCCGACAGCGAATTGCAGAATAATTCACTCATTGTTCAATACGACGAATGGTTGTAATAATTAAAATGATTAACGAGATGAAACCCGTCCTGTGCAACAGGACGAGTTTTATACTCCCTTAAAAAATTATTATCGTATGAAAAATATATTTATATCAATGACCGCTATTATTCTTGCGTTGTTTGGAATGTATAGTTGTCAGCCGGTGGAAGATATGAGTCCGTCCGTTTCGCGTTCCGGCATCAATAGTATCATCGCTTCTTTTGATAATGATGAGAGTACCGAAAACGCGTTTAGTAGCGAGATTGACTATGAAAAGGGTATTATTACGGTTGTATTTCCGTATAACTATCCCAGAACATCGGATAATGTCCTGACGATGGATAAGCTTACACATATGCGTGTGCAAGCTAATCTCGATGACAACGTTACCATTTCACCGTCAATTCTGTATCTTGATTTGACAAAAGAAAACTATATCACGGTGACGGATCAATCGAAAAAAGAGAAGCAATATAAGATTATTGCAGAGATACGTAAGAGTGCAGAATGTAAGATTACAGGTTTCGAAATTCCTACATTGGGTATGAGTGGCGTGATTGACGAAGCCTCTAAAACCATATCGCTGATCTCTGTTGAGTCTATCGGTTCTGTTTTGGCTAATGCTACTATTTCTCATGGTGCTGTTATTGAGCCAAATCCGGCCACTCAGGCTTTGAATTATGACAATAACGTGAGCATAAAGGTGACGGCTCAAAACGGTACGACATCGGCAACATATACTGTGAAGAAAGCAGTACCCGCTAAGACGGCATTCGGAATGCGGCCGGGTAGTGCAAAGGTGTTGTGGGTTAAGAAATTAAATTCCGATCTGGGTATTAGTCTTTTGAATGTGACAGGAGGTTTGGCTGTGACAAAAGACTATGTAGTGATCAATACCAGAGGACAGAACAGTATTTATCTTGACAGAAAAAATGGACAATCTTTGGGTACTGTGAATTTGTCTGATAAAGTAGGAAATTTGGTGAATTTCTACAATACCTGCGATGATAATAATAATATTTTATTGTGTAACCTATCACCGAATGCAGGCTCATTCAAGATATGGCGCATCAGAGGAGTAGCCGGCACTCCCGAAGCATACATCGACTGGAATGGCGGTTTGGCTGTAGGTCGTAAAATCTCTGTCAGAGGTAGTTTGGATGGGGATGCAATTATTACGGCTCCTATTTTGGCGGCAGGCAATCAGTTTGCTCGTTGGAAGGTCAAGAGTGGTGTACTTCAGTCACAAACTCCTACGATCGTTGCAATATCCGGTCTCGGTGCAAGTTGGGGTACTAATTGCGATATTGTGTATACCAACCCTTCGAATACGGCCAGTGATTATTTTGCAGCATTTTATGCCGCTCCATATCAGTTGACATGGGTGAATGGAGCAACCAATGCCACAAAAGCCTTTGGGCCAACAATAAGCTCCAACTGGATATCGAATGCAACCGATTATGCCGTCTTTAATAATTGTCCGTATGCCACTCAAAATTCAGTTAACTCATTTACCTGGGGTGGCGATGATACCGTATATCTGTATGATGTGAGCACTACTTCCACTCTGGCTACTGCCGTTTGGAGCGCTCCTATCGGCAAATACGGAGGCAAAGATAACGGCGGCCAGAATGCGAACGGAACCGGCGATGTGGCGCTGAAAGTTTCCGATAACGGATATTACATGTATTTGTATTTCATGTTCACAAACGGTTGTGTAGTTTGTGTTCAGTACGATTGTATCTCGATGTGATATTTCTTCTGATCTGAATAAAGAGAAGAGGTTGCCTGAAAAATGTTTGATATCGTGATCGTGCGCATATCAGGCGGGGTATGCAGGTCCTATTTTTCAGACAACCTCTTTCTTTTTGGTGATTAACAGCGGTACTTTGATTTTTAATAATTCAATTTAATGAAAATGATGCGATTTTTCTTGTCCAGATTTCTCTTGTTATTTCTGTTTTTTTTAATTGCCGTATCCTGTAAAAAGGGCAGTGACGCATATACTTTTCCCGAAACGGAAGCAAATAGTAAAAAGCCCCGGTTTATCTGGATTGACGCTGCTGCTAATTTTAGTGATTTTGCTAATAGTAAAGAGAATATTGCAAGAGATCTGACACTGGCAAAAGATGCCGGATTTACCGATGTCGTTGTGGATATTCGCCCGACCTCCGGAGATGTTTTGTTTCAATCATCAGTAGAGGGCGTGCAGCAGGTATCGTGGTTGGGAGCCTGGGTGAACGGAGTGTATACGAAAGTAAACCGTACTGCCACATGGGATTACCTGCAAGCATTTATAGATAAAGGGCATGAATTAGGTTTGAAGGTACATGCCGGATTCAATACCATGGTAGGAGGCAGCGGGAGTACCTTGGGTAATCAGGGAATTTTATATCGTGATGCCAGCAAAAAATCGTGGGCTACCAGTATGAACGAATCTACAGGCATTGTCAACACGCTTGATGACGGATCGGGGACAAAGTTCTTTAACCCTGCAAATGATGAAGTACAGACTTATATTTGTAATTTATTAAAAGATTTGGCTAAATATAATCTGGATGGAATTTTTCTCGATAGAGGCCGTTTTGATGGTATACAAGCAGATTTTTCAGCAATAACCAAACAAAAATTTGAAGCATATCTCGGAGGTATTTCAATTGCTAATTTTCCCGATGATGTTTTGCCCAAAGGAGCTACCATGACAACCATCTCGGCAATGAGTAGCTATCCTGCATATTTTACCAAATGGTTGGAATTCAGAGCTAAAACTATCTACGATTTTATGTCGAAGGCTCGTACCGCCATTAAAGCGGTCAATCCCAATATTCACTTTGGTGTATATGTGGGTGGTTGGTATTCATCTTATTATGAGGTGGGGGTAAACTGGGCGAGTCCAAAATATAATCCCTCTTTGACATACAAATGGGCTACTGCAAATTATAAAAATTATGGCTATGCCGCATTAATGGATCATATGTTGATAGGAGCCTATGCTAATCCTCTTAAGGTGTATGGATCAACGGAATGGACAATGCAGGGATTTTGCATGTTGGCAAAAGACAAAACAAAGGGCGATTGTCCGATAGTGGCCGGAGGACCTGATGTTGGTAATTGGGATGCAAATAATACGGTTAGTCAGGCCGATGAAAATCAGGCGATTGCTAATTCCGTGAAGGCATGTATGGATCAGTGTGATGGCTATTTTTTGTTTGATATGATTCATTTGAAGATTGCCAAACAGTGGGATTATGCCAAACAGGGTATTGATATTGCTATAGGGAACAAAAAATAAAGCTGGGTACGATGATGAATATAAAATGTTTGGCCTTTTTGATATTGATGATCGGATTAGCTCTGCAAGCGCCGGCTCAGCGCGTATGTAGAGGAAGTGTGCTGTTTGCTGGGAAAGGCGTTGCAAATGTTGTTGTGACTGATGGACAAACATGTGTTACTACCGATAAGAAAGGATACTACCGAATTCAGATTACTCCGGAGTCTGAGTTTATTTATCTGTCGACACCGGCAGGTTATTTGCCCTCAGATAGCCTGAATATTCCCCGTTTTTATCAAAAAATAAGAAAAGGCAGAAAGTCGGATTATGATTTTAAGCTGAAGAAAAATCCCCGGAATGAACTTAACCATGTCGTAATGGTGCATAGTGATCCGCAATTTTATAAGGAGGGCAATTTTAGTATTTATAAGCGGATTATAGATGATTGCACGACAACGGTGGGTCAATATGATGATAGAGACGTTTTTGGCATCGATTGTGGCGATTTGGTGGGCGATAAGCCGGATCTGTACCCCATGTACATTCAACATCTGAATCAAACCAGTATACCGTTTTATCGGGTTATCGGTAATCACGACATGAATTACGGAGGGCGTTCGGACGAAACTTCGGCAAAAACCTATTCCAATATTTTTGGGCCTACTTATTATTCTTTCAATAGAGGGAAAGTGCATTATATCGTACTCGATAATGTGTTTTATTTTGGAAGGGATTATTTCTATATGGGCTATATAACCGAAAAAATATTGCACTGGTTGGAGCAGGACCTTGCTTATGTCCCCAAAGGCTCAACCGTTTTTGTTGCTATGCATATTCCTGCCCGTTTATCTGAAAAACCGCAGCCATTTGCTTATACCTCAGAACGGATTGGTTCTGAAACGGTAAATGCATCGTCTTTGTTTCAAATGCTAAAACCATACCAAACACACATTCTGACGGGGCATATGCACTCGAACAAAAATTGTGTTCACGCATCCAATGTATATGAACACAATACGGCTGCGATATGTGGTACCTGGTGGCAGGGCGATTATTGTCTCGATGGTACTCCTCTCGGTTATGGTGTTTATGAGATAGAAGGTGATAGTGTTACATGGTATTTCAAAAGTGTAGGCAAATCCCGCAATTATCAAATGAGGGCATATCCACGGGGTAGTAATGCCGGTTTTCCTCAGGATGTTATTGCCAATGTATGGAACTGGGATAAGAGCTGGCAAGTAGAGTGGTTTGAAAATGGGCAGAATAAAGGAGCTATGACCCGTTTTGAGGCAATAGACCCGGAAGTGGCGAAAATGTGTGCTGACAAAGATAAATTGGAATTCAAATGGATAGCGCCGGAAACGAACGGACATATGTTTCGTGCAACGCCGGAACAGCCGAATTCTCTGATTAAGATCAGGGTAACGGATCGCTTCGGAAATGTTTATGAAGAAACGATATGAAAACTAACAGTTTAATGAGTGTAGATCGAATGTCGAAAAAATATTGTGCGTTGTGTGCCGCGCTGTTTGTGTTTTTTCTTCTGTCTTGTCAGGAAAAGACTTCGGAAATTATTATTGATGATACCTATGTGGAGGCCGTAGAGCTTCTTGCTCCGGTGGCGCAGCAAGTGAAAATAGACAACTTTGCTCATACGATTACCGTAGATTTTGCGGCAGGTACAGATATTACTCATTGTCAGCTCAAGTTCAGCCTCAGTCCTTCGGTAAGCATGTCGGATCTTGTTCAGGGACAATTTACATGTAACCTGACAAATGAAGTGTCTGTTAAATTGGTGAAAGACGGGCAGACGATTACATTTCGCATAAAAGCAAATGTTGCCTCGGCATCGTTTGATCCTGCTACCAAAGGATGGGTGAAGAGCAGCGATTTTGGCAATTTGCCATCCTATATCTCGGTTTATAAATATGGTTCCACTGTCGATAATAAAAAAACACAGGCATACATTGCTGTAGCTAAGGTGTCGGATGCTCGTTTTACTGTTTTGGGAGAAGCTCAGGGAGCCAAAACTCCGTCGCAGTTTTATACCTCAAATAGTCAACCCAAAATTGTTTTGAATGCCGGATATTTTTGGAATGGCAGCGCGCTTGGGTTAGTTGTTCGGGATGGCAAAACCATTAAGCCTGCACAACCCATGGCATGGCGGACTTATAATGGCTCCAGTACGGCTTATTATCCCACTCAGGGGGCGTTTGGTGTAACGGCTGGCGGTACATTCGCGGCTCACTGGGCTTACGAATATAATAGTACGTTATATTCGTATTCGAGCCCATCTCCCAATAAAGCCGGAGAGAAACCACAGGATATTCCGTCTGATAAATTCCCGTCCGGAGCTAAGCCCTGGGAGCCCAAAGAGGCTGTCGGCGCAGGACCTGTTCTCATCAAAAACGGAGAGTATAAGAACTTGTGGGCAGCAGAACTATTGGACGATGCAGGAGGTATTGGCCCTACATCGAATAATCCCCGATCGGCAGTGGCTTATCATCCTTTGGGTTATCTCATCTTTTTTGTATGCGAAGGGAGAAATAAAACTCCCGAGATACCCGGTATGACTCTGCAAAATGAAGCCGATCTTTTATTGGCTCTCGGGTGTACAGAGGCGATCAATTTAGATGGAGGCGGTTCATCCTGTATGCTGGTTAATGGCAAAGAGACTATTAAACCCAGCGATGGACAACAACGTGCAGTGACAAGTGTGATAGTGCTTTATTAAGTGATTTTCGGTTGCTAAAACAGTGACCGGTTTACATGAATTGGTAAATTATTATTTTGATATTATGATAAAAAGTTTTTTTCTTTTCTTATTTCTTTCAACCTGTGTGTTGCTTAATGCTCGTACGGTGCAAACAGATGTTTTTATTGTAGGAGGTGGTGCAAGCGGTAGTGCTGCTGCAATTCAGGCGGCACGAGCCGGAGTTAAAGTGACCGTTATTGAAGAGACTCCTTGGTTGGGAGGCATGATGACCGCAGCCGGAGTGTCGTGCATTGATGGTAATCACCAATTGCCTTCCGGGTTATGGGGCGATTTTCGTGAGCGTATTTATGCCCATTATGGTGGCCCTGAAAAAGTTGCTACGGGTTGGGTGAGTTATACTTTGTATGAGCCTTCTGTAGGAAATAAAATATGGAAAGAAATGGTTTTCCAGCATTCGAATATATCGGTTGTTTTTGAATCCAAACTTCTTTCGCTCACACGTCGGAACAATGCATGGGAAGCCGTTGTTTCGACCAAAAAAGGGCAAATACGCTATGCCGCCAAGATAGTCATTGATGGAACTGAGCTGGGGGATGTTGCCAAGCGATGTGGGGTGAAATATGATATCGGTATGGATGCCCGTAACTATACCGGAGAGCCTCAGGCCTTGGAGCAAGGCAATAATTACATTCAGGATCTAACCCTGGTTGCTATTCTGAAAGATTATGGAAAAGGAGCCAATAAGACCATTCCAAAGCCTGCAAATTATGATCCATTGGCATACGACTGTACCTGTATGGAGGTTTGCTCTGATGAGGGGAAAAAGAAAATCAGCACAAAAATATCCTGTGATTATATGATGCGCTATGGCAAGCTGCCAAATGGAAAATACATGATAAATTGGCCGCAAAAGGGAAATGATTACTATGTGAATGCCATTGAAATGAATGAGCAGGAGCGGAAGGCGGCTTACGATAAAGCACGTCTGTTTACATTGGGTTATGTCTATTTTCTGCAAACCGAACTCGGCTTAAAAAATCTGGGATTGGCAGATGACGAATTTCCCACTACAGATAAATTAGCTTTTATTCCTTACCACAGAGAATCGAGAAGAATTCATGGCTTGGTTCAGTTTAAATTTCAGGATCTTAAATATCCCTATGATCAGCCGGATAAGCTTTATAGAACGGGAATTGCAGTAGGAAACTATCCTTGCGATCATCATCGCATCAAATGTTGTCCGAATCCACCCCAATTGCATGGTACCGGCGGTATTCCTGCGTTTGGAGTTCCGGCTGGTGTTATTATTCCTAAAGATGTAGACGGTTTGTTGGTAACCGAAAAATCGATTTCTGTGACGAATATTGTGAACGGTAGCACACGTTTGCAGCCGGTTGTGATTGAAATCGGACAGGCTGCCGGTGCGTTGGCTGCCTGGTGTGTGAAGAATAACAAGCAACCCCGGGAAGCGGATATCCGTTCATTGCAATCGGTTTTGTTGAATAGCAAAGCGTTTATTATGCCGTATCTTGATGTAAAGCGTGACAGCCCTTATTGGGAAAGTGCTCAACGAATTGGAGCTACCGGCATTATCAAAGGAATTCCCGAAGCATACGGTTGGGAAAACCGGATGTGGTTCAAACCGGATACAACAGTCACAAAAGCGGAGTTTGCCTCTGGTTTAAATGATTTTGCACCCGGCATTGTTGCTCCTTCGACAGATGCATCTTGTCTGACAGTGGGAGATGCAGTGCATACTGTCTGGGAGTTGTACCGAAAATTAGTCTCCAATGTCGATCAGCCTACTTTTGTGTCGGAGGTTAAACGTCGCTGGGCAACTGAATTTGGGCCTTATCAGGCCGATAAACCGGTGACTCGTTTGCAACTGGCAGTCATGCTCGATAAATCTATTAACCCGTTCTCTTTGAAATCTGTTGACTTCAAAGGTCGTTTTGTGTCAAAATAGCAGATGAATACACATGATAATTCGCGGCGCGAATTTATGAAAAAAGCCGCATTGGCAGGAGCAGCACTTGGTCTGAGCTCTACACTAATGAATGCAGCCGGGTTATCTCCGGAATCGGGTCGGAATAAAAAACAAAAACGCTCATCACTTTTGCTGGATGATGACGCGTATCGTATTATTCACAAAGGGGCGGGTTTACCTCTTTCAGGAACATTTCTGGATGAGATTACCTGGGATATTCCCTCCCAAAACTGGGGCGTAGCAGAATGGGATCGTGACTTTGCCGCAATGAAACATGCCGGCATCGATACTGTCATCATGATCAGAGGCGCATTTGGGCGTTATATGACATTTCGTTCCGAAGCGTTGATGCGGCATGAAGGTAATTACATGTATGAACCTGCCCGTGATCTGCTGGGGATGTTTCTTGATTTATCGGACAAATACGGCATGAAATTTTATTGTGGTATTTTCGATACTGGTCGTTATTGGCTTTCAGGAGATTATCGGAGAGAGGTCGATCTGAATAAAATGTTTATTGATGAAGTATGGGAAAAATACGGACACCACCCCTCTTTCTATGGATGGTATCTGTCGCAGGAGGTAAGCCGGAGAACCGGTGGCATTGTAGAATCCTTTACCGAAATCGGTAAGCATGCCAAACAGGTGTCAGGAAACAAACCGTGCCTCATATCTCCTTACATACATGGTGTAAAAACCGATCAGGTGATGAACGGAGATAAAGTAACCACGCTTGAACAACATGTGAAAGATTGGACGGATATACTATCCTCTATTAAAGGCGCTGTGG
This sequence comes from uncultured Microbacter sp., assembly GCA_963678265.1. Taxonomy (GTDB): domain Bacteria; phylum Bacteroidota; class Bacteroidia; order Bacteroidales; family Paludibacteraceae; genus Microbacter. Next base: position 2,242,473 of record OY782761.1, read on the forward strand.
ATATCCTCGCTTTTCAGGACGGACAGGTTGATTATCATGAGCTGAAAGATTATCTAACGGTTAATAAAGAGCTGGCTTCCCGTTTTGGTATGCATTGCTGGACTAATGTCGAGTCGTTTGATCGCGACATGCCGATTCGGTTTTTACCCATTCGGTGGGAGAAACTCATCAAAAAGCTCATTCATTCTCAGGAAGCGGGCATGGAAAAAGCCATTACGTTTGAATTTTCTCATTTCATGAGCCCTAATTCATCCTACACCCAGGCAGGTCATCTCTATAAACTTTATTGTCAACATTATGGAATCAGATTGTAGCCTCTGAAATGTTTCAGGTGTTCAATCTCTATTTGAAACTAAAATTAATTTGTAATCAGTAGATTAGATAATAATCTATTCCTTAAAAATTACACGCAAATGAAAAACAATATTTTATCACGCATAGTTGTGTTAGTCGCTGTTTTATTGCTTACAAATGTATTTTCGGCTATGTCGATAGAAAAGCGAAAATATATGTGGTTTGATTGTGAAGCCAACTATAAACGCCTTAGTTATCCGGATTCTATCAAATATTATCTGCTGAAAATTAAAGAAGCAGGTTTTACCGATGCTGTAGTCGATGTGAAGACGATTATGGGAGAGGTGGTGTATAATAGTAAAATAGCCCCTTTTATGACCGAATTTCAAGGGGTAAAGCGTAATCCAGACTACGATATGCTCGGAATATTTATTCGGGAGGGTCATAAACTGGGAGTCAAAATTCATGCATCTCTGAATATTTTTTGCGGAGGACATAATTATCTTAATCGGGGAATTATATACACCTCTCACCCCGAATGGCAATCGGTAGTATATCTCAATGGAAAACTGATGCCGATTTCAGAAAAAAAATGGGCATATGATGGCATGGTTAATCCGGCGAATCCGGAGGTAAGAACCTACGAAATGAGTATTTTGAAAGAGTTTGTTGCAAAATATAAAACGTTGGATGGAGTCATTCTTGACAGGGTGCGTTTTGATGGTATTGATGCCGATTTCAGTCAGTTGTCGAAAACCGAATTCGAAAAATATGCCGGTCTGACGGTCACCAAATTTCCTGAAGATATCATACAATGGAAGCAGAATGGCAGTGCGTGGAGCTGGGAACGAGGTAAATACTTTAATCAGTGGATTGAGTGGCGTGCACAGCTCATCGCAAATTTCTTTAAAGATGCGCGTGCAGCGGTGAAAAAAATTAATCCGAAACTGGCGTTTGGAGATTATACTGGTGCATGGTATCCCGTCTATCATGAAGTAGGCGTAAACTGGGCGAGCAAAAAATATGATCCAGCTAAAGAGTATGACTGGGCAACTCCAAAATATAAAAATAGTGGTTATGCCGGTTTGCTCGATATTTATATGACTGGCTTGTATTACAACGAAATAACAACGGCAGAAGTGGCGGGGATGAATGAAGCTGCCGCTAAAAACAGGGTGGAAGCCAATATGGGTAAAACTCGGGATTATTGGTATTCTGTTCAGGGAGGTGCTCAATTGGCAAAGAAAGTCATTATGGGCGATGTTCCTGTTACCGGAAGCATTCTGGTTGATGTCTACAAAGATCCCGAACGTTTTACAAAGGCGTTGCAAATGTCTTTAAAAGAGACAGATGGTGTTATGGTGTTTGATATTGTACACATTATTAACAAAGGATGGTGGAGTGCTCTGAAAAAAGGTGTTACAGAAGCTTACAAATAGTCGATGAAAGGTCAAAGATCAGGAGCGCTGGATGCTCTTCGCGGTTATGCAATTCTGACGATGGTGCTGTCGGGAGCTGTGGCATCTACCTTACCGGCGTGGATGTATCACGCTCAGACTCCGCCACCCGATCATGCTTTCAATCCTACTGTTTACGGTATAACGTGGGTTGATCTGGTATTTCCGTTTTTTTTATTTGCCATGGGTGCGGCGATGCCTTTTTCGCTCGGTCGCCGCGTGGAGAAGGGCGAGAGCCGGCTTAAATTATCGTTCGATTCATTGCTGAGAGGTATTCAACTTGCATTTTTTGCTGTTTTCATCCAGCACATGTATTCGTTTTCGCTGGCCAATCCTGAAAATTATAGTGCGTGGGCTACGACATTGGCTGCGTTTGTGTTGCTTTTTCCCATGTTTATGCGCATGCCGTGGCAATGGAAGCCGTGGATTCATCATGCAGTGAAGCTTTTAGCATTTTTAGTGGCAATAGTTATGTTGTTGTACGTGCCTTATGCCAACGGGAGGCATTTTGATCTGCATTATAGCAATATTATTATTCTGGTATTGGCGAATATGGCGGTTTTCGGCTCTGTAATCTACCTGTATACGATGCACCGTCTGTTGACTCGTATTGCCGTTTTACCTTGTGTAATGGCTATTTTACTATCATCTTCGGATGCATTTGCAGGTTCGTGGCAAAAGGCTTTGTTTGATTTTACTCCTTTTGATTGGTTGTATCAGTTTCGTTTTTTGAAGTATCTGTTTATTGTCTTGCCCGGTACGTATGCGGGTGAAATGCTATACAAATGGTTGTCCTCTACAAATAACTATCAGTCAGGCAAAAAAGATAAACGCAATGCTTTAGTTTTGTTGGTTCTTACTTTCAGCCTTGTAGGAATCAATCTTTATGGATTGTTTACCCGTAAACTGGAGCTTAATTTTATTGCATCAGTGGTGCTATTGCTTCTTGGTTTTATGGTGATACGCAAACCGGAATCTGCTTTTTCTTTGCTTTGGAAGCGTTTGTTTTTTTTAGGCGGAAGCTTAGTCCTTTGGGGCTTATTTTTCGAAGCGTTTGAAGGTGGTATTCGCAAAGATAGCTCTACGTTTAGCTATTATTTTTTGACATCAGGATTGGCCTGCATGGCACTGATTTTTTTCTCTGTTTTGTGTGATTTCTTTGGTCGAAAAAAAATTACAGCTTTTCTGACACTTTCCGGGCAAAATCCCATGATTGCTTACGTGAGTGCCGATATGGTCGTTTATCCTCTGGCGAAAATGGCCGGTGTATTGTCAGTTTTCTTTGTCTGGTGTGCCGATGGTTGGTGGGGATTGTTTCAAGGTATTGTAATAACCGCTCTGGTTACTTTGATCACGATCTTTTTTTCAAAAAAGCAGTTGTATTGGAGAACATAAGAGGATAAGATAACAAAATTTAGAATGAAAAAGAAAATTATTATTGTATGTGCGATTCTGTGCATGGTGCCTGAATGTTTTTCGCAATTGAAATTCTATGATGCAGAACGTTTCCCGTTGTTTGGTACATTGGTCAATTCCAATCATCGGATCTATCAGCGTTTGCCCGATTCGTTGAAAACGGTTTCGCGGCCTGCAGTTTGGCACTTGGCATCTAATTCATCGGGGTTGTACATTCGCTTTGCTTCCAATACGTCCCGGGTGGCAGTTAAATGGACATTGAAGGATAATTATTCGATGAACCATATGGCCATGGTTGGTATTAAGGGACTTGATTTGTATAGTCTCGAAAAAGGAGGTTGGCAATTTGTGAATGCTGCGCGCCCAGAAGGAAAGCAGAATAACGTGACCATTATATCGAACATGGCGGCAAAAGAGCGCGAATTTATGCTTTATCTGCCGTTGTATGACGGCATTGACTCCTTGTCAATTGGTGTAGATTCCTTGTCACTTATCTCAGAGCCAAAGGTGGACAGCCCGCAAGCTCATGCTCCGGTTGTTTTCTATGGTACCAGCATAACACAGGGCGGCTGCGCATCTCGTCCCGGTATGTCGTACACGAGTATTCTGAGTCGTAAGTTGAACCGGCAAATCATCAATCTCGGTTTTAGTGGTAACGGTCGTCTCGACTATGAAGTAGCCCGCGTGATGGCTTCCTGCGAAGCTTCTTGCTACGTGATTGATTGTGTGCCGAATTGTACGGAAACAGAACTGACAGAAAAACTGAAGCCCTTTCTCGATATTTTGCGTCAGTCGCATCCATTGACTCCGATTGTGCTTGTCGAAGGCCCACATTTTCCTTATGCTGAATTTGATGCCGTAGTGTTTGAAAATTTGAAAACCAAAGCAATAGCTTTACATCGGATTTATGATGAGCTACGTACGGCAGGGGATAAACATCTCTATTTTAAATCGTCTCAAAATTTAATAGGCACCGATCATGAGGCAACTGTTGACGGGATTCATTTTACAGATTTGGGATTTATGCGCTATGCTGATGACTTTTATCCTGAACTGCAAAAGTTGGTTAAGTAAACGACTCTCAATAGTAAGCGGGGCTGTTTCTTCACATTGCTGTGAATAAAATAGCTGTTTGATCGGCTGATGTATATAAATGGACAATAGTGGTTAGGACAATTAAAATAAAACTGGGTTTGTTAGATTAAAAATAAGCATAGGTGATTAGAATTATGGTTAGAGCCTGTAGTATTCTGGAAAAAAGCCAATTGTCCTTTTATTGAAGTTATGGGGCATTGTCCTGTAATAAATGGAATTTTGGCTATCTTTACGGGAGAAAAAGTGGTGGTTGATAAACCTGATTGTATCGTGCAACACGAATAGAAATGAGGGAATGTTGATATTTGAATTTTATGGTGTCAGCACTGTTCAATATTGCGATCAGAGAATAGTAGTCATAGGATTTATGCCTGAATGTTTGAAAGGCATTGTGTGTTTTCGAAGAGGTTTAATATCTTTGATAAATAGATTGTTAATGAGTCGGACTTATTAGCAATCCAGACATGAAATCTGAAGTCTCATGTCTGGAATATTCATATAAAAGTAATACTTGCTTTGTATAAGTGAAAACACAGTCGATTGTGTTCTGAAAAAAGAATTTGCAATCAAATCGTGCCGAATTATCGTTAATTTTGAAGTCTTAAAAAAAGAAAGAAAATACTATGTCAAAAAGTTTCCTCTCGGACCTTGAATCGTCCAGTAAAAATACACTTAATAAAAAAATGGTCATTAATACATTTATTGATCAGGGAGATCTTCCTATTGCCAATATAGCAAAAGAGATGGATATGAGTGTGCCCACCATTACCAAGTTATTGGGTGAGTTACAAGAAGAGGGCTATGTGGTTGATTCAGGTAAGCAAGAAACTAATGGAGGTCGGCGTCCGAATATTTATGGTTTGAATCCAGAGGCCTGTTGTTTTGTCGGGGTTGATATTCGCCGTTTTAGAGTGAATATAGCTCTTATTAATTTTAAGGGAGAGATGATTAAAATCAAACACGACATTCCTTTCTTTCTTGAGAATACCCCAGCCAGTCTTGATCAGCTTTGTGTGATTATTCAGAATTTCATCGCTAAAGTGGGCGTGTCGAAAGAAAAAATTAAAAATGTGGCAATCAATATCTCTGGCCGTGTGAATTCAGAATCGGGCTACAGCTATAGCTTCTTTTATTTCGACGAGACTCCTATGTCCCAAAAAATTGAGGAAAGAATCGGTTGCCCTGTCAGTGTAGATAATGATTCGCGGGCGATGGCCTATGGAGAGTATATGTGTGCAACAAATGGAGAAAAGAATCTCTTGTTTGTAAATGTTAGTTGGGGCTTGGGCCTTGGTATGATTCTGAATGGTCAGCTCTATTATGGACATTCCGGATTTTCTGGCGAATTTGGGCATTATCACACTTCTGATAATGAGGTGCTTTGCCATTGTGGAAAAAAGGGATGTTTGGAAACCGAAGCTTCAGGACAAGCCATTTATCGTATGATGAAAGAAAAAATCGAAAACGGCAGTACTACCCGGCTTGAGTCTAAATATAGGCAAAATAATGTAACTATGGAAGATATTGTGGCAGCAACATTGCACGATGATGTATTGGCCATTGAAATGGTAGAATACGTTGCTTCTACTTTAGGAAAACATATTGCTGGGCTTATTAATATTTTCAATCCTGAACTGGTGGTGATTGGTGGCGGACTTTCCATGGTGGGTGATTTCTTGTTGTTGCCTTTACGGGCAGCAATTCGCAAATATTCTCTCAATTTGGTAAATAAAGATACCGTAGTGCGCCTTACCAAACTGGGCGACGATGTAGGTGCAATAGGAGCTTGCTTGCTAGGTCGCAGCAAGATGCTGAATCATATTTAGCAACAAAAAAGAGCAGCTTTTTAATCTAAAGCTTGAACTGAAGACTATATAATAACCTGATTAAATTGTTGATGATGAAAAGCCTGAGAGAGTGTGTGTTGATAATCAGTGTGCTGTTGTTTTCAACTCATAGTATGGCGAGAGAATTAAACATTGCCATTATCCCGAAGCCAAACCAGATTACCGTGAATGACGGAGATTTCGTATTTAAAAACGGGATGATGGTACAGGCTCCGTCCGATTGCAGAGGGAAAAACCTGCTGATACAAAAACTGATTTCTGCTGCCGGTATCACGTTACAAAACAGTAAAGCCGGACAAAAGGCTGCCATCGTATTTGCGCTGGTGCAAAATAGCGATCTGGGACAGGAGGGCTATCGTTTGATTGTGGAAAAGAATAAAATCAGTATTGAGGGTGCTACTCAAGACGGTTTATATTACGGAGCACAATCGTTGCTACAACTCCTGCCTCCGCAAATCGAAAGTAAGAATAAGATTGCTGCATCTTGGAAAGTTCCTTGTATAGCTATTACCGACATACCACGTTTTTCGTATCGCGGCATATTGCTCGATTGTTGCCGTCACTTCAGTACAATTGATGAAATCAAGAAAATGCTCGATATGTTTGCCATGTACAAGATTAACAAGTTTCACTGGCACTTCACCGAAGACCAGGCATGGCGTATCGAAATCAAACGATATCCGAAGCTGACCGAGATTGGTTCTGAACGTGTTGACGATGGCAAACCGTATGGCGGATTCTATACACAGGAGCAGATCAAAGATGTGATTAAATATGCTGCGGCTCGCAACATCGAGATTATTCCCGAGATTGAAATGCCGGGTCACGCCCTTGCAGCTCTTTCTGCTTATCCCGAGCTCTCCTGCACCGGCGGTCCGTTCAAGCCCCGTACCATCTGGGGCGTGGAAGACGATGTATTCTGTGTGGGAAATGAAGATACCTATAAATTCTTTTGCAATGTTCTCGACGAAGTATGTACCTTGTTTCCGTCAAAAATTGTACACATCGGTGGCGACGAATGTCCGAAGGTGCGTTGGCATGAGTGTCCTAAATGTCAGGCTTTGATGAAAAAAGAGGGCTTGAAAAACGAGATGGAACTGCAGAGCTATTTCACCAAGAAGATGGAACAATATCTTGCAACCAAAGGTAAACGTATGTTTGGCTGGGATGAAATTCTTGAAGGGGGAGTGGCACCAAGCGCTATGATTATGTCGTGGAGAGGTGAGCAGGGTGGTATTGATGCCGCCAACGCCGGTCATGATGTGGTGATGACACCTTCCGGTTACGTTTATCTCGACCATTATCAGGGAGATATCCTTTGCGAACCTATGAAGATCGGTGGCTTTTCTACCATGCAAAAGGTTTATGGTTACGATCCGATTCCTAAGGAAATTGCAGCCGATAAAGCGCATCATGTGCTGGGTCTGCAGGGCAATCTCTGGCAGGAGTACCTGTATGAACCTTCTCAGATCGAGTTTCAGTATTTTCCACGTGTACCGGCTATTGCCGAAGTGGGCTGGACACAAAGAGAAAACAAAAATGTGGATGATTTTATCAAACGTCTTGACGACCACCAGATACGCTGGGACTATCATGCCATCAACTATTACATTCCGATGCCTGAAGGTAATATGAACTACATTCAGTTTGCCGATAAGGTTACATTGCCTTTCACCAGCAATCGTCCGGTGAAGATGGTGTATACGCTCAACGGCTCCGAACCTACCGTATCATCAACCGTTTATTCTCAGTCAATTACTATTGATAAGTCGTCGGTAGTTAAAATTCGTAGTGTATTGCCTCATGGTAAACTGAGTCCGGTGCGTACCATTACCCTAACCAGAGTGGCTCCTTATCGCGGCGTTGAGAAAGTAGCAGGTTTGCAAAAGGGGATGAAGATGCGTTTTGTGAAGGATGGAGAACTTACAACGGTAGCTCAACTGGAAAACGTTACCAATTGGAAAGATACGGTGGTAACCACTCTGAACGATTTCTTTAAACTGAAGAAGAAAGAACAAGCCGGTGGCGCCGCTATTTTTGAAGGCTATATCTATGTTGAAACAGACGGATCGTATATTCTGCATTGCCTCGGCGATCAGTTCTTCCTTGGAGACAAGCTATTGATCGAAAATAAAGGCATTAAGAAAAATGCCAAATCGGATGTTACCGTTCCGCTTACAGCCGGTTACTATCCCGTCAAAGTGGTGCTTCTCAACAGAACGATGGGTGGTGTGGTTTCCGAATGGGTGGATGCCCGTCCGACCCTTCGTCCGGTGGATAATACCAACCGCGATAATCCAACTCCTGTTTACTATTAATCGGTTGCACTTTATACAACAAAGCCGCAGGCAATTCTACTTGCGGCTTTATGGTTTTAAAATGATGGCTCTATTGTTCGCTATTTTTCTTCTGAATATTCCTCCATTTCTTAATGGTTATGGATGTTATCCTGAAATATATTTGCCGTAAGGCAGTTTGTTTACCACAAAGATAATGGCCGATGAGATAACGAGACAAACCAGTATGGTGACCGGGATGCCGACTATCGGATCGATGAATTGCCAGTTGATGCCATAGTCGCCGAGCTGGAAAAAGATGAGTACGTGCACCAGAAAGATGCCGTAGCTGTAGCGGCAGATAAAGTCGCGCACTTTTACCAGCGGCCTGAAATGTACGTCTTTGTCCTTCAGCAGTAGAAACATTCCCATGGAATAGAGTAAAATGTTGGGCGAAAGACATTCGTAAAATGTGGAGGCGTACTCGTGTTTGAAGTGCAAAATCAGGTAGGTGCCGGCAATAGTCGACAACAACCCGGCAAACAGCAGGCCAAGTGCCAATATGTTTTGTTGTTTCCGGCTTTTGAATGTTTTGTTGTTCAGGTAATATCCCAATACCAGATAACCGAGAAAACCGCTGAAATAACTCAGTTCGATATTCGGTTTCAGCTTGTCGAGTATCGGTTGTCCGAATACGATGGTGAATGCCCAGATGCCCAGAAAATAGAGTTGTTCCCTCTCTGTGCTGTTGCGTACCCATTTCCCGATGATGGGAATGAAGAGATAGACGCCGACAATCATGTAGATGTACCAAAAGTGGAGCGAACTGCCGTCGCGGAGCTGTACGAAAATCTCCCGGGCAATGGTGTAAGGTGTCAGCAGCGCCCCTTCGTCGTGCATGTCCCACAGCGATTTGGCAATGTAGATACAGCTCCAGAAGAGAAATGGGATCACTAATCGCATCACTCTTTTTTTGAGAAAAACGCCGATGGGGTACTCCTTGGCTAACAGCAACGCGCCCGACAACATGACAAAGACCGGTACGCTGAAGCGCGACAGGCTGTCGAAAATATTGCCGATCCAGAAATTGTATTCGGAAATGGTGCCACTGGCGGGTTGGTAATCGGACGAGACGTGGATGCCGATCACCCCAATGGTGGCGATCACCCGCAGGTTGTCGTACCAGAGGGTTTTGTTTCCGGTTTGCGGTGTGTTATAATTGATTTGTGCCATTCCGAATCGGTTGTCTGTTTGGTGCTGCAAAAGTAAGAAAAATTGTAGAGACGGTTCGTGTATCTTTACAAAACGCGTCATTAACCTGATATCATCATTCATTGAAACAGAATAGCTGTTTGCCAAATCGCAAATAAATGTTCCGGTACATATTAATTTTTTATTAAAACAGAGGGTGTCGGTTTTATCCATCGCCTTTTCGCCGGAGAATCGTTACTTTTGCATGCAATTTTACTTTAACCGAAGAATAGTATGCGTAAGAATATTGTGTTGTTGGTATTGTGTCTCGTGGTGGCGTTTGTAGCGAAAGGGGCGACCGGAAATGAAAACTATACCATTATTATTTCGCTGGATGGGTTTCGCTGGGATTATCCCACGATGTATTCCACTCCGAATTTACAGATAATGGCCCACCTTGGTGTGCGGGCTACGAGTATGAAACCCTCTTATCCGGCATCCACATTTCCCAATCATTATACCCTGGCTACCGGTTTGGTTCCCGATCATCACGGCATCGTAAATAATTCGTTCTGGGATAAAAAAAACGGGATCCGGTACTCGATGTCAGACTCGGCAACGCGTAACAATCCGGCCTATTATTTGGGAGAACCGATTTGGATCACAGCGCAGAAGCAAGGAGTGAAAACCGGAAATGTGTATTGGGTAGGGTCGGATATCGCGATTAAAAACACGCATCCTACCTACTACAAAAATTACGATCAAAAGCCGATGATCTCATTCGAAGCCCGTGTGGATACGGTGATTTCGTGGTTGCGTATGAAACCGGCAGACCGGCCCCGGCTGATTATGCTTTACTTCGATGAACCCGATGCGAAAGGACATCATTTCGGCCCCCGGAGCCCGGAGGTGGCGAAAGAAGTACATCGGTTGGATAGCCTGATAGGCGATTTGATGAAGAAAATTAAAGAGCTACCGGTAGCATCGCAAGTGAATGTGATTGTGACTGCCGATCACGGCATGACGGCAATTAGTCCCGATCGGTTTGTGAAAATGGAAAATTATTTGCCTGCCCGTTGGATTGATAAAGCCGATGGTGCCAATCCGACCTCCTTGTTTACTCACAACGGATATCGCGACTCGGTGCTGATTACCCTGAATAAAATTCCGCATATCAAGGCTTATAAAAAGGAAGAGATGCCGGCATCGTTGCACTATGGCACCAGCGATAGGATAGGGGATGTGGTGGTATGCCCCGATTGCGGATGGCAATTCGGTTCCAAACCTTCGACTAACAAAGGGGCGCACGGTTACGATCCGGATGCTTCCGATATGCAGGTCGCTTTTTATGCTTACGGACCCGATTTCAAAAAAGGGTATGTCTCGCAAGGCTTTGTCAATGTGGATGTCTATCCGCTGTTGGCCTATTTATTGGGAATCACTCCGGAGAAAACCGATGGCGATTTCGCCAGGGTGAAGGATCTGTTGAAGACACGATAAGCGTTTGAATAGAGATAAAAAAATGCTCCGGCTTTCATGTAAAGCCGGAGCATTTTTTGTGTTTGATAAGTGGCAGCGATTTTTATTTCGCGTTGAATACCTGATTTTTTACCAGTTTGTCCACGTCGTACGGTGCCGGATCTCCGCCCAGATATTTGTGGAACCAGTCGAGGTGTGCGTCATAGTAGAGCGGCATCGATTTTACCGTGCTGGGCCAGTGTCCGTCGTTTTTCAGGATGATGAGGCGCGACGGAATATTCAGTGTCTGCAGGGTGGTGAAGTATTGCAGACTCTGGTTATACGATACCCTGAAATCGCGTTGGCCGGTGATGATCAGTGTCGGGGTAGCAAAGTTTTTTACATATTCCGAGGGCGACCATTTCTTGTACAGTTCGGAGTTCCAGGGTTGACCCTTCAGGTCGAAGTTCGGGAACCAAACCTCTTCCGTTGTGCCCCACATCGATTCCAGATCGAACAATCCCATCATCGATGCCAGACATTTGAACCGTTTGGTTTGCGCCTGAAACCAGTTCATCATGTAGCCGCCGTACGACCATCCCATGGCGCCCATGCGGGTGGAATCGACATACGACAGGTTGGCTAACGCGTCGGTTACCTTCATCAGGTCGACAAACGGTTTGCCTCCCCAGTCGCCCGAGATGGAGGTGGTGTATTCCTGTCCGTAACCGGTCGAGCCGTGCGGGTTGGGGTAGGCTACCACATAACCGGCACCCGGATAGACCTGCCAATCGCCGCGGAAAGAGTTCATCCACTGGCTTTGCGGTCCGCCATGCACGTTGAGGATTAGCGGATATTTCTTGTTAGGGTCGAAATTATGTGGTTTTACAATAAACACTTCCACTTTATGGCCGTCGGCACCGGCTACCCACAGCGTGTCGGACGGACGGATGTCCACCGAATTTTCAACCTCCTCGTTTAGGAAAGTGATCTGTGACGTTTTGCCTTTTGTGAGGCTCTGGCGATAGAGCGCTACCGGTTTCCCGGTAGAACTTGAGGTGTAGTAGATGTTGCCTTTGTTGTCGAGGTCAAAAGCGAAAGTGGCTTTATCACCGCTAACAGGCGTGATTTTTTTCGATGCGATATCAATTTTGTAGATCGGTTCATTTCCCTGCACATCGCCCGAGAAATAGATCGATTTGGAGTCGGAGCTCCATTTGAAATCGTTCACCCAGTTGTCGAATTCGTCGGTGATGATTTCTGAAGTCCCGGTCTGGCGGTTGTAGAGTGCCAGGCGAAAGCGATCCGATTCGTGGCCGGGAACAAGTTGTTTGCGGTAAGCAATGTATCTGCCGTCGGGCGAATAGACCGGCGAACCGTCCCATGCCGCATTCGATTTTGTAATATTGATCGATTGCCCGCCGTTAACGGAGACTAAAAACAGGTCGGCGTTGGTAGATGCTTCCGGGTGGTTGGAGTGGTTCGAAGCGTAGCACAACTCTTTGCTGTCGGGAGAGAAGTTGAATCCGATTCCACCACCGAGCATAAACACCGGCGATGCGAAATTTCCGGGAGTAACATCGGTGTAGGTTTGCTTTGTAATATCGTAGATGATGATGTGTGAGCATTTTCCGGCAGCATATTCGGTCCAGTGGCGGAACAACAGGTGATCGGCAAGGTAAGCCTGAGTCGGGCCATGTGTGGCCAGGGAATCGGCAATGGCATTAGCCCTGCTGTCGGCTCCACATTCGGGATATACCTCGGCTGCAAATGCGATCAAACGGTTGTCGGGAGAGAGTACCGGCCCGTCGACACCCATCGAAAAATCGGTTATCTTTTCTGTTTCTCCGGTCGCAAAAGTGTAGCGATAAACTTGCGGAGCACCACTCTGGCTTGAAACGAAATAAATCGCTTTGCTGTCGTGACTCCAGATGGGGGTGCTGCTTTGTTGGTCGGTAGTTATTGCCGTTTTATTGCTCCCGTCGTTATGGGTGTAGCAGACGTTGGTAAAGGTTTTCCCCTTTTCCAGATTGTAACTCCGTTCTGTAAATGCAATGTGATTGCCATCGGGCGAAACGACAGGGCTTTCTACCCCTTTTATTCTATATAAATCGGCGATGGTAAAGGCTCTTTTTTGAGCAAATGCTGATGTCACAGATAGGCACATCAGCAGAAAAAGTATGGAAATCAGTTTCTTCATATGGGTCGTGCTAAAGTAAGGTGTAAATAAAAACGAGTACAAAAGTACATATTTACGCTTAAACTGAGAGGAAGATGGTGTGGTTGTCCGGAAATTTTAGAAATAAAAAAATGCCTTTATCATTACAATAAAGGCATTTCAAATAAAAGTATCTTCTGATTAATATCTTCTGGAACGGTCGTTACCGTAACCTCCACGGTTGCTACCACCCTGGTAACCACCACCCTGACGACGTTCGCCATAAGGACGTTCTTCGCGGGGACGAGCTTCGGAAACGGCGATGGTACGACCATCTACTTCGCTTTCGTTTAATTTGTTGATGGCTTGTTTAGCAGCATCGTTGTCGGGCATCTCTACAAACCCAAAACCTTTAGACCGACCGGTCATTTTATCTGTGATTACGGTTGCGGAACTTACTTCGCCAAATTCGGTAAAAAGATCTCTAAGCTCGTCATCATTGACGTTGAAGCTTAATTTTGCTACAAAAATGTTCATTTTGAATTAGGATTAAATAAAAAATTGATTTGTTATTGAAAAGAAAGACAGAGAAAAAAACTCTATTTGATAATCCTAATCGGGAAATGAAGTGGATTGAATAGTGAATAAACCCGGACTTGTTGTTCAATTATGATACAAAGATACGCATAATCTATTGTATTATTACCTAATGGAATAAAAATATATTTTTGAAGGGGTGAAAAAAGGGATGAATTCTTCTGTAAACGTGATTTTTACTGCATTCATTTTGCATCACCGGTGTTTCTGTCCATAGTAGATAATGTCGTATTTAACAATATTTATGAGTGGAAGAAAGCTTATGTTGTCGTTTTTCAGATTGATAAAAGGGCCATAAAGTGGCAGGCGCTACCGCCGAGTACGAACAGGTGCCAAACGGCATGATTATATACCGGTTTACGGTTTGCATAGAATATCGTGCCGATACTGTATGATAAACCTCCGGATATAAGCCAGATAAAACCGTCGGTGGGTAATGAGGTATATACCGGTTTGATAAAAAATATAATCAACCATCCCATCGCCAAATAGATGTAGAGCGATAGTTTTGGATGCTTTTTCCACCACACCAGTTTATAGACAATGCCTAATACCACAATTCCCCAAATAACCGATAGCAGCAGCCATTTGAGGGTGCCTTGCAGGCAAATCAAAACAAACGGGGTATAAGTTCCTGCAATTAAAAAATAGATGGAAATGTGATCGAATAGGCGTAAAGTCCGCTTTAGTGGAACCTTTTTTACCCAATGATAGATGGTAGAGATGCTGTACATTTCCAACATGCAAAACGCAAATACGAGCAGACTGAAACGATTGCCGGATGAAACGGCAGGGGAGAAGAGTAATTCAAAAATAACACTCACGCTGAAGAGGATGCCTAATGCATGGGTGATGCTGTTGGCAATCTCAGCTTTGCGTGGAGGAAAAATATAGGAATCGGGGATCATTGTAAAATTCAAATTAGAGGGTTTAAATTTTCAATAATTTCTGTTCTTACGTTCTTATTTTCAACCAATTGTTGCGCTTTTGTCGAAAAATAAAGCAAAACCCGGCAAGGCGCAGATCTGCCTTGTCGGGTTTATCGTAAATGATTTTTAATAACGTCGCTGGTTATATCCGCCGCCGTTTCCGCCGCGATTACCATAGCCGCTATTATCGCTACGTTCGGTTCTGGGACGGGCAACAGTCACATTCAGTGTTTTGCCTTCAAAATCTGTTTCGTGCAAAGCGTCAATAGCCCGCTGGCCTTGTGTGTCGTCGCCCATTTCAACAAAACCAAATCCACGGGGGCGTCCGGTTTCCCGGTCCGAAATAATCTTAACGGAAGCTACCTCTCCGTATTCTTCGAATAATTCTTGCAAGCTATCGTCCGTTGTGTCGTAGCTTAAATTTGAAACGTAAATATTCATATTCTATAGTGTGTTATTGTACATGTTCAATTCTTACAGCATTCATTCCTCTTTGTCCCTTTTCCAGTTCAAAGTTAACAATGTCACCTTCAGTTATATTTTCGGGTGCGTTGCTGATGTGGAAGAAGTATTTGTTTACACTTCCCATATCTTTAATGAATCCATATCCTTTTTCGGTATTGAAGTGTTCCACTCTGCCTTTCAGCGGTTCCTTTTCTATCTCTTCCTGTTTGGGAGAGGAAACAGCAATAGACTCAAGCTCTACCTCTGTCTTTTTCTTTTTTGGATCCGGGGGAGTGTCGGTAATCATACCAAATTCGTCTACATAGGCAATCATATCTTCGAAAGATTTACTGCCTCCACTAGCTTTACGCTCCTCTTTGCGTTTTAGCTTTTCTCGTTTTTTCTGATCTTTTTTCTTTTCTAATTCTTTTTTGTTCACAGAAATGAGTTTAAATATTAATAGTTGATTTAATGTCTTTTACGCCCGGGTTGCTACTGTGTTCAGCACCTTTCCGGTTAGCTTTTGAATATCTTTGAGCATTACGCGTTCTTCCGGAGCACAAAAGGTGAGCGCTGTGCCGTGTTTTCCCGCACGTCCGGTACGTCCGATTCGGTGTACATACGTCTCGGCCACGTCCGGAAGGTCGTAGTTGATTACCAGTTCCAGATTGGCGATGTCGATTCCTCTGGCGGCAATATCGGTGGCTACAATCACTTTGGTGGTGCCCGACTTGAAGTTGGTCAGTGCACGTTGTCGTGCCCCCTGCGATTTATTTCCATGAATGGCTTCGCATCCTACCCCTTTTTTTGTCAGTATACGTGCTATTTTATCGGCACCGTGTTTGGTTCTGGAAAAAATCAGCACCGACTTGTTTTGCTCTTTTGCCAGTAACGAAATAAGCAAGTCGCTTTTCTGTGGTTTTTCCACGAAGTACAGATGTTGTTCTATGGTATCTACAACCGAAGATACAGGCGCTACCTCTACCTTGACAGGTTTATGCAGAATAGTTTTCGATAGCTGGTCGATGGCAGCAGGCATAGTTGCCGAAAAAAACAGCGTCTGTCGTTGCTTCGGAAGCAGCGGCAACAGCCGTTTAATGTCGTGAATGAAACCCATATCGAGCATCCGGTCTGCTTCGTCGAGTACGAAATGGCGGATATGCTCGAGCGTTATAACTTTTTGGTTAATCAAATCGAGCAGTCTGCCCGGTGTGGCTATCAGTATGTCTGTTCCGTTGTTCAACTGGTCTACTTGAGGTCGTTGGCTTACACCTCCGAAGATTACTGTGTTGCGGATTCCGGTGTGTTTGGCGTAGTCGGTGAAGCATTCGTCGATCTGTATTGCCAGTTCCCGTGTGGGAGTGATAACCAGGGCTGCTATTTCGCGTTTACGACTCTTGTTTTGAGACAGGCTCAATTGTTGAATAATAGGAATTGCAAAGGCTGCTGTTTTTCCTGTACCGGTTTGAGCCAAACCCAACAGATCTCGACCGTCGAGAGCAATGGGTATTGCCTGTTCCTGAATAGGAGTGGGAGTTTTGTAATTTTTGTTTGCCAGAGCCTTCAAAATAGGCTCCGAAATATTAAGTTCTTTAAATGTCATGAAATGGTTGACTAAGTTATAGCCGTTTTTAATTTAAATAACAGGGGGAGAAGTGTAAAGTACGTCAGAATGAAAGGTGAGTGGTGACGTAGATACAGCCCTGAAAATGATTTTGTTGTGTTGCTAAAAGAGTTACTACAGAATGCTGCAAACTTTCGCAACAAATAAATAATAACAAGAAAGTGAATATGGGTCGATTTGACGATGAGAAGATCCGTGCATGGGCAACGGAACAAAGCATTGCTGTGAAAGAATCAATATAAACTCTATTGTTCAGAGCACAAAGGTAAGCATAATATTTCGCTTTCTGTCTATTTTACAAATGTTTATATGTGAATCGTCGGAAACGGGTGCTCGTTTTTGAATATGGAATATAACAGTATCTGAAAATCAATCAATTATAATGATAATGTGTGGGTGTAATATGCACATTCAACGGATGGGAAAAGGTGATGCGGATGTAATACTCAAATAGTGAATAATATAGCCCGTTTTCTGCGTCCGGGATAACTGTCGGATTAATTGACAGTACCGGAATATTCATCATTTTTGTACTAATCGGAAAATAGAATTGTGCAGCAAGCAAGGATGAAGAGTTGAAAAAACCGCTGTAATTTTTCAGATTGCAGCGGTTGGTGTTTAGTGTCAGCGGAATGGTTTGAGTAAACTTATTCCTGACTGTATTTTTCCATGGTGAGTCGTGCCAGCAGGTAACTCACGGTAGATTCGGCTCCCTGGTTGAGGTTGACATGTGTCTCTTCCAGACCATCATAGCATCCGCCTGTGCAGGGATTGTAAATGATTTGGTGTAGCCGGTTTTTCCCTAAAAACCAATTGAAAGCGATTTCCATCTTTTCATGGTAGCTCTCCAACTGGAGTGTGTCGTAGAATTTTTCAAGCGCCAGAATGGTGTAGGCCACATCGATGGGCTGCTCGCCGAAATGTCCCGGTTTTTCTCCTTTGTGGAGCCAATGTTTGTTGGATATGACTTCAATGCCGTTGTCGTTGAATATCTGCGATAACAGAAAATCGAAAGAGGCGATGGCAATGTCTTTATATTCCGATTGTCCGCTGATTTTCCATGCACACAACATCGCTTCCGGTAAAATGCTGTTTGCGTAGGTCAGATAGCTTTCATACCAATTCCAGTTGTCATCTTTTTCGTATTGGTACATTGCAGCCAGCCTGTCAGCCAGCGTCGTGAGTAATTTTACATGTTTGGTAGACTTTGTTCCGGTATGATGGTAGTAAATTCCTTTGATGGCAAAAGCCATGGCACGTGGAGAGCGGACAGATTCAAAATGTTGTACCGCTTTGTCGAAAACAGCTTCTGCCTCTTTGATGAGTTCTGCGGGCAGCAGGTTGGGTATCGACAGCATATAGCCGAGTGCCCAGATGGCTCGTCCATTGGAATCATCTAAGTTTGTAGTGGTGTTCTGATCGGTAAAATGCATGTTTTTGTCCATATAGTTCAAAAACGAGCCATCCGCTTGCAGGCAGTTTTTGATAAAACGGAAGTATCGGCGAATAGTGTGGACGCTTTTTTCGTAGCAGGTCAGCTGAAGATACATGCAAATAGCTACCAATGCGCGGGCGTTATCATCCAGTGTGTAACCCGTTGAAATGTCGGGTTGATTGTTTTTTGCAAACTGAATGATTCCGATCGGCGTGGTCATCTGTTTCATGTGATTGAAATTGATAGCCGGCCGGTTGTATTTTAATTTAATGGCGCCGTTGCCAATCTGTCCGAACAGCATGGCATGAGACACCGCGGAGTTCTCCCATGCTGTTGAAACAATTGCCTGAAGGGTGTTTGAACTCATACTCCTTCTTTGCGGTTCGTTCTTGAACAGGCGTACTACGGCATGTGCCAGTTCTGCCGAATTCTTAAAATCGAAAATAACACCGGTCTCTTTTGTCAGTACCTCCTTGGCGTGAGGAATCGGTGTGGAGATAATAGGACAAGCGCAACTCATGGCATACACAAAGGTGCCGCTCACTGCCTGATTGGGATCGTTGGTGGTAAAAAGATAGATGTCGGTCAATTGCAGGTATTCCAGCAAAGCGGGTAGTGCCAGGTATTGATTGATAAAGATAACGTGCTTCTGAAGTTCGTATTTCTTTACTTTCGCCTCAAGACTTTTGCGGTAGGTTTCGCCTTCCGTTTTTACCACTTCGGGGTGTGTTTTGCCAATAATCAGAAAGACCACTTCGGGGCATTCGTCTACGATGGCAGGTAGTGCATCTAAGGTTGTTTCGATGCTTTTCCCGGAACTTAGCAAACCGAAGGTAGTCAGTACTTTCCGGTTGGTCAGATTGTATTTTAGCTTTAAGTCATTCTCGTTTACATGCGACACAAGGTGGGTGCCGTGGGGAATCACCGTGATTTTTTGTTTGGGAACATCATAGTCGTTAACTAATATGCCTTCGGAAATGTGAGTCATCACAATCACCGACTGGCACGCGGCAGTTATCTCCCGTATTTTGTTTTTTAGCTCTTCGTCGGGGTGGGGCAGTACGGTATGAAAAACAATTGCTATCGGTTTGTTTATGCCGGAGAGTAATTGCAGAAAGGCCTTCTCTTGTCTTCTGAAAAAGCCGAACTCATGTTGAATCAATACAATTTTAATATCCGGATCCAGATTGATATCCTGACAAAGTGTTTTATATCCGGTTGCCCGGGAGGTGTCGAGTGTGTATTTTACCTCTTTCGGATAGAGATTATAGTAGGTGGAAGCTGATTCTAAAGCGCAGACTTTAATGGCAAAAGAGTTGCTGAATTTATTATTCATTGCCTTGATCAGATCCTGCGAGTAGGTTGCTATGCCGCACTCTCTTGGCGGATAGGAGGTGATGCATAAAATTTCAGGCAGCGAATTCGCGGTTTCTGTTAATAACTGATTTTGCCTGTTTTCCGGTGTTATTTTGCGATAAAAGGGGTGGCTTACTTCCAAAACAGTTGGCTGCGGACTGAATCCGCTTTCGATTAGCTGCGATATACTTCTATTTTTCATACGATAATGTTGTTAAATGAGAGCGATTAAATCTCAGATAAGAAATCTGTGGCTTATGTCAATAACTCTATTTTGTATCGACGTTTCACTCTTGTTTTGTGTAGCTTAATAATTCCGACATCAGTTCCGGTAAGCTGACGGAGGCACAGGCGATGCGTGTGTCGGCAGCTCCGTAATAGATAAACAGGGTGGTGCCAAACAGAGCGGTACCGGTAGGAAATACCACATTGTTCACCTCTCCGTCTGTCTCCCAGATGTATTCGGGAGCAAACAATGCGTACGGCAGACGGGCCAGCTCTTTCGACGGATCATCCAAATCGAGCAGTGTCGCACATGCGCAATAGACCAGCCCATGTTCGGCTTCTTCTACTCCATGGTAAATAACCAGCCATCCATGCTCGGTTTCAATAGGAGGGCATCCTCCGCCGATATAACTCGATTCGTGAGGATAGATCGGGTCGAGGATAATATGATTGTGCAGATTCAAAAAATAATCTTTCCAGAACTCCGGAGTAAGTTCCTGCAGATCGTCTACGGAAACGATTTGAATGCCGGGTCGAATCCGGTGGAGAAATACCAGTTTGCCATGAATTCTTCGGGGAAAGAAAATAACATCTTTATCCCACAACATAATTTTCCGTTCCGGGTCATTCTCCTGATAGTAAAATTTATGATTGTGATAATAGTCCGGATGTACTTTGCCCCCTGATTCGGCCAGTGCCACAAATTCGGCATACGAAACCGGCGGAACAATAAGCCCCTGTTTTTTCAGATGCATAAAATCTTTTCCGGTGGCCAGTGCTCCTCGGGCGTTAGTGCCGTCATATCCGGTATAGGTGAGGTGGTATTCATCCACTAATTGCACTATTCGGGCATCTTCCACGCCTTGTGTCTCATAATCGAATTCAGGAACCATAAAGGGCTTATTCCATCGTTCGGCAACGGTTAAAGGACCATCCAACCGGCAATAGCCGATGGTTGAGTGATTGCCTTTCCTTACGGCCCGGTATAAAAGGTATACACTATCGCCCTGACGTATTACGGCGGGGTTGAGGACTCCTTCATTTTCAAACTCGTAGTGCGTTTTTTGCAGCAGGATACCCTCTTTTTTTACTTTAATCATCGGATGGGAACATTAATATGTGATGTGAATTGCGTGTTGGTCAAGTGCTTTTGATCAATGGCCGATACGAATATTTTCGTAGCCAAATGCACGCGAAGTTTTTATAACCCTATTTCATGGGTTGTATTCTTAACGAAGCAAACGGTTGCTTTGGAAATGGATGGACAGACAAAACAGGGTCATGTCTGCGGGAGTAAAGTGATAGTTAGACTCTCCGCATAACCTTCATCCCTTTTGGAGTGTGCAATGTTACTTCTCGAAGAAAATTGCGGGATGTGACGGTAGTGTGATAGAAGAATGTGAAGCGAAAGCCGTATGAGGAGGCTATTCGAGGCTGCTTTTATTTTTTTCTTTGCGCTTGGCTGATTTATCAGCTCTTTTTTCTTTCAATGTTTTTAGCGCAACCTTTTTTACCGACTTTTCTTTGCCTTCTTTTTCTTTGGACATAGTGGAATTGTATTAAGTATGATATTTTCAAAGTTAGTCATTATTATCGGGATTGATGCTACGGCCTGTTTTTAAAGTACTATAACATGCCCCTGGAGGTGAGAGAAAATGAGCGATACATAGCCTCGTTTTTGATGAAGACAGGCAAAGAAGATTTTTGTGGAGTGGTCAATGATAGGGTGTGCTTCAATGAATAGTAAAGAAAAACCGTTGTAGTCTGGCATGATTACAACGGTTAAGATTTTTTTTGGGGGGAGGTTCGATGCAGAAAGTAATAGTGACTGAATATTAAATAATTATGTATTTTTGGTATAAATACGGTACATATCAATGTATTTGTAAAAACAAACAAAGATAACTAAATATATGATTATTAGTAGTATATGTAAAACTAGCCTTCTCATTGGAAAAGAGTGTGGATTTGCATAAACTTGAGCCGCAAAGGTACCAACTTTCTCGTTTTCTATCTTGCCCTAGTTGTCTTATTATTGAATCTGTCATACATGTGTTATGACTAAAGATAAGTAAGTGACAATCTCATTTGTCTCATTGTAATGTGTTGGGGTTATTGAGTTTGTTCCCGTTTGTATCAGGCTCTTAGTTTGCTTGGGGAAAATACAAAAATCCATCGGAGCTACACGCAAGTATCGGTTGATCGAAGTAATTTTATCTTAAAGTTCCAGTGTGTTGGTTGGAGAATATGAATGTTAGTTGTATAATTTATTCAATTATATACAGTATTTATGATGTGCTAAAATAAAATAAATATACTCAGCTTTTTTTTATATTATAATCAATATCAAATTTAACTGTTAAATTTGCAAACATAAATAAAATGTGGCTATATGCCATACAGCTTACAGATACTTTTCTTTAAGCATTAGGGTTATTTTATATCATACTTATAACGATGTATTAAAAATAGCTCTTGTTCAAACTACACACTATCAACCAATTTTACAGTCACATGGGAGTATTGCATCCATGCGACTGTTTGTGTCGTTGAGAATTCCAATTTTCAAGCTAATAAGAATGAAAAGAGCATTTATTTTAGTGCAAAATATATGATTTTATCTTTTATAAAACAACGGAAGTATATATTGGTAATATTGATATGTTTGCAGACTTATGGAGATTATCCGTTATCTGCTCAAAAGCATTCATCCGTGCACCTTGCTACCCTCAGAGCACTTGGTCATACTGATAGTTGCCTCTGCGCTATCAAACTCAAATGGAGTATGGACGATTCTTACGCGTGGAAACTCGCAAATAACTACGGTTATTTTATCGATCGATATACTATCCTGAAAGAGGGCCGTCTGTTACCAATCCCTGTTAAGAAAAGCCTCACAACCACTCCTATTAAACCCAAACCTCTCAAAGAGTGGGAGTCCATTTGCCAAACAGATAACAATGCGGCCATCATCGCTCAAGGCATCTATGGTGAGAGCTTTGAAGTAAGCGGAGGGAATTCTCAATTGAGTAAAATCGTCTCCCAAAGCAATGAACTAAATCAACGCTTTACATTTACACTACTGGCTGCCGACCGTAGTTTTGCTGCTGCCTGCATGGGTGGATTGGGCTGGATCGATAGCACGGTACGTAAAGGAGAGAAATATTTATACAAGATATATCCAAATACACCCAAAGAGAAGGTGCTTTGTGATACAGCGTTAGTATTTATTGGGGCAGACAGCGTTTCGCGGCCTCCCAAACCAAGCGATCTGTATGCTGTTTACGGCGATAAAAGTGTTTTTTTAAGCTGGGATGCCAGAGTCCTCAAAGAGTTTTATACCTCGTATGTTGTCGAACGATCGGATGATGGTGTACATTTTCACCATCTTTCCGAATTACCCTTTTCTTCATTAAACGACGATTCGGAGAAAGACTCAGGCCGGGCATTTTATATCGACACTATTTCTTACAACAATCAATCCTACAGTTACCGGATCAAAGGTATAACACCTTTCGGAGAGTATGGCCCGCCATCAAACATTGTGACAGGAGCAGGGGAGCTGCTAATGGCTTATGCGCCGAACATCAAAGACGCCACAATAGTAAATGACTCCACCGCATTAATTACATGGGAGTTCCCGGAAAAAGGGAGCTCTATGCTTGATCATTTCGAATTAAACCGGTCTCCAAATAATGCGGACAATAGTTTTGTGACGGTCATTTCTCATATCGATGACACACAGAGGCAAATACGGTATGCCCCGTTACAGTCGTCCAATTACTTTACCGTTACCGCAATTGATAAAAACGGGAACAAGAAGAGTTCGTTCTCTTATCTGGTACAACCGGTAGACAGTATTCCTCCTTCTGTTCCCACGGGATTGACGGCAAAGATCGATTTGCTAGGCAAGGTCACCTTAAAATGGAAAGCAAATCGTGAACCGGATCTGCTCGGGTATGTCGTTTTAAGAAACAACAACCCGAAAGAAGAGCCCTCAATAGTCAACACGAAACCGCTTACGGCCAACTCCTATGAAGAGAAGATCAGTCTGAATTCTCTTAATGGAAAAATATATTATTCCATTCTGGCTCTCGACCGAAGAATGAATCAGTCGAAGCCATGCAGGCAGGTAGAGTTGGTAAAGCCGGATAAAATTCCACCTGCCACACCGGTACTTACTTCCTACAAACTTACAGAAAACGGCAAAATCAGACTCTCCTGGATTAACAGTTCATCCGACGATGTGGAGTCTCATCTGTTGCTACGAAAAGCCGAAACGGATACCGTATGGACAACCGTTACCACGGTAACCGACCCTAAAACAACCTCGTACGAAGATATGCCATCTTCTATCTCCGGAGAGTTTATCTACTATTCACTTCGGGCCATTGACCGAAGCCACAATTTTTCTGATCTCTCTCCTGTTTTACGCATTGCATCGCCAACCCAGTTTTCTGATGCCCAGCTGAAAAATCTGCGGGCGGATATCGACCGGAATGCCAGGACTATCACTCTTAGCTGGAAAATATCGGGAACCGGTATTGATGAATATACAATCTACAAAGCGCGTAATAAAGAATCTTACGTAACCTGGAAAACTCTCACAGGCAACCAACAGTTTGTAACTGATGACGAAATATCCATCGGTAATACGTATCGTTATGGCATACGGCCGATGTTGCAAGGCAATAAGCACGGCGAGTGGAAAGAGGTAAGCATCAACTACTAATCTTAAAGATGAATAGAGGGCAATAAAGCATGAATAATCCACGCATATATATTGGGAATCTCCGGAAGCAATCTCAAAAATGTACAATAGATTGTTTTTCAGCCTCAGAGTTTTGCATAAGCAAGCCCATAAGATGTTTCGTCGTATTTTTTATTCTCTGGATATCAGGAAGCCAACAAGGATGGGGGCAGTATTACCAACTCGAATATGATGTTCAAGTTACTTTTGCTGATTTAGGTTCTACTCTTTACTCTCTAGATATGACATATAGAACAACAACTGGTAGTGAAGGCTTGATCAAACACTGGGATGTAAATTCAGGTTTATTAAAAATCGCTTCTGGTAAGTTGCAAATACCGTTTGACCAAGGATGTATTACGGAAATAATCTTAACATCACATAGTGAATGGGATGATTGTGGAGAATCTGAGTCTTTTCCGTTCAATCCCCCATGCATAGATCTAACCAACTATGATATGGATAGATATGATGGAAGTTGTTTGTCTTACAAGCGCTTATTTAAAACTCTACGATGTTATCCAGTACTATCAGGGTCTATCTCAGGAACTGGAGTGTCGCTATCATCTACCCCAATAACTCTTTCATACAATGGTTCTACATTCGCTCATGAAGCATATCAATGGGAAATGAATGTGAATGCAAATGGGTGGCAACCGTTACCTGACAGTTTTCAAAATCGTTCCACAATAACTTTCTCTGCATCTGATATACTTGCCAATATTTCAAATTACATTGGAGATAATGTACAATTTCGTCTAAATCCTTGCGGAATGAATCAAAGTATGTCCAACATAGTAACTTACACCATAGCCGCTTCTCCTCCTACCATAACGCTTACAAGCGCCTCTGGTCCAAAATGCGCAGACTCGAGTGATGGCAGTGTAATCGTAAATTTAGTTGATCGCAAATTAGCACAAAACGAGACACTGCATTTGCAGGATGATAATGCCTTATTCGCCATTGATATCAAACCAGAAGATATAAACACAAACCTTTCATATAATTTAAAAATACCACAAGGGACACACAATCTGACGTATTATTCCACTTTTGTGACAAGTGGATCTCCGGGTTACTATAATTCAACGCCACAGTCTGTAGGATCCATTACAATACCAAATGCACCTTCTCCAGTTTCTTTCACGGCCACTCCTACTGATGTGGAATGCTATGGAGGTAGTGATGGGAAAATTACAATAAGCAATGCCCAGAGAGGGCCTGAACCATATTCATACACTATTACAGGGAATGGAATAACACGCACAGGATCGATTAACAGTACAAATGGGAATGCGACTGAATCGGGATTGAGTAAGGGAACTTATACAATCGCCATGTGGAACGGCAATGGTTGCACAGCACAAGATGCCACTGTAACAATCAATATGCCGACTAATCCGATAAAAATAACTATACCCACGCATCAGGACGTTACAACCCATGGACAGAAAATCGGCATTCTTGAAGCATCTGCCGACGGAGGTACCGGACCGTATTCTTACTGCTGGACAGCATATAACACAAATAATACAGTAAGTGAGAATAGTATAGCTTCTGGCTTATTTGCAGGAAGTTATACCATCACCGTAAAAGATGCCAACTACAATGCAGCAACAGACAAAAACGGATGCATTGCTACAGCGAACGCCACAATAACACAACCTGATCCATTAAGTATCTCGATTCAGCCAATCAAAAATACTTGTTCCGGATATTCAAAAGGATTCATCAAAGTATCAGCAACTGGTGGTTTACCCATCAACACTCCTGCGTATAGTTACACATGGTACAAAAAAGACGCACAAGGTAATTTTCAGCAACTTAGTGATAATGGAAGTGAACTGTCGAATCAATCAGGAGGTTTTTACAAAATAAAAGTGGCCGACAATTGTATCTCTGGGTGCACTTTTGTTAACTCAATTGAACAGGAAATCGATCTGTCTGATCCTCCTGCTATAGTCCTATCCTCTGAGGTGAAAGATGTTGACTGCAAAGGCAAATCAACAGGCGCAATAGCCATCACTGCCACGGGCGGCACGGGAACCTTGACTTACAGTTGGAAGAATCCCAGCAAAACGGGCAATACACTTACTGGATTGTCTTCTGGCTACTACACGGCTATTGCCACCGACGATAACGGTTGTACCGGTAGCAAGGAGATTTATGTCAGCCAACCGTCAAGCCTTCCTTACATCACTATAAATAAAGCGAATGATCCCAAATCATTTAATGGAGACAATGGGACTATTGTCCTAAACAATGCTACGGGGGGGACCCCGGTATATAATTATATCTGGACAAAAGATGGTAGTTCGTATACACCGTCGTCACCTACATCTTTGACAGGTCTATCTGCAGGCACATACAATGTGACTATTTATGATGCAAATAAATGTGAAGGAAATACTGCTACCACCACGCTGAACAATCCTGTACCTCCCATAGACCTAACAGTCACCCAAAGGAAAGACGTTACCTGCTATCAGGGCAATGAAGGAGCTATTACCATTAACCCTTCAAGGGTTTTGTCCTTTACAGTACCAGTATCATATACATATCAGTGGATGAAAGACGATATATTACAGCCAGCTCTCACCGGGAATCAGGCAACTGACCTCATGAAGGGTACTTACACAATAAAAGTAACTGATAATTATGGCGCAACCAAAAGTATTGATGTTCCTCTGACAGAAACGTATTCCCAGATTATCCCAGTTCTTGAGGCCACTGCTATAAAATGCAAAGGTGATGCCAACGGCCAAGCCCGGGTTTCATCAATTAGCGGTGGTGCCGGAGAGTATACATACAAATGGAGCAACGGAGAATCAGGTTCTTCAATTTCAGGTCTTGCTCCGCGAACTTACACTGTAACTGTTACCTCGAAGAACTGTACGGCATCTGCATCAGTTTTGGTAAAAGAACCAGAGGTACTCTCGGTCTCTCTAACCCCTCACCCCCCCACAGGATATAATACCCCAACCGGATATATAGTAACCACAGTGCAGGGTGGCAATGGAGAAAATACCTATCAATGGACGGGAGTTGTTGCCAATTCTGCCAATGTTTCCAATCTTGTTGCAGGCGATTACTCGGTTGAGGTCACTGATAAGCTTGGATGTACTGCTTCGGCATCGACAACCCTGGCACAACGAGAGCCTCTGAAGGTCTCTTTGGTAGTCGATAAAGCAATCTCTTGTAACGGCGTTGCCGACGGTACATTGAAAGCGACAGCTACAGGGGGTATATCCAAACCAGATGGTTACACATACACATGGAAAAAAGTAGTAGGTACCGAAGAAACAGATATAATATCGGAAACCAATACGATTTCCTCGTTACCAGGGCAGGGCAAAGGAACGTACAAAGTGCTTGTGGAAGATGCTTATAACAATGTGCTCTTATCGTCAAATACAATCACATTGACCGAACCCGATGCACTTGCCGTTGCTTCGTCTACCGTCACACCTGTGAAGTGTTATGGAGATCCGACAGGGGCTATACAGTTTGCTGTCACCGGAGGTACGGGGGCGTATACCTACAAGGATGACCTGGGAAATGCCATAACCAATCAGCTATCCGGGCTACATGCCGGGAGCTACCCCGTAATTATCACAGATGACCACCATTGTCGGTTGGATGCCTCTTTTATTGTTACTCAACCTGCTGCGCCACTTGCGGTTCAGCTGCGTACGCTGCATGATCTGAGCTACTACAAAAGTACCGACGGAGTGCTTTCTGCCGATGTAACAGGCGGTACTACACCTTACAGTTATCAATGGACCGGAAGCAATTCACCCAATGAAACCGCGTCCAATCTCTCATCGGGTAGTTATTCGCTTACCGTGACTGATAACAATCAATGTACTGCTACTGCATCTTCCCGACTTATCGACCCGCTAAAGGTTACCTTAGAGTTAAAAGATTCTATCCGGTGCAACGGGGAAAGGGGACAGATTGTGGCTTATGCCGTCGGAGGAGAGCCTTCATCGGTGGGCTTGCCCTACAGTTACACCTTGCACCAAATTGTTGGGGAAACGGATACTCCGCTTAATCTTTCGGACAGCATTGCGCTTAACCTTTCAGAGGGCTACTACCAAATAGAGGTTGCCGATACCAAAGGCAGAGTGCTGAAAAGCGAGACGCTTCATTTGACACAACCCGATCCGTTACAAATTGAGGTAGATGCTCATAACGTAACCTGTAAGAATGATAATAATGGATCTGTCCATTTATCCGCCAAAGGTGGCAACGGAGGATATACCTATTTCTGGAACGATGGTGTGGTTGGTGCCGACAGGAACAAATTAAGGCCCGGTTACTATTCGGTGACACTAACCGACCGCAAACTTTGTGCGACCACGCCATCCAGCACTTCCATCTCTATTACCGAGCCGGAGAAACTCATTATTGCGCTGGCGAAGAAAGAGGTGACGGTGGCCGGATGCGACGGAATGATTTTTGCAACGGTTGTTGGTGGTACCACGCCCTATACTTATCGTTACAACGATACCGACAATGCATCCGACAACGTAATCGGGAAGTTATGTGCCGGACACTATACGGTACAGGTAACCGACCGCAATCTTTGTAAGGCCGCCGATTCGCTCTTACTACCACCGCCGTTAGTGGCTAGGGTCAGCATCAGGGATTCTGTCAATTGCTACGGTGATGCAAACGGTGCCTTGAAAGTTCATGTCGGGGGTGGAGTCCCCTTCTCCGGTCGGAATCCCTATCGCTACCTTTGGAAAAAACGAAGTGGAACAGACGCTTACGATACAATTGACAACGCGACCGATAGTATCGCATCCCGATTAACATCCGGTTGGTATGCCGTTAATATCACCGATAGCCTTGGTGTTTCGCTTAAAACCGATTCTATCTTTTATCTTCCTCAACCAGAACTGTTGTCCATCCGGGTTGTCAAAAATGACGTGCTCTGTCATGGTGCTGCTACCGGATCTATCAGGGCCAAGGTTACCGGAGGATTGTCTCCCTACAAATTGCAATGGAATACGGGTGACGAAACAGACTCTCTGCACAATATTTCGGCCGGAAATTACCGGATAATGGCAACCGATAGGCATGGATGCTCCAAACAATACACTGCCATTATAGAGCAGAGCGATACGCTGATTGTAGGGTTCTCTAAAACAACCATTCCCTCGTCTGCATCGGCCTGCGACGGCTCTTTACAAGCACTGGTGGCCGGAGGTGTTGCTCCTTATAGCTATCAATGGAGCGGAGGGGGCAATTCTTCCGATTCGGAAGCGACCGCTCTTTGCACTGGCAACAAGTATACGGTTGCCGTAAAAGATCTCTATGGCTGTCCGGCTGAGGCTTCCCGAACAATATCCAGTAGCACATCTCCTCTACAGGCCACGCTCAGCATCAAAGATTCCGTAGCGTGCTATGGTGTCGCTTCGGGAAGTATTGTGGCTCACGTAACCGGAGGTTTGGTATTTGCAAGCGGGAAACCATACATCTACATCTGGACGAAAAAGAATCAGGCGGGCATCTATCGGCAAGTAGGGAATAATAACGACAATATTTTGTCGGGTATCACGTCCGGCTGGTATGCGTTTACCGCCAAAGACGCGGAGAATTCGATTTTATCTCCTTCGGTAACCATTTATGTGCCTGAACCGGATACGCTCGATTTCGTACAATCGCATACCGATATTCCCTGTTATGGCAATCATAACGGATGGGCATCAGTCAAGGTCTCTGGAGGATCAACACCATACGCTTACCATTGGAGCAACCAAGAAACGACTAATACCGTTGATTCGTTGGCTCCGGGTGGGTATGTTATTGAGGTAACCGATCGGCACGGATGTATCCGACGCGATAGCGTTACGATTTTGGAACCAAAGCTTCTGACCGTTAATCTTCTAAGTAAACCCATATCGGAACACAACGTGTGCGACGGGAAGATACATGCCGTTGTTGCAGGCGGCACCTTACCCTATAGCTACCAATGGACAGGTACCGTATCTATCGTCGATTCGGTAACTGCTCTTTGTCAGGGAACCTATTCAACTTCAATTACCGACGCGCATGGTTGTGCTACTACAGCCCAAGCTTCTTTTGTTAATCCACCCGCGTTGCGCATGTTGTTGTCCGTGGTCGATTCTATCAGATGTTACGGCGATGCCAACGGAATACTCAAAGCATCGGTAAGCGGTGGTGTACCGTTTACGAAAGGATATCCCTATCATTACACATGGAAAAGGAAAAACGGTCGGGGCACATTCGATACCTTGCCGGGATATGCCGACAGCATTGCTGCCAACCTGACAACCGGTGTTTATAGCTGCAACATCACCGATTCCCATGGCATTGCATTGCATGCCGACTCTGCCATTTTGCTTCCGCAACCACCGTTACTCGATATGACTATCAGTAAGAAAGATATCGGCTGTAGCGGAGCCGATGAGGGGTCGGCTTCGGCCTCGCCTTTTGGTGGGTTAGTACCATACGCCTATTCGTGGAACACCGGAGAGAAAACAGCCTCCATCGATTCGTTGTCATCGGGAGCCTATATTGTGCGGGTCACCGACCGTCATGGATGTATTGCCTCTCGCCAACTGTTTATTACGAAAGCGGCACCGCTCTCCCTTAATTTTTATATAAAACAGCCGGTGTGTTATCAGGATCGCAACGGTTCGTTGCAGGCAACGGTAAGCGGTGGCATAGTCCCTTATCAATATCGTTGGGCAGGCAGCTCTTCGGTTGATGCTTTGGCCGGCGCATTGTCGGCCGGCACTTACACTCTGTCGGTAACCGATGCTGCCGGATGTAATATAAAAAAGGGTGAATCTCTCGCCAATCCGGCTCAGCTTCCGCTCAGTCTGGGAGCAGACCGCTTTATCTGCAACGGACAGACCATCCGTTACGATATAACGATTTCCAATCAAACCGGTATTGCCTACAACTGGACGGGAACAAATGGTTTTGCCTCCACACAACCGATTGTCGATATTACACAGGCTGGAGTCTACACCGCTTTGGTATCCGACCCGAAAGGGTGCAGCCGTACCGCATCGGTTACGTTAAATCCTTCTGATATTAAGGTAGAGAATGAATTTGTATTGCCCACACAGGCATTTGCCAACGAGAAGATTGTGGTAGTAAACACCACTTATCCTAATTCCGACAGCATCCGGTGGGTACTACCTGTCAATGCCGTGGTATCGGCCATGGAGCAATCGTATGCCGAGTTTATGGTGGCCGATACAGGAGCTTATGCCATAGGGATGATCTCCTACAAGGGGGTCTGCAATTCGGTACAATCGAAAGAACTGGTAGTAAGTGCCCACGCTCAACTCAGTGAAGTGGCCAGCGTAAAGAATCCCTTTATTCAGTCGTTCGGTATTGCGCCCAATCCTAACCACGGCAATTTCAAAACCAAGATAGTGCTACAAGATAAAGCCGAAGTACAACTCCGGTTGATTAATATTGTGAGTAACCAAACGGTATTTCAAACCCGGAAAACAGGAGACTCCTCCTACGATATTCCCGTCAATATTTCGTTGCCGACCGGCACTTATCTGATGTTGCTCGAAACATCCAAAGGTAGTGCCACCGTTAAAGTGATAATATTTTAACTAAGAACTATAAATTATGAATGATACAGATAGATTAATCGTTCGTAGCTACCAATTAAAAATTGTTATATACATAATAATTCATAGTTTATAATTTCTAATTCAAAACATGCTTAACCGTTTATTCTACATATTGCTCTTTTGTCTCGCAGGTTTTACCGTTTTTGCCCAGCAATACCCTGTGCAGGGATCGTTGGCCATTGCTTCGCCCTATTCGTGCAATCTGAGCGACTATGCCAACAACAACATGCAGAATCTGGCGCTGAACCTCACGCTCACCGACATATCGGCAGCCAACAAACGGGTACGCCTTAAGCTGTTTATACAAACCCAGAACGCCGTCATAGCTCAAAGCACCGACAATGTGCAGGGTGAACCGGTCATTATGCTCGATGGGGGCATTCCCCAACGCTTTACCAATGCCGAATTGGCACCCTATTTCCGTCTGGAGAACCTGCAGGGCATCACTTCCGATGCCTATGCCCGGTCGTTGCCCGAAGGGGTTTACACCATTGGCATCGAAGTCTACGACTACTTTACGGGCAACCGGCTGAGCGGACGTATCGGACAAACCTTCTGGCTCATCATCAACGATCCTCCTCTGCTTAACACACCCGCCGACAAATCGAAGGTTTCAGATTTTCTCTCCCCCTTGGGGGGAGCCGGAGGGGGTCTGGTTTTCAACTGGACACCCCGTTCCACGCAGGTGAGCAATACCGAGTACGAGTTTACCCTCTGCGAACTGTGGGATCCGCAGGGCGATCCTTACCAGCAGTTTATGGCAGCCATCCCCAAATACAAGACCACCGTATCGAACACCTCCACTCTGATATACACACAGGCCAACCCTCCGTTGCAGTCGGGTTACTGGTATGCCTGGAGGGTGCGTGCCAAAGCCAAATCCGGTTTCGAGGACGTGGGGCTCTACCGCAACGACGGCTACAGCAACCTCTACACCTTTCGCTACGGCGATCCATGCCCCGCGCCGCAAAACCTCAGGACGGAGGTAAAGAGCCACGATCAGGTTAATCTCACATGGGACGCTCCGGCCAATTCTTCCCCCTCTTTGGGAGGGGGGCAGGGGGAGGCTTACAAGGTCTTCTACCGCAAATACAACCTTGCCGGGAGCTACGCCTGGGCGGAGACAACAACAAACAACACCTTCTGTAACCTAACCAACCTCGAGCCCGCCACCGAATACGAATTCAAAGTCGGCGTTGTTTGCAATGCAGTTGGCGGTTCAACCTCTCCCCTTGTGGGGGAGATGGAGGGGGCTGTATTTTGTTCTTCCCAACGTGCCACCACCCTCGATCAGGGAAAGATTGCCGGCGTGGAGTGCGGCAAGGAGCCCGTCATCGACATTAGCAACAAAAACCTGCTCCCGTTGCTGAAAGTGAATGACGTGGTGACGGCAGGCGACTTCCCGGTAACCATCTTCAAGGTGAGCGGCACGCAGGCCGGCTGGAACGGCGAAGGTTGGGTGCGCGTGCCCTGGCTGGCCGACACCCGCATACATGTTACCTTCAGCGGCATACAGGTCAATACCGATCATAAGTTGATTGCCGGTTCGTTTAATACGGTGTACAACCCTAAAGGAAAGAATATAAGCGATGTGGACGAGGCGATTGCCGATGCCAAAGGCCTCGTTACCGGCGGTACCGACGTAGGCAAAGTGGTAACCGGTGCTGATGCTACCGCCAGCACCGTGCCTTATACCATTACCCCTGCCAATATAGCCGCCAGTACCTTTACACCCAATACTACCGGAGGCGGTACCATCACGCTGGCAGAGGGCAAAACCATTGACGTGGCAAGCGTTCCTACCACGGTGCAGGATGGCGCCGGCAATATCTATCAGGCCGATAAAGACGGTAAGCTGAGCAAAGTAGGTTCTGCCGCAGGCAATGGTGCCACGCTGGTGGCTGCCGCCAACCTCACGGTAGTGGATGGTTCAAAAGGTACCGTAATCTTTGCCCCTACCAACGAAACCAAGTATGCCTTCGACTCCTGGCAAAAGACTTACGACAATAACGGTACCTGGAAAGCCAAATACGAATCGCTTACCGTTGCTGGAGGGGGACAGTATCGGGTAAGCTCCAAGTTGATGGTACCCGACGAAGCCGACAAGGTGTTGGCCATGGTCAACTTCAGGGACAAGAGCCTGTCGCCCGACAGTATCCGTTTTGTAAACGGCAAGGGCACACGGTTCGAAACCCGGAAGATTACTGATACCAGTTTTGAGCTATCGCTGGTGGGCGGCCCCGCAGGCGACGCGCAGGAGATCTATGCCTTGTATCCGATTACTCCCCTCTCCTCGGGAGAGGGGTCGGGGGTGAAGTGTTACACATTAGGCAAACTGCTGGTGGCTTCATACCAACCCCGCGCTATCAAACTGTCGCTGGTGCCGGTTAACGGGACAGCGCTGAACGAAGATGCCATACGCGACCAGCTGAACGTCATCTACGAACCGCTGGGAATCGATTTCGACATCAGCGTGGAAGATAATTTCGAGTACGCACCCTTGCGGGATACGCCGCTCAAGGTGGAAGGCAGCGGGCTGCTCAGCGTATACACTGACCAGATGAAGGCTCTCAACAACGCCTTCATGGCTTCTGGCAACTACGAGAACGGAACCATTTACCTTTTTGTGCTACCCCAAGGTGCCGATAAAAACGGGAACACGAAAGGGCTGGAAGGCGATATGCCCCGCGGGCAGCAGTTTGGCTACCTCTTTGCCGAAGGGCTAACCGACCAACAATTGGCGCAGGCTGCCGCCCACGAGGTAGGCCACGGTGTGTTCCAGTTGCAGCACACCTTTAGCTACAGCGGCATCAAACAGGGCGCGCTACCCGCAAACATTATGGATTATGCCGATCCTAACTCCCTCTCTTTTGGAGAGGGCCGGGGTGAGGTGGCAAAGCTCCAATGGGATTTGATTCACGATCCGGGGCTGGTAATCGGGGTGTTTGAGACGGATAAAGGTGGAGAACTGTCAAAAGAAACAGATCGACAAGCATTGATTAGACGTATTTTTGAACTTCGAAACGCTTATCAAAATCATAAAAAAATTACAATCTCATCTACAAATAAAGAGATGTATTCAAAAATCGTTTGCCTTGACGAAGATGAATTTGTTACATATGATTTTTTGAAATTATCCTCAGGGGTAGTGAATAATGTTGGATTTGCTATTAGTAGTGTGATCAAAATTGAGGACAAATACGCATCGGGAATTTCCCTAAATAATGGAATAATAAAAATATGGTGTCCAACAAAATATGTGGACGCTTTGTACAAATTTTTTATCAAAGAACAACAAAACTTACTGCCACACAATCCAAATCGAAAAGCATTTTTTATACATGGCACTGCAAATGACGACAATTCAAGATGGCTAGAAAATCCACTTACACTTCCGATATTAATGAAATTATGCGGAACTTCTAATTGCGACTATTCCAATAATTTACATTGGGATGCGCCTATTTACAATAATTTTGCAATGAGAGCTCAAGCCGCTGAAAAATTAGCCAAGTATATTTTAAGCCAAACTATAGGCATTAAAGAGATTGTGTTAATTGGTCACAGCCATGGTGGTAATGTTGCAATCCAAATTATTGACAAACTGGTTGGAAAAAAAGTATATTTGATTACTATTGCAACACCTGCATATAATAATCCTCTACAACCCATTGCTGGTAGAAATTCGGAATGTATTGACAATATTAAAAGCCTTGAAAAACATATTGCGCTATGGAATAAAGTAGATGGCGTTTCAGGTGGGTTTGCTGGCGATGATTACTTCACCAACAATTTTACCCTCAATATAAAAATTGACGTATCATCATATTTTAAAAACAACGAATTTTACGATGCTCATTCTTTTGATATTTATCATCCACAATCTATCAAAAAGGCAATGAATAACGGAACAATTCCTAAATTTTAATTTCACATGAACATAAAAATTATATTTAAACTAACAAGGTTATTGGTGTTTATTTATTATTTTACACTGATGTATTTTGCTCTTTTTACTAGTCCATCTGTCTTTGGGGGAGAATTATCAGATATATTTAATATTTTCATTTATAGTGTTTTATTTATCGCCTATCTGATAGTCTGTTTTTATTGTAACCGTTTTGATGATGCAAGCCCGAAACTCTTGAAAATACTAATAGTTATTGGCTATATTTTGATACTTGTTACTATTTTAAATATGACCCTATTCCGTGCACACGGTTTGTGGTAGATTGAATAGTTTAGGTTCGATATAGTTTGCCACTCTATGGGATCCGCCTATGCCTTGGGAGTCATAGACGCACTCAAAGGAAAGGTCCCTTTTGCCCGGATATACATCATTGCCCCCGAAAATGCAGGAGCCGGAGGCACTGATTGGACTCAGTTCTCCGAAGTTTGGCAATACGGCAGTGATGAAAACAAAGACCCCATTAGCAAACAGGACGGAGTGGCGCCGCAGGTGCCATGTGCTAATATGGATAAAGTATCGACAAATAAAGGTGGTCGTGCTTACATCCCAGATACCGAATCCAAAGGATTTCTTACAAGTCACTCTATTGAAAATTACGAATGGATATTTAAAATAAACAACTCTAACTATAATGGTTATGTTACACCAAGATAATAAATATGTTGTGTTTTGTGTTTTGTGCTTTGTGCTTTGTGTTTTGTGTTTTACTTCTTGTACAAATAAAGGGGAAATAAACAAGAAAACCAGATTGTTATGTTATGAAAAGTCATATGAATCAATCAGAAATAAAGAAGTATACATGAATATATATGACGAGAGTATTGATAGTATTAAAGAGTTTTCCAAACATAATCTAAACACATTTGCAGTACTCAATGATGGCAAATGGCAAATGGATTCTCTGCTATGCTTTAGCAAAAAAGGAGACAAACTTATTTCCCTTATCATTGTGCAAGGCGAAGCTTACAAACTAAATAATTCCTTGATATATCTCTATGGAGTCAAAGTTAGA
This sequence comes from uncultured Microbacter sp., assembly GCA_963678265.1. GTDB lineage: Bacteria > Bacteroidota > Bacteroidia > Bacteroidales > Paludibacteraceae > Microbacter. Next base: position 2,279,638 of record OY782761.1, read on the forward strand.
GATAGATGGCATTTTTTCGCAGGACCAACTGTATTTTTATTTAGTGAAAGATACGGTTTGCCGCCTGAAACTCCTCTAAGTTTTGAAAAGATGGAGGAGATAGCAACGGCAAATATATATAAGAGATATTTGAAAAAGAATAAAAAAGGAGAATGGGAGATAAACGATGATTTTTTCTCAGACTTAACAAGTGCTGCCTGGTCAACAAAATGGCAAACGAATACACCAGAACAATGGGATTCTATTTATCTGGGAATTGTGAGAAAGAAATGGACAGACCACCGTAAAGCACAACAAAAAGCGATAGAGGATAAACGCAAAGCCGAAATCATGAAACGGTATTATGAAAGTCTCAAGAAGTAACCTATGCTCCCGTCCCGTCGGATATGTTATCCCGAAAACCTCTGCTGCCACACGATTAGCGCAGCGTATCGTGTGGCCAAACTATACGGTGGAGCAAAACGAAACAGTAACAGCCGATCGGCAAAACGAAGCAAAAACAGTAATGGGCAAACACAAACAAGCCCGGAAATACAAAAGTCAGGTAAAGATATGACACGTAAAAGAACTATTTCATGGCTGATAGCCGTTGTACTGTTGGTGTTGCCACTGGAGGTGATGGCGGCTTCCACCGCTGCTTCGGCGGGCGATACACTGGCGGCCAAAGCCGTAGCCTCGATGCAAGAGCTGGAGAGCTACCAGAAATATGTGGATCAGATTTCGGTTTCCGACCTCAGCAACTTGCCTGTCGGTCTGAAAAAGAAATTCGGTTCGGCTTCGGTAACCGTTGCTGTGAGTCAGGCAAAGTTTATGGCCAATTATACCCAGCTGACGGTGTTTTGCAAACTCACTCTGCCCCAAAACGACTCCGAAACCAATAAACCGAAAGAGCTCTATTTCGGTGCCAGCAACGTCAAACTCTCCCATGGGGGCGGAGTTTATGAGAATGATTACAGCAAGGATTGTATAACACAACCTTTCTTTTTGGCATTATTAAGAATTTGAAGATGTATAATAGTTAAATAAAATAACATTTTGGTAAAAATTCAACCCTGCTTTGGATAGAGGATCGATAGAAGATCAATATAGGATAAGCGAATGATCGGTACACGAACCAAATTATTAAATAATGTTTCTTTTTTGCAATTCAAACTTTCCCGTACGGGGAATGTGTGAACCCAGACCAGAAACCATAAATGTGAAATTGCACAACATGTATAAACGCATCTTATTTGTTACTCTTATCTTGGCTGCCACCCTATGGGAAGGCGGAAAGCTTTTTGCCCAGCAATACCCTGTTCAGGGATCGTTGGCCATTGCTTCGCCCTATTCGTGCAACCTGAGCGACTACGCCAACAACAACCTGCAGAATCTGGCGTTGAACCTCACGCTCACCGACATATCGGCTGCCAACAAACGGGTACGCCTCAAACTGTTTATACAAACCCAGAATGCCATCGTTGCCCAAAGCGCCGACAACGTACAGGGCGAACCGGTCATTATGCTCGATGGCGGTATTCCCCAACGCTTTACTAACACAGAACTGGCACCCTACTTCCGACTGGAGAATCTGCAGGGGATCACCTCCGACACCTATGCCCGGTCGCTGCCCGAAGGGGTCTACACCATCGGTATCGAGGTGTACGACTACTTTACAGGCAACCGCCTGAGTGGACGCATCGGGCAAACCTTCTGGCTCATCATTAACGATCCGCCCCTGCTCAATACACCTTTAGACAAGTCGAAGATTGCCGATTTCGCCTCCCCGTCGGGTAGCGGCGGCATCGTTTTCAACTGGACACCCCGTTCCACGCAGGTGAGCAATACCGAGTACGAGTTTACCCTCTGCGAACTGTGGGATCCGCAGGACGATCCCTACCAGCAGTTTATGGCAGCCATACCCAAGTACAAGACCACCGTATCGAACACCTCCACCCTGATATACACACAGGCCAACCCTCCGTTGCAGTCGGGTTACAGCTATGCCTGGAGGGTGCGTGCCAAAGCCAAATCCGGTTTCGAGGACGTGGGGCTCTACCGCAACGACGGCTACAGCAACCTCTACACCTTTCGCTACGGCGACCCTTGTCCCGCGCCCACCAACCTCACCGTGGAGGTAAAAAGCCACGACCAGGTTAATCTTGCATGGCAGGCTCCGACCAATTCTTCCCTGTCTAGTCCTGAAATAGGTTTACAGCATTAGTAAACAAAAACCAGGACACTTATGAGACAAGTAAATGTATTTACGGACGAAACAAGATTAGCCGTAATTCAGGAGTATTTGCAAGGAGGCAAAACACAAGAAGAATTGATGTTAAAATATAACATCCGAGGGAAGGCTTGTATAACCAATTGGATGCGTAAATTTGGGGTATATCAAACGTCCACTATTTCTTCCATGAAAGAGCCATTAAAGAAGAGTACAAAGGAACAACAGTTAGAACAGAAGGTCAGGCAATTAGAGTCAGACTTAAAGAAAGAACAGTTACGAAGTACAGCCCTCAGTACGATGATAGATATTGCCGAGAGGGAGTTAAAAATTGACATCAGAAAAAAATCTGGAGCCAAACGGTAAGTGAGCTGCACACAAAAGATTCATCGATAGAGATAGCTCTTTTGTGTGGGCTGTTTGGCAAAAGTAGGCAAGCCTACTATCAGCACAGCAAGTATAATTACAAGGAAGTGATCAAAGAAGATTTGTTGCTTCACCAGATAGAGAAAGAACGCAGACTGATGCCCCGTATAGGCGGAAGAAAACTATTAAAGTTGCTGGAGGACCATTTACCCAAAGCATATCTTCCGGGCAGAGATCGTTTGTTTGATTTTATGCGAGAACATCATCTGCTAATCAACAAACGAAGAAGACGGGTACGTACCACTTACAGCAATCATTGGTTGCATAAGTATCCTAATCTGATTAAAGATGTTGTACCCATGCGAGCAAATGAATTGTGGGTAAGTGATATTACTTATGTTGAAACGTCAGAAGGCTTCATCTTTCTAAACTTGATAACCGATGCTTATTCTCGCAAGATTATAGGTTGGTCTATAGGAGAGACCTTAGCTGCAATCTATACAGAGCAAGCCTTGGAGAAAGCATTAGCTCAATTACCAAGAGGGCATACAGGATTGATTCATCACTCAGACCGTGGCGTGCAATATTGCAGTCGGGGTTACGTCAAGAAACTGGAGAAGCGTAAGATTCTTATTAGCATGACCGAGAATGGAGATCCACGAGAAAATGCGATAGCCGAGCGTGTGAATGGTATCCTGAAAGAAGAATGGTTGAATCACATGCAACTGAGAACAATAGAACAAACTAAGGCTGAACTGAAAAGAATCATTATGATCTATAATTGTTGTCGTCCACATGCAAGCCTTAATTTATTTACACCAGAGCAGGCTCATCTGCAATCGGGGGTATTAAAACAGAGATGGAAGAATTATTATAGAACAACAAAATGACAAAAGAAAACAAATGAAGAAAATTTGTAAGTTTACAAGTGAATTCAACTTGTAAACTTACATCAGGATTAATAACAATTATCTGTAAACATTTTTCAGGACGAGTCACACCACGCTGGAACAGGGAAAAATAGCGGGAGTGGAGTGCGGTAAGGAGCCCGTCATCGACATTAGCAACAAAAACCTGCTCCCGTTGCTGAAAGTGAATGACGTGGTGACGGCAGGCGACTTTCCGATAACCATCTTTAAAGTGAGCGGCACGCAGGCCGGCTGGAGCGGCGAAGGTTGGGTGCGCGTGCCCTGGCTGGCCGACACCCGCATACATGTTACCTTCAGCGGCATACAGGTCAATACTGACCATAAGCTGATTGCCGGTTCGTTTAATACGGTGTACAACCCTAAAGGAAAGAATATAAGCGATGTGGACGAGGCGATTGCCGATGCCAAGGGTCTTGTTACCGGTGGTACCGACGTGGGCAAAGTGGTAACCGGAGCCGATGCCACGGCCTACACGGTGCCCTATGCCATTACTCCTGCCGATATAACAGTTGCTACTTTCACCCCAAACACAACCGGAGGCGGTACCATTACGTTGGCAGAGGGTAAAACCATTGACGTGGCAAGCGTTCCTACCACGGTGCAGGATGGTGCCGGCAATATCTATCAGACCGATAAAGACGGTAAGCTGAACAAGGTAGGTTCTGCCGCAGGCAATGGCGCCACGCTGGTGGCGGCCGCTAACCTCACGGTAGTGGATGGCTCGAAAGGCACCGTAACCTTTGCTCCTACCAACGAAACCAAGTATGCCTTCGACCCGTGGCAAAAGGCTTACGATGCAAACAGTCAATGGAAAGCCAAATACGAATCGCTTACCGTTGCTGGAGGGGGACAGTACCGGGTAAGTTCCAAACTGCTGGTACCCGACGAAGCCGACAAGGTACTGGCGTTGGTCAACCTCAAAGACAAGAGTCTGGTGCCCGACAGTATCCGTTTTGTAAACGGAAAGGGCACACAGTTTACTACCCGTAAGATTACCGACACCAGTTTTGAAATTTCGCTGGTGGGAGGCCCCGCTGGCGATGCGCAGGAGATCTATGCCTTGTATCCGATTACTCCCCTCTCCTCGGGAGAGGGGTCGGGGGTGAGGTCCTACACGCTGGGTAAGCTGCTGGTGGCTTCATACCAACCCCGCGCTATTAAACTGTCGCTGGTGCCGGTTAACGGCACCGCGCTGAACGAAGATGCAGTACGCGAGCAACTGAACGCTATCTACGAACCGCTGGGAATCGATTTCGACATCAGCATAGAGGATAATTTCGACTACACGCCTCTGCAAAATGCTCCACTGAAAGTGGAGGGTAGCGGACTGCTCAGTGTCTACACCGACCAGATGAAGGCTCTCAACAACGCCTTTGTGGCTTCGGGTAATTACGAGGATGGAACCATCTACCTCTTAGTGCTGCCTAAGGGTGCCGACAAAAACGGCAACGCGAAAGGGCTGGAAGGCGATATGCCCCGCGGGCAGCAGTTTGGCTACCTCTTTGCCGAAGGACTATCCGACCAACAACTGGCGCTGGCTGCCGCCCACGAGGTAGGCCACGGCGTGTTCCATTTGCAGCATACCTTTAGCTATAGCGGGTTGAAACAAGGGGACTTGCCCTCTAACGTGATGGACTACGCCAATTCTAACTCCCTCTCCTTTGGAGAGGGTCGGGGTGAGGTGGCAAAGCTCCAATGGGACTTGATTCACGACCCGGGACTGGTAATCGGGGTATTTGAGACGGATAAGGGGGCGGAGATGGCTGGAGGTATTGCTTATGTTGCTGATAAATTTGACCAAAATGGAGATCCAATTCCCTTTAAATACGGGACAAGCCAATGTAAATATTTTTCCGTTGATAAAGGATGGATCGGTAAATTTAGTGATAAGGATATTGAAAATATTAAATCGCTATTTATCAACAAAAATGGCTATCTGGAAAAAATTACAGACCTGAATAATAATACCTATAAACTATTTAGTGCGATCAATCTTGCATCCAAAGAAAAACAACATGCAGCCGCATGTTATTTAGTAGACCAGGAGAAAATCAGGGCTGATATTAAAAACGGTACGGTAGCACAGGGATTAAAGATTATCCCATACAATAACAATGCCGACACTGCTTATCAACTAACGGGGAAAGCCATTGATGCATATCAGTTTGCAACCTTGGCTGTGGAACAAAGTGCGGTAGGGAAAAATATATTGGTATTGGATGGCAATACTTTTAGATGTCATACACTAACTGAATGGGATTTGACAAGAGATCCTCACCATTCTGTTTTGTTTGTAAGTGGTTATCGGTTCTCTTATCCGGAGAATGTACATAAAGATGATATTTACACGAGTGATATTGTCGATGAAGGAAAACCTTATTGGGCTGGTATTGATGACCTTTTCAAAACAAGATTAAAATGTGCTAACGTGTATTATGCAGATGGCCACATGAGTATTACAACGTCCAACCATAATTGGGATAACAATGTTGAAAAATCGATGGCAAAATTCTATTGTAGTGGTAAAGGCGTGATTGATGCCGTTCCTTCATGCGCGGTCGAAGCCGGCATTAAATATGGTTCGAATGTAATCGAACTTATTCCCATAGTAGGTGCCGCCATTAAAATCACGTTGGTTGCGACCGATGTGGTCTGCAGTGCGACACCACATTTAAACACAGAGTCCAACCCAACCGGCTTTAACATCCGTAGACAGACTGGTGCCAATGCTTCAGGAAAAGCATTTTTGAAGAAATTGATGGCAAATCCTAACATTGCCAAAAACAGTGATGGCTTTATTACCGACACCCTCGACATTGTGTGCCACAGCATGGGATATGCCTACGCGCTGGGAATGATTGATTATTTAAAAGGGAAGGTTACCTTTGGACGGCTTTATATCATTGCCCCCGAAAATGCCGGTGCAGGAGGTACGGATTGGACCCAGTTCTCCGAAGTGTGGCAGTACGGAAGCGATGAAAACAAAGAACCTATTAGCAAACAAGATGGAATCGCGCCACAGGTACCTTGTCCGGGTATTCCTAATTTACCTACGAATAAAGGTGGTCGTGCTTACATTCCTCAGGATGGTACAGTAAAAAGAGGCTTTTATAGCTCGCATACGATTGAAAATTATAAATGGATATTTGATAAATTAACGCCAACAGGAACTAATAGCGCAGGATATGTCAAACCACGGAATTAAACAATTAGTCAATCTTGGCTTGATAGCCATGATTATTTTATCGTCTTGTACGAAAAATGAGAATAAAGAAAAAATGAACAGTATTTATAATTTTTCATACAATCATATCGATATCAAGGAATATGACTTTGTATCTACTTTGCTCAATGATACTATTGCAAGATGGACACAAAACAATCTAAAATTTTGGGAGGGCGAACGTTTGAATCAAAGTATCGAAATTGATTCTTTAAAAGTGTTCAATATGGATAGAAGTAGGTTTGTTACAGCAATTTTAGCTCGGAATATTAAATACAAAGAAGTTAATGCTGACGGGATTACTTTTTTATATGGGATAAAAATCAATAATCAGTGGTACTTTTTTACAGGTGCTCATATTGTTCTCCCCCGCGAGATGTATCAAAAAGACATTCACGCGCCATTAAGTTTTGCCAAGCTGCATGAAATCGCCATGAAGGAGGTATTCAGCGGGTATCTAATAGAAAAGAAAACAAAAAAAGATATGGGGTGGTGGAAAAACACCTTTGCCCCGGAGTACAATTATTCTTATGAAATCAATGACAAATGGTTTGATTATCATTTTAAAACCAGTTGGGGATATTATAAGAATGACAAATTTATAACTCCATCAACTCAGAGAGAATGGGATAGTTTATATATAGATAAGGCGTTATCGGTGTGGAGAAAATAAACACCTATGCTGCCGCACAATTAGCGCAGCGTATCGTGTGGCCAAACCATACGGTGGAGCAAGCGCAATACAGTAATTGCCGATAGGTAAAACAAAGTAAACACAGTAACGGGAAAACAGAAACAATCCCGGAAATGCAAAAGTCAGGTAAAGTGATGACACGTAAGAGAACTATTTTATGGCTGATAGCCGTCGTGCTGCTGGTGCTGCCTCTGGAGGGGCAAGCCGCAGCCGGTGTGTCCACGGCCAAAGATACGCTGGCGGCCAAAGCCGTGGCTTCAATGGAGGAGCTGGAGAGTTACCAGAAATACGTGGATCAGATTTCGGTTTCCGACCTTAGTGACTTGCCTGTCGGTCTGAAAAAGAAATTCGGTTCGGCTTCGGTCACCGTTGCTGTGAGTCAGGCAAAGTTTATGGCCAACTACACCCAACTGACCGTGTTTTGCAAACTCACCCTGCCCCAGAACGACCCCGAAACCAATAAGCCGAAAGAGCTCTATTTCGGCGCCAGCAACATAAAGCTATCGCACGGCGGTGGTCTTATTGGCGATGCCCGCCTCTACCTGCTCAAAGACATCGACATTCCGCTTGGCAAAAACAGCCTTTCTATCACGCTGAAAGGTGCCCGCAACGTCAATGTGCCCGATCCCACGAGCGACACCTACGCCACCCTGAGTTGCGATGGGCTTAAAGAGATAGCCCTCTCGGCCGACGTGGTCTTTCCGCGCAGCATGTTGGTGCCGCTCAACCAAAAGCTGGAGGTCGATAGCGCTAAACAGGTAACGGCCTCCTTTAAGACGGTGATCAGCGACTGGGACGATATAGTGGCCGAAGTAAGCCTGCCAACCTTTGCCATAAAAGGGCTCGAGAAGTTTGCCATCACGGCCGACAAGGCCGTGGTGGATCTGAGCGATACCCGCAATTCGCCCGACGTGTCGTTTCCCGCGGGCTACTCCAACCTGATTCCCGGACAGGCAAAGCTGTGGCGTGGTGTTTACGTCAATAAACTAAAAATAAGCCTGCCACCCGAGTTCAAGAAAAAGGGTTCGAACGAGCGCATCACGTTTGAGGCCAGCCGGATGCTTATCGACAATGCCGGTATCACGGGCAGCTTTGCCGCCTCCGGCATACTACCAGAGGGAACCGCCTCGGGTTGGACTTTCTCTGTGGATAAGTTCTTTCTCAATTTGGAAGCATCGCGACTCACCGGCGGTGGTTTCGAAGGACGCATACAACTGCCCGTCACCAAACAACAGGGCGACTCGATAGGAATAGGATACAAGGCGGTATTTACGGATGGTAATCAATATTCGCTGCAGGTAAATACCATCTCCGATATCAATTTCGATCTGTTTCAGGCCAAGGCACATATTTTGCCGGGTTCGCGAATCGAGATGACGGTCAAAGACGGTAAGTTCCGTCCCCGGGCTCTGCTCAACGGCAGTCTCTCCATTTCAGCCACCCGGCAACAAAGCGGTGAGAACACCAAATCGGATCAAAAACCGGTCTCTTCTATCAAAGAGCTCGATTTTGAAGGACTGGTGCTGCAAACGGAAGCCCCCTTCATACAGGTAAAAAATTTCGGATACAAGGGCGATGTGAAGCTGGGTTGCTTCCCGGTGACCCTGTCGGATATTGCCCTTAAAACAACGGCTAATGAGATAGCGCTCACCATGGATGCGCAGGTGAACCTGATGGCTGGTAAAATAAGCGCGGCTACCAAACTTGGCTTCGTGGGTGCCGTGCAAACAGTCAACGAAACCACTTCCTTCGTCTTCAAACGGGTGGATATCGGAGCTGTTACCATCGATAACGCCGATTTCGGAGGATTCACCGTTAGTGGCAGTGTCGCCTTTTTGCGCGACGATCCGGTAATGGGCGACGGCTTTGCCGGTAAACTGAAACTGATTACCCATTTCAGCAAATCGCTGGAGGTGGATGCACAGGCTGCCTTCGGAGCCAAAGAGGATGCCAGCGATGAGGGCGGATCGTTCCGTTACTGGTACGTGCAGGCCATGGCAGCCGGTTTTAATATTCCGATAACCGCGGGACTCTCTATTACCGGCATGGGCGGCGGTGCCAGTTACCATATGTTGAAAAATGCAACGTCGGCCAGTGCGACCCTGTGCGGTATTAGCTATGCACCCGATAGAAAATATGGACTTGGATTCAATGCCAAGGTAAATTACAAAGGAGGTGAAGCCATATCGGGCGATGCCGGCTTCGAAATGATGTTTACTTCCACTTGGGGGCTTGCCAACATGGGCTTTTACGGCAAAATCTATCTGGCACCACCATCCTTTATCAAGGACTTTTATGCCGATGCCGCCAAAGCAAAGAACTACCTTGGCGAACAGATGCAAAAGACATTGACCAACATCCAGAATTCGTCATCCTACCAGACTTTGGCGGCTAATGGCAAATTTGCCGATCTGGCAAACAATATACAGCCGGTAAACACCACCCTCGACGGACAGGCCACCATGATGGCCACGGTAGGTATCACCTTCGATTTTCTGAACAGCACGCTTCATGCCACGGCCGAAGCTTATATAAAAACTCCGGGAAATATCATCCGGGGTGCCGGGCAAAATAACAAGGCGGGATGGATAGTGCTGCACTTTGCTCCGAACGAATGGTATGTCCATATCGGTACCCCTACCGATCCCATCGGATTGAAGATTGGTATCGGAGGGTTATCGGCCGAAGCCAAAAGCTACTTTATGGTCGGAAGCCGCATTCCGGGTAGTCCGGCTCCGCCGTCGGAAGTGGCGCAGATACTCAATGTCAGTTCGCAGTCGCTCGACTACATGCGCGACCTCAACGCGCTGGGCGATGGCAAAGGTTTTGCCTTTGGGGCAAGCCTGAAAGTGAGTACCGGCGACCTGCGCTTCCTGATGTTTTATGCCAATTTTAATGCCGGCATCGGATTCGACATTATGCTCAAAGATTACGGTAATGCACACTGCGAAGGCAGTTCGGAACGGATCGGAATGAACGGGTGGTATGCCAACGGACAGGCCTATGCCTACCTGCAGGGCGAGCTGGGCATTCAGGTTAAATTGCTGTTTATCAAAAAGCGTATTCCCATTGTCAGCGCCGGAGCAGCCGTGCTGATGCAGGCCAAACTGCCTAACCCGTCGTGGTTCTCGGGGCAATTGGGCGGCTATTTCAGCGTACTGGGAGGATTGGTAAAAGGACACTTCAGCTTTAAAATCACGCTGGGTGAAGAGTGTAAAATTGTTGCCGGATCGGATAATCCGCTCGACGATATCAAAATTATTTCCGACCTTACTCCATCCGATAAATCGACCCAAGTGGATGTGTTTACCACGCCGCAAGCGGTGTTTAACATGTCTGTCAACAAAACATTCTCGCTCGAAAACGGAACCACTTACCGTATCAAACTGAATAGTTTTACAGTGACCAAAGGCGGAGTGGAAATCCCTGGGCATTTACGATGGAACGACAATAACGATGCCGTAGTTTTTGAAAGTACAGAGATATTACCTCCCGTATCGGAACTCAAGGCTGTGGTTAGTGCCGGTTTCGAGCAGCAGAACGGGGGTATATGGCAGACGGTGTACGATAATGGCAAAGCGGTTACCGAGCAACGCGAAATAACCTTTACCACCGGCACGGCTCCCGATTACATTCCCCAATCCAATGTTGCTTATTGCTATCCGGTGAAAGATCAGAAATATTTCTTTCCGCTCGAATACCGGCAGGCTTATGTACAGTTGAAACGGGGACAGGGTTATCTTTTTGCCGATAATCAATACAAGTTTCAGGCGCAGTTTGCAACCGGAACGGAAGTTGCGACCTCTTCGTTCGGTTACGATACAAACAGTCAGCGGGTAGTGATATCGTTGCCCGAATTAAAGACTTCGCAGGTATATAACTTTACGTTGGCTGGTCTTCCGGAAACAACCGGGAACAGCACGATAACAGAAAAGACCACCAACATTACAACCGAAGGCAACAACATAGCGGTAACTAACAAGAAGGCAGAGGGAACAGCCACAACTTCCGAGGCCAGAACATACCTGACCTATAATTTCAGCACCAGTAGGTACTATAGTTTCAGGGATAAAATGGCCGCCAAAGTGACTACCCATCCGGTATATGAAATTATCAACACGTTTGTGGGGGCACTACAGGCCGATGTAGTCGGCAATGAAGCTTTCGATGATGCGGAATTGTGGGGTGTGGAGCAGAGTGGCGCTAAACCGCTGATACAGCCTATGGCCGAACTTACCGACAATTGGTACAATCTGGATATCAAACCACGTTTGTACGATCAATATCCTCCTGTGGCTGGAATCAGGATAAGTCAACGCGACACAGCCCTCGTGGGCTTCCCGCCGGTAAGAGGCATCGAGGCCATGTCGTGGTATAAAACCATGACGGAAAAAGAACCGTTCCGTTCAGAGTTGATTACCCGCTTACCTTATCGCTATTATCAGGATTCCTATTACTTCTCTGATTTCCGCGATATACAAAATCAGGTGGTAAATAAATATTGCAGTAACTTCTCTGCCGTGCCGGAACGGTTACGACAACTATTTATCCAGGGAACATACCCCATCATGCGTCGGGGAAAATACCCGGCATTATTTCGTTACGTATTGCCCGGCAATGTGCAAAGCAGCGAATACCGGTTTGAGTTTGAAAATAGTTTGTAAGCATATCAATGATAAGAGATAGAAAATATTTGAGTATAACGATACTATTGGCATTTTTGCTTTGCGGCTGTTATCAGGAACAGATAATGGAGGTAAAAGCCGGCTTTGTTGCCGAGGTGACCAATAACAACTATGCTGTACCGGCCCTGGTCAGGATAAACAATACCACCATCGGAGCCGAAAACTATGTGTGGAGCTTTGCAGGAGCCACGCCAGCTTCTTCGTCCGAACGGAATCCGGGCATATTGCAGTACAACAATCCGGGTACCTATACTATTCACCTCGAAGCCGACAACCAATACGGCGGCAAAGACAGTCGCGATACCACCTTTACCTTCGATGCCGATATACTTCCGGCATTTACCCTTATCAACAACGGTTCGTGGTACCCCAATGTAACCGCTCATATAGCGAACCGCACCACCGGGGCCACCACTTACCAGTGGAGCTTTCCGGGTGGCAGTCCGGCATCATCAACACAAGAACAACCCGGCGATATTCTCTTCAGTACGCCGGGTACCTACACCATCTCGCTAAAAGCCGGTAACGGTCGTGTAAGTTACACAAAAGATACCACGGTAACGGTGCTGCCCGATCTGGTCAACGATTTCGACATCACGTGGGCGGCCGATGACAACGATATGGAAGTCCCTTTTACAGCTAGGCTTAGCAGTAAGTGTATAAGTGCAACCACTCTGCAATGGTCAATCGCAGGAGGATCACCTTCGTCATCGCAGGCATCATCACCGGTTGTTACCTACACCTCGCCTGGCACCTATGTCATTTCACTTACAGCTTCTAACGACAAAAAGAACATTACCCGATCCAAATCGCTGACACTGCGTGCCAACAGCAATCTTTTTCAGTTCAAAGATGTTTGTCTGGGTATCAATACGGCACAAAATTCCGTCGGTTGTTTTTTCTCATCGCATCTGGGCAAGGTGTTGAAAGCTTCGGATGTAACCGATGCCAACGGCAGCAGCATCGACATTGTCTATTTCGGTTTCGATAGTAGTTTCGGCTACAACAAGTTCGTATCGCCATCTACGGTTCAAAACTATACGTTTTCCTACATACCCAATGCCATCACCACCCGCATCGTAAACCGTCAGGAAAGTTGCGGATGCGGTACTTTGATGACATCGGCGCAATTCGATGCAATGACCGATGATGCCCTGTTGCAAGCTACGGCTATCAATCAAACTTCGGCAGGACTTTCCGAATTCGACAGCAGTGGGCTTCCCCGTATTGTGCTCTTTCAGACACAAGATGGACGAAAAGGAGCCATTAAGATCAAGCAATTTGTACAGGCCGGCAAACAAAGCTACATTGTATGTGATATCAAGATAATGAAGAACGCGTAACGAATGATAATGCAAAAAAATAATGGCTTGTAAAACAACAATCGATTCTGTATATAGATTATTGCATCACGGTTTGCGAAAGGTGCTTGTATATGCACTCTCAAGCCAGTTATTACCTCTCTGCTTTGTTGTGTATGGCCTATTCTTATCGGGATTGTGTTTTTGCCTGCACGCACAAACTTATACGGCCAGTCCCGATCTGGGTAATATCAAAGGAGAGGTACAAAGCAAGTTTCAAAAACCGTTTCGTATCAACGGAGGGATAGCTATCAATTCGGTATTGACCGAAAACTGGGGTGAAGGAGCAACTAATTCTAATCCTTTCTCATGGATTGCAACCGGCAATATCAACCTGACACTCTTTGGAACATCCATACCATTCTCATTCAACTATAGCAACCGCAAAGTGCAATACTCAAACCCTTCGTTCAAATTCAACCGGTTTGCGCTGCATCCCAAATACAAGGAGTGGACACTGCATGCAGGCGATCTTTCCACAACTTTTTCGCCATATACCTTGAGCGGATACCTCTATACCGGCGCCGGAGTGGAGTACAACAAAGGTAAATGGCAGGCACAGGCGCTTTACGGACGTTTTATGAAAGCCGTAAAGGAAGATTCGTTGATCATACCTTCGTACAAGCGGATGGGGTGGGGCGTAAAAACACTCTATACCGATAATGGCCGAAAGATAGGTCTCTCCATTTTTCATGCCAAAGACAATCCGAACTCCATACAGGATCCGGTTCTGGCAAAAAATGCACAGATAACTCCGATGGAGAATACGGCATTTGCCATTGAAGGCAGCTATCCGGTGTTGCGAAACCTATTGGTGAATTTTGAATACAGTACCAGTATTCTGACCAACGATTTGCGGTTGTCCGGAGATACGCTTCCGAATGCAACCTCTTTCTTTAAACGATTGGTGGGCAGAGCCAACAGTACAACCGCCACTTATCATGCCATCAAGGCCGGATTCAGCTATGCTTTGCAATCGTCTGCAATCGGCATTACCTACGAACGGGTGGATCCCGGCTACAAAACGCTGGGGGCCTATTTTTTTACCAATGATTTTGAAAACATCACTGCTAATTTCATGCAAAATCTATGGAAAGGGATTGCGACTTTAACTCTGAACGGAGGTTTACAACATGATGATTTGAACAATGTAAAAGAGAGCCGGATGCAACGTTTTCTTTTCTCCGGAAATCTGGCAATCAAACCATCGTCCAAACTCAACATTGGGCTCTCTTATTCCAATCAACAATCGTACACATTTCTGAGGACCGGATTTGAAAAAATCAATCAGGTAACGCCCTATCAGAATCTGGATACATTGAATTATACGCAATTGTCGCAAAATGCGGGATTGAATTGCAACTACACGATACGACAGGATAAAAAACAGACGCAAATGGTGACGTTCACCTGTAACTATATGGAAAGTGCTAACAAAAAGGGCGATTTGATCCATCTGGGAGATGTAACCCGTTTTGTCAACGGCAATGCAGGTCACAGTATCACCTGGCAGGAGCAAGGACTCTCGTTGGCAAGCGGAGTGAATGCGAGCTATAATTATGCCTCAGCTATTAACAGTTTTACATGGGGACCGTCTCTGAATATGACTAAAACACTGTTCAAAAAGATTGTCCGAGCAAACTGTGGAGTTTCTTATAATACCAGTAGTAGTTTGGGGAGAGTGATAGAAATCATTAATTTACGGGCAGGCGCAACCGCTGTAATAGCAAAGAAGCACAACCTGAATGTAAATGTGGTGTGGCAACAGAAAGATGGCAATGCGGTCGCCTCTTCCACTTACCTGACGGCAACAGCAGGTTATGCTTATTCATTCTAGGAGAAACTTTGTTCCATATTTTATTCTTTTGTCCTTCAGTCTTTGAATTTTTTTGCGAGTTTTATACATATTATGTGCAATATAGTTGTGTGTAAATCAGAAATATAGTGGTTTTCAATGCTTGGGTAGATTCGTGTTATCTACGTTCTCAGATGGTGATGGTTTGTATCGGATTATAGCAAAGAAATCATTTCTGTAAATGCAATTATAACCGATAAAGAAGGAGTTATGTTTTGGTCGTAAAGTTTTTCGATCATGCGATAAATAAATCGCTGTAATAATGTATATTACAACGGTTATACTAAGTTTGTTGTTTGTTTACTTATGGGAGATTACTTTCCGATGCAAAATTTCTGGAAGATATTTCCCAGAATTTCGTCGTTGGTGATGCTGCCACCGGTTATAAGTCCGAGGTAGTAGATCGCTTCGCGAATATCCTGAGAAACGAATTCTCCTGAAAGATTGTTTTTCAGGCCGTCGATCACGCGCAGAATGGCTTCCTGTGATTTCAGGAGGGCTTCGTAGTGGCGGACATTGGTCACGATAACATCGCTTGCGCCTATTTCGGGAATATTGGCGGCGGCAATCAGCGCGTGTTGTAATTTATCGTAACCCTGACCGAACTTGGCAGAAAGAAAACAGCAGGTCTCATTTTGTAATACCGGCAAAGTTTGCAGGGCAGTCCGTTTTGCTTCACTCAGCGAATCGATTTTATTGACAATAAAAATACGTTGCTTTCCTGCTGTCTTTTCTACCATGTCGGTGGTAAACCGGGTCAGCTCTGCCATGCTGCGGGTCGAATCGAGAACCGGAAGAACGATCGTTGCCTGATCGATTTTGTGGAAGGTGCGTTCGATACCGAGGCTCTCGATCTTGTCGCGCGTATCGCGGATGCCGGCGGTGTCGATAAAGCGGAACTGTACCCCCCCGAAGGTCATCACCTCTTCGATAGTATCGCGGGTGGTACCGTGAATATCGGATACAATGGCACGTTCTTCGTTCAGCAGCCGGTTGAGCAGGGTCGATTTTCCGACGTTTGTTTCACCGACAATGGCCACCGGAATACCGTTTTTAACCGCATTTCCCACGCTGAACGAGTTAATTAGTTTGTTGGTAACCAGTTCGATGTGGTTGATCAGCGTGTTGAGCTGATCGCGATTGGCGAATTCCACCTCTTCTTCACTGAAGTCGAGCTCCAGTTCGATGAGAGAGGTGAAGTCGAGTAACTCGGCACGCAGCCGGTTGAGCTCTTCCGAAAAACCCCCTTTGAGTTGATTGATGGCTAATTTGTGGGCGGCGGCCGATTCGGCGGCAATCAGATCGGCCACGGCTTCCGCCTGTGACAGATCCATTTTCCCGTTCATGAAAGCCCGTTGCGTAAACTCGCCCGGTTCGGCCATACGGCATCCGTTTGCAATCAGCAGTTGAAGAATGTTTTGCTGTATAAATGCCGATCCGTGGCATGAAATTTCCACCGAGTCTTCGCCGGTATATGAGTGCGGATTGCGGAAAACGGTGAGTAGCACTTCATCCACCGTTTCCTCTTTTTGGTTGACGATGTTGCCGAAAATGACGGTTTGTCCGTTTTGCGAGAGAACATCGCGGCTGTTGTTTTTAGCTTTAAAAATAGCATTGCAGGCTGCAAGTGCATTTTTGCCCGAAACACGTACAATGGCAATGGCTCCTTGTCCGGGAGCCGTCGAAATGGCGCAGATCGTATCGTTATTCATGAATGCGGAAAATCGTTCGGTTTAAGAGTTGATGGTATCGTGACCTTCTTGTTGCTGTGTCAGGGCGAGATGTTTACCCTCCCGCCGGATTCGAATGGCTAAGAAAATGCCTGAAATGCCGGTGTAAATCAATGCTCCGGAACAAAAATAGCCCAGCAGGTTGATAAGTCCTTCGGGTTTAAGCATAACGGCAATGCCGATGCCCAATAAAACCAGCGGACTAAGAAACAACAGCGCTGAAATGGAGTTGGCATACTTTCGCAATGAGGCTATTTCGAGCAACTGCAACAGCGCCAGTCCGATGATGATGATTCCCAAAACGGTTAAAAACCATTTCGCGAAAAATGAAGGAACAATAATAAATGCCAGTCCAACAACCAAAGAGACAATGGAATTGATGGATGCGGTATGAATCAGCAGGTTGCGGACTACGTGCCGAAATGAGAGCAAAAACGAAATAACGCCATAAAGTACCAGCAAAATGCCGGCTCCGATGACTACTCCGGTGGCAAAGGCATCGGGATATATCCATAACAAAATTCCGGCTGCAATACAGATGATATGGCGAAGCAACATCCAGTCGGTGCGTGCCGTGAGGCGTTTTAAGATCGGTTCTTTCATGATTCGGAATTAAATAATCAGATTCTCTCCAGTACTTTTTCTACCAGCACTTGGATGGACTCTTTGTAATTGGGAAAAGCATCGTGTACGCGGCGGTTGGCAATGATGCAGCAAACCGTGAGGGCTTTGTGACCCATCAGTTTTGCAAGGCCGGCAATCGCCGAGCTCTCCATTTCGTAGTTGGTAATTTTGAAGCGTCCGTACCGGAATGTTTCGATTTTATCGTTCAGGGTCGGATGCGCCAGCGGCAATCTCAATTCGCGGCCCTGTGGCCCATAAAACCCGTTGGCCGAGATGGTGACACCTCTCAGCATATCGTCAAGGCCGATGCGTTCTATCAGTTCCGCGTCGTTGTCAACCACATAGGGCGCGCACCATTGCGGATGCCAGTTGACGTGGTGTGTGAAGGCTTTTTCAAATTCGATGTCGCAAACGGTGTTTCTGTTGGCATAAAAATTCAGTACGCCGTCAAAGCCGATGGATTTTTGTGCCAAAACGTAGGTTCCCGGTGCAATATCGGCTTGTACCGAGCCTGATGTCCCGATACGGACCATAGTCAGTTGCGTGTGAACCGGTTTTTCAGTGCGTGACTGAAGATCGATGTTGGCGAGAGAATCCAGTTCGTTTACCACAATGTCGATGTTGTCGGTGCCAATGCCTGTACCTACTACGGTAAGGCGTTTTCCTTTATATGAACCTGTTATGCTGCGAAACTCACGGTTGGCCACATCGCATTCTACGTTGTCGAAATAGGATGCGACCATTTCTACACGGCCCGGATCACCTACCAGAATTATCTTGTCGGATAGCTGCTCCGGTAATAAATGCAGATGAAAAATAGAACCGTCATCATTAATAATAAGTTCCGAACTTGGAAAATGTTTCATGCTGATGATTATTTGTTGATTATAATATTTGTGGAAAAATAGAGCTGACGGTATATGGCTTAAAAGGTTATCCGATTCAAACCGTCAGATTCAATTAAAAATTGAAGATAAACAAAAATACGGCTTTGTTTAAGATTTTGTACCCGTAGTGGTGCTTTTATTTATTATTGTGCTTTAATAAACGATCTGTCGCCTCCTTTACAAAGGGGAAGCGCTCGTAATCGATATGCACAATCGCTTTGTTGTATACGATTATATCGAGATCTATCGGCACCACGCCAACTGCTTTCTGATCGGGAGTGCGCCCGAGAATAGATTCAATGGTTTTGAGTTGTTGCTTTAAGGCTACAGGATCAAGACCGGACAGAAAGCGCACGGCACCGTTGTAAAACGGGCGCTTGTAATGATCGCCGACGGGCGGCACCCATTTGAAATCGGAGAAAACTACCTGATCGAACTGCTCGGTGAGTATTTTTTTGACAGCTTCGATCTTTTGTTCGGGATCGCTGTTCGATCCGATGGAGACGATATAGCTGTTGCTCATGCCGGATTATTCAAGGTGAATTTACTGTCGGCTAATACTACCGAGGTCTCTATTTGTCGTTCGGGAACCGACCAGTAAGTTTGCAGTAATTTATTCTTCAACTCTTTTTCTACCAGTTTGAATCCGTGCTTCCGATAGAACGAAATGGCCCAGTCGGCATCAGCCCATGTTCCTATCAATACCGGTTTTGAGGTTAATGTGGTGAGATGCGAGAGTAATTTGCCTCCGATGCCGAGCCCTCTCCGGATGGTTCGTACGTAGGCGTGACGAATCAGCGTGACATCGCTCTTCTCCTGAATGCCCATTACGCCCACGATTTCATTGTTTTGTTTGTAGCACCAGAATTCGATGCCATCTTCCAGCTGTTCCTGCAACTCCTTTTCGGGCATATAGGGCTCGTGCCAGCGGTCGGCAGGAATGATTCCTTTGTATGCCGATGAGGCGTCGTTGATGATTTCGTATAATGTATCGAAATCCTCAGAGGTATAACGTTCAATCATACAATTCTTGATTTTTGAGGCCGATATTATTTTTGCAAAAGTATTGAATTCTCCTCATCTAACCGATAAGATGGCGTAAAATATCGACCGATAAAGGATTTTGATGTGATTTTTCGTGTTATTCTTTAGAAATGAAAGTGTTATATAAATTTAAATTATGTCAATATCACAGCTTCTTTATTGTATTTAAACGTTTAACCAATTATATTTGCAGCGTAATACGTCATCTGCTTTTTTCTTTTTACCATCGGCCATGAAAAAAAGGACTTCCATAAAAGACATCGCATCGCAAGTCGGAGTATCGACGGCGTTGGTTTCTTATGTGCTGAATAATAAGAAAGAAGGTAGAATCAGTAAAGAGGCTGCTGCTAAAATCAAACAAGCTGCAATCGACCTTAACTATCAGCCCAACCAGATAGCCCGAAGTCTTCAGGCTCAAAAAACGATGACTATCGGTTTGATTGTGGCCGACATTGCCAACCCATTTTCTTCTCAAATAGCCCGCATCATTGAAGATGCCGCTCAAAAAGCAGGATATTCCGTTATTGTTGGCAGTTCGGATGAAAAAGCAGTTAAAACAGAGAAGCTTATAAAACTATTTTTGAACCGTCAGGTCGATGGATTTATTATTGCCTTTCCCGAAAATACACAAACTCAAGCACAATATCTGAAGCAAATCGGCATTCCGTTCGTGATGATCGACCGTTATTTTCCCGAAATCATATCCAATTGTGTATCAATTAATAACTATTCGGCTGCTGCTTTGGCGATCAATCATTTGCTGCAAAATGGCCGTCAACGGATCGGAATTGTGACCTATGCAACGACTCTCCATCATCTGAATGAACGTAAAAGGGGAGCAATGGATCTGCTTGGAGATAATTCCGTTGTCGGCGAAGTGCGTATAGATCATGTGGCGGAGGATGTTTCGGCATCGATTGCTGGTTTCCTTGCATTGCCGGAACCAGTTGATGCCATCTTTTTTACAACCAACTTGCTTACTATTGCCGGATTGAAACGTCTTAATTCGCTGAAAATTAAAGTTCCCAATCAAATTGCAGTGGTGGGTTTCGACGAAACGGATGCTTTTGATCTGTTTTATGCTCCCGTTACGTATGTGAGGCAGCCCATGACAGGCCTCGGTAGTGAGGCTGTAAATCTTCTTCTTGAGTTAATTGACGATGGAAATCTGTTGAAATCGGTAACCTTGAATGCTGAACTGATTGTTCAACAATCGTCCGTTCTTTCCCTATAATTTTTTTGCACTATTGTTTAAACGTTTAAACTATCTATTTGTCTCCTAAAATTAACCCCCAAAATATTTTGTCTATCATGGAAACTAAAAATTTATCTAAATCTGTTGTTTGTTTCGGAGAGGTGTTGTGGGATGTTTTTCCCAATCAGGTGAACCCCGGTGGTGCTCCGATGAATGTGGCTTATCATCTGAGAAAATTTGGCGTCGATAGTCATATGATTTCACGTGTGGGTGCCGATGAAATGGGTATTCGTTTACTCAGTTTGCTGGATCAATGGCAGATACCTGCTTGTTACTGTCCGCGCGATATCGAGCATGTCACCGGTCAGGTAATTGCAAAGGTATTGCCGGAAAATGAGATGGAATATACAATTCAGAGTCATGCTGCATGGGATTATATTCAGTGGAGTGAAGAGCAGGAAACGTTGGTTGCCAATGCAGATGCATTTGTGTTCGGCAGTTTAGTGACTCGTGATGAAACTTCCCGCGCCACGTTATTTCGTCTCATTGAAAAGGCAAAGTACAGAGTCTTTGACATCAATCTTCGCCAACCGTTTTATTCGCCCGACATTATCGAGTATTTGTTGCGTAAGTGTAATCTGTTGAAATTAAACGAGTCGGAGCTGAATCTGATTATTGCATGGTTTTCAGATAAGGCCCAGTCAGAAGAGGCCGCTGTGCGTATTCTCCAACAAAAATTTGCAATTGATGAGGTGATTGTGACCAAAGGAAGCGAAGGTGCAAGTTATTATACGTCAACATTATCCTATTCTTTTCCTTCGTTCAAGGTGCATGTAATGGATACTTGCGGAAGTGGAGACTCCTTTTTAGCTGCCTTTTTGGCTAAAACACTAAAAAATGAAGCTCCGAAAGTGAGAATGCTATATGCTACAGGGTTAGGTGCTTTTGTTGCTGCCCATGAAGGAGCTTGTCCCGCTTACACCGTAGAAGAGTTGGAAGCATTTATCGCTCAAAAACCAGTTATTACGTCTATTTAATTTGTCATATCTTAATATCTAATCTTATCATGTATGAAAACTTCAAATTCCAATTCAGCTCAAGCGGCTTCGGCCGATGCGTCATTGGGCGTAAAACGCTATGTATTACCCCTTATTCTCATTGTCAGCCTGTTCTTTATGTGGGGCATGGGCAGCAGTATCAACGATATTCTTATTAAACAGTTCAAGAAAACATTTGAGTTAACCGATTTTCAATCCGGTTTAGTCCAATCGGCTTTTTACTTGGGTTATTTTGTTTTTGCCATTCCGGCCTCTCTGGTAATGCGCAGGTTCAATTACAAAACCGGTATTGTCATGGGACTGATTTTGTTTTCCGTAGGTGCATTTTTGTTCTATCCGGCAGCTGAAAAAGCATCGTATGTATTTTTCCTTTTTGCTTTGTTTGTCATTGCTTCGGGGCTTACCTTCTTGGAAACAGCTGGCAATCCCTATGTCTCGGCGTTAGGAGATCCGCAGACTGCTACTTTTCGACTTAATCTGGCGCAATCTTTCAATCCGATCGGTTGTATCACAGGCATTTTAATCGGGCAGAATTTTATCCTTTCCGGCGTTGAATATACCAAAGAACAATTGTTGCATATGTCACCGGATGCTGTGAAAACTTATTTTACGACAGAAGCTCATGCGGTGCAAATGCCTTATTTAATTATAGGTTTTGCGATTGCAATCGCAGCACTCGTTATTTTATTGACCAAGTTTCCGGTAGTAAAGGATGAGGAATCGCACGGTACATCGACAGCTGTGGAGACGTTGAAGTTTATCTTCGGAAAACGTCACTTTAAACAAGCTGTTTTGGCGCAGTTTTTCTACATTGGAGCACAGGTGTGTATCTGGAGCTATTTGATCCGTTATATACAAGGAACGATTCCCGGAACACCTGAAAAATCGGCTGCTAATTTTCTGACCGTATCATTGATTGTGTTTACCATCGGTCGTTTTATCGGTACGGTCTTATTAAAGAAAGTAAGAGATCACCGCTTGCTTTGGATTTATGCGGTCATTAATGTCACTTTAGTGTGTATTGCGTTGGCCTTTCCGGGTACGATTGGCTTGTGGGCTTTGGTGGGCACCAGCTTTTTTATGTCAATTATGTATCCTACCATTTTTTCTTTGGGAATCAGAGGTTTGGGAGAGCATACCAAACTGGCGGCTTCTGTTTTGGTAATGGCAATCATCGGAGGCGCGTTGATTACTCCTATTATGGGCCTTGTTTCCGTGCATTTTGGTATCGGAAAGGCTATTGTGGTGCCTCTCGTATGCTTTATCGTCGTCTTTTATTATGGTCTGAAGGGCTACAAAGAGAAAACCGAGGCGATTGATTAATGACTTGAAATACAATCTTTATTGCTATAAAACGATGTCTGAATTTAGAAACTATTTACAGTTACTTGGCGCATACCTATTCTATTTTACTTGATTGTTTAAACGTTTAAGTAAAAATCACATCATGAAAAAAGTAATTCAATTGTTTGTTATAACAGCTGTTGCATTAACTGCAAGGGCACAAGTGGTAATCACAAACACCAATTTGTCTTTTGGTACGACAGGCCGTATCGGTGTGGGATTGTCACCTACAGGCGAAGGTAATATGTGGAAACCGTTGAATCTGACCGGTCAGGGATCGTTGGCCGGCAGAATGGAGCAGAACGACTACATGGATTTATTGCCAGCACTCCATTTTACGCCGATGTTGAACGGCAAAGACAGTACCAATGTCACGTTTCAGGTTCGTCTGGGTATGTATGCGGCAAACGGTCAGTTTATGGGCAATACCGGTACCCGCACGGATGGCGGGTTGACATTCATTTTGCCCGAGACTTACATCGAAGCACGGAATATTTTGGGCAGTCGATGGTCGGCATGGGTTGGCGTTCGTTTCCGTCGCTACGACGATATTCATATTTGCGACTATTTCTATTTCGACGACCATTCGGCTCAGGGTGCCGGGGTGAGTTATAAGAACACTGAACTTGCCATGTATATGCCCGCTTCTACTGATTCGTATCCTTACAATTACAAGGTAACAGTGGCAGGGGCTGCCCGTCCGGTGATCCGGCAGCGTCAGGTCTATGTACTTGAACACAGCATCATTGCCAATAACGGGAATACGTTGAAATTGCTGGCCGAATTTCATCACGTGGCCGCTTCGTCCGATTCTGCTTCCACTCACTTTAAATCCGATAACGGGTGGGTCGTTGGGGCAAAGTATAACAATTCGATCAGAACCCGGATGCGCGGTTCGTTCAACCAGTTTGCAGTTCGTTACGGTCGGGGAATTGCCAACGGAGGCGATAATGGAACTACTTACACCTGGTCAACTTACGGAGCTCCCGACGAAAATGGGAAATATAGCAGTGCCTACTCGTTTACCACGGTAGAACATTTTCTGCTGAACTTGTCAAAAAAAATAACGCTCAATGGATATGGCGTGTTTACCCAAAGCAAGGGTGGAGCTTCGGGCGATAACAAAGCTGCCTATTTCGACGGATCTGAGATTTATAACCGGAAAACTGATTTTGTGGTAGGTATGCGTAGTATTTTTTATGCCACCAACTGGTTGCACCTGATTAATGAACTGCACTATGCCGTTCGCAAGGATGGTGCCAATCCCGATGCATCCATGTGGAAATTCTCTTTTGCCCCTACGGTTGCCCCGCTTGGTAAACGTGATCCATGGTGCCGGCCGCATATTCGTCTGGTAATGACGCTCGCCCGGTACAACGATTATGCTGCGGCCAATCACTATTCGCCCTGGTTGCAGATCAACAACAAACGCTGGGGAACCTATATCGGTGTGAAAACGGAATGGTGGATTTTCTAATTATTTGATAATTAATAAGTAAAAAGTAATGCTATGCTAAAATTCGGATCAACAATACTCTCTTTTATTCCTTCATGGACTCCGGAGGGAGGAAAATATGCCATCGAAAAGTGTGCGGAATATGGTTTCGATATGCTCGAAATTATTTTGCCGGCCACCCTCGATTTCGATGCTAAAACTGTAAAAAAACAATTGGACAACGTCGGGCTGGAAGGCCGGTGTACACTCAATTTACCATCGGAATGCCATTTGCCTGCATATCCCGAAAAAGCCCTTGCCTTGATAAAACAGGCGCTCGACAAAGTGGCTGAAATGGAAGGCGATTTTCTGGGAGGAGTTCTCCATTCGGCAATCGGAACATTCACCGGAAAACCGTGCAGTGATCAGGAACGACTCATTGTAAATCATGTGTTTGCCGAGTTGGCTGTTTATGCTGCTGAACGAAATATTATCGTTGCACTGGAACCAATCAACCGTTACGAGAGTTATGTATTTACCTCTGCTGATGAGGCGTTGTCGATGATTGATAGTCTTGGATTTCTTAACTTGGGTGTGCATCTCGATACCTTCCACATGAATATCGAAGAGTCTGATTTTTACACTCCGGTGGTAAAAGCAGGGAAAAAACTGAAGCATCTGCATATTACCGAGAGTAACCGTGGAATGTTGGGTGAAGGGAATGTGCACTGGGACGATCTGTTCAGAGCACTTGCAGAAATAGACTACCAGGGTCCGTTGGTGTTGGAGAATTTCTCTTCGGAAATAAAAGAGCTGGTTGGGCCTACTTCTTTGTGGCGTCCGTCGAAATATAATTCTGAGGCCCTGGCTAAAGGTAGTCTTGCTTTTATGAAAAACAAGGTGGCTGAGTTTTATAATAATTGAGAAAAAGAGCGGCTCGAATGTGATTGAGCCCACTGGGTTGTCATTTTGAAATGGCAGCCTGGTTTTTTATGCAGACAATCTGCCCGATGATTTGCACAGCTTGCTGATTAATTGTAAATTTGCACTCCGAAAAACAGAAATTCAAAAAGCAAATTTTTCTCATATATGTTTGAAAATCTAAGCGAAAGACTTGAACGGTCGTTTAAGATACTGAAAGGGCAGGGATCGATTACCGAAATCAACGTTGCCGAAACGTTGAAAGACATCCGTAAAGCATTGATCGATGCCGATGTAAACTACAAGGTTGCCAAGACATTTACCGACGAGGTAAAAGAGAAGGCATTGGGTCAGGATGTGTTGACTTCGTTGCAACCCGGGCAGCTGATGGTGAAGATTGTGCACGACGAACTTGCCCGTTTGATGGGCGGTACTACCGTCGATGTCAATATCAAAGCCAATCCGGCAATTATCCTGATGTCGGGCTTACAGGGTTCCGGTAAGACTACCTTCTCGGGTAAATTAGCCAGTATGCTCAAGTCGAAGCGCGGCAAAAATCCGTTGCTCGTTGCCTGCGACATTTACCGTCCGGCTGCTATCGACCAGTTGAAGGTGCTTGGAGAGCAAATCGGTGTGCCCGTCTATGCTGAAATTGGTAACAAGGATGCGGTGGAGATTGCAAAAAATGCCGTAAAATTTGCCAAGCAGAACAATCATGACCTGGTAATTGTCGATACTGCCGGTCGTCTGGCTATCGACGAGCAGATGATGAAAGAGATTGCAGCCGTGAAAACTGCCATTCAGCCGCACGAAACCTTGTTTGTGGTTGATGCCATGACCGGTCAGGATGCGGTCAATACGGCCAAAGAATTTAACGATCGCCTCGATTTCGACGGGGTTGTCCTCACCAAGCTCGACGGTGATACCCGCGGTGGTGCGGCGCTCTCTATTCGTACGGTGGTTACCAAACCGATCAAGTTTGTGGGTACCGGCGAAAAGATGGATGCCCTCGATACT
This sequence comes from uncultured Microbacter sp., assembly GCA_963678265.1. Taxonomy (GTDB): domain Bacteria; phylum Bacteroidota; class Bacteroidia; order Bacteroidales; family Paludibacteraceae; genus Microbacter. The sequence goes on from OY782761.1 coordinate 2,306,215, forward strand.
TTCCACCCCGAACGTATGGCCGACCGTATTCTCGGTATGGGCGACATCGTTTCGTTCGTAGAGAAGGCGCAGGAGATGTACGACGAGGAAGAGAGTCGTCGTCTGAGCAAAAAGCTGGCTAAGAACCAGTTCGACTTTGACGATTTTCTGGGGCAGTTGTCGCAAATCAAAAAGATGGGTAACCTGAAAGATGTGGCTTCGATGATTCCCGGCATGGGTAAAGCATTGAAAGATGTGGAATTCGACGATAATGTTTTCAAAGCGACCGAGGCTATTATCCACTCCATGACTCCGTTCGAACGGAAGAATCCGGAGGTGATTAACGGAACCCGTCGTCAGCGGATTGCCAAAGGTAGCGGAACCACCATTCAGGATGTGAACCGCCTGTTGAAACAGTTCGACGAAATGCGTAAAATGATGAAGATGGTATCGCAGCACAAGATGCCGTTCAAAAGAAACTAAGATTCAATTGACAATTGATAATGACGCAGCTGCTTTCGGGCAGCTGCGTTTTTTTATGGACAGAATCAAAATAAAACAAATGGCAGCTTTTGTTTTGGGAATTGTGTATATTTGTGTGGCTTTGAAAATGGTCAGTGACATGCTGTTTGTCAGTATCATTGGCACATTAGCATATTAGCTGCGCTGAACGTTGTTTTTCTTATTTTCAAATTGGTCTCATGCGAAACGTCAATATTAATAAGCTATACTTCAAGGATACTTCGTTTGCTGATCTGATGAACAAACGGGTGTTCAATATTTTGCTGATCGCCAGTGCCTACGACTCGTTTACGCTGGAGGAGGACGGACGGGTAGACGAGCAGATATTTAACGAATATGTCTCTCTCAATCTGCGTTATCCGCCGCGTATTACGCTGGTGCATTCCGAAGAGGAGGCTTTTCGCTTACTGCAAACACGTACGTTCGAGCTGATTATCTCCATGCCCTCGGGCGAACACAGCGACACCTTCGAACTGGCCAAACGAATCAAAGCGCAGTTTCCACAAATTCCTATCACCGTGCTTACACCCTTCTCGCGTGGCGTTACCCGCCGGTTGGCGCACGAAGATTTGAGCGCCATCGACTACGTGTTCTCCTGGTTGGAGAATGCCGATTTGTTGCTGGCCATCATCAAACTGATGGAAGACAAAATGAATGCCGAGACGGATGTGCGGGCGGTGGGTGTACAGGTGATTCTGGTGGTGGAGGATTCGGTGCGTTTCTACTCATCCATCCTTCCGCTGCTCTTTAAACTGGTGTTTAAACAGTCGCGCTCGTTTATGACCGAGGCGCTCAATGAGCACGAACGGATGCTGCGTATGCGTGGGCGACCCAAGATTTTGCTGGCGCGCAACTACGAAGAGGCGTGGGAGCTCTACCAGCGTTACAAGCACCATCTGCAGGGTGTAATTACCGATGTGAGTTTCAACCGGTCGGGGGTGAAGAACAAATATGCCGGTGTGGCGCTTTGTGAGGATATCCGGCTCGAAGATCCCTATGTGCCCATTATCATGCAGTCGTCCGATGAGGAGAATGCCGAGTATGCCGAACGATTCGGGGCTGTGTTCCTGAATAAAAATGCCAAGGCTTTTCAGCGCGATCTGCAGGAGACGGTGATTAATAACTTCGGTTTTGGCGATTTTGTCTTTATCAATCCGGTAACCGGCGAAGAGGTAGCTCGTGTGACGAAGCTGAAGGATTTGCAGGAGTTGATTTTTACTATTCCCGACGATTCGTTGCTTTACCATGTGTCGCGCAACCATATTTCGCGCTGGCTCTATTCGCGTGCCATGTTTCCGCTGGCCGAATTCCTGCGGCGCATCACCATCGAGCCGGGCGATACGCTGGGCGATGTGCGAAAAATTATTTTCGATGCCATTGTCGACTACCGCCGCATCAAAAATAAGGGAATTGTGGCGGTTTTTGAGCGGGGACGTTTCGACGAATACTCCAATTTTGCCCGTATCGGCGAAGGGTCGATGGGGGGCAAGGGACGTGGTCTGGCCTTTCTCGATGCCATGGTGAAGCGCAATATTGAGGAGAACGAGTTCGGCGCTTCGGTCATCGCCGTGCCGCGTACGGTGGTGCTGTGTACCGATGTCTTCTCCGAATTTATGGAGCGGAACGACCTGTACACCATTGCTCTGCAGGATGAGCCCGATGAGGTGATTTTGTCTCATTTTCTCAAGGCAAAGATGGCGCAAAACATTGTGGCCGACCTCTACGCGTTCCTCGGTTCCATTGCCGGACCCATTGCCATCCGGTCGTCGAGTTTGCTGGAAGATTCGCACTACCAACCCTTCGCCGGCATCTACACCACCTACATGGTACCCAACGTGAAGGCAAGTAAAACCAATACGTTGCTGGCTGTTTGCGAGGCTATCAAAGCGGTTTATGCGTCGGTCTATTACAAGAGCAGTAAGGCCTACATGAAGGCTACGCGCAACGTGATCGATGAAGAGAAGATGGCGATTGTGTTGCAGGAGGTGTGCGGATCGGCCTATGGAACCCATTTTTATCCATCGTTTTCGGGCGTGGCGCGCTCGCTCAACTACTATCCCATCGGGCATGAGACTGCCGAAGAGGGTATTGCCAATGTGGCGCTGGGCTTGGGTAAGTATATTGTGGATGGAGGATTGTCGTTGCGTTTTTCGCCGGCACACCCTAAAAGTTGCCTGCAGGCTAATAGTCTGGAGATTGCTTTACGCGAAACACAAAACCATTTCTATGCCTTTGATCTTGCACAGGAACATTTCACACCGCAGGTGGACGACGGTTTCAATCTGCTGAAGCTGACGTTGAAAGATGCCGAAAAAGATAATTCATTACAATGGCTCGCCTCTACCTTCAACCCGCAGGCGCAAGCGCTCTACGATTCGCTGTTTGAAAATGGTCGACGGGTAATTACATTTGCCAATATTCTGAAACACGATACGTTCCCTCTGGCGGCTATTTTACAAAAAGTATTGCAGACCGGACAGCGAGAGATGGGTCGTCCTGTTGAGATTGAATTTGCTGTAGAACTCGACCGCAAGAGTAAGTCAGGAACGTTTTACCTGTTGCAGATCCGTCCCATTGTTGACTCTACCGAGATGCTCGAAGAGGATCTGGATGAGATTTCTAACGGCGAAACCATTATCAATTGTACCAATGCGCTGGGGCATGGCATCACCCACGATGTGTGCGATATTGTCTACGTGAAGCCCGAATCGTTTAATGCGGCAAACAACCGGAAAATGGTGGATGAAATTGATGCGATCAACCGGCAGTTGCTTGCCGAAGAGCGGGGCTGTGTGTTGATAGGGCCGGGACGCTGGGGAACCAACGATCCGTGTTTGGGTATTCCGGTCAAGTGGCCGCACATCTCGTCGGCACGATTGATTGTGGAAGCGGGGCTTACCAACTACCGCATCGATCCAAGTCAGGGAACACACTTTTTCCAGAATCTTACCTCGTTTGGCGTGGGCTATTTTACGGTCAATCCCTATATCAAAGAGGGCTATCTCGACTTCGGATTTCTCGACGCGCAACCGGCCGTTCACGAAACAGAGAATATCCGCCACGTGTGGTTCGACCGTCCTGTTACCATCAAAATAGATGGCCGCAAGAGTAGGGGAGTCGTGCTGAAACCTTTAAAGAGTTGATTGTACAAGAAAATCACATAAAATGGTTGTGATTTTCTGTTGAATCCGTGTTTTCTGTGTGCTATATTTTAACCCTCAATATCGTATTCATGAAAAGACTAACGCTGTTTTTTGTATTTACCATAGCCTGTATCGCTATTCACGCGCAACAGGCATTGTGGGGAGCCGGCGAAATAGTATCGCCGCAAATCAATAGTGACAATACGGTCACGTTTCGTTTGAACGCTCCGCAGGCCGTGAAAGTGGAAGTAACGGGCGATTTTTTGCCGGTTCAGAAGCAGACGACCCCATCTGGTACGGTCGATGTGCCGGGAGCGGCGCAACTTGCAAAGAATGATAAAGGAGTATGGGAGTTTACAACGGCACAGCCACTTGCACCCGAACTTTATAGCTATTCGTTTGTGGTCGATGGTTGCAAAGTGACCGATCCGTCGAACGTTTACATGATTCGCGATGTGGCTACCGTGACCAGCGTCTTTATTATCGGTGGCGGACGGGCCGATCTTTACAGGGTGAACGCCGTGCCTCACGGTAGCATTACCCGTTGTTGGTATCAAAGTCCATCGCTCGGACTTACCCGCCGCATGACCGTTTACACCCCTCCCGGATACGAAGAGAGCACGGCAAAATATCCGGTATTGTACCTGTTGCATGGCATGGGTGGCGACGAAGAGGCCTGGATTGCACTCGGACGTACGGCGCAGATTCTCGACAACCTGATTGCTACCGGCAAAGCCAAACCGATGATTGTGGTGATGCCCAACGGCAATGCGGTACAGGAAGCTGCACCGGGCGAATCGTCACTCGGATTTTACAAACCGACATTTCAGTTGCCCAAAACGATGGAGGGATCGTACGAAAAATCGTTTCCTGAAATTGTCAGTTTCATCGACCGGAATTATCGTACAGTGAAAGCAAAATCGGGACGTGCCATTGCCGGTCTTTCGATGGGTGGTTTTCATTCCCTGCATATCTCTAAAGAGTATCCCGACATGTTCGACTATGTAGGCCTCTTTTCGGCGGCAATCCTACCCGACAACGGAAATAGTTCGCCGGTATACATGGATATGGATAAAAAGCTACAGGTACAGTTCGATAAACATCCGAAACTCTACTGGATTGGAATCGGGAGCGCCGATTTTCTTTATAAAGCCAATGCCGATTACCGGAAACGACTTGATGATCGTCATTTCCCCTATACATATTTCGAAACCGGCGAAGGCCATATCTGGAAAAACTGGCGCATTTACCTGAGTGAATTTGCGCCGCAACTGTTTCGGTAGTGTTGCATCTCAGTGATTGGTTCCTGTTATTGTGGATTCGCATAAACGTGAATACCTTACGGGTATTCATATCAAACAACGTTCAGCGAAGCTAATAGAAAAACTCGCACCACCCCGAGTAGAGAGAATATTGACTATTGCCGTCTGCTTTAGCTGACGGCAAATAAACAAACAGATTTCCGGGCTTTAGCCCAACCACCATTGAGCTAAAACCGGGTTGGGAGGGGTTGCATCTTATCCGTCGGTTGAAACCGACGGCAATGAATGCCTCGGGAATCTGTGATGCTAAATGCGGACGGATTTCACAAAATACTTTGCAAAAGAAGAGTCAGGATGACTTCATAATAATATTTGAAGAATGAAAGCTATAAAAATTCTGTTTGCGTTAATTCTATTCATCGACATTATACATGCACAATCCAGCTGTAATTGCAAGGATAATTTAATTCTATTAAACCAAGCCTTAAAAGATAATTACGCTGGTTACCAATATAAAATGGAAGGCGTTAATGGTGTTCGATTGAATGCACTATTTCAGCAACTATTAGCAAAAGCAGATGCCAAACAATATCAGAATTATAATTGCGCACGTCTATTGGAAGCATATGTCGTAGCCTTTGAAGATAAACATACCCGTTTGAACTCTCTTGGTATGAGGCATTTTGTGAAAAAAATATCAGAAGAAGTAAAAGATTCGCTATTTGATGCTATTACCGAAAAAGTTTCAATCAACAAGGATAGTTTGATTCTGAGTCAGAACGCATCAGTCAATTATTTAGAAGGAATTTATTCCAATAGCGGTGATACATGTATCGTGTTGAAACGTACAAGCCTGCTTCACGATTATGTCGGTGCTGTTTTACATACGAATAAAAAGTATTGGAAGGCAGGGGACGTAATGTTTGAAGTAAAGCAAAATCAAAAAAATCAGTATGATTATTTTTTTTATGATGAATTACATTCCTTGGAATCACGGCGCGATATAAAAGTAAGTCAACAGCAGATAGATAATTGGAAGCGAATTTCGTCGGGAATTAATAAGTTACAACAGCCGGACGATATAGCTTATAGCAGTGCCAGATACAGCGATAGCATCCTCTATTTGGCATTACCTACATTTGACGATTCGTATAAGCCTACCATTGCTGAGTTTTTGCAAAAGAATAAACAAAAATTGCAACATACACCAAATTTGATCCTTGACTTGAGAGGGAATGGAGGAGGTAGCGACGATACGTTTGCAGACTTAATACCTTATCTGTATACAAATCCTATAATCAGAACAGGTGTGAAATATTATTGTTCACAAAATACAATAGAAAAATTAGAAGGGAAACTAATGGAAGAGGAAAATCCTGGGTTAAGAAAATTGATCAAACGAATGAAAGCCAATGTGGGAGGATTTATCCCTATGCATGAAGCAGACGAACTCACAATTAAATTAGATAGCGTATTTTATTATCCCAGGCATATATATGTATTGGTCGATAGATTTGACTCCAGTAGCGCAGAAGAATTTCTACTGATTGCTAAGCAGAGTACAAAAACCAAAATAGTAGGAGAAAATACCGCTGGGTGCTTAGATTTTTCCAATGTAGAGACATATGTTCCTAAAGAAGATAGTGGGTCTGCTTGGTGGAATTTAGATTATGCAACAACTATCTCACAACGTTTGCCAGAGACTCCTGTAGATGATGCAGGCATTAAGCCTGACTTATACCTAAAGCCTGATACAAATTGGCTAAGTCAAATATACCAACTGATTGCCAATGGTTACGAACAAAAGATGACAAGCCATTGAAATTTTTACCAAGTTGTCCTATGAAATCCGTAGCTATTATACGTAAAAAAACAAGTAGATTTGTTTATGAATATCCGGACGCTCGAAAACATGCAATAGCTACTCTACACAATGCAATCGCATTTTGGAAGGATGTTGTCGCATCTCAACGTAAGGATTCTTCCTCTTAACGGAATATTATTGCCGCTCGAAAGTATGCAATGTCAACTCGACGGCATCAGACTGCATCTCGAAGGTATGCAATCGTATCTCGGAAGGATGAAATGATCGCTCGATACAAAGCAACGACCGCTCGGAAGGATGCTCTCGTTTCTCAATACAATGAAATTTCGTCTCAATAATATGTGATAGTAGCTCCGGCATATGCTATTGTTATTTTGCAATTTACAATAGAAAATTTTGTTTATGAGAAAATGTGTTTTATATTTGCGATGTAAATAACTTTAATTATCCATCCATTAAAACGCATTTTTATGAACGATTATCAAATTGCAAAACTCAAATCGTACAAACTAATTGTAGAAAAAGCCAACAGTAGTCCTACCGAAACGGCTCTGGTTCCTAAATTTGTTCAAACCGTAACCCGGTTGGCTACTATCACCCAACAAATCGATACGCTGGCCGGACAACAGGTGGTGAAACTGGGCGGTGTAACCGACAACAAACGCTCTGTGCACGATCAACTATGCGACTCGCTGGTAGATGTGTCGGGAGCTCTCTACTCTTATGCTCACACGGCAGGCAATAAAGAGCTGCTGGCCAAAGTGAATTATAGTGAGACAGCGATCACAAAAATGACGGATAAGGATTTGGAGAATATATCGTTTGCCATTCTGGCCGAAGCCGAAACAGTGGCACCTGAGGCATTGACTGAAGAGGGTATTACGGCGGAGGAACTGGCCGGATTCAAGGCATTGTGTACAACATTCAAAGAGATTAGCAACGATCCGCGCGCGGCCATTATCGACCGTGCGGGTTACACGCAACAGCTGGCCGACCTCTTTGCCGAAGCCTCGGCGTTGAAACAAAATATGCTCGACCGTCTGGCTTCGCAGTTCCGCCGCAAGGCTCCCGAGTTTTATCAAACCTACAAGGCCGCCGCAACGGTTATTTACAAACATAGTTCGAAACCCGCTGCCGATGCCGCCGCAACAGGTTCGGCATCATGAGAATTTATTTGGTAGAGACGTGGCATGCCACGTCTCTATCTGTCTATTAGTAAAGAAAGGGGGGCTTATTCTTTCTAATTCTATAGAAGAAATCTTTATAATTTTGTAGATTTGAAATGATTTAAGGCAAACCCAGTCCAAAAGAAAACTAGTTTAAGCATAAATGATTAAATTCGCACTTTGAAATGAATAGAGCCAACTACTATAATGTCATTGAAGAACGGCTAAGTACTCTTGCGTATAGAATAACTCAACGAGGAAAATTGAACGTTTTGGATTATCATATTCATTCAGAAAACTTTTATCAATATCTTCTGAATAAAATTTATGGTTGGTCCATCATTAATGAGAATGATATAAAACACAATGTAGAAGCAATCGATCTGATTGATCATACAAACAAACTGATTATTCAGGTTTCAGCTACTGCAACAAAACAAAAAATAGAATCTTCACTGTCTAAAAAATCATTACAAGCATATGCAGGTTATACATTTAAATTTGTATCAATTGCGAAAGATGCAGATGATTTGCAAAAAATGACTTTTATAAACCCTTATGGAGTTAGCTTTGATCCAAAAGTGGATATAATCGATAATAAATCTCTTCTTATAGCGATTAAGGGTCTGGAGAATTTAACACCGATCTATGATTTTGTAAAAAAGGAACTGTCACCAGATTTTGACCCAATGAAATTGGAATCTAATTTGGCAGCTATAATAAATATATTATCAAAAGAAGATTTGAACGATTCTGATTCAATCGCAGAAATCACTGCATTTGAAATTGATAGAAAAATATTACATAACAATCTGAATGCAGCCAAAATAATAATCGAGGATTATAGAATTCATTACGCAAGAGTGGATAGAATCTATTCGGAATATGATACACAAGGTTATAATAAAAGCAGCTCGGTTTTGTCGACAATCAGACAGGAATATGCAAAAGCCAAAGGGACATTGACCGATGATAAATTATTTTTTGATGTGGTTGCCAACGTACGGGAAAAAGTTCTGAATAGCTCCAACTATCAGGGAATGCCACTTGATGAACTTGAACTTTGCGTGAATATTCTTGTTGTAGATGCATTTATTCGATGTCGAATTTTTGAGAATCCAAACAATTACAACTATGCTACTACCTGACAATATACATCCCGAAAATAGCATATATTATAACGGAGCATTTGTTCTCAGAGCCTTGGAAAACAATAAGGTCTACCCAATGCTTGATTTGTATCAGGTCGTGAAGAAGATGCGAGAGATGTCATTTCCTATATTTATACTTTGCATAGATTGGCTATATTTGATAGATGTTGTTAAGCTTAACACTAAAGGTGAAATAGAATTATGTTCATAAAATCATTATCCATAACAAAGGGTCCAAAGGTTATTCGTGAAATAGAATTTCATAAAGGATTAAATCTTATTGTTGACGAAAGCGAACAGGATGTTACTGGAAATAGTGTTGGAAAAACGACTGTACTAAAGTTAGTCGATTTTTGTTTAGGCGCAGAGAAAAAAAATATTTATATTGATCCAGAGACAAAACGGAGCGAGTATAAACTTGTGAAAGATTTTTTGATTGACAATAAAATCCTTATAACGCTTGTTTTGACAAATGACTTAGAACAAAGATCTGAAGATATTGTTATTGAAAGAAATTTTTTGCCCTCTATCAAAGAGAATATTCGAAGAATTAATGGGATGCAGGTTCTTGCTGAAAATTTTGAACAAGAGTTGACAAAAGTGTTGTTTCCTGATTATTGTGAAGGCAAACCAACGTTTCGTCAAATAATTTCGCACAATATCAGATATAAAGATGAAAACATAAACAACACACTCAAAACTCTTGATAAATATACTTCAGACGCAGAATATGAAACTCTGTACCTATTCCTTTTGGGATGTGAATTCAGTAAGGGCACTAATAAGCAGGAGATTCTAACGAAAATCAAGCAAGAAGACAACTATAAAAATCGACTAGAAAAAAAGCAAACTAAAAATGCTTATGAGACAGCATTAGCCTTAATCAATAATGATATTGAAGAACTCAATAAGCAGAAAAATAGTTTCAATTTGAATGAAAATTTTGAGCGAGACCTAGACAGTTTGAATGACGTAAAGTATCAAATCAATAAAATAAGTTCTTTGATAGGGCAACTTAATATTCGCAAAGAACTCATTGTCGAAACAGAAACAGAGCTTAAAACAGGTAAGTCGAATATTGATTTAAAGCAATTAGAACTTATCTACACCCAAGCATCTAATAAGATAAATGGTATTCAAAAGTCTTTTTCTGAGCTTGTGGCTTTTCATAACACAATGATAGAGGAGAAGGTGAAATTTATAACAAAGGAATTACCCAATTTAGAAAAGCAAATTTATGATAGTAATGTCTCACTTAAACAATTGCTTGAAGAAGAAAGCAAACTGACTAATATAATTTCCAAAAGTGATTCGTTTGAGGCGCTTGAGGAAATTATAAGAGAATTGACGGAGAAATACCGAAAGAAAGGCGAGTATGAGAATGTAATACAACAGATAACAGATGTTGAATCAAATATTAAAGAATATAACTTGCAACTGTCTGCTATTGATGATGAACTTTTTAGTCCTGATTTCGAACAAATAGTGAAAAATCAACTGTATAAATTCAACAAACATTTTGCTTCCATTTCTACTCTTTTGTATGGAGAACAATATGCAATTAAATATGATAAAAGGCCCAATGCTAAAGGGCAACTGCTATATAAATTCAGCTCATTTAATGCTAATATGAGTTCGGGAAAGAAGCAAGGTGAAATATCTTGTTTTGATTTAGCCTATACGATGTTTGCCGATGAAGAAAACATACCATGCTTACATTTTTTGTTGAATGACAAAAAAGAATTGATGGATGATAAACAACTTGTCAAAATAGCAGATTTCGCAAATAGAAACAATATTCAATTTGTTGCATCTATCCTTAAAGATAAACTTCCATCTGAAATCAATAAAGAAGAATATTTTATTGTGAAATTATCGCCAACCGATAAATTATTCCGAATTGAACATTCATAACATGAAGATGTCTTGGTGTGTTGTGTGTTCTCTTTATTTTCTTGCATTGTCAGGTGTACATCATTGTTATGCTATTGAGTAATCTATCTCTTTGGAAATTCCTCTCCTTTAATTTTATCTTTGATCTGAAAATGTTGTGATTTGCTTTCAAATATCCACCCGTTTACACCCTCTATTTTCAAAATAAGATGTAAATTTGCCAATATTTTCGGATTCTTGAAAAAAGAGTCTATTAAACGTAAAACAGATCAAACGAATAGAATTATGTCGGATACAGAAAAGATGGAGTTGGGCACGTACGAGGTTGCGGTAGAAAAAAGTAAGAAACTGGAGGCAGATTTGACGATTCATCCGGAGAAATACCGGGTTCTAACTGGTGACAGGCCAACCGGCAGGCTGCATATCGGTCACCTATTCGGGTCGCTTCAAAACCGCGTCCGGCTGCACAACCTGGGTGTTGAAACCTATATTGTTATTGCCGATTACCAGGTGCTCACCGATCGTGATTCGTTCGATAAAATATCGGAAAACGTGCGTCAGTTGACGCTCGACTATATGGCGGCCGGCATCGACCCTACCGACGGAAGAACATTTATCTTTCCGCATAGCTATGTTCCCGAACTGAATCAGCTGCTGTTGCCGTTCCTGACGTTGGTATCCAATGCCGAGCTCAACCGTAACCCGACGGTGAAAGAGGAGATTCAGGCATCGGGGTTGAAGAGCATCAATGCCGGTATGTACACCTATCCGGTGCATCAGGCTGCCGACATTCTCTTTTGCAAGGGAAATGTGGTGCCGGTGGGTAAAGATCAGCTGCCGCACCTTGAGCTGACCCGTTTGATCGCCCGTCGGTTCAACGATAAATTTGCTGCCGGTAATCCGGTTTTCCCCGAACCGCAACCGCTGTTGAGCAAGTCGCCAATGATTCTCGGGCTGGATGGCGGACAAAAGATGAGCAAGAGCCGCAACAATGCCATTATGCTGAGCGCTACCGAAGACGAAACGGCTGCGTTGATTAAGAAGGCCAAGACCGATGCCGAACGATTCATTACCTACGATCCGGAAAATCGTCCCGAAGTGTCGAATCTGTTGTTGCTTGCCTCGATGTGTACCGGACGTACGCCGGAAGAGGTGGCCGAAAGCATTGGAAACGGTGGTGGCGGACAGTTGAAAAAAATGCTGACCGAATCCATTAATGAATACCTTCGTCCTTTCCGTCAAAAGCGGGTCGAACTGGAAGCGAATATGGATTATGTGCGTCAGGTGCTGCTTGATGGTGCTGCCAAAGCCCGCGAAGTAGGCTCGGCGACACTCGAAGAGGTTCGCAGTGCGATGAATATGAAGATCTGATTATAGATAAAGCAGGATAAAAACGTTGTCGGAACATGGTACCGGAGTTGTGTGTGGAATGATCATTTCCGGCAAATTTAATTTTTTAAGATGAGGCAAAAAAATATTTTAGGGTTGATGTTATTGTCGGTTCTTCTGCTGTCGTCGTGTGCAAAAGATACATGGACGCAAGGAACCCTTGATTATAAATTTGTTCCAATTACTTCTCGTAATGGTTATTTTGAAGATCGTCAGGTCGCTTATTCCCAGGATATTGCTATTCAGGGACGTGCCAGTCATATTAACGACTTCAATTTTCTGGGATCGAAGGTGATGGTGACAGGCGATGTATTGGCCGGGGATGTAATCCGTGGTTTGATGATCGACATAGCAGGCGTAGGGCAGTATTCTTTTCCCGATATTCCTGTTACACAAAGCGGTTGGAGTATTTATATTGTCGATTCAAGCACTCGTGCTGATTACTACAATTTTATGCTGGATGCTTTCGGTGCCCTTAGAGCTTCGGGTAAACAGGATATTATTGTTAGCGGATATCTTCAGGATCAGTACGGATATGCTGTTCAAAATGCGAGAGTTGAAGTTGATCTTTATAATGATTTGGATGTGAATGTCGATTGATAACCAAAGCATATTTCATTAACGCAGAAGGCCGGATTTTACCTGTAAAATCCGGCCTTTTATGTGTGTAATACTTTATCCGTTGTTACGCGAGTCTTTTACAATTACGTCGTGTGCTCCGCCTTCGATAATACTGGTCGACGAAACCAACGTGATTTTGCCGTTCTTCTGCAGATCGGGAATGGAGGTTACTCCGCAACTGCTCATGGTGGAACGAATTTTGCCCAGCGTAATGTCGAGATTGTCTTTCAACTTGCCGGCATAGGGTACAAAGCTGTCGACACCCTCTTCGAATTTTAGACCTTCGCTTCCTCCGGCATCGTAGCGTTGCCAGTTGCGGGCGCGGTTGGAGCCTTCTCCCCAGTACTCTTTCATGTAGTTGCCGTTTACCATCAGTTTGCGGGTAGGACTTTCGTCGAAACGGGCGAAGTAGCGTCCCATCATGATAAAGTCGGCTCCCATGGCCAATGCCAGTACCATGTGGTAGTCCTGCACGATGCCTCCGTCCGAACAGATAGGTACGTAAACTCCGGTCTTTTTGAAATATTCGTCACGTGCGGCAGCCACTTCAATCAAAGCGGTAGCTTGTCCGCGGCCGATTCCTTTCTGCTCGCGGGTGATGCAGATAGAACCTCCGCCCACGCCCACTTTCACAAAGTCGGCTCCGGCTTCTGCCAGGTATAAGAATCCATCTCTGTCGACCACATTCCCCGCACCGATTTTCACTTTATCGCCGTAGGTGCTCTTTACATATTCCAAAGTCTCTTTTTGCCATACGGAGAATCCGTCGGATGAGTCGATACATAAAATGTCAACACCTGCTTCAATCAGAAGAGGAACCCGTTCGGTGTAGTCGCGGGTGTTGATACCTGCCCCGACAAGTAATTTTTTATCCATATCCGAAATTTCGTTCGGGTTGTCCTGATGACTGTCGTAATCTTTACGGAATACGAAATATTTCAGATATTGGTTCTTGTCGATGATGGGCAGACAGTTCAGTTTGTGATCCCAGATAATATCGTTTGCTTCGGCCAGAGAGACACCGAATGCGCCGGTAATCAACTTGTCGAACGGAGTCATAAACTCTTTTACTTTTTTGTCGAGGCCATCGCGGCTTACGCGGTAGTCACGGCCGGTAACAATGCCGAGCAGTTTACTGTCCGAAGTACCTTTTTCGGTAATGCCGATGGTGGCATGGCCCGTTTTTTCTTTCAGCGCCAGCACGTCGGCTAAGGTATTTTCCGGTGTCAGGTTGGCATCACTGATTACGAATCCGGCTTTGTATTTCTTTACTTTGCGCACCATTTCGGCTTGCGATTCCATCGATTGCGAACCGAATATAAACGAAAGACCACCGTTGCGGGCAAGTGCAATTGCCATCTTATGATCCGAAACGGATTGCATAATTGCCGATACAAAGGGAACGTTGAGAGAGATTGCCGGAGTTTCGTTCTTTTTGAACTTTACGAGCGGAGTCTTCAGCGATATCTGGTTCGGGATGCACTCTTGGGTAGTTAAACCCGGAATCAGCAGGTATTCGCTAAACGTTCTGGAGATGTCATTTAAATAGTGTGCCATATCTGTTTCTTTTTTGAAAATAAAATTGGGCAAAGATACAAAAATAAGAGTTTGCCACCAATAGCATGAAATTGATCTGCCTGAGATTATGAAATAAAAAAACGGACTGCATGGTTACACAATCCGTTTTTGTTTATTCATAACGCGTTAGGCCGGCTTCGAAGGCTTGCTTCCGGTACCGCCCTGCGTAGACGAAGGCTTCGCTATCGCTTCGCGCATCGACGTGTCGGCCTCAATATTTTTCATTTTGTAGTAATCCATAATGCCAAGGTTGCCGCTTCTGAAGGCATCGGCCATGGCTCTGGGAACTTCCGCTTCGGCTTCGATCACCTTTGCGCGTGCCTCTTGTGCTTTGGCTTTCATCTCCTGTTCGGAAGCAACGGCCATTGCGCGGCGCTCTTCGGCTTTGGCCTGAGCAATATTCTTGTCAGCTTCGGCCTGATCCATCTGGAGCTGTGCTCCGATGTTTTTCCCGATGTCGATATCTGCAATGTCGATGGAGAGAATTTCAAAGGCAGTTCCGGCATCCAATCCTTTATGGAGAACCAGTTTTGAAATTGAATCCGGGTTTTCCATCACGGTTTTGTGCGATTGAGACGATCCGATAGATGAAACGATACCTTCACCGACGCGGGCGAGAACGGTCTCTTCTCCGGCACCACCCACCAACTGGCGAATGTTTGCACGAACTGTTACACGGGCTTTGGTTATCATCTGGATACCGTCTTTGGCAACAGCGGTTACCGGCGGCGTATCGATTACTTTCGGATTGACCGACATTTGCACGGCTTCAAACACATCGCGGCCGGCAAGATCGATTGCCGTAGCCATCTGGAATGAGAGGTCGATGTTTGCTTTAGCGGCAGATACCAGCGCGTGAACCACTCTTTCGATGTGTCCTCCGGCAAGGTAGTGTGCTTCGAGGTCGTCGCGACGTATGGTGCTGAGGCCAGCTTTGTGAGCTTCGATCATGCATCGAACGATTGCATGGGGCGGAACTTTACGGATGCGCATCAAGAATAGTTGAATCAGCGAGATGCTGACACCCGAAACCTTGGCGGAAATCCATAGCAAAAACGGAACATAATAGAAAAAAAGAATGAGCAGGATGAATAATATCACTAACCCACCAACAACAAAAATGTCCATAAGCAATGTGTTTTTAATGGTTAATTGAATAATCCGGTTATTGGAAACCTAACACTTGTACGTCAAAAATCAGGGTAGAGTAGGCCGGAATGGAACCGTAAGCGTCGGAACCGTATCCCAGTCCCTGAGGAACATAAACCTCCCAGCGCGAACCTGTATTCATTTTAGTCAGTGCCTCCTGAAATCCGGACACAAACGAAGAAACGTAACCGGAACTTGCGGTGTTGACCCATGTTGTATCATTCATTGTCGTGTCAAAAACAGTACCGTCAATTAATTTTCCCGTATACACGATTTGAACATAACTCGAAGGAGTGGGTTTTAAACCTACCCCCTGGGTTAATACTTTGTATTGGAGCCCGTCTTTTAATGTGACCACACCATCTTTTGCCTTGTTATTCTCTAAGAATTTGTCATTTAAATCTTTCCATTTATCGCTTTCGCTGGTACATGCGCAAAATGTAATACCTAAAATAACAATAATAAATGTGATCAAATTTCGAGTAGACATAGAATGAATGTTAGAAGATTGTCGAATGAGCGCTGTATCTTCAGATATGCTTTATTACAATTTAAAAATATGCATGACAGAGGAGTTGTGAGCCCGGTTTATACTGTCAAAATCAGGTTTCAAAGATAGTAAAATTTGAATGGGTGGCAAAAAAAATCCGGTCACTTCACAGTGAACCGGACTCCCATCTAACCAAAAACCAAAAAAAATAAAGATAGCCAACGCTGAGGCTGTACGTATAATTCTGGTGTTTAAATCTTTATATTAATCGAACTGATATTCAAAAGCGGGTAAACCATAACATTTTCCGTGTAATTTTTAGCTTCTGTTACCATTTGAAGACAATCCGTAAATTGGATGAAAATCGGATGGAATGATACACGGATTTTCGTTTATTTCAACTTTACGAAAATCAACTGCGCCGGCAATGGCAAAAAACTATTCGCTTTTTTTATCGTCACGAAAAATGCTTTTCTCTTTTTAAGGAAAGATGAATCATATCGTAAAACGTTGCATTCGGGAATTCAAATTAGTAAATTTTAACTTTAGTGTCGGCATTAGTGTAAGCGAGTATGTTAGGTTTGAAATACGGATGGTGTAAAGCTGGCATTCTGAGTGGTGTCAATATCCTTAACTATTCAAAAAACGAGGCGGAATCTTGATATGAATTCAAATATAATTGTAACTTTGCGCTGCAATATACCATATTGTTTATTTGTATCATCCTTCAAACAGAAAATATGAAGTTATTCTCAGGCTTTTTGTTAAGTTGTTTATTTGCAGTGCTTGTTGTTGGTTGTAGTGGAAATTCTACCTATTCCGACTTGTTGAAGCAACAAAAAGCTACTATCAGTACTTTCCTTCGTTACGATACTATTAATGTTGTAGGCTCATTACCATCCAAATATGCAACAACGGCATGGACGGGAAAGAAGGATTATTATTTGAGTTCTACAGGGTTATATTATCATTTGTTACAGGTTGGAGATCAGTCTGCTATAAATAATAACGATTCGATCCGGTTGGGTGATGCGGTGATTGTGCGGTATGTAAAAATCAATTTGACTTTGCCACCGGATACGGTTGAAAATACATGGACAACGTTGGGTTCTGCCTATCCGTACAGCATGACATACGGAACTGTCGCATCTGAGCCTACCGCATGGCAGGAAGCTGTGTCGTATATGAAATACTCGGGAGCACAAGCCGAATTGATCGTGCCCGGCACGTTAGGCGTTTCGACCGACCAGTCGAGTGTAACCCCGTATTACTATAAGATCAGCATTAAAAAATTACCGAGATAAAATTTACTAATTCATATTAATTGCTGCGGATCATTTTCTTGTATTTTGATTCGCAGTCGTTTTATATATACCAAACATTTTATACTATGTCGTTAATCAAATCCATATCAGGAATTCGTGGCACAATCGGAGGTAAGGCCGGTGACGGATTAAATCCGCTGGATATAGTGAAATTTACTACCGCGTATGCAACCTGGCTGAAGAAAAATACAACGCAGTATCCGTTAAAGGTGGTTGTCGGTAGAGATGCCCGTATCTCGGGCGAAATGGTGAATCATGTGGTGATCGGTACCCTGCTCGGCATGGGTTTCGATGTTGTCAATATCGGATTGGCTACCACGCCAACCACCGAACTTGCCGTTACGATGGAGAAAGCAAGCGGAGGCATCATTCTTACCGCCAGCCATAATCCGAAACAATGGAATGCACTCAAGTTGCTCAACGAAAAAGGCGAGTTTTTGAATGCCAAAGAGGGTGAAACCGTTTTGAACATTGCCGAATCGCAGGATTTTGACTATGCCGAAGTGGATGCTATCGGTAAATTGACGGAAGATTTTTCGTATACACAAAAGCATATCGAGAGCGTATTGGCACTCGATTTGGTCGATATAGAAGCAATCTACAAAGCCGATTTTCGCGTGGCTATCGATTGTGTTAATTCGGTCGGCGGAATCGCTATCCCGGAATTGTTGTCTGCTTTGGGTGTGAACAATGTAGAACAGCTGAATTGTACTCCCAACGGACATTTTCCTCACAATCCGGAACCACTTCCGGAGCACCTTACCGAAATTGCCTCTTTCCTGAAAAGCGGGAAAGCTGATGTCGGTTTTGTGGTCGATCCCGATGTCGATCGATTGGCAATAATTTGCGAAGACGGATCGATGTTTGGCGAGGAGTACACCCTGGTTTCGGTTGCAGACTACGTTTTGTCGAATACACCGGGCAATACGGTTTCCAATATGAGTTCTACCCGTGCGTTGCGCGACGTTACACAACAGCATGGCGGTTCGTATACCGCTTCGGCCGTGGGTGAGGTGAACGTGGTGACCAAAATGAAAGAGACCAATGCCGTGATTGGTGGCGAAGGCAACGGTGGCGTTATTTATCCGGCCAGCCATTACGGGCGCGACGCGTTGGTGGGTATTGCTTTGTTCTTGTCGCATCTGGCAAAAACAGGGAAGA
Source organism: uncultured Microbacter sp. (assembly GCA_963678265.1). Lineage (GTDB taxonomy): Bacteria > Bacteroidota > Bacteroidia > Bacteroidales > Paludibacteraceae > Microbacter. Next base: position 2,324,869 of record OY782761.1, read on the forward strand.
AAGTATCGGAACTGCGGGCATCGTATCCTTCCTACTTTATGGGCAAAAAACGGATGGAGCTCACTCCTTCTATCAACGTTGACGAAGTGTTGGCTGCTATCAAGAAAAAATATGCGCAATACGATATCAACGATATTGATGGTGTGAAAATTGATTTTGCCGAAGGGTGGGTACATCTGCGCAAATCGAATACCGAACCGATTATCCGGATTTATTCCGAAGCCAAATCGCCGGAGGAGGCCGATCGGTTGGGCGAAGAGATTATTGCCGAGATCAAGAAACTGATTTGATATGGCAGAAGAGTTCCAATCGCAGGCAAAAGCGTTGGTTCGCAAATTGATAAAAGAGCGTAAACAACAGTTGTCGAAAGACGAACAGATCTGTTTGTCGGAGAAAATTGTGCAGCATATTGAGCAGTGTGAAGCTTTTCGCACTGCTCATTCTGTTTTGTGTTACTGGCCGCTTGCCGACGAAGTACAGATCGAACCGTTGATTGACAAGTACTGGCAGACAAAACGATTTTACCTGCCGGTTGTGCATGGCGATGTGATGGAAATACGCCTCTTTCAGGGACGCGATCACATGCGGACTGGTGCGTTTGGCATCCTGGAGCCGGTTGGAGAGGCCTGTGAGGGAGATGTGGATCTGGTTATTGTTCCCGGTGTGGCTTTCGATTTGCAGGGACATCGTCTGGGACGGGGTCGGGGGTACTACGACCGGTTTTTGCCATCGACACAAGCTCGTAAAATAGGGGTAGCGTTTCGGTTGCAGATTGCGGATGCGGTTCCTTATGATGAGTGGGATGTGGTTATGGACGAAATTATAACCGAATGATAGATAGCTCGGTTGTTCGGTAAAAACAAAAAGGTTTCATCGGTAGCGTTGCCCGATGAAACCTTTTCTATTTTAAAGTGTTGTTATCTTTTATTACAACATTTTGTTCGGATCGAGCCATTGGCTTTCGATATCCAGAAAATATTTGTAGGTACCCACTGTCAGCTCATCGCAGGCAGCATCGTCGCAAACAATAATTCCCTTTGGATGCAGTTGCAGCATACTGATTGTCCATTTATGGTTGACACCCTCTTCCACGGCCTGACGCAGCGCACGCGCTTTGTTGTGTCCGGAAATCAGAACCAGTACCTCACGGGCATCCAGAATGGTTGCCACTCCAACCGTCAGTGCTGTCTTGGGCACTTTGTTGACATCGTTGTCGAAGAAACGAGAGTTGGCAATAATCGTATCGGTAGTCAACTCTTTGTCTCTGGTGCGTGAATAAAGTGACGAACAGGGCTCATTGAATGCAATGTGTCCGTCCGATCCGACACCACCCATAAACAGGTCGATGCCTCCTACCGCTTTTATTTTAGCTTCGTACCGTTCGCATTCGGCGGCCGTATCGGCAGCATTTCCATCCAGAATATTGATATTCTCTTTCGGAATATCGATATGACTGAAGAAATTCTTTTGCATGAAAGTATGATAGCTTTCGGGATGATCTTCGGGAATTCCGATATACTCATCCATATTGAAAGTAATCACATGCTTGAAAGAAACGACGCCAGCCTTGTGCAGGGCGATCAGTTCTTTGTAGGTTCCCAGCGGTGTCGATCCGGTAGGAAGACCCAAAACAAAAGGTTTTTCAGCCGTGGGGTTGGCTTTACGTATTTTCGATACGATGTAAGCTGCCGCCCATTTCGATACGACACCATAGTCAGGTTCGATAATAAGTCTCATCTTAAGTGTAGTTTAAAGATTTGTAATTTTGCGTTCATCTTCACGTTTAGCGATAGTTTTGTCACTATCTCAATCATCTTCTCCATAACAAAATCATCAGCAAATCTGACAATACACTCTCTGTTATGATTTTGCCAATAATCTTCCCAAAGCGATACAATCTTCGTATTTATCCTCTTTCAGGCTCTGCTTGATTTCGACAGGCAGGCTTACCACCTCCCATTTCACTCTTTCGGCAAAGGCCGCCAGCAATTTGATGGAGGCGTTCGACCATGTGGAGGAACCAAAATAGGCAAATTTGCGATTCTTGATATCGCGGGTTTCCAGTTTTGCAAGCAAAGATGCAATCTCGGGAAACAGCTCGTTGCTATAGGTCGGACTACCGATTACAATACGGTCGTAACGGAAAATATCGCTCAGAATAAACGAGACATCCGTCTTCGACACGTTGTAGATGGTGATGTTTTTTTCACCCTCTTCGGAAAGTCCGTAAGCGATAGCTTCGGCCATCTGTTCGGTATTGCCGTACATACTACCGTAAATAATCACCACTCCGCGTTCGCCTTCGTAACGGCTCAGTTTGTCTGTGATGTCGATTATTTGGTCGACTTTCTCACGCCAAACCGGTCCGTGTGTCGGGCAAATCGTTTTGATATCCACATTCTTCAGCTTGTTCAGCGCGTTTTGAACGGCCGATCCGTATTTTCCAGCAATATTTGAAAAATAGCGACGGCTTTCTTCCAAATGGTTGCCGGTTTCGATGTCGGTATCCAAAACACCTCCGTCTAATGTGCCGAAAGCGCCGAAAGCATCTCCTGTGAAAAGCAATTTGTCAACGATATCATAGGTCATCATTGTTTCGGGCCAGTGAATCATCGGTGTCAGGAAAAACTGTAACGTATGTTTTCCTATTGGCAACCGGTCTCCGTCTTTTACTTCGTGCAAACCGTCATGGATGCCGTAAAAGCCTTCCAGCATGTTGAATGTACGGGCATTTCCCACAATTTTAATATCGGGAAACATCCGGCGAATGGCACGAATGGCGCCCGAGTGATCGGGCTCCATGTGGTTGATGACCAGATAGTCGAGATGCCGGTTGCCCAGTACACTTAACAGCTTGTCGAGAAAGACCTCTGCAAACGAGACTTCAACGGTGTCGACAAGAACTGTCTTTTCATCCATTATCAGGTAGGAGTTGTACGAAACTCCGTGTGGTAGTGGAATGAGATTTTCAAAGAGCACCTTTTGCCGGTCGTTGACACCTATGTAATAAATGTCGTCGGTTATATGTCTTGCTTTATACATAACTAAGTGATTAAAAGATAAACAATAAATATTGTGTTATCTTTTCACGGTGTCAGAAACTAAGGAAGGGCAAGTTATTACTTGCCCAGTTGTGCTGTAACCTGGTTAACTACATTCTCTGCAGTGAAACCAAATTCTTTGTCCAATACTTTGTAAGGTGCAGAGTATCCGAAATGATCCAAACCGAATACTTTACCGTTTGCACCTGCCAGACGTTGCAGTGTGGAAGGAAGACCTGCGGTCAACCCGAATACCGGAGTCGATGCGGGAATTACTTCGTTGCGGTAGCTCTCGTCCTGATTGAAGAATAAACCTTCCGAAGGAGCCGAAACAACCTGTGCTTCGATGCCTTTTTCTTTCAGGAACGGAACGGCTTCAATCAAAGTTGCAACTTCAGAACCGTTGGCCACCAACGTAATGTCGGCTTTGGTAGCAGGTTTGTAAACGATATATGCTCCTTTTGCAGCCTGCAAAGCCGATGTGTAACCGTTTTCGGCAACAATATTTTTAATGTTCTGACGAGAGAGAATCAAACCGGTAGGTGTGCTGGTGTTTTCGAGTGCCAGTTTCCATGCAACGGTTGTTTCGTCGGCATCGGCAGGACGAAGTACCAACATGCTGTTTTTGCCGTGGTGGTTTTTCAGCTGTTCCATCAGGCGGATTTGAGCTTCCTGTTCAACCGGTTGGTGAGTAGGACCGTCTTCGCCTACGCGGAATGCATCGTGTGTCCAAACGTATTTAACCGGCAATTGCATCAAAGCAGCCATACGTACGGCCGGTTTCATGTAGTCGGAGAATACGAAGAATGTACCCACTGCCGGAATAACCCCGCCGTGGAGTGCCATACCGTTGGCAATGGCAGCCATGGTGAGTTCGCTAACTCCTGCCTGAAAAAACGCGCCGGAGAAATCGCCTTTGGTGAAGGCATGTGTCTTTTTGAGGAAGCCGTCGGTTTTGTCCGAGTTGGAAAGGTCGGCCGAAGCAACAATCATGTTTTCTACCTGACTTGCAAATGCAGCCAAAACGGTAGAAGATGCTGCGCGTGTAGCCTGATCGGCTTTTTGAGCGATGGCGGCAAAGTCAACTTTAGGAGCCTCTTTCGAGAAGAATTTAGCCAGCTTTTTAGCCAGTTCGGGATTTTCTTTTTCCCAGGCAGCTTGTACGGCTTTCTTTTCAGTAGCAATTTTTGTCAGTTCTGCTTTGCGTTTGGCGTAGAGTTCTTCTACTTCAGGGAAGATAACGAATGGGTTTTCGGGATTTCCACCGAGGTTTTGAATTGTTTTTTCGTAAGAGGCACCACCTTCACTCAATGGCATACCGTGGGTAGCACATTTGTTTTCGTAGTTGCTTCCGTCGGCTGTAACAGCGCCTTTACCCATAATGGTTTTACCGATAATCAGGGTCGGACGTTCTGTTTCGGCCTGTGCTTTGGTTAACGCTTCGCGGATTTGTGCTGCGTTGTTACCAACAATGGATATTACATTCCATCCCCAGGCTTCGTATTTCTTTGCGGTATCTTCAACGCTTACGGCACTTACAACGGTTGAAAGCTGAATGTCGTTCGAGTCGTAGAACATGATCAGGTTGCTCAGTCCGAGAGTACCGGCAATACGACCGGCTCCCTGCGAAATTTCTTCCTGTACGCCACCGTCGGAGATAAAGGTATAAATTTTATGACTCATCCAGTTGCCGAAACGGGCAGCAAGAAAACGTTCGGTAATAGCAGCACCAACTGCCATCGTGTGTCCTTGTCCGAGCGGACCGGAGGTATTTTCAACACCGCGTTCCACATCTACTTCAGGGTGACCCGGAGTTACGCTGCCCCATTGGCGAAATTGCTTCAAATCATCGAGTGAATATTTGCCGGTAAGCGCCAAAACGCTGTAAAGCATCGGCGACATGTGACCCGGATCGAGGAAGAAGCGGTCTCTGTTGATCCATTGAGGATCTTTGGGATCGTATGTTAAGAATTCGCTAAAAAGTACGTTTACGAAATCGGCACCTCCCATAGCTCCGCCCGGGTGACCTGATTTAGCTTTTTCGACCATACTTGTTGCCAAAATACGAATGTTATCGGCAGCTTTGTCTAAAATAGATGTAGTGCTCATAAATGTTGTTCTGTGTTAATATTTTAATGATTGTGTTTGATTTATTCTTCGTCGTAAATGCCAATGGATTTGCCATATTCAAATTCGCCGTTCAGCAGAATCTGGACTTCATCCTCGGATAGATTGACTACTTTATCCTTCTTGATGGCTTTCATTGCAAAATTCAACATGTCTTCTTCGTCGATAGACGCCTCTTCTGTCGAATCTTCGTCGATTAATCCGTTCGACTCATAGAAATCGTAGATAATATCCAGAATGTACGCAATGTCGTCTTCTGTTACTTTTTCTTTGAGCTCTTGAGGAATGAACTTTAAGATAAACGCGATGGCTTCATCGTCGTCAAATTCCGGAAGATCATCAATTTCTTTCATCGTAGTAATGTGTTTTAGTGGGATTAACGTTGATTTTTGATAGTTTACGCCCCTTTGGGCGAACTATTTTGTCCGATTGATTTATCAATTCAAACGAATAACAATTTTAATACGAAAAACTTCTTTCATTTCAATATGTTAGCGTAAAACTGACATTATATCCATGACAAGAAGTTATTCAAATATGTGATTTTTAGATTGTAAAGATAGCTATTATTATCTTTATTTCCTAATCACAAGTGCGTTAAAGCGGCTTTTCAATAGACGAATTAAAGCAAATACTGACTGCTGATAGATTCGTTGTGGAATACTTTTTTGATGGTATCGGCGAACAAATCGGCAACCGACAAAACTCTTACTTTACTGCAATTTCCCTTGTATGGAATGGAATCGGTGAAAATAATCTCTTGCAAAACCGAATCTTCGATACGTTGCGACGCGGGATCGGACATGATGGGGTGGGTGACGATCGCTCTGACCGATTTCGCGCCATATTCCATCATCAGACCGGCTGCCTTGGTAAGGGTGCCCGCCGTGTCGACCATATCGTCGAGGATGATGACGTTTTTACCCGTTACTTTACCGATAATTTTCATTTCGCTTACCTCATTTGCTTTTTCACGCAACTTGTAGCAAAGTACCATAGGGGCTTCCATGTGTTTGGAGTACGATCCTACACGTTTGGAACCTCCTACATCGGGAGAGGCGATGGCCAGATCTTCGATTTGCAACGATTTGATGTAGGGAATGAATAGGGTCGATGCATAAAGGTGATCTACCGGAACATTGAAGAATCCCTGAATCTGGTCGGCGTGGAGATCCATTGTGATAAGGCGGTCGATACCGGCAGTACTCAAAAGATCAGCAATTAATTTCGCTCCGATAGAGACACGGGGTTTATCTTTCCTGTCCTGACGAGCCCATCCGAAATAGGGAATTACGGCAACGACCTTGTAAGCTGAGGCTCTTTTTGCGGCATCGATCATAAGCAGCAGTTCCATTAGGTTGTCGGATGAGGGGTAGGTTGATTGTACCAGAAAGACATAACAACCGCGAATCGATTCGTCATATCTGACGGCAAATTCGCCATCGGCAAAACGAGTGGTGGTCATTTTTCCCAGTTCACAGCCTAAATTCTGGCATATTTTCTCAGCCAGATAGCGACTGTTTGTGCCCGAAAAGACTTTGTATGAGTCTGCTAAGTGCATGTTGTGTGATTTTTTATAGAGGGTAAAAAATTGATGTTACAAAGTTATATAGAATTTGTAATTTATCTTTGAATTTTATGCGGTTTGTTCATGGAAAAGATTTTGCGCGCAAAAAGAGGAGCATGGACAATGCCTGAGGTACGGAAAGTTATGAAAAAAGGGCTTACACGGATAGTGTAAACCCTTTTTGTTAAGTACCCGAAGTGGGACTTGAACCCACACAGCCGTAATGGCCACAGGATTTTAAGTCCTGCGTGTCTACCGATTCCACCATTCGGGCAGCCTTGGAGCGGAAAACGGGACTCGAACCCGCGACCCCGACCTTGGCAAGGTCGTGCTCTACCAACTGAGCTATTTCCGCAATCATGTTTCTTTTTATCAAATCGTATGAAAACCCTTTTTTGAAAGGATCAACGCTGTTTTGTTTTGCGGTGCAAAGATAAGAATTTTTTTTAGTTGAAAAACAGGAACGGAGATTTTTTTGCTAAACAATCCGGGTTGTTAATAAGAGCTGCCGGTATATTTTTGAAGGAGCGAAAATGGCAATGTTGTAATCCATTGTTTCGCAGTTTCAAGTAATGTAATCAAAATAGACAACAGATGTTTCTGAATTGTTATGTTTTGTTGCAAATTTTATAGATGATGAGCTGTAATCGCAATATCTTTGTCTTTACCAATTATAAAAGGTGGTATTATAAAATTTAAGGTTTTGCTAATTTAAGGTATTGTTTTTTTACAGGTAAAAAAGAGAGTGTAGTTTTTTATCGGATAACGTCCGGTTGTATCGTCGTTCGAATCTCTTATCAGGATTGAGTGCAGCTTTTGGATTGCCGTTGCTTTCTCCAAAGCTGATACGAGTTTACCATATTTTGCCACAAAACGTAAGCTCCCGGGCCTACTGACGAAATGGGATCGAGGTAAGAAAGGGCCATCCAGATGGTGAGTACCGTGTTTTTCTGTCCCAGTCCTTGTCCTCCGGTAACGGTTTTGCCGTACCGGCTTCCTATTTTTCTTCCCGCAATAAATTGTCCGATGCAAATCACAAATGTGCAGGCCGCCATCGCTATTTCAATAGTATAGTTGGAGACCGATTGCTTCATGACGAACGAAACCGTTTTCGCTACCACAATTGTAAGCGCCAACGCCCACAGATAGAATGACCATCCATGCAATGCTTCAATTTTTGACTTGACTTTCGGCGCAAGTTTTTCAAGTAAAAAAGCCAATACGAGAGGTAGAATTAATAGAGGAAACACCTCTTTCAGAATGTAGAGAAACGACTGAAAGAAGGTCATGTCGGTGTGTTCGCCGATAAATGAAAAGATGATCGGTGCAAAAATGGCGACACACAGGTTGCTTAGAATACTGTAGGCTGTCAGGCTGGCAATGCTGCCCCCCAGCATACCTGTGATAACGGCGGCCGATGTGGCGGTAGGCGCCAGCAAGCAAATCATAGACCCCTGCGCAACCAAAGGATTGATGCCGGCTAATGCCAGATAAACGGCAATGCTTCCGAATAGTTGAATGGATAGCAGGTAGAAATGAAATTTTTCGAATCGGATCTCTTTTATCGATATTTTGCAATAGGTGATGAATAGCATTGCAAAAATAAGGTAGGGCGTGATGACGGAAAGTTGCGTAAAGAACTTGTAAAAGAGTATGCCGAGGCACATAGCGATCGGCAACATATATGATTTTAAGAACCGGATCATGGGCGTTGGTTAGGAGAATCAAAACTGATTGCAAAGCTACAAAAAGAGCGTGGGACGAAAAAACAGCCGTCTTGCATAACAAAACGGCTGTCGGTAATAGTATTAAAACCTGCTTATTTAACAGGAATGTATCGGACGAAAGCTTCGATAGCTTCGTAGGCTGCCAATCCGAGTTGATTGTAGAAGGCTGCCGTTGCTATATTTCGTTCTTCGGAACGTTGCCAGAAGAGTCGCTCGTCGTTGCCCAAGAAGGGCGCGCTTTCCATTTGCGACTGGTGTTTGAGAATGGCGTTCCGTTTTGAACGAAGCTCTTCGGGGCTCAAAGGTACGGCCATTTCAATATGGTCGATTTCCCATTCCATCCAGGCACCACGATACATCCAGATGCGGCAGTCATTGAGCCATGCTTCATCTTTCAGGTCGTCAATGGCGGCAAGTACCGCGTCGAGACAAACTTTGTGCGTTCCATGCGGATCGGCAAGGTCTCCGGCTACATAAATCTGGTGAGGCTTCAACTCCTGTAAAAGCGTCTTGACGATTTCGATGTCGGCCTGCGAAATCGGATTCTTTTTGATGGTTCCGGTTTCGTAAAAAGGCAGATTTAGAAAATGAACGTTTTTGGACGAAACTCCTTCAAAACGGCAGGCAGCTTTTGCTTCTCCGCGTCGGATCAATCCCTTCATCGCTAAGATTTCGGAAAGCGGAATATTTCCTTTTTCTCTGACCAAAAAACGCGATTGTGCTTCGTAACGCGCTTTCAGCTCTTTGTTGTCGGGTTCGAACATTTCGATGTATCCTTTCACAAATGAGAGAAAACGGATGATTTCGTCATCATTTACGGCAATGTTACCCGATGTTTCGTATGCCACATGCACTTCGTGGTGTTGATCCACAAGGCGCTTCAATGTTCCTCCCATCGAGATGACATCATCGTCGGGATGAGGACTGAATACCAATACCTTTTTAGGATAAGGCTTGGCACGTTCCGGACGATAGGTGTCGTCGGCATCGGGTTTGCCACCCGGCCACCCGGTAATGGTATGCTGTAAGTCGTTGAAAATTTTTATATTACAGTTATATGCCGAACCGAATATCGTCAGGAGCTCACTCAGGTTGTGTTCGGTATAGTCCTTGTCGGTAAGCTTTAGAATCGGTTTATTTACCTGTAGGCATAACCAGACAATGGCGCGTCGGATAAGCTTATCGTCCCAGTCGCACGAGGTAACTAACCACGGTTTGCTGATTCGGGTCAGTTCGCCGGCGGCATGTATGTCGATTACAAAAGCGGCGTTATTATGCAGTTGCAGGAACGATGCCGGAAACGCTACGGAAGCCGGTTCTTCGACGGCAGTGCGTACCACCGACGATTTATCTTCACCCCATGAAAGCAATACAATACGTTTTGCTTTTATTATCGTGCTAATTCCTAACGTGATAGAACTTACAGGTGGTTCTGAAAATCCCAAATGGCGGGCCGCTTCTTTGCGCGATTCGCTGTTGAGCATAATCAGTCGGGTAGTGGAATTCAGTTGCGAACCCGGTTCGTTGAACCCGATGTTACCACCCCGTCCGATGCCTAAAAGTTGGAAATCGATACCGCCCAAAGCGTTTATTCTCTCTTCAAACGCTTTGCAATGGGCCATCACATCTTTTCGGTCGATTGTCGCGTCCGGCGAAATGATGTTGGCCGGATCGATGTCGATGTGATCGAGCAGCATCTCTTTGATACGGGACAGAAAACTTTTGTCCATCGCTTTCGACAATGGATAATACTCGTAGAGATTGACTACCGCTACTTTTTTAAAACTCAAACCTTCTTCCTTGTGCAGGCGTACCAGTTCTGAATACAATTCGATGCCGGCTCTTCCGCCGGTGAGGCCTAAAACGAACAATTCTCCCTTGCTGTTCTTCTCTTTCATCAACCCCACAATTTCCGCAGCCACTTTTTTAGAGCCACGCAAAGCATCGTCATAAATTTCCACCGGCACCTTTTCAAAACGGGTCAAAGCAGCCAACTCGAAAGCATCGGTCGGACGATAGAGCCGTTCGGGAATCCTGTTCAGTGTAATTTGTGAACTTAGATTTGTTCTCATAGCTAATGTTTGTAAAAATATTTAATGGTAAAAATACCCGAATTTATAAACCCTCCGGTTTATAACAAAAGTCCCAAGTTTCGATTGGAAACCCGGGACTTGTTGTGTCAGATCACGCCTTGCGCCATCATCGCTCGTGCAACTTTCATAAAACCGGCAATGTTTGCCCCCTTCATGTAGTTGATGTAGCCATCGGACTGTCGCCCGTATTGCACACATTGAGCGTGAATGCTTCCCATTATCTGGTGAAGCTTGGTATCCACCTCTGTGGCAGCCCATCCGAGGTGCATGGCGTTTTGCGTCATTTCAAGTCCCGAAGTAGCCACGCCTCCTGCGTTGACCGCTTTGCCCGGACCATACAATATTTTATTTGCAATAAACAGGTCGATAGCTTCAGGGGTACAGCCCATGTTGGATATTTCGCCAACGCAGTGTACTCCGTTTGCAATCAGTTGTTTTGCATCGTCTTCGTTCAATTCGTTTTGAGTTGCACACGGTAGTGCAATATCGGCTTTAACTTCCCATGGCCGTTTGTTGGGAACGAATGTGGCTCCGAACTGTTCGGCATAAGGAGCCACCACATCATTGCACGATGCGCGTAACTCAAGCAGATAATCTATTTTATCGCCCGAAACTCCATTCGGGTCGTAAATATAGCCATCGGGGCCGGAAATTGTTACCACTTTTGCCCCAAGTTGACTTGCTTTTAGAGCAGCACCCCAGGCTACATTTCCGAAGCCGGAGATGGCTACTGTCTTTCCTTTCAATGAATCGCCTGCAGTTTCAAGCATCTGTTGTACAAAATACAAACCGCCGAAACCGGTGGCTTCGGGACGAACAAGCGAACCTCCGTATTCGAGACCTTTGCCGGTCAGAACGCCGGTAACGGTGTTGGTCAGTTTCTTGTACATGCCGTTCAGGTAGCCTATTTCACGTGCACCTACGCCGATATCGCCGGCCGGTACATCGGTTTCGGGGCCGATGTGCTTCCATAGTTCCAGCATAAACGACTGGCAGAATCGCATCACTTCGGCATCCGATTTACCTCTCGGATTGAAATCAGAGCCCCCTTTTGCTCCTCCCATCGGAAGAGTGGTGAGCGCATTCTTGAATATTTGTTCGAAACCAAGGAACTTCAGGATGGAGAGGTTGACGGATGGGTGAAACCTCAGCCCACCTTTGTAAGGTCCTATGGCATTGTTGAATTGTATTCTGTATCCTAAATTTACCTGAACTGTCCCACTGTCGTCAATCCAGGGTACTTTGAAGGTGAAAATCCGGTCAGGCTCCACCAGTCGTTCGGCAATTTTTGCTTTTTCAAACTCCGGGTGTTGGTTGTAAACCTCCTCGATACTCATCAGCACTTCGTGTACTGCCTGCAAATATTCATGTTCGCCGGGATGTTTTGCTTCCAGCGAATGTAGTAGTTTATCTATATCCATGGCGTGATATTTTTGCTACAATTTTAAGCATTCTCGGGGTAGAAAACAACTTTTCGAAGTGTTATTTGGTAACTTTATGTATTAAATATGCCAAAAATATGTATCAGAATAATAAATGCGTGAAATATAAAAAAATGCCGACTATCAATCTGATAGTGTAATTTTTAATTCAATGAACGTCGTATAGTTTTCGGACTGTTGTTCGTTTGATTTGTTCGGAATGAAACAGATTTTGTGTAAAAGAGATATCGGGGGTTATTTTCCTAACAAGAGGATTAATGTGCCCGCGATTACACCGGTAAGACAGATAAATTTGATCTTGATGTTCTTCTCTCTGAACACAAATGCTCCGATAGAAAACGAAACAACCACTCCGGCTCGTCTCACTGTCGATAAGAGCGAAATCATGGCATTAGGATCGGATAGAGCAAAGAAATAGACAAAATCGGCTAGGGTAAGAAATACCGAAATACCGATAATCGAGTATCGCCACTGAAATGGCGTCGATGTTTTGCGCTTGGGATACCAGAGAAACAGCGTGATAATTCCCATGATAATTGCCTGATAAAAAAGGTAATATACCTGAACTCCCACCCGGTTGAACTCCCTCATCAGAAACTTGTCGTAGAGTCCGCTGGCAGCTCCCGTAAGCGCTGCTAAGATAATAAAAAAGACCCATTTATTGTGATGAAAAACGACGCCCTCTTTTTTACCCACCATCGAAAAGAGGTAGAACGAAATCAGCGTGACCGATACCCCGATCCATTGATAGGGTGACAACCTTTCCGAAAAGATGATCAAAGCTCCGAGCAGCGTCCAGAGTGGTCGTGTGGCTTCGATCGGAGTAACGATTGTGATGGGCAGGTGTTTCATGGCAAAGTAGCCGAACAGCCACGAAGAGAGCACCAGCAGCGATTTTAATAAGATATAAAAATGGGCTCTGCCGTCCATTGGCGGAACATACAGCAGTGTGCCTTTCATCATGTCGGGAAAATAATGCGACAACACTGGCAGCGGCGATAGAATAAGACAGGAAATGACGATAGAAGAAAACAGTACCGGAATCACAGCATTTTTTTGCAGCGAAACCTTTTTTGCAACGTCGTATATCCCCAAAAGAAGTGCGGAAAGAGCTCCCAATAATAGCCACATAACTGATTGATAATTAAGAATGAATAGCTATGAGTTGTGAGTCGGAGTTCTTTATTCATAACTCAAAACTCATAATTTCTAATTATTTGACCGTCTGTTCGCCGGCAGTTTGCCAGCTGTTGATGCCTTTCTCAAGGTTTAGGATGCTGACAAAACCAAGTGTCAGTAATTTTCCGGAAGCCATTACACTGCGGTGTCCGGAGCGGCAGTAAACCATCACCACTTGTGTCTTGTCGAATTTTGAGACTTTTGCGTCGAAGTTTGGGTCGTTAACCGAAATGTTGACGGCATTTTTCAGATGTCCGGCAGCAAACTCTTCCGGCGTTCTGACATCGAGCAGGGGGGCTGATGGATTTTTTGCCAGATACTCTTTGAATTGACTGACAGTTAAATCTGTTCGGCCTTTTGCGCTTTGTTGTGCATTCAAACCGAATGTGCAAATGAACAGCAAAGCAACATATGCAATGAAAGTTTGGGTTCGGCTCATGATTTGGAAATATAAAAAAAACTGCCCCGGCAAAAATGCTGAGGCAGTTTTAGATTAGACAATTTCAAAATTTAAAATTCCGGTATTCCATTCTTTTGGTATCCTCATTTTGCGGGATAACGTTGAATCGTTGGAATTTTGCATTTTTGGAATTTTTTATTTGAGTGCTTCGGCAATAGCAACGGCAACAGCAACGGTTGCACCAACCATCGGGTTGTTACCCATTCCGAGGAAGCCCATCATTTCAACGTGAGCAGGAACAGAAGAAGAACCTGCAAACTGAGCATCACCGTGCATACGACCCATTGTGTCGGTCATACCGTAAGAAGCAGGACCTGCAGCCATGTTGTCGGGGTGAAGGGTACGACCTGTACCGCCACCGGATGCAACAGAGAAATATTTTTCGCCTTTTTCAAGACGTTCTTTTTTGTAAGTACCAGCTACCGGGTGTTGGAAACGGGTAGGGTTGGTTGAGTTACCGGTAATGGAAACATCAACGCCTTCTTTCCACATGATAGCAACACCTTCGCGAACGTCGTCAGCACCGTAGCATTTTACTTTTGCACGAAGACCGTTCGAGTACGGAGTCTCTTTTACAACGTTCAAAGCGCCCGAAGCATAGTCGAACTGAGTTTGAACATAAGTAAAGCCGTTGATACGGGAGATGATCATAGCGGCATCTTTACCCAAACCGTTCAAAATAACGCGCAACGGATTTGTACGTACTTTGTTTGCCATTTCGGCAATTTTGATAGCACCTTCGGCAGCAGCGAACGATTCGTGACCTGCCAGAAAAGCAAAGCACTGAGTCTCTTCGCGGAGCAGACGAGCGCCGAGGTTACCGTGACCGATACCTACTTTGCGATCGTCGGCTACAGAACCGGCGATGCAGAAAGACTGCAACCCGATACCGATAGCTTCGGAAGCGTCGGCAGCATTGGTGCAACCTTTTTTGATAGCGATGGCAGCGCCAACAACATAAGCCCATTTCGCATTTTCGAAACAGATAGGCTGAGTTTCTTCACAAATTTTGTAAGGATCAATGCCCTTTGCATCGCAGATAGCCTTAGCTTCGTCGATGTCTTTGATTCCATATTGATTGAGAACCGCGTTGATTTGGTTGATACGGCGGTCGTAACTTTCAAATAAAGCCATAATATTTTCAATTAATAATTTGTAATTAATAATTCATTAAGTCTACATCACGATATTACTCGTGGCGGGGATCAATATATTTAGCGGCTTCTTTGAAGCGACCGTACGAACTTTTTGCTTTTTCCAAAGCTTCAGCAGCATTAACGCCTTTCTTAACCATATCCATGAATTTGCCCATGTGAACGAATTCATAACCGATTACTTCACCATCTTCGTCCAGGCCGATGCGTGTGCAGTAACCTTCAGCCATTTCGAGGTAACGAACGCCTTTTGACAAAGTACCGTACATGGTACCTACCTGGCTGCGGAGACCTTTACCCAGGTCTTCGAGACCCGCGCCGATTGGCAGACCGCCTTCCGAGAAAGCCGACTGAGTACGTCCGTATGCAATTTGTAGGAACAATTCGCGCATTGCAGTGTTGATAGCATCGCAAACCAGGTCGGTGTTCAATGCTTCCAGAATAGTTTTACCGGGAAGAATTTCGGCAGACATAGCTGCAGAGTGAGTCATACCCGAGCAACCGATAGTTTCGATTAAAGCTTCCTGAATAACGCCGTCTTTTACGTTAAGTGTCAGTTTACAAGCGCCTTGTTGTGGTGCACACCATCCCACACCGTGAGTTAAACCGGAAATGTCTTTGATTTCCTTAGCCTGAACCCACTTTCCTTCTTGAGGAATGGGGGCTGGTCCGTGGTTGGGACCTTTTTTTACCACACACATTTGTTCTACTTCATGTGAATAAATCATACCCTCTGAAATTTAAAATGTTGATTATTAAGTGTTTATTTAGCAGCGAATTGATGTACAAAGCTAACGTTTTTTTTTGATTGTGGCAAATGGCCGGAATCTATAATAAAGGTGAAAAATGGAGGCTGAACCAATGCTTTATGATTCAGATATTCATTTATAAAAAAGCCTCCATCTGAAAGGTTCAGTTGGAGGCCGAAATAATTTATTACTTATCCGAAATCTTCTCGGGCTTACAAACGTATTTTGCCTTGGAGACTTTTTCTCCACATCGTTTGCACCTGAAATTGGCCTCGGACTGTTTCTTTGTCAGTTTGTCTGGATCGGTGGTCTTACAAATTGATTTGGACATGGAATTTTGGTTTCAAACAAACCCCGAAGGTTTTTAAAACCTTTGGGGTTTAATTTATTTACTGGTGTTCCGGTCTCAATAAATCATTCACGGTTTTCACCGGACTGAAAGTCTCAACCGGAGTATCCACGAAAATGGTGTTCCAGTTGCTCATGGCGCCGTTCCAGAGGCCGGGCAGTTCGAGCGCTTTCAGCTCTTTACCACCTTTTGACTTGGAGGAGATAAAGCCGGTGTTCTTATCTACATAATCAGGCAGATTGAATCTCTTGCCTTTGTAATTTTTGATGGCACAAACCAGATCGACCGGATTGAAGTGAGTCGCTTTTTGCATTAGTTCTGCTTTTGCCGGATCGGATGTATCGATTTGCGAGCTTTCCAGAATTTGGGGCGAAGCCGTGCCATCCGCGTTTACAGCGATGTAGGGTCCGCCGCCCGGTTCTCCTTCGTTTTTTACCATCCCGCATACGCGTAACGGGCGGTTTAATGTGTCGTGTAGGTATTTGATAAGTTCATCGCGGCTGTAACTGCCAGAATCCGGATTGTAAATGCAAAGACGCGACACACAAAACTGTTTGATTACCTCCAGCTTCGCATCCGAAATATCCTTGTTGTCCAACTCGTGCAGAAATCCGAAAATCTGTTTCTGGGTTTGCACCAGAATGCCTCCCAGCAAGCGTTTGTAGGTGATGGTCGGTTTTTTGAGCTTGTCGATAGTGACGTTGTCGATATTTTTGATAAAAACCACATCGGCATCGATATCGTTCAGGTTTTCGATCAGCGCTCCGTGGCCTCCCGGACGGAACAGTAACTTACCGTTTTCGCGGAAGGGTTGGTTGTCGGCATCGGCAGCCAGCGTGTCGGTCGAGGGCTTTTGTTCCGAAAAAGAGACGTGGTAACGGAGGTCGTTTTTGGTTGCAAGAATAGCCAGCTGTTCTTTTACATGTTGTTCGAACAGTTTGCAATGCTCGGTGGAGACCGTAAAGTGAATATTGACATCACCTTCGCTGTTGGCGGCATAGCTTGCACCTTCGGCCAGATGTTCCTGCACCGGTGTGCGAACTTCGTCGGGATACCGGTGAAACAGTAATAATCCTTTCGGTAAGTTTTTGTAATTCAATCCTTTTTCTTCGAGCAGATTGCTAACGACAGGCTTGTATTGTCCGGCTTCAATAAGTTGCGGAATGGTACGCCCTTCGTTGTGGAAGCAAGTGCTATTCAATGCTTCATAAAACGCGAAATAGGTTATTTCATCAAAGAATTTCTTTTCAAAAGAGGTAGTCGGAGTGTCGGATGCACCGTCTAAAAATTCAAAAAGGTTTTTGAACATGCGGCTGGCGGCTCCTGATGCCGGAACAAACTTGACTATTTTTTTGTTCTCTGCCAGAAATTCATCCCAAAACTGAATATAGTGGTCAATATGAGTAGTACCCACTTCCATGATGCCGTCATTGATTTCGGCTGTTTTTTTTATTTGCAAAAAAGGAAATCCGATGGTAAAACAGTTAAGCTGTTCGAGGCAATTCTCTATCATTATCCCTTTTGAATTCAGTAATGCCAGATCGGAGTCAAGAAATATATTCATGAGAGTGCAATATTAAATGGATAAAATAGTAATCCGGGTATTAGAGACTGTTCGTCCTTTAATTAAAAATGGCGTTTTTTATCGTTGCGCTAAAGAAAAAAAGTGTGAAAAAATCAGCTGGAACCAAATAAATAAATACCTTTGCATGAGCCGGCAAAAATGGCTCGAAGGTCTAAAACCGTTGCAAGTTAGCTGTTTTTTACCGTATTGATATTCTGTTTATGCTAAGATTTTCTTATGTTCAATAAAAAAAGTATTGTTTATACCTCCGGAACATTCGACATGTTCCATTCCAATCACCTGAAAATGATTAATTATGCCCGTGGATTGGGTGATATTCTGATTGTGGGTGTCAGCACGGACGAGTTGGTGAAGTCATACAAGGCCGCACCGATCATTCCTTTCAACGAACGAATGTTAATTATCGAAGCGCTTAAGGCTCCCGATCTGGTTATTCCGCAACATACGCTCGATCATACGGAGACAGTGAAAAAACTGAATATCGACGCGTTTGTAGTGGGTGACGACTGGTTTGGTAAATATGACTACCTGAAAGAGCTTGGCGTAGATGTATTTTATTTTCCATATGGTGACGGAGTATCCTCTTCTTCGTTGAAAAAAACGATCTACGAAACCTACGATCAACAGCTACATGCCGAACGTAGCGCGAAGCCAATTTTTGTAAAGAAATGAGTCAAACGGCGCTAATTACAGGGGCGACCAAAGGTATCGGCAAAGCCGTATGCGAACGTCTGCTCAAAGAGGGCATGTCGGTTGTGATGACCTATTCGTCCGATGATGCAACGGCATGCCGTGTTAGCGACGAATTCGAATCACGTTTTCCGGGTAAAATAAAATTGGTGAAAGCCGATATTTCGGATCTGCAATCGGTCGATGTTATCACTGCTTTTTTGTCAGAACACCAGATTACCCTCAACTGCGTGGTGTTTAACGCCGGAATGACCGACAGGAGCGATTTTTTGCAGATCGAACCCGAAAACTGGCTAAAGGTTTTCAATGCCAATGTTCATTTCCCGGTTTTCCTGATGCAAAAACTGTATCCCGTTTTTGCGGAAGGCGGATGTGTTGTGTTTACAGGGTCGTTAATGGCCATTCATCCACATTCGGTCTCGTTGGCATACGGAGTTACGAAAGCATCGGTACATGCCTTGGTAAAGAATCTGGTGAAGTTTTTTGCGGAAAAACGCATTCGGGTAAATGCCGTGGCTCCCGGCTTTGTCGATACGGAGTGGCAAAAGACGAAACCATCCGAAATCAGGGATAATATTAACCGGAAACTGGCTTTGGGGCGCTTTTGTACCCCGGAAGAGCTGACTGATGTGTATTGGTTACTTATTAATAACAACTATATGAATGGTGAAGTTGTTGTTTGTGACGGAGGTTACAGCTATCGATAGATAGGGGTAAGTGCTTAACTTAAAATGCACTAAAATTTGTGGGTGATTAGTAAGCCGGCATACGCTTTTTTTTTCTAAATTTGCAACTACTATTTACTCGTTTCAATAATGGAGTATATGGTTACAAATCAAGCACAAAATGGACACACAACAACCGATTACATTCAAGGATTCTCTGAAATCGTGGGATACAGAAAACTGGCTCGATAGGGTCTTTTATCGTCCGGTAGGATTTCAACTCGCTTTATTACTTCGATCTACTCCCGTTACACCTAATATAATCACGATTATTTCCATTTTCGTGGGGGTATTTGGGTGTGTTTTGTTTTATCCCGACGATAATTTGGCAATCAATCTGTTGGGATTTGCCTTTTTGGTGTTTGCCAATATTCTGGATTGCGTGGATGGTCAATTGGCACGCATTACCGGAATCAAGTCGAAAATCGGTCGTATTCTCGATGGTTTTTGTGGCGACATCTGGTTTCTCACCTTCTACACTACTATTTGTCTGCGTTTGATGCACGGAAACGATCGTATTCTGTCGGCCTTCGGTTACGAGTGGGGCTGGTGGGTTTTCCTGATTGCGCTTGTGTCGGCCTATTCTCATTTCAATCAGGCAGCCATGGTGGATTATTACAAAACGTTGCATCTTCATTTTTTGAAAGGTGGGAAGAACAGTGAATTCGAGGATGCCGCTTCGGTAAGGCAAAATTTTCAGTCGCTCGATTGGAAAAAGGAGCCGGTGTCTAAATTTTTTCTCAAATTATACCATATTTATACCCTGAATCAGGAACGTAAAACACCTGAATTGCAACGTTATATTAAACAATTACGCGAAACATATCCGGATGGTTTTCCCGACGATAAAATTGCGGAATTTCGTGCTAAAAGTTTAAAAATGATGCCGTTGCTGGATAGTTTTACATTCAACGCCCGCAGTATTGTTATGCTACTGACTTTACTTCTCGATATCGAATGGCTCTATTTTGTTTGCGAAATAGTGATTCTTAACCCGCTGTTGAGCTTTGCAATCAACCGACATGAGAAAATGTGCTATGGTCTGAACCGACACTAATGTTTTTACATGGGAAAAATCAGCACAAATCTCGGACGAAATATTTTCTTCGCTTTAGGCTTGGTGGCTTTGGTGGTGATTGCCTGGTGTATCGGATGGGATACCATTGTGGCGCATGTTAAAAAAACCGGTTGGTGGTTTATTGCCATCATCGGTATGTGGTTGCCCATCTACCTCATTAATACAATGGCATTCAATACCATCATTCGTGATGATATGCCCGAACACCGCGTTGTGCCATTTTTGCAGGTATTTAAAATAACCCTGAGTGGTTTTGCTTTGAAAGCCGCTACTCCACTGGGATTTGTGGGGGGCGACCCGTACAAGATAATGGAATTCAAAGCAATGCTTGGTGTCGAAAAAGCAACTTCGTCGGTGTTGTTGTATACGATGACCCATATATCGGCCCATTGTATTTTCTGGGCCTTGTCGATAGTGGTAGCGGCATTGTTTCTCCCGATGAAACTTTCGTTAAGCATTCTGCTGATTGTATCGTTTCTGGTGTTTGTCGTTTTGCTGACATTATTATGGCGTGGTTACCGCGGGGGACTGGCAGTTAAAGCTTTCAATTTTTTTGCACGGTTACCGTTGTTGAAAAAATGGGTGGCCCCGTTCAAAAATAAATATCACGGGCAACTCGCTATGATCGATGCCCAAATATCGTATTTATACGGAGCCCGCCGTAAAGCTTTTTTTACAGCCCTCAGCCTTGAAGTAATTGCTCGTATTTGTAACTGTCTCGAAGTATATGTTATATTGAAACCTGTCAATGTGGATGTGAGCCTTGTGGAGTCGGTGGTAATTTATTCGTTTATGAGTCTGTTTACCAACATACTCTTTTTCTCTCCGATGCAGATAGGAACCCGTGAGGGTGGATTCGCACTGGCTTTGAAAACATTATCTTTACCTGCAGGATTGGGAATTTATGTAAGCCTCGTTACCCGTGTCAGGGAGTTATTCTGGATAGGAGTAGGTATTTTATTAATGAAAGTAAAGACGAGAACCAATAGTTTTGTTGTAGCCGGGCAGAACGAATCTATGGAGTCTCATCAAAAAACAGTGCAATAGTTTGTGTATGAAACGGACAGTTATCGATGTAGATTTTTTAGCACAGAAATCTGTTATTTTTAGAGGTCGGTTGGGAACCCGATTGGCAAAATTGGTATGGCATTTATTGGCGATCGATCGTGTTAACTGGGTCTACGGACGTTCATGCGACAAAAAAGGATCCGCATTTTCCGAAGGATTATTAAAAGACCTGGGGGTCGATTACCGCGTGGGAAATGTCGAAAGATTACAGAATTTACCCCAGGGTGCTTTTATTACGGTATCCAATCACCCTTACGGCGGTTTGGATGGGATTATGCTCATTCACCTGATGGCCAGCATTCGTTCTGACTATAAAGTGATGGTGAACCAGATACTTACGCTTATAGAGGCAATGGAAGAGAATTTTATTTCCGTTCAACCGCACGTTGGAAATAGTACGGTGCCTACATCGGAAGCAATTAATGGCGTGAGAGAAACATTGCGTCGCCTGCATCAGGGTCATCCGGTAGGCTTTTTCCCGGCCGGGGCGGTATCTATGTTTCAATTTCGCAATTTCAGAATTCGCGACAGAGAGTGGCAGGAGGGGATTTTGAAATTGATACAAATAGCGAAAGTGCCGGTATTGCCTATTCGTTTTTATGATTCCAATTCTATTTTTTTCTATTTTCTTGGCGTTATTAGTTGGAAAATCAGATCTTTGCGTATGCCTTATGAGGTGTTCAATAAAAAAGGACAACGACCGCGCATCGGGATAGGCGAACTGATAACAGCCGAAGAGATAAAACAATTTAAAGATACCAAAGCATTGGGCGATTTCCTCCGGAATAAAATATATGACATGCCGCTACCTACTACATTTACTCCTAAAACGCAGTTGGACATACAGGATAAAACGGATTAATGTGCGGTGCGACAGGAGCAGATTCGCTCATAACAAAATAAAAATAACACTACAATGCATAACTGGTTTGAATGCAAAGTCCGCTATGAAAAAACAGGGGAAGACGGACTCCCCAAAAAGGTAAATGAACCTTATCTGGTCGATGCGCTTTCGTTTACCGAAGCAGAAGCCCGCATCATAGAAGAGATAAAGCCTTTCGTGAGCGGTGAATTTACCGTGAGCAACATCAAAAGATCCCGTATAGCTGAACTTTTTGATAATCCGAGCGGCGATAAATGGTATCGTGCAAAGGTCAACTTTATCTCTCTTGACGAGGAAAAAGGGGTGGAGAAGAAAACTGCCGTAACCATGATGGTGCAGGCTGCCAATTTGAAAGACGGATTGATGCTGCTTATCGAACGGCTGAGCACCACACTATCCGATTGGGAAATTGCTTCCATCACCGAAACGGCTATTATGGATGTTTATCCCTATGCCGGCGGACCGCGCGACGAAAACGCAGAAACTTCCGACTAAATTGTTAAAGGGTTTATCCTCAGGTTGTAATTTTGAACTTGAATTGAAAATAAGCGATAGCTAAACTTTGAATTCTGAATTGTTTATATCATGTCGATTGCAGATAATTTGAACGCCATCAGAGCAACACTGCCTTCTCACGTGAAGTTGGTATGCGTCTCAAAATTTCATCCAAACGACTCCATTTTAGAAGCTTATGAAGCCGGTGAAAAAGTTTTTGGAGAGAGCAAAGTTCAGGAAGTATGTCAAAAACAGGACACTCTCCCAAAAGATATTGTTTGGCACTTCATTGGTCATCTTCAAACTAATAAAGTTAAGTTTCTTGTTCCTTTTGTTTCGCTGATCCACAGCGTTGACTCACTTCGTTTGCTCGAAGAAATCAATAAACAGGCGGCAAAGGCCGGTCGTACGGTCGATTGCCTGTTACAGGT
This sequence comes from uncultured Microbacter sp., assembly GCA_963678265.1. Taxonomy (GTDB): domain Bacteria; phylum Bacteroidota; class Bacteroidia; order Bacteroidales; family Paludibacteraceae; genus Microbacter. The sequence continues at coordinate 2,347,712 of OY782761.1, forward strand.
GTATATTGCCCGCGAAGAGACCAAATTCGGTTTCTCGCCAGAAGAAGTGAACGATGCGCTGAATTCGGGTATTCTCGATACGCTGAATTCGGTACGCATCCGGGGGTTGATGGGCATGGCTACTTTTACCGACAATGAAACTCAGGTTCGCGCTGAGTTTCGGTCGCTTAAAACTCTTTTCGATCAACTTAAAACTTTTTATTTTACAGATAAGCCCTGGTTCGATACTCTATCGATGGGAATGTCCGATGATTATCGCATTGCCATTGAGGAGGGAAGTACCATGGTTCGTGTCGGTAGCTCTATTTTCGGAGCAAGACAATATTAATGTGAGGATTCGAGGATTTGAGAATGTGAAGATGATCCAAATCAGCGTGTTGATTTGTTGATAATAGTCTAAATTGAAAGAAAGTTATTCTGTACTATAATCGCATAACGCTTTTACATTTTCAAATCTCCACATCCCCAAATTTTCAAATCGTAAATTCCAATGACTTATTCAATCTTTCATATTGCCCAATTACTCGGGGGAAAGTCGCTTTTGCGCACCGAAGGTAATATCAGCCGCCTGTTGACGGACAGTCGTTCACTCATTTTTCCGGACGACACACTCTTTTTTGCTTTACGTTCTGCCAGTAACGACGGTCATCGTTATGTGCGCGATCTCTATAACCACGGGGTACGTCATTTCGTGGTAAGCGACTTTCAGTCCGATTTCGATTCGATGCAGGATGCCAGCTTTCTCATTGTAAACGATACGTTGCAGGCTTTGCAACAACTGGCGGCCTTTCACCGCAACCACTTTTCGTTGCCGGTAATCGGCATTACCGGAAGCAACGGTAAGACGATTGTCAAAGAGTGGCTCTCGCAACTGCTTCACAACGATTACAATACCGTTCGCTCGCCGCGAAGCTACAACTCGCAAATCGGGGTTCCGTTGTCGGTTTGGCAAATAAACGAACAGAATAACCTCGGGATTTTCGAGGCGGGCATTTCCAAAAAAGGAGAGATTGAACGACTCGAACATATTATTCGCCCAACGGTGGGTGTGATGACAAATATCGGTCAAGCGCATCAGGAAAATTTCTCCTCTCTGATTGACAAATGCCGCGAAAAATTGTTGCTGTTTACCGATGCCCAATGGCTGATTTCGTGTAAGGATCATGCCGTGGTAGAGAAATGTATTTTAGAATCCGGGTTGCACTGCCATCGGTTTATATGGGGATACGATCAACTTTGCGACTTGCAGGTGTTGGGTATAGATAAGATAGGTAAAATTAGCACCATAACCTGTAAGTTTGGCGACGAAACGATTGTGTATACCATTCCGTTTACCGACGATGCTTCGGTGGAAAACAGTCTGCATTGCCTGTCTACCTGGATTTTGCTCGAAACGGTCATTGAACACAAGCCGTTGAATATGGAGCTCATTGCATCGCGCATGAAATTGCTGGAACCGGTAGCCATGCGTCTGGAGGTAAAAGAGGGTCGTAACGATTGTCTGGTAATCAACGACAGTTACAATGCCGATATCAACTCACTAAACATTGCGCTCGATTTTGCCCGCCGTCAGGCTGCTGACAAGCAGATGAACATGACACTGGTGCTGTCGGACATTTTGCAGAGTGGCGAAGCTGCCGAAAAGCTCTATGCCAATATTGCCAACTTAGTGCAGGAGAGCGGTATCAACCGTTTGATTGGCATTGGAACCGAAATATCGAAACAACTCGCTACCTTCAATATTCCTCAAAAAGAGAGCTTCAACAGTACCGAAGCTTTTTTGGGATCCGGACGTTGGAAAGCGCTGAAAAACGAGGTGGTTTTGCTGAAAGGATCGCGTAATTTCCATTTCGAACAAATATCCGAGCAACTTGAAAATATCACTCACCAAACCACGCTGGAGGTGAACCTGAGCGCTTTGGTGCACAATTTCAACTATTTCCGTTCCAAACTCCGTCACGAAACGAAAATCGTCTGCATGGTGAAAGCTTTTGCTTACGGTAGCGGTTCTGTAGAGGTAGCTAAAACCCTGCAACACCATCGTTGCGATTATCTGGCGGTGGCCGTAGCCGACGAAGGAGCCGAACTGCGCCGCGAAGGAATTACGTTGCCTATCATGGTGATGAATCCCGAACCGAATAGTTTTAATCTGCTGTTTGAGTACCAACTGGAACCCGAAATATATAGCTTTAGTCTGCTCAATGCCTTTATCAAAGCGGCAGTGCGTCATGGCGAGAGTCACTATCCGATTCATGTTAAAATAGATAGCGGAATGCACCGTCTTGGTTTTGAAAAACCGGATATGGACCAGCTGGTACGTATTCTGAAAGATCAGGAAACGGTGCAGGTACAGTCGATTTTCTCGCATCTTGCCGGTGCCGACAGTCCAGCTTTTGATGATTTTACCCGTCAGCAAATCGATCTTTTCAACCATTGTGCCGACACCTTACAGAATGGCATCGGCTATTCGTTCCTGCGCCATATCCTCAATTCGCCGGGCATCGAACGTTTCCCCGAATATCAGTTTGATATGGTACGTTTGGGAATCGGATTGTACAGCATCAGTGCGGTGAATTCGCCCGAAATGGAGACTGTTTGCACGCTAAAAACCACCGTGTTGCAGGTGCGTAACGTAAAAGCCGGCGAAACGGTAGGTTACAGTCGCCGTGGAGTGGTGAAACACGATAGTGAGATTGCCGTGTTGCCGCTGGGTTATGCCGACGGATTCGATCGCCGCTTCGGAAACGGGGTGGGTAAGGTGTTGATTAACGGAAAACTGGCTCCGGTTGTGGGCAATATATGTATGGATGTGGCCATGATCGATGTCACCGGTATGGATGTGCACGAAGGCGATACTGCCGAAATTTTTGGCAAGGGACGCAACATCAGCGAACTGGCCGATTCGATAGGCACCATCTCGTATGAATTGCTGACCAATGTTTCACGTCGGGTAAAACGGGTCTATTTTCAGGAATAAAACAATTTAGCACACGGAATACACAGATTATACGGAAATCGATTGGTTTCATTTTTGTGATTCTCTGTTTCTTCCGTGTATTCCGTGTGCGTTGCTAATATAAAACAGGAATCCCGCAATCGTTTACCGGCGACTACGGGATTTGTTGTTATTATTTATACCGGAATGGTTATCTTTGTTCTTCACTGACTGGCATGGTACGGAAAATCATACATATCGACATGGATGCCTTTTATGCCTCTATCGAGCAAAGGGATAACCCGGATTATCGGGGTAAAGCCCTTGCGGTTGGCTATCCCGAAGCGCGGGGTGTGGTGGCAACTGCCAGTTACGAGGCGCGCCGGTATGGTGTTCGTTCGGCCATGGCATCTACTACGGCACTGAAGCGATGTCCGCATCTTCTTTTCGCACCACCGCGGTTCGATGTATATCATGCCGTTTCCGATCAGATCCGACAGATCTTTCTCGATTATACCGATCTGGTAGAGCCTTTGTCGCTCGATGAGGCTTTTCTGGATGTGACGGAAAACAAAAAAGGAAATCCGTCGGCAACGATTATTGCCCGTGAAATCAAGCAACGAATAAAAGAAGAGACAGGACTGACGGCTTCGGCCGGGGTGTCGTTCAATAAATTTCTGGCCAAGATTGCTTCCGACTACCGAAAACCCGACGGACTTTTTGTGGTACGGCCTCAGGCAGCCGAAAAATTTGTGGAGACGCTGAAGATTGAGCAGTTCTTTGGGGTTGGCAAGGTGACTGCGGAAAAGATGCATAAACACCGGATTTTCTCGGGTGCCGATCTGAAGCAACATTCCGAGGAGGAGCTGGTGCAACTGTTCGGTAAGGCCGGACATCAATACTATCTCAATGCCCGTGGCCTCGATTACAGGGAGGTGGAACCGGATAGGATTACCAAGTCGGTAAGTGCCGAAAGTACGTTCGAACAGGATAAGGATTCTGTATTACACCTGCAACTGGAACTTTATCAGGTGGCGTTGGAGGTAATAAAACGGATGGAAAAGGAGCAATTCTTCGGACGTACGGTGACCGTGAAAATTAAGTTTGCCGACTTCAAAATTATTACGCGAAGCCGTACTTTGCCCGAAGAGGTAAAAACCTTTCAGCAACTTTGGCCGGCAGCCAAAACTATTCTGCGAAACACCGATTTGGGTGGGCAAAAGGTGCGATTGCTGGGTTTGGGAATCAGCAATGCTGCCGAGAGCACCAACCGGAAGTCTATACAGCTTCAGTTGGAGCTGTTTTGATGTGTTCTGAAGTTCGAAAAACAGAAAGGCACGGTAGTCTTGTCGACTTCCGTGCCTTTCTCAATTAGTTTATATCTTAATTGAGGCACCCAGCAGTTTCAGAAATTCGCCTATAAAAGCAGGGTGGCCGGGCCAGGCGGGAGAGGTAACCAGATTGCCATCCACAAAGGCTTTGTCGGCAGCAATGGCTTGAAACTCGCCTCCTGCGAGCGTCACTTCGGGGCCTACGGCAGGATATGCCGTCAGTTTGCGGCCTTTCACCACATCGGCGGCAGTGAGAATCTGAATACCGTGGCAAATAGCTGCGACAGGCTTGTTGTTTTTGAAGAAATAGCGCACGATGTCGATCACCTTGTCGTTGAGGCGCAGGTACTCGGGCGCGCGGCCGCCGGCAATCACCAAACCAAGATAATCGCTTACCGTCACCTCGTCGAAGCTATAGGTGAGGGCAAAATTATGACCCGGTTTTTCGGAGTAGGTCTGATCGCCTTCAAAATCGTGGATAGCGGTTTTCACCGTGTCGCCCTTTTTCTTTCCGGGACACACCACGTGTACTTCATAACCTACCATCTCCAACATTTGAAACGGTACCATTGTTTCATAATCTTCGGCAAAATCGCCGGTGAGAAACAAAATCTTTTTCTTCATGATCGAAATTTTTTAATGGTGAAACACTATTGTTGGTTGTATAATTAATGCCGTTTTTACTGTTTGTGGCGGCTGATTCAACTTGTCGGTATCCCAATTCTGGATGGTCGATAATCTGTTTTTTGATGCACTGATGCAATTGTTCGTTTCTGCAAATATATGTTTTTGTTTTTACAAAGTGGTTAAGATGTGGTTGCTTATCTGAAAATATTGCATAAACACTTTGGTGATAGATGCAAATATTCTGTTTGTGGAGGGATGTTGTCTCTTCGAAACGCCCGAAAATAGGATGTTGTTTAATAATATGGTCGGTTGATTTGAGAAATAGAGGTGTTTTATTGTGAAAAAATGATTCATTATGTTTTGCAATCAAAACATATTTCATATTTTTGTGGATCGGTTGTTGAATAATAGGCCTGTGCGATGCAAAAAAAAGCATTGTAGGCCTACAATGTGGTAGTCTGGTTCCGGGAAACGAGCTTGTCGGGATACAATGGTATATCCTGTTCCGGTTTGCGAACTTGCAGGGCAACAATGTGGCAATCGGCCTCCAGGAAATGAAATTGTAGGGCAACAATGGTGCAACCCGGCTCCCCTTTCCTAATTGTAGGGGTACAACGTGGCATCCCCCCTCTGACTCCGATTGTCGGAGTACCATGTGATGGATCAATAGATGTCCGAATGCGGGCTATGCTGATGATTTGATGCTGTTGACGTGTTTTTTATTGATTTGTACTTGTATCGTTGATTTCAAATATTAACCAATTAAAAATGAGTGCCAATGAAGCAAATTACAGATGCTCCTCTTACTCGCCTGAGAAATGAGCAACACGAGAACCTGATGACCTCGGTCGATCAGATGATCCAACATGAGACAGTTGCCAAACTGAAACTCGAAACTCTCTATCCTGTTTTTTCCAAAGCTTTGTCGAGCGAACATGCCGCCATGGTAGCTACTCAGGGAAGCAGAAGCACCGTGGAGTTGAACAATCTGGACGAAGAACGCGAACAATACTACAGTGGATACAATTTTCTGATCGAAACGAGCCTAAGACATCCCCGTCAGGAGTATTGTGAAGCATCTGCACGTTTGAAAAAAGTGGTTGCTCAATTCGGTAACGTGCGCGAGAAGACGGAAGCGGAAGAGACCAATGCCATCCGCAATCTGGTGGAAGCTCATGCAACCGAGCCTAACAAGAGCGATTTGGTAACCATTGGCGGTACCGAATGGATAGCGGCTCTCAATACGGCTAATGAAAAGTATAGTGTGTTGTTCAACGCCCGCAACGTTGAGATGCAACAAAAGCCATCGGCCAATGTTCGGGTGGCCCGTCAGGAGGTAGATGCCAGCTACAAAGCCATCGTACGGCGCGTAAATGCCCTGGCCGAACTCAATGATACGGAGACTATTTACAACAACTTTATCGATGAACTGAACGGCGACATTGAAAATCTCAGCCGGACTCTCGCTTACCAAAAGGCGGCCAGTAAGAAAGCGGCTACCGATCCTTCCAAATAAAATCAGCCTGCATCTTATTCTGAATGTGAGATGCTCCACAAAGCATCTCACATTTTTATTGCATTTCCTTATCGAAGATGATTTGCCTATGAAGAAAATGAATAAAAGAGAATTGATTCAAAATAAAGCCCGATTGGAGAGAGAGGAAGAAAAGAATAGATTTTTTTCTGTATTTCGCCTGATAAGTAATGAGATCGGTGGAGAAGGAAGCATGGATCTTTTACACCCCCTTTTTTTGGATCTGCTTTATAGATTTCGGGTGTTGAATCCTAAAATCGTCAATGGGTCTTATCCCGGACTAACCGAAAGGGATATGCACGAAATCAGAAAAGGATTTAATCGCTTGGTACATCTGTTTACGGTTCAGATAACAGAAAATCTGAAAGTGACCTTGTTCGAGTATCTAACGGTTGTAGTTAGCATGCAAATGTATCAGCAATTTGAAAGTGAGTATAATCTTGAGTTTAACCGGCGTATGTCGGCCATTATGGATCCTTCCATCAAGACGAATGGAGATAGTATGATAGCTGTGGTTTTGCAAATGTTGTGCCTCGAACTGTTCGACTATAGTGCCGTGATTTCGTGGGGAGATTTTGGCTATGAAAAGAAGAAAGAGAAGAGTCATGTCTCAATCCCGGTTTTTTATTTGCATGGAGAAGTTCAGCATCCCAAAACGTTTAACACTCCTGATGGCAAACGTCAGGCCTATCGTCTTTTTTGGTTTCAACATATCGAAGGCCCGTTTGTAAGACAAATAGAGGCTGGATTGTTGGGCCTGGCGGATAAAAGTAGCGATACACCAATCGATATATACATTCAGCAACACGCGATAAATCGGATGAACGAACGGCTCGATTGTTTGTCGAACGCTGAAATCGTAATGATGCTGGATGTGTCGTTCCGCACGCCTGTAGTTTTATACATAGGTGATCGTTGTTATTTGATAGAGTATCGAATTGGCGATTCTAAAATAGGCTATATGCTGGGTGAATATGTAGAAGGAATCTTGTTGCTAAAAACCTTTCTTTTTGTTACCAGCAATGGAACGCCAGAAGGACAAAAACTTAATGAATTGTACGGTCTGGGAAAATTGGATAAAAAGTATTTGATGCTGGATAAACTGAGTAGCTATATTCGAAGCGATATTGGTAACAATGAGAAACTAAAGTCGCTTTTCGAACAAATCGGATGTGCCGGTTTGCTCAATATTGAAGAAGACGTACAGAGGCTTGCAGCAAGTAGAAAAGGTAATGCTCATTTAGACTCGAATAAAATCCTGAATTATTTACAATGTGATCATCATTGCAATTGGACTGAAACTCTCGACGAAATTTCAATGGATAAATGAGATCAATATTCCACACATACAGCAATATTTCAAAGCAGAAAACAGCCGTATACCGGTACATAAATAAATCAACTATCCATGGCCAAACATAAAAAGAAAAAAACACAGGCTCCTGTCAAAAAGAGTTTTGCTGTTACCAAGACCTATTTTAACCAGTTTTCGGAGGTCGCCCGTAAGATACTGAGGCTTTCGGATCTCGATCCTTCTTTGTTTGATTCGTTTTCAAAAAAACAGAAGCTCGATATGATGGCACTAAAGGCAGCTCCTGCAAGAGTAGCCATCGTCAGGGATAGCCCGGTACCCCGTTATTATATACGGATGGTTCAGGCTGATTTGACGGCTTTCCAAAAAGAGAACTATGTGCGGAACGATTCGTTAATAGGGTTGACTTTTTATGATTTAATGACGATGGGGATGGTGTTTCTCTCTTATCTTGAGAGATTTTATCCGCCGCCATACACCAATCTGTCAGATGGCAGAGTCATTATGGCAAAGAAGATGAGCGAAATTACAGCTTCTACGCAAACTCATTTTATGACTGCATTACAACACCATTTTCAGCTGGTGATGATCGGTTTGTCAAAGATGAACTTCCGACTCTATTCTTATCAATTCAGCTGGGATGTTGAAAGCGCAGCATTATGTTTGGTTCCCCGGTTCCGTATCGAAGCCATTACTGTCGAAGTAAAAGTTTTCAAGTATAAGGGGGTGGAGCGGTCGGCCTTTCGGGTGGGTATAGCAACAACGGATAACCGACCAATCGAATGGCTCTCTATTCCGGCCGATCGGATCTTTGAAGGATGCGAGGCTACCCGGAAATTAAAGGTATATGTTCAGAATCATGCCTTGCAACGGCAAAAGGAGCGAATGGATACAACGCATCCTTTCTTTCGGAATCTGGCATTGGTCGGAGCTATAATGGATGGCGTTATGGTGGATGCTGTTAATGGACAGAAGTTGTTGGTTTGTTCTCGCCGGGATGAGGGACCTGTTGGTTATTTTCCATTTATAGTGCAGAACGATTGTTTATTTATCCTTAGTTTTCTTCCTGTTGCCAATTGGCTGACTCCGGAGGGGAGTCGATTATTTAAAGCGGTCAATATATGCAAGGAAGATGCGATCTTTTTGGGGATGGATAAACTGAGTTTCTATCGGAAAACTGATTTTGATACCATTCCTCTGTTAAAAAAGGCTTTGCAGGAAGCCGGTATGTGGTATTTGACGGAAATTACTCCTTCTGAAGAGCTGCCTGAAATAGAGAGAAAAAGCTCAGGCATAGTCGCTCGTTTCTTTGAGCAACCCAAACAACCCGATAGGGCTGAAATTCTCGATGAAATTGCATTGGATGATTAAGAACATAAAGGCTCCGCGTTACGCGAAGCCTTTGTTGTTATAGATTTATTGTTTCTTTTTCTGTCGTTTTCCGAAATTGATATCTTTCACACTGTTTGTTCGGAACAGCAGCGCGGTGATGGAGATGCCAATAGCCAGAATCGCCAGCAGCGATAGCGTGAGCATCAGGTTGTGCCCGATCTGTACCATAATGTCGGGCGTTTTCTGCACGATGGTCGGATCGGTGAGTTTAATGCAGCCCAGCATGGTGCGGTAAGCATAAAGCCCCGGAATCATGGTGATGAAGGCTGGCATAGTGAATACCACCGGCGGATGGTGCACCTTGTGGGCGCAATAGATACCCAGAATGCCGATGGTGATGGCGCTAATCATGGTAGCGGTGATGAGTACCACGCTGCTTTCCAGCAGTATAAAGCGCAGGCTATGTCCGAGTGCGCCGAGCAGACCGGCCACCCAGAGAACGCGTTTGGGCGAACCAAAGAGAATGCCCCAGCAGAAACCGACTACAAAGGCCAGTCCGAAATCGAGCAGTATGCGAAGAAAAAGTTCTGAGGTCATGGCTAAAAGTTATTAATGCCTAACAATGCGATGCTCAGGGTCATTCCCACGGCCATGCATAGCAGAATGGAGGCTCCGAAGAGAGCCCGGTTCCAGGCCGACGAGAGATGCCCTTCTATCAGGTCGATCAGCGAATTGATAAGCGGTACCCCCGGCACTAAGTAAAGTACGGCAGTAGCCAGCGCCGTTTCGGGTGCCGCTCCCCAGTGAAACACCATGTTGGCGCCCGACACCATGGTGGTGACAAACGAGGCAATCACAAACGCGATCATCGGGTTGAACTTGTAGTGCAGAATCAATACCCTGACGATCGATCCGACAAAAGCTCCGATGCAGGCCACAATGCCGTCGATAAGGCTGCCCCCGGCCAACAGGCAAAGACAGGCACAGGAGAGCCCTACTGCCAGCGCTATAGACCAGTAGCTGTAATGTTTAATCTTTTTGATGCGTTCGGTCTCCATCTTTACCTGCGCAAAGTTGAGATCGCCGTCCGCCGCTTTCCACGTCAGGCGACTAAACTCGGTAAGCAGTTCCAGATGTACGGAGTGGGGCGGGGTAGAGCGGTAGCGGGTAACAGTGTGGTACGGGTCGTGCTCGCTGGTGACAGTCATTGCTACCCCGATAAAGGTAAGCTGCATCTGCACATTCAGCTCCCACCGCTTTGCCAGACGATCCAGATTGCGGGTAATTCGTCCGCAGTGGGCTCCCGAAGCCAGCATAGTAGTGGCAATGTCGAGTGCCAGATCGGCAAACTCCGTGGCGTGAACGTATTCGTTAGTTGAAGAAGATATGTTTTCGGTCATTCATTACATTGTTTACTTTGCAAAGATAGTTTCTGAAGAGTGGAGTTTGCAAGAAAAAAGTAGCCGGCTGTTTCCTAAATGGTATTGTTTTGCATTCGACCCTCCCCAACCCTCCCAATTGGGAGGGAGCACATCTGCCTCGACAGGCAAATTGTTATAAATTTTGCAGACCCAACTCTCCTTCGTTTTGGGGAGGTTGGTTGGAACTGATATGTTTTTTGATTTCTCTAAGAACAGATTCAATATTATTCAATACCTCTTCATTAGTAAATCGGATTACTTTGTATCCTTTTTGATTCAGATTGAGAGTACGTTCTTTGTCTTGTTGTATTTGTTTTTTATGAATACCACCATCAATTTCTATTATTAAATTGTGTTCGAGTGCGGCAAAGTCGACAATATAAGGACCTATAATATGTTGGCGGCGGAATTTGACTCCCAATTTCTTCGATTTTATATGAATCCATACGACTTTTTCTGCTTCAGTCATAGTGTCTCTCATTTTTTGTCGAACATCTTTTATCTGACTGTATACAAATGGATCGGCAGTTTTCCAAGCAGGACGTTCTGTTGCTGAACTATCATTCTTTAGGATGTCTGGCATAAGATCGTTTCTTAATATTTGTTGTTTGTATCAGCCCTCCCAACCCTCCCAATTGGGAGGGAGCACATCAGCACTGACAAGCTATTTGTTATAAATTTTGCAGACCCAACTCCTCCCCATTTTGGGGAGGTGGGGTGGGGTCGTATAAAAGCATGACAGGATTATTCTATAATCGAATGTCGTTGCTAATACTTCAGATTTATCACCACCAGTTCCGATTGGGTTCCGATACGGTATTGCGGGCCCCAGATGCCCAGTCCCGACGATACATAATACTGCGTTTTGCCTTTGCGCAGGTATCCGTGCGGCTGCTCGAACTCCCGTTTCACGATGAGGTTTCCCGGGAAGAACTGCCCTTCGTGTGTATGTCCCGAAATTTGAAGGTCGATGCTGTTTTGCTCCGCCTCCTCCAGATGATGGGGCTGGTGATCGAGCAGAATGGTGGGTAGTGCCGGGTTGAGGCCTTCCGTCAGGGATGATAATGCCTTGCGGTGAATATTGGTGCGGTCATCACGCCCGATGAGGTAGAACGCGCTGTCGATTAATGCCACATTGTCTGTCAGCATATGAACACCCGCGTTGCGGTAGAAGTCATCCACAGCCTTCAGATTGCCCGAATAGAACTCATGATTGCCATTGATGGCGTAAATGCCTTTGGGCGCATGAATGTTCCGCAGTTCTTCCTGCATCTTCTGTTTTACAACCGGTTCTACCGCCCGGTCGAAGAAATCACCCGCAATCAGAACGATGTCCGGATGCTGATCGTTAATCATTTGTACGTACCGTTGCAGTTGTTCTTTCTGAATAGAAAAACCTACATGCAGATCGCTCACTGCCACGATACGCAGCTCTTTTCCCTGTCTCGGTTTGTTGGCTTCGAGGTTCAGCGTTACCACTTCGGGATGGTTGAATTTGTAATTACCAACCATCAAAGCGATGGCAATCACACCGAAACTGGCCATTAGCCACCAGAACCGGAAGGTCATCATGCCCGGCGGGGCATAATGGGCAAACGAATTGACGATACGTACCAAATCCGCGGCCAGAAAGGAGAGCAACAGGTAAATCATTACCAGAAAGTAAGTGTCACCTGCAAACGAGATGGCTGATGCCATACCCAACGACATCGTTTGTCCTAAAAACAGTGCGACAAAAAAGGAGGCAAAAAGAAGGACGCTCAGTCCCGCATAGAGTTGTCGCCAGTATCCCTGAGTGGGCAATACCTGCCATCCACGTCCAATCACGTAGCCGAACATGGCCAGGAAGATGCCAAATAGTATGATGAAAAATCCGTATTTCATAGTTGTAATAGCGTTTTGTTGTTATGTTAGTAATTCATCTTTCTTCCAGCAAATTCTGTGCCGGAAAATAATATGCGACGAATGTAAGAAGAATTTGTCGTTGGAAAAAGTAATTTTCAAATAAGCAAGATCGGACAAGGAGGGTCGTTTGTTGAAGGCGTATCTTTGCAACGTCAAACAACAAGCTATTATGCAAAACAAACTTACCACACGGGAGGAGTATCTCCGGCGTATCAACATAGTGACGGAGTACATCGGCAATCATCTCGACGAAAAGCTCGATTTATGCAGGTTGGCAGACTTGTCGAATTTGTCTCCGTTTCACTTTCACCGCATCATCAAGGCATTTCTGGGCGAACCTATCGGGGCGTACATCACCCGGACGCGGGTGGAGATGGCGGCGCGGTTGCTGCGCTATACCGGGCTCCCAGTGCAGGATATTGCTTTTAGCGTTGGGTACGAAATGCCCTCTTCCCTGTCGAAAGTATTCAACCAATATTACGGCATATCGCCGATCGAATTCAGAAATAATAAAAACTTTACCATCATGAAACCAGCAGTTATCAATCCGGCGCTAAACCTGAAAGCTCCGAAAATGGTCGACCTTGCAGATCAGAGTCTTATTTACATCCGCCATACGGGCGACTATTCTTCGCTCGATTTTGGCGGAGCCTGGACCAAACTCTGGGGCTGTGTCAAATCACAGAAACTCTTTACAACTGGAATCGAACACATTTGTATCTATAACGATGATCCGAAGGTGACCGAACCCGACAAGTTGCGTACCGACATTTGTCTTGTTATTCATAAACCGGCTCAAGCAGCCGGCGAAGTTGGTGTAAAAACAATGCCGGGCGGCAAGTATGCCGTTTTCCACTATCAGGGTTCTTACGATAATCTGGGCTCGGTGTACGATACCATTTTCGGTCACTGGTTGCCCGAAAGCGGGGCGCAGTTGCGCAATGTTGCCTGTTTTGAAAAATACCTCAACAATCCGGACAAAACCGAGCCAGCTAAGTTGAAAACGGAAATTTATGTCCCGGTGCAGTAAATAGCGTATAAATAATAGAGCATTTACAGAGAGCATGATCCTTTATGGGTTATGCTCTCTTTTTTTCCTTTTTATGCTGAACGTTATAAAATCGTAACAATTTGTTTACGACAAGTTAATATAATAAAGCTCCCTTTGTGTCAGAATTACAAGCGAATAAAAGAGTCTGTAAGCATAGCGTAAAAAACTAAATATTAACCAAATAGAATGTATGCATAAGATGAAACTGTTGAAGAATCGGATGAAATTGAGCTTGATTCTGATGGCATTTATGCCTGTGATGATTTATGCTCAGAGTGTGGTGAAGGGAAAAGTGACGGATAATAAGGGGGAACCTTTAATCGGAGCTACGATTGCCGTAAAAGGCACCGGTGAAGGAAGTGTCACTGATGCAAACGGAGAATTTTCGTTCAAAACGAAGAAGACTCTGACGGCAAAGAATATGGTAGTCTTTAGTTATGTGGGATATAAAACCCGCGAGCAGGTTTATGCCAATGGCACCATCAATATCAAATTGGACGAAGATTCCAAACAGCTGAATGATGTGGTCGTGACGGCGTTGGGTATTAAGCGCGAAGAAAAGGGGTTGGGATATTCGACCCGGACGGTGCAGGGCGATCAGATTACCGGATCGATGCCCAGCAACTGGTCGTCGGCTCTCAGCGGTAAGGTGGCTGGTCTGAATCTCTATTCGGCCGGTGGCCCGTTATCGTCCAGTCGTATCTCTTTGCGGGGTGACGTATCGCTTAACCCGGAAGGAAATAGTGCGTTGGTAGTAGTCGATGGTGTTCCGATGAGTAGCCCGTTGACTAACCCGGGTGTGGCTTACGGTGCTGGTTCGGCAGCCGAACTTTCGGTCGATTATGGAAACGGCTTCTCTGATATTAACCCGGAAGATATTGAGAGTATTCAGGTGTTGAAAGGTGCCAGCGCGGCTGCTTTGTACGGGTCGCGTGCGGCAAATGGTGTTATCATGGTTACCACCAAATCGGGCAATCGTAACAAAAAAGGGATTGGGGTCTCATTTTCGTCGAATATCAGCATGGAAAATGTAATGCGCTGGCCCGATTACCAGTATGAGTTCGGACAGGGAACCCCATCGAATATTGGCAAAACCGGAACAATTTATGCCGGAAAACAATATTATTCGTATGGCACCGCCCCCGATGGAAATGCGAGTACTAGCGGCACCAGTAGCGCATTCGGAGCCCGTTTTGATGCCAACCAGTCGTACTATCAGTTCGATCCGGTGACTCAAACCCGTGCTACTACCGCCACTCCGTGGGTAGCCTATAAGGACAACCGCAAAGGCTTGTTCCAGAACGGATATACGCTGACCAATTCGGTCGCTATCGATGGTAAGGGTGATAAAGGTTCGATGCGTGCCTCCCTTACATACACCAAAAATGAATGGATCTTGCCCAATACCGGTTTTGAACGGTTGGTGGCCAGTTTTTCTGCTCAACAACAGGTGTCGCGTGTGTTGAAAATCAGCGCCAAAAGTAACTATACTTACCGTCAGTCGGACAATATTCCGGCGGTGGGATACAATAGCAACTCCATCTCCTATTTTATGATTTTTCAGAACCCGAATGTTGATCTCGACTGGTTACGCCCCATGTGGAGGACCGGCCAGGAGAAGGTAAAGCAGTTGCAGCCCTATAGCACGTTTATCGGGAACCCGTATGTGACTCTTTATGAAAATGTGAATCCTTCCGAGAAGCATAGCAACACGACATCGTTATCGGCTAACCTGCAACTGTCGCGCAAGCTGGAGTTGATGGTGCGTTCCGGCATTCAGCTGTCGGCAGAAATGTGCGAACAGCATCGGACGGTGAGCGATGTGGTTTATTCCAACGGATATTTCAAAAAACAGAATATTTTGAATTATGAGTTGAACAGCGATGCGTTGCTCTCTTACCACGATAGTTTTACCAATGGAGTCCATATGAATGTGTCTGCCGGAGGGAACGTGATGTATCACTATTACGATATGCTGTCGGCTGCGGTCAACGGACTCATTACCCCGGGTGTGTACATGCTGGCCAACGGCTCTTCCAATCCGTTCGTATCTACGGTGATAAAGAAGAAAGCGATCAATAGTGTCTATTACACGGCTAATTTCGATTATAAAAACAAACTGTTTTTGGATATCACCGGACGTAACGACTGGTCGTCGACTTTGCCAAAAAATAGTCGCTCATTCTTTTATCCTTCGGTGAGCACCAGTGCCTTGATGAATGAACTCGTTACCCTGCCAAAGCAGATCAGCTATCTTAAACTCCGCGCTTCGTGGGCACAGGTGGGTAACGATGCCGATCCGTATAAAACATCACCCTACTATACAACCAGCGCATTTGCCGGGTCGGTAACGATGCCGACCACGTTGTACAACCAGAATTTCAAGCCCGAAATTTCGACGAACTTTGAGACTGGTATCGATTTCAGAATGTTCAAAAACCGTGTCGGTCTTGATCTGACATTTTACTACAATCGCACTAAAAACCAGATATTGGATGCACCGATGGATCCCACCACGGGATATTCGCGGGCAACCATCAACTCGGGAAATGTGCGTAACCGCGGTATTGAGGTGGAGCTGAACGCAACGCCGGTTCAGACACGTTCATTCCAATGGAAATCGACTGTAACCTGGTCGAAGAATCAAAATAAAATTCTGGCTCTTGCTGCCGGATCGGACGAGAATCAGCTTATCAGCAGTATCGGTAGTGCCTCCATTATCGGTAAGGTGGGCGGAACCACCGGCGATTTGTGGGGATATAAACTGGTGCGCAATCCCAATGGGGATGTGATTATCGGCTCCAACGGTTTGCCGGTGCGTAGTGCACAGATCGAATATGTGGGTTGTGCCTATCCTTCGTGGAAAGGTGGTTTTTATAACGAATTTACATACAAAAACGTGAAGTTTAGCTTCCTGCTCGATGGTCAACTGGGCGGACTGGTTTATTCGCACTCGTTCTACAAAATGGTGGAGCAGGGTAAACTGGCATATACCTTAAACGGACGATTACCGGGAAGCTCTTATTATATCGGTGCCGACGATCCCCGTATCAAAAACAACCCGAGCCTGTTTCAGGTTGGTGGTTACTACATGGTGGCTAAGGGTGTAGTGCAAAATGGCGATGGCTCGTACAGTCCAAATACAACCATGGTACCGGTGGGTTCTTTTTATCCCGAATACAACCGTATGGACAATGTGGAAACGAACTCTTTTTCGGCAACATATGTTAAACTGAGAGAGGCTCGTATTGAGTTTGATTTGTCGCGGAAACTGTTGAGCGCAACTCCGTTTACAAAGGCTTCGATAGCATTCTATGGCCGTAACCTGTTGTGCATATCGAACTATCCGATGTTCGATCCGGAGACGGTGGCGCTAAACGGTTCTGCCCTTGTGCCGGGTATCGAAACCGGATCGCTGCCAACCACACGATCGTTTGGTGCAAACATCAATATCAGCTTCTAAAAATGGAGTTAGCCTCGCTGATTCATCAATTCCATATGTGCTTAAACCAGATAATTATTATAGAATGAAAACAAAAAAGACAATACTGTTCGGTTTATTGGCAACCATTACTCTGCTGATAACATCTTGTGGTAATTTCGACTCACTCAATACCGATCCGACCCGCCTTACCAGCTCCAATCCAGGAACTTTTCTGAATCCAGTTTTGTATGGCATGGCCACTTATAACTGGAACCGGTACGACGATTATACCTTCCCGTTGCTGCAAAGTGAGGTTTATACCTCAAGCACAACCGGTGTAGGCTGGTATTTTATGAGTGATGCTGCCGGCGACGGCACCTGGACCACCTATTACCAGTGGTTGAATAATATCAAGTCGATGCAAACGGTGGCTGAGACTATGCACGAGAATAATTATATCGCTGTCGCAATGACGCTGCGCAGCTGGATTTTTCAATTGCTTGCCGATTCGTTCGGTGATGTACCCATGACAGAGGCTTGTCGGGGAGATGAGCAGCTGTTTAATCCGAAATTCGACACGCAAAAGACGATTTACCAGAATATGATTAACGATTTGGATTCGGCCAATACTCTTTTCAACACAGCTTCGGGGCTGAAGTACAACACGGGAGGAGAATTGCTCTATTCGACCGACGCGACGTTAACAGCCGGAGCATCTGCCGGTATTTTGAAATGGAAAAAATTCTGCAACTCACTTCGTATGCGGGTGCTGTTGCGTGTTTTGAATGTGGATGGATTGAATGCAAAGGCTAAATTGATTGAGATGGTGGGCAATCCGACCAAGTATCCGGTCTTCTCCTCCAATAGCGATGCGGCATTGCTTTCGGTGTCGGGAGTCTCTCCCCAGTTGGCACCGCTGACACGTTCGCAGGACTTTACGGCGTACGCTTATCTTTCCGAGTTTTTTATCAACAACCTGAAGAGCTGGAATGACCCCCGTTTGCCCATTTTTGCCACACAGGCAACCAACAACGGTGTCAAATCCTATATTGGATATCCGAGCGGTTATAAAGTGGTTCCCTCTTTCAATGCTTCGCAACCGAATGTGAATCTGGCGATTGCACCCATGAAACTGACGTTGATGAATTATGCCGAAGTGGAGTTGATTAAAGCCGAACTGGCACAGCGTGGAATTATTTCTGAAGATGCCAAAACGCATTATCAAAACGGTGTAAGTGCCGCTATCACACAATGGGGTGGAGTTGTTCCCGCGAACTATTTTGCCAACAGTGCCGCTGCTTACGATGGCACACTCGAACGTATCATGGCACAAAAATTCTATGCGCTTTTCTTTTGCGATTGTCAGGCGTGGTACGAAATTAACCGGACCGGATTTCCTGTATTGCCGCGTGGCGACGGTATAGCGGTAGGAAATAATTTTCCTCATCGGTATAAATACCCGGCAGTTTTACAGCGTACCAATTTGAAAAATTATCAGGATGCCAAAGCCAGCATGGGAGGCGATGACTTCTCAGTTAAGTTGATATGGCAGAAATAAATTTAGAAATAAACACATAGTAATAATGAAAAAAATGATTTACATTAGCCTGTTGCTGATGGGAATGCCTCTGATTGCATGGGCGCAGACTTATACGGAGATCGCGGCAGTAAGTCATGCTTCAGGAACCGAAGCAATAGGAAGTGTGGTTCCGACGGCAACAGAGAGCCGAACGCATTATCTCTTTACGGTTTACGGTGCAATCCCCAGTCCGAAGGTCACTTTTGAAGAGGAGCATTTCCTTGGTGGTGAGTTGACTGCAAAGTGGAATGCCTTCAATCAAAATTATACGCATGTATATAGCGTTTCTATCGGACCCTCTACGTCGAATACCGAAATTGTGAAACCTGCTGTTTACAATGCGGTAAACAAGGTGAATGCTTACTATAAAAAAGCGGTCAGAAAAGGATTGATTTCCAGAGAAGAAGCAATCCGTAAGCTGAGCCATATTTTCGATTGTGCCAATGTGATCTGCTTTGATGATCAATCGGGATCGTTTGAACATGCAGTAGGCAAAGCAGCTTCTCCGGAAGAGATTGTTGCCCTGTTTGATTGTGTGGATATAAAAGTGATTTGATACAATGATAAATAAAACAATACAAATGAGAAGATTTTTTCAGCAGATTACTCTGTGGGGATGGATGTTGATGTTACCCCTGGCTGCTTGTCAGGCTCAGTCTGTAGGCGGGGAGGTAAAACAGCAACTGTCGGGCGTAGTGGTGCCCGACAAAGAGGGGATGACCGTAAAAGGAGTGGTGGTTGATGAGGCAGGAAAGCCGGTGGCTGGTGTGGTGGTGAATGATGGATTTCATTTCGCGACAACCGATGCTACGGGAGTTTACTACCTGCCATCCGATCTGGTGCGGAGTAAATATGTCTCTGTTTCGGTGCCGGCGACATACCGGATTCAGGCAAGCAAAGGCGTAGCCGATGGGTATTATGCCCGACTGGCTGGAGGGCAGACAACGAACCGGTGCGACTTTGTATTGCAGACACGTCCCGACCGTTTATCGGCATTTGAATATGTCGCCATGTCGGATCCGCAGGTGCGCAACTATACGCAATTGGATCGTTTTCAGAAAGAGACGGTTCCCGACCTGAGAGCAACAATTGCTCAGTTGGACAATCGTGAAATTTACGTCATGACACTGGGCGATAACGTGTGGGATGCCATGGATCTTTTTCCGGCCTATAAATCGGCAATCGGTTCGTTGGGCGTTCCGGTCTTTTCTACTATCGGAAATCACGATTTTAACCGGGCATATAATAGCCTTCAGAATTCGGAAGATCCGTCAAAACCTTTTGCCGAAGAGATTTATGAAGCAACTTTCGGTCCGGTGGCGTACTCTTTTGATCTCGGAAAAATACATGTGGTAACAATCAGCGATATCGACTATTTTCAGGACAGAAAATACAAAGAACGTATACCGCAGGATCAGCTCGAATGGCTGAAAAACGATCTGAGTTACGTAAAACCCGGAACTACAGTGTTTCTGAATATGCATGCTCCTGTTTTGAATAAGACATCGAACGGATCGGGCAATATTAAAAATGGTGCAGAGCTGTTGGATATACTGAAAGATTACAAGGTGCACATCTTTACCGGTCATACCCATTTTTATGAAAACGAAGAGGCCGTTCCGTCAGTCTACGAACACAATATCGGCGCGGCTTGCGGAGCCTGGTGGGCCGGCGAAGTGAACAGATGTGGCGCTCCTAACGGTTATTTGGTAGTAGATGTCGACGGTGACAGTGTGAAATGGCATTACAAAGCTACCGGCCACGATTTGTCGTATCAGTTTCGGGTCTATAAACCCGGAGAGTTTCAGATGCAGCCGGACTATCTGGTGGCAAATGTGTGGGACTGGGATGTGGCATGGAAGGTACAATATTATGAAAACGGAATACTAAAGAGTTCCATGGAGCAGTTTGCCGACGAAGACCAGGCCTTTATCGATATGAAAAAAGGCAAGGCTGAAGGGTATAAAACAGCTCATTTGTTTCGCGTCAAGCCGACCAAAGGTGTCAAACATGCCAGAATCGAGGTTGTGAATCGCTTTGGAGAAATCTATAGTCAGGATGTAAAATTCTGATAATTATCTCGTTTCTCAGGAAGCCATCTGTTGTTTGTAACGCAGATGGCTTTTTTGTTGCCGGATTATTCTCTTTTTATGCAGCGTTTTGTTGATTTGGGTCATCTTATGATTAAATAGATTGACATATTTTAGAACAAAAAGTTAGTTTAGGCTTTACTTTTAGCAAAGAACTGTTTATATTTAGCCCGTAAATTCAAGTGCTGTTATGAAAAAAAAATTCTTGCTTTTTTTTGTCGTATTATTGGGAGCATGTACTCAATATCAGTATGTTACTCTCGATAGTAATGTGTACCGGCAGGACCAACAATCCTTCATCTGGGAAAACGACACGGTACGAATCCGTTATATTTTTTCCGGGAATAGCTGTCCGTTGACAGTGCAGGTCTATAACAAGATGACTCAACCGCTGTATGTCGACTGGAAAAAATCGGCTGTGGTTTATGGTGATGGTTCGCGGCTCAGCCTCTGGAACGATCAGGTGAATATCAGCTCAACCACCGTAGGAAGTAGCGTGCGTGTTGGACATATTACAATGGGGAATGCAGAGACATCGGGCATGATAGATAAGAGGGAGCAGGTTAGCTTTATTCCTCCCAACTCGTACGTATCGGTACGACCGTTAGCCATTATGAGTAATTTTATCAGGGAGCTGCCGGCAGATCTGAAAAAACGGGTGCCATTCGGGGATGTGAATGATACGAAAGTAGATAAATATAGCTTTACTCCGGATAATACGCCATTCACTTTTAGATGCTTTCTGACGCTTGCGACGAACGATAATTTTAGCAATTCAATCTATATCGACCAGCCTTTCTGGGTATCCGGTATTATGCAAACATCAATGGGGCCATCTTTGGTTTTACCCGCTGATAATATGTTTTACGTTAGCCGAACCACCACAATGGGGCATATTATGGGAGGGGTAGGTACGGTTGCTATAGTGGCCGGAGCTGTTTATCTGGAGGCAGAGTCTGAATCTTATTACGCACCCGGGCCTCCGCCTCCACATCGTAGACGATAAGAACTGCCGTTCGTATTATAAAAAAAGAGTCGCCCTTTGCAGTATGCAAGGACGACTTTTTTCACAATCACTCACTTTTCAACCGTCAGGTATTTCTCAATACATGACGGTTTTTTTTGATTCAGTTAGCTGAATCGTTATATTTCAAAATTAGCAAAACAGGACTTGGTTTGATATCAGGGTATAGGATACTCATCGAAAGCGTAAAGCACCGTAGACAGGTAACGTTCGCCGGTATCGGGCAACAGTGCTACAATGGTTTTGCCTTCGTTTTCAGGACGTTGTGCAAGCTCTAAAGCGGCATAAGCGGCAGCTCCTGATGAAATACCAACCAGTAAACCTTCAGTTTGTGCGAGTTCGCGGCTTGTTTTGATAGCGTCGTTGTCGGCAACCGGAATAATTTCGTCCACAACCGCCGGATTATAGGTCTTAGGTTGGAAACCAGCTCCGATTCCCTGAATCTTGTGGGGACCGGGAGCACCTCCTGATAATACCGGTGATGATTTTGGTTCAACGGCAACGATCTTGACTGACGGATTGAATTCTTTCAGTGCTTCGCCAACGCCACTAACAGTTCCTCCTGTACCTACACCAGCAACGAAAATGTCGACTTTACCATCGGTGTCGCGCCATATTTCCAGACCGGTAGTGCTTTTGTGAATGGCGGGATTGGCAGGGTTTTCGAATTGTTGCAAGATGATTGCTCCAGGGGTTTTCGCTTTCACCTCTTCGGCAATACGGATTGCACCTTTCATGCCTTCGGTACCCGGAGTCAGTACAATTTCGGCACCCAATGCTTTCAGCAGGTTGCGGCGCTCGATGCTCATCGTTTCAGGCATGGTCAGAATCAGTTTATATCCTTTCACAGCCGATACAAAAGCTAAACCGATGCCGGTATTACCGCTGGTCGGTTCAATGATGGTGGCTCCCGGTTTCAGGGTTCCTTTAGCTTCCGCATCTTCAATCATCGATTTAGCAATACGTTCTTTTACGCACCCAAGCGGGTTGAAATATTCGAGCTTGAAAATAACGTTGGCCTTGAGGCCGTGGTTCTTAGCGAAATTAGCCGGAGCCAATAACGGCGTATTCCCGACTAAGTCTGTTAGTTGTGTTACAATTTTTGCCATGATAATAATATTTTGTATGTATATCGTAGAGACGCACGGCCGTGTGTCTCTACGATGTTGTAAATTAAATTTTATCCAACGCCTGGGCAATATCGCCTTTAATATCTTCGATGTGCTCGATACCTACTGAAATACGCAACAGACCCGGTTCCACACCCGATGCCTTTTGTTCTTCGAGAGAGAGTTGTTCGTGAGTCGTGGCTGCCGGATGTATAATCAACGATTTTGCATCGCCTACATTAGCCAGGTGGCTCAATAATTTTACGTTGTCAATCAGTTTGTCGGCATTTGCAGGGTCTCCTTTTACCTTGAAGGTGAGAACTCCTCCGAAACCATTTTTGAAATACTTCGTGGCCAACTGGTGATATTTATTGCTTTTCAGTCCCGGGTAGTTTACATACTCTACTTTCGGATGCTGCTCGAGCCATTCGGCCAGCGTAAGCGCATTGCTCACGTGACGCTCTACCCGCAAAGATAGTGTTTCTAAACCCTGCAACAAAAGAAAGGAGTTGAACGGACTGATGGTGTTTCCCCAGTCACGAACGCCTTCTACGCGTGCACGCAGGGTAAATGCAATATTGCCGAAAGGTCCGTTTGTGCCGAATACATCCCAGAATACCAGTCCGTGATAACTGGGCGAAGGTTCTGTAAATACCCGAAATTTGCCGTTGCCCCAGTTGAATTTGCCACTGTCGACAATTACACCGCCGAGCGAAGTACCGTGACCACCGATCCATTTGGTGGCCGATTCCACTACGATGGTTGCTCCGTGTTCGAGCGGTTTGAAGATGGCACCACCGGCGCCGAACGTATTATCTACAATCAGAGGAATACCGTGTTTGTCGGCAACTGCGGCAATGGCTTCAAAATCGGGAACATTCAGGTCGGGATTACCGATCGTTTCCAGATAGATGGCTTTTGTCTTGTCGTCTATCAGCGCTTCAAACTCTGCGGGGGTGTCATTCACAGTGAATCGTGCCTCCACGCCGAGACGTTTGAACTGATTTTTGAATTGATTATAGGTGCCTCCGTAGAGGTGAGGTGTCGAAATGAAATTCTCACCGGCTTCGAGTATGTTGTTGAGGGCAATGAACTGAGCCGATTGTCCCGATGAAGTGGCTAATGCACTGACTCCGCCTTCGAGAGCTGCGACACGTTTTTCAAACACGTCGGTGGTAGGATTCATCAAACGGGTGTAAATGTTGCCGAATTTACGAAGTCCGAACAGATCGGCGCCATCTTTCGCGTCGTCGAAAACATACGAACTGGTTTGATAAATGGGAACTGCCCGCGATTTGGTGGTTGGGTCTGCCTCTTGTCCTGCGTGTACCTGCAGCGTTTCGAATCGTAAGTCTTGTGTAGCCATCTTGTTTTGTTTTAGTATAAATTTATACGGCAAAGGTAAAGGGTTTGTCCATGCCGGAAAATCCCCCAAGAATGGTAAATTTATACCATATGTGTGGTAGAATCAGTAACATCGGAATACGAGCCAGCGTCCTTCGTCGAAATCCAGTGAAAAGGATTCTCCCAGCGCTTCGTTCAATGTACCCTGCCACCACGATGATAGCGGTTTGTTAGGAATCGGATATTTCAGGTTGCCCACTGTGAGCCGCGCCCGGCTGTCGAGTGCGAAAACAGATATTTGCTGTCCCTTGTAACAGGGCAGTGAGCCGCTTCGGGTCATCACGGTGAAAACGCCGTAGTCGGTCATCATTTCAATGTCGGGAAACGTTTCGGCATAGTCGGCCAGCAGTGAAATGTTGCCCAGTGTGTGATCCTCGCGTAACCCGGTGGCTCCGATGATGGTAATGGCCGAGGCGCCCTGTTCTTTGCAAAACAGCACGGCTTTGGTCTGGTCGTTGGTCTCCTGATCGGCCGATGGGTAGAGCCTGTCGGCATATTTTTCTTTGAGCGTTGCGGGCAGACTGTCGAGATCTCCTACAATATAATCGGGTTGGAGTCCGAATTCAGTCAGTTTAGCCGCCGCTCCGTCACAGCATACCACGCATTGAGCATTCCGTAAATGATCCAAAGGTATTTTATGTGTGGGAAAGCATCCGTCGGCCAGTATGGTAAATAATTTTTGAGGCATCAATCAGTTAGATATAATAGTCGGACATATCTATAATTCCTGCCCGAATGGCATATTTGGTGGCTTCGTGTATGTTATTGACCTCCAGTTTCCGGAAAATATTTTTGCGGTGAGCATTGATGGTATGAAAACTCAGGTTCCGTTCGGCGGCAATTTCTTTGGTTGTTTTGCCCAGAGCAATCAACTGAAGAACTTCCCGTTCGGTCGTGGTCAGTCTGTTTTCTTCAACCGTTGGTTCCGAAGTCGTTTTGCTCGTGAGAATATTAAATGCTTTGCTGCATATAAAACGTTCTCCACGGGAGGCCTGTTCCAACGTTAAAATCAGCTCATGGTAAGTGCAATCTTTGAAAATGATGCTGAAGTTTTCGCTGCTGTATATTACCCGCTTCAGGAAATCGAGGCTCAGATCTTCGGATAGCATGATCCAGTGGGTATCCCGGAAACGATCGGAGAGGTTTATCAGTTCCGAAGCGTCGGAGAAGTCGAAGAGGGTATAGTCTAAAACGATAAGGGCATTACTTCCTTGCAAAAGATGTGTGGTCAGCTCTTTTTTAGAGGAGATTTCAATGATTTCACCGACCCACTTCATTTCCACCAGTGCATGGAGAATGCCTAATTTGGTTAAATCCTGATTGTCGCCGAGAAGTATTCGTTTTTTATCATTTTGCATAGCGGCAAGGTTTTGAAATGGTTATTGGAAAGTGATCCTTTACTTCTCCTGACTTTTTGCATTCGCATCGGTAGGCGAAATATTGAACAAAGGTACCATTTCTACGGTTACATTCGACGGGTCGAGGTCTAAAATTTGTGTGTCGGAGGTAGAAAATTTCTTGATCAGGTAATAAAGTGAGAGAATAGTCTTCTTGATCGGAGGCATTTGCATGTCGCCGCGCAGCACACGTTCTACCACTACAAACCTGAAATCGCCTTCGATGTGGTTGGCGGCCAGCGACGGATAACGGCTTTCCAGATTTACCTGTCCTTTCACTTCCATCTCTTTGGCTATCTCGTGCATATAGCGGTCGATGTGTAACCCTCTTTTGAAACCGGCAGAGATGTCGACTCTGAATATCTTCTTGGCAGAAAAAGTCTTAACGGTGTAGCTGAATTCATACGGTTCGTCGCTGCGGGTCAGGTAAACAAACCAGTAGGTGTCGGCACGCTTGGGTTGTTTGTTGATAAGCGAGTAGAGCACTTTGCTCTCCATTTCGTTCGGATATTTTGCCCGGGTAACATATACCAGGTGAGTGGCAAACTTCGGAATGGTAAGGTCGTTGCTGATTTGCTCCAACACCGGAATCGATCCTTTGATCGGTTCGTAGGTCACGCAACGGTTTTTAATGCGTCGTCCGTTGTACCAAACATACATAAAGGTAAACATGCAGCCGGCAATGAGTATGCTGGCAAAACCTCCGTGCATAAATTTGTGCAGGTTGGCTATCAGAAACGATGTCTCTACCGTCAGAAAGAAGAGTGTGAGCGGTATGGCCATCCAGAGCGAATACTGTTTGGTCCGGAAATAGAGAAACAACAACGAAGTGGTCATCAACATGGTGATGGTGATGGAGAGCCCGTAAGCCGCTTCCATATTGGCCGAAGAGCGAAACCCGAGTACCATGATCAGACAAAGCACCATCAGCATGTGGTTGATAGCCGGAATGTACATCTGACCTTTGAACTCAGAAGGATATTTAATGTAGATGTTGGGCCAAATATCCATGGAAATAGCTTCGCTGATTATGGTAAACGAACCGGTAATCATTGCCTGGCTGGCAATAATGGCCGCCAGCGGAGCCATAATAACCCCGAAGGGAGAGATCCACGATGGCATTATGGCATAAAACGGATTCACATCGGCGGGAATATTTCCGCCCTGAGAGATGATCCAGGCTCCCTGCCCGAGGTAGTTCAGGATAAGCATCGTTTTAACGAATCCCCAGGAGACACGTATATTTTTCAGACCGCAATGCCCCAGATCGGAATAGAGGGCATCAGCTCCGGTGGTGGCCAGAAAGACCGCACCCAACACAACGAATGCGCTGGGAACCTCCATCAAAAACCGGATGGCATACCAGGGATTGAAAGCTTTAACGATCCATGGATTGTAAGAGATTGCCATTGCTCCGAGAAAGCCTAGCAGCAGAAACCAAACCAACATCACACTGCCGAACATCTTTCCCAGCGATGAGGTGCCGTAGGGTTGCAACATAAAAAGTAAAAGCAGAATGACAATGGTCACCGGTAGAACGGGTATATAGGGAAGGTAGGTATGTACCCCCTCGATAGCCGAAGTAACCGTGATAGCCGGTGTGGTAATGCCGTCGGCCAGCAGGGTGGAGGCCCCGACAGCGGCAAATACATATCCCCATCTGAATTTTTTCCGGATAAGGGCGTAGAGCGATAACACGCCGCCTTCTCCCTTGTTGTTGGCCCGGAGGGTGATGATAACGTATTTGAGCGTGGTTTGAAGGGTAAGTGTCCAGATTACGCACGATATGGCACCCACAACGGCTTCGGCTGTAGGCATATTGAGCCCGCTCATAATCGCCCGCATTACGTAAAGTGGAGAGGTGCCGATGTCACCATAGACGATGCCCATCGCTACGATTAGTCCGATGGAACTGAACGGTACTTTTTGCGTTTTGTCTGTCATCTGTTTTTACCGAATTGCGGGACGCTAATTTACATAAAACTTTGATAGAAGAAGTGGGTTTTCGGCAGAAAGATTGCCCGGAAGCAAAATGAGTCTCATCATGGGCTGATTCTGAGGCTCTATCTGCTTTATGAAAAGAAAAAAGGTTGCATTTTGTCAGAATGCAACCTTGCTATAGGGTTGAAATGGGACTATTGTATCTGTGCCATCGGTACGTTCTCGACGGTTACATTGGTCGGGTCGAGGTCCAGAATCTGTGTGTCGGAGGTCGACATGCGTTTCATCAGGTGATACAGTACCAGAATCGACCGTTTGAAAGGGGGCATCTGTGCGTGCATCCGTAAGATGCGTTCTACCACCACGAACCGGAAGTCGCCTTCGATGTTGTGGTGCGCCAACGAGCTGTAACGGCTCCCCAAATCTACTAATCCTTTCTCTTCCATCTCTTTGGCAATTTTGTGAACATAGGCATCCATATGAACACCCAGTTTAAAGCCGGAGGTAATGTCGATACGGAAAATCTTCTTTGGCGAAAATGTCTTCACCGTATAATTGAATTCGTAGGGATCGTCGCTACGGGTGAGGTAGACAAACCAGTAGGTGTCGGCACGTTTAGGTTGCTTGTTGATGATAGAATAGAGAATTTTGCTCTCCATTTCGTTTGGATACTTGGCCCGTGTAACGTACACTAAGTGGGTGGCAAACTTGGGAATACCCGCATCATTGCTGATCTCTTCGATAATTGGAATAGAGCATTTGACCGGTTCGTAGCTGACACAACGGTTTTTGATACGGCGGCCGTTGTACCAGATATACATAAGAGCAAAAAGGATGCCGGCAATAATAATGGTCGCAAAACCACCGTGTGCAAATTTGTGTAGGTTGGCAATCAGAAATGAGGTTTCCACTGTCAGAAAAAAGAGCGTAAGAGGTATGCTCATCCAGAGTGGTTTGTTCTTTGACTTAAAGTAGATAAACAGCAGCAGGGTAGTCATCAGCATGGTAATGGTAATAGACAACCCGTAGGCTGCTTCCATGTTGGTGGAAGATCCGAAGGTTACCACCATCAGGATGCAGAGAACCATCAGCAGATAGTTAACAGCCGGAATATACATCTGACCTTTTACCTCCGAAGGGTATTTGATATAGATATTCGGCCAGATATCCATCGAAATGGCTTCGCTGATAATGGTAAACGAACCACTGATAAGCGCCTGACTGGCAATGATTGCCGCCAGGGTAGCCATAATAACTCCGAAAAGTGAAAACCAGTCGGGCATCATGGCAAAAAACGGATTCACACCCGGAACAATCTTAGCCGGATTGGTAATAATCCATGCTCCCTGTCCCAGATAGTTGAGAATAAGGGTCGTTTTTACAAAAATCCACGAAACGCGTATGTTGTTGTATCCGCAGTGTCCCAGATCGGAGTAAAGTGCTTCGGCTCCTGTGGTACAAAGAAACACAGCTCCCAGAATAACAAAGGCACTGGGCACCGTAAAGAGAAAATGGATGGCATGCCAGGGGTTGAATGCCGCGATCACTGCCGGAAAAGCAAAAATATGGGTAATCCCCATCACACCCAGCATAGTGAACCAGATAAGCATGATGCTGCCGAACGATTTTCCGAGCCAGGCCGTACCGAAAGGCTGAAGGAAAAAGAGTAGCAGCAATATTCCTATGGTAGTTGGGATAATTGGCATCGAGGGAAGAATACCGTGCACACCCTCTATGGCCGTAATGACGGTGATGGAGGGGGTGATAACGCCGTCGGCAAGCAGTGTGGCCGCACCGATGGCAGCAATAACGTAGGCCCAACGGTATTTTTTACGCAACAGGGCGAACAGCGACAAAATTCCGCCTTCACCCTTGTTGTTGGCCCGCAGGGTAATCAATACATACTTTACGGTGGTCTGGAGGGTGAGTGTCCATATAATACACGAAATGGCTCCGATAATATACTCTGACGAAGCGTTGTGGGTATCGCCCACAATGGCCTGCATTACATACAAAGGGGAGGTTCCGATATCACCGTAAACGATGCCGATAGCAACTATCAGGCCGATAACGCCAAAAGGCACTTTTTGTTTTACGTCACTCATAAAATAAAATGATGTAGAAAATGGCTGCAAATGTACACTATTCTCGGTATGTATGGAAATAAACTGTAAAGATTTGCCTGATTTTGTAAGCAAAGATAAAAAGAAGAAAACAAATAGCGACTTTATCTGTCATTTTTATACAAAAATGACTATTTTAGAACGAATTTTTCGGAATAGTGTTATATTTGTCGTGAAAGAATAAGCGACTAAAATCGCTCTTTATTTCATTCATTCTTAAATCTAAAACAGTATGGAACCTGAAGTAGCAAAAAAAGGACCGTATGCCGTAGAGTTGGAAGCCGGCAAAGAGTATCACTGGTGTGCTTGTGGTAAGAGTAAAAATCAACCTTTTTGCGACGGATCGCATCACGGTACCGAATTTAAACCGGTAGTATTTACGCCTGAAAAGACTGGCAAGTATTTTTTGTGCGGTTGCAAACACTCACAAAACAAACCCTTCTGCGACGGTGCTCATGCCAAACTGTAAGTAGCATTCAAAACGGCTCTGAAGGAAGACGCATTTTACCGCCTTCCTTTTTTTGTTTGCTTGTCTTTAACAATGGCTCGTTATAAAATATGTTTCTCACGCAAAACTTGTCCCGCAATGCGGGAGCCGCAAAGTCATAAAGAAAAACCGAAAGTTTTTCTTTATTGCGTTTTAAATCATGATATGTGTAGATCAATCATTTATGAGTAATTTGCGTCTCTGCGTCTTTGCGTGAGAAAATAAGGCGCAGAAAAAAACGCTAAATTGTTTTTTATCTATCAATCTGGTTTACTACAACATAAGCATCTTTGTGACGAAGTATTGTTTGACTGAGAGTTAATTATTCCTTACCGCATTAAACTTGTCGGTAACGGCAGAGTCCAATTCACAAACAGGCTCACGATAGAGGTAGTATTAACGTTTAATTTTTTGACTTATGAAGGCTAATAGAATTATGGGCTTAGCCCTATTGTTTTCGGCATTAAGTGTCGGGGCGATGTCGGCACAAAGGCAGAAGCCGGTGAAAAATACGCAGGAGATGGTTGCAAAGCATGTCGACCGGATGAAACAGGAACTGAATCTGACCGATGAACAGGCACTTAAAATGAAAAGTATAGAGATGTCGGCACTGAAGGATCGTCAGCAGATGCAGAAAAACATGCTGGATACCCGCAACGGTTTTATGTCTAAGATGAAAGGTTATGAAGCCGAAATGCGAAAAGTGTTGACTCCGGAGCAGTTTCAAAAATATCAGGCAAAAATGCAACGCATGAAAGATCGTATGAAGGGGTACCGGATGGGAATGCGCGATGCCCGTAGAATGGGTCATCCGGCTATGCGTCACGGCATGAATGGTGCGGGGCATCCCGCGCCGGCAGATGCGCAACATGCTCCGGCTAACGATTCTCCGGTGCAAAAATAAAAGGTAGATTCTCCCTGAATTTTATACTTCAGGCAATTTACGTTTTGTCGGTATATTACAGGTTCCTTTTGTCCGCTACGCTTTAAGTGTAGGACGAAAGGAACTTTTTTATTGTCCTTGTATGATTACCGGGTTTACCCTAAATCAGGAATGGGTCTCTATATCCGGGTTGTGTTAGAAAATCAAAGGGAATATGAGCATAAATTAATTGGGTAAAAATAAAAAATATTTTGATATTTTTTATTTTATCGTTGCATTTTTGAAAGTAATAAAAAATAAATATGTATGTTTGCCGTCTATATTCCGTTGTCCGTTTGATACTGCAGTATTGTCGATTTATCGGTTGTATAAATGCCATAATGATGTTTTGATTTGTTGGTAATGTAATTATATAGTGCTGTTTGTGTGAAATGGTGATAGCGTTAAAGCTGAGAGAGACAGTCTGTCCGTAAAATATTAAAGGAGTTTATCATGCCGGTCAGGTTGCGACGGATATTATTCAGAACATATAAAATGAAATTCATATGAAAACTGTAAAAAGCAACATCTGTTTTGTGTTAATGGTACTGTTTTTGTGCCTGTGCTATGGTTGTCATAGCGACGGTAAAACAACGGTTAACCTAAAAGGTATGTGGATCGATGCGGGAAAGCAGGATACGCTGATCTTTGATGAAAAGTATGATAATACTTTTGAGGTAAGGCGGGGATATGAGATTGTTAATGGTTATCGGCGGCCAAAGATAGGTACAGATATCTATCAATATAAATGGCGTAACGATTCCATCTTGGTCAACGGATATTTGTGGAATTGTATTTGTTTCCCCGCTCACTACTTTAGTATTAACGCAGATAACACGATTCTGGAGATCGGGGAATTTTATAATCCGAATAATCCTACCAGCAATAGGTTGAAATTTTACAAGGTGAAATAAAGAAAACGATAGTAGCAGATTTGAAATTCAGAATTGCCACGTCTCTACAGAATTGATGTAACCTGTTTGACAAAGCAAAACCTGTTGGATGTTTTGGTAGTAAAGAATTAATATTCAGTGTTTTTTGTATAAACGTTATTCGTAAAAGGTCAACTTATTGATATATGCGACGACTATTACACGGACTAAATATTTTGACATTTTTCTCCGCAACGCTAACCGTTGCCAGTATTTGTTACGAAGGAATGGCCTTAAAATGGTTTTCGTTTGTGGCTATATCTATTTGTATCACCGATTTGTTTTTCCTAATGACCACCATACTAGGACTTGTTTATTGCAGAAACAATAAATTTCTGTTTTATAGTTATTTGACTTCTACTTGCATCATTGTTATCGGCATAATACTGACGCTTGTCTTCCATAGGGATATACCTAAAATACTCTTTTTGCTTTGGGAGTTTTATATTCTGTATTTTTACGGTATGATGGTTTGTCGGGGGGGTGAGGGTAAGATAGGGAGGTAGAAAAAAGGCCGTATTTGGATTATCACATGTAAAACGGATCAGAAAGCGTCCCGAAAGGAGTGCGAAGCTATTGATAATAGGAAAATATAACTTCTGTAACCCTTTTCGGAATGGGAAATAGGTCGGCATCTCTCCTGTCTTTAGCAGTAAAGACGGCGATACAGCATAAATAATAAAAAATGACAGAAGAAGAGAGAATCTTTGCAGGAAAATTGTTTGATGCACGTTCTTTGGAGTTGAGAACGATAAAACACAACACACATGTGCTTTGCCAACAATTCAATGCACTGGATGAATATGATACAAACAGGTTGCCACTTATCAAAAAGTTTATCGGGTCAATAGGCGAAAACTATTATTTCCAGGGGCCCATACAGTTCAATTACGGTACCCATACGTTTATCGGCGAAAATTTCTTTGCCAATTTTAATACCACCATTTTGGATGACGGACGGATTGATATTGGCGATAATGTGATGATCGGCCCGAATGTTTCGCTGATGGCAACCAATCATCCCTTGTTGCCGCAAGAACGGGTTGCCATGAAATATCCCGATGGTCATGTCTCAGTCTCCGAATATGCACAGGGAATTCGTATCGGCAACAATGTGTGGATAGCCTGTAATGTGGTGGTTTGCGATGGTGTTACTATTGGCGATAATGCGGTAATCGGCGCAGGGAGCGTTGTGACCCGAAATATTCCTGCCAATTATGTGGCCTACGGTAGCCCTTGCAAGCCGGTAAGACCGATTACTCCGGATGATTCGAAGATGAATCTGCTGTAGTTTTTTATTTTATAGCGACCTTCGGGGCGTATTGTTATTTCCGTGCTTATTGATCTAAAAAATATTTGAAAATTCCGCATTTTCTTAATAGCTTTGAATGCCGGAATCGAATACACCTTACACCTGCTATTTTTCTGCCTGTCAAACGGATTGTTACTCCGTTATTTTTTATCTTTTCGGCATCTCTCTTTCCATTGGGAAGAAAGCGCCGTAACGATTCCGATTCTTGTTTTTTGTCGTTGCTTTTATAATGAACAGTTATAGAATAAAATCTCTGTGTTTTGTTGCATTCGGTTACGCGTGAAACGAAACGTCAGAAACCGTATTAATACTTTAAAATCAAAATTATTTACAGATGAAATCAAAATTGAGCTTAGTGTTAGGTGTTTTGATGCTCACTTTTTGTACGGTGAGTGTATCGGCACAGAAAGCAAAGAAACCGGATCCTAAATTCTTTATCTATCTTTGTATCGGTCAGTCGAATATGGAAGCAGGTGCACGTCCTGAAGAGCAGGATAAGGGACCTGTCGATCCCCGGTTTCAAATGTTGGCAGCAGTTGATATGCCAAGGTTGAACCGTCAGATGGGAACATGGTATGTGGCAACTCCTCCTATTTGTCGTCCTGAAACCAATCTGGGACCGGTCGATTTCTTCGGTCGTACCATGGTAGCTAATCTTCCTGCAAAATACCGTGTGGGTGTAATCAATGTATCGGTAGCCGGTGCCAAAATAGAGTTGTGGCAACAGGACGCTTATAAACAATATTTGGACAGCGCTCCGTCGTGGATGAAAAACATCTGCAAACAGTACGAGGGTAATCCCTACAAACGGTTGGTGGAGATGGCAAAGATAGCCCAGAAAGATGGTGTGATAGTGGGTATCCTGCTGCATCAGGGCGAGTCTAATCCTAACGATTCGCAGTGGTCCGCGAAGGTGAAGTCTATTTATGACAACCTGATAAAAGATCTGAAACTCAATCCCAAAAAGGTGCCGTTGCTTGCCGGCGAACTGAAGAGCAAGGAGGAACATGGGGTATGTTATCCTTTCAATACCGATGTCTTGGCTAATCTTC
The DNA here is from genome assembly GCA_963678265.1 of uncultured Microbacter sp. GTDB lineage: Bacteria > Bacteroidota > Bacteroidia > Bacteroidales > Paludibacteraceae > Microbacter. The sequence continues at coordinate 2,381,956 of OY782761.1, forward strand.
CCAAAGTGCTTCCGAACTCATATATTATTTCGTCGAAAGGTGTGAAGGGAACCCGCGATCAGTTCCATTTCAGTACGGCCGGTATGCGCGAACTGGGCAGACGTTATGCCGTTCAGATGTTAAAATTGCAGGGATTCAAATATAGTGAATCGCTCGGGCCGGTGCCTGATAAGTGAGAAATAGCCGGATAAACCGGTTTTATATACAGCAACAGACAGACGGGAACACACTGATTTCCGTCTGTCGTTTGTTTCTAACCCGAATTATTCAAAAGTCGATAAATTGTATCTGTAATGAGAAGAATAGCCTCTTTTTTTGTATCTCTATCTATGTGTGCCGCACTATTCGGACAGCAACCGCAAAACGGAAACGCAGGTGGCTGGTATGCCGATAGGGAAGAAGTGTTGCACTCTCCTGCTTCTGGCGTACAGTCCGTTTCTCTTGCTTCGGTGGAGGCCGATCAGTATGTGATTACTACCGATGTGAAATGGCTTGCCGGACAGCAACCGAATGGTGGCGATGCGGATATCTGTGTGGATATTAAAAATATTTCCGACAACCAAAAGTATCGTTTTCGTCTGCACAATCCGCAAAACGACCCAACCGCTCAGACAACGGCAGCCAAAGCGGTTACCTTTGCTATCGAAAAAGAGACGACAGTGGCATCATCCGGTGGCCGGTGGGAACCGGTGGTGAGCGTCGTTGCCAAACCGGGACAAGCCGATAAAGCCGATACCTGGCACAACCTTTTTATTACGGTTGCAGGGAAAAATGTTTCGGTAAAGTGGGACGATGCGGTGGTATTGACCTGCTCTGGCTTAGAAAGCACGGCTACAAAGAATGATGTCGCCCTTGGAACCAGCCAAACGGCAGCACAATATAAAAACGTTCAGGTATCGTCGATCGACAGGTTTCTGGTCTATATGTCGGGTATCCCGGAAACGGTGGCAATTCCGAAATGATAGATAGTTAAAGGCGGTTGCCAACATAATGTCATAATAAAACACAAACAAATTATACCAATGAAAAAAACAGTTATTTTTGCAGTTGCCCTGCTTTGTTGCGGGTTGACTTTCGGGCAGAAAGCTCAGAAAATAGTGAAAGAAGAATTAGGCGATCACAACGGCAGTCAGGTTTGTCTTTACACGCTGACCAACAAAGCCGGTAATGTATTGAAAGTAACCAATTACGGTGCCCGGATTGTTCGGATAGAGGTGCCTGATAAAAACGGAGTCAGGGATAATGTGACCACCGGTGGCGATAAGCTGCAATCGATTGTACGTGGAGATGCTTTCGGCGGAGCCAGCATCGGACGGTTTGCAAACCGTATCGCCAACGGAAAGTTTACGCTCGACGGAGTAGAATATTCGTTGCCGATCAACAACCGGCCGAATACCCTCCATGGAGGACGTAACGGTTGGTATTCAAAAGTATGGAACTCTGAAATAGTGAAAGAGAGCAAGCAACCGGCTGTAAAATTTTCGTATGTTAGCCCCGATATGGAAGAGGGTTTCCCGGGTAAAGTAACTATTTCGGTTACCTACACGTGGAACGATAAAAACGAAATTGTGATCGATTATGCTGCAACTACCGATAAAAAAACGGTGATCAACGTAACCAATCATGCCTATTTCAATTTGCATGGAGTGGGAAAAGGATATATCTTTGACCATATTCTGACACTGAAAGCATCGAAATATACTCCGTTGAATGCGACACAGATACCGACTGGTGAAATTCGTCCGGTAAAGGATACTCCTTTCGATTTTACGACACCGCATCCGATGGGGTACAAAATAGGAGGAACCTATAACAATGCGCCGTTTCAGGGATATGATGATAATTACGTGCTTGACGGTAAAGAAAAAATTTGTGCCACGGTTTACGATCCCGAAAGCGGAAGAGTGATGGAAGTAATTACCGATCAACCGGGTATGCAATTCTATTCGGGTATGGGAGGCGCACAATGGAAAAAAGCAATCGATAACGGAGAGAAGCCAACCAGCACACGCTCGGCCTTTGCTCTCGAAACGCAGCATTTTCCCGATAGCCCCAATCAATCGCTGTTCCCGTCTACGGTATTGAATCCCGGCGAAAAATTCAAATCGAGAACCATTTATCGTTTCTCGGTGAAAAAATAGTCGGTATCTTTGTGCGTGGGAGGTATAAATGGATGTGCAAACCAAAATATCCGTTCGCTTTGTATCGATTTCCATTCTGCTGTTGGTATTGGCGGGATGTAGCAGTTCGCGGCATCTTGAAAAGCGTCAAAGCAAAGCCGTGTACGAGTCGTTAGGACTGGATAAGGAGCGAAAAGACAACTATGCACTCTACCGGGAAGCCTCCTCCTGGTTACATGTTCCCCACATAGAGGGAGGAACATCGCATCGGGGAACGGATTGTTCTTTTTTGGTGTATACCATTTATAAAACCGTTTATGGCAAAACGCTGGAGCGGAACTCATCGGCCATGCTGGCGAAAAATTGCCGGAAAATAGGCAAAGGCAGGCTACGGGAAGGTGATCTGGTATTTTTCAGCACGGGGAATAAGGTCAAGGCCTATGTCAACCATGTTGGTATCTATCTGAAAGCAAATAAGTTTTTACATGCATCCACGTCGAGAGGAGTCATTGTAAGCGACCTTGACGAACCCTATTATCTGAAAACATGGGTTTGCGGAGGTCGGGTAGAGTAGAGCGATAAACCATTGTGCTCGTATCACATAACGATAACCTTTATAATTAAAATGAAGACAAAACGATTGATTATCAGTGTTTTTGTTTTGTTGCTCGGAGTGAGCGCCTTTGCTCAGAAAAATAATCGGGATGCCAGCGATTATTATTGGGACGATCAGCAGGATAATGAAGTGCGTATGAACTTTTTGATGGCAATTATCGGTCTGCCCGAAGTTAATTATGAGCGTTACCTTTCCGAGAATATGGGCGTAGGTGTGGCTATGGCATTCTCTATCGAGAAGGTGAAAGACATGACGCTGCGTTCGATGGTTCTTCCCTATTGTCGGGTCTATTTTGGCGAAAAGAAAGATAACGGTTTCTTTATTGAAGGAAACATGGCTATGGTGTCGCAAAAAGAGTCAGTGAACTACTACAATATCGACGGGTATGGAAATATTACCTATACCGGAGGGGGTTATAATACGGCTACAGCTCTGGGCTTCGGAGCCGCTGTCGGTTTCAAGTTGCTGACACGTGGCGGAGTCACCGGAGAGTTGTATCTGGGTGCAGGCCGTTTGTTCGGCAATCCGATCGACAGGGCCTATCCCCGATGCGGAATCTGTATCGGAAAACGGTTTTAGAAAGACTTGAATTATGTCACTGAGCCCGATCTGATGGCGAAGTAGTGCGGGCTGTGGATTGATAATGGATGATTTATAATGATAAAACCTCGTAAAACAGATCTGTTTTACGAGGTTTTTTGTGATATATCCGCTCGCCCTTTTAGAATTTCAGATGCAGGGTGATAACATTGGATACCAGTCCGGTGGTCTGTTTGTAGTGCCCGTAACGTAGTTCGATCGATTTGAAAAAGCCCCCTTCGAGTGGCATCCACCGGAGTCCCACCCCAAAGAAATTGGAAGAAAAGGCCGAGTAGCTGTAGTTGGAGGTGTAATACTCTTCTGATGTCTGATGCTGTGCATACGGAGCAAAATATTTAGAGCTTGTCTGTTTATAATAACGATAAAACGGGGAGATGGAGAAGAACGGCGACAGCTTTATTGGTGTTTCTATAGAAGCCGTATGAGCCGTGATTCCCCAGCTGTCGGTATAAAACCGGTAGTAAGTTCTGAATATCACATTGTCTCCCAGAAAATAGTTCCACCTTACGGCTAACGGCAATTTCAACCGTTGGTTGGGAAGATGCTCTATTTTACTGCTGTCGGCATCGGCAAAAAATACCCTGTGGAAGGGTAATCCCAGGTAACCGAACTGTCTGGTAAAATCAGCAAGAAAAGCCATTTGCATGCGGGGATTAATTATCTGATTATAGCTGAGAGCGGTTGTTAGTGTGGTGCGGGGTCTGCTCGAATATTCGGCAGATGCCGCTGTGGTTACTGTATTGTGCGAATCAGAGGTGACAACTCTGCTTGCTGACGAAACCGCGTTGGTTGGTCTGCCTGTAAATGTCATTACATCGTCTTCATAATTAGTAGAGCTCTTAACCAGAGTCAGGACGGATGCGTTTTTGGCCATCGTTTCGGCATTAATCATCGTTACCCGGTCGATTGATGAGGTCAGTTTGATACCAAACTCTCCGTTGCTCTGATTCGTTTTGGTGAATCCGGTGTTGAGCGTGAGTGATTTATAGTTGAATTCTCCCGAGTATTGTGCTCCAGCAGTATATTCCGTTTTTCGCCTGACGTTTTGCATTGACCATTCCAGCGATGGGTAAATCCGGTCGCCGCCGGTTCGGGAGGCTCCTGTTTTTGATACCCACGCCGCCGATGCCGCTGTATGGTGTGCATAACCGAATCCGGCCGTTAACGAATGGATATAATTGGGATTGGTATAGCCTACAAATTTCAGGTCGATGGATGAGGAGAACTCTTTTACCTGTTCATCACCCAAACCGCCGAGTGTGGTGGAGTGATCTCCGGTTTGAGAGTAGTAACCCGTTACCAGATTTACTTCGTCCAATTTCAGACTTTTTGTTGTATAGGATGTTGTGTCTTTTTTGAAATACTGCGCAAACGCGCTATAGACGACACAGAAGAGAAATAATGCAATAAATAGGTACTTCTTCATTGTAAGTTTTTTGTCAATGGTTAGTTGCAGCCGCATCCGCCTCCCGATTTGCCGGAATTGGCTCCTGCAGCTCCCTCTTTGATAACTTGAAAGTTAAGTTCCTCTTTTTCTATTTTTCGGTTGCTCAGAATCATTTCCGAATCGTTTAGTCTCGATTTCTGGTACTCCTTGACCGAAACACAGGAGCTTAGTAATAGCATTGGTATTGCAAATAATATGATTGCTTTTGTAGTCATTGTTTGATAAAATAGGTGGTTAGGTGTTACTTAATCAGGTTGATATTTTTCGACGTGTAAAGTTTATCGTCGTCGGTGATGATGATGGCTTCGATATTCTTGATTTGGTTAATCATGTGCAGACCGGCTTTTACGCCCATGATAGTAACGGGTGTTGCCATGGCATCTGCAATCTCGGCATTGGACGAAATGATGGTGACGCTTTTGATTCCGTTGATGGGTAATCCGGTTTTCGGATCGATGGTATGGGAGTAGCGTTGGCCATCAATCAGCACAAATTTTTCATAGTTGCCCGAAGTGGCTACTGCCATGTCGGTGATGTTCATGTACGAAAAAATTTCTTGTGCCAGATTCGGATTGGCGATGCCTATTGTCCACGGCATTCCATCGGGTTGGTGTCCCCATGCCGTCAGATCGCCCGAGGCGTTGACCACTCCACTTGTTACGCCCTGACGCTTCATGACATTTTTTGCCATCTCGGCCGCATAGCCTTTGCCAATGCCTCCAAACCCGATGCGCATTCCCTTTTCTTTTAGAAATACGGTTGAGTCGGCGTGGTTTATCTCAATGTTTTTGTAGTTGATGAGGCGAACACTTTTCTTGGCTGTCTTTTTGTCCGGGAGTGAGGTCATGTGCGTATCGAAATTCCACAGACTTTTGTCCACCGATCCGTAGGTGATATCAAACGCACCCTGAGTTACCTCCGATATGCGCTTCGATCGCTCTATCAGTTGGATGATCTCATTGCTCACGACAATTGGTCGTATGCCGGCCAGTGCATTTATCCGATTGGTTTCGCTTTCGTCGTTGAAAGTGGTGAGTAATGCTTCGATGCGTTTGATCTCTTTTACGCCGGCATCGATACGTTGCCGGGCCCAATAGGCATCTGCCGCTACCACCGATATTTCAAAGTGGTTACCCATCAGCTTCATTTCACGTTTATGTATAATCTTTCTGGCCATGTGAATATAGCGTCGGCTTTTGATCGGGCGTTTTACCGCTTAATTTGAAAATTACAGGGATTTTATTTCAGCTATAAAACTATCAGGAGTTCCCGTGTAGGCACTGTCCCATTGCTTCAACACTTTGCCGTTGTCGTCCAATAAAACGGTGCAGGGAAAGTGACCGGCACTGTTGTATTTGTCTGCCAACGTGTTGTTTTGTTGCTCCAGTTCTTTACTGAGCTGATTTTTTTTATTGCGTGGAAAGTCGGCATCGTAGAGAACTAAGTTCTGCGAAGCAAAGGTGATGAATTGATTGGATCCGAAAATGTTTTTATGCATTCGCATACAAAGCAGGCACCAATCGGAGCCGGAAAAATTGAGCAGAATGTGCTTATGCTCTTTTTGAGCGAGAGCGGTTGCTTCGTTCCAACTGTGTTGCCATTGCTGACCGTGGCCTGGAACTACGCATAGAAATAACCCGATAAGGCTGACAAACAGACTTTTCTTTATCATACGAAGAGTGAATTAAAAGTTAAACTGATGCATCGGAAACCTCCGTTGCAGTAATGATTACAAAGAAAAGTAGAGGTGTGTCAGAGGCAATTATTTTTGATAAGTGATACAAAAGTAATTGGGAGGAGAACGAAATGCAAATATTACCCGGAGAACTTAATGTTCTTTAGTATTTTATATGGCTTACTAAGATGTGAAAAAATGATGTGAACAGAGCTCAAAATAATGAGTTTTGATTTTAAAACAAACGCATCTCTGCCTGCAACGGGCAAAGATGCGAATACTTATTTTGTGGAGAGAAAAATTATCTTACAAAGCTTGTCATTACCTTTTGGACTGGAGCCGGGGCCGGAATCGACTCTTTTGTGGCTTCGCGTATTTTAAGCTGCCATGCCATATTATTGCCCAGTACTTCCATTATTTGCACTCCTTCGGCGTCTTCGAGAACTTCACCGGGCGTACGTCCGTGAATAATGTTCCAGTAGTTGGATGTAGCGATCTGCATCTCCGAATAGAGAAGGTAATGGTTCAGGTTGTCGAAGGTGAACGAACCTCCCGTGCGGCGAACTGCCACTACAGAAGCTCCTGTCTTATTGCGGAAGAGACCTCCATTACTACCCGATACGTAGAAGGCCCGGTCGAGAAAGCATTTCATAGTACCCGCAATGCCGGCATAGTGTACCGGAGAGGCAAGGATGATACCGTCGGCATTTTTCATTTTCTGAACAGCTTCGTTAACACCGTCGTCTTTCATTGCACACTTCTCATCTCTGTTTTTGGCACACATACCGCACGCAGAACACCCTCTGATGGGTTTGTTGCCTATATGCACGATCTCGAACCCGATCCCGGCTTGTTCCAGTTGCTTGCCGACTATAGAGAGGGCGTGAAAAGTATTTCCTGCTTTGTGCGGACTTCCGTTGATAGCTACTACGTTCATCTTTTGAATTGTTTAGTGGGTTTACTTCCTTTTTTGTATTTTTGTGCTGCAAATTTCGGGGATTAATACTAAATATACAAGTACTTACTAAAAAGTGGTATAGTTACCAAAAGGAGTAAATTATGAGTAATGAGGGAGATATAGATAAATATATTTTCAAAAAGAAAGAATATTTTTGTTCGCTGGAGTTGGTGATGGACATGATCGGGGGCAAATGGAAGCCGATAGTGTTGTATCATCTCAAAGACGGGGTGATGCGTTCGGGCGAATTACAGCGCAGTTTGCGGGGTGTTACCAATAAAATGTTTACGCAAACCGTTCGCGAACTGGAGGTTTCCGGTTTGGTGGAACGCATCGTTTATCCGACGGTTCCGCCCAAAGTTGAGTATCGACTCACCGAAATGGGCATATCGGTTCTGCCAGTTCTGGAAAAGTTGAACGGGTGGGGAAGAGAGATTAGCGTGAAATACAATCCTGCCAAGTAGTTTTCATCCTATCTCCTCATTGTCGAATGCTCCGATGCCAAACAGAGCAAAATCGTAACGGATCGGATCGTGTGGATCGAATTGCCGGAGGATAGCGGTGATCTCTTCAACTGCTTTCCAGTCGTTTTGCTTGCGTGTGAGCAGTCCGTAAGCGCGTGCCACATCGCCGGTATGCACATCGAGCGGAAGCATCAGCGCCGACATGGAAATGTCGTTCCACAATCCGAAATCTACGCCGGTATCATCCTGCCGTACCATCCAGCGAAGAAACATGTTGAGACGCTTGGCACTCGAATTGGCCGCTACGTCCGAAATATGTTTCCGGACTCGCTGCTCGTGAGGAACCGAAAGAAAAACTTTCCGGAAATAGTGCAATGCGGCGAAGACGCTTTCTCCTTCCCGAAATCCTTTTGTAAAGACGCCCTCCAATCCGTTGTGATTGCGGTAGATATTTTTCAACGATTCAATAAAAAAGCGGCAATCGTTACCATTAAAGGTTCGGTGCACAAATTGCGCTAAACTCACCAAATCGGAATCTTCGGCGTTGCAAACAAAGTCGTACGGAGCATTATCCATCAGTCGCATCAGCCGGTCGGCATTGTTGATGATGCTTTTGCGTTGTCCCCAGGCAATAGTGGCCGTTAAGATTCCGGCTATTTCGATATCTTCTTTGCGGGCAAAGCGGTGCGGAATCTGAATGGGGTCGGTATCGATAAAATCCGCACAATTATATTGTTTTGCTTTGGTGTCAAGCAATCGTTTAATCTCATTTGTCGACATTGGGTCTGAATTTACCAGTGCATTAATTGACGTAAATAGGCTGTTAGTTCCTGCGCGATCAGTTTGTGTTCCGAGAGATCGGGGTGGGCATCGCATCCGCTGTTGTAACTGCGGCTGAAGAAAAACTGCGATACTTTTTTGTCTCCTGTTTTGTGCATCCGGTTCACAACTATAGTCAGACACTCTTTCATAAAGGGGAGTAACTTCTGGTCGGCCATCGGGCTGGTGAGTAGTATAAACTGTGTATGCGGATATGCTTTTCTCAATGTTTTGATAAAGTTGGTATACGCAGAACAGAATTTTTCCTTGTCCTGAACTCCATCGTTTTGACCCAGACAAATAGTGACTACGTCGGGCTGGTATAGCGAAAAATTCCAACGGAGTTTGTTCTCCCTCAGATTAATTTTGTCGTACACCTGTGGCATTACAATGTCCATGTCGCAACAGCTGTGTATGAGTCCGATACCTGAAACAGAGGTGAGGTGGTATTGCGCATTCAGGGCACGTGCCGTCAATGCTCCGTAGCTTAAGTAGGCATTGTGTTGATCCTGCCAGTCGCCATGGCCGCAGGCAACCAGACTTTGGTCGCTGCCGGTTCCGCAAGTAACCGAATTGCCGAAACACTCTATCTTACGTTTGGGTGGAGCAGGACAGGGTAACAGATCACGGCAGGTTACCCCGTTGAACTGTATGTATCCAATACCTGTTTCTGTCGCTTTGCAAAGTACTACAGTGTGAATTGTATCTTTCAGGTTTGCGCCTACGGAAAGTTGATTATCAGCCCCGGATAGCTTGAAACGCGAATAATTCCCATCGACAATAAGCACAATATAGTTCAGATTCTTATTGTACAGATGTTCGTCGGTGATGTCGATAATACAATCGGTACCTTTGAACGAAAAAGCTATTTGAGCTGATGCTACCCAGAAACGAGGATGATCGGGGACGTGAAAATCGCCGCGGTCCATATAAGAAAAGCGTTTGTCAGAGGCCTTGTAAAACGAATTTTTGTTTTGAGCAAACAGGGTGGTGGTACACATCAGTAGTAGTATCCAAAATATATGTTGTTTCATATGTTGTTTCGGAATAGTCAATTTGTATATGCAAAGTTAGCTTTTTGAGCGGAACAATTACGCATACATGCCGTTGTGCGATAATTTTCGCTTTTAATGGTGTCTGTTTCCGAATTCTATGCTACTTTTGTGTGTCGGAAATGCTAACGTCACGTAAAGTTATGAAGTGTTTTTTCTTATCGGCTCTTGCTCTATTGATTATAGGTTGTACTCAGGGACTGGGATTCCAGCCCGTGATACCAACTATTATTGCAAAGGGAAACCTGATAGGAAACGGGACGGATAAAATAGGCCACAAATCGTTGGTAATCAATGATACGGCCGACTGGAACCAGTTGTTGGTAAATATGGATAGCGTGAATCGCCGAAGGATGGTTTTGCTTGAAAATCGTATTGATTTTAATGAATATACGGTTTTGGCCATATTTGACACCGTCTGGATGAGTAATGCCGGCAGTTCTATCAGTGTCAGTATAGTGGAAAACAGCAAAAATGTCTACGTCGAGACTGTCTACGATAGTGCCGATACAAGAGCGCTAATGGCCATACAATACCGACCTTATCTTATCGTTAAAATTCCAAAGACGACTAAATCCATCTGGTTTGATACGCAACGATAGTAGTGTCAGACCTCGCCCGGATACATTCTTACAACCTTATTTTTTTGTAATAGTTAAAATGATGTCGATTGTCGAAGTGGACAGTTGATAGGTTAGTTCTGTCTTATTTTGAGGAATCTCGTATATCCACGACTGTTGTATCTTTCCCATGATAGGATTTTGATTCTCATCAAGAGCCGGGCCTAAATCGATAACCGATGTCGGTGCCATTTTTAGCTCTTTATCGGCAATGGTTTTTAAAATATCCTTTTTGACCATACTTACAGAGTTCCATGTGTACGAAATTTTATTGTTCCCTTCGGCTTTAAGGATGGGACTGTTTCCTATTTCGGCAGAGAATGCGGCAACCAGCCGATCGCTGTTGGACGAGCAGGAGACTAATATAGTTATAGCCGATAGAAAGGCAAGCAGAATAAATAAGGTCTTTCTCATGGGTTGGTCTGTAAATGAATTTTGATATGGGACAAAGATACACGATGTTGCTGAAAATAAAAAACCACCTGCAAACGGTATTTGTAAAATCGGAGATCATTGCTCTGATATATAAATGCCACTTCAAATGAAGATGCAGAATAACAGTCTTATAGCACTCTCATGCTACGTTAGTGAGGATATAATGCTTTTCGGTTTTAGATTTCTTCCTCTGTTAGTTCCAAATCGTGCGACCTGTCTGTGTTGAAATGAACAATCGCTTTCTTGTGATACAAAGTGCCGTCTTCAGCTTTTACTTCATAGGCACCTACAAGCCTTTCTATTGGGATGGCTTTGTCGGGAGCAAGGCAATTTTTAATGTTGAAGATAGTACCATCTATGGCTTTAATTACCAGGTCAACGCTTCCAGCTGGATTTTGTGTTCTGGAAATGATTGTGATATTTTTGTGGAAAGGTTCCATAGTAGGTCTGTTTTATAATTTTATTTGTTGCGGGTTCTTGCAAGTTTGCTATATGCTGTTATCTCTCTTAGACTAAATGTCAATTACAGTTCCGTTAGTAGTATCTGAACAAACGGCTATGTCATTCTCTCTTTGTGTACAATCTTTGTTATGTCGGATAGTGCTGCTGCATCCCGTAGATTCATCCCGTGATCTATAATCTGTTTGACAACAGTCCCGTTGTTCTTATTGCCGATGACGAAGAACCGGTCTTTTCATAATACAGTTTCAACTGTAAATAGCACTGCAAATGTAGGTAAAAGTAATGACGAAAACTAATCATTTAATCCTTATATGCTTGATCTTTAGGAATTGTATTCTGTGTGAACCTAAGCCTTTTTCCATCAGCTTTCTGCTCAGTCAAAGTTGCTAAATTAAGTACGGATGTTTGCCCTCTTGGGGAGTTGGAAGGTTTAAACAATGCTTATTATAGGAAAGAATTCTATGTTTGTAGCGGATTATAGATGTAGCCATAAACCATCCTTCTAAAAGAAAAAATCAGACAATCACATCGGTGTAATTGTCTGATTTTTATGAGCGGAAAACGGGACTCGAACCCGCGACCTGTTCTAATGTATTGATATGTGTAATTCTCTTGTTTCTTTCGGTTTTTCTATGTTGTATCGGTCATTTATATCTAATACCCCAACTCCTTTAACCAGGCCTTCACAATGGGCATCCAAAGGTCGGTCGATAGCGGATTGCGGGTCAAATTAATGGAATGCTGCCCGTGTGGAAAAATATGCAACGAAGCATTTACGTTCTTTTCGCGCAAGGCCATGTACATCAGGGCTCCATTGAGAGAGGGTACCATCGGATCATCATTGGCCAGCAACAACAAAGCCGGCGGGGTGGATTCTGTTACATGCAAATTAGGTGAGAACCTATCAATCATCTCCTTGCTGGCATTTTTACCCAAAAGGCTTTCGACCGAGCCTTTGTGGGCATACGGATCGGATAACGATATAACCGGAGACAGCAGTATCATGTAATCGGGACGAAACGGATAGTGCGATAAAGAATCTTTTATCCCGGTAAAATCTTCGGAGAAGACGCCCAACGAAGCCGCAAGATGTCCGCCGGCTGAAGTTCCGAAGACTCCGATTTTATCTGCATCGTAATGATACTTTCCGGCCAAAGCGCGCATCAGCTTTATTGCCCGCTGACCATCCTGTACCGGGGCTTGTTCCGAATGAATCACATCGGGGCTTTGCGGAAGACGATATTTCAATACGAAGGCAGTAGCCCCCAGGGTATTGAAATATTTGGCAATCTGAGAACCGCTCACCACCCTGACCTCGCGGCTATAACCGCCTCCGGGGATGACAAGCACGGCAAAATGGCGGTTCTCTTCTTTCGACGGAGTATAAATCTCCACATCAGGTTGTCCAACCTGAAAGATACGTTCGTCAACAATACTATCGCTAAGGTTCAGATTCCGACTATTCGGCATCGCGCCTTTCGTCCAGAGTGGAATTGCCTGTTGTGCCAGAAGCGAACAGGCACATCCGGCAAAAACGAATAAAAGTAATTTTTTCATGCGTAGATAGTTGTTTTTTTAGGTCGCACGAGATCCGCTCTCTTTAGTCGCCGACCTTTGGTTTGTAATAGACAATTTATTGAAGTCATCTTGACTTTTCGTTATTTACTGATCTCAGATTTATCGGTATTTGTACAAATATTTCTGTATCATGCAGTCATGAAATTGAATAGTCTGTTTGCCGCCTGACGATCGGCCAGACAACAATCAGGAGGCACACTGTCGGCTCTATTGTCGTACCACAATTTTGAAAGAATACGCTTTACCATCCGATGTGGTTACCCTACCGACGTAAGCCTGCGGTAATGTAAGGTGCAATGTATTGGTTCCGGTTACTGTCGCCGATTTGTAAACACAGATACCTTGCATGTTGTATACGGACAAGGTAGCCGACGACAATTCCTGTTCATCAAAGCCGATCATTCGTATGGTGAACGCGCTGTTTTTTTGCACCGGATTGGGAGCTACCGTAACTCTCTTCTGAGCTATATCGAAGGTCTTGGGACAGGAGAAAAAAGTATTGCCTTCAATGGTGGTTACCTGCAATAGATAGGTTCCGTTCAATCCTGACGGATCGTTATAAAACCGTTTATCGGCCCCATCGATTTTCACTCCGTTTTTATACCATTGAAACGAAACGAAACGGGAGCTGCTATCTGCACAGGCAATTACATCATTAAATTTCGCAATGATATAGTCGGACGACAGGTTTACGGTAAACTTAAACGGATAGGATGCGCTTTCTCCCCCCGCATTATCTTTCAGTTGCAGAGAACCCGTATAGATACCGGCCGGCATACCGCCGGGGATTGAGAATGTGATGATGCCTCCGGTGGGAGATGGGAGTGCCGTGTATGCAATGTTGTTCAATCCGGCACGGATAGCCCGATCGTCAAACGTAAGTTGATACTGAACTGGAACGCCGCTCAATAGCGTATAATTTAATGCCAGATCGGAAGATTGACAACCGGCCACAGTTGATTCCGGGGTAGTAATGGTTATCGTATTGTTTACACCGATTTCTACCGTAAAAGTACAACTGCCACTGGCGTTGGATGCCGTCACCATATAACCGGCCACCGGTGTAACTGCCGCCGGAGTGCCGCTTATAACCCCGGTCGCAGGATCGATCGATAAGCCGACCGGCAACGACGGGCTCACACTGTAGTAAAGAACGCTTCCTCCACTCACTGTCGGAACTAACGAACCGATAGCCGTGCCTTTGGTATAAAGATGAGGTGTGGTGTAGGTCAATCTGCTTGGGGCGGCATCGCGCACTGAAATATCCAGGTTAAATAGGGCATCTCCGCCCGAATTGGTTGCCGTCACCGTATATATTGAAGAGGATGAGGCTATCACTGGAGTGCCGCTGATTATCCCGGTCAAAGCATCGATGGACAAACCGTTGGGGAGGGATGGCGTAATGCCGTAGTGTGTGACGGCACCTCCGCTCACCGACGGGCTTAGTGTTGTTATAGGCTTGTCCTGAACAAATGCAACAGGAGTTGTATAACTTAAATTTGCCGGAGGTATATCGTTCACTGTGATGTTTACCTCAAAAACGGCACTACCTCCTGTATTGGTCGCGGTTACCGTATAATTCGTCGCTGCCGATACCGCTGTGGGGGTGCCGCCGATTACGCCCGTCAGAGCATCGATCGAGAGGCCGGCAGGCAGTACAGGGTTGATGCCGAAGCTATTTACTCCACCGCCGTTTACCGTCGGAACAAGGGGCGATATGGTAACTCCTTTGGTATAAACACCGGGGGTATGATAATTCAACCCAGTGGGAGCTATATCGTTCACCGCTATATTGAGTGTAAACGTGGCATCTCCTCCGGCATTCGATGCCGTAACCGTATAATTGCATCCGGTGGCTGCCACCGCCGGAGTCCCGCTGATAATACCGGTAGACGCATCGATCGACAAACCGGCGGGTAATGCCGGAGCAATACTATAAGCTGTCACCGTGCCGCTTACGGTGGGAGTTAATGCTGCAATGGCAGTGCCTCTGGCAAAAACATTCGGTGTCGGATAACTCAAACCCGTGGGAGCCGTTTCGTTTACCACTACCGACAAAACGAACGAAGTGCTTCCGGAGGCATTGGATGCTGTTACGGTGTATGCCGTCATTACTGCCGTTGTACTGGGAATACCGCTGATAACGCCTGTGGTGGCATTGATTGACAATCCGGCAGGTAATGCTGGGGTAACGCTATAGGTAGTGACGGCGCCACCGCTCACGGTAGGGATAAGCGAAGCTATACCGCTTCCACGGGTAAACCGGCAGGGTGTCGGGTAACTCAGGTCGAACGGAGCCGCTTCATTTACCGTAAGATTGATTGTTGTCGTTACCTTTCCCGCGCTGTTGGTCGCGGTTACCGTATAATCGGCACCGGCGGCAATTACAGACGGAGTACCGCTGATAATGCCGGTAGATGCATCGATCGACAAACCGGCGGGTAACGGCGGACTGATACTGTAACCGGTAGCCACGCCGCCGCCAACGGTCGGAACCAACGACGCAATAGCCGTGCCTTTGGCAAACGCCAGGGGTGACGCATAACTCAAACCGGATGGTGCCTCATCGTTTACGGTAATGGTAATATTTGCTGAGGCGCTACCTTCGGCATTGGAGGCAACCACCGTGTAGACGGTAGCAGGGGCGATAACCGTGGGCGTACCACCGATTTTGCCTGTGGACGGATCAATAAACAATCCGGCAGGCAATGAAGGTGTAATGGTATAACTGCTCACAACACCGCCGCCAACGGTTGGCTTCAAGGGTGTCGCCGCCATGCCTTTGGTCAACACGGCGGAAGTCGCATAACTCAAACCGGATGGAGGCGCGTCGGTGACGGCGATATGCACTCCATATTGGGCTCCTCCTCCCGTATTGCTGGCAGTAACCACATACTGGACATCGGCAGTAACGGCCGTGGGAATGCCGCTGATAACACCTGTAGTGCCATTGATCGATAAACCGGCAGGCAAATGGGGTGTAACGCTATAGCTTACAACCGCACCGCCGCCGATAGAGGGAATTAATGGTTGAATGGCCGAACCTTTAACAAACACATTCGGCGTATTGTATGTTAAACCAGTTGGATAGACATCGTTTACGGTGATACGCACAACGGTAGAGGTGCTCGCTTCGGCATTACTTGCCGTGATGGTATAGTCGGTAGCCGGCGAAATTTCGATTGGAGTGCCATAGATGCCTCCGACTGCCGGATCGAAATAGAGCCCGGCGGGTAACTCTTTTGAAATAGTATATCCGGTAACCGTACCGGTAACGGTAGGAAACAAAGCCGTTATTTTCTTCCCTTTGGTAAATACATTCGGAGTGGTGTAGCTCAGGTTGCCCGGTGTTTGATCGGTTGCTATAAATGACAACTCTTTCGAACTGTAAACCGTACCGACACTGTTGGTAGCATACGCCCTTACGCAATATGGTGTACCTGCTACCAAACAGGGCAGCGTCAGTGTATAACTGCCGGTTGCCGATGCTCCGCCTTTGCTGATGTATCTATCGGCTATTGTCGGTGACGGGTTGGTGCCATATACAAAGCCGTAATCGACCACATAGGGGGAGCCCAAACCGGTAAGTGTTCCCGTCATGGCATTGAGCATACGATCGTCGGAGTCAAAGGTAACTGAAGGTAACGAGTTGAGCACCGGATTTGCGGTGCTGCTATATACATCGGTACTACTGAGCGGCAACGACATTGCCTCTCCGGTGGCCTGATCGGTATATTGCACGGCCGTGGAGTAGGGCGTGCCGTTCAGTTTAAACAGCAGGTTGGCTGGCTGCTGCGCGAAACTTACACTATTCGTCAGCCGGACGCGGGCGATGCGCGTGCCCGGAGCCAGGGTGCTGATAATGGTTCCTTGCCCTTTGTCAAGAGCTTTGTTGGGCGTTACTTTGAGTATGGGTATGCTGGTAGAGTAATCGCACGTGATGTCGCCGGGTTGCTGCGCCGTCACCAGATCCGAACTGCCGGCTACCGTTTCAGCCGTAAGCGTCCCTCCGTTCAGAATATCGGGATTCAACGTGATGGCCAGCTGCACGGTCGATAATTCGAAGGTGACATACGACATGGTGTTGAGCAGGTACAGATCGAATTCGAGGGTATGATCCGATGTCTGCACCTCATTCTGGATGGTAAACTTATAGTTGGGAACCCACTGCTGGGCATAGGTTGCCCAACCGGTTAAAGCCAACATACACACAAAAAGAACGACTCGTCTTTGTATTTTGAAATTTGATACCATACTGGTTGGTTTTATACGTTTTGCACGTCACAGGCTTCTGCCCGTAACAACATCAGTAGCGTCGCTGGTAGACCCCGGGACTGTTAAGTTCTATGTTTGCGTCTATTATTCAAAGAATCATAGAGGATCGGCAAAGTTGCCACGAGATATACCATTAAAAAATTAAGAAAAGAAGATGAATCGGCTTAATACTCTTCATGCCTTAATGGTAGAACTTATTAACTTATCTTACATTCTTCTCTGCTCTCCGATTTCTCATTCCTGGTTCCGTTACTCTTTTTTCTGTCCGGCTCCCCTCTCCTCGGGAGAGGGGTTGGGGGTGAGGTCGCCCTAGTTTCCGAGGCAGCGAACGAAAAAGCCGTTCGCACGACCGCTGCTGTTCGTGCTCGTGCTGCCGCTGCCGAAGTAGCGGTAGCTGGCGTTAGTGCTGCCACTAACCGAACTACTCCAGTAGTAGCCGCTGTCGCCCGTGTGGTAGAGCGTACCATTGCTGTAACTGCGGTAACCCGCAACCGAAAACCGTAGTTTAGAGGCGGCGGCAGTGGCAGAGTTGGTAATACCGGCTGCGGTAACCAGCGAGGTCAGTTCGGCATTGGTCGGCACCCTGAAACCGCTGGGGCAGGGGTTGTTGGTACCCGCTTCGCCCTGCCACAGGTTGTCGTTCTTAGTACTGCGCCAATCCCAAGGTGAACTTGTATTCGTTATAAATAAAGCACTATTCGGAGTATCGGTAGTACTAAGAGTGGAGGTGGTGCCGTATTTAACCGTACCAGTGCTACTGCTACTTCAGCTTATCAACTCGTGGCCGTCGGCCGGGCGGCCCCACTGGAAGAGGCTGCCGTAGGCGTGGTAGTCGTTGTAGACAGTAGCCTGCGTTCCCGGGCTAAAGCTGGAAGAACTTACATTGCTGTAGTCGGCACCCAGGTTGTTGTTGAGCCATACCTT